>NZ_JOFX01000001.1 GCF_000719345.1 Streptomyces sp. NRRL F-2664
CCCGCAACGACTCCACCGGCGACCTCACCATCTGGGCCGGCCGCGGCGACACCACCTTCGGCAGCCCCGCCAAGCTCACCGCCGGCTGGTAACCACCGCACCAACGGCACCACTCTCCGACACCGACCAAGCCAGGAAGGCAGCCCTACCATGTCACGCCCCACCTCCGGGTCCACCAGGACGAGAGTCGTGGCGACCGCCCTCGTTCTCGGGTTGGCAACCACCGGGCTCGCCGCGACCCACGCGAGTGCCGCCGCCGTAACCGTCCACCCCACCTTCGCCAGCGCCTTCAACAACACCGGAATCGCTCCACAGGCCAACCCGGGCGCCGCGAACCTCGACGGCAACGGCGACAGCCTGTCCGCCGAAGCGCTGAACGCCGCCGGGTGGACCCAGGGAGCCCGCGTCACGATCAACGGCACCACCTACACCCGGCCCGACGTGGCCCCCGGCCAGCCCGACAACATCGTCGCCGACGGCCAGCGGGTGCCCGTGTCCGGTTCCGGCAACGCGCTCGGATTCCTCGTCACGGCCACCGGCGGCGCAGTGACCGGATCCGGCACGGTGCACTACAGCGACGGCAGCACCACGGCGTACTCGCTCGACAGCGTCGGGGACTGGGAGGCCGGAAACCCGGTCGCAGCGGCCGTCGTCCTCGACCGCTCGGCGCGCGGCACCACACCGGTGAAACTGTTCGCGGTCACCGTCCCCATCACAGCGGGCAAGACGGTCGCCGCGGTCACCCTGCCCGCCGCCCCCGCCGACGGAAAGCGCCTCCACGTCTTCTCCGCGGCGGTCCGCAGCACGCCGGCCGCGCCCGGCGGAGCCTCCTGGACCGGAAGTTGGGCCACGTCCTTCGGCCACGCCGGATCCACCTCGATGGGAGCCGACTACCCCGACTGGACGAACCAGACCTTCCGCATGGTCGTCAACCCGCACACCAGCGGCAGCACCATCCGGCTGCGGTTCGCCAACACCTTCTCCGGCGACCCCGTCAAGCTCGGCCACGTCACCGTCGCCGGCCAGGCGAGCGGGGCGAGCGCCACGCAGACCCCGGTCACCGTGACGTTCGGCGGCAGCCAGCAGACGACGCTCCCGGCGGGTGGCGAGGTCTTCAGCGACCCGGTCGCCCTGTCCGTGACGGCGGGGAAGAACCTGCTGGTCAGCTACCACCTGCCCGGCACGGTGAAGACGGCGCCGCAGCACCCGTACGCCCTGGCCACCTCGTACACCACTGCCCGGCTCGCCGGAGACCAGTCGGCCGACACGAGCGGCGCCGACTTCTCCAAGCAGCTGTCCTTCTGGAGCCTGGTCAGTGGTGTCGACGTCGCCACCACGGGCTCCCGGGGAACCGTCGTCGCCATCGGCGACTCCCAGACCGACGGCGGACACAGCACCGCGAACACCAACCGGCGCTGGCCGGACTTCTACGCCTCACTGCTCAACGACGCGCCCTCGCCCCCCGGTGTCCTCAACGCGGGCATCAGCGGAAACCGGATCGCCCGGGACATCGCGGCCGGCCAAGGACCCAGCGCGGTCACCCGCCTCGACCGCGACGTCCTCGCCCAGCCCAACGTCCGCGAGGTCGTCCTCTACGAGGGCGTCAACGACATCCTCGACGGTGCGTCGGCGGCCACGGTCACGAACGCCATCCGTACGATCGCGGACCAGGCGCGCGCCCGCGGCGTCCGCTTCTCCGGCTACGCCCCCGGTTCCTCGACCTTCCGCGTCCGTGAGGCCGTCCGGCAAGCGGTGAACAACTACATCCGCACCTCGGGCGACATCGACGACTACATCGACTTCGACGTCGTCACCAAGGACCTCGACAACCCCTACGCCCTCCGGCCCACGCTCGCGAGCACCGACAAACTCCACTTCAACGACGCCGGCACGGAACTCCTCGGCCGCACGATGACCGACCGGACGCCTCGAGCGTCGCTCCCCATGGGGGAGACCACCACCGCCGACTTCAACGGCGACTCGATCTCCGACCTCCTGGCCCGACACGACCCCACGGGCACCCTGAAGATGTGGCTCGGAAAGGGCGACGGCACCTTCTCCGCCGCGAAGGACCTCACCGACGGCTGGCAGAACTACTCGCAGACCGTCGCCGGAGACTTCACCGGTGACGGCAAAGCCGACATCATGGCCCGCTACGAAGGGCCCGCCGACGCGGACGTCCCCCAGAACACGCTCCGCCTGTGGGTGGGCCGAGGGGACGGCACCTTCGCCACGCCCACCAACGTGACCGGCGGCTGGAGCTTCACCCAGACCGCCGCAGCCGACTTCGACGGCAACGGCAAGACCGACCTGATCGCCCGCGACGGTGACGGCAACCTCAAGATCTGGGCCGGCCGCGGCGACGGCACCTTCGGCGCCGCAGCCCAGCTCACCGCCGGCTGGAACTTCACCCAGACCGCCGCAGCCGACTTCAACGACGACGGCCGGGCCGACATCATCGCCCGCGACACCGCCACCAACTCGCTCAAGATGTGGACCCACAACGCGGGCGGCTACTTCAACTCCCCGGTCAACGTCACGGGCGGCTGGAGCTTCTCGCAGACCACCGCGGCCGGTGACATCGACGGCGACGGCAAGGCGGACATCCTCGCGCGGGACAACGCGACCGGCACACTGAAGGCCTGGTCGGGCCGGGGCGACACCACCTTCGGTGCGGCCCGCACCCTGACAGGCGGCTGGTAGGCGGGATGGGGCGCGTGCCCCGCACAGTGCCGCACCAGGGGGCCACGCCAGCCGTGGCGCAGCGCGACCGAGGGGACCGGGACCTGGAGGGCAACGCCGATGCGGTTGGTCGGCTTGCCGCGGGCGGCGTGGCCCCGACCATCGGGGTACCGGCCGGTAGGCGGGTCGGTGCTCGTCGACCAAGCGGTCGGGACGGCCGCGGCCTGCCCGTCCTGCCAGCGCCGGAACACCCTCCGGCCCGTCGATCCCGGGCAGCATCAGGTCGAGGAGGACAGATCGGGTACTTCCCCCGGGCGGCCGAGCCGTCCGCAACGTGTACGTCCCCGTCACACCACGGACAGCAGGTCCACGACGAAGACCAGCGTGGAACCCGCCGGGATCAGCGGCGACGGGGACTGCTTGCCGTAGCCGAGGCGCGGGGGAACGACGATCTCGCGCCGGCCGCCGACCCGCATCCCCCTGATGCCCCGGTCCCAGCCCTTGATGACCCGGCCGCCCCCGACGGCGAACTTGAACGGCTCGCCGCGGTCCCAGGACGCGTCGAACTCCTCACCGGACTCGAAGGTGACCCCGACGTAGTGGACCCGGACCACCCGCCCCGGCTTCGCCTCGGCGCCGTCCCCGACGACGAGGTCCCGGACCACCAGCTCCTGCGGAGCATCCCCCTCCGGAACCTCGACCTCGGGCTTGGTCGGTTCGCTCATCACAGCCTCACTCCGTACGGTAGGCGATCACCCTACCGAGGCGTCCCGACGATCCCGGCCGCCCGTGTCGGCCTCCTGCGGTGCCGCGGGGCCGGGGGCGCCACCGTCGCCGCGTGGCCGCGCCGCGGCAGGCCCGCCGCGGTCCGGCGGGCCCGGACCCGGCCCGGTACCGGAGCCTGTGCCGCACCCCGCTGCAGCCCGCGGGACGGGCGGGAACGCGTGGTCGGGGCGGCGCGTTGAGGGGGTAGTGGTCGACGGCACAAGGAGGTGTCCGCAGTGTCCAACAGCGGAAAGGTCGCGGTTGCCGGAGTCGTGGCAGCCATCGTGTTGTTCTGGGCCGTGGGTTTCTGGGCGGGTCTGCTGGTCCTGGTCGGGGTGCCGGCTGCGGCCTACCTGCTGCTGGACTCCTCCCAGCGGCGCCGGGTGCGGGGCCTGTCCCGGAAGCAGATAGGCCGCTGACGGCGCGGCGCCGGGCCCGGTGCCCCCGTGCCCGGCGTCGGCCGGGCTCCGAGTGGCGTGCGGAGCCCGGCGGGCGTGGCCGCGGAGCGGGGTGGGGCGCTCAGGCCGCGCCGCTCACGACGACCGGGGGGAGTTCGGCTTCGAGCAGCATCTGGGACGCGTGGTCCACCAGACCGCGGAGCACCGGCTGATAGGCCGCGTCGCCGCCCAGTTCGTCCAGGATCCGGTACGCCTCCGCGCGGAACGCGTCGATCTCCGCCCGGTAGCGGTCGAGGGCGAGGGGCGTCCGCAGGAGGCTCGCGAGTTCGCTGCGGGCCTGGTGCGACCGGCCGGCGTCGGCGCAGAGGCCCAGGATGCGGTCGCGGGAAAGGGGGGAAGCGTCCTCCAGGACGGAGGCGAGCAGATAGGTCACCGTACCGTTGAGCAGGTCCTCGTCCCGCCCCGACAGGATGTCCTCCTGGTCGTTGAAGAGCTGCCAGAGGATTCCGAAGACGTAGCCGAATTCACGCCACAGCTCGACCTTTTCGTCCGCCGCGCCGGAGAAGATGGCGGCCATTGCCGTGATCATGCCGAAGGGGGCGCCGGACTTGCCGCGGTACGTCTCCACCACGGACTTGCGTGAGGCGCTGCAGATGTCCCCGCGCATGTCGTCTATCTGGCCGTCGACACCTATGATCCAGCCGTTCAGAATCTCGGTTATCAGGGCGGCGCGCGCCGCCTCCGGGAGATCCTGCGCCAGGATGATCTGGATGGGCAGTGCATTTCCGGTGATGACGGCGGCGAGCAGCGCTTCGTCCTCGGTGAGCTCGCCGCAGATCGACGCCCCATCGGCGTCCGCCAGGTCGTCCAGGTAGCACGCGGACGTCCACCACAGCAGGTGGACGGCGGACAGGGGGACGGCCGGCCCGGGACGCCCCGTCTCTATGGCGTGCGTGAGCAGCGGGAGCACGGACAGGGGATGTCTCAGTTTGCGCTGCTCCAAGAGCTTGGCGACGGAGTTCTTCGTGGTCGCCGCGACCGGGCCGAGCCGCCCCAGGGCCGTCTCGATCTCCGCGTCGATGTCGCGCGCGACGCGGCGGTGCAGGTCCAGGTACGACATGGAATTCAAGAGTGGCCTCCATCTGGAATGAGCGTGGGGGTGAGGTGCGCACCCTTTGAGCCGTGTGACTGGCCGATTCGATCATTCCGGAGGAAGGGGATCCAGAGCGATTTTCGGTCGCCCTGGCCGGTTCCGTTTGGTTGAAGCGTTTAACTACCGACGGTAATAGAGGATTCCGGCCAACAGGCCTATCAGTAATAGCCATTCATGAGGGTGGCCGCCCACTCCGGCTGCCGCAGTTCACCGCGTGGCCCGAATTCGACCATGTACGGCTTCAGATCGAGCACGGGTGTGCCGTCGACGGCGTCGAGCCCCTCCACGTGGACCTCCAGTCCGTCCACCCCGATCACCCGGCACCGTGAGACACCCAGCCGGTTGGGCCGGTTCTTGCCGCGCTGCGCGAAGATGCCGACCAGCGGCCAGTCCGGGTTGTTCCGCGGGTGCCGCGCGCCCGTCTCGATCTTCTCCACAGGGACCCGGTCGAAGTGGTAGACGACCTCTACGTGCGAGAAGTCCTCCAGTCCATAGAGGGCTTCCGGACCGAAGCGTTCGCCGTCCAGGCGGATCACCGCAGTCTCCGGCCCCCAGTCGTCGTCCACGACCTCGGCGCGACCACCCACGACCACACCCACCGGCTCCGACTCCACCACCACGTCCCCCTCGTGTCCGCGTACGCGCAGACGCCGTTCGTCTGCACGCCGCTGTTCTTCCCTGCCCCTGCCCCTGCCCCTGCCCCCCGGCCCCGGTCCGGCCGGAGGTCACGCCGGGCGGACCGCCACGCGGTCGAGCGCCGCCAGCAGGTCCGGCAGGTCGGGGTCCCCCGCGCGGGGGACCGTCAGTACCTCGCCCGGCTCCTCGTCCAGCAGGACGAAGGCCGCCTCGCCGGTCCGGGCCACCAACGACCAGCCGGGGCCGTCCACGCGCAGCGTCCGGGCCTCCTCACCGGCGAACGTGGACCGTACCCGGCCGGGCGGCGGCGGGGTCCGGGTGTACTCCAGTGCCTCCTCCAGCGCACGCGCGAGCCCGGGGTGCGCCGCCGCCGCGGCCCCGCCGTCCGTCGCCACGCGCTCGCGCCAATCGGCCCACTCCCGGGCGATCTGGTCCGCGCCCAGCCGCCGCTGCACCGGACCCCAGGCTTCCGCCGAGGGCGGCGCCAGCGGCACCCGCCCCGTACCGTCCGCGCCCTGCTCCGGATCGTGCGGCTCGGGGACCCCCGGAGCGGCGACCGACAGCTCCACCGGCCAGCCCGCCAGCGACACCACGATCGTCCGCTCGTCGGGCGACAGGTCGTACTCCATGCCGCAGTCCCACGAGGCGATCGCGGCGGCCACCAGGGACACGTCGTCGACGACGACGGTCCAGCGGGCGCCCTCCTCGTCCTGGCCCAGCACCAGCCCGTACCCCTCCCCGGTGGGCGCCACGCCCAGCAGGGCGCAGGCCTCGGGGAAGTCGTCGCCCAGAAAACTGGGGAACTGCGCGGGGGTCAGGAGTACGGCGGTCAGCACGTACAGCGAGCCGCCACCCTCGTCGTCGGACACCTGGCCTCCCACCTGCTCTCTCGTCGGCGCACCTTAACTACTCGGTAACCCGCGCGTCGAGAGCCTGCGGGACACGATTTCCAAGCCCACCACCTGCACGTAGAGTTGGGGGCCCGCCACAGAAAGGGACACCCGGTGCAGCGTTACGACCGGCTGAAGGAGATCCTCCGGCTCGACCCCGACCAGGACTTCCTCGCCATCTACCGGCTCACCGCCACCCACGAGTTCCCCTGGGACTTCACCCGCGCCCTGGAACTCGCGCTGTTCCGGACGTACGCCGTCCCGAGCATCGGCGGCCTGCTGGCCGAGACGGCCGAGTTCACCGAGCGCACCCAGAAGCGCTACGACGACACGGCGCTGCTCCTCGACGCCGTCGTCGAGCACGGCTTCGACAGCGACACCGCGCGCACGGCGATCCGCCGCGTCAACCAGATGCACCGCAGCTACGCCATCTCCAACGACGACATGCGGTACGTCCTGTGCACGTTCGTGGTGATTCCGGCCCGCTGGCTGGACGCCTACGGCTGGCGCCCGATGACCCACCACGAGCGGCGGGCCAGTGCGAACTACTACGCCACCCTCGGCCGGCACATGGGCATCGCGGACATCCCCAGCTCCTACGAGGAGTTCGAGGCCACCCTCGACGCCTACGAGAAGGCCCACTTCGGCTGGGACGAGGGCGGCCGCAAGGTCGCCGACGCCACCCTCGACCTGATGGCCTCGTGGTACCCGGCGCCGCTCGCGCCCGCCGTGCGCCGCGCGGGGCTTGCCCTCCTCGACGACGCGCTGATCGACGCCTTCCGGTACGGAGCCCCGCACCCCGGGCTCCGCAGGCTGGTGCGGGGGGCCCTGCGCCTGCGGGGCCGCGCGGTCCGGCTGCTGCCCCCGCGCAGAGCCCCGCACTACGCCCGCCAGAACCCGGAGATCAAGGGCTACCCCGACGGCTACGACGTGGGCGAGCTCGGCACGTTTCCCCAGCCCGGCTCGGGCGGCTGCCCCCTGCCGCATCCCCGCCGGCCCGCCGGAGCCGAGGCCCAGCCTCCCGCCTGACCCCGGGCACCTCCGCGGTCACCGGCCGGGGAGGCGACGTACGACTGTCTGTCGTGCCGGGCGGCCCGGTGCGGCGGTGCGGTCAGGGGCGGCGCGCGGCCAGGGCCAGGAACCGGTGGTCCTCATCGGCGTACGAGGTCAGCTCCCAGCCCGCGGCGGACAGCAGCGGACCGAGGTGGTGCTCGGCCCGCAGGTCCTCCCGGGACAACTCGCGGCCCTGGCGCGCGGCGAGCGCCGCCCGCCCGATCGGGTGGAAGAGCGCGAGCCGGCCCCCGGGGCGGACCACCCGCGCCAGTTCGCGCAGGTTGGCCGCCGGATCGGGCAGGTGCGCGATGAGCCCGGCGGCGAACACGGCGTCCAGGACCTCACTTCGCAGCGGCAGCCGGGCCACGTCCGCGAGCAGCAGCGCACCGTCGGCAGCCCGCCCGGCCCGCCGCGCCGCGGCCAGCATCTGCGGGGTCAGGTCCACGCCGAGCACGGTCCCGGCGGGCCCGACTGCGGCCCGCAGCGCACCCAGCGCCCGCCCGGTGCCGCAGCCCGCGTCGAGCACGCGGTCCCCGGGCCGGAGCCCGCACTCGGCCACCGCCGCGGCGAAGGCGGGCCCGTCCTCCGGGAACTTGCGGTCCCAGGCCTCGGCGCGCGCCTCGAAGAACTCCTGCACGTGCGTGTGGTCTTCGCTCATGGGCCCATGATCCCCCACGGCCGTCCCCCGCAGCCGCACGCCCGGGTGTCCGGGGCCGGTGCGCAAGGTGACGCCCGGGGTGATCGAAGGTGAACGTAGCTCTGTCATATTTCAGCACTTACAGCTGCTTTCGAAATGCGCCCCCTGTTCGCGCCCTCACCCGGACTAGCGTCCCGTGGCCATGGGACACCTGGGACATCTGGACCACGCCGCTTACGGCTGGCTGACACCCGTGCTGTCATACGTGATGGCATCGATCGGCGCCGCCCTCGGGCTGCGCTGCACCGTCCGTGCGCTCGCCGCGGCCGGAGCCGTCCGCCGCAACTGGCTCCTCACCGCGGCCTCCGCCATCGGAACCGGCATCTGGACCATGCACTTCGTCGCCATGCTCGGCTTCGAGGCCACCGGTACGGAGATCCGCTACGACGTGCCGCTCACCATCGCGAGCCTGCTCGTCGCCGTGCTGGTCGTCGGCGCCGGAGTCTTCGCCGTCGGCTACGGCAGGGCGCGCGGGCGCGCCCTCGTCCTGGGCGGCCTCACCACCGGCCTCGGTGTCGCCAGCATGCACTACCTGGGCATGGCGGCCCTGCGCCTGCACGGCGAGGTCTCCTACGACCCGCTCCTCGTCGGCCTCTCCGTCGTCATCGCCGTGGTCGCCGCCACCGCCGCCCTCTGGGCCGCGCTCCACATCAAGTCGCCGCTGGCCGTGGCCGCCGCCTCCCTCGTCATGGGCGCGGCCGTCAGCAGCATGCACTACACGGGGATGACGGCCGTCGAGGTCGGCGTCAGCCCGTCGGACGCGGCGCTGCCCGGGGCCACCGCGATGCAGTTCATCTTCCCGCTGGCCGTCGGACTGGGCTCCTACCTGTTCATCACCGCCGCCTTCGTCGCGCTCTCCCCGACCGCCGACGAGCGCGCCGCCTCCGCCTCCGCCCGGCACCTGGGGGAGCACACCGCTGCCGCGCACTGAGCCCACCGCTGCCGTGGCCGGTCGTGCGGCGGCCGTGCGCCGCTCCCGTCGCGCCCGCCCGCTCCACCGCCGCCGGTCCGTCGGCCGCACGACCGTCCGCGGGCCCCCACCCCGTACGGCCCTCGATCCCCTCGACCGGCCACCCCCGCACGACCGTCCACCCCGTAGACCCGTCGGCCCCGACCGGAGCGTCGACCGACCGCACCGTAGGCAACGCCCGGAACGAGGAGCCCATGCGTACACCCCGCAGAAGACCGGAACCAGCGGCTTCGCGGCTGCCCGCGCCACCGCCACGCGGCCGCCGGGCCCATGCCGGGCCTCCGGCCGAGGAACCGGCGCAGGACCCGGCCCGCCGGCGGTCGAGCCGGCCGGACGACACCCGCCCCACCGGCTCGGCCGCACCGCTCGGGCAGCGCCGCCCCCGGCTGCGCCTGCGCCCCGCCACCGTCCGGGCGAAGATCGTCTCCCTGCTCATGGTCCCGGTGGTCTCGCTCCTCGCGCTCTGGGCCTTCGCCACCGTCACCACCGCCCAGGACATGGCCTGGCTGGACCGCGTCCGGCAGGCCGACGCCGAGATACGGGCCCCCGTCGCCGCCGCCGTCGCCGAGCTGCAGGCCGAACGGCGCGCCGCCGTCCGCCTGCTGGCCGACCCCGCCGCCGACCCGGGCGCCCTCGGCCAGCAGGCCCGCCGTACCGACGGCGCCGTCCGCAGCCTGAGGCTCGGCGACCGCCACACCGTCGCCGACTCCGGCGACTACGGCTCGGACATCGGGGTCCGCCTGGACGCGTTCGTCGTGGCCGCCGAGGGGCTGGTGTCGGCCCGCAAGGACATCACCGACCGCCGCGCCACCCCCGAGGCCGCCTTCGCGATCTACACCCGGGTGGTCGACGCGGCATTCGCCGTGAACGGCTCCCTGTCCGGCGGCGAGCACGCCGAACTCGGGGCCGACGCGCGGGTGCTGCTCGAATTCGCCCGCGCTGCGGAACTGCTGTCGCGCGAGGACGCACTGCTCGCGCTACCGGGCCAGCGCAGCGCCGAAACGCTCCGGCAGCTGACCGGCGCCGTGGAGTCCCGCCGCGCGATCACCGATGCCGCGGCGCGCGACCTGCCCGCCGCCCAGCAGGACGCCTGGCAGTCCGTCGCCAAGAGCGCCGCGTACGCCGACCTCACCGGCGCCGAGGACCGGGCGCTGGCCGCCGGCACCTCCCGGGACGCGCGTGGTGCGCCCGCCGGATGGGAGGCCGCCCACAGCGGCATCAGCGCTTCGATGCGGGAGATCGCGGAGGCCGCGCACGCCGCGGCCGCGGACCGCGCCGACCCCGTCGCCGAAGGGGCGTTCACCGCGGCGGGAGCCGCCGTGCTGCTGGGCCTGGCGGCCGTCGCCGCCTCCCTCGTCATCTCCGTCCGGATCGGCCGCGTGCTGGTCGTCGAGCTGGTCTCGCTGCGCAACACCGCGCTGGAGATCGCCCACCGCAAACTCCCGGACGCGATGGAGCGGCTGCGCGCCGGCGAGGAGATCGACGTCGCCGCCGAGACACCGGCCGGCCCGCCGGCCGACGACGAGATCACCCAGGTCGGCGAGGCGCTGGGCACGGTGCACCGGGCGGCGCTCAGCGCCGCGGTCGAGCGGGCGGAACTCGCCAGCGGGGTCTCCGGGGTCTTCGTCAACCTCGCCCGCCGCAGTCAGGTCCTCGCGCACCGGCAGCTGACCCTGCTCGACTCCATGGAGCGGCGTGCCGACGACCCGAACGAGCTCGGCGACCTCTTCCGCCTCGACCACCTCACCACCCGGATGCGCCGGCACGCGGAGAGCCTGATCATCCTCTCCGGGGCGGCCCCCGGCCGGGCCTGGCGGATGCCGGTCCCGCTCACCAACGTGGTCCGGGCCGCCGTGTCGGAGATCGAGGACTACCCGCGGGTCGAGGTACGCCGGCTCGCCGAGGCCGCGGTCACCGGCGGGGCCGTCGCCGACCTCACCCACCTCCTCGCCGAACTCATCGAGAACGCGGCCCAGTTCTCCCCTCCCCACACCAAGGTCCGGGTGAGCGGTGAGCCGGTCGGCACGGGTTACGTCCTGGAGGTCGAGGACCGCGGCCTGGGCATGGGCCGCGAGGCCCTGAGCGACGCCAACCGGCGCATCGAGCAGTCCGAGGACCTCGACCTCTTCGACAGCGACCGGCTCGGCCTCTTCGTGGTCAGCCGTCTCGCGGCCCGCCACGGGGTGAAGGTGCACCTGCGCCCCTCGCCCTACGGCGGCACCACCGCCGTGGTGCTGCTGCCCACCTCCCTGCTCCAGGGCGCCGTCACCGGGGCGGACGGGGCCGCGGACCACTCCGACGCGGACCACCCCGAGGTCGGCCAGGGACCCGGACGCCGGGAGGAGCGGCCGGCCGCAGCCGGGCCGGCCCCTGCCCGTGCCGCCGCCCGCGCCCGTAGTGCCGCGCCGGCCCGGGAAGCGGGGGAGGCGCCACAGCAGCCGCCCGCCGTGACCGTGCTCCGCGACGAACCGCGTCGACCGGCAGCCGTACGCGACGAGCCGCGCGGACCGGGCCTCGTACGGGACGCCGAGCCGACCGGGGGCCCGCGCGGGGGCCCGACCGGGGGCCGGGCCCCCGCCGCGGCGGGGGACCCGAGCCCGGCGCCGGTCTCCGCGCTCCGGCCGCGCACCACCGGTGGCGCGGGCAGCCGTACGGAGGCCGCAGCACCCCCCTCGGGCTCCGTGACGGAACTGCCGCGCCGGGTGCGCCAGGCCAGCCTCGTCCCGCAGTTGCGGGAGGCCCCCGCCCCGGATTCCGGCGGCGTCCGGCTTCCCGAGGACCCGCCGGGACGCAGCCCGGAGCAGGCCAGGGACCGGATGGCGGCCTACCGGGCCGGATGGGCCCGCGGAGCCGAGGACAACTCCCCCCACGCAGGCAGTGAAGGAGAAGTGTGATGATCGAGCACCAGAGGACCGGGTACGACGGCAGCCGTCGGTCGGGCGAACTCGACTGGCTCCTGGACGACCTGGTCCACCGGGTCGTCGAGGTCCGGCACGCCGTGGTCCTCTCCAACGACGGCCTGGCGGTCGGCGCCTCCAGCGCGCTCAGCCGGGAGGACGCCGAGCACCTCGCGGCCGTGGCCTCCGGCTTCCACAGCCTGGCCAAGGGCGCGGGCCGGCACTTCCACGTCGGGGGCGTGCGCCAGACGATGGTCGAGATGGACGAGGGCTTCCTCGTCGTCGCGGCCGCCGGGGACGGCTCCTGCCTGGCCGTCCTCAGCGCCGGCGGCGCCGACCTCGGCCTCGTCGCCTACGAGATGGCCCGCCTGGTGAAGCGGGTCGGCGAGCACCTCTACACCCCGCCGCGGTTCGCGGCGCAGCCGCCGGCCGCCGGCTGAGGGCGGCGGTCCGGCACATGAACGGCCAGTGGTACGACGCCGACGCGGGTCCGCTCGTCCGCCCCTACGCCATGACCGGGGGGCGTACCCGGCCGGGACCCCACGGGGTCCGCTTCGACCTGATCGCCCTGGTCGCGGTGGATCCGGACGGCGGCGCGGACGAGGGGGCCGAGTCGCTGCTCGGCCCCGAGCACCGGGCACTGCTGGAGCTCTGCCGGTCCGAGACCCAGTCGGTGGCCGAACTCGCCGCCGACGCCGACCTGCCCGTGGGAGTCGTCCGGGTGCTCCTCGGGGACCTGCTGGAGGGCGGGTACGTCACGGTCAGCCGCCCGGTACCGCCCGCTCAGCTGCCGGACGAGCGGATTCTGCGTGAAGTCATCGAGGGATTGCGAGCGTTGTGATGGGACACCGAGACAGCCGACCCTCCGGGACGTCGGGCCCCTTCGGGACGTCCGGACCGGACGGGCCGGCCGGAGACGCACCGGCCCCGTACCCGGGTACGGGCGCGGAGGCGGACGTGGACGTGGAGCGGGACCCGGCCCCGGGGCCGGGCCCCGACGCGGACCCCGGGGCGGGGGAGGACGACGGCGAACTGGCCGCGCTCGCCCTGAAGATCCTCGTGGCGGGCGGCTTCGGGGTCGGCAAGACCACGCTCGTCGGCGCGGTGAGCGAGATCCGGCCGCTGCGCACGGAGGAGCAGCTGAGCGAGGCGGGCGAACTGGTCGACGACACGGGGGGTGTGGCCCAGAAGACGACCACGACCGTGGCCATGGACTTCGGGCGGATCACCATTCGCTCCGGGCTGTCCCTCTACCTCTTCGGCACTCCGGGACAGGACCGCTTCTGGTTCCTGTGGGACGAGCTGTCCCAGGGAGCGCTCGGCGCGGTCGTGCTCGCCGACACCCGGCGGCTGGAGGACTGCTTCCCGGCGGTGGACTACTTCGAGCACCGGCGCATCCCGTTCGTGGTCGCCGTCAACTGCTTCACGGAGGCGCGGCGTTACGGGGCGCACGACGTCTCGCGCGCGCTGGACCTGGAACAGGGCACCCCGGTGGTGCTGTGCGACGCCCGGGACAAGGACTCGGGCAAGGAAGTGCTGATCAGGCTGGTCGAGTATGCCGGGCGGGTGCACACCGCCCGGCTGCTCGACTCGGTGGGACCCCAGGCCGGTCCCGCGTGAGCGGGCCGGGCCGGGCCGCTGGATCAGTCGGACACTCCGGCGAAGGCGGTCACCTTGTCGATGGGGACGCGGACCAGGAGTTCGCTCGGGACGGCATTGCGGCGGCCGAACGCCTCGGCCTGCTCCTCGCCCATGTAGCGGGCGGCGATACGGGTCGCCCAGGTGAGCATCCCGTCCGCGTCGTCGGCGTATCCGCTGATCTCGGCGCGGCCCTGGAGGACGACATAGGAGAAGGGCGGCCGGTCGTCGTCCACGCAGAGCGCGACACGGCCGTCCCTGGCCAGATTGCGGCCCTTGACGGTGTCCTTGCCGGTGTTGAAGACGAAGCAGTCGCCGTCGAGTACGAACCAGATGGGAGCGACGTGCGGACTCCCGTCCTCGCGCACGGTGCAGAGCTTTCCGGTGCGGGTGGAGCGGGACACGAAGGCCCGCCATTCCTCTTGAGTCATCTTCTTCGCCATGGGCACATCCTCCTTGCCGGAAAGGCACTGGTGGGGAAGGCTTGCGGCACGACTACGCGGGGTGGGGCGCGGCCGAGCGGGCCACGTCGACGGGGAGGGGCCGGGAATGGCACTGGACAAGCGACTGGACTGGCTGCTGGACGACCTGACACGCAGGGTCCCGCAGGTGCGGCACGCTGTGGTGCTGTCCAATGACGGCCTGGTGACGGGGGCGAGCGCGGGGCTGCCGAGGGAGGACGCCGAACACCTGGCGGCCGTGGCGGCCGGCCTGCAGAGCCTGGCGAAGGGTTCCGGTCGGCACTTCAGGGCCGGAGAGGTCCGCCAGACGATGGTCGAGTACGACGACGGGGCGCTCTTCGTCATGGCCGCGGGAGCGGGCAGTTCGCTGTGCGTGCTGAGCGCGGCCGAGGCGGACATCGGCCAGGTCGCCTACGAGATGACGTTGCTGGTCAACCGGGTGGGCGAGCACCTGGGCGTCGCGGAGCGGCGCATCACCGGCGGCTGACCGCAGGCGCGGCGGGCGGGGTGCGGGGTGGTTGTCCACAGGCCTCGCGGGATGTCGTCGCACCCGGTTACGGTCTTCACACAGAGTGATCAGTGCTCGTGGGGGAGGACCGTGATGACGCAGATGATGACCGCGCCGCCGAGGGGCACGGCCGCGTGCGAGGGGGACGGGGCAGCCGTTCGGGCCGGGGGCGCAGCGCAGGCGCTCGTCGGCAGTGCGCAGGCCGCCGGAGAACTGGGCCTGACCCGGGGCGAGTTCGCGCGGGCCGTGCAGCTGGGGATCGTACGGGCCGGTCCGCCGGCGGCGGCGGGCGGGGCCGCACGTTTCGCGCGGACGGAGATCGAGCGGGTGCGGGCCGCGGCCACCGGCCCGCCGGACGCGCTGCGCCGGCAGGTCGAGACGGTGGCCGGAGCCCAGGCGGCGGCCGAGGTGCTGGGCGTCGGCCCGAGCCGGTTCACCCGGCTCGCGCGCTGCGGGCACCTCACCCCGATCGGCTACCGCATCAACCGCTACCGGGCCGTCGTGTGGCTCTACCTGGCAGCGGAGCTGCGCGAGTTCGCCGAGCGGGAGCCGGGGATGCTGCGCGGGACGGCGTCCGCCGAGGACCGGGAACTGCTCTCGGCCAAGGGAGACCTGCGCCCGCGCACCTGGCGCGGGCGGCATGTGGGGCTCCTGCTGAGACGCACCGCCGACCCGTGGGCGCGCGCGGCCGTACTGGCCTGCCCGCTCCCCGAGGACGAGCTGCGCGAGGCCGTGCCCGACCCGGCGGAGCGGATCGTCCTGGCCGCGCTCGCCCCGCCCCCGCCGTACGGGCATCCGCAGGTCCCGGCCGCCGCAGCGGTGGCGGAGGGGCTGCTGCGGGCCGGGCCCCCGGACGAGGTCCACTGGTACCGCACCCGTCTGGAGTCCGCCCTGACCGGCGCCCGCCGTCAGTCGAAGTCGACGGGGGAGAGGGGGCCGACGTAGACCCAGGCCCCGCCCTCGCGGGCGAAGCCGCTGTTCTCGTGCAGCGAGCCGGTGTGCCGTCCCTCGCGGTAGTGCGCGCGGAACTCCACCGAGCCCTCCGTCTCGAACATCCCGCCGCGCTCCGTGGCGAGGATCTCCAGCCGCTCCCAGCGCTGCCCGGGATCGAGGTCCAGGCGGGCCGGGCGTGTCGAAGGGTGCCAGGAGCGCAACAGGTAGGCGGTGTCACCGACGGCGAAGGCGCTGAAGCGCGAGCGCATGAGCAGTTCGGCGGTCGGGGCCCGCCCGTCGCCGGAGTGGAAGCGGCCGCAGCACTCCGGATAGGCGGCGGGCAGTCCGCAGGGGCACGGCAGGGCGGGGGTGGGCATGGGCGGCTCAGTTCTCGGAGGCGGCATCGGTCGACCGGTCCGGCCGGTCCGGGCGGGCCGGCGGGGCGGGGTACGGGCGGAAGAGGCCCTCCTGGACCACGGAGACCAGGAGCCTGCCCTCCAGGTCGTAGATGCGGCCGCGGGCCAGGCCACGGCCGCCGTGCGCGATCGGTGACTCCTGGTCGTACAGGAACCACTCGTCCGCCCGGAAGGGCCGGTGGAACCACATGGCGTGGTCGAGGGAGGCCATGTCGAAACCGCGCATGCCCCACAGGGGTTCGACGGGGATGCGCACGGCGTCGAGGAGGGTCATGTCACTGGCGTAGGTGAGCGCGCAGGTGTGTACGAGCGGGTCGTCGCCCAGCGGGCCGACCGCCCGCATCCACACCGCGCTGCGCGGATCGGCTCCCTTGAGCTCGTCGGGTGTCCAGCGGAGCCGGTTGACGTAGCGGATGTCGAAGGGCTGGCGGCGGGCCATCCGCTCCAGCGCCTCCGGCAGCGCCCCGAGGTGCTCGCGGATCTCGTCCGCGACCTTGGGGAGCGTGTCGGGATGGGGGACGTGGTGGGGAGGCAGCTGGTGCTCGATGCTGCCGTCCTCCGGATGATGGAAGGAGGCGGTGAGATTGAAGATCGTCCGGCCCTGCTGGACCGCGGTGACCCGGCGCGTCGTGAAGGACCGTCCGTCGCGCACCCGCTCCACCTGGTACACGATCGGCACCCCGGGAATGCCGGGGCGCAGGAAGTACGCGTGCAGCGAGTGGACCGGGCGGTCACTCTCGACCGTGCGGCCCGCGGCCACCAGCGCCTGACCGGCGACCTGGCCGCCGAAGACGCGCTGGAGGGACTCCTGTGGGCTGGCGCCGCGGAAGATGTTGACCTCGATCTGCTCCAGATCGAGCAGATCGACCAGTCTTTCGGCGGGGTTCGTCATCAAAGGGTCTCCACAGTCGGGTCCGGGCGGTGTGGGCGGTCCGGGCGGTCCGGCGGCGTGCCGGACCAGGTCACAGGGCGCCGAGCTCGCCGACCGAGGTGACCCGGACGACCGCCCGGCCCTCCTCGTCGGAGGCCGCCAGGTCGACCTCGGCGCTGATGCCCCAGCCATGGTCGCCGTTGGGGTCGGCGAAGGTCTGGCGGACGCGCCACAGACCGTGCTGCACGTCCTCCTCGATCTGCAGCAGCTTCGGGCCGCGCGCGTCCGGGCCGGTGCCCAGGTCGTCGTACTCGTCCCAGTACGCGTCCATGGCCTCGCCCCAGGCGTCGGCGTCCCAGCCGGACCCGGCGTCCAGCTCGCCCAGCACGTCGACGTGGTCGAGGGCGGCCAGCTCCACCCGGCGGAACATGGCGTTGCGGACCAGGACGCGGAAGGCGCGCGCGTTCGCGGTGACCGGCTTGACCTGGTCGGCCTTCTCCTGGGCCTGCTCCGCCGTCTCCACCTCCGGGTTCGCCAGCTGCTCCCACTCGTCCAGCAGGCTCGAGTCGACCTGCCGGACCAGTTCACCGAGCCAGGCGATCAGGTCTTCGAGGTCCTCGGACTTGAGGTCGTCGGGGATGGTGTGGTCCAGCGCCTTGAAGGCACTGGCCAGGTAGCGCAGCACGATGCCCTCGGTGCGGGCCAGTTCGTAGAAGGAGGTGAACTCGGTGAAGGTCATCGCGCGTTCGTACATGTCGCGGATGATCGACTTGGGGGAGACGGGGTGGTCGCGCACCCACGGGTGGCTCTTGGAATAGACGTCGTAGGCGTGCGAGAGGAGCTCTTCCAGCGGCTTGGGGTAGGTGACCTCCTGGAGGCGCTCCATCCGCTCCTCGTACTCCATCCCGTCGGCCTTCATCTGCCCGACCGCGATGCCGCGCTCCTTGTTCTGCTGGGCGGCCAGGATCTGGCGCGGGTCGTCCAGCGTGGACTCCACGACGGACACCATGTCCAGCGCGTAGGAGGGGGACTCGGGGTCCAGCAGGTCGAAGGAGGCGAGGGCGAAGGTGGACAGCGGCTGGTTGAGCGCGAAGTCCTGCTGCAGGTCGACGGTGAGCCGGATGGTGCGGCCCTCCGCGTCCGGGGTGTCGAGCTGCTCCACCACGCCGCCGTCCAGCAGCGAGCGGTAGATCGCGATGGCCCGCCGGATGTGCCGCAGCTGGGCCTTGCGCGGCTCGTGGTTGTCCTCCAGGAGGTGGCGCATCGCCTGGAAGGCGTCGCCCGGCCGGGCGATCACCGACAGCAGCATGATGTTGGTGACCTTGAAGCGCGAGGTCAGCGGTTCGGGGTCGGCGGCGATGAGCTTCTCGAAGGTGGTGTCCGACCAGGCGACGAAGCCCTCGGGCGCCTTCTTGCGGACCACCTTGCGGCGCTTCTTCGGATCGTCGCCCGCCTTCGCGAGGGCCTTCTCGTTCTCGATGACGTGCTCGGGGGCCTGGGCGACCACGAAGCCCGCCGTGTCGAAGCCGGCCCGGCCGGCACGTCCGGCGATCTGGTGGAACTCACGGGCACGCAGCGTGCGGACCCGGTTGCCGTCGTACTTGGTGAGCGCGGTGAACAGCACCGTGCGGATCGGGACGTTGACGCCGACGCCGAGCGTGTCCGTACCGCAGATGACCTTCAGCAGGCCGGCCTGGGCGAGCTTCTCCACCAGACGCCGGTACTTGGGCAGCATGCCGGCGTGGTGCACGCCGATGCCGTGCCGCACGTACCGCGAGAGGTTCTGGCCGAACTTGGTGGTGAAGCGGAAGTTCCCGATCAGCTCCTGGATCTTGTCCTTCTCCTCGCGGGTGCACATGTTGATGCTCATGAGCGACTGCGCCCGCTCGACCGCCTGGGCCTGGGTGAAGTGCACGATGTAGACGGGAGCCTGCCGGGTCTCCAACAGCTCGGTGATCGTGTCGGTGATCGGCGTGGTGACGTACTCGTAGGACAGCGGGACGGGGCGGGTCGCGGAGCGGACCACCGAGGTGGGCCGGCCGGTACGCCGGGTCAGGTCCTCCTCGAACCGCTTCACGTCGCCGAGGGTCGCCGACATCAGGACGAACTGCGCCTGCGGCAGCTCCAGCAGCGGGATCTGCCAGGCCCAGCCGCGGTCCGGCTCGGCATAGAAGTGGAACTCATCCATCACGACCTGGCCGATGTCGGCGTGCTTGCCGTCACGCAGCGCGATGGAGGCCAGCACCTCGGCGGTGCAGCAGATCACCGGAGCGTCCGCGTTCACGGAGGCGTCGCCGGTCAGCATGCCGACGTTCTCGGTGCCGAAGAGCTTGCACAGGTCGAAGAACTTCTCCGACACCAGCGCCTTGATCGGGGCGGTGTAGAAGGTCACCTTGTCCTGCGCCAGGGCGGTGAAGTGCGCACCGGCCGCGACCAGGCTCTTGCCGGAGCCCGTCGGCGTGGACAGGATCACGTTCGCCCCGGAGACGACCTCGATCAGCGCCTCCTCCTGAGCCGGGTACAGGGAGATGCCCTGGTCCTGCGCCCACGAGGAGAAAGCCTCGAACAGGGCATCGGGGTCGGCGGTCGGCGGCAGCTGATCAATGAGGGTCACGCCCCCATCTTGCCTGGCTTCCCCCCGGATCCGGGAACCGGAGGACGCAACGAAGATCACCGACTGTACGCTGTGCCGTCGATGCGGCCCGAACGAACCGGTCGACAGGGCCCGATACACACCAGCGGGGCGGGGAACGAGCATGATGGGTCCGGCGCACTCACTGTCCGGGGCGGCGGCCTGGCTGGGGGTGGGAGCGGCCACGGCGGCCGCCGGCCACCCCATGCCCTGGCCGGTCCTCGTCGTCGGCGCGCTGATCTGCGCCGGCGCCGCCCTCGCCCCGGACCTCGACCACAAGTCCGCGACCATCTCCCGCGCCTTCGGGCCACTGTCCAAGGGCCTGTGCGAGGTCGTCGACAAGATCTCCTACGCCGTCTACAAGGCCACCCGCTCTACCAAGGACGCCCGCCGCTCCGGCGGCCACCGCACCCTGACGCACACCTGGCTGTGGGCGGTCCTGATCGGCGGCGGCTCCTCCGCGCTCGCCGTCACCGCCGGCCGATGGGGCGTGCTCGCACTGCTCTTCGTGCACCTGGTGCTCGCGGTCGAGGGCCTCCTGTGGCGGGCCGCCCGCATGTCCAGCGACGTCCTGGTCTGGCTGCTCGGCGCGACGAGCGCGTGGATCATGGCCGGGGTGCTCGACCAGCCCGGCAACGGTGCGAACTGGCTGTTCACGGGGCCGGGGCAGGAATACCTCTGGCTGGGGCTGCCCATCGTCCTCGGAGCGCTGGTCCACGACATCGGCGACGCGCTGACCGTCTCCGGCTGCCCGATCCTGTGGCCCCTGCCGATCGCCGGGAAGCGCTGGTACCCGATCGGCCCGCCGAAGCCGATGCGCTTCCGCGCCGGCAGCTGGGTGGAGCTGAAGGTCCTCATGCCGGTCTTCATCCTGCTGGGCGGCGTGGGAGGCGCCTCCGCACTCGGCTTCCTCTAGGGCGGGTCCTTCGATCATGCCGGGCCGATCCGAACGACACGCCCCGGTGTCCGGCGGGCTCCCACGAGGCGGCGCCGGGCATCCGGCCGGCGTCCGGCTCCGGGCAGGATGCCCGGGGCCGCGGCCCGGCACGGCTGTCCGGGGCCGCGGCCCGGCACGGCTGTCCCGCTCCGCGGCTCAGCCGTGCCAGGACCGCCACAGCGCCGCGTACGCGCCGTCCGCCGCGACCAGCTCGTCGTGCGAGCCGAGTTCGCTGATCCGGCCCCCCTCGACCACCGCGATCACGTCCGCGTCGTGCGCCGTGTGGAGCCGGTGGGCGATCGCGATGACCGTGCGGCCGTCCAGCACCCGCGCCAGCGAGCGCTCCAGATGCCGTGCGGCCCGCGGGTCCAGCAGCGAGGTGGCCTCGTCCAGCACCAGCGTGTGCGGATCCGCCAGCACCAGCCGGGCCAGCGCCACCTGCTGGGCCTGCGCCGGGGTGAGCGCCGTACCGCCGGAACCGACCTCGGTGTCCAGGCCGTCCGCCAGGGCCCGGGCCCAGCCGTCCGCGTCCACCGCGCCCAGCGCCGCCCACAGTTCGGCGTCCTGCGCCCCGGTCCGCGCCAGACGCAGGTTGTCGCGCAGCGAACCCACGAAGACGTGGTGCTCCTGGTTGACCAGGGCCACGTGCTCGCGCACCCGCTCCGCCGGCATCCGCGACAGCCGGGCCCCCCCGAGGGTGACCTCACCGGTACGGGGCTCGTAGATGCCCGCGAGCAGCCGCCCCAGCGTCGACTTGCCCGCGCCCGACGGGCCGACCAGCGCCATCCGGGTGCCCGGCGGCACCGACATCGACACCTGGTGCAGGACGTCAACGCCTTCCCGGTAACCGAAGCGGACGTCCTCGGCACGGACGTCCCGGCCGTCGGGCACGACCTTCGCGTCCCCCGCGTCGGGTTCGATCTCCCGCACGCCCACCAGGCGGCCCAGCGACACCTGAGCGATCTGCAGCTCGTCGTACCAGCGCAGGATCAGGCCGATCGGATCGACCAGCATCTGCGCCAGCAGCGCCCCCGTGGTGAGCTGGCCCACGGACATCCAGCCCTGCAGCACGCAGTAGCCGCCGATCAGCAGCACCGAGCCGAGGATCGTCACGAAGGTGACGTTGATGACGGGGAACAGCACGGTCCGCAGGAACAGCGTGTACCGCTCCCACGCCGTCCACTCCTTGATCCGCCGCTCCGACCGGGCGATCCGCTCCGGCCCCAGGCGGTGCGCCTCGACCGTACGGCCCGCGTCCACCGTCTCGGTGAGCACGGCCGCGACCGCCGCGTAGCCCGCGGCCTCCGAGCGGTACGCCGAAGGCGCCCGTCTGAAGTACCAGCGGCAGCCGATCACCAGCACCGGCAGCGCGACGAGCGCGGCCAGCGCCAGCGGCGGCGCGGTCACCGCGAGGGCGCCGAACAGCAGCCCCGCCCACACCACGCCGATGGCCAGCTGCGGCACGGCCTCCCGCATCGCGTTGGCCAGCCGGTCGATGTCCGTGGTGATCCGCGACAGCAGGTCACCGGTACCGGCCCGCTCCAGCACGCCGGGCGGCAGCCCCACCGAGCGCACCAGGAAGTCCTCGCGCAGGTCGGCGAGCATCTCCTCGCCGAGCATCGCCCCGCGCAGCCGGACCAGCCGGATGAAGCAGGTCTGCACCGCGAGCGCCACCGCGAACAGCATTGCCATCCGCTCCAGATGGAGCTCCCTGGCCCCCGCCGCCAGGTCGTCCACGACCCGGCCCAGCAGGTAGGGCCCGACCATGGAGGCGATCACCGCGATCGCGTTGACGCCCACCAGCACCAGGAAGGCCCGCCGGTGGCGCCGCAACAGGTCGCGCACATAGCCCCGTACGGTCGCCGGCGTGCCCACGGGCAGGGTCGCGGCCGTTTCCGGGGCGGCCGGGTCGTATTCCGGCGGCGCCACGCCGATCATGCGGATTCCTCGATCTCTGTGAGTGCTTCCAGCTCTGTCAGTTCCGGCCCGTGCCCGGCGAGCCCCTGCTCCTCGTCCGTCTCGCGGGTGACGACCGCCCGGTAGCGGGGTTCGCGGTGCAGCAGCTCGCGGTGGGTCCCGACCGCCGCCACCGTGCCGCCGTCGATGAGCACGACCCGGTCCGCTCGGTCCAGCAACAGCGGCGAGGATGCCAGGACGACCGTGGTACGCCCGCTGCGCAGGGCCGCGATCCCGTCCGCGATCCGGGCCTCGGTGTGCGAGTCGACCGCGGAGGTCGGCTCGTCGAGGACGAGCACCTCGGGGTCGGTGACCAGCGAACGGGCCAGTGCGAGACGCTGGCGCTGGCCACCGGACAGCGACCGGCCGCGCTCGGTGATCCGGGCCTCCATCGGGTCGTCGACCCCGTCCGGCGCCGACTGCAGCAGTGCGTCCAGCACGTCCGCGCACTGGGCCGCCGCCAGAGCGGCGCCCGGCGCGACGGTCCCGGAGGCCGGTACGTCGAGCAGCTCCCGCAGCGTCCCCGACAGCAGCACCGGATCCTTGTCCTGTACGAGGACCAGCCTGCGGGCGGTGTCCAGCCCGAGGTCGTCCAGCGCGACCCCGCCGAGGAGCACCGACGGACCCTCCACCACCTGCGGGTCCTCCGCCCCCGGACCGGCGACGGCGACGGCGCCGCCGTCGGCCGGTTCGGCCATGGCATGGCCGCCGAGGCGTTCCGCCAGCCGGCCCGCCAGGTCGGGGTCACCGCAGACGACTGCGGTGAACCGGCCGGCGGGCGCGAGCAGTCCGCTGCGCGGGTCGTACAGGTCGGCGCCCGCGCCCGGCTCCGCCACCGGTCCGCCCGGCGCCGGGCGCTCCGCCGGATCCGTCCGGGTCAGGGACAGCACCCGGGCCGCCCGCTTCGCGGAGGGACGCGAGAAGGAGTACGCCATGGCGATCTCCTCGAAGTGCCGCAGCGGATAGAGCAGCGTCGCCACCGCGCTGAACGCCGCGACGAGTTCGCCCACCGCGATGCGCCCCTCCAGGGCCAGCGAGGCGCCGTACCAGACGACCGTGATCAGCAGCAGACCCGGCAGCGCCACCTGGATCGCGGAGATCAGCGCCCACATCCGGGCGCTGCGCACCGCGGCCGTGCGGACCTCCTGCGAAGCCTCGCGGTACCGGCCGAGGAACAGCTCCTCACCGCCGATGCCGCGCAGTACGCGCAGCCCGGCGACGGTGTCCGAGGCCAGCTCGGTGGCCCTGCCCGCCTTCTCCCGCTGCACGTCGGCGCGTCGTGTGGCGCGCGGCAGCAGCGGCAGTGCGGCCAGCGCGATCAGCGGCACGCCGACGGCCACGACCACGCCGAGCTCGGGTGCGTAGACCACCAGGCCCACGCAGACCAGGACGACGGCGAAGACGGCGGCGAGGAAACGGGAGACCGCTTCGACGAACCATCCGATCTTCTCGACGTCGCCGGTGGACACCGCGACGACTTCACCCGCGGCCACCCGGCGGGTCAGGGCCGAGCCCAGCTCGGCGGTCGTGCGCGCGAGGAGCTGCTGCACCCGTGCCGCGGCGGTGATCCAGTTGGTGACGGCGGTGCGGTGGAGCATGGCGTCGCCGACGGAGATGGCGACGCCGATCAGGACGAGCAGCCCGCCGACGAGCAGCAGCCGGTTCGGCTCGCGGTCGACGACGGCGTCGACGCCCAGGCCCACGACGTACGGGAGCCCGGCGACGCCACCGAAGTGCAGCATCCCCCAACCCAGGCTCCGCAGCTGGCCGCCGATCTGACCGCGCCCCAGCCACAGGAGGAAACGCGGGCCGGAACGAGCGTCGGGCACCCCCGGATCCGGATACGGAAGATCACTGATCTGCATGACGCCCCACGACTGGTCGACTGTTCCAAACCGTGCAAGGTTCGCCTTCCGGACCGGGCCCGGGCAATCGATTTTCCGTCCGCCGGGCGCCGCGGGAAAGAGATGTGCGCGGGCGGCCGTCCGCGGGCTGCCTGGTCGCGCAGGGGGGCAGGGCTGGCGTACGCCGGCGCTCACGGGCGGGTGGCGTGCTCCAGTGCGAGCAGGACCGAGTGGTAGGCGCGTCCGGTGGCCGCGTCCATGCCCACCTCGCACATGCGGTTCGCCGACAGGTACGCGTCGAAGGGCCGCGCGGCCACCTCCGCGGCCTCCCGCGCCGTCGCCGAGGCCGTCAGCTCCGGGTGCAGCATGCCGCGGTCACCCGCGAAGGCGCAGCAGCCCGCGTCGTCCGGGACGACGACCTCCTCGGCGCAGGCCGCGGCGACCGCGCGCAGCTGCGCCTCGTCGCCGAGGTGCCGCATCGAGCAGGTGGGGTGCAGGACGGCCGAGCCCACCGTGCGCCGGACCTCCAGGTGCGGCAGCAGCTCCTCCGCGGCCCACACGACGGAGTCGACGATCCGCAACTGCTCGTGCAGCGCCCGGTTGTCCGGCGTCAGGTGGGGGACCACCTCGCGGGCGATGCCCAGCGTGCAGGAGGAGGCGTCGACGACCAGCGGCAGCCGCCCGCCGGCCGTCCAGCCCCAGGCGGCCTCGACGATCCGGTTGGCCATCACCCGGTTGCCCTCCTCATAGCCCTTGGAGTGCCAGATCGTCGCGCAGCAGGTGCCGGCCACGTCGCGGGGGATCCAGACCGGTCTGCCGGCCCGCTCCGACACCGCCACCAGGGCCTGCGGCAGGGACGGACCCGGCCGGCCCGCCGGGCCGGCGAAGATCCGGTTGACGCAGGCCGGGTAGTAGACGGCCGCGGCACCCGGCCGCCGTGTGACGGGCAGCGCCCCGGCGGCGGGCGGGAGCCGGGGCAGCCACCGCGGAACCAGGTCCGGCCGTACGGCCCTGCGTGCTGCCCGGCTGAGGGCGTCCAGCAGCCGGTCCCCGACCCGGTCGGGGATCCTGCCCGCGGCGGCGACGGCCGTCCGGGCGGCGGTCTCGACGGTCCGGAAGTGCCGCGCGGCCAGGGCGGCCACCGCCTCCTCGTGCGGGCCGTGCCGGCGGTGGCGGAAGTCCCTCATCAGGGCACCGGTGTCGATCCCGACCGGGCAGGCGAGCCGGCAGGTGGAATCGCCCGCGCAGGTGTCGACCGCGTCGTAGCCGTAGGCGTCGAGCAGCCCGTCCAGCAGGGGTGAGCCGGGCGGTTGGCGGACCATCTCCCGGCGCAGCACGATGCGCTGGCGCGGAGTGGTCGTCAGGTCCGCGCTCGGGCAGGTCGGTTCGCAGAAACCGCACTCGATGCACGGGTCTGCCACCGCCTCCACCCGCGGGATCGTCTTCAGGCCGCGCAGATGGGCCCGGGGGTCGCGGTCGAGGAGGATCCGCGGGGCGAGGATCCCGTCCGGGTCGACGAGCCGTTTGGTGCGCCACATCAGGGCGGTGGCGGCGGGACCCCATTCCAGTTCGAGGAAGGGGGCCATGTTGCGTCCGGTCGAGTGCTCGGCCTTCAGGGAGCCGTCGAAGCGCTCCACGGTGAGCCGGCAGAAGGCGTCCATGAAGGCGCCGTACCGCTCCACGTCGGCGGGGTCCGCGGCGTCGAAGGCGAGCAGGAAGTGCAGGTTCCCATGGGCGGCGTGGCCGGCGACCGCCGCGTCGAATCCGTGGGCGGCCTGCAGTTCGAGGAGTGCCGCGCAGGCTTCGGCCAGGCGGGAGGGCGGCACGGCGAAGTCCTCGGTGATCAGGGTGGTGCCGCGGGCGCGGGCCCCGCCCACGGCGGTGACGAAGGCCTTGCGGGCCCTCCAGTAGCCGGCGATGGTGCTCGGGTCGCTGGTGAAGCGGTTGGTGATCGAGGCCACCGGGGCGACCAGGTCGAGTCCGTCGAGGACGGCTGCCGCACGGCGCGCGCAGGCCTCCCGGCCGGTCGCGTCGGGCGCGCGGAACTCCACGAGCAGGGCCGTCGTCGTCCCGGGCAGGGCGGCCCAGTCGGCGGGCACCCCTTCGACGCTGACGGAGGCCCGGAGGGTGTTCGCGTCCATCAGCTCCACGGCGAGGGCGCCCGCCCCGGTGAAGCGGGGCACGGCCGCGGCCGCGGCGGGCAGCGAGGGGAAGAAGAGCAGGGCGCTGCACCGTTCGCGGTCGAGGGGGAGGGTGTCGAGTACGACCTCCGAGATGAAGCCGAGGGTCCCCTCCGATCCGACCATGAGTCCCCGGAGGATCTCGACGGGGGTGTTGCCGTCCAGGTAGGCGTCGAGCCGGTACCCGGTGGTGTTCTTGATCTCGTACTTGGCGCGGATCCGGGCCGTCAGGGCGGAATCGGCCTCGATCTCCCGTTTGATCTCCATCAGTCCCCGGCACAGGGCCGGTTCGGCGCGCGCCAACTCCTCGTCGGCCAGCGGGTCGGCGCTGTCCACGACGGTGCCGCCGGGCAGGACGAAGGTGAGCGAGGACAGCGTGCGGTAGGAGTCGCGGGTCGTGCCCGCGGTCATCCCGGAGGCGTTGTTGGCGACGACGCCGCCGACGGTGCAGGCGATGGCGCTGGCCGGGTCGGGGCCCAGGATCCGGCCGTGGCGGGCCAGTGCGGCGTTGGCCCGCAGCACGGTGGTGCCCGGCCGGACACGGGCCCGCCGGCCCCCCTCCAGCACCTCGACGCCGGCCAGTGGCGGCGTACGTCGACCAGGATGTCCTCGCCCTGGGCCTGGCCGTTCAGCGAGGTCCCGGCGGCGCGGAAGACGACCTCGCGGCCGCGGCCGCGGGCGTACGAGAGGACCGTGGAGACGTCGTCGACGTCCTCGGCGATCACCACGACCTGGGGCACGAAGCGGTACGGGGACGCGTCGGAGGCGTAGCGCACCAGGTCGGAGGCCCTCCACAGCACCTTCTCGGCGCCCAGCAGCTCGATCAGCTCGGTGCGCAGCGGCTCGGGCGTACCGCCGGCCCGGTGCGGGGGGACCCGGTCGGGGGAGGGGCCGCCGCCGGTGGTGCGCGGGCGCAGGGTCCCCGGCTTCGGTTCCAGCAGCGGCATGTGCGACCCCTCGCCTCGTGAGCGGCGCTCGCGGCCGCTTCAGCAGGTGTGCTCCGCCGGCGCGTCCGACAGGGCGTTCAGCAGACCGCCGAGCACCTCGCGCTGGTCGGCGGTCAACGGTGCCAGGATCTCCTCCGCCGCGTCCGTCCGCGCGTTGCGCAGACGGCGCAGCGTGGCGCGGCCGCTGTCGGTGAGCTCGATCCGGATGACGCGGCGGTTCGCCGGGTCGGGCACGCGCCGTACGCACCCGGCCGCCTCCAGGCCGTCGACGAGGGTGGTCACCGCGCGCGGCACGACCTCCAGCCGCGCGGCGAGGTCCGCCATGCGGGGCGGCTGCTCGCCCTCGTAATGCGAGACGAGGCGCAGCAGCCGACTCTGGGCGGGAGTGATCCCGAGGGGCACCATGTGGCGCTTCTGGATCCGGTGGAGTCTGCGCGTCAGCCGCAGGAGCTGTTCGGCGAGGAGGCGATCGGTGTCGGAGGCGGAGCTCATGCGGGAACGATAGCAGGACCCCGTTCATTGTGAGTATAGGTAACAATGACCTATGCTCTCATGGTGCCGCCTCCTTGCCGGGCCGGCCCGCCCCCGACTCCGTCCCCTGCCCCCGTCCCCGACCCCCGAGAGGGTGCCCATGCCGCACGACGAACCGAAGTGGACCCCATCGACCGACCCCCTCGACCCCACCCGCCCCGCCCCGGCGGACCAGCCCAGGGAGCTGCGCCGGATCGTGGCGCTGTTCCGGCCCTACCGCGGCCGGCTCGCCGTCGTCGGCCTGCTCGTCTGCGCCTCCTCGCTGGTCGGCGTGGCCTCGCCGTTCCTGCTCAAGGAGATCCTGGACGTCGCGATCCCCCAGGGCCGCACCGGACTGCTCAGCCTGCTGGCGCTCGGCATGATCCTCACCGCCGTCGTCACCAGCGTCTTCGGCGTCCTCCAGACGCTCATATCCACCACGGTGGGCCAGCGCGTCATGCACGACCTGCGCACCGCCGTCTACGCCCAGCTCCAGCGGATGCCGCTCGCCTTCTTCACCCGGACCCGCACCGGGGAGGTGCAGTCCCGCATCGCCAACGACATCGGCGGCATGCAGGCCACCGTCACCTCCACGGCGACCTCGCTGGTCTCGAACCTGACGGCGGTCATCGCCACCGTGGTCGCCATGCTGGCGCTCGACTGGCGGCTCACCCTGGTCTCGCTGCTCCTGCTCCCCGTCTTCGTGTGGATCAGCCGGCGGGTGGGGCACGAGCGCAAGAGGATCACGACGCAGCGGCAGAAGCAGATGGCCGCCATGGCCGCGACGGTCACCGAGTCGCTCTCGGTGAGCGGCATCCTGCTCGGCCGCACCATGGGCCGTTCCGAGTCGCTCACGGCCGCCTTCTCCGCGGAGTCCGAGAAGCTCGTCGACCTGGAGGTGCGCTCCAGCATGGCCGGGCGCTGGCGGATGTCCACCATCGGCATCGTCATGGCCGCCATGCCCGCGCTGATCTACTGGGCCGCCGGCATCGCCCTCCAGAGCGGCGCCCCCTCGCTGTCCGTCGGTACGCTCGTCGCCTTCGTCACCCTCCAGCAGGGGCTCTTCCGGCCCGCCGTGAGCCTGCTGTCGACCGGGGTGCAGATCCAGACGTCGCTCGCGCTGTTCGCCCGCATCTTCGAGTACCTCGACCTGCCGGTGGACATCACCGAGCGCGCCGACCCGGTCCGGCTGGACCGGGCCAAGGGGGAGGTCGCCCTGGAGGACGTGCACTTCACCTACGGCGCCGAGAACGGCCCGACCCTCTCGGGGATCGACATCACCGTCCCGGCCGGCGGCTCGCTCGCCGTGGTCGGTCCGACGGGGTCCGGCAAGAGCACCCTCGGCCACCTCGTGCCGCGGCTCTACGACGTGACCGGCGGACGGGTCGCCATCGACGGCGTCGACGTGCGCGACCTCGACTTCGACTCGCTGGCCCGCTCCATCGGGGTGGTCTCCCAGGAGACCTACCTCTTCCACGCCTCGGTCGCGGACAACCTGCGCTTCGCCAAACCGGACGCCACGGACGAGGAGATCACCGCGGCCGCCCGCGCCGCACAGATCCACGACCACATCGCGTCCCTGCCCGACGGCTACGACACCCTGGTGGGGGAGCGCGGCCACCGCTTCTCCGGGGGTGAGAAGCAGCGCCTGGCCATCGCCCGCACCATCCTCAGGGACCCGCCGGTGCTCATCCTCGACGAGGCCACCAGCGCCCTCGACACGCGCACCGAGCACGCCGTCCAGCAGGCCCTCGACCGCCTGTCCGCGGGCCGCACCACCATCACCATCGCGCACCGCCTGTCCACCGTGCGCGACGCCGACCAGATCGTGGTCCTCGACGGCGGCCGCATAGCCGAGCGGGGCACCCACGAGGAGCTGCTGAAGGCGGACGGCCGGTACGCGGCCCTGGTCCGCCGGGACCGGGACGCGGCGCCGGCCCCCGAGCCGCCCGAGGGCGCGCAGCTCGCCCCTGTGAATGTGTGACCGTATGACCGGCACACGGGTCGAATGTCGGAAAAGTAACGACTTGCGGGTTAGCGTTCCCGCATGAGTCATGAGTACCGGCCGCCCCAGGCCCGATCCCGGCTCACCCGCCGGGGCCGACGTGCGCTCTTCCTCGGCGTGCTGCTTCTCACCGCCGGTGCGGCCGTTATGGTCCCGCTCCTGCGGGGCGGGGAGGCGCCCGAAAAGCCCCGCCTGCTGGTGATCCCCGAGGGCTGGCGCGCGACGCAGGTGTACGCCGCCGTCGACCGTGCACTGGAGCTCCCGCCGGGGACCGCGAAGTCGGCAGCGGCCACCGCCCCGCTTGCACTGCCCGCGGAGGCCAAGGGCAATCCGGAGGGCTACCTCTTCCCGGCGACGTACCCGCTGACCTCGAAGACCACCCCGGCCGCCCTCCTCGCCCACATGGTGCACACGGCCAACCGGAAGCTCGCCACCAAGGCGGTGACCGACGGCGGCAGGGCCCACGGGATGACCCCGTACCAGACGGCGACGATGGCCAGCATCATCGAGGCGGAGGCCGAGAACCGCGCCGACATGGGGAAGGTCGCGCGGGTGGTGCACAACCGGCTCGCGAGGTCGATGCCGCTCCAGATGGACTCCACCATCAACTACGCGCTGAACCGCAGCACGGTGGACACCACCCTGGGCGACACCCGCATCGACAGCCCCTTCAACACGTACGAACGCCAGGGCCTCCCCCCGACCCCGATCGACAACCCGGGTCTGGCGGCGATGGCGGCGGCCGTCGCCCCCACGCCGGGCGACTGGCTCTACTTCGTCACCGTCGAGCCGGGGGACACCCGCTTCTCGGCGACGTACGAGGAGCACAGGAAGCACGTCGCGGAATTCAACAAGCGCCGCGCCCACGCCGGCCCGCGCTCCGGCTGAGCCGGTGCGGCCCCCTCCGCACAGCGGCGCCGGCCGCCCGGCAGGTGTACGTGCGGGACCCCGCCGGGCGGGGGAACGGCACGACACGGCCGGGGAAGTCCTGACGGCGATCGGCCCGGATCAGGGTACGGGCACGGCGGCCCGCTCCCGGGCCAGCAGGCGGCGGATCTCGCGGACCGCCGCGCCGCCCGCGCGGTTGGCGCCGACGGTCGAGGCGGACGGGCCGTAGCCGACCAGGTGGACCCGCTCGTCACGGACCGCGCGGGTCCCCTCGACCCGGATGCCGCCGCCCGGCTCGCGCAGGCGCAGCGGCGCCAGGTGGTCGACGGCCGCCCGGAACCCGGTGGCCCACAGGATGACGTCCGCCTCCACCCGGCTGCCGTCCGCCCACACGGCCCCCGTGGGGGTGATCCGGTCGAACACCGGACGGCGGTCCAGGACGCCGGAGGCCAGGCCGGCCCGGACGGCCTCGTTCAACGGCAGGCCCGTCACGCTGACCACGCTCTGCGGCGGCAGCCCCCGCCGCACCCGCTCGTCCACCAGCGCGACCGCGGCCCGCCCCTCGGCCTCGCCGAAGCCCCCGTCGCGGAAGACCGGCGGCCGCCTGGTCACCCAGGTGGTCTCCGCAGCCACCTCGGCGATCTCCAGCAGGTGCTGGACCGCCGACGTGCCGCCGCCGACCACGATCACCCGCTTGCCGGCGAACTCCTGCGGCCCGGCATAGCCCGCGGTGTGCAGCTGGCGGCCGCGGAACGCCTCCTGCCCGGGGTAACGGGGCCAGAACGGCCGGTCCCAGGTCCCGGTGGCGTTGATCAGGGCCCTCGCCGACCACACTCCGGCCGAGGTGTCCACACGCAGCCGCCCGCCGTCGCCCTCCCGCACGGCCGACACGTGAACGGGCCGCCGTACGCGCAGGTCGAAGCGGTCCTCGTAGGCTGCGAAGTACTCCCCGACCACCTCCGACGAGGGGCGCAGCGGGTCGGCGCCGGTCAGTTCCATGCCGGGCAGTGCATGCATGCCGTGGACCTTGCCGTAGGTGAGCGAGGGCCAGCGGAACTGCCAGGCCCCGCCCGGGCGGGGCGCATGGTCGAGGACCACGTGGTCGAGCCCCGCCCGTGTCAGGTGGTACGCGCCGGACAGGCCCGCCTGCCCGGCGCCGATGACCACCACGTCCACGTCCGTCTCCGTGTCCGCACCGGTGCCCGCGTACCCCATGAGTTCGTTCACGGTTCTACCAACTCGCGGGGGTCACCGGTTCTTCCCACCCCGCGAGCCCGGCATGATCCGCCCTCAGGCCCGACGGGCGGCGGCGGGCCGACGCAGCGTGGCCAGGACCGGCCCGTCCGGCTGGAGCGTGAGGCCGGGGAACACCCGGGCCGGTTCGCCGCCGCTGTCCAGGTGGAACCGCTGCCCCAGCACCGCCAGCACGAGGGTGGCCTCCACCAGGGCGAACCGGGCGCCCAGGCAGGCCCGAGGGCCGCCGCCGAAGGGGAACCAGGCGTGCTCGGGCACCGGGTGCCGGGCGGCGTCGTCCCACCGCTCGGGGCGGAAGGACTCCGGGTCCGGGAACCACCGCCGGTCGCGGTGCACCGACCAGGGACTGGTCCACACCGACGTTCCCGCCGGGACGGGCCTCCCGCCGATCGTCGCCCCCTCGGTCGCGACCGCCGAGATCAGCCAGATGGGCGGATAGAGGCGCAGCGTCTCCTTGACCACCTGCCGGGTCCACGGGAGCCGCGCGTAGTCGTCGTACGCAGGCAGCCGCCCCCCGAGCACGCGCTCCAGCTCCTCCGTCAGCCGGGCCCGGGCCCGCGGTGCCCCGGACAGCAGCTGCCAGGCCCAGGTCAGGGTGGTCGAGGTGGTCTCGTGCCCGCCGATGTAGAGGGTGATCGACTCGTCCCGCAGCTCCGTGCGGGACAGGGGGCCGCCGTGCTCCCCGCGCGCCGCGAGCAGGCGGCTCAGCAGGTCGTCGCGCTCCACCCCGGCCTGCGAAGCCGCCTCGTGTTCCCGGATGACGTGCTCGATCTCCCGGTCGAGCACCGCGACGGCCTCCCGCATGCGGCGCCGGCCCGGAGTGCGCACCCACGGCGGCAGGAACAGCGTCAGCCCCCGGAACTCCGCCCCCAGTTCGCGCTGGGCCGTGGCCATGGCCGTGCTGATGGGCTCCTCCCGGCCCGCCGCGTCGCTGCCGAACAGCGTGCGCACGGCGATGCGCTGCGTGAGTCCGGCCATCTCCCGGTGCACGTCGATCCGGTCGCCCTCCCGCCAGCCGCCGGCCAGCGCGTCCGCGCACTCCACCATCGTGGCGGCGTACGAGCGCACCTGCCGCGGCCGGACGGCCGGCTGGACCAGGGCCCGCTTGCGCCGCCAGTCGTCCCCGGTGGCGACGACCACTCCATTGCCCAGCAAATGGCGAAACGCCCAGCCCAGCTCGCTCGGCGCGAAGGTGGATTCCACGGCGGCCAGCAGCTCGCCGGCGTGCTCGGGGCGGGAGACCAGCACGTTGCGCCGAGGGCCGAGGGACCACGACACCCAGTCCCCGTGGTCGTCGCGCAGGGACTCGAAGAAGGCCAGGGGATCGCGGGCGAAGGCGGGCAGGTTCCCGAGCAGGGGCCAGCGGCGCGGGCCGCCGCCGCGGGAGCCCGGGGGCAGGGTCGCGGTCACGCCCGCATGGTGACAGCCGCGCCGACAGGGCGCCAGAGGCGCACCCGGCCCGGCACCGCCGACACCGTCAGCCGGTCCGGTGCCCCGTGCGCGCCGCGCGAGCTGCCAGCCACCGGTACGCGGCGTCCGCGCCGAACTCCGGTTGCCCGCCCCGGAAGAGGAGCCCGGCGCCCGCGCAGGCCGGGTCGTCCGCGATGTCGGGCGAGTACGGCACCACGACACAGTCCATGCCGGCGGCGCGCGCGGCCCGCACCCCCGGCACCGCGTCCTCCACGACCACGCAGTCGGCCGGTTGCGCCCCCAGCCGGCGGGCGGCCTCCAGGAACACGTCCGGAGCGGGCTTGCCCTGCGCGACCTCCTCGGCCGATACCACCGTGGTCAGCAGCGCGTCCAGGCCGGTGCCCGCCAGGACGGCGTCGATCGCCTCCCGCGAGGAACCGGAGGCCACGGCCATCGCCGCCCCCTCGGCGCTCAGCCGCTCGACGAGCCTGCGCATCTGAGGGAAGACCTCGGTCCGGGTGCGGGCGAGGTCCAGATAGGCGGCGTTCTGCTCGGTGAGCAGCTGCTCCACCGGTGCCGGGATGCTGTACCGGTCCTTGAGGATCTCCAGCGTCTCCAGCGTGCCGATGCCGATGAAGCGGGAGTGCTGCTCCCACGTGAAGTCGGGGACGCCGTGCCGCTCCAAGGTGCGGCGTCCGGACTCGTAGTAGTTCGGCTCGCTGTCCACGAGGGTGCCATCGAGATCGAATATGACGGAAATCATTCGATGTGTCCGTCCTGCAGGTCGCGTTCAGTCCCGGCCGTCGTGTCAGGTTGTGCGGGCGTTCCTCCCCACCTCTTCGACCAGTGGCAGGAGCCGGTGCGGCACCCGCTCGCGCAGCGCCACCTCCGTCCGGGTGCGGACCACACCGGGGAGCTGGATCAGCCGCTGGATCACGTCCTCCAGATGGGCGTTGTCCCGGGCCGCCACACGGGTCAGCAGGTCCCCGCCGCCGGTGATCGAGAAGGCCTCGATGATCTCGGGTACGGCGGCCAGCGCGTCGCCCACGTCGTCCAGATGGCCCTGGGTCACCTCGATGTGCACGAAAGCCAGCACCGGATGGCCGAGGGCCGCGGGGGAGAGCACCGGCCCGCTCCCGGTGATCACGCCGGTGCGCTCCAGCCGGTCGAGCCGGGCCTGGAGGGTGCCGCGCGCGACACCGAGGATCCGGGCGTACTCGCGGACGCTGGTGCGCGGCTGCTCGATCAGCAGGCGCAGGATTCTGGTGTCGAGCTCGTCCACCGCCATGATGGGGACTCTACCAACGGCGCAGTTCAGCGCGATCCTTCCCGGCCAGGGGCCTGACCGGTGCGCAGCGCGGGCTGCCCCCGGTAGGCCAGGCCCACCACCAGCACCGCGACGGCGGCCGGCAGCAGGAGCCAGCCCACCGCGCAGCCGGCCCGGATCAGCAGCGCCCCGAGCGCCCCGCCGGTGAACATGGCGAGAACGGACAGGCCGCGCAGCTGCCATCCGGCCGTGCCGTACCCGTAGACGGCGTCGCGCCCCATGGCCGAGCCGCCGAGGAACGCCGTCATGGACCGGGTGACCAGTGTCGTCGGCACGCCCGGCACGTTCGCCCGCATGATGGTGGTGTTGCGCACCCCCATCGCCAGCGCCACCACCGCCATCACCGCCAGGTGCCGCGCGTCCGGTGTCCCGTACTGCGGGGCCAGCCCCCAGGCCGCGGCCGCGGCGGCCGCCAGGAGCCCCGACTCGACGACCAGGCCGAGGACGAACCAGTGCCTCCCCCGGGACTCCGTCACGGCCTCCAGGTGCGAGCCGCAGACCACCCCGAGGACGAACGCGGCCAGCGAGACCCCGGCGGGCAGCGTCGGCAGGTCGCCCGCCTGCGCGGCACCGAAGGCGAGGAAGAGCACGTTGCCGGTCTGCATCGCCGTGAAGGCGGGCCCGAGCGCCAGCAGGCTCACCGCCTCGACCACCCCGGTCACCCCGGTCAGGGCGACCATCAACGCCGGCATGTGCGGCGGGAGCTGCGAACCCGCCGTCCGCACGGCCTTCCGGTCCTCGTCCATGACGCCCGACAGTGACACGCCCGCCCGGTCCCGGCCTGTCGACATGCCGGAAGGCATAGGGTCCGGAGGGTGAGCGACCTGATGCTGGTGAGACACGGTGAGACCGCCTGGAGCGCCGACGGGCGGCACACCGGGCGCACCGACGTACCGCTGACCGCGCGCGGCGTCGAGGAGGCCATCTCCCTGGCCCCGTACTTCCAGGACCGGCGACCGGCCCTGGTGCTCACCAGCCCCCTGCGCCGGGCCGTCGCCACCGCCGAGCTGGCCGGCCTCGCCGGCGCCGGCATCGACTCCGACCTGTACGAGTGGGACTACGGCGCCTACGAGGGCATCACCAGCGCGGAGATCCACCGCACCACGCCCGACTGGTCCCTGTGGACCCACGGCGTGCCGCCCGGCGACGCCGACCATCCCGGCGAGAGCGCCGCCCAGGTCGGCGCCCGCGCCGACCGGGTCCTGGCCAGGGTGGCCCCCGTGCTGCGGGCGGACGACGGCGACGTGGTCCTCGTCGCCCACGGCCACCTCCTGCGCGTCCTGACCGCCCGCTACCTGCGCCTGGAGCCCGAGCAGGGCCGGCTCTTCCTGCTGCGCACGGGCACCGTCAGCGCACTGTCCACCGAGCACGGCCTCCCGGTGATCGCGGGCTGGAACACCCGCCCCTGACCCGCGTCCTCTCGCCTCGCGCGCCGGGGCCGCCTGCGTGAACATGCGTACATGAGCCATGACGCTGCGGGCGACCGCCCCGCGACGCCCACCCAGGAAGCGGGGCTCAGGGCCGGCGCGATCGGATTCCTCGACGCGCTCGTCATCGGTCTGAACTCGACCTCGCCCGCCTACTCCCTGGCCGCCGTCCTCGGGCCGATCGTGGCCCTGGTCGGGATCTACGCGCCGGGCGTGATCCTGGCCTCCTTCGTGCCGATGCTGATGATCGCCGCCGCCTTCTACTACCTGAACAAGGTCGACCAGGACTGCGGCACCACCTTCTCCTGGGTCACCCGGGCCATGGGCCCGTGGGCCGGCTGGCTCGGCGGCTGGGCGATCGCCATGACGGGCGTGCTCGTCATCGGCTCGCTCGCGGACGTGGCCGTCAACTTCGGACTGCTCGCCCTCGGGCTGGACGACTGGGCGGCCAACGCCTGGATCCGGCAGGGCCTCACCGTCGCGGTGATCCTGGCCATGACCGCGATCTGCGTCATCGGCACCGAACTGTCGGCGCACGTCCAGGACGTCCTCATCCTCGCCCAGGTCTTCTTCCTCCTGGCCTTCGCGGTGGTCGCCCTCTACCGCATCTACGCCGGCACCAGCACCCTGGAGGAGATCGAGCCGTCCATCAGCTGGCTCAACCCCTTCGGCGCGGGCGGCGCCGCCCTCACCGGCGGACTGCTGCTCGGCGTGTTCATGTACTGGGGCTGGGAATCGGCGGTCAACCTCACCGAGGAGGTCGAGAACTCCGCGACCGCCCCCGGCCGTGCCGGGATCTGGTCGACCGTGATCCTCCTGGTCACCTACCTGTCCGTGTGCATCGCCGTCGTCGGCTACGCGGGCACCGTCTTCCTCGCCGAGAACGCCGCCGAGGAGGAAGCCGTCTTCGCGGTGCTCGCCCACGAGGTCATGGGCGGCTGGGACTGGGTGGTGCTCCTCGCCGTCTGCACCTCCGCGCTCGCCTCCACGCAGACCACGATCATCCCCGCCTCCCGCACCGCCCTGTCCATGGCCCGCCGGCACGCCCTGCCGCCGCACCTCGCACACATCCACCCGCGGTTCCGCACCCCGGACGTGAGCACCTGGTGGGTGGCCGGCATCGCCATCGGCTGGTACCTCGTCGTCAACCAGATCAGCGAGAACGCGCTCCTGGACTCGCTCACCGCGCTGTCCCTGCTCATCGCCTTCTACTACGCGCTCACCGGCCTGGCCTGCGCCGTCTACTACCGCCGCCACCTGCTGGAGGGACCGCACAACCTCCTGCTCATCGGCGTCGGCCCGGTGGTCGGAGCCGGTCTGCTCATCTGGCTGCTGGTCGAGTCGATCGGCGACATGGCGAACCCGGAGAACTCCGCCAGCGGCGTCTCCTGGTTCGGGCTCGGACCGCCCCTGGTCATCGGGATCGCGATCGCGCTCGTCGGCGTGCTTGTGATGTCCTTCTGGCGGGTACGCGACGGCAGGTTCTGGCAGGAGCGCCGCGGAGTGGTCGACCCCGCCCTCGTCCACGCCCGTAAACGCTGAGGAGGCAGGAGACGCGATGTCCGTGGTCCTCGGATACGACGAATCACCCGGCGCGGAACGGGCCCTGTCCGTGGCGCTGGAGGTGGCCACCGCCTTCGGCGAACCACTCGTCCTCGTCTACGGAGCCGCCGCCCCCGGCAGCACCGGCGAGGAGTACCGCGCCCACCGCGAAGCCGTCCGCCAGGCCGGCCGCAGCGCCCTCGCGCACGCCGTCGAGGAGGCGGACGCCGCCGGGGTCCCCTCCACCGTCGAGGTCGTCGACGACAAACCCGCCCAGGCCCTGCTCGATGCCGCCGAACGCCACGGCGCCCGCGTCATCATCGTCGGCAGCTGGGGGGACAGCCCCATGCGCGGCGCGCTCCTCGGGTCCACCCCGCACAAGCTGCTGCACCTCTCGCCCGTCCCCGTGCTCTGCGTGCCCACAGGGAACGCCCCGCCGCGCTGAAACGGACAGGCGCGGCGGCCGCCCGCCCGCCTACCATGCCCCGATGACGGAACTCCAGCGGCTCCGAGCCGAACACGCCCCGGCCCTCCTCGCGTTCGAGCGCGCCAACCGCGCCTACTTCGCGGAGTCGGTGCCCGACCGCGGGGACGCGTACTTCGCCGAATTCGACGCCCGTCTCGCGGAACTGCTCGCGGGACAGGAGGCCGGCCGCGACCACCTCCACCTGATCATCGGCGGGGACGGGGAGGTGCTCGGAAGGGTCAACCTGATCGACGTCGAGGACGGCTCCGCGGAACTGGGCTTCCGCGTCGCGAAGGAGGCGGCCGGCCGGGGCCTGGCCACCAACGCGGTCCGGCAGGCCCTGGTGCTCGCCGCGGACACGTACGGCCTGCGCCTCCTGCGCGCCGCCGCGACCGTCGACAACACCGGGTCGCGCACGGTCCTGCAACGCACCGGCTTCCTGCCGGTGGGGGAGACCGTCCTGGACGGCCGTCCCGCGATCCGCTACGTGCGGGACCTGGGCGCGGCACGGCAGCGACCGGCGGGTGCCTGAACAGCCGTCAGGAACCCGCCGGCCGGATCCGGGCCTCAGGGGCGGGCGAGCGCGCCCTCCGGCGCGGCCGACGCCTCCTGCGGCGCCGCCGCATCCTTGGCGCGCAGCCGGGTCAGGGCCGGACTGGTGATCGCCGTCGTGACCAGCGCCATCAGGACCAGCATCGTGAACAACTGCGGTCCGATCACGCCCAGTTCCAGACCGACATTGAGCACCACCAGCTCGGTCAGCCCGCGGCAGTTCATCAGGGCGCCGATCGACAGGGCCTCCCGCCACGGTCTTCCGCAGATCCGGGCCGCGCCCGCCGCTCCGCCCCATTTTCCGAGGAAGGCGACCGCCAGGATGGCGGCCGTCCAGAGCCACAGCTCGGGCGAGGCCGTCAGGCCCCCGACGTCGGTGCGCAGCCCCGTGTGCACGAAGAACAGCGGCAGCAGCACGGGCACCGTGAAGGCCCGCAGCCGGGCCGCCGCCCGCTCGATGCGCCCGCCGCCGCGCGGGGTGATCACGCCGAACAGGAAAGCGCCGAACAGCGCGTGCACGCCGATCCGGTCGGTGGCCAGCGCCGACAGGCTCAGCCCGCTGAAGAGGGCGACCAGGACCGTCGCGTCCCCGGCCCGGTCGGCGCGGGCCGCGCAGCGGGCCAGCAGCGGCCGTACCGCGTACAGCATCAGCAGGGTGAACGCGACGGCGAGACCGGCCGTGGTGGCCGCCTCCATCGGGGACCCGGCCGAGGCCAGGGCCACCACCACGGCCAGCAGGCACCACGCCACGACGTCGTCCACGGCCGCGCAGGCCATGGCGAGTGCCCCGAGCGGAGTCCCGTACAGTCCCCGGTCGATGAGGATCCGGGCCAGTACGGGGAAGGCCGTGATGCTCATGGCCACGGCCATGAACAGGGTGAACGGCATGCGGCCCACGCCGTCCGGGGCGAAGCCGCCGTACATCGCGGTCGCCAGGAGCGCGCCCAGGACCAGCGGCAGGAGCATCCCGGCCTGGCTCACCGCGACCGCGACGCGGGTGTGGCCGCGCAGGTTCTTGAGGTCGAGCTCCAGCCCGACCAGGAACATGAAGGCGAGCAGGCCGAGCTGGCCCAGCACCGAGGTGTACGGAAGGACGGACGCGGGGAACAGCGCGTGCTGGGCCTCCGGCCAGATCCAGCCCAGCAGCGACGGGCCCAGCAGGATGCCGGTGGCGATCTCACCCACCACCGGCGGCTGGCCGATCCGGCGGCAGACCGCGGCTCCCGCCCGGCAGGCGAGGATCACCGCGGGGACGGCGACCAGCAGGGCGGGCAGCGGATCAGCGGACGACACGGGTACCTCCTTCGGGGGCGCCGGGGCGCAGAGCGGCGGACGGGACGGGAAGGGCGGCCGGCGGCGGGACCGAGGCCGCCTGCGACCACCGGGCGTAGCGGCGCAGGCCGTACAGCAGCGGCTGCGGGTCCTCCCGCACGGTCACCCGGCGGACCTCGGCGAACACGGCGGTGTGATCGCCGAACCCGACGGTCCGGACCACGGCGCAGTCCGCCACGGCGTGCGCGTCCGCGGTCAGGTGCGGCCCGCCCGCCCCCAGCGGCAGCCGCCACTCGACGCGCTCGAAGCGGTCGGGAGCGCCCGAGGCGAACAGGTCGGAGGCGCCGCGGGCCCGCTCGTGCAGCAGGTTGAGCGCGAACGCCCCCTGGGCGAGGACCACCGCGAGGGTCGGGCTCGCCGACCGTATGCACACAAGGACCGTGGGCGGTTCGAGTGCGACGCTCGCGACGGAGCTGCACGTCAGTCCGTGCGGGACGGTGTCCGCATCGAGGGTGGTCACGACGGACACCCCCGTGGGGAAGGCGGCCATGAAGGGCCGCAGATCCGCGTGCCGGTCTCTGTCCGACTCGTCCGGTGCGGCGGGGTGGGGCGCGGAGCGGTGGGGCATGTCTGACTCCTGAGGTGGCTGGAAGCGACAACGGCCCGGCAGCCGGCCAAGAGCCGTGCTGCCGGGCCGCTGTCGCGGGGGGCCTTACGCGCCGTGCAGTTGGCGCAGGTAGTCGTACGCGCTGGGGAGGGTCTCCAGCAGGTTCTGCTGCTGGCGCTTGACGGTGTCGAAGAGCGGTTCGGCGGCCGCCACCGACTCGGGCCGGTGCGCGAGGGTGGGCAGCGGGGCGTCCGGCTCCAGGCCGAGGCCGGCGAAGATGCAGTAGTAGCTGCCGTTGGTCCAGAAGTTGCGGAACTCCGCCTCGAAGTTGCCGTAGTACGTGGACTCGTCGGTGATCGGGGAGTTGATGGGCAGGCCGGCCTTGTAGGCGGAGATCTTCTGCTGGATGTTGTCGGGCAGGACCAGCTTCTTGTTGGCCTGCCAGAACGGCGTGTCGTTGCGCGGCGCGTAGAAGAAGTGCGCCTGGATGAAGTCGCGGGTGTCGTCGAACATCACCTCGATCTCGTGGTTGAAGCTGTTGATCAGCCCCTCGTTGAAGGTCTTGTCCGGGAAGTGCTTGGCGAGCTGGTAGATCGCGGCCGTGATGAAGTAGATGCCGGTCGACTCCAGCGGCTCCAGGAAGCAGGACGACAGGCCGATGCTGACGACATTCTTCACCCACGCGCGGCGGTTGCGGCCGACGCGGAAGCGAATGTGGTTGAACTTCGTCTCCTCCGCGTCCAGACCCCACATGTCGGCGAACTCGCGGGTGGCGGTGTCCTGGTCGGTGAACTTGCTGGAGTAGACGTAGCCGGTGCCGAAACGGCCCAGCATGGGGATCTTCCAGGCCCAGCCGGAGGACATGGCGATCGCCGAGGTGTACGGCTCGACCCCGCCCGCCTCGTCGTCGTGGGGCACCGCCGTCGCCACCGCGCTGTCGCAGAGCAGGTGGTCGCTCATGTCGATGAAGGGCTCCTCCATCGCCTGGTTGATCAGCAGCCCGCGGAAGCCCGAGCAGTCCACGAACAGGTCGGCGTCCAGGGCCAGTCCGCCCTTGGTGTGCAGCACCGTCACGTGCCCGCGGGAGTCCTGCTCGACCCGGACCATCTCGTCCTGGACGTGGTTCACGCCCTGCTTCTCGGTGGCGAAGCGGCGCAGGAAGTCGGCCACCAGCTGGGCGTCGAAGTGCCAGGCGTACCGGGTGGCGGGCCGGCCGTCGAGCCAGCGCGGGGCCTTCATGGCATCCATCACGGGAGGCTCGCGGAAGCAGGCGTAGTCGAACGGCTCGGTGGTGCGGCCCTCGTACTTGCGCTTGAACCAGTAGTGCGACAGCGGCGTCTGGTCGTAGTCGGGCAGGAGCCCGAAGGGGTGGTAGAAGTGGTCCGGGCCGCCCCCCGGGAGCTCCCGGGCGGTCGACTCGCCCTGTCCGCCGGTCCGCCAGTTCACGAAGCGCACGGCCATCTTGAAGCTGGCGTTGCACTCCCGCATCCACTCGTCCTCGGCGATCCCCAGGTAGTCGAAGAACGAGCGCTGGAGATTGGGCACGGTGGCCTCGCCGACTCCGATGCGCGGGATCGTCGGCGCTTCGAGCACGGTGATGTCGACCGTTCCCTGGAGCGCCTTGCCGAGATATGCGGCCGTCATCCAGCCGGCCGTGCCGCCTCCCAGGATGACGACCTTCTGAAGCCGGGTGTCGGTGCTGGTCATGAAACAGCCCTCATTTCGGAGTCGGCGGTTCGGGTGGTCGTGCTCATCAGTGTCGAAAAGCGCCCTATCACCGCCCTACACCGAAAGGATCCAGCCGTTGTAGGCCCGTTGTAGGCCCCCCGAACAGACTCGTCCCGCAGGCACAGCCACAGGCGGACGACGACCGGGAGGACGCGATGACCACCGCAGCGACCGAGACAGCGGGGCCGGCGGTACGCGTCCGCTTCCTGGGCGATTTCGAGCTGACCGTGAACGGCACACCCGTACGGCGCTGGCGGGCCGGCAAGGCCCGCGGACTGTTCCAGTACCTCGTGCTCCACCGCGGCCAGATGCTCACCCGCGACCGGCTCTACGCCTCCCTGTGGCCCGGCACCGACAGCACCGCGGGCAGTTCGCTCAAGGTCGCCGCCCACGCGCTGCGCCGCGTGCTGGACGCCCACCCCGACCACCCGGGGGACTCCGGGATACAACTGGTCTACCGCGACTTCGGCTACGTCCTCAACGTCTCCGCCCTGTGGTCCGACCTCGACCGCTTCCAGGAGCTCGTGCACACCGGCCTGCGCGCCGCCACCGCCGGCGACACCGCGCTCGCCCGGACCCGGCTGCGGTCGGCGATCGACCTCTACGGCGGCGAGTTCCTGCGCGGCGAGAGCGCCGACTGGGTCGTCGAACAGCGCGAGTACCTCAGGGCGCTGGCCCTGCGGGCGCTCGGCGTGCTGCGCACCGACGCCGAGGAGCGCGAGGACTTCGTGGAGCTGATCGGACTCTGCAAGCGCACCCTGGAGATCGACCGCCACCACGAGGAGACCTACCGTGCGCTGATGGCGGCGCACGGCCGGCGCGGCGAACTGGCCTGCGTGCGCCGCTGGTACGAGCTGTGCGCCCGCCGCCTGCGCGACGAACTGGCCGTGGCGCCCGGCCAGGAGACCCAGCGGCTGCTGCGCACCCTGATCCCGGCCGCCGCCCGCGCCGCCGCCCCACGCCCCGCCGGGCCCGGCTCCGTCGGCGGCGCCCCTGCCACCGTCCGCGCGCTGCGGCCCGCCGGGCGGCAGCCCGGGACACCCGTGTGGAGCGCCGAGGTCCGCAGCCCCGCCCCGGCCCGCCCCGTGCGCCGGGCCCGGCCCGACAACCGGGCCCCGTCCGTCCTGGCCCGCGCCGCCGACCCCGCGACCGCGTGACCGACACCGTCCAGCGCCACCGCTGTTCGGCGAGCCCCGTGAATCCCGCGACCGAGTGAGGACCCCACCGTGACCGTGCTGACCGTGCCGACCGCGCCCCAGGACTCCAGACCGCCCGGCGACGCGCCGGAGCCGGCCCCCCTGCCGCCCCGTTACACCGACCAGTGGATCGGCGGCGCCTGGGTCGCCTCCGACGCCGACGGCCGCCTCGTCGTCACCGACCCGGCCACCGAGCGCGCCCTGGCCACCGTGCCCGCCGGCACCGTCCGGGACGCCGACCTCGCCGCCCGCGCCGCCGCGGGCGCCTTCACACGCTGGGCCGCCACCCCGCTGCGGGAGCGGACCGCCCTGCTGCGCCGGGTCGTCGCCGCCATGGAGGCGCGTGCCGACCGCTTCGCCGAGATCATCACCGCCGAGGTCGGAGCGCCCGCCCGGATGGCCCGCCACACCCATGTCGGGCTCTCCCTCGGCATGGCCGCGCACTGTGTCGAGACCGCCGCCTCCTACGCCTTCGAGGAGCGGGTGGGCCACTCGCTCGTCGTCCGCGAGGCCGCCGGCGTCGCCGCCTGCATCACCCCGTGGAACACCCCTCTGCTGCTCACCGTGCAGAAGATCCTCCCGGCGCTGGCGGCCGGGTGCACCGTCGTGCACAAGCCGAGCGAGATCACCCCGCTGCACGCCCGGCTGCTGGCCGAGGCGATCGCCGAGGCGGACCTGCCCCCCGGCGTCTTCAACATGGTCGTCGGCACCGGCGACACGGTCGGCACGGCCCTGGCCACCCACCCGCACGTCGACGTGGTCTCCCTGACCGGATCCACCCGGGCCGGGCGCGAGGTCTCCGCGCTCGGCGCCGACCGCGTCAAGCGCGTCCACCTCGAACTGGGCGGGAAGAACGCCAGCCTCGTCCTCGACGACGCCGACCTGGCCGCGGCCGTGGCCGCCACCGTCGACCAGGTGCTCTTCAACACCGGCCAGACCTGCCTGCAGTGGAGCCGGCTGCTGGTGCCGCGCGACCGGCAGGACGAGGCCGTGGAACTGGCCGCCCGAGCCATGGACGGCTACGTCACCGGCGACCCGCGCGACCCGGCGACCGACCTCGGCCCGCTGGTGTCCGCTGCCGCCCACGCCCGCGTCACCGCCTACATCCGCCGCGGCATGGAGGAGGGCGGCGCCCGCCTGGTCCACGGCGGCCCCGGCCGGCCCGCCGGCCTGGACACCGGCTACTACGTCCGGCCGACCGTCTTCGCCGACGTCGACCCGCTCACCACGATCGCCCAGGAGGAGATCTTCGGACCGGTGCTGTCCGTCATCCCCTACGACGACGAGGAGCAGGCCGTCCGGATCGTCAACGGCACCCGCTACGGGCTGCACGGCGCGGTCTGGTCCGGCGACGACGCCCGGGCCGAGCGGGTGGCGCGCCGCTTCCGCTCCGGCCTGGTCGACGTGAACGGCGGCCAGTTCAACCCGGCCGCCCCCTTCGGCGGGTTCAAGCAGTCCGGGATCGGACGCGAGTGCGGCACGGCCGGCCTGGAGGCCTTCCTGGAGACCAAGTCGATGCAGCTCCCGCAGGGCGCAGGCAGCCAGGTGGTCGGCCCGCGGCTGCGGGCCACCGAGGCCGCCCGCCCCGCGGACACCGAGAGGAACGACGGATGACCGAGCCCCATGCCGGGCCGGCCGGGGCGAGCGCCCCGGGCGCCCTCCCGCCGCTGTTCGCCCGCCTCGAACGGTGGACCCGCGAACAGCCGAACGAGACCGCGGTCAAGTCCGCGGACGGCACCCTCACCTACGCGGCGCTGACCGCCCGCACCGCCCGGTACGCCGCCGCCCTCGCCCGTGCCGGAGTCGGCCCGGAGACCCCCGTCGCGCTCCTGCTGGGCCGGTCCCGCGAGAGCGTGCCCGCCCTCCTCGCCGTATGGAGCCTGGGCGCAACCGCCGTACCGCTGGACCCCGGCCATCCCGTCGAGCGGCTCGGCGGCATCCTGCGCGACGCCGGCGCCGCCCTGCTGGTCGCCCCCGGCGTGCCCGCCGGCCTGGAGACCGGCGGCACCGGCCTCCTGACCCCCCGCGAGGTCCGCCGCGGCGCCCCCGGGGCACTCGCGGTCTCCCCACCCGCCCCCGACGGCTGCGCCTACCTCATCTACACCTCCGGAACCACCGGCCGCCCCAAGGGCGTCGAGGTCACCTACCGGGGCCTGGACACGTTCGTCGAGGCCCTGCGCGGACTCGGCCTGCCGCCCGGCGGACTCGGCCTCAACGCCGTGTCGCCCGCCTTCGACGGCTGGCTCTGGTGCACCCTGCTCTACCTCGTCCACGGCCAGGGGGTGGCCCTCACCGACCTCTCCCTCGACGGACTCCGCCAGGCCGCGGCGGAGGGCCGCGAACCGCTGCCCGCCGGACTGCGCACGGTCTCCCTCACCCCGTCGCTGCTCGCCGCGCACGGTACGGGCCTCGACTCCGCCGAGGTGGTCGTCGTCGCCGGGGAGGCCTGCCCCGCCGCCCTGGCCGAGCGGTTCACCGCAGGCCGCCGGCTGCTCAACGTGTACGGGCCGACGGAGGTGACCATCGCCGCCACCTGGGCCGACAGCCGACGAGGGGACGACGTGACCAGCATCGGACACCCGCTGCCCGGCTACCGGGCGTACGTACTGGACGAGGAGCTGCGGCCGGTGCCCGCGGGCACCGAGGGCGAGCTCTACCTCGGCGGCCCCGCCGTCGCCCGCGGCTACCGGGGCCGCCCCGGGCTCACCGCCAGCCGCTTCCTGCCCGACCCCTTCCAGGGCGGCGGCACCCGCATGTACCGCACCGGCGACGTGGTGATCCGCCGCGACGGCGGCGAACTGGAGTACCGGGGCCGCCGCGACGACCAGGTCAAGGTCCGCGGCCACCGCATCGAACTCGGGGAGGTCGAACGCATCGCCGCCGAACTCCCCGAGGTCGTCGCCGCCGCGTGCTGCCCGCTCACCGCGGGCCAGACCCTCGGCCTCGCCGTCGTCGCGGCGCCCGGCGTCGCCGACCCGGCCGCGCTCTGCGACCGCGTGCTGGAGCGCTGCCGCAAGCAGCTGCCCGCCGCCGCGGTACCCGCTGCCGTACGGGTACTGGACCGGATCCCGACGCTGACCACCGGCAAGGCCGACCGCGCGGCGCTGGCCCGCGCCCTGGCCGAACCGGAGCGGGGCGGCGGGACGGACGGGGCCGCCGGCGCCGCGCTCAGCGCGAGCGAGCGCACGGTGATGACGGTGTGGGCCGAGGTCCTCGGCACCGACGTCCCCGGGCCGGAGGCGGACTTCTTCGACCTGGGCGGCCACTCGCTCGCCGCCGCCCGCGCGGTGTCGGAGCTGCGCCGCACCACCGGACTGCGCGTCGGCCTGGGGGCGCTGCTCGCCCGGCCGACGGTGGCCGACGTCGCCGCCGAGATCGACCGGCTCGCCGCCGAACGGGACACGGCCGCCGCCGACACCGCCGAGGGGGCGTAGGCCATGGGCACCTGGATCTCCACCTGGACGCCGGATCCCGCCGACCCGGCCCTGCCCGTCCTGCTGTGCCTGCCCCCCGCGGGGGCCGGCTGCCAGCAGTTCCGTGCCTGGCAGCCCGCCCTGGAGGGCACCGCGCAGGTGTACGGCGTACAGCTGCCGGGCCGGGAGAACCGCTGGCGCGAGCCCATGCCGGACACCTTCGACGAAGCCGTCGAGGCCATCGCGGCCGAACTGGTGTCCACCGTCGGCAGGCGGCCCCTGATCGTCTTCGGGCACAGCTTCGGCGGCCTCCTCGGCTACGAGGTCTCCCGCCGGGTCACCCCGCGCGTCCTGGTGGTCAGCGGCTGCCGGGCGCCCGGCCACTGGACCGGGGCCGGCCGCGGCATCGTCGACGACGGGGAGGAGCTCGACAAGCTCTTCGACACCGCCGACCTCGATCCCCGCCTGCTCGACGAGGACACCCGGGCCCTGATGGTCGGGATGCTCCGCAAGGACGCCCAGCTGTCCCTCAGCTACGTCCACCGACCCGGCGTCCCGCTCTCCGTGCCCGTGCACGCCTGGGGCGCCGACGGCGACGAGACGGTCAGCGCCACCGATCTGGACGGCTGGGCTGCCGTCACCACCGCCGGTTTCACCCGCCACACCACCACCGGCGGCCACCACGCCGTACTGCGCCGCCCCCAGCCCGTACTGGACCACCTGACCGCCCTGCTGCGGGGCGAGGGCGCACCCCTCGCCCCGACCGCCTGACAGCCCGCCCGCACCCGACGGCCCGAGCCCGGAGGACACCGTGCCCACCACCCACCAGGTCCTCGTGAACCACGAGGGGCAGTACGCGCTGTACCCCGCCACGCGCGAGACGCCCGACGGCTGGACGCCGGCCGGCTTCGACGGCACCGAGGACGAATGCGCCGCTTTCGTCGACGCCCACTGGCCCGACATCCGCCCGCTCAGCCTGCGAGGAGCCTGAGATGGAGATCGACCTGCTCGACCCGGGCCCCTTCGGCCGCAACGACTTCTGGCCGACCTTCACCTGGCTGCGCGCCAACTCGCCCGTCCACTGGCACCCCGAGCCCGGCAGCGAGGACGGCGGCTTCTGGGCGCTGAGCCGGCACCGCGACATCATGAAGGTCTACGCCGACAGCGACACCTTCACCTCCGGCCGCGGCATGCGCCTCGGGAGCGACCCCGCCGCCGTCGCCGCCGTCGCCCAGCGCATGCTCATCGTCTCGGACGTGCCCCACCACACCCGCCTCAAGCGGGCCCTCGGACAGGCCTTCGGCCCGCAGCAGATGCCGCGCCTGGAAGCCCTGGTCGAGCAGGTCGTCGCCGACCTGGTCACCGAGGCCGCCGAACGCGACGAACTGGACTTCATCGACCTCGCCAAGCAGCTGCCCAACCGGGTGGTCTGCGCCGTCCTGGGCATCCCGCGCGCCGACTGGGCCTGGATCGGCGCCCTGACCACGGACGCGTTCGACTCCCCGGACGAGGCGGTGCGCAGCAGCGCCCACTCGGAGATCTTCCTCTACTTCATCGAGTTGCTCGCCGAGCGCCGGGCCCGCCCCGGCGAGGACCTGGTCAGCCAGATCGCGCACGACACCCTCGTCGACGAGGGCGACGGCACCGAACGGCCGCTCAGCGACCACGAGATCGTCTTCAACCTCAACGGCGTCCTGTCCGGCGCCAACGAGACCACCCGCTACTCGGCGGCCGGCGCGGTCCACATGTTCGCCGAGCACCCCGACCAGTGGCGGCTGCTGCGCGGCCTCGGCCCGGACGGCATCGCCCCCGCGGTCGAGGAGATCCTGCGCTGGACCACGCCCGGTGTGCACGCCCTGCGCACCGCCGCCCACGACACCGAGATCGCCGGCAGCCGCATCGCCGCCGGCGCCCGCGTCACGCTCTGGAACGTCTCGGCCAACCGGGACGAGGACGTCTTCGCCGACCCGCACAGCTTCCGGGTCGACCGCCGCCCCAACCGGCACGTCGCCTTCGGCCACGGCCGCCACCTCTGCCTCGGCGCCCGCCTCGCCCGCTTCGAACTCGGCGCCCTGCTCACCGAGATGCTCGCCGTCCTGGACGGGTTCGAACTGACCGGCCCCGCCACCTTCAACTCGTCCAACTTCACCTGGGGGATCAACAGTCTCCCCGTGCGGCTGCTGCGCAGCCGAGCCTTCGCGAAGTAAGAAAGGGCCCGTACTGTGACCACCGCACTCGTCGACTTCAACCGTTCGGACGCCGCGTTCCCCGCCACCGGGTACCCGCAGCTCCTCGCCGAACAGGCCGCCCGAACCCCCACGGCCACCGCCCTCGCGCAGGGCGACCGCTCCTGGACCTATGCCGAGCTGGAAGCCGCCACCAATCGCCTGGCGCACGCCCTGACCGCCCGGGGAGCCGCCCCCGGCACCCGGATCGGGCTCTGCTACCCGCGCAGCGCCGAATACGTCCTGGGCTCCCTGGCCATCCTCAAGACGGGCGCGGCCGTCGTCGCGCTGGACCCGGTCAACCCCGACGACCGGCTCGCCGCGATGATCGCCGACGCCGGGCCGCTGCTGGTCCTCACCCCGGCCGAACTCGGCCGCCGGATACCGCAGGACGTCCCGACGGCCGAGGTCGCCACCGCCGGACGGGGCATGCCGGACACCGCGCCCGACGCCGTGACCGGCCCCGACACCATCAGCCACCTCATCTACACCTCCGGCTCCACCGGTACCCCCAAGGCCGTCCTGGAGCGGCACGGCGCCCTCACCAACCTGGTGCACTGGACCACCCGCGCCTACGGGGTCCGCCCCGGCGACCGCGCCTCCTGGATGTCCACCCCCGGCTTCGCCGTCCAGATCATGGAATGGCTCGCCTACCTGCCGGCCGGCGCCGCGATCCACATCCCCGAGGCGGGCCAGGCGCAGACCCCCGAGCAGATCCGCGACTGGCTCGTCGGTGAGGGCATCACCCACACCATGCTGGTGGCCGCGCTGGCCGAACCCGCGTGGGCGCTGGACTGGCCGGCGGACACGGCGCTGCGGATCCTCGTGACCACCGCCGAGCGCGTGCACAGCTGGCCGCCCGTCGACACCCCCTTCCGCGTGGTGATGACGTACGGCACCACCGAGACCACGAACGTGCTGTCCTGCCTCGACCTGGGCGCCGGCGTGGACTTCACCAGCCAGGCCACCTCCGAGGAGGTCCGCGCCACCCGCCAGGTCCCGGTCGGCGTACCGATCGCCAACCTCCGCGTCCACCTCCTGGACGACGACGGCCGCCCCGTCGCCGAGGGCGAGGTCGGCCGGCTGCACGTCTCCGGGGCCGGCGTCGCCGCCGGCTACCACGGCCGCCCCGAGCTCACCGCCGCGAAGTTCCACCCCAACGTCCTGCCCGACGACCCGCACCCGGTGCTCTACGACACCGGCGACCTCGCCCGCCGCCGCGAGGACGGCGCCGTCGAACTCCTCGGCCGCTCCGACTCCCAGGTCAAGATCCGCGGCTTCCGCGTCGAGCTCGGCGAGGTCGAGACGCACATCGCACGGCTCGACGGCATCGCCGAGGCCGTCGTCGTCACCCAGGAGCGAGGCCCCGGCGACAAGCGGCTCATCGCCTACGTGTCCCCGGCCGGCGCCGCCGAGCCCGACTCGGCCACCGTGCGGGCCGAGGTCGCCCGTACGCTGCCCTACTACATGGTCCCGGCCACGGTCGTCGTGCTGCCCTCCCTGCCGCGGCTGCCCAACGGCAAGGTCGACCGGCGCAGCCTGCCCGAGCCCCCGGAGGGCCGCGACGGCGTCGGCGCCGGCTACGAGGCACCGCGCAACGAGGTCGAGGACGGCCTGAGCCGGCTGTGGGCCGAGGCGTTCCGCACCGACGGCGTCGGCATCCACGACAACTTCTTCGAGCTGGGCGGGCACTCGCTGCTGGCCTTCCAGCTCATCGACGAGATCCGGCGCCGCTACGGGGTCGAGCTCAGCCTCTCCGACCTGTCCACCTGCCCCACCGTCGCCGAACTCGCGACCCTGGTCACCACCGAGCGGGCGGGCGGCCGCGGATCCTTCGGCGGTCTCCCGGCGATCGTCCCCGACCCCGCCGCGCGGTTCGAGCCGTTCCCGCTGACCGAGAGCCAGCAGGCGCTGTGGATCGGCCGCGGCGGACTCGTCGAACTCGGCAACGTCGGCTGCCACGGCTACTTCGAGTGGGAGAGCCAGAAGCTCGACGTACCGCGCTTCGAGAGGGCGTGGCGCCGGCTCGTCGAACGCCACGACGCCCTGCGCACCCGCGTCCTGCCCGACGGCACCCAGCAGGTCTTCGAGGAGGTCCCCGCCTACGACATCCCCGTCACCGACTTCGGCGGCCTCGACGAGGAGTCCCGCACGGCCGAACTGGCCGCCCTGCGCGAGAAGCTGTCCCACCAGGTCCTCGACGCCGACGCCTGGCCGCTCTTCGACGTGCGGATCAGCCTGCTCGGCGGCGGCCGGGCGCGGATCCACCTCTCGCTGGACTTCCTCGTCGCCGACGCCTGGAGCTACTTCCAGGTCCTCGTCCCCGACCTGGTCACCTACTACGTGGAACCGGACGCCGAACTCGCCCCGCTGGAGCTGACCTTCCGCGACTACGTGCTCGCCGTCGGCAACTCGCTGCGCGACAGCGAGATCTACCGCCGCTCCGAGTGGTACTGGCGCGACCGCCTCGCCACCCCTGTCTCTTATACACATCTCCGAGCCCACGAGACCTCTCTACATCTCGTATGCCGTAGATCCTCGGCAGGGCCTGCGGCCAGGCCCGCTTCACCATCAACTTCCCGCTCTTCAACCGGCTCCCGCTGCACCCGCAGGTCAACGCGCTGCTCGCGGACACCACCACCACCTTGCTGCTCGCCGTCGAACAGCAGGACTCCACCTTCGCCGGACGGGCCCAGGCGGTGCAGCGCCGCCTGTGGGCCGACCTGGAGCACCGCTACTTCAGCGGGGTGCAGGTGCTGCGCGAACTCACCAAGCTGCGCGGCTCCCTCGCCCCGGCCATGCCCGTGGTCATGACCAGCCTGGCCGGCCACCCGCCGCAGTACGAGGAGACCGAACTGGGCGCCCCCGTGTACGGGATCTCCCAGACCCCGCAGGTCTCCCTGGACTTCCAGGTGTTCGAGAAGCCCGAAGGGCTCACCTTCAACTGGGATTTCCTTCCCGCCGTCTACCCGGACGGACTCATCGACGCGATGTTCGACGAGTTCACCGGCCTGCTGGAGGCCCTCGGCGAGGACGAGGTGTGGGAGCAGTACTCCCCGCCGCCCGGCGAGGAGGGCGCCGACGCGGCCAAGGCCGAGGAGCGCGACACCGGCGACGCCTGGGAGCGCTACTGGGCCGGCATCAGCCGCACCGGCCGCGGCGGCGACGTCATCTGGGACGCCGACAGCGGCGAGGAGTTCCAGTGGCTCCTCGGCCAGGCGCAGCGCCACTTCCGCGCCGACCTGCCGCTCATCGACCTCGGCTGCGGCAACGGCCGCTACAGCCGCGAACTCGCCCCGCACTACCCGTCGGTCATCGGCGTCGACGTCTCCGCCAGCGCCATCGACCACGCCAAGCGCGAGGCCGAAGGCGTGGCGAACGTCGACTACCTGGCGATCGACATGACCGACGCCGAACAGGCAGCGGTGCTGGGGGAGGGTCCCTACAACATCTTCGTCCGCGGCGTCTTCCACGTCCTGGACACCGAGGCGAGGGCCCGGCTCGCCGCGGTCGCCGACCGGCTGCTGGGCGACGAGGGCACGCTGATCGTGCACGAGCCCGACTACTCCAGCAACTCCTTCGGCTACCTCGGCTTCGTCGGCGGCAAGCGCGGCCGCGCCGAGGACCTGGTCGGCCCGCTGGAAGCGGCCGGCGTCCGGCACTCGCACCGCTTCACCCGCCCGGAGCTGGCGGAGGCCTTCGGCGCCGACGGCTGGGAGATCGTCGAGGACGAAGCGATCGAACTGCATGCCATCGACCCCCAGTCGGACTCCGACGCCCTGCGGCTGCCCGGCTACTACGCGGTGTTGCGCCGCAGGCGCTGATGGCCGGTCTCGCACTGGCCGGGCCGACCGGAGCGGTGCTGGCCGCGGCAGGGGACGTACGGGAGCTGCTGACCCGTACCGAACTGGACCGCGCCGGCGCCCTCCGGTCGGCCGGCGACCGGGAGGACTTCCTGGCCGCGCACGCACTGGTCCGGCTCTGCGCCGGGCGGCTCCTGGGCCGCCCGGCGCAGGGCCTCACCGTCGTTCAGAGCTGCGGCTCCTGCGACCGGCCGCACGGCCGGCCGCGGCTCGTGGAGGCGCCCGGCACCGGCGTCAGCCTCGCGCACGCCCGGGGCTGGGTCGCGGCGGCCGCGGCCGACGGCCCGGTCGGCGTGGACGTGGAGGCCGTCGGCGACGGGCCCGTGGACTGGCGGACGGCATCGTCCGTCTGCACGGAGAAGGAACTGGCCGCCCTGCGGTCGGACAGTGATCCACGACGCGCGTTCCTGCGCCAGTGGGTACGAAAGGAGTCCCTGGTCAAGGTCGGGGCGGGCACGCTCGACGAGCCCGCCCGCATCGATCTGCCCGTGTACGGGCAGGAGCCGCCGCGCTGGCGCGGATGGCGGCTGCTGGACTGGGGCGGTGCGCAGGCCGTCGGATGCGTGGCGGCCCGCGAGGAGATGCGGCTGCGGCTGCTCGGCTGAAAGACTGGACACGTGGAACGACGTACGACCGAACGGCTTCTCAGGGCGCGCGCGCAGGCGATCGGGGGCGAGGTCCGGGAGGACTCCGTCGCCGCCGTCCTGGGCCGGGTGCTGGCCGTCCAGGCGCAGGACCTGCCCGCGGCGGAACTGGGGCTGCGGGTCCGCGCCCGCGGGTTGACCCTGGAGGCGGTGCGCCGGGCCACCGACACCGAACGCACTGCCGTCCGGGGCTGGTTCATGCGCGGCACCCTCCAGCTGGTGCCGGCCGCCGACGCCCGCTGGCTGCTGGCCCTCTTCGGCCCCCTCCACCTGGCGCTCGCCGCGCGGCGCCTGCGCGAACTCGGCCTGGACGAGGACCTGTGCACGCGCTCGGAGCGGCTCATCGCCGACGCGATCGCCGCCGAGGGCCCGCTGACCCGCGCCCAGCTCACCGACCGGCTCACCACCCTCGGGGTCGAGCCGAAGGGGCAGTCCGCCTTCCACCTCATCCGCCGCGCCGCCCTCGCCGGCCGAATCTGCCACGGACCGCAGCGCGGCGGCGAGGCGACCTTCGTCCTCCTCGACGACTGGCTGCCCGCCACCGGGCCCCTGCCGTACACCGGGGAGGCGGCCGTGCGGGAGCTCGCGCGGCGCTACCGCGCGGCCCACGGCCCCTCCGACGCCCTGGACTTCGTCCACTGGTCCGGTCTGAGGACGACCACGGGCAGAAGCGCCTGGGCCGCCGTCCGGGACACCGGCCCCGAGGCCCCGCCCGCCCCCGCCGAACCCGACGTGCGACTGCTGCCGGCCTACGACAACTACCTCGTCGGCTACCGCGACCGGGCCCTGTCCGTACCGGCGGAGCACGAGCGCCGCGTGTGGCCCGGCGGCGGACAGATCCGGGCCACCGTGATCGTCGACGGCATGGCCGTCGGCACCTGGTCGGGCGGCCGCCGCGGGACGCCCGTCACGGTCGAACCCTTCGCGGGAACGGCACCCTGGAGCCCCGCCGTGGCCGCCGGGATCGCCCGCGAGAGCGCCGACATCGCACGCTTCTCCAGCTGAACTCATCGCATGTCTACAAGCGTTCTATAGTCCCGGAATGCGTAACCGGGGTCTAACTCGCGGTCCATAGCGTCAGTGCCGTCCGACAATTCCGTACCCAATCAGAAAAGGGCGTCGACATGGCACTCGGTCGGCATTCCGATTTCAATCGCCTGTGGTTCGGGCAGACCGTCAGCAACTTCGGCGACAAGATCTCCCTTCTGGCACTTCCGACCCTCGCGGTCGTGGTGCTGGACGGCGGAGCCTTGGAGGTCGGCGTGCTCGGCGCGCTGCGCTTCCTCCCCTTCCTGCTGCTCGCCCCGATCGCAGGGCTGGTGGCCGACCGGGTCTCGAGGCGCACCGTCATGATCGTCGCCGACCTGGGCCGCTTCCTGGCCCTGGCCACGATCCCGCTGGCGTTCGCGCTCGACTCCGTCACCATGACCCACCTCTTCATCGTGGCCGGCATCACCGGCTGCCTGACCACCTTCTTCGAGGTCTCGTACCAGTCCTGGCTGCCCCAGCTCATCGGCACCGAGAACCTCATCGAGGGCAACACCAAGCTCCAGATCAGCCGCAGCGTCGCCGAGGCCGTCGGCGCCGGCGCCGGTGGCGCGCTCATCCAGCTGCTCGGCGCCGCACGCGCCATCACGGCCGACGCGTTCACCTTCCTCATCTCGCTCATCGCCCTGCTGGTCATCCGCCACCGGGACGTGCGCGAGCGCACCGAAGAGCGCAAGGCCTCCGCCAAGGCGGAGATGAAGGAGGGCATGAGGACCCTCTTCGGCAACCCGGTCCTGCGCGGCCTGTTCACCGCCAACGTCGTGGTCAACCTCGGTGCCGCGATGGGTGACGCCATCCTGATCGTCTACGCCTACAAGGTGCTGGACCTCAGCCCCGGCCAGGTCGGTGTCGCCTTCGCCGTCATGTCGGTCTTCGTCATCGTCGGCGCGGTGCTCTCCGAGGTCGTCTCCAAGAGCCTCTCGGTGGGCCGCCTCCTGGTCATCACCGCGGTCGTGCTCGGCGCCGGCTACATCCTGGTCCCGACGGGCGGCGCGGTCGGCGGCTTCGTCGGACTGATCGTGGTCCAGGCCGTCATCGGCTTCGTCTCCCCGATGTTCGACATCCACGTCCTCAGCCTCGTGCAGGGGGTCACCCCGAACGAGCAGATGGGCCGCGTGAGCGGCACCGCGCTCTCCGCGGTGTACGGCGCCCTGTCCCTCGGCTACTTCGCCGGCGGTGCGCTCGGCGAGGCGATCGGCCTCACCGGCGGCCTCGCGGTGGCCGGTGCGGTCACCATCATCGGCGGCCTGACCCTGCTCGGCGGGCCGGTCGCCAAGATCAAGGAGATGCCCGGCGGAGACGACACCGCCGAGGAGGGATCTCCGACGGCGGACGAGGCCAGGATCACCGCCTGACGGTCCGGCCCCACGGGAGCGGGTGCCCGCCGAGCGGCACCCGCTCCCGGCACCCGCTCCCACGCCCGCCCGGGCCCACCCGCACCCGCACACCAGCACACCCGCACGCCCGCGCCGCGTTCCCGCGGCGCGCCCTGCCGTACTCCCTCTCCCGAAGACGCACGGAGGCTCAAGGTGAGCGAGTCCCTCGCCGAACGCATAGCCGCACTGCCGAAGTCCCGCAGGGCACTGTTCCAGGCCCTGACGGGCCGCACCGGCGGGCGCGCCGCCGTACGGGAGGACCCGGAGCCGGCACCCCGCGACCCCGCGGACCCGCCGGTGCTCTCCTTCGCACAGCGCCGGCTGTGGTTCATCGACCAGCTCCAGCCCGGCAGCCCCGCCTACAACGTGCCCGTCGCCACCCGCATCCGCGGCCCGCTCGACGTGCCCGCCCTGCACGCGGCCCTGCAGGACATCGTGGACCGCCACGAGGTGCTGCGCACGGTGTACACCTACCAGGAGGGCGCCACCGAGGCCCTGCCTCGCGTGGTGGACGGCTTCCGGCTGCCCCTGCCGCTGACCGAACTGCCCGGTGAGGAAGCCGTCCGCCCCTTCTACGACGCGGACGCGGGCGCCCCCTTCGACCTGGCCGGCGCCGTTCCGCTGCGGGCCCGGCTGGGCCGCCTGGGCGCCGACGACCACGTCCTCGTCCTCAACCTGCACCACATCGTCACCGACGGCTGGTCGATGCGGATCCTCTACACCGAACTGGAGCGCGCCTACGCCGCCCGCACCGGGGTCCCCGCCGAGGCGAACGCCCCGCTCGCCCTGCAGTACGCCGACTTCGCGACCTGGCAGCGCCGCCGGGTCAGCGGCGACCGGCTGGAGGGGCTGACCTCCTTCTGGCGGGAGGAACTGGGTGGTGCCACGCCCGTGGACCTGCCCACCGACCGGCCCCGTCCGCCCGTCTTCGGCCACGAGGGAGCCTCCCGCTACATCGACCTCCCGCCGCACCTGATCGCCCGGCTGCGCGAGTTCGGCAAGTCCGAGGGCGCCACCCTCTACATGACGATGCTGGCCGGCTTCGCCGCGACCCTGCGCCGCTGGACCGGCCAGGAGGACATCGTCGTCGGCACGTCCGTCTCCGGCCGCGACCACCCGGCCTTCGGCGACCTCATCGGCTTCTTCGTCAACACCCTGCCGCTGCGCATCAGAACCGGCGGGGACCCCGGTTTCGCCGAGCTGGTGCGCGCCACCCGCCACACCACGCTCCAGGCGTACGCGCACCAGGAACTGCCCTTCGACCTCATCGTCGACACCCTCGGCCTGCCCCGGGACCCGAGCCGGCCGCCGCTGACCTCCGTGATGTTCCTCCTCGACGAGACCCCGGACACCGCTCCGGGCCTGGCCGGCCTCGCCACCGAGCCCATCGACTTCTCCTCCCACGCCACCAAGTACGACCTCATGATCAGCGTCCACGACACGGGCACCGCCGTCCGCGCCCTCGTGGAGTACCCCACCGCCCTGTTCGACGCCTCGACCGTGGACCGGCTGCTCGGCCACTTCCTCACCACCCTCGAAGGCGCCGTCGACCGCCCCGACGCCCCGCTGTCCGCCCTGCCGCTGCTCACCGACGCCGAGCGGCGCGCCGCCCTCGACGACTGGAACGCCACCCGCGCCCCCTTCCCCCAGGACGCCTGCCTGCACCACCTCTTCGAGCAGCACGCCGACCGCCGGCCCGACGCGCCCGCCGTGCTCCTCGGCAGCCTCGGCGGCTGGAGCGTCACCTACCGCGAGCTGGAGGAGCGCGCCAACCGGCTCGCGCACCGGCTCGTGGCGGCCGGCGCCGGCCCCGGCCGGACCGTCGCCCTGTGCCTGCGCCGCGGCCCCGGACTGGTCACCGCGATCCTCGCCGTCCTGAAGGCCGGCGCGGCCTACGTCCCCCTCGACCCGGACTACCCCGCCGAGCGGCTCGCCCTGCTGCTGAAGGACGCCGCCCCGCCCATCGTCGTCTCCGACGCGGAGCTGATCGGCCGGCTGCCCGTCCCCGACGGCACGGCACGGGTGCTCCTGGACACCGACCGGGCCGCGCTCGCCGAGCTCCCCGCGACCCGGCCCGACGTCCCCGTCACCGCCCGCGACCTCGCCTACGTCATCTTCACCTCCGGCTCCACCGGCACCCCCAAGGGGATCGCCCTGGAACACCGCGGCGTCGTGAACAACCTCCTCGACCTCAACCGCTCGTACGGCATCGGCCCGGCGGACTCGGTGCTCGCCCTGTCCTCGCCCAGCTTCGACATGAGCGTCTACGAAACCCTCGGCATCCTGGCGGCGGGCGGCACGCTCGTCCTGCCCGACCCGGCCGCCGCCAAGGACCCCGCCCACTGGGCCGACCTGGTCGAGCGGCACGGCGTCACCGTCTGGAACTCCGCCCCCGCCCTCCTCGGCCTCCTCGTCGACCAGCTCGAACACGCCGGCGGCCCCGCACTGCCCAGGCTGCGCACCGCGTTCCTCGGCGGCGACTGGATCCCGGTCACCCAGCCCGACCGGATCCGCGCCTTCGCACCGGAACTGTCCTTCGCGGCCCTGGGCGGAGCGACCGAGGCGTCCATCCACTCGGTGGAGTACCGGGTCGGCCGGGTCGACCCCCGGTGGACGAAGCTCCCGTACGGCCGCCCCATGGCCAACCAGCGCGCCTACGTCCTCGACCCGCACGACCGGCTCGTCCCGGTCGGCGTCCCCGGCGAACTCCACCTCGGCGGCGTCGGACTGGCCCGCGGCTACCTGAACCGGCCCGAGCTGACCGAGGAGAAGTTCGTCCACGTCGAACTGGAGCCCGGCCGCACCGAACGCCTGTACCGCACCGGCGACCTGGCCCGCTACGGCGCCGACGGCACCATCGAACTCCTCGGCCGCACCGACTTCCGCATCAAGCTCAACGGGCTCCGCATCGAACCGGGCGAGGTGGAGAGCGCGCTGCGCGAGCGACCCGGCGTCCGCGAAGCCGTCGTCGCCGCGCGCCGCACCGCCGCCGGTTCCGACCGCCTCGTCGGCTACGTCGTCCCCGAGGACGGCGCCGACCCGGACCCCGCCGCCCTGCGCACCGCACTCGGCGCGGTCCTGCCCCCGCACTGCGTCCCCGCCGAACTGGTGCTGCTGGAAAGCCTGCCGCTCAGCCCCAACGGCAAGGTCGACCGCGGCGCCCTGCCGGACCCGCGGCCCACCGCCCCCGCCGCCGACCGGCCCGCCGCCGCACCGCTGGACGGCGACCCCGTCGTCCTGCGCATCGCCGGCGTCTGGGCCGAGGTGCTCGGCGTGGCCGACGTGGCCCCCCACGACGACTTCTTCGCCCTCGGTGGGGACTCCTTCGCCGCCGTGCGCGCCGTACGGGCCGTCGCGGCCGCCCTCCCCGACGGCGGAGCCGCCGCCCTGCGCGTGGTCGACCTCTTCAGCAACCCGACCCCGGCGGGCCTCGCCGCCCGTACCGCCGAACTCGGCGGAGCCGGCGCGCAGGCGCACACCCTGCTGCACCGGCTCACCCCCGAGCGGGAACCCGGCACCACCGCCCTGACCCTCGTCTGCTTCCCGCACGGCGGCGGCGACGCCATCGCCTACCAGCCCCTCGCGGCCCAACTGCCGCCGCACATAGAGCTCCTGGCCGTCTCCCCGCCCGGGCACGACCCGCTGCGCCCCGGCCCGATGCTGCCGGTTCCCGAGTTCGCGGAACTCGCCGCCGCGGAGATCGCCCGCACCGTCCGGGGCCCCTACGCGGTCTACGGCCACTGCGCCGGCGTCGTCACCGCGCTGGAGACCACCCACGTGCTCGAACGCCTGGGACAGCGCCCCGTCGCCCTCGACCTCGCCGCGGCCCTCCCCGAGGAGGACCCCGAGTACGCCCTGGAGATGGAGCGCGTCTCCGGCGACGACGACCTCGTCGCCTACCTGACCACCATGGACGGCTTCGACGGCGTCCTCGACGACCGCGACCTCACCGCCGTCCTGCGGATGGTGCGGCACGACATGACCGAGGCCGCCCGCTTCTTCGCCCGCACCCCGGCCGGCTACGACCGGCCCCTGGCCACCCCGCTCACCTGCATCATCGGCGACGCCGACGACGCCACCGACGGCTACGAGGAGGGCTACCGCGCCTGGGGCCGCTACGCGGCCGACGTGAGGCTCGCCGTGATCCCCGGCGGCCGCCACTACTTCGCCAAGCACCTGCCCGACCGGCTCGCCGCCCTGCTCGCAGACCTGCACCGCAACGGAGGAAACCATGTCTGATCTCGCCGAACGGCTCGGCCGCCTGCCCCAGGGACAGCGCTCCCGGCTGCTGGGCAGGATGCGCAACCAGATGACGGCCGGCGTGGGCCGCCGCGTCGAACTCAAGCGCGCCGACCACGGACCGCGCTCCCGCTCCTCCTTCCAGCAGGAGCAGATGTGGTTCGTCGACAAGCTGGGCGCCGGCAAGGCCCGCAACAACATAGCCCTCTCCATAACCCTGGGCGGCCCCCTCGACCGGGCGGCCCTGCACGAGGCGCTCAACGCCGTCGTCGCCCGCCACCAGGTGCTCCACAGCAAACTCGTCGAGATCGACGGAGTCCCCTGGCAGGAGCCGGTGCCCTCCTTCGTCCTCGGCGTCCAGAGCACCGACCTGACGGGCAGCGACGACGCCGACCGGGAACTCGCCGAGCTGACCGCGGCCACCGCCTCCGCCCCCTTCGACCTGGCCGCCGCCCCGCCCGTGCGCGCCCACCTGGTGCGCCTCGCCGCGGACCGGCACGTCCTGCTCTGGGTCGTCCACCACATCGCCTGGGACCCGGGCTCGACCCGCATCTTCACCGAGGAGCTGACCGCCAGCTACGCCGCTGCCGCCGCGGGCAGGCGCCCCGAGGCCCCCGCCCTCGCCGTCGAGTACGCCGACTTCGCGGCCTGGCAGCGCGCCAAGCTGGAGAACGACGAGCACGGCCGGGCACTCGCCGCCAAATGGCGCCAGATCCTCGCCGGCGCCGTCGCCACGGAGGTCATGCCGGACCACCCGCGCGGCCCCGAGACCAAGGGCGACGGACGCGGCCTCAAACTGACCCTCGACCAGAAGCTGCTGGACCGGCTCACCGAACTCGCCGACGCGGGCAACACCACCGTCTTCACCACCCTGCTGGCCGCCTTCAACGCGCTGCTGCGGCACTGGACCCGGACCGAGGACGTCGTCGTCGGCACCGCCAGCGCCTCCCGCCCGCACCCCGACCTGGAACAGGTCATCGGCTGCTTCGTCCAGATGATCACCCTGCGGACGGAGGTCACCGACGGGCTCACCTTCCGCGAGCTCGTCACCCGCACCGCGGCCTCCGTCATGGACTCCTTCACCAGCAGCGAACTGCCCTTCGAGCAGGTCGTCGAGGCCGTCCGCCCCGTCCGCGACCCGCTGCGCCACCCCCTCTTCCAGATCGAGTTCACCTCGCTCGGCCGCTGGGGCACCCACCGGGCGCAGGCCGCCGACGTCGAATTCACCATGGACCAACTGCACGACGGAGCGGCCAAGTTCGACATGAGCTTCCTCGTCGGCGAGAACGACGGCCTGGAACTCTCCCTCGAATACAACACCTCCCTCTACCGGCACGGCACGGCCAGCGCCCTCCTCGCCGCCTTCCGCCAGGTCCTGGAGCAGGTCGCCGACAACCCCGACCTCAAGGTCGGCGACATCAGCCTCGTCGAGGAGCCGGCCGCCTCCCGGCACGCCCGCGAGCTGTCCCGCGGCGGCCCCGTCGACGAGGCCGCATGGACCACCACGCTGGACCGGGCCTTCCGGGAGCGGGCCACCATCCACCCCGACGCCGTCGCCGTCCGGCACGGCGCCACGCGCCTGGACTACGCGGCCCTCGACCGCTGGTCCGAGGCCATCGCCCACCGGCTGCGCGACCGCGGCGTCGGACACGGCGACCCGGTGGCCGTCTGCGTGGCCCGCGGCCCCGCCGCCGTCGCCGGCGTCCTCGGCGTCCTCAAGGCCGGTGCCCACTACATCCCGGTCGACCCGGCCGCCCCGGCGGAGCGGACCCGTACGGTCCTGGCCGACGCCAAGGTCCGCCACGCCCTCGTCGACGGCAGCGCGGAACTGCCCGTCCCGCTCGAACTCGTCAACACCGGCACCGCGGCCCCCGTCCGGGAGGTCCCCTCCCTCGCCCTCAGCTCGACCCCCGCCGACCTGGCCTATGTGCTCTACACCTCCGGCAGCAGCGGAACCCCCAAGGGCGTCATGATCGAGCACCGCTCGGTCACCCACTTCTCCCGCACCATTGCCAAGGCCTACGAGATCAAGGCCGAGGACCGCGTCCTGCAGTTCGCCCCGCTGACCTTCGACGTCTCCGTCTTCGAGATCTTCACCACCCTCCTCGCCGGCGGCTCGCTCGTCATCGCCACCGACGACGAGCGCCGCGACCCGGCCCTGCTGCAGGCTCGCATGCGCGAGGACGCCGTGACCGTCGCCGAGCTCCCGCCCGCGCTGCTGCCCCTGCTCGACCAGGCGGCCCTGCCCGACCTGCGTCTGGTGTCGGTGGGCGGCGAGGCCTTCCCCGGCCGGCTCGTCGCCGAGTGGACCGCGGGGGAGCGCCGGTTCGTCAACGGCTACGGACCCACCGAGGCGACCGTAGCCGTCACGCTGATGGACTGCACCGGAAGCTACGACCGCAACCCGCCGATCGGCCGCCCCATGCCGGGCCACCAGGCCTTCGTCCTCGACGAGCGGCTGCGCCCCGTCCCGCCCGGCGTCCCCGGCGAACTGTGCGTGGCCGGCCCCGGCGTGGCCCGCGGCTACCTCGGCCGCCCCGACCTCACTGCCGAACGCTTCGCCGACAACCCCTTCGCCGACGGCCCCGAGACCGCCCGCCTCTACCGCACCGGCGACCTGGTCCGCTGGCTGCCGGGCGGCAACCTCGACTTCCTGGGCCGCACCGACCGCCAGCTCAAGGTACGCGGCCACCGCATCGAGCCCGGCGAGGTCGAGGCCGTCCTGACCGGGCACCCCTCCGTGCAGCAGGCCGTCGTGGTGGCCCAGCCCGCCGCGGGCGGCGAGCGCATGCTCGCCGCCTACGTCACCGTCGAGCAGGTGGGCAGCTACGCCTCCGAGGTCGCCGACGCCGAAGGCCTGCGCGCCTACACCGCCGTCCGGCTCCCCGGATACATGGTCCCGGTCGTCGTCGTGCTCGACGAGCTGCCGCTGACCCCCCACGGCAAGGTCGACACCGCTGCCCTGCCCCTGCCCACCGAGCAGTCGGCACAGGGCGGGACCCCGCCGCGCGACGCCGTCGAGGAGCAGATCTGCCGCGACATCCTCACCCCGCTCCTGGAATGGCAGAACCCGGACGTGGAGGGCGACTTCTTCGCCCTGGGCGGCAGCTCCCTCCAGGCCACCATCGTGGTCTCCCGGGTCCGGGCCCTCTTCGGCATCGACATCGCCCTCGCCGACTTCTTCGGCCGCCCGACCGTCGCCGGCCTCGCCGAGCTCGTCCGCGCGGCGAAGGCCGAGGCCGCCGGCGAGCAGGACCGGCTGCTGGCCGTCTTCGAGCAGATCGAGAACATGAGCGACGAAGAGGCCGCCGCCCTCCTCGGCTCCCTCCAGCAGCCCGAGGGGCCCTGATGGCCGGACCGGCCGGGCTGGAGGGAGCGCTCGCCGCGCTCCCCGAGGCGAAACGGGAGCTCGCCCGCCTGATGCTGGCCGCCCGCCGGCCCATACCCGGCCACCCGGCTCCGCGCTCCGGCGCGGGGCCGGTCCCGCCGACCGCCCTCCAGGCCCGGCTCTGGCGCCGGGAGCGGACCCATCCGGCCGTCGCCACCGGCTCGCACGCGCTCCGGCTGACCGGCACCCTCGACCCCCGGCGGCTGGAGGAGGCCCTCACCGGCGTGCTGCACCGCCACGAGGCGCTGCGCACCCGGCTGGTCCGCTCCACCGCCGACCAGCCGCGGCTGCACGTCGACGGGGAACCGGTGCTGCGGCTGACCCGCGCCGACCTCTCCGGCTTCACCCCGCACGCCGCTGCCGAGCGGGTCGCCCTGCAGACCACCGAGAGCGCCTCCACCGTCCTGGACCTGGAGACCGGCCGCACCAGCGCGTTCCGGCTGCTGCGGACCGCGCCCGACGAGCACGTCCTGATCCTCGCCTCCCACCTCGCGGTCTTCGACGGCTGGTCCTCCGGGGTCTTCCTCGCCGACCTCGCCGCCGGCTACCGGGACGGCCCGGAGGGGCTGGCTCCGCCCGAGCTGCAGTTCCCCGACTACGCCGACTGGCAGCACCGCTGGCTCGCCGGGCCGGACGGCACCGCCGAACTCGCCCGCCGGCGGGCGGTCTTCGCGGCGGACCCGCCCGCGCCCCGGGCCCCGGGCGGCTTCGAGCGCGGCCACGTGCCCGTACGGCTGGCCCGCGGTCCCGTCGACGCCGGGCTGGAACTGGGCGCGGCCGAAGGGGCCACCCCGTTCATGACCCTGCTCGCCGCGCTCGCGGTCGTCCTGGCCCGCAGGGACGGCCGTACCTCCGTGGTGATCGGCACCCCGGCCGCCGGCCGGTTCGCCGCACCGCTGGAAGGCGCCGTGGGCCAGTACACCACCGTCGTGCCGATCCGGCTCGACCTCGCCGACGGACCCTCCTTCCGGGAGCTCCTGCACCGTACCCGCACCGCGGTGGCCGACGCCCTGGCCCACCAGCGCCTGCCCGTGGACGTGCTGTTCGGCGACGGCACGCCCCCGCCGTACAACGTCCTGTTCGCCCTCCACAACTACCCGGCCGTACCGCTGGACCTGCCCGGCATCGAGGTCGGCCAGCTGCCGGGCCCGCCGGCCCGCCACCTGGAGCTGTACAGCCCCGACCCGGCCGCCGCCCTGGCCTGCGTCGGCCTGGTCGAGCGGGACGGCGAGATCGGCGGCACCGCCGAGTACAACCGGCACGCGGCCGCGCCCGAGGACGTGCGCGGCCTGCTCACCGGGATCGAGGAGGTACTGGACCGGGCCGTCGCCGCGCCCGCCTCCCCACTCACCACCACCCGGCACTGAGCGGGGCCGGGGCCGCGGGCCCCGGCCCCTGCTCGATCCCCACCCGGACCCACCAGACCCGCCTAGGGAGTTGCCCGTGCTCACCACCGAGTTCTACCGCGCGCCCGCGGACTGCGGGCTCGTACGGAGCGGGGCCGACGTGCCCCGCACCCCCATGCGGGCCCTGCGCGAGGACATCCACGACATCCTGGTGTCCGCCCCCGTCGCCGAGGCCCGGCGCACCCGGGACCCCCGGCCCATCCACCGGGCCCTGGGCGAACGCGGCCTCCTCGCACCCCAGTGGCCCGAGGAGTACGGAGGCCGCGGTGTCAGCCAGGTCGCCGCCGCCGTGCTGGTCGAGGAACTCGCCATGCACGACGTCCCCGACCTGCTGCACACGCTCACCGTGCAGATCGTCGGCTCCACCCTGCTCAACGTCGCGAGCCCGCAGATGAAGGCGCGCCACCTGCCGGGCTTCGCCGCCGGCACCTCCTTCGGGTGCGTGCTCTTCAGCGAACCGCAGGCAGGCTCCGACCTCAACATCCTCTCCACCCGCGCCGTCTCCGACGGCAACGGTGGCTACAAGCTCTACGGCACGAAGGTCCACTCCCTCTTCGCCCGCTTCGCCGACTACGGGCTGTGCCTGGCCCGCGGCGAGGACGACGCCTTCAGCCTCTTCCTCGTGCCCCTGGCCCAGCCCGGCGTCACCATCCGGCAGATCCCCGGCATCGGCGACGACGCCTTCCACGAGGTCGCCCTCGACGGAGTGGCCGTCACCGCCGACGACGTCGTCGGCGGCATCGGTCAGGGCTGGGCGATCGTCGTCAAGACCCTGGCCTTCGAGCGCACCGGACTCGACTACTACGTCAAGGCGCTGCGCTGGTACCGGGCCGCGGTCGAACGGCTGGAGGCCCACACCGACCGGCTGGAGGCCGGCCAGCACGACCAGATAGGCCTGGCCAAGCTCAACGCCCGGCTCCTCGCGGCCGGCACCCTCGTGCGCCGCGTCCTGACCCGCCTCGACCGTGGCGAGCTCAACGAGGACGAGGCCGCCGCCGCGAAGTGGTACACCACCGAACTCGCCGCGGAGGTGGCCTGGTGGGCCGCCGAACTCGACGGCGACACGAGCATGACCCTCGACGACCCGGAGGTCGACGGGGTGGCACACCCACTCGATTCGGCGATGCGTGAAGCCCCCGGGATGCGGATATCCGGCGGCACCGCCGAAATGATGCTGGAGACGCTGGCCCGGCTGCGTCTCGACTCAGGGGCGGAGGTACGGCCGTGACGACGCAGGCGGTCAACGGAAGCGGTACGGGCGGGGCGGCCGGTGCGGCGCCGGAGCGGTGGCGGGAGCGGGAGGACGAGGACTCGCTCTTCCGGCAGCTCCGGCTCACCGTGCGCCAGGGCCTGGAGGTCGACGGGGACACCCCCGCCGGCGCCTGGGAGGCACTGACGCAGGTCGGCGCGTGGGAGTTCGCCCTGCCCATCGACCAGGAGGGACTCGACCTCGGCCAGGCCGTCCTCGCGATGGTCTGCGAGGAGGCGGGCAACGCGATGCAGCCCGTCCCGCTGGCCGACACCCTCCTCGCGCTCGACGTGCTCTCCGCCCTCGGTCCCCTCGCCCCGGAGGGCACCGACGACCTGCTCGACCGGGTACGCGCCGGCGAGCTGCAGCTCGCCGTCCCCGGCCGGCTGCCCGACCCGCGCGGGACGGTAGCGCCGGGCATCGCCTGGAAACCGGACGGCGACGGCGCGGGGGTCGTCCTCACCGGCACCGGCGGTCCGTTCGCCGCCGGCGTCGGGCCGGACGCCCTGCTGGTCCTGGCGAGCGGTCCCGACGGTCCCTGCATCGTCCTGGTCGACCTGCCCGCGCAGGGGGTGACCGTACGCCCGCTGCGTGACCACGGCGGGGGAGCGGTCGCCGGCGCCGTCTTCGACGAGGCGCGGATCCCGGCCGGGTCGGTCCTGCTGCGCGGCCTCGCCGCCGAGCAGGCCCTTGCCCGCGTCGGCCTGCGCGCCGCCGTCCACCAGGCGTCGCTGCTGGCCGGCATCACCGCGGCCGCGCTGACCGCCGTCGTCTCCCGGATCCGCGGCCGCCAGCAGTTCGGCCAGGCCCTGGTCAAGCACCAGGGCCCCCGGCTGCGGGTGGCCGGGCTGCTGGCCCGGCTCGACGCCGTGCGCTGGGCCGTCGGGGACGCGGCCCGGGACCTGGACGAAGGCCGGCTCACCCCGGGGGAGGCCGCCGGACTGATCGCCCTCACTGCCGAAACCACCCTCGACGTGACCCGTGACGCGGTGCACCTGCACGGCGCCTCCGGCCTCGTCCGGGACGGCCTGGTGGCCGGCTGCTACCGGCGCGCGGCATGGGAGGCACTGCGCTGCGGACGGCCCACCCAGCTGTGGGACACCGCGGCGCACACCCCCTGAGCCGAGGACGAGGAAGGGGCCCCCGCACTGCGGGGGCCCCTTCACCGGTACCGCCGGTGCGGGCGTCAGACCAGGTCGCGACGTACGATCCAGCGGTGCCGCTTGTCGCTCTTGGCCTCGGTGCGCAGGATCCGGCGGAAGCCGGCCCGCTCGAACATGTCCATCGTGCCGACGTAGGCGAGGGTCGGGTTCACCCGGCCGCCCTCGGGATCCACCGGATACCCCTCGACGGCGGGCGCGCCGTTCGCCCGCGCGTGCTCGACGGCCCCCTCCAGCAGACCGGAGGCGACCCCCTTGCCGCGGAATTCCTTGCGCACGACGAAACAGGTCACCGACCACACGGGCACGTCGTCGACGGGCGTGATCGTCTTCGACGAGGTCAACCGGTCGAGCTGGCGGCGCGGCGCCACGTTGCACCAGCCGGCGACCTCCCCGTCCAGGAACCCGAGGACCCCGGGCGGCGGATCGGCCTTCTCCGCCAGGGTCCGCAGGTGCTCACCGCGCTCCTCCGCGGACATCCTCCCGTAGTCCCCGGTCGTCAGCCGCCACGCCATGCACCAGCACGTGTGCGCGCTCTTCTTCGGCTGGAGCACCTTCTTGACGTCGTCCCACAGATCCGCCGTGGCCGGCCGGACTTCTAAACTCATGCTGCTACTTCGCTCTCTTCCGCTTCTTGCTTTCGCCCCGCGGGCACGCCCTCACGCGCACCAGCGACGACATCGGTCATAACGGCGGTCAGCACCTCCAGGGCGCGCCGACACGCCTCGCGTCCTGCGTCCATATGGGTGACCAGCCGGACGGTGTCCGGGTCCGGCGCGGTCACCAGCACTCCTTCCCGTGCGGCCCGGGCGACGACCTCGTCGGCGCCCGGCACCCCGACGAGGACGATGTTGGTCTCGGGCGGGCGCACGGGGAAGCCCGCCTCCCGCAGCCCCGCCGCCAGCAGCGCGGCGTGTTCGTGGTCCTCGGCGATCCGCTCCACGTGGTGGTCCAGGGCGTACAGCCCCGCAGCCGCCAGGATGCCCGACTGGCGCATCCCGCCGCCCAGGCCGTGCCGCAGCTTGCGCGCACGGGGCAGGTGTTCGGCCCGCAGCAGCAGCACCGAGCCGACCGGCGCGCCGAGCCCCTTCGACAGGCACACCGACAGCGAGTCGGCCGTCTCCCCGTACCGCTCCGCCGCGGTTCCGGTCGCGGCCATGGCGTTCCAGATGCGGGCACCGTCCATGTGGACGGCAACGCCCGCGCCGGCCGCCAGGGCGCGCACCGCCCGCAGCGTCTCCAGCGGATGGACGGTGCCGCCGGCGCGGGTGTGGGTCTGCTCCACCTCCACCGCGCGCGTGCCCAGGGTGTACGGGTTCCCCCGCCGGAGCACCCGCGCCAGCAGGGCCGGGGTGATCACCCCCCGTTCGGCCGTCACCGTACGGGTCTGGATGCCGCCGTAGCGGGCCGGGGAAGCCTCCTCATGGGCGAGGACGTGCGCCTCCGCGTCGCACACCAGCTCCTCGCCGGGACCGACGAGGAGCTGGAGCGCGATCTGGTTGGCCATCACTCCGGACGGCGTGAACAGCGCCGCCGGGAAGCCGAAGAGCGCCGCGAGGCGCTCCTCCAGGGCGCGTACGGTCGGGTCCTCCCCGAAGAGGTCGTCGCCGACCTCCGCGTCGGCCATCGCGGCCCGCATCGCGGGACCCGGCCGGGTCACCGTGTCGCTGCGCAGATCGGCGACCGTGCATCCGGCTGTGCTCATGACGGATCGTCAACTCCTCGTTCACGCGGCCGCGGGGTGAGCCCACGGGCCGCCATCCAGTCCAGCAGCGGCCGTACCAGCAGCCAGGTCTCCCGTACGAGCTCCCCGGCGCGTGCCGTGTGCAGACCCGCGGCCGGACCGTAGCGGCGCCCCGCGTCGATCTTGCGGTGGCGCAGCAGGTCCAGCCGGGGGTGGTCCGCGGGCACCCCCCGCGGCCGGGACCTGAGCCGGTCCCCGCCGATGACGAAGCCCTGCTCCGCCAGCCGGCCGGTGAGCGCCGCCAGTTCCGTGCCGCCGTCCTCCTCCTCGACGGCGGCACGGTAGCGGGCGACCTCGGCCCCGGCGTACGGGTACCAGCGGCCGGAGGCGTACAGCCCGTCCCGGTCCAGGTGCACCCACAGTCCCAGACAGGGCAGCAGGTCCAGATAGGCGCCCTGGTAGGTCTTGTACGGGGACTTGTCGTGGGACATCCGGGTGTCGCGGACCGGGCCGAGCACCTGCACCCCGGCCGGTCCGGCCCACTCCGCGAAGAACGTGCCCAGTTCAGCGGCCAGCTCGTCCATCGGCGCACGCACGTCGCGCTCGTACCGCTCGCGGTGGCGCAGCCGCCACGCCTCCTTGCTGTTGTCGGCCGCGAGGTCCTCGTACAGGCGCAGTGCCGAGGGCGGGAAGCCGCTGAAGGTCACGGCAGGTACCCCGGCAGGGGGTGGGCGGCGCACAGCTCCGACACCCGGGCGCGGACCCGGTCGCGCAACACGTCCGGGAGCACGCCGCCGGGCGCGGCGAGCGCCGTGAGGACGTCCGCGACCAGGTCGGCGCACTCGGCGGCCACCGTCCGGTCCATCCCGCGGGCGGCCAGCGTGTTCGTGCCCAGCCGCAGCCCGCCCGTCACCCGGACCGGCGTGGTGTCCCCGGGGACGCGGTTGCGGTTGACGACGATCCCGCAGGACTCCAGGGCCTCCTCGGCCACGTCCCCGGTGACGCCGGTGCCGCGCAGGTCGAGCAGCACCATGTGGGTGTCCGTACCGCCCGTGACCAGCCGGAAGCCCCGGTCCAGGAGGCGCTCGGCGATCGCCTGCGCACCGTCGGCCAGCCGTTTGGCCACCTCGGCGAAGTCCGGGCTGGCCACGAAGTCCAGGGCGCGGGCCTTGGCCGCCACCGACGCCAGGTCGGGGGTGCCCTGGGTGAAGGGGAACACCGCCCGGCGCAGGGTCGCGGCCAGGGTGCCGCGCTCCGGCCCCGCCCTGCGGGCCTCGCGGCCCAGCAGGATCAGTCCGCCGCGCGGGCCGTACAGCTGCTTGTAGGTGCTGGTGGTGGTCACGTGGGCGTGGTCGACCGGACTCTGGTGGAGGCCGGCCGCGACCAGGCCCGCGATGTGCGAGATGTCCGCGAGGAGGTAGGCGTTGGCCTCGTCCGCGATCTCCCGGAACCGGGCGAAGTCGATGCTGCGGGGGTACGCGCTCGCCCCGCACACGATCAGCTTCGGCCGGTGCTCCAGCGCCAGTTCACGGATCTGGTCGTAGTCGAGCAGCCCCTCCGGCGTCACCCGGTAGCCGTGGGCGCGGTAGTAGCGGCCGGTCACCGAGGCGGGGGAGCCGTGGGTGAGGTGCCCGCCGCAGTCCAGGTCGAGGCCGAGCAGGCTGTCACCCGGGCTGAGCAGGGCCGTGATCACGGCGAGGTTCGCGGACGACCCGGAGTGCGGCTGCACGATCGCGTCCTGCGCCCCGAAGGCCGCGCACGCCCGCTCGATCGCGAGGCGTTCGATGTCGTCGGCGACGCCGCACCCCGCGTGGTAGCGGTTGCCGGGATACCCCTCGGCGGTCAGGTTCCCCAGCGCACTGCCCTCGCAGGCCAGCACGGAGGGGTCCGCGACGCTGGACGCCGCGACCATCATCAGGGTGTCGCGCTGGCGCGCCGACTCCCGCGCCAGCAGGTCGTACAGGACGGAGTCGCGGTCTCTGAGCCGGGTGTTGGCGTGCGCGGCGAAATCGACCAGGTCCGGTGCGGGCACCCGGGGTGCGCCGCCCGGCCGTCCGTTCCCGTCCGGAGGACCGGTGACGGGCGCGGGCAGGGTGAGACTCATGACTGTCCCCTCTCGGAATCGTCCGTGGTGGCCGTGCTGAACCGGGTGGTTTCCTCAGTCCTCGGCATCGGCGGTGTCCGTCTCCTCGGCCTCCAGCTCGCCGAACGCCTCGGCGGCCGCGACCGCCTCCGCACCGTGCTGCTCGTCCGCGGCGATCTTTCCGGCCAGGTCGCGGACCACCGGGTTCTGGAACACGGTCTTGACCGGCACCGGCACCCCGAGCAGCTCCTTGAGCAGTCCGGCCAGCCGGGTCCCGCTGAGCGAGTCGCCGCCCAGGGTGAAGAAGTTGTCACCGGGCGCCACCCCGTCCAGGCCGAGGATGTCCGCGACCGCCGCGCACAGCACCAGCTCCAGCGCGCTGCCGGTCGCCTCCCCGCCGTCGGGTGCGGCCGCGTCGTCGGCGGACTGCCGGCTCCCGGCGGAGGAGGCCAGCAGCAGCCGGTCGACCTTGCCGTTGCGGGTCAGCGGCAGTTCGTCGAGCGCGGTGATCGCGGCGGGCACCATGTAGCCGGGGAGCTGCGCGGCGAGCCGCTCCAGCACCCGGTCGGCGGCGCCGGCGTCCGACCCGGCGTCGGCCACCACGTAGGCGTGCAGCCGCCGCACCCCGTGGGCGCTGGCGGGGGCCACGACCACGGCCGCCTCGACCTCGTCGTCCTGGCGCAGCACGGCCTCGATCTCGCCCAGTTCGATCCGGTGCCCCTGGATCTTGACCTGGAAGTCGTCCCGGCCCAGGATCTCGATGCTGCCGTCCGGCAGGTACCGGCCCAGGTCGCCGGTCAGGTAGGCGCGTTCGCCGGTCTCCGGGAGGCGCACGAAGCGGCTCGCCGTGCGCTCGGCGTCGTTCCAGTAGCCGAGCGCGAGGCCGACGTCGCTGGCCACGGCCATCTCGCCGACGACGCCGAGCGGGCGCTCGTGGGCCGTCCGGTCGACGATGTAGTAGCGCTGGTTCGTGATCGGCTTGCCGTAGGGGATGCTCGTCCACGACGGGTCGACCTCGCCGATCGGCTGGAAGAGCGACCAGCAGATCGTCTCGGTCGGACCGCCCGAGCCCACCACCTGGATCCGCGGGCTCTGCGCCCGCAGCCGGTCCGGCAGGGTCAGCGGGATCCAGTCGCCGGAGAGCACCGACAGCCGCAGGGACTCCAGCGGCCGGCCGGCCCCCCGCCGGTCGCGCACCTCGGCCTCGCCGACGAGCAGTTCCATCAGCACGGGTACGGAGTTCCACAGCGTGACCCGCTCCGTCTGCACCAGGTCGGCCCACACGTCGGGCTCGGCGTGCTCGAACGGCGGCGGCACCACCACGGTCCCGCCCTGGGTGAGCACCCCGAAGACGTCGTAGATCGAGGCGTCGAAGTGCAGCCCCGAGATGGCCAGCAGCCGGTCCCGCTCGTCGACCCCGAAGCGGTCGGCGACGTCGCGGATCAGGTTGACCACGCCGATGTGGTCGACCATCACGCCCTTCGGCTCGCCCGTCGAGCCCGAGGTGAAGATCGTGTACGCGAGGTCCGCGGGGGTCTGCGCGGTGTCGGGCCGGGTCGCGGTGCCGGTCTCGAAGTCCTTGTCCACCCGGTAGCGGCGGGCCGTGGGCGGCCAGCTGACCCGGGACTCCAGCGAGGACTGCGTGAGGATCCGGTCCACCTTGGCCTCGGCCAGCAGCCGGCGCAGCCGCTCCGGCGGCACGGACGCGTCCAGCGGCAGGTAGGCGGCACCGGACGCGAGGATGCCGTACACCGCTGCGTACTGCTCCCAGCCCTTCTCCATCACCACGGCCACCAGCTCGCCCGGCGCCGCCCCGTGCTCGCGCAGCGTGTGCCCGATCCGCCAGGCGTAGGCGGCCAGTTCGGCGTAGCTGAGCCGCCGCCGGGAGTCCACCACGGCCTCGGCGTCCGGCGTGAGCTCCGCCTGCCGGGCGAACAGCTCGTGCAGGGTGGTGTACGGGATCTGCCCGGCCGTGTCGTTGACCTGCCGGCGCAGCTCCCGCTCGGCCGGCGGGACCAGGTCGAAGCGCGGGGTGTGCAGGCTGTCCGGATCGTCGGTGAGCCTGGTCAGGAGGTCCACGTACACGCCGAAGGCGGCGTCGACGAAGCCGGGCGCGAACGCGCCGTCGACGAAGTCCCAGATGACGCGGAGCTCACCGGCCAGCTCCCGCAGCTGCACGTCGAGGGTCACCTGCGGGGTCTGCGAGATCGAGTACACCTCCCGGCCCAGGTCCGTGACGGGCCGGCGCACCGGGTAGTCGAGCAGGCTGGTGACGACCACGGGCATCCCGGCCTGCGCACCCACGCCGTGCAGGCGAGTCAACTCCCGCAGTACGCGGACGCCGTTGAAGGAGCCGTGCTCGACATCGCGGGCCAGCTGGTCGCGCAGGGCGTGCGCGCGGTCCAGGAAGGTCGCGCCCGAGCCGTCGGCGGCGAGCATCACCGCGTTGGTGAAGTCGCCGAGCACGCCGGTGATGTCCGGGTGCACCGCGGGGCGCTGGAAGACCGGGTAGTTGATCGTGAAGTCGGACTCCTCCGCCCAGGCCCGCACCACTTCGGCGAAGGCCGCGGTGAGCAGCAACGACGGGGTCAGGCCCGCCCCGTGCGCCCGCTCGGTGAACCGCTGCCAGTCCGCGGGGGAGAGGCGGTGCTCACGCCGGTCGAAGCGGACCTCGCCGGTGTCGCCGCCGGCACCGCCCGTGGGCAGCGACGGGGCCGGCGGCAGCGTGGGCACGCGCTGCACCCAGTAGTCGCGGGCGGCCCGGAAGGCTTCGGTGTGCGGCAGGGCGTCGGCGCGCCAGCGGGCGTACTCGGCAAAATTGATGCCGGGCTCGGGGAGTTCGGCATCGGGGTTCTCGTACAGGTCGACCAGCTCCGGGAAGAGCACCTGGAAGGCGCTGGAGGCATCCAGCACCTGGAGGTCGATGCCCAGGTGGACCCGGCCGAGGTCCTCCGGACCGCCCAGCCGGAATATCCGCAGGTCGAACAGCGGCCAGCTGCCGACCGGGAAGACCACGTGGCTCATCTCCTCGCGCACCGCGGCGAGGTGCTCCCGGGCGGCGTCCGCGGACAGGTGGCGCAGGTCCACGACCGGGATCTCGAACGGCAGCGGGTCGGCGGGCACCCACTGGGTGCCGTCCGTCCTGCCGATCGCGCGGAGCATGTCGTGGCGGGCGACCACCGTGCGCCAGGCGGTCGCGAACCGTTCCGGGTCGAGGTCCGCGCGCTCCCACTCGAAATATCCGTAGCAGCCGATGCCGCCCATCTCGACGGCTTCGCCTCGCCCGATCATCAGTGCCTGCTGCGTCTCGGTCATCGGGAAGGACGCGGCACTGTCCGCGCGAGCGGGCAGGAGCTCGGTCATGGTCCAACTCCATTCGGTGTTACGGGCCGTTGGCGTGTGCGTGCTCGGGGTGGATGCGGGCCGGGGCGCCCTGCTGCGGGGCAGGGCGAGGCTAGGGGCGGTGAGTTAGCCGCCGGTTACGCTCCGGACGGCCGGTCCGCTCGGCGGGTACCGCCGCGCGTCCCTCCTCCAGGGAGAGCGCGAAGAGCCGGACGAGCGGGTGGAACAGGTAGCAGGGCTGGCCCCACTCGTCCGCGCCGCTGACCTCCAGCAGGGCGGCGTCGGCGAGCGCCTCCAGCAGCCGCTCGGCCTCGGCCTCCGGCAGGTCCAGCGCCGTCGCCGCCTCGGCTGCCGGGAACGGATCCGGGCCGAGCGCGGCCAGCTCCGGGAACACCGCCCGCACCTCCGGCTCCAGTGCGCGCCAGGAGGGCAGCAGGGAGGTGTGCACGTCCATGTCGCCGGAGTGCAGTTCCCGCAGCCGGGTCACGGGGTCGGCCAGCCTGCGGGCGAGCCGGTCGGGCGTGCAGTGCGGCCGGGCCGCGATCCGTGTACCGACGATCCGCAGCGCCAGCGGCAGCCCGGCGCAGTGCTCGACGATCGCGGACGCCGCGCGCGGGGCCGCCGCCACCCGGGAGGGACCGGCCGCCGCGGCGAGCAGCTCCAGGGAGGCCCGCGGCTCCAGGGGCGCGAGGGCCACCGTGTGCGCCCCGGCCACCGTAGGCAGGGCCGTACGCCCCGTCACCAGCACGGCCGGCTCGGGGGTGTTGGGCAGCAGCGGACCGAGCTGGGCCGCCCCGGAGGCGTTGTCCAGCACGATGAGCAGCTGCCGTCCCCGGGTCCGCTCCCGGTACAGGCGCACCAGCTGGTCCTGGTCGTCGGCGGCCGGTACGTCGTCCATCGGGCCCAGCGCCCGCAGCAGCCGGCGCAGTACCCGGGCCGGGTGCCGCGGAGTGCCGTCCGCGGCGCGCAGGTCGGCGTACAACTGGCCGTCGGGGAAATGCCGCTGGCAGCGGTGCGCCGCGTGGACGGCCAGCGCGGTCTTCCCCAGCCCCGCCATGCCGGTGACCAGGACCCGGCGGGGCCGTCCGGCACCCTGCCCGTCGGGGGCCAGGGCCCGGCACACCAGCTCCAGCTCCGGCTCCCGCCCGGTGAAGTCGACGGTGTCCGGGGGCAGCATGGCCGGGGTCCCGTCCGAGGGGCCCGAGGCCCGCGGCCGCGCGCCCGCCCGTACGGCGGGGGCGGAGCCCGGCCACCGGTCGAGTGTGCCGTCCAGCAGCGCCCGGTAGGTGGCCTGGAGTTCCTCGCCGGGATTGACCCCCAGTTCGTCCGCGAGCACCGCCCGGCCGTGGTGGTAGAGGTGGATCGCGTCCGCCTGCCGCCCCGACCGGCACAGGGCGGTCATCAGCTGGCAGCGGATGCGCTCGCGCAGTGGGAACTCCGCCACGAGCCCGGTGAGTTCGCCGGTGAGCTGCTCGTGCCGGCCGAGGGCGAGGTCCGCGGCGATGCGGTGCTCCAGGGTCACGGCCCGCGCCTCCGTCAGTCGCGGGGCCTCTGCGTCGGCGAGGTATTCGGTGGCGTTCGCGAACGGCTGGCCGTTCCACCGGGCCAGGGCGTCGCGCAGCAGCTCACCGGCCTTTTCGAAGTCCTCTTTGATCAGTGCCTCGCGGCCGCCGAGTGCCAGCTTCTCGAATTCGTTCAGGTCGACGGTCGCATTACCGATGCTCATGGCATATCCCGGCGGTCTGCGATCGATCGTCACGTCGGCGCCCAGAATCTTGCGCAGGCGCGAAATATAGGTGTAGAGCTGTGCGCTGACGGTCGCGGGGGGCGCCCAGCCCCACAGCAACCGGCACAGCCGCTCGTCCGACACCACTTCCCCGCGGGCCAGGAGGAGCGCCGCGAGCACGGTGTGCAGCTTCGCCCCGGAGAACGCGACCCGGTGGCCGTCCCGCCGTACCTCTACTGGCCCGAGCACTCGGAATTCCATGTACCGCCCCATCCGTGATTCCTGAGAAGAATCTTCGAACGAAGCTAGAGGAGGTCGTTGTCCCCTCGATATCGTGTCGATTTCGAGGGGGGCCTGGGTCACGAAATCGATGGAACACGGAAGAGAAAGGAGGCGTCCCTACTGTTCCATTCGTGCCGCAGCGAGCGGCAGTGATGATCCATCGAGAGGGGAATCCGAGATGCGCAGCACCCGGACGGCGAAGAAGACGGCCGCTTGCCTGGTTGTCCTTGCGGGGATGTTCGTGGGCACGGGGGCCGTGTCGGCCGTCACGGCGCAGGGGGGCACCAGCGTCCAGGCGGACGACATGCCCTGGGGGATCGTCAAGCCGCTGCACCCCTCCCCGTCCGGCTCCGCCGGCACGAACGGCGACATGCCCTGGGGCTGACCCCCCTGCGGCGCCCCCACCCGAGCGCCGCGCCGCTCCTCCGGTTCCACCGCAGCACGCAGCATCGCAAGCCCGCACCACCGCACGTGGACGGCAGCACGTGCTGGGGCCGCACGCACCACGCAGGCCCGCACCGCCACCGCAGCCGGCGCCCCCGCCGCGGACCCCGCACCACCGCAGCCCGCACCGGCGGCCATCCGCCCCCGCGGCCCGCGCCATATCGGACGGGCGTCAGTTCGCCGGATGCGCCAGCAGCTCCGTCAGTTCCTCCGGAGTGAAGGAACGATGCGGCAGCCCTCCGGGACCCCCACCGCCCGGTACGTCCCCCGCATCCCGTACGGCCGCCAGCAGCCGGCCCGCCTGCACCCGCCAGGGCTGCGCGCCGACCTCACCGAAGGCGGCACAGGCCCGCCGGAACCTCTCCGCCGCCTCCGCACACCGGCCCCCGAGCGCATCCACGCACCCGAGGTCCGTCTCCACCCGGGCGTACAGGAACCGGTCCGCCAGTTCGACGGTGATCTCCAGGGCCTGCTGCAGCGTGTCCCCCGACGCCTGCAGCAGGCCCTGGCTCCACTGCGTCTGCCCCAGACCCCGCAGCGCGTGGGCCTCACCGACCCGGTCGCCCTCGCCGCGGGTCAGGCGCAGCACCGCGCCGAACGCCTCGGCCGCCTCGCCGTAGCCCCCCGCGCGCAGCCGCACCTCGGCCAGCCGGTACACGCTCTGGGCCTCCGCCCGTACCGATCCGGTACGCCGGCTGAGCGCCACCGCCTGCTCCGCCAGCGGCAGCGCGCCGCCCACGTTGCCCCGGTCCAGTTCGATCTGCGCCTGGAAGCCCAGCAGATGGGCCTCGTTGCCGATGTCCCCCGACGCATGGAAGCCGCCGAGCGCCGCCTCGCAGTACTCCAGCGCCCGCTCCCAGTCGCCCTGGAACCGTGCGCACATGGCCAGGTTCCGTTGCGCGAGCGCCGCCCCGCCCAGGTCACCCGTGGTGCGCAGCAGCCGCAGCGCGGCCATGTTCCAGCCCTCGGCCTGCTCGTAGCGCCGCTGGTAGATCGCCAGCGACCCCAGGAGCCGCAGCATGGTCGCCTCGCCGGGCTCGTCACCGGCGCAGCGGGCGGACGCCAGGGCCTGCTCGGCGCTGCGCTGCCAGTCCTCCAGGTAGTTCTTCGTCTCGAAGTGCGGCACCGCGCTCTCGGTCAGCTTCCAGGCGTAGCCGGCCCGGCCCGTCTCCGCCGCCTGGGCCACCACGTCGGTCACGGCGGTGCGCTCCGACTCGAACCAGTCCATCGGCGAGCCGAGCAGCTCGTCGGCGAGCTCGCCCAGGAAGCCGGGGGCGGGCGCGGCCGGCCGGCCCACCGGGAAGTCGCGTCCGTCGATCCGCCGGTGCGCCTCCTCGGCCAGCCAGAGCCACGCGCCGAAGGCCCGCTCCAATGCGGCGTCCGTCTCGCCCTCCGGCTCGTCCGACTCCGCCCGCTCCCGGGCGAACAGCCGCAGCAGGTCCTGGAAGCGGTAGCGGGCCGCCCGGCCCGGCGCCGACTCCGCCACCTCCAGCAGCTGGGCGTCGACCAGGTGGTCGATCAGCTCCTCCGCGTGCCACACGCTGGTGTCGAGGACGGCCGCCCCCGCCCAGGCGGCGAAGTCCGCCGTGCGCAGCAGTCCGAGGCGCCGGTACATCCGGGCCGCCTCCGGCGGCAGGTCCCGGTAGGTGAGGCGGAAGCCGGCGCGCACCCCGCCCTCGCCCGGGCTCAGAACGTCCAGCCGGGAGCGGTGGTCGCGCAGCCGCTCCACGAGGCTGCGCACGCTCAGGTTGGGTTTGGCCGCGAGCCGGGCGCCGGCGATCCGCAGCGCCAGCGGCAGGCAGTCGCACAGCGCGCCGAGCTGCTCCACCGCCACCGGGTCACTGCCGAACCGGTCCGCCCCCGCGAGTTTGATCAGCAGGGCCGTGGCCTCGGTCGGCTCCAGCATCCGCAGCCGGATGCTGAGCGCCGTGTAGTCCCCGGTCAGGTCGCCCAGGTTCTCCCGGCTGGTGGCCAGCACCACGCTGCGCCCACCGCCGGGCAGCAGGGGTCTGAGCTGCTGGAAGGAGCGTACGTTGTCCAGGAGGATCAGGGTTTTGCGGGTGCTGAGCAGGCTCCGGAACAGCGCCGCCCGCTCATCGGGATCGACCGGTACCTGCGGTGCGGCTATGCCGAGGGCCCGCAGGAAGCGGTCCAGCACGGCCGCGGGCGACACCGGCGCCTGCTCCTCGTCGTAGCCGCGCAGATCGGCGAAGAGCTGGCCGTCGGGGAACTGGTCCGCCACCTGGCTCGCCCAGTGCACCGCCAGTGCCGTCTTGCCCACCCCGCCCACGCCCACGATCGTCGCCAGGGCCGGGGTGTGCGGGTGGTACGGCTCCTTCAGCAGCCGGTCCAGCGAGGCCATCTCGCGCTGCCGGCCGGTGAACGCCATGACCTGCGCCGGGAGTTGCGCCGGGACGGTGTGCAGGGCGGTCGGCGCGGGGGTGGCCACGGCCGGGGGCCGGGTCAGCTCCGGCGAGTCGCGCAGGATCAGGTCGTGCAACTGCCGCAGCCCCGGACCCGGTTCGATCCCGAGCTGCTCGGTGAGTAAGCGGCGGCCGGCCAGGAACACGTCGAGGGCCTCGGCCCGCTGGCCCGACCGGTAGAGGGCCAGCATGAGGTGCTCACGGCACTGCTCGCGCAGTGGATGCCGGGCCACCAGGTCGGTGAGCTCGCCGATGAGCGCGCGGTGCCGGCCGAGCTGGAGCATCAGCCCCGCCCGCTCCTCCATGAGCGTGAGCCTCATCTGCTCCAGCCGCGTCGCCTCGGCCTCCAGCCGGGAGCCGGGCGTCTCGTCGAGGGCCGAGCCCCGCCAGATGCTCAGCGCCTCCTCGAACAGCGTGCAGGCCTCCTCGGTGCGGCCGTGCCGGGCGGCGTCGCGGCCCTGCTCGGCGCGCTCCAGGAACTCCTGGACGTCGACGCGGTGCTCGCCCTTGGCCAGCAGGTAGCCCGGGGGAGAGGTGATCAGCAGGTCGGTCACGCCGGCCTGCTTGAAGGTCTTGCGCAGGGTGGCCACGCAGATGGCGATCTGGTTGCGGGCCGTCGCGGGAGGCGAATCCGGCCAGACGGCGTCCACCAGGGTGTCCACCGAGACGACCCGGTCGGCATAGAGCACCAGCATCGCGAGGACCGTCGCCTGGCGCCTGCCGTTGATGCGCAAGGGGCCGTCCTCGGCCTGGACGAGCAGTGGCCCCAGCAGTCTGAAGACAAACCGATTCACAGGTCCCCCGCCTTTGAAACCCCGTGTCAGGCGCGAACGGTACCGCAAAGACGATTCCTCGGTGCAGTCAACCTTTGGGAAAAACGGCGGCTGTTTCAAGCCGCCTTGTCCGTATAGCGGTAGCGGGCGCGGGCGGCCCTCACCCGGAGCCGCCCGTGCCGACCGAGGCCAGCGCGCCCGACAGCCCCCGAATGATCTCGGCCGTCCGGTGCACCTCCTCCTCACCGCCCAGGCTCGCGCACAGCTGCCGGGCCAGGTCGGCCAGACAGGAGTCGACCTCCTGCTTCGCAGCCCCGCCCCGCTCGGTCGCGGCCAGCAGTTTCGCCCTCCGGTGCGCCGGATTGTCCAGATAGACGGCGAGTCCCTGCCGTACGAGCAGGTCCGCTATGCGCTGCACGCTCTGCCGGGTGGTCCCCACGCGCCGGGCCACTTCGGAGACCGACAGGGGCTCGTCCGTCACCGTGCTGAGGACCTGCCAGCGCGCCGCGCTCAGACCGGACGCCGGCGCCAGCCGGTCGACGGCCGCGGTGAAGCGCCCGTTCAGTCGGAAGACGGCCACGGCGGCCCGGCTGAACGCCTCGGCCTCCCCGGACTCCGCTCTGCACGTCAACGCAGGTCCCCCTCCGTACGTCTTCCGGGTCGCTGCACGATAACAGCGCGTGGTCGCACGGACGAGAGTCGTGCGCGACCTGTCCGCGAAGGCCGGGCCCGGCTGGTCCATTGGCAGCGCTCTGGCGCGCCGATCACCTCTGCGACTGCGCCAATGGACCTGGTCATCGAGGCCGAGTTGAGCCACTGGGCCCCCAGGTGCTTATCTGTGTCCTATCCATGTACTTCGGCGCCGCGCAGCGCCGGACGGCAACGAGGCCGGTTCCGGAGCGCGGCGCCTTCGCCGTGCCCGTCCGCCGCCCACCACCCCCGGGCGGGGTCGGCCCGGCGCGCACCACTGCAGGGGGGCGGCACACCGCTGTGAAGAGGATGTTCGTGGCTCCGGATCCGGGGCGTCTGCGGCTGAGGACCTCGGTCCGCGCGGTGATCGGCGTCGGCGCCGCCGTCGCCCTCGCCGAACTGTGCGGTCTCTCCCTGACCGCCTCCATCACCGGCGGCCTGGCAGCGCTGCTCGCGCTGTTCACCGTCACCGACCCCACTGTGCGCCGCCAGGCCGTCACCACCGCCCTGCTGCCCGCCGCCGGGTTCCCGGTACTGGCCCTGGCCACCGCCCTGCACGGGGTGACCCCGCTGCGCGACGCCGCCTTCGTCCTCGTCGTCTTCTGCGGGGTCTACGCCCGACGCTGGGGCCCGCGCGGCCACGCACTCGGGATCTTCGCGTTCATGAACTTCTTCGTGACGCAGTTCCTCCATGCCCTCCCGGCCCAGCTCCCCGAGCTCTACGCCGCCGTCGGCCTGGCCCTGGCCGCGTCGGCCGCGGTGCGCTTCCTGCTCTGGCCCATCGAGCGGCGCACCCCGCCGCCCGCCGCCCCCGCACCGCTGCCCGGCCGCGGCCTGGCCCGGCACACCACCCGCCAGGCCTTCCAGGCGACTGCCGCCTGCGCCGTCGCCCTCGCCGTCGGCCAGGTGCTGTCCGAGGACCGCTGGTACTGGGCCGTGGGCACCGCCTGGTGGATCTTCGTCAACACCGCCTCCCGCGGCGAGACGCTGGTCCGCGGCTTCCGCCGGGTGCTGGGCACCGTCGTCGGCGTCGCCGCCGGCGTACTGATCGCCATCCCGTTGGACGGCGCACCCCTTCCCACCGCCCTCCTGGTCGCGGCCTGCGTCTTCGGCATCTTCTACACGGCCGCCGTCTCCTACAGCTGGATGATCCTCGCGGTCACGCTGATGGCCGGGCTGCTCTACGGCCTCCTCGGCGTGCTGGACCCCGGCCTGCTCGTGCTGCGCCTGGAGGAGACGGCGGTCGGCGCCGTGTGCGCCGCGCTGGCCGTGGTCCTCGTCCTGCCCGTCACCACCCACGCCACCAACGACGCCTGGATCCAGCGCGCGCTGCACTGCGTGCACGCGGCCACCGCCCAGGCCGCCGCCCGACTCGCCGGCTCCGCGACGGCGGATCCCGCCCCGCACGCCGCCGAGCTGGAGACCCTGCTGGCCCGCGTCCGGACGGCCCTCGCCCCGCTGGTCCACCCGCTCAGCCCGTTCCGGGCCCGTAAGGCGCGCGCCGGCCAGGTCATCGCCCTGCTGGACGACTGCGCCCGCGAGGTGCGCGGCCTGGTGGCCGTCGCCGCCGACCCGGACGCCGGCCACGACGCCCGCCTCGCCGCCGCCTGCTGGCGCGTCGAGGCCGCCGTACAGGCGCTCACCGCGGGCGAGCGGGAGCTCGAAGGACCTCGGGCGGCGCACCCCGCCGCCCCGCCCGCCGGCACCGCCGAGCCCGCGCTCGCCCACCTCCAGGGCCTCGAACGGGCCCTCACCCAGCTGGCCACCCCGCTGGGCACCGACCCGAAGGCGCCGTTCGTCATCAGCGCCTGAGCAGCGCACCCCACCCGGCCGCCGGTCCCTCCGGCGGCCGGCCGGGGGTGTGCACCACCCCCAGCGCCTGGGTGGCCCGGGTCAGCGCCACGTAGAGGTCGCTCGGCCCGAACTCGCCCGGCTCCACCACGATCACCGTGTCGAACTCCAGCCCCTTGGCCTGCCGCGGATCCAGCAGCACCACCTCCCGGGTCAGATCGGGCTCGGCGCCCTCCCGTACCCCCGGCAGCACGCCGGTCAGCGCCGCATGCCGCTCCCGCCGCGCGATCACCGCGAGCCGCCCCTCCGCCGGCCGGTCCCGCTCCACGGCCTCCGCGACCGCTGCGGCGAGGTCCTCGGCCGCCCGCGCCCACGGCCGCACCCCGGTGGACCGCACCGAGCGCGGCGGCTCGAACCCCGGGTCGCGCTCGCGCAGCACGGCCGCCGCCACCGCCATGATCTCGGCCGGCGTGCGGTAGTTGACCCCGAGCCGGACCAGCTCCCAGCGGTCGCCCACGTACGGCGCCAGGATCCGCTCCCAGGAACCGCAGCCCGCCTCGTCACCGGTCTGCGCGGGATCGCCGACCAGCGTCATCGAACGGGTCGGGCAGCGCCGCATCAGCAGCCGCCACGCCATCTCCGACAGCTCCTGCGCCTCGTCCACGATCACGTGCCCGAACGCCCAGGTGCGGTCCTGCGCGGCGCGCTCGGCGGTACTGCGGTGGTCGGCCTCCTCATGGCGTTCCGCCATCCGCTCCGCATCGATGATGTCGTGGGCCGCGAGGTACTCGTTCTCCTCGTCCTCGAACTCGTACGACTGCGAGCCCGCCGAGACGTCCAGCACGCCCTGCGCGTACGCGATGCGCCGCCGGCGCTGCCGCTCCTCGGCGGCGCGCAGCGCACTGTCGTCCTCCCCGAGCAGCTCGGCCGCCTCGTCCAGCAGCGGCACGTCGGCCGGGGTCCAGTCGGGCCGGGCCGAGCGCGCGCGCCGGATGAGCCGGGCCTCGTCCGGGGGCAGGTGCGTGGGCTCCGCCAGGAAGTCCGCGATCAGCCGCTGCGGGGTGAGGGAGGGCCAGAGCGAGTCGATGGCGGCGTGCACGGCCCGGCTCGTCGCGATCTCCTTGCCGAGCTGGGCGACGTCGTCCGGCCCCAGCAGGTTGGGTCCGCCGTACGGATCGGCGCCGAGCCGGTCCGCCAGCTGCGCGGTGAGCGCGTCGATGACGGCGAAGGCGAAGGCCGGACGCGCCTGGTTGTGCGGCAGCCCGGTGGCCCGGGCCCGGTCGCGTGCCTCGTGGGCCATCGTGCGGTCCAGCCGCAGGGTCCCGTGGTCGTCGTGGTCAATCTCCAGCGCGGGCTCCGGGACGGTGTCGTACTCCTCGCCCGTGTCGGCCGGCACCTCCTCCGGCAGGCGCTGCCGGTCGGCCACGACGCGGGCGAGGACCCGCGCCATCGAGGCGCGGCCCTTCACCGCGGCGGCCCCCGGGCGGTCGGTGCCGGTGGCGTGGACGCCGGGGAACAGCTCGCCCGGCGTGGACAGCAGCACGCCCGTCTCGCCGAGCGCCGGGAGCACTCCGCCGATGTAGCCGAGGAAGGCCGGCCCCGGCCCCACGATCAGCACCCCGCGCCTGGCGAGCAGCTCGCGGTGGGCGTACAGCAGGTATGCGGCGCGGTGCAGCGCGACCGCGGTCTTGCCGGTGCCCGGCCCGCCCTCGACGACCAGCACCCCCCGGTGCGTGGAGCGGATGACCCGGTCCTGCTCGGCCTGGATGGTGCGCACGATGTCGTGCATGCGGCCGGTCCGGGCGGCGTCCAGGGCGGCCAGCAGCACCGCGTCCGCGTCGGCGCCCTCGTGGCCGGTGCGCTCCGCGTCGGTCAGGTCGAGGATCTCGTCGTGCAGGGCGGTGACCACCCGGCCGCGGCTGCTGATGTGCCGGCGGCGCCGCAGCCCCATCGGGGTGTGGCCGGTGGCGAGGTAGAAGGGGCGGGCGACCTCGGCCCGCCAGTCCAGGACCAGCGGTGTGCGGTCCGCGTCGTCGGCGCGGATCCCGATGCGGCCGATGTGGTGGTCGGCGCCGTCGGAGAACTCCAGGCGCCCGAAACACAGGCCGTTCTCCCCGGCGTTCAGGGCGGACAGCAGACCGGACTGCTCGGCCACCAGGACATCGCGCTCCAAGCGCGCCTGGAAGCCCGTCCCCACGTCCCGCAAAGCCCCTTCGACCGCCTGTTCGGCCTGGTCGCGCAGGTCGTCGAGGCGCCGATAGAGGTCGGTGACGAATTGCTGCTCTTTTCGGAATTCCTCGGTTGACAATTGCGCTCCCGCCGCGATATAGTGTCTCCGTAAGCTTTTCGCGATTTGTTAGGGTCCAAGTCGCGAACCATTCAATATACGCCTTCTCCTCCCTCGGCAGTGAATTCGGCCGGGGTTTTTTTGCGTACGGTGGATCTCATGACGACCACCCCGCACGAGCCGGCCGGCGCAGTCGTCCACCGCCTCGCGCGCCCCGAGGACGCGGGTGCCATCGAGGCCCTGGACGGGTCCTTCACCACCTCCACCGTCTTCGAGGTGACCGCCTCCGGCGACGGGTGGGGCTTCCTGCTCCGCGAGGTCCCCGTGGACCCGCCGGTGCACAAGGCGTTTCCGCCCGAGGAGCACGACGAGCAGGGGTTCGCCCGCGGCGCGGGCCCCGACGTGGACGCCGACACGCGCACCTTCGTGGCCCTCGACGGCGACGAGCTCTGCGGTTTCGCCGCCGTCGGCTACTCCGCATGGAACCGGCGGCTGACCGTCGAGGACATCGAGGTCGCGCCCGGCCACCGGGGCCGCGGGATCGGCAGCGCGCTGATGGAGCGCGCCGCGGAGTTCGCCCGCGCACGGGGCGCGGAGCACCTCTGGCTGGAGGTCAGCTCGGTCAACGCCCCCGCCGTGCACGCCTACCGGCGCATGGGGTTCACCTTCTGCGGCCTCGACACCGCGCTCTACGACGGTACGCCGTCGGCGGGTGAGCGGGCGCTGTTCATGAGCCGCCCCTGCCGCTGACCCGGCTCGGCTCGAGGCTCGATGCGTGGCACTCGGTGCAACCGGGGGCGCGCGGAGGGTCCGACGCTCCGTCAGTTCGCCGGGTGCGCCGGGTGCGCCGGGTGCGCCGGATCGTACGCCTTCACGCCCCCCGTCCGCAGCCGTTTCCGCGAGGATCACCCGGAGGAGTGTTCCGGGAGCTCATGCCGTACGCCGCTGACCTGCGGCAGGTACAACGGGTAATTGTTTACTGCACATTCATCCGGCACGTACAGGGTGGATCTGGTCGGACAGGGGGTACCCCGCCGGAATGGAAATTCTTCAACAGCGCTCCACCACCGCACAGGTGTGGCAGGCGGCCGAGGAGTTCATCCGACTCTTCCACAGGGAGAACGCCGGCGCGGGTGATCCGCGCGCCCGGCTCGCCGCCGTCAGGGCGGAACTGGCGGACACCGGTACCTATGTGCATACGCCCGAGGAGCTGGCCCACGGGGCGCGTGTCGCCTGGCGCAACAGCAACCGCTGCATAGGCAGGCTCTACTGGAACTCGCTGCGGGTCCGCGACCGCCGCGGCCTCACCGACGCCGACGCGATAGCCGCCGAGTGCTTCGACCACCTGCGCGAGGCGACCAACGGCGGCCGGGTCAGACCCACCATCACCGTCTTCGCCCCGGAGACCCCGGACCGCCCGGGGCCGCTGATCTGGAGCGAGCAGCTCGTCCGCTACGCCGGCTACGGCGACCACCCCTCCCTCACCGTCGGTGACGCCCGCAACGCCCCGCTGACGGCGGCCCTGCTCCGGCTCGGCTGGTCCGGCGGCGCCGGCACCCCCTTCGACCTCCTCCCCCTGGTGGTCCAGGGCGTCGACGACAAACCCCGGTGGTTCGACACCCCCGCGGACGCCGTCCTGGAGGTGCCGATCGGCCATCCCGACGGCGACGACTGGGCCGACTGGGGCCTGCGCTGGCACGCGGTACCGGCCATCTCCAACATGTGCCTGGAGATCGGCGGCATCCACTACCCGGCCGCGCCGTTCAACGGCTGGTACATGGGCACCGAGATCGGAGCGCGCAACCTCGCCGACACCGACCGCTACAACCTCCTGCCCGCCGTCGCCCGCCGCCTGGGCCTGGACACCTCCGACGACCGCTCCCTGTGGAAGGACCGCGCCCTCGTCGAACTCAACCGGGCGGTCCTGCACTCCTTCGACCGCGCCGGGGTCACCATCGCCGACCACCACTCCGAGTCCCGGCGCTTCCTCTCCCACATGGCGCGCGAGGAGCGCAAGGGACGGGACGTGGGGGCCGACTGGTCCTGGATCGTGCCGCCCATCTCCGGCTCCGCCACCCCCGTCTTCCACCGCACCTACGAAGACCTCCCCAGCAGTACGGCCTATGTCCACCACGCCGGCGCACAAGAACGGGCCCGGGGCCGGGATTTGGTCTAGACCTTCTGTTACCGTCGGCTGCGTACGGATCCGACAGCGGTGAGAGGGGTTTCCTGTGGACGACGCCGACAGCACGGACCGAAGCGGCGAACACCGGGCCTACATCGGTTCCTTCACCTCGGGGGGCGGCCGCGGTGTCACCACCGCGACCGTGGATCCGAAGACCGGGGCGCTGACCCCGCTCTCGGTCGCCACCGCCGAGGATCCGTCGTACCTCGCCCTCGCCAGGGACACCGGCGTCCTCTACGCGGTGAGCGAGAGCGAGCGGGGCGAGGTCGCGGCCTTCCGGCCCACCACTGGCGGCCTCGCCCCGCTCGGCGCCCCCGTGCGCGTCGGCGGCTCCGGGCCCACCCACGTCAGCGTGGCCGGACGCCGCCTGTTCACGGCCAACTACACCTCGGGCAGCGTCAGCAGCCTCGCGCTGGCGGCCGACGGCCGCCCGACCGGACCGGCCCGGGTCCTCGCGCACCGGGGCTCGGGCCCCGACACGGCCCGACAGGCCGGCCCGCACGCCCACCAGGTGCTGACCGACCCGTCCGGCCGCTGGGTGTGCAGCGTGGATCTCGGCACGGACTCGGTACGGGTCTGCGTGCCCGACGCGGCCACGGGGGAGCTGCGGGTGCACGCCGAGACACCGCTGCGCGCCGGCACCGGGCCGCGCCACCTGGCCTTCCATCCGGAGGGCGAGGCGGTCTACGTCCTGCACGAGCTGGAGCCGCAGGTGACCGTCTGCCGCTGGAACGGCGCATCCGGGCGGCTGGAACCGGTCGAGGAGGTTCCGGTGGCTTCCCCGGGCGCGCCAGGGGCCGTACGGGCGTACCCCTCGGCGGTCGTGGCCTCGCCCGACGGGCGGTTCCTCTGGGCGGCCGTGCGCGGGGCCGACGCGCTCGTCACCCTGTCGCTCGCCGACGGCCCCCGCAGGCCGCGGCTCACCGGCAGTGCGGACTGCGGGGGCGTCTGGCCGCGGGACCTCGCCGTGGACGCCGCGGGGAGCCGGCTCTACGCGGCCAACGAGCACTCCGGCGACGTCACCTGGTTCGACGTGGACCCGCTCACCGGCCGGCCGCACCGGGCCGGGTCGCTGCCCGTGCCCGCCGCCAGCTGCGTGGTCCTCGCCCCAGGCGCGTAGGGCCGCACCACGCGAAGGCCCCCGCCCTCCGGGGAAACCGGGCTCGGCGGGGGCCTTCGCGTCGTAGGGGACGGATCAGTGCGCGGGCGTGCCCTGAGGAATGCCGAGCGCCGCCGTGTACTGCGCAACGGCCAGCTTGCCGAGGGCCGGGTAGGCGCCGAGCACCTCGGCGGTGGCGCAGTCGGCCTCCTTGCAGGCGGTGTCCAGCAGCCCGTCGGCCGCCTCGGGCCCGATCAGGTACGGCGCGAGGGCGAGCTGCGTGGAGCCCTCGCGGCGCAGCTGCTCGGCGACCGCGGCCACCGAGCCCTCCTGGTCCAGCGCGGCGGCCTGGACGGGTACGGCGAGCCGCGCGGCGAGCAGCATGCCGGTGATGCCGGCGGCCTGGACGGCCTCCTCGCCGCCGGTGGTGGCGAGGACGATGCCGTCGGCGGCGGTGGTCACGGTGAACAGGCGGGCGCGGTCGGCGCGGGCCAGACCCGCCTCGGAGAGGCGCACGTGCAGGCCCTCGGCCAGCAGCGGGTGCGGGCCGAGGACGTCGGCCAGCTCGGCGGCGGCGGAGGAGTCCATCAGGGCCTGACGCATCCGGCGCAGCAGGTCGCTGGCCGGACCCGCGAGCAGCGGGACGACCACGGCGTCCGGGCCGGTCTGCTCGGGCACCTCGTGGCCGGCTGCGCGGGCGAACTCCGCCCGCGCGGTCCGGTCGGCCGCCACGGCGCTCAGCACGCCGGACAGGGACGGGAACTCGGAGGCGTCGTCACCCTCCAGGAAGCCGACGCGGGCGTCGAGGCCCGGCAGCTCGGAGCGGCCGATGCTGATGATCTCTTCCGCCAGCCCCCGCGAGGCGGCCGAAGGCGCACCGGGCACCGCGAGCACCAGCGCGGGCGCGCCCTCGGGCGCGGCCGCGGGCTCGGGCCGGCGGTGCCGTCCGGTCGGGCGGGGTCGCGGCATTCGTACGGGCAGGCCATGTGCGGGGCCAGTGGGGGAGCTCATGGCGCCGCATGCTACTGGCTTATCGGAACAAGGTGTTCGGGCAGGGCCATCCCGTGCCGCATCTGTCCGTATTTATCCGTTGAATTGCAGATACGCTCAACTGACGGACGGCAAGCGCCAGTCCACGGGCTGTGATCCCTGGCCGACCAGCAACTGGTTCGTCCTGCTGAAGGGCCGCGAGCCGAAGAAGCCGTAGTCGGCCGACTTGGGGGAGGGGTGCGAGGACTCCACCACCGGCAGGTCGCCCAGGAGCGGCCGCAGATTGCGGGCCGCCCGGCCCCACAGGATCGAGACCAGCGGCTTCCCCCGCGCGGCCAGGGCACGGATGGCCTGGTCGGTGACCGCCTCCCAGCCCTTGCCCTGGTGCGCGTTCGACCGGCGGGGCGCGGTGGTGAGCGAGCGGTTGAGCAGGAGCACGCCCTGCCGGGTCCACGGGGTCAGGTCGCCGTTCGCGGGCCGGCCGGTGCCCATGTCCCGGTGCAGCTCCAGGAAGATGTTGTCCAGGCTCGGCGGCACCGGCCGCACGTCGGGTGCCACCGAGAAGGACAGCCCCACCGCGTGGCCCGGGGTCGGATACGGGTCCTGGCCCACGATGAGGACCTTCACCTCGTCGAAGGGCTGCTGGAAGGCGCGCAGGACGTTGGCCCCGGAGGGGACGTACGTCCTGCCCGCCGCGATCTCTGCCCGCAGGAAGTCGCCCATCACGGCGATCTGCGCCGCCACGGGCTCAAGAGCCCGGGCCCAGCCCGGCTCGACGATCTCGTTCAACGGTCGTGCTGCCACGGTGGATCACTCTACTGGCCGATCGTCGCCGCCCGCACGCACAGGACGTCCGGCAGGTGCTCGGCGAGCAACTGCCAGCTGTCGCCGTCGTCGTGGCTCGCGTACAGCTCGCCGTTGCGGTTGCCGAAGTAGATGCCCGCCGGGTCCGCGTCGTCCGTGCAGAGCGCGTCCCGCAGCACCGTGCCGTAGTGGTCGGCGGCGGGCAGCCCGTGCGTGAGCGGCTGCCAGGTGGTGCCCGCGTCCTCGGTACGGAAGACCCGGCACCGGTGCTCGGCCGGCACCCGGTCGGAGTCCGCGTTGAGCGGGAAGACGTAGGCGGTGTTCGGCCGGTGCGGGTGGGCGGCCACCGCGAAACCGAAGTCGGAGGGCAGTCCGTCGCCGATGTCGGTCCACCGGGTCCCCGCGTCGTCGCTGCGGTAGACCCCCCAGTGGTTCTGCAGGTACAGCCGGTCCGTGTCGCCGGCGTCGCGGGCGATCTTGTGCACGCACTGGCCGAACTCCGGATTCGGATCCGGCAGGAACACCGCCGAGACTCCCTGGTTGGACGGCTCCCAGCTGGCCCCGCCGTCCCGGGTCCGGAACACCCCGGCGGTGGAGACGGCCACGGTCAGCGCGTCCGGGTCGCCGGGGTGGGTGATCACGGTGTGCAGGCCCTCGCCGCCACCGCCCGGGACCCATTTGCCGCGGGTCGGGTGCTCCCACAGCGGGCGGACCAGCTCGAAGGACTCGCCGCGGTCCGTCGAACGGAACAGCGCGGCCGGCTCCGTGCCCGCGTACACCACGTCCGGCGCCTCGTCCCCGGCCGGCTGGAGCTGCCAGACCCGTTCCAGCGAGGCGCCGGTGTCCTGGGGGAACTTCACCGCCGGCCGGGCCGGTTCGTGCCAGGTCGCCCCGAGGTCGTCGGAGCTGAAGACGGACGGCCCCCAGTGGGTGCTGTCCCCTCCGACCAGCAGCCGCGGGACCGGGCCGCGGCGGTCGACGGCGAGCGCGTAGACGGCCTGGGCGTTGAAATGGGGCTCACCGAACTCCCAGGGCCCGTCCCCCCGGCGGCGGCCGATGAACAGTCCCTTGCGGGTTCCCACGAGCAGCAGTACATCGGCCATGGCCGGCACCTCCGGACGTCGTCGCCTTCTTCGCAGAGCGTCTTTCCGGCCAGTCTGCACCCGCCCACCGACAAGAGCCCGGCGGGCGCCGCGCACCGCACATCGGATGATCTATACCGATCATTTACCGCTGGGAAATGATTGCGCCTTGCATGAGGGTGTTCTTCATGGGTTGACTTCAAGCCACTGCTGCCGCATGTGGAAGGACGTACGTGGCCACCGAGCACCTCTCTCCGCTCGACCTCGCCTTCTGGCGGATGGAATCCGCCGACCACCCCATGCACCTCGGCGCCCTCGCCGTGTTCCGGCCCGCCGGACCGCCGGGCTCCGGCGGGCACGCCGCCGAGCGCGCCGCCGCACTCCTGGCCGTACGCTGCGCCGCCGTCCCCGGCCTGCGCCGCCGGATCCGGGACGTGCTGCTGCCGCTGGGCGCCGCCGCCTGGTCGCCGGACCCGGACTTCGACCCCGCACGGCACGTCTTCCTCGTCCGCACGGACCGCATCCGCGTGCACGAGGCGGCCGGGCCGCTGATGGCCCGCCCCCTCGACCGCGACCTGCCGCCGTGGGAGGCGCACGTGCTGGCCGGACCGGATCCGGACACCTTCGCCGTGCTCTTCAAGTTCCACCACGCCCTCGCCGACGGCCTGGGCGCCCTCGCCCTCGCGGCCGCGCTGTTCGACGAGGTCCCGGAGCCGCGGGCCGCCGTGCGCCCGGTCCCCGGACAGCGGGCCGGCTCCGTCCTGAGCCGGATCCCCGGGGTTCTCGCCGCCCGGGTCCAGGGCGTCGGGCAGGCCCTGGAGATCGGCGCCGCCGTGGCCCGCGGCGGTCTGCCGCTCGGTGTCCCGGCCGCGCTCACGGCCGACCCCGCCGGCGCGGGCCCCCGTACCGTCGCCGGACTCACCCTCGACCTGGACGAGGTCAACCTGGTCCGCAAGGGGGCCGGCGGCACCGTCAACGACGTGCTGATCACCCTCGTCGCCGGCGCCCTGCGGCGCTGGCTGGCGGAGCGCGGCGACCCCGAACCGCTCGGGGCCGGCCCGCGGGCCCTGATCCCCGTCTCGCGCCGCCGCGGGCCGCGCGGCGCCGACGGCGCACGCAACCGGCTCTCCGGCTACCTGCTGCGACTGCCGCTCGCCGAGCCCGACGCGCTGCGCCGGCTGGACCGGGTACGCGCCGGCATGGACCGCAACAAGGACGCCGGACCCGCCCGGGGTGCCGGGGCCGTGGCCCTGCTCGCCGACCACGTGCACCCGCTCGGCCACCGCCTCGGCGGGCCCCTCGTCGCCCAGGCCGCCCGGTTGCTCTACGACATCCTCGTCACCAGCGTCCCGTTGCCCGGCCTCACCTTCTCGCTCGGCGGCAGCAGGGTCCATGAGGTCTACCCGCTCGCCCCGCTGGCCCGCGGCCAGTCCCTCGCCGTCGCGGTCTCGACCTACAAGGGGACGGTCCACTACGGCCTGGTCGCCGACGCGGCCGCCGTCCCCGACCTGGCGGCCCTGACCGGAGCGCTGCGCGCGGAGCTGGACGCGCTTGTACGAGAAGTCTCGTAGTACGAAAGGATTCGTAGTATGGTGACTCTCGTACTTGGGCGCCGATCCCGGCGCGCCCGGTGACCTCTGGAGAGCCCGATGAGTGCTGCCCCCGCCGTACCCGCTGCTTTCGCCGCCCTGTTCGAGCCGTACACCCTCCGATCGGTCACGGTCCCCAACCGGGTGTGGATGACCGCGATGTGCCAGTACAGCGCGGAGGCCTTCGGGCCGAACGCGGGCGTCGCCCAGGACTGGCACTTCGCCCACTACGCCGCCCGCGCGACCGGCGGCACCGGCCTGATCATCCAGGAGGCCACCGCTGTCTCCCCGGAAGGCCGGATCTCCCCCTACGACCTCGGCATCTGGAACGACACCCAGGTCGAGGCCCTGCGCCGGATCACGGGCTTCCTCAAGACGCAGGGGACCGTCCCCGGCATCCAGATCGCCCACGCCGGCCGCAAGGCCTCCACGGACCGCACCTGGAAGGGAGGCGCGCCCGTCGGCGCCGACGCGCACGGCTGGCAGCCGGTCGCCCCGAGCGCCGTCCCGTTCGCCGAGGGCCACCCGGTGCCGCACGAGCTGACGACCGATGAGATCGCAGAGATCACCGGCCGGTTCGCGGCGGCGGCCGGTCGGGCCCTCGCGGCGGGCTACGAGGTCGTCGAGATCCACGGCGCCCACGGCTACCTCATCGGGGAGTTCCTCTCCCCGCACAGCAACAGGCGCACGGACGCCTACGGCGGATCCTTCGAGAACCGGACCCGCTTCGCCCTGGAGGTCGTCGACGCCGTGCGGGCGGTGTGGCCGCAGGAGCTCCCGCTCTTCTTCCGGATCTCCGCCACGGACTGGCTGGAGGAGGGCGGCTGGACCGCCGACGAGACGGTGCGCCTGGCCCGGCTCCTCCAGGAGCACGGCGTGGACCTCCTCGACGTCTCCACCGGGGGCCTCGCCCCCGGCGTGACGATCCCGGTCGGCCCCGGCTACCAGGTGCCCTTCGCCGCCCGCGTGAAGGCCGCGACGAGCCTGCCGGTGGCCGCGGTCGGCCTGATCACCGAGCCCGCGCAGGCCGAGAAGATCCTGGCCAACGGCGAGGCCGACGCGGTCCTGCTGGGCCGGGAGCTGCTGCGCGACCCGTACTGGGCCCGCCGTGCGGCCGCCGAGCTCGGCGCGCAGGTCCGTACGCCCGAGCAGTACCACCGGTCCTGGTGACGGCGGTGCGGCCGCGGCGGCGGGGCCGCGGCCGCACCCTCCTGTTCCGGCCGGTCTTCCCGAGCCCCGCGCCTCCTTCGACGACTCTCGTACCATGGGGGCCCGACCAAGCCGAGTGAGCGGAGCAGGGACATGACGGACCGGGACACCTCCCGCACCCTCGCCCACCCGGAGGCGGCCGAGATCCGCCTGGAGGGCGTGCTGCACGCCCTCTCCGACCCGGTCCGGCTCTCCATCGTCCTGGACCTGGCCGGCTCGGCGGACGACCTGGCCTGCTCGCACTTCGACCTGCCGGTCACCAAGTCCACGACCACGCACCACTTCCGCGTCCTGCGCGAGAGCGGGGTGGTGCGCCAGGCCTACCGGGGCACCACCAAGCTCAACGCCCTGCGCCGAGACGACCTGGAGGCGCTCTTCCCCGGCCTTCTCGACAGCGTCCTGGCGGCGGCCGCCGCCGAGGCGGACCGGCTGTCGGTGCCCGGCCGACCTGCACCGGGCCCGACCCGGGACCGCTACCAGGCAGCGGGCCGGTAGTCCTTGAGGAACACCGCGTGCAGCGGCCTGCCCGCCTCGCCTTCGCGGATGGGGTGGTAGATGCGCGCCGCGCCGTCGACGACGTCCAGCGGCGGCCGCCATCCCGTCGACGCGTGTCGCGCGCGGGCGGCCGCGGGCTTCTCGTCCGTGATCCAGCCGGTGTCGACGGAGCAGCAGTGGATCCCGCGTGCGGCGAGGGCGGCGGCGCTGGTGCGGGTGAGCATGTTCAGGGCGGCCTTGGCCATGTTGGTGTGCGGATGGTCGGGGGACTTGTTGGGGGCGCCGAACTGGCCCTCCACGGCGGAGACGTTGATCAGGTAGCGGCGGGGGTGCGGCGAAGCCTCCATCAGCGGCAGCAACCGGTCGGCCAGCAGGAACGGGGCCACCGCGTTGACGAGTTGCACCTCGATCAGCTCCGCGGCGCTGATGTGGCCGAGCTGGAGCGTCCAGGAGTTCATCGGTGCGGTGTCGGGCAGGAGTCCCGCGGCATCGACCACGCCGCCGACGCCCGCCGGCACGCCGGGTGCGGCCGGCTCCGCAGTGCCGCCCGCGGTGAGGGCGAGCTGCGCACTGCCGGGCACGGTGAACCCCGGGGCCGCCCAGTGGCGTGCGGGGGGCAGGCCGGCCGCCTCGGCGGCGGCCAGGGCCGCGTACGCCTCGGGTGGGCGGCGCAGGGTCTGGGCCGCGTTGTTGACGAGGATGTCCAGCGGGCGGCCGCGGGCCAGCTCCTGGTCGGTGAAGGCCAGCACCTGACGCGGGTCCCGCAGGTCGAGCGCGGCTATGGTCAGTCGCTCCCACCAGAGGTCGCGGTCCGGGGCGGCCGCGAAGCGGGCGGCGGCGTCGCGGGGGAAGCGGGTGGTCACGGTCAGGTCGGCGCCGTCACGCAGAAGCATGAGGGCGAGCTCGTGCCCGATCTTGACGCGGCCCCCGGTGAGCAGGGCCCGGCGGCCGCCGAGGTCGGTCCGTGCGGTGCGCTGGTCGAGGTGGGAGCCGGCGCAGGGCATGCACAGCCGGTGGTAGAAGGGATGCACTTCCCGGTACGGGGTCTTGCAGACGTAGCAGCGCTGGCTGCGCCGCAGGCTGCCGACGGCGGCCGGCTGCCCCGCGGCGGGCGTCGGCCCTGCTGCGGAGGTCTCGACCTTCCGCCGGGCTGCCGGCAGGGGCCGCGGTCCGGCCGACGGGGCGGGGAGGGCCGTGTCCATGACCCGGTCGCGGGCTCCGGTGGCGGTGGCGGCGAGCAGCGCGGCGTCGACCTCCCGGTCGCGCAGGCGTGCTTGGGCCCGGCGGTCGCGACGGCCGCGCCGCAGGAGGTTCTTGGCTGCCCCCTCGATGCGGCGGCGCCGAGCGTCCTGCGCCGGCAGGGCGGCGGCCTGCTCCAGGAGTGACAGCAGGTTCTCCACGGACTCACTGTCCATACACGTCTTCGAATTCACCGTCCCATCTTCCGGGTCGGCCGGCACGGTCGGGGGAGCGGGAGGGGGGACGACCGCAAGCGCCGCGGGAAGGGGGACACGCGATCCGCCCATGGTGCGGCCGCACTGCTCCACGCAGGCCCGAAGCAAGGCTCTGCGGGCCGGGGGCGAGCGGCTCGACGGGCCCTCAAAGTGCGGGAGGCGCGCCCGCCGCGGCCAACAGGCCGGGCCAGTCGGGGATCTTGACGGAGCGACGGCCCAGCGAGCGGCCCAGATCGGCCTCGGCCGACTCGATCGCCATCCAGCCCGGCCACTCCACCGGCCGCAGGCCCGCCGCGCGCAGGGCGTCCAGCGGGTCGCCGGGGAGCGCGCGGCGGGACAGCACCCCCGCGTCCTGGAGCAGCGAGGACGCCGTCTCCTTCGCGCACGGCCGGTTCGTGCCGATGACTCCCGTCGGGCCCCGCTTGATCCAGCCCGCCACGTACTCGCCGACCGAGGCGCGACCCGCCCGCAGCACCCGTCCGGCCGCGTGCGGGACCGTGCCCGTCACCGGGTCGAACGGCAGCCCGGCCAGGGGCACGCCCCGGTACCCCACCGAGCGCAGCACCAGCTGCGCCTCGACGTCCTCGTGGACGCCCGTACCGGTGACCCCGCCGCGGCCGTCGGGGGCGGTCCGCTCGAAGCGCATCCCGGTGACCCTCCCGTCCGGCCCGCCGAGCACCTCCACCGGGCGCAGGTAGAACCGCAGCGCGATGCGGCGGGGCCCCGCGGCCGGGGCCGCTGCGGCCCAGCCCCGCAGCACCTCCAGGTTCCGCCGCGCGACCGCAGGCAGCGCGGCGGCCGCGTCCGGATCGGCATACACGGGGTCCAGGGCCAGTTCGGCCGGGTCCGTGCGGGCGTCCACGCCCGGCAGCGTGCCCAGTTCCCGCAGTTCCTTGGTGGTGAACCTGGCCTGGGAGGGCCCCCGCCGGGCCACCATGGACACTGTGCGCAGGCCGCTGTCCGCGAGCGCGGCGAGAGCCGGCTGCGGCATGTCCGTCGGGGCCAGGCCGGCCGCGCCGCGGGCCAGGATCCGCGTCACGTCCACCGCGACGTTGCCCGCCCCGACCACCACCGCCGCGTCGACCCCGGGCAGGCCGAAGGCCTCGGCGGCGGCGTCGGGGTGCCCGCTGTACCAGGACACGAAGGCCGTGGCCGAGTGCACCCCGGCGAGGTCCTCGCCGGGGATCCCCAGCATCCGGTCCCGGGCCGCGCCCACGCAGTAGACGACCGCGTGGTAGAGCTCCAGCAGCCGTGCCGCGGGCAGGGCGGCTCCGCCGACCTCCACGTTCCCGAGGAAGCGGATCCGCTCGTCCTCCAGCACCGTGCGCAGGCTGCCCTGGAGGGACTTGATCTTCTCGTGGTCCGGTGCGACGCCGTACCGGACGAGCCCGTACGGGGCGGGCAGCCGGTCCAGTACGTCCACCCGCACCCCGGGCACCTCGCGCTGCTGGACCAGCGTCTGGGCCGCGTAGACCCCGCTGGGGCCCGATCCGACGACGGCGACACGAAGCACGGCGGAGCTCCTTCCGCAGGTGGTCCCAGCATGCCACCGCCCCGACCGCGGGTCAGCCCATCGTGCGCATCCGGTGGATCTCGGCGCTCTGCGTGGCGACCACCTCGTTGGCCATCTCCTCGACGGCCGTGTTGTTCCCCCCGGCCAGCGCCTCGCCCGCCATCGTCAGGGCCCCCTCGTGGTGGGCGGTCATCAGCCTGAGGAAGAGCCGGTCGAAGTCCGCGCCCCTGGCGGCGGCCAGCTCCTGCAGCTGCTGTTCGGTCGCCATGCCCGGCATGGCACCGTGGTCGTGCCCTTGTGCGTGCCCCGGCTGCTGGCCGTGGTCGTGACCGGGGGAGGGGGTGCCGGAGCCCGCCGTCGGCGCCGGGTGGCGGGCCAACCACTTCTGCATCGCGCCGATTTCGGGTTTCTGAGCTGCGGTGATCCGCTCCGCCAGCCGTTTGACCGCATCGGCCGCCGCGCGCTCCGGTGCCAGCGCGCTCATCGTCAGCGCCTGCCGGTGGTGCTCGATCATCCGCTGCACGTAGGCGTGGTCGGCGGCGTTCGGACTGTCGTCGGGTTTGGCCTTGGCGGCCTGTTCGGGAGTCAGTGTGCGTGCGGTCTCGCCCGGCCTGCCCGGCGCGACGACCGTGGCCCGTCCGTCGTCGTCCCGGTCCGCCCCGCCGTCCTGGCAGGCCGTGAGGGCCAGGAGGAGGCCGGCGGCCGCCCACGCCGCGGTCGTCCGTAAGGGCCGCGTGGTCAGGGCCTTGCGACCCCGGAGGTCTGTTGCCATGTCCATGAAGGGAAGATACTGCCGGGGTCCTGGTTCCGTTCCCCTGCGGAAGGAACCGATCGGGCTCCCATGGGAGGCACAGTGACCTCGTTACGCACCAGGAGAGCGCATCAGAGGAGGGCGGGGGTGGTCGCAGCGGCGGCCGGACTCCTCGCGACCCTCCTGGCGGCCGGACCGGCGGCGGCCACCCCCGACCCGGGCGACCTGACGACCGGCCACGGCAGCCATCAGGGCACGGCCGCCTCCGACGGCGGGGGATCCGCCCCGGGCGGCATCCCCGGCCCGGACGAGATCGTGCACAGCGCCAACATCCAACACCTGGCGAACGTCCCCTCCACCGACCCCGCCGTGATCAACTCGGACATCGCCTTCCAGGGCCGGTACGCCTACGCGGGCAGCTACAACGGCTTCACGATCTACGACATCGCCAATCCCAGGACGCCGAAGAAGGTCACCGAGGTGCTCTGCCCCGGCGGGCAGAACGACATCTCCGTCGACGGCGACCTGCTCTTCCTCTCCACCGACTCCTCCCGCAGCGACGACTCCTGCAACAGCGTCTCGCAGCCCGCGACGGAGAAGTCCTCGTGGGAGGGCATCAAGATCTTCGACATCAAGGACAAGAAGAACCCCCGCTACATCAAGTCCGTCGAGACGGCCTGCGGCTCGCACACCCACACCCTCGTCCCGGACGGCAGGGACGTCTACCTCTACGTCGCCTCCTACTCCCCGAACGAGGCCTTCCCCGACTGCCGGCCGCCGCACGACGGCATCTCGGTGGTGAAGGTCCCGAGGAAGGCGCCGACGCAGGCCGCGGTCGTGGCCTTCCCGGTCCTCTTCCCCGACGGCGGCAACCCGGGCGCGCCCACCAACCCCGGCGTCTCCAAGACCACCGGCTGCCACGACATCACCGTGCTGCCGTCGAAGGACCTGGCCGCCGGCGCCTGCATGGGCGACGGCATCCTCTTCGACATCAGCAGGCCCGAGCAGCCGCGCGTCATCGACCGGGTGCAGGACAACGTGAACTTCGCCTTCTGGCACTCGGCCACCTTCAACGAGCGGGCGAACAAGGTGGTGTTCACCGACGAACTCGGCGGCGGTGGCGGCGCCACCTGCAACGAGGCCACCGGCCCCGACCGGGGCGCCGACGGGATCTACGACATCACCGGCCGCGGGGACCAGCGCAAACTCGTCTTCCGCAGCTACTTCAAGATCCCGCGCCACCAGGCCGACACCGAGAACTGCGTCGCCCACAACGGCTCGCTGGTGCCCGTCGGCGGCGGCCGCGACATCATGGTGCAGGCCTGGTACCAGGGCGGCGTCTCGGTCTGGGAGTTCACCGACTCGGACCGGCCCCGTGAGATCGCCTACTTCGAGCGCGGGCCGCTGACGACGGACCGGCTCGGTCTCGGCGGATCCTGGTCGGCGTACTACTACAACGGACACATCTACTCGAACGACATCGCCAAGGGCCTCGACGTGCTGCGGATCGACGACCGCCGCACAGACAGCGCAAAACGGGTCCGCATGGACCGGCTCAACGTGCAGACCCAACCCGACTACCGCTGAACCGTGAGGTCACAGGCGTGAGTCGAGCGTTCCGCCGGGCGGCCCGCCGTCCGGCGGGACACCCAGCTCCCAATCCAGCCCGTAGCGCTGGAACAGCTCCGCGCGCAGCCGCGCGGCCGGCATCGGGGCGCCGGGCATCAGCACCGCCACGACGGCCCCCATCAACAGGGCGCGCAGCAGCGGATAATCCGCGTCCACATCCGCCGAGCCGTACCCGGCGAGGGTGTCGCGCAGCAGGGCGGCCAGCCTCCGCTGCTCCGGGCACTGCACGAAACCGTCGGCCGTGAGGATGCCCGCCATGTGCGTCCGCATCAGCAGCGGTTCGTCCCGGGCCAGCCCCAGGACCGCGTCGATCGCGCGCGCCAGCCGTTCCCGCCCGTCCGCGCTGCGGGGCTCCCGTTCCAGTGCCGCGTGCAGGGTGAGGTGCATCAGCCGGTGCACGGCCGCCTGCAGCAACTGCCGCTTGCCCGGGAAGTAGTAGGAGACCAGGCCGCGCGCCGCACCGGCCCGGTCGGCGATGTCGCCGAGGGTCGTGGCCTCGTAGCCGTGCTCGGCGACGAGTTCGACCGTGGACTGCAGCAGCCGCTCCCGGGAACGTCTGCGCAATTCTTCATTGACCGAGGCGCTGCGCGGGGACATGCTTACTCCTGCGTTGACTGGCTCGCAGCCAATATACTCAGCGCACGGGGTCGCCTGCTCTGGGTGACACGGGGGATCATCCAGGGCAGGCGCGCCTCATCCACAGCGCTCCCGCCGATCCCGGCCGCGCCCGCGGACGCACACCGACGTCGCCAACACCACCAGGGCCGCGCCCAGCAGCCAGCCCGCCACCACGTCCGAGAGCCAGTGCACACCCAGGTAGAGCCGGGTGAAGCCGACGCCCAGCACCGAGACGGCAGCCGCGGCCCAGGCGGCCGGCGCCCACCGCGGAGCCGGCCGGGGGACGAGCCACAGCAGCATCCCGCACACCGCCGCCGCCGTCAGGGCGTGGCCGGAGGGGTAGGCCGCGTAGTGCGCCGAGTCCACCGGGTCCGACCACACCGGACGCTCCCGCCCCACTACCGCCTTCAGCCCCTGCTGCACCAGCGTGGCCACGAGCACGACCAGCGCCACCCGCAGCGCCCGCTCCCGCTCGCCGCGCCACCACAGCGCGCAGCACGCGACGGCGGCGAGCAGGCGCATGGCCCACGGGTCCCAGACCCAGTCCGTCAGCACCCGCATGGACTGCGTGACCCCGGGGTGGACGACGGCGTGCGCGTGCAAGTCCCGCGCGACCCGCTCGTCGCCCGCCAGGAGCGGCTGCCAGGCCGCCACCACCAGGGCGGTCAACAGCGCCGTCAGCAGTGCGCACCCGATCCCCACCCACCGAAAGTGATCGTTCCGCATACGGGGATCCTCGCACCGGCGAACCCGGTGCGGCGCCGGACACTCCCTACCTCAACGCGCTCAGCCCCGGTACGAAGGCCACCAGCAGGGGGACCGCCGGCACCAGCGCGGCCAGCGCCGTCAGGCGCAGCCGACGCCCCGGCGAGAGCCGGGGCGCGGCCGACAGCAGCCTGCGCACCCGCTGCGGTACATGCGCCTCGGGCGGCGACGTCGCCGTGAACACCCCGCGGTCCTCGTTGAGTCCGACGAGCGCCAGCGCGACCGTCAGCCGTCCGAACCGTCGCGAGGCCATGTCGTCGGCGGCCAGCTCCACCAGCCGGTGCATCTCTGCCTCGAAGGCCGCGAAGACCGGCACCTGCGGGAAGCCCCGGGCCAGCGCCCGCGAGCAGTGCAGCAGCCAGTCGTGCCGGGCCGCCGCGTGCCCCTGCTCGTGCGCCATCACCGCGTCCAGCTGGCTGCCCTTCAGCCGGCCCAGCGCCGCCGTCGTGACCACCAGCTGCGGGGCCGCTCCCGGCAGCCACCAGGCGTCCGGCCGCGGACCCTCCAGGACGACGAGACGGGCGCCCGCGGGATCCTCCCCGGGCAGCAGCGGGGCACGCTCCAGCAGTTCACTGCCCTGCGCGCGCCGCCGGGCCCGCGCCCGCAGCACCTCTCCGGCCAGCATCGCCCCGGTCCACAGGCCGCCGCCCGCCAGGACGAGGGCGGTGCCGGCGGCCCAGGGGCCCCCGGACGCGCCGAGTGCGTAGGCGTCGACCACCCCGTGCGGGGCGACGGCGAAGAGCCGGCCCCGGACCGCCTGCCAGGCCGCGGCGGCGCTCAGCAGCATGGACAGCCCGAAGCACAGCAGCACCGCGCCGACGACGCACTGCCACACCCACAGGGCCACGACCGGCTCGCGTTCGGGCCATTGGGCCCGGGCCAGCAGACGGGGAGCGAGCACCGCGGTCAGGGCGCCGAGCAGCAGGAGAGCGGCGGGGACCATCATGGCCACCAGCCTATGAGCGGGGGACTACCTGCGGGTACGGGACGGGTGCATTGGTGACGCAGGACACGTCCGCGGGCACCGTCACATCGCCGGGAGCATCGCCAACATCCCCATCCCCATGGCCAGTCGGCAGGCCCTGACGAGTTCGGTGGGCGGGCCGTGCGCGGGGCCCGGACCGCCCGGCGTGATCAGACGCGCCCCGCCGAGGACCACATAGCCGGCGTAGTAGAGCAGCAGGGCCCCGGTCAGCAGCGGCAGCCCGGCGCCGTGGCCGTGTCCGCCCCCCGGTCCGAGGCCCGCGGTGGCGGTCATGTAGACCATCGTCAGCGACCCGACCAGGTGGTGCGCGTGGTGGGCCCCGTCCCGCAGCAGCCACACGGCGTGCAGCGCCGCCGCGCAGAAGACCGCGCCCAGTACGGGCGGCCGCCATGCGCCGCCGCTCCCTAGGGGCACCGCCATCAGCGCCATGCCGAACCCCATCACCGCCTCTCCGGCGGCCGGCCCGCCCCACTCGCACGCCCTGCGCAGGCAGTACGCACCGCTCACGGCGCACAGGAGTACCAACAGCCAGGCGGAGAGGGAGGCGGGCAGGGACGAGGCGGATCCGTGCACGGCGGAACCTCCCGGTTCGTCGGCGTCACGGGGAGAGATGCCCTTCTCGCACGGGGCTCACGCGGCCCCGGGATAGGCTCTCCCTGCTGTCCCGGCATGTCATATGCCACCGCACCGAACGGAGCGCCCATGTCGACCGCCCAGCCCGCAGCCCTCAGCTTCCGCAGTGCCGTCGAGGCCGACGTACCGGAACTGGTGGCGCTCGTGGAGTCCGCGTACCGCGGGGACGCCAGCCGGGCGGGGTGGACCACCGAGGCCGACTACCTGGACGGACAGCGCACCGACCCCGACGGGGTCCGCGCCGTGATCGACAACCCGGACGGGGTACTGCTCGTCGTCGAGCGCGCGGACGAGCTCGTCGCCTGCTGCCACATCGAACACCGCGGCGACCACGCCTACTTCGGCATGTTCGCCGTACGCCCCGGGTTGCAGGGTGGCGGCCTCGGCAAGGAGATCCTCGCCGAGGCGGAGCGCCGCGCGCGCGACACGTGGGGTGCCGGCGAGATGCGGATGACGGTGGTGAACGTGCGGGAGGAGCTCATCGCCTACTACGTGCGCCGCGGCTACCGGCGCACCGGCGAGCTGAGCCCCTTCCCCTACGGCGACGAGCGCTTCGGCATCCCGCTGCGCGACGACCTCGCCTTCGAGCTGCTGGTCAAGCCCCTGTAGGCGGCGGGCCACCGGTCGCGCCGGCGGCGCCGGTGACGGACGGGGGCCGCGGCCGCCCGGGGCCGGCCGCCTCAGGCCGTGAAGCGGCCCGTGCTGCGGATCTCCGGATGGTCCGTCGTCACCCCGTCCAGGCCGAGCGCCCGCGCCAGCCGCAGCAGGTCCAGCGTGTCGACCGCCAGGCCCGTCACGCGCAGGCCGGCCGCATGGGCCGCCTCGACCAGCTCCAGGGTGATCCCGCGGATGTCCAGGGAGACCGTGGCCGCCCCCGCGCCCGTCGCCCGGCCCACCACGGCCGCCGGGTCACCGGGGGCGGACCGTACGAAGAGAGCGGTCCGGACGCCCGGCACCCGCCGGGCCGCCTCGGTGAGCACCTCCTCGCGCGCGGAGGCGATCTCCACACGGGAAACCAGGTCCCGGCGCAGCACCAGCTCCGCGAGCGCCGCTGCCGCGGCCCGGTCGTCGACGGACACCTGCAGCGGCGAGCGGACCGCCTCCAGCACCTCTTCGAAGACCGGCACCCGCTCGCCCTGACCGGCGTCCAGTCCGCGCAGCTCGGCCAGCGTCAGGTCGGCGACGGCCCCCGAGCCGTCGGTGGTCCGGTCCACGTCGGGGTCGTGCACGGCGACGAGGACGCCGTCCTTGCTCAGCCGGAGATCCAGGGCGATGGCGTCCATCCCGCAACGTTCCGCCCGAAGATACGACCGCAGGGTGTTCTCCGGCTCGACACCCATGACCCCGCGGTGACCGATGGTGAGGAAAGTCAAGGTTCTCTCGCTTCCGTCGACGGCGGCTCCCCGCGCGGTCGCGGTGTCCCGACCGGCCGCGCGCGATAGAGGTCGCATGCTAGTGCGCCGCTCGCGGATACGGACCGTGCGTGCACGGGCCCGCGGAAGCGCCCCGGCCGCTTCCCGCCAGGGTTGCGCGCCCCCCGGCGGCCTGCCGCGGCCCTGTCGCGTCACCCGGGCGTGGGCGCGTCCCCGCCGGCTTGACGGCCGGTCGCCTCGACCCGCGCGGAGAGCCGCCCGAGGTCGGCCAACAACGCCTCGCCCAGTTCCAGTTCGGCCAGGTGCTGGCGCTCGCTCCAGCGCAGCGCGACGGCGGGGAAGTCCCACTCCGGCACGCCGGCCGCCTGCTCCACGGCCTCCCGCACGGCCGCCAGCTCGCCGCGGGTGCGCTCCAGGTGCGCCTCGACCATGGCGCGCAGCCGCGCCGGTTCGGCCAAGTGGCCGAGCCAGACCCGCAGCAGCAGCCCGTGTTTGAGGACCGGGGGGCCGGCGTCCGCGGTGTCGGCGGCCCAGCGGGACAGGGCCGCGCGCCCGGCTCCGGTGATGCTGTAGCGGCGCTTGGCCCGCGCCTCCTCGGGCCCCGAGCGCGCGGAGGACGCGTACCCGATGTCCTCCAGACGGCGCAGTTCGGCGTAGATCTGGCTGATGGCCGGCGACCAGTAGAAGAAGCGCAGCGAGGAGTCCGCCCACTTCTTCAGCTCGTACCCGGTGCGCTCGCCGGGGAAGGACAGCAGGCCGAGAACGGCCCAGGCGGTCGGTGGCAGGTCCGGGTGCTGCTGCTTCTCTTGCCTCTTCGCGGTGTGACTACTAGTCATATTCCGAATTGAAGGGGCCGACGAGATCATGTGCCTGGTCCAGATGGGCACGGTGGAACAGGACGCCTGCATGGAGACCCTGCGCCAGTGGGGCGAGAAGGTCATCCCGCACTTTCGGAACCTGTGCTGGCGGCCCCGCACCCGCGACCGCCGAGGCCCGGCGGGGCGGGGAAGCGACCGGGACCGTCTCGACCCGGCGGCCGCGGCATGCGTCGACGCCCTCGCCGCCGCGTTCCCCGACCTCGGCCGCGGCGTCACCCGCGCCGACGAGGCCCGGCGGGTCCTGGCGGCCGCGCCCCGCCCGCCGGCCCGCCGCCCGCGTGTGGGGGCGGTGGCGGACCTGACCGTTCCCGGCCCGCCCGGCGCCGCGCCCGTACCGGTGCGGGTCTACCTGCCCGACCCCGGGCGGTGGCCGGGGCCCCGCCCCACCGTCGTGTTCTGCCACGGCGGCGGGTGGGTCCTGGGCGACATGGACACGCACGACACCACCGTCCGCCACCTGGCACGGGCGGCCGGCGCGGCCGTGGTCTCGGTGGACTACCGGCGTGCCCCCGAGCACCGCTTCCCGGCGGCCGCGGAGGACGCCCACGCGGCGCTGTGCTGGGCCGGCGGCCACGTGGACGACCTCGGCGGCGACCCGGCCGCCCTGGTCGTGGCCGGGGCAGCTCCGGCGGCAACCTCGCCGTCGCCTCGCTGCTGCTCGCCCGGGAGCGCGGGGGGCCGCCGGTCGCGCTCCAGGCCCTGGCGTGTCCGGTGCTGGACGCCGCCCAGGACCGCCGCTCGTACCGGACCGCCGCCGAGGGCTGCTTCCTCACGGCCGCGCACATGCGCTGGTTCTGGGAGCAGTACCTCGGGCCCGGCGGCGACGGCCGGCACCCGCTGGCCTCCCCGGTGCGCGCGGACCTCGCCGGGCTGCCGCCGGCCCACCTGGTGATCGCCGGGTGCGACCCGCTGCGGGACGAGGCCCGCGCATACCACCGCAGGCTGCGGCGGAGCGGGATCCGGTCGGTCCTGGACGGCCATCCGGGCATGTTCCACGGCTTCCTGGGCCTGGCCGGGGTACTGCCACAGGCATGTGAAGCCTTCGCGCGACTGGGCGGAGCTATCAGTTCCGCCCGGACAAACGGGAAGACTTTCGGTGAAGCCGGGGGTGACGCAGGATAATTTCCCGAATTGCCTCTTGAGCGGGAGAGCCTCGCACGCATACGCTGTGCGGACGTGAGGTTCTCCTGTGGAGGAAGTGACATGACGGAAACTCTTGTGCCGGGCGTCGGCGGTGCCGTGATATCCGCTGGGGCGCGGGTGGTGGACCACCCCGCGTGGCCCGAGCTCAAGGCCGCCGTGGAGGAGATCCGCCCCTGGCAGGCGTCCGACGGTTCCATCGACTTCGAGGCCGAGGGCGAGCACGCCCGGGCCACGGTCCTCGCCGCGGTCGACCGCGTGATCGGCGCCGTCGAGACGCTGTCCCCGCTGCTCCCGCACGCCGCCGCGTACCACGCAGCCCTCGTCGCGGACCTGCGCAAGTGGGCCGCGGAGGACTTCGGCGTGCCGGACTTCCTCGACTCCCTGATGGCCTTCCACCCGGCCGCCGAGCGCGCCGACGGCCTGCAGCACCTCGTCGTCTTCCCCATGTACACGCAGAACGGCAACCCCGACCGCAACCTCGAGGCCGTCGTCCTGAAGATGGTCTGGCCGGAGTGGCTCTCCGAGCTGGAGCGCACCCGCTACGACAACCCGCTCTTCCTCGGCATCACCTTCGAGGACTTCACCCCGGGCTACGACACGCACTCCGCCGTGCTCTTCCCGGAGACCATCGCGGTGCGCGAGGCCCCCGAGCGCTTCACCTGGGGCGGCATCTTCTGCGACCGCGAGGCCGCCCGCTACCGCAAGGTGACCGCTGCCGCCGTGGACATCCTGGGCATCGACCTGCCCGAGGACATCGCACGCATGGTCGACGACCAGGAGCGCTGCGAGAAGGCCTTCGTCCTGTGGGACATGGTCCACGACCGCACCCACAGCCACGGCGACCTGCCGTTCGACCCCTTCATGATCAAGCAGCGCCAGCCGTTCTGGATGTACGGCCTGGAGGAGCTGCGCTGCGACCTCACCGCCTTCAAGGAGGCCGTGAAGCTGGAGTCCGAGGGCAACGAGCACGGCCGCGACGTGCAGTACGCCGTCCTCTTCGACCGGATGTTCCGCTTCCCCGTCTCCGGTGACCGCAACCGCAACTACGACGGTCTCGGCGGCCAGCTGCTCTTCGCCTACCTCCACAAGCACGACGTGGTGCGCTGGACGGACAACAAGCTGAAGATCGACTGGATGCGCGCCCCGCAGGTCACCAACCAGCTGTGCGCCGAGATCGAGGACCTCTACCGCGCCGGCATCGACCGCCCGAAGCTGGTCCACTGGCTCAAGGCCTACGAGCTGGTCTCCACGTACCTCGCCCCGCACCCGGGCTCGAAGTGGGCCAAGGGTGCCGACGCCCTCGACCTGACGCAGCCGCCGCGCAAGCTCGTCGACGACGTGCTTCCGGACGAGTTTCCGCTCAGCATGTTCTTTGAGGCGCTCGCCAAGAAGCTCAAGAGCACGATCGCGGCGACCAGGGGCATCACCGCCCAGAACGCGGAGCAGGCCGAGCGAGTCGCCGCGTGAGCACTCGCCCACAGGAGGCTGCACAGATGAACGGCTCCGGGAACGGCAATGGAAAGCTGAACGGAGCGGTGGTGGCGGTGGCCGGGGCCGGCGGGCCCGCGGGCCGCGCCGCCCTGCTCCGCCTCGCCGAGGCGGGTGCGACCGTCGTGGCGTCCGACGCCGATCCGGCGCGGCTCGCGGAAGCCGTGGACGCGGCGCGCTACGCGCACGGCGGCGCCACGATCACCGGTGACACCGTGGACCTGCTCGACCTGGAGGCCACGAAGGCCTGGGCCGAGCACACCGAGAAGGAGTTCGGGCGGGTCGACGGACTGGTCCACCTCGTGGGCGGCTGGCGCGGCAGCAAGACCTTCACCGACGTCGACCTGGCCGACTGGACCTTCCTGGAGAAGCTCCTCGTCCGCACCGTCCAGCACACCTCGCTCGCCTTCCACGACGGGCTGCTGCGCAGCGACCGCGGCCGCTACGTCCTGGTGAGCCAGTCCGGCGCGCACAAGCCGGTCGCCAACAACGCCGCCTACAACGCGGGCAAGGCGGCCGCCGAGGCCTGGACCCTCGCCATGGCGGACTCCTTCCGCAAGGCTGGGGGTGACGAGGGACCCGGCGCGGCAGCTGCGATCCTGGTCATCAAGGCACTGGTGCACGACGCGATGCGCGCCGAGCGTCCCAATGCGAAGTTCGCGGGCTTCACCGACGTGAAGGAGCTGGCCGAGGCCATCGCCGGCGTGTGGGAGCAGCCCGCCATCGATGTGAACGGACAGCGTCTGTGGCTCACTCCGCAACCGTGAAGACCGATGCCCGCCGGCACCACGACCCGGCAGTGCGCGGCTTCGCCAGCGACAACTACGCGGGGGTCCATCCGGAGATCCTGGAGGCCCTCGCCCTCGCCAACGGAGGTCACCAGATCTCCTACGGCGAGGACGAGTACACCGAACACCTGCAGAAGATCGTCCGCAGCCACTTCGGTCCGTACGCGGAGGCCTTCCCGGTCTTCAACGGCACCGGCGCGAACGTCACCGCCCTCCAGGCGATGACCGACCGCTGGGGCGCGGTGATCTGCGCCAAGAGCGCCCACATCAACGTGGACGAGGGCGGCGCGCCGGAGCGGATGGCCGGGCTGAAGCTGCTCGCGGTGCCGACCCCGGACGGCAAGCTCACGCCCGAGCTGATCGACCAGGAGGCCTGGGGCTTCGAGGACGAGCACCGCGCGATGCCGCAGGTCGTCTCGATCACGCAGAACACCGAGCTCGGCACGGTCTACACGCCGGACGAGATCAAGGCGATCTGCGAGCACGCCCACAGGCTCGGCATGAAGGTCCACCTCGACGGGGCCCGGATAGCCAACGCCGCGGCCTCGCTCGACGTGCCGATGCGCACCTTCACGAACACGGTCGGCGTCGACGTGCTGTCCTACGGCGGCACCAAGAACGGCATGATGTTCGGCGAGGCCATCGTCGTGCTCAACCCGGACGCGGCCCGGCAGATGAAGCACATCCGCAAGATGTCGATGCAGCTCGCGTCGAAGATGCGCTTCGTCTCGGTGCAGCTCGAAGCGCTGCTCGCCAAGGACCTGTGGCTGCGCAACGCCCGCCACGCCAACGAGATGGCGCAGCGCCTCGCCGCCGGTGTCCGCGAGACCGACGGCGTGGAGATCCTCTACCCGGTGCAGGCGAACGCCGTGTTCGCGCGGCTGCCGCACGAGGTCTCCCGGCGTCTGCAGAAGCGTTACCGCTTCTACTTCTGGGACGAGGCCGCGGGCGACGTCCGCTGGATGTGCGGCTTCGACACCCAGGAGGAGGACGTCGACGGCTTCCTCCAGGCCCTGAAGGAGGAGCTCGCCCGCTAGGGGCGCTCCCTCCCGCCTGGCTGTATAAGTATGCCGCCCACCGCAAATCCATTGAATTGCGGTGGGTGGCATGCCTATGCTCCGGGCCATGCAGCTGATCCAGCAGAACCCCGACGTGCGCGCCTATCTGGCCTCGGACGAGGCCGTGGACCACTGGCATCGCCTCGTACGGGAACGGGCGGACGCCCTCTGGTCGACCACCGGCGACGCATACTCATACGCCGAAGCCGCCTTCGTGTTCGTTCGCGACACCATCCCGCACTCCGCCGACTCCGGCGACGAGCGGGTCGCCTGGCGGGCCTCCGACGTGCTCGGCACGCGCAACGGCATCTGCCACGCCAAGTCCCATGCCCTGGTCGCCCTGCTGCGCGCCCGGGGGATCCCGGCCGGCCTGTGCTACCAGAGCCTCGCCGACGACGACGGCTCGAACCCCCTCGTCCACGGGCTGACCGCCCTGCGCCTGCCGGGCCGCGACCGCTGGAGCCGGCTCGACCCGCGCGGCAACAAGCCGGGAGTGGACGCCCGGTTCGACCTCGCCGAGGAGCGCCTGGCCTTCCCCGTACGCCCCGAGCTGGGCGAGGCCGACCACCCCGAGGTGTACGCGTCCCCGCACCCGGCCGTGCTCACCGCGCTCCGCGAGTCCGCCGACCGGCAGGACCTGTGGCGCAAGCTGCCGACCGCACTCTGAGGCTGCGGCAGCCGGTCACGGGCCGAACGCCTTGGACTCGGAGGCGTTCTCGGCCCGGGGCTCCGTGCTGGCGCACATCGCGTGCTGGTACAGCCTCTCCAGCGCGTCGTCGATGGGGTGGTGCTGCGGCCGCCCCGAGGAGTCCCGTTCGTTCCACCTCTGGAGATTGACCGCGACGGACAGCTGACGCCGGCCGTCGGCCCGGGTCAGGGAAACCGTGCCGGCCCCCCAGACCGTGCCGTCGTGTCCCCAGAAGGTGCCACACCCCGGGACGACGACCTTGTGCAGCCCGAGGCCGTACTCGATCACCGATCCGTCCAGGGCGATGACCGGGCCCGTGCGCTGCATCTGAGCCAGCGACGACCGGTTGACGATCTCGCCGTCGAGAAGCTTGCCGTAGAACCGGTTGAGGTCCTCCATGGTCGACACCAGAGCGGCACCCGTCCCCGTCCAGGACATGTCGTAGACGCGGTACGGCCCGGCCCGCACCACCATGGCCGACCCCGCGCTCGTCGAACTGGCCATCAGCTCCGACGGCGATGAGGCGGCCAGAGCACGGGCGCTACGGCTCCTGGGGTTCGCCGCCGACCTGCCGGTCCACGTCGTGGCCGTCCGCTCGCAGCTCCCGCTCGGCCGGATCGGCAGCCTGGTGTGCCGCGCCCGCCCCGTGAAGGCGGCACCGCTCGCCGATGTGGGCGTCATCCTGGCCACCACCGTCGACCGGGCCCTGTTCCCGGCAGGCGTGCGCGCCGGCATCGGCGCGGCCGACAGTCCCGACCGGTCCTGGCAGCAGGCCCGCACCGCCCTGCGCTTCACCACCCCGCGCGAACCCGTCGTCCGCCACACCGACCTGGGTGCGCTGGCACTCCTGGCCGAGGTACCCCGGGAGACCGCACGTGACAACGCCGACGTGGCAGCCATCGCCCGCATCGCGCACGACGGTGAGGACATGGAGACCCTGGACACCTACTGCGCCACCGGCTCCCTGCGCCGCGCCGCCGACCTCCTCCACCTGCACCACAGCAGCGTCGCCCGGCGACTCGAACAGATCTCGAAGACCCTGGACATCGACCTCACCGCGCCCACCGGACTGACCCGGGTCAGGCTCGCCCTCACCGCGTGGCGGTTGCTCGACGACTGACCTCCTGCCGGACGGGACCGCCCGGGCCGTCGCGGCGGTGGTGTCAAGTCACGAGAGGCCGGGACCTGACGGGCGACGAGGACCGGGGCGTACTGGAGATGCCCGTTCCGCTCTCCCGGAGGAGAACCGTCATGACCCACACCGTACGTACGCGGCGCCTGGCCCACTTCGCGGCCGCGACCGCCATGGCCGCCGGAGCCGTACTGGTCCCCACGGCCGCGTTCGCCGCCACCCCGGCCGCCGCCGCGCACGCGGCCGTCACGGACCGGGGCGGGCCGGGGAAGGACCACCGCGACAGCTGGAAGAAGGGCGGCGCGTGGGACAAGAAGCGTCCGGGCGCGGGCGGCGGCAAGGGCGGCACGAACGACGCCGGTCACCAGCCCGAGGAGCCGCAGTGGCAGTGCATCACCGCCCCGTGCGGTCCGCCCGGCAAGGGCGGCCCCGACCATGGCAAGCACCACCCGAAGGAGCCGCAGTGGCAGTGCGTCAAGGCCCCCTGCGGCCCACCCCGCGCCGCGTCCGACGACGGCCGGACCCAGGCAGGCTGAGCCGCGGCTCCGCTCCTGCGCGGGGCGGAGCCGCATCGTCGGCGCGAGGGCTCAGCCCGCCTCGCGCACCTGGGCCGCCGTCGGCGCCGTACCGCCCAGGTGGGCCGGCAGCCACCAGGAGTCCTCGGCACCCCGGGGCTTCTCCGGGTAGGCGCGCTGGGCCGCGTCCAGCAGCTCCTGCACGCGCTCGCGCAGCCGGCGCGTGATCGCCCCGGCGTACTGGTCCGTCGGCGCCTCGATGGGCTCGCCCACCCGCAGCGTCACGGGGATGTGGCTGCGCTTGAGGTTCTTGGGGCGGCCCTTGGTCCACAGCCGCTGCGTGCCCCACAGCGCCACGGGGATCAACGGGACTCCGGCCTCCTGCGCCATGCGGGCCGCACCCGACTTGAAGCTCTTCAGGGTGAAGGACTGCGAGATCGTCGCCTCGGGGAACACCCCGATGATCTCACCGGAGCGCAGCGAATCCAGCGCGTGCTGGTAGGCGGTCTCGCCCTGCTTGCGGTCCACCGGGATGTGCTTCATCGCGCGCATCAGCGGGCCGGACACCTTGTGCCGGAACACCGACTCCTTCGCCATGAAACGCACCAGGCGCTTCTGCGGCCGTGCCGTCAGCCCGGCGAAGATGAAGTCGAGGTAGCCGATGTGGTTCGACACCAGGACGGCACCGCCCTTGCGGGGGATGTTCTCGGTGCCCTTCATGTCGATGCGGATGTCCAACGCGCGGAACAGACTGTGCGCGGCGCCGATCACCGGGGGGTAGACGAGCTCAGCCATGGGGAGACCCGCTTTCTGTCTGGGGAGGAGCTCCCGGCCGGAAGTTACGGAAGCGTAGGTACGCGACCCTTGGGGATGGTGCCCCAAACGAGGGCCGCTGGCCAGTCCAGACGCCCGCGCCCGGGGAGATTCTTGTCACGCCGGGAATGCCCCGGGCCCGCCGCGTGTCCCATCCACGTACGAGCGTACGACGATCATGTGGGTACGCGAAGGCCGCGGGTGACGAGGGGAGTGCGGGTGCGCGGGCGGGAAGAACGGCGGGACGGCAGGGCCGGGGGCCCGTCCGGCGCCCGGGTCGACGGCGGGCGCGTGCGCCTGAGTGCGGCGGAATTGGGCGCGCAGCCGGGCCGGCGGGCGACCCTGGTGCAGTTCTCCAGCGCGTTCTGCCAGCCCTGCCGGGCCACGCGCCGGATCCTGGCCGAGGTCGCCGGCATGGTCGAAGGGGTCGCGCACGTCGAGATCGACGCGGAGGAGCGCCTGGACCTGGTGCGGGCCCTCGGCATCGAGAAGACCCCGACCGTGCTCGTCCTGGACGCGGCGGGCCGCATCGTGCGGCGGGCGGCCGGCATGCCGCGCAAGGTCGACGTGATCGCCGCGCTCGGCGCCGCCGTATGACGGGCCGACGGGAGGTGCCCGCGGCGGCGCGGCCGACGGCGGGCCCGGGCGCGCCGGTGCGCGCGCCCGCACAGCGCGTGACGCGCCCGACATCTGCCCGATCCCGCTTGACGGCGTCCCCGGGAGATCGCCACGCTGGCCGTATGCGGTATGAACTCCTGCTCCGCGGACGGATCCCAGTGGACCTCGTCCGGCACGCGAGCGCGCGCTGTCAGGATCACCGAACGACCCGCCCCTGATCCCGACTGTGCCCGTGTGTCCCGTGGCAGAAGGCAGAACCCTGATGAGTGCTCCGACGGTCCCGACGGTCCCGGCGGCCGCTTCCCCCTTTTCCGACGCCGGCCGTCCCGGCTCGCCCGACCTCCTTCGCTCCGTCTTCCGGCAGCACGCCGCCGGGGTCGCCGTGATCACCTCCCAGGACGGCGGCCGGCCGGTCGGTTTCACCGCCACCTCGCTCAACTCCGTCTCCGCCGACCCGCCGCTGCTCTCCTTCACGATCGGCACCGGGGCCTCCACCTGGCCCGCGGTGCGCGACAGCGACCACCTCGGCGTGCACATACTCGGTGAGCACCAGCGGGAGCTGGCCGGCCTCTTCGCGCGCAGCGGGGCCGACCGGTTCGGGCCCGGCACCGCCTGGGCCGTCGGCCCGCACGGTGTCCCGGTGCTGGACGGCGTGCTGGCGTGGCTGGTCTGCCGGGTGGTGGCGAGGGTGCCCGCCGGTGAGCACCGGGTGATCATCGCTCAGGCGCTCGTGGGGGACCCGGCCGGGGAAGGCCGTCCGCTGCTGTACCACCAGGGGCGCTTCAACGCGCTGCGCGACTGAATCGTCCCTGTTGGGGCGGGTCGGCCGGCGTTGGGCAGATCACAGTTCGCCGACCTTGCGACTTGGTGGGACCCACGGTGTACTGACGAGTAACATTCCGTTCGGGGCGCGGGCCGCCCCGATCGGGATCCGCCCGACAAGGCGCCTATGCTGCCTGCATAAGGCGGTACACGAAAAGACGATGCGGTAGGAGAGCCGGCGTGAGCCTGAGGATCGTTGTCTGTGTGAAGTACGTGCCCGACGCCACTGGCGACCGGCAGTTCACCGAGGACTTGACCGTCAACCGTGACGACGTCGACGGCCTGCTGTCGGAGCTCGACGAGTACGCCGTCGAGCAGGCGCTGCAGATCGCCGACGAGGCCGACGATGCCGAGATCACCGTCCTGACGGTGGGCCCCGAGGACGCCAAGGACGCGCTGCGCAAGGCGCTGTCGATGGGTGCCGACAAGGCCATCCACGTCGAGGACGACGACCTGCACGGCACCGACGTCATGGGCACCTCGCTGGTGCTCGCCAAGGCCATCGAGAAGGCCGGCTACGACCTGGTCATCACCGGCATGGCGTCCACCGACGGCACCATGGGCGTCCTCCCGGCGATCCTGGCCGAGCGCCTGGGCGTCCCGCAGGTCACCCTGCTCTCCGAGGTCAAGGTCGAGGACGGCACCGTGACCGGCCGCCGCGACGGCGACACCGCGAGCGAGCAGCTGGAGGCCTCCCTCCCGGCGCTCGTCTCGGTGACGGACCAGTCGGGCGAGGCCCGCTACCCGTCCTTCAAGGGCATCATGGCCGCGAAGAAGAAGCCGGTCGAGTCCTGGGACCTCGAGGACCTGGAGATCGAGGCCGACGAGGTCGGCCTGGAGGGCTCCTGGACCGCGGTGGACTCCGCGGCGCAGCGCCCGGCCCGCACCGCCGGCACGATCGTCAAGGACGAGGGCGAGGGCGGCAAGCAGCTGGCCGAGTTCCTGGCCGGCCAGAAGTTCATCTAAGGGCTTCGGCCACCCCTCAGTAGCCCCCAGACACTTCGCAATCGCAGGAGAGCAGTCCCATGGCTGAAGTTCTCGTCTACGTCGACCACGTGGACGGCGCCGTCCGCAAGCCCACCCTCGAGCTGCTGACGCTGGCCCGCCGCATCGGCGAGCCCGTCGCCGTCGCCCTGGGCGCCGGTGCCGACGCCACCGCCGCGGTGCTCGCCGAGCACGGCGCGGTCAAGGTCCTCACCGCCGACGCCCCCGAGTTCGCCGAGTACCTCGTGGTACCGAAGGTGGACGCGCTGCAGGCCGCGTACGACGCCGTGTCCCCGGCCGCCGTGCTCGTCCCGTCCTCCGCCGAGGGCAAGGAGATCGCCGCGCGCCTGGCCGTGCGCATCGGCTCCGGCATCATCACCGACGCCGTCGACCTGGAGGCGGGTGACGAGGGCCCGGTCGCGACGCAGTCGGCCTTCGCCGCCTCGTTCACCACCAAGTCCCGTGTCTCCAAGGGCACCCCGGTCATCACCGTCAAGCCGAACTCGGCGCCCGTCGAGGCTGCTCCGGCCGCCGGCGCGGTCGAGGCGCTCGCCGTCACCTTCGGCGCGCTGGCCACCGGTACCAAGGTCACCGGGCGCACCCCGCGCGAGTCGACGGGCCGTCCCGAGCTGACCGAGGCCGCGATCGTGGTCTCCGGTGGCCGCGGCGTCAACGGTGCCGAGAACTTCGGCATCATCGAGGCCCTCGCGGACTCCCTCGGTGCGGCCGTCGGCGCCTCCCGTGCCGCCGTCGACGCCGGCTGGTATCCGCACACCAACCAGGTCGGCCAGACCGGCAAGTCGGTCTCCCCGCAGCTCTACATCGCCTCCGGCATCTCCGGCGCGATCCAGCACCGGGCCGGCATGCAGACCTCGAAGACCATCGTGGCCATCAACAAGGACGCCGAGGCCCCGATCTTCGACCTCGTCGACTACGGCGTGGTCGGCGACCTCTTCACGGTCGTCCCGCAGCTGACCGACGAGATCAAGGCGCGCAAGGGCTGACCGCCTGACCTGCGTTTCTCTTCGTAGCATCGCTTCTCCGGGGCCGTGTGGTGATTCTCACCGCACGGCCCCGAGTCGTTCGTCCGGCCGGGCCGGGGGGACCATTGACGGAGCGGAACGGCATGACTAAATTCTGCTATGCGGATCTAAGCTTCCGTGAAGCGGAAAAGAGGAGAGTGCACGATGGGTCAGCAGGAGAAGGTGGCGACGAGCCTCGCAGGCGCGGTCAGCGAGGGCATCAGCGCCTCCCTCGCGCCGGTGGACGCGGAGCTCGCGCGCCACTACCCGGGCGACCCCGGCACCCGCCAGCCCATCCACACCGTCTACGTCCCCGGTGACGTCTTCGCCGCGGACACCATCCGCTCCTGGGGCGACCAGGCCCTGGCCGCCCTCGACGAGCACGCCCCGGACGCCGCCACCTTCGCCGGAGTCCTCGGCATCTCCGACGAACTCGCCGTACCGGTCTACGAGCGCGTGCGCGCCAAGCTGCTGCGCGAGCCCGTCGAGGACCTCCGCGTCGACTTCGAGGACGGCTTCGGCGTCCGCTCGGACGAGGAGGAGGACCAGGCCGCGGCCCGCGCCGCCCGCCTGGTCTCGGAGGCCTTCTCCAACGGCACCAACGCCCCGTACATGGGCATCCGCATGAAGTGCATGGAATCCAACGTGCGCGACCGCGGCATCCGCACCACGGACATCTTCCTCTCCGGCCTCCTGGAGCACGGCGGACTGCCCGAGGGCCTCGTCCTGACGCTCCCGAAGGTCACCTACGCCGAGCAGGTCAGCGCCTTCGTCAAGCTGCTGGAGGCCTTCGAGAGCGCCCGCGGCCTGCGCCCGGGCCGGATCGGCTTCGAGATCCAGATCGAGACCAGCCAGTCCATCCTCGCCTCCGACGGCACCGCCACCGTCGCCCGCATGATCGAGGCCGCCAAGGGCCGCGCCACGGGCCTGCACTACGGCACCTTCGACTACAGCGCCTGCGTCGGCGTGTCCGCCGCCTACCAGGCCAGCGACCACCCCGCCGCCGACCACGCCAAGGCGATCATGCAGGTCGCGGCCGCCGGCACCGGCGTACGCGTCTCCGACGGCTCCACCAACGTCCTGCCGATCGGCACCACCGAGAAGGTCCACGAGGGCTGGAAGCTCCACTACGGCCTGACCCGCCGCGCCCTGGCCCGCGCGTACTACCAGGGCTGGGACATGCACCCCGCGCACCTGCCCACCCGTTACGCCGCCGTCTTCACCTTCTACCGCGAGGGCCTCGAAGCCGCCGCCGCGCGGCTGAAGGCGTACGTGGCCAAGATCGAGGGCGACGTGATGGACGAGCCGGCGACCGCCAAGGCCCTGGCCGGCTACCTGGTGCGCGGCCTCGACTGCGGCGCGGTGGGCGCCGACGAGGTCACCGCGCTGACCGGCCTGACCCGCGCCGAGCTCGACGCCTTCGCCATCCCGCGCCGCTCGGCGACCCTGACCGCGACCGCCTGATCCGGGGAGCGTACGGCCCGGCCCCCGTTCCTCCGGGGCCGGGCCGCCGGTGTGTACGGGGCTCAGTCCGCCGGAGGCAGTTCGCCCGAGCCGCGGGGTACGAGGCGGGTGGGCAGCTCCGTGCGGGTCGGGGGGAGTCCGGCCCCGGCCAGGCGCTGGAAGAGGCGGTCCGTCGCCACCCGGCCCAGCGCCGCCGGGTCCTGGGCGACCACCGTGATGCCCGGCCGCAGCAGGTCCGCCAGCTCGAAGTCGTCGAAGCCGACCAGCGCCACCGGCCGCTCCAGGGCGGCCAGGACCCGTACCACCGTGACCGTGACCCGGTTGTTGCCGGCGAAGACGGCGGTCACCGGCTCCGGACCCGCGAGCATCGACCGCGCCGCGCCCGCGACCCGCTCCGGGTCCGTCGAACCGAGCGAGACCCAGGCTCCGGCCACCGGAAGATCGGCCTCCGCCATCGCCGTGCAGTAGCCGCGCAGGCGTTCCGTCGCCGTGTGGATGCGGGGATGGTCCCCGATGAAGCCGATCCGGCGGTGGCCGCCGGCGATGAGGTGGGCGACGCCGCCGAGGGCGCCGCCGAAGTTGTCCGACAGCACCACGTCGGCGTCGATCCGGCCGGCCGGCCGGTCCACGAAGACCGTGGCCACGCCCGCCCGCATCTCCGGCTCCAGGTAGCGGTGGTCGTTCCCGGCCGGGATCACGATCAGGCCGTCCACCCTGCGGGCGCACAGCGCCAGCGCCAACTCCCGCTCGCGGTCCGGGTCCTCGGCGCTGGAACCGTTGATGAGCAGCGCCCCGTGGGCGCGCGCCACCTCCTCCACGGCCCGGTTGAGCGGCCCGTAGAAGGGGTCGGCGAGGTCCTCCAGGACCAGGCCGACGGTGGCGGTACGGCCCTTGCGCAGCACACGCGCACTGTCGTTCCTGCGGAAGCCCAGGGCCTCGATGGCCTCCAGGACACGCCTTCCCGTCTCGGGGGTGACCCCCGGCTCGCCGTTGACCACCCGGGACACCGTCTTCAGGCCCACTCCGGCCCGGGCCGCCACGTCCTTCATGGTCGGCCGGGTTCCGTAGCGGGGGTCTGACGTGCGGCGGTTGTGGGGCACGGTCGTGAATCCTCCCTCGTACGCGGGCGAGCGTGCGGGCTCGTGACCATGAGGATAAGCACTCGGCCGATAGTGAGGTTTTCGTGGCAGGCTGGGGCGGGCAAGCCACTGGGGGCTCCGGACGAGCCATGGGGAGAGGGGTAGACGTGATTGTCTGGATCAACGGAACGTTCAGCGCGGGGAAGACCAGCACGGCCCGCGAACTGACCGCCATCCTCCCGGACAGCACCCTGTTCGACCCCGAGTTCGTCGGCGACGCGCTGCGGGTGCTGCTGCCGCCCAAACGTCTGGCCGAGGTCACCGACTACCAGGACCTGCCGAGTTGGCGCCGGCTCGTGGTGGACACCGCCGCGGCGGTCCTCGCCGAAGTGGGCGGGGTGCTGGTGGTCCCGATGACGCTGCTCCGCCAGGCCTACCGGGACGAGATCTTCGGCGGGCTCGCGGCACGGCGGATCCCGGTGCGGCATGTGCTGCTCGCCCCTGCGGAAACGATCCTGCGGGAGCGGATCGCGACCCGCAGCGAGCCCGGGGCGCCCGAGCAGGTCGACGTGCGGGTCCGGCAGTGGGCCTACGACCACATCCCCGCCTACCAGGAGGCCCTCGGCTGGCTCACCGCCGACGCGCACGTCGTCGACAACGGGGCCCTGACGGTGCGGGAGACGGCCGAGCGGATCGCCGAGGCCGTCCGCTCGGACACCGCCCGGGTCTGCGACATCGTGCAGACGCCGGAACCCACGCGGGAGACGGTCGCGGCCGGGGTCCTGCTCTTCGACGAGCAGGACCGGGTGCTGCTGGTCGACCCCACGTACAAGGCGGGCTGGGAGTTCCCCGGCGGCGTCGTCGAAGCCGGCGAGGCACCGGCCGCCGCCGGTGTACGAGAGGTCGCCGAGGAACTGGGCCTCGTACTGGACCGGGCGCCCGGCCTCCTCGTGGTCGACTGGGAACGCCCCCAGCCCCCCGGATACGGCGGCCTGCGCCTCCTCTTCGACGGCGGCCGCCTCACCGCGGACGCGGCCGCCCGCCTCAGGCTGCCGGGACCCGAACTGCGGGCCTGGCGCTTCGTGACGGAGGCAGAAGCCGCGGACCTCCTGCCGCACCACCGCCACGAACGCCTGCGCTGGGCCCTGCGCGCCCGGGAACGCGGCCGCCCGCTCTACCTGGAGGCAGGTGTCCCGACGGAGTGAGGCCCGCGCGTGCAGCGGGCCTCCCCGCGACGCGGCCGAGGGGCCCGGGCCGTGCCACCCGCCGCCCGGGTCGCCCGGCGGTCACTCCCGCCCCGGGGCGGCGCCCGCCGTCTCACCCCCGCCGCTGTCAGACCGCGGTACCGGCGGCGGCCCCGGCCAGCGCGGCCGCGGTGTCCACCGTGAGGGGGTCGCCGTGGCCGAAGCAGGCGACCCGCGGAGCGAGGCCCGCCAGCCGCCGGAAGGAGCCGACCGCCCGGGCCTTGTCGACGTTGAAGACGCCCAGCATCGGCGGCCCCACGGCGGCGATGCAGTCACCCGCGAACAGCACCCCGTGGTGGGGCAGATGGACGCCGATGCTGCCGTCGGTGTGGCCCGGCGCGTGGACGACGTACGCTCCGTCCCCGAAGCCCAGCGCGTCCCCGTCCTCCAGCTCACGGTCCACCCGGGTGGGCGGTGCCTCGGGAACGGTCAGGCCGTGCGCGTACAGCGGGACCTCCCAGTCCAGGAGCACCGGTTCGGGAACGGGCCGCTCGCCGCGGATCACGGGCGCGTCCAGCCGGTGCGCGAGCACCTGGGCGCCCCAGCGCCCGGCGAGCTCACCGGCCGCACCGACGTGGTCGCGGTGGCAGTGCGTGAGGACGATCCGCTCCAGCCGCTCCGGGAGCAGCCCGAGGGAACGTATCGCCCCTTCGATCTCGGCGGCGGAGGCGACGTTGCCCGCGTCGACGAGGGTGAGGTCTGCGCCGTCCTGCCAGAGATGGGCCTGGCCGATCGGGAATCGGAGCATGTGGAGCCGGTTCGGGAGCACTTCGACGAGATCCATACGGTGACCGTACGGACGGCCCGGCGCCCGACGGCCGGACTTCACCGTGAGCGGAGTACGCCCAGGGCGGAGACCGCCCCGGGCGGACACGCGTCCGGGCAGATCAGGCGCGCTTGGACTCCGCGTAGTTGATCAGGAAGAGGGCCTCGGCCACCGACAGGCGCTCCAGCTCCTCCGGCGACACGCTCTCGTTGACCGCGTGGATCTGCGCCTCCGGCTCGCTGAGCCCGATCAGCAGCATCTCCGCCCCCGGGTACAGGGACGTCAGCGTGTTGCACAGCGGGATGGAGCCGCCCATGCCGCTGATCTGCATCTCCTGGCCGGGGTAGGCGGCTTCCAGGGCCGTGCGCATCGACGCGTACGCCGGGCTGTCGGTGTCCGCCTGGAACGGCTGGCCCTGGCCGACCACCTCCAGTTCGAGACGCGCCTTCCACGGGGTGTGCGCCTCCAGGTGGGCCTGGAGGAGCTTGATGGCCTCGGCGGTGTCCACGCCCGGCGGCACGCGCAGGCTGATCAGCGCGCCCGCGCTCGCGTGGACGGACGGGGTCGCACCGACGACGGGCGGGCAGTCGATACCGAGGACGGTGACGGCCGGGCGGGCCCACAGGCGGTCGGCGACGGTGCCCTCACCGATCAGTTCGACGCCGTCCAGGACCTTGGCGTCGGCGCGGAAGTCCGCCTCCGGGTACTGCAGGCCCTCCCACACCGCGTCCGAGGCGAGCCCGTCGACGGTCGTCGAACCGTCGGCGGCGCGCAGCGAGTCGAGCACGCGGATCAGCGCCGCCAGGGCGTCGGGGGCGGCGCCGCCGAAGATCCCCGAGTGCAGGTTGCCGCCCAGCGTGTCGATCTTCACCTTGAGCAGGCACATGCCGCGCAGCGTGGCGGTCACCGTCGGCAGTCCCGGACGGAAGTTGCCGGCGTCGCCGATGACGATGGTGTCGGCGCTCAGCAGTTCCGGGTGCGCCTCCGCGTACTGCTGGAGGCCGCCGGTGCCCTGCTCCTCCGAGCCCTCGACGATCACCTTCACGCTCACCGGCACACCGCCGTTGGCCTTCAGGGCGCGCAGCGCCAGCAGGTGCATGATGAACCCGCCCTTGCAGTCGGCCGCACCGCGCCCGTACCAGCGCCCGTCGCGCTCGGTCAGCTCGAAGGCCGGGGAGATCCACGCGTCGTCGTCCAGCGGCGGCTGCACGTCGTAGTGCGCGTAGAGCAGCACGGTGGGCGCGCCCTGCGGGCCGGGCAGGAAGCCGTACACGGACTGGGTGCCGTCGGGGGTGTCGAGGAGCGCCACGTCCTGGAAGCCCTCGGCGCGCAGCGCGTCGGCCACCCAGTTCGCCGCGGCCTCGCTCTCGCTGCGGGGGAACTGCGCCCAGTCCGCCACCGACTGGAAGGCCACCAGCTCGGTCAGCTCCTGCTTGGCGCGGGGCATCAGCGAGGCGATGGTCTCGGCGATCGGATGCTGGGACATGGGCACGCTCCTTGTGGGTGCGACGTTGTATCCGTGTACGCAGGCCCGCGCACGCGCGGGATGTGCGTATGCCGGGTACGGCGGAAGACGGTCCGATCTTCGCACAGCAGGGTGGGGCGGCGTCTCGCCGTAGGATTTCCCCGGCATCGGAGCAACGGGTGATCAGGAGCAGCAACACATCGTGAGCAGCGACGACGACGTACGCGACGCAGGTGCAGGTGCAGGCGAGGCCGGAGACGCCGGCGCCGAGGCAGGCGCGGGCGCAGAGCCGGGTGCGGGCCCGGGTGCGGACCCGGCCGGGCAGGGGGCGGGCGACGAGGGGGCCGGGGGAGCCGGCGAGGTGTGGGACGTGGTCGTGGTCGGAGCCGGACCGGCCGGGTCCTCCGCCGCGTACGCGGCGGCCACGGCGGGGCGGCGGGTGCTGCTGCTGGAGAAGGCCGAACTGCCCCGGTACAAGACGTGCGGCGGCGGCATCATCGGCCCGTCGCGCGACGCCCTCCCGCCGGGCTTCGTCCTGCCCCTCAAGGACCGCATCCACGCGGTCACCTTCTCGATGGACGGCAGACTGGCCCGTACCCGGCGCTCGAAGCACATGCTGTTCGGGCTGATCAACCGGCCCGAGTTCGACGCCGGCCTGGTCGCGGAGGCGGAGAAGGCGGGCGCCACCGTCCGTACGGGCACCGCCGTGTCCCGCGTGGAGCAGCACGGCTCCGCCGTGCCGGACCGGCGCACGGTCGCCGTCGTGCTGGCCGACGGGGAGACCGTCCTGGCGCGCGCGGTGGTCGGCGCGGACGGCAGCGCGAGCCGGATCGGCGCGCACGTCGGCGTCGAGATGGACCAGGTGGACCTCGGCCTGGAGGCGGAGATCCCCGTCCCCGCGACGGTGGCCGAGGACTGGAAGGGGCGGGTGCTGATCGACTGGGGCCCGCTGCCCGGAAGTTACGGCTGGGTCTTCCCCAAGGGCGACACCCTCACCGTCGGGGTGATCTCGGCGAAGGGCGACGGGGCCGCGACCAAGCGGTACCTGGACGACTTCATCGCCCGGCTCGGTCTCGCCGGTTTCGAACCGGCCGTCTCCTCCGGGCACCTCACCCGTTGTCGCAAGCCCGACTCGCCGCTCTCGCGCGGCCGGGTCCTGGTCGCGGGTGACGCCGCCGGACTGCTGGAGCCGTGGACCCGCGAGGGCATCTCCTTCGCGCTGCGTTCGGGCCGGCTCGCGGGGGAGTGGGCGGTGAAGATCGCCGAGGCGCAGGACGCGGTCGACGCGCGCCGCCAGGCCCTCAACTACGCCTTCGCGGTGAAGGCCGGACTGGGTGTGGAGATGGGGGTCGGGAAGCGGATGCTGACCGTCTTCGAGGCCCGGCCGGGGCTGCTGCACGCGGCGATCACCGGGTTCCGCCCGGCGTGGCGGGCCTTCGCCCGCATCACGCGGGGCGCGACGACCCTGGCCGACCTGGTGCGCACGTACCCGCTGGCGCGCAAGGCACTGCACGCACTGGACGCCCGGCAGGCGGCGGCCCGCAAGGCCGACGGGACTTAGGAGGCGCCGCTCCGACGCAGCCGGGCTCACGGCGCGCAACCCCTGATCCGGCCTGCTCGGCGGAACACCTTCAGCGCGCAGCCGGGCACGGCGGGGCGGCGCGGACGGTGGGGCGGCGGGCGGGCCGGCGGGCGGGCTGGGTCGAGGGCCCGGGTGCGGGCCGCCAGGCTTCCCGGGCTCGGCTTGGGACGCCGGCCGAAGGGGACGCGTCCGTTCCAGCGGGCCGGGGGGAGGCCGGACCGGGCACCAGCTCTCATGGAGCCGGGCCCTCCGGGCTCGTTCGGAGCCGGTTTGCGGGTGCCCTTAGGGCATGAGGGCGGCGGAAGGGGGCAGTCGTGCGGGAAATCACGTGATGGGGTGATGGATCGCTCTGCTGTTCCTCTGGCCGATACCAGAGGTTCGGCCCGAGGGGAGGGGCCCGCCGTCTAGTGTTCCTCGGGTCCCCCCGCCCCGCCTCCCTCGGAGGAAACGTTCATGCCCCGCGCCGCGAAGGCCTTGTGGGCCGTCCTGGCCACCGTCCTCCTGGCGGCGCCCGCACCCTCCGACGCCACGCCGCAGCGCGAAGCACCCACCCGGCCCGCCCCGGCCGCCGCCCCGCAACCCGTCCCGGCCCCGACCCCGCGCCTGCCGGGCGTACGGGGCCTGGAGATCGGCGTACCCGCCTACGTAATGGCGAACGACCGGATGCTGACCGACCTCACCCGCACCGGCCCGGCACCCTCGGTCGTCGTCCTGAACCCGGGCAACGGGGACGCCCCCTTCGACGCCCCCTGGCAGGCCCGGGCCGACGCGCTGCGCGCCCGCACCACCTCCACCGGCGAGCGGACCAAAGTGCTCGGATACGTGCACACCGACCACGGCAACCGCGACATCGCCGCCGTCAAGGCGTCCGTCGACAACTACCTCAGGACCCCCGACGGCCGCCTCCACGTCGACGGCATCTTCTTCGACGTCGTCAGCCGCGACTGCGGCCCCGGCCACGCCACCCGCGACCACTACGCCGAACTGCGCCGCTACGTCCAGGAGACCATGGACGCGACCGACCCCGCCGTCCCCGACCTGGTCGTCAACAATCCCGGCACCGCCATCGCCGACTGCTACCTGGATCCGGGCCACCGGACCGCGGACGTGTTCGTCACCTACGAGGACACCTACGCCGCGTACACCGGAGCCGGCTGGCTCGGCGGCAACGTCTTCCACCACGACTCCGGCTACCGCCCCGGCACCGAACTCGACCCGAGCGGTACGGCCTTCTGGCACCTGGTCCACGACGTCCCCGACGACGGGGCGATGCGCGCGGCCCTGCGCACCGCCTTCGCCCGCGGCGCGGGCTACGCGTACGCCACGGACACGGTCATGCCCAACCCTTGGAACAGGGGCCCCACATGGACGTACACCTCCCAGACCGCGTTCGCCGCCACCCTCGGCGAGTGACCGCCACCCCGCCGTGTCGTCCGGCCAGGGCGCGGCCGGCCGCCCCATGATGACGGCATGGGCGATCGTGAGGACTTCCTGAGGTGGATCAGGACCGACCTGTACCAGGCGGAGCGCGCGCTGCACAGCGGCGACGCGGAACCCCGCCGAGCGCTCTGGTCGCGCACCGAGCCCGTCAGCGTGCTGGGGGCCTGGCGCAACGCCCACGGACGGCAGGAGCTCGATGCGCTCTTCACCTCCCTCGCAGCGAGCTTCTCCGACTGCTCGTCCTACGTCTTCGAGTTGCTGGCCTACGACGTCGTGGGCGACATGGCCTACACGGCAGGCCTGGAGCACACCACGACACGCGTCGACGGCGAGCCGCGCAGCTACACCCTGCGGGCCACCCAGGTGTACCGCCGGGAGAGCGGCGGATGGCGCGTCGCCCATCGGCACGGGGACACCGTGACCGACTGAGACTCCCTTCCCCGTGGAGAGACCTCCGGCGGCCGGTACGGCCGCCCGGATGCACGTACCTGCGCCGGACGGGACCGACGGGGCGGGGCTGGGCATCCGGCTCCGTGATCGGCGTCGCCGGTTCGGAAGCCGGTGCCCGTCGTAGGGCTCAGATGCCGGCGGTCTCCGTCCACAGCGCCGCGAGCGACAGGTCACCCGTCACCCCCGGGCCAGCCAACGGCAGCCGGTTCCACAGCGCCGCGTACAGCCACGCCGCCTCGCCCGTCACCTCGCAGTCGACGGGGTCGCCCAGGTCGCCCGGTACCGTGCGCGCCGGCGCCGGCGACAGGTGTACGGTCCACACCGCGCCCGTGTCGGCGGCGCGGATCCGCATGGTCCGCGGCTCCGCGGTGCGCACCCGGCTTCGCGGCCGCGCGTGGAAGCCGGTGAGCAGCTCGTCCACCCCGTCCTCCGCGAACTCCGGCGTCACCGGCGAGAAGAGCGCGTTCAGCGCGGTCTCCGCGTCCATCCGGTGCACGGTGGTCTCGTGGGCCTGCCGCCGGGCCCAGAAGGCCACCGGTGACGGCGCGGCCGTCGGCAGGAAGGTCCAGCACTGCATGTCGGCCGGGGCCTCGGTCAGCGTCCGTACCAGCTCCGCGTGGCGCTCCCGGAACCAGGTCAGCAGCTCGCCGTCGAACAGTTCCGGCGCCTCCGGGAAGCCCGTCGGCTCCAGCCGCCCCTCGGCCACGTAGGCGGCGGCCCACCGGTGCACCGACCCCGTGTGCCGCAGCAGGTCGGTGACGTGCCAGCCCGGACACGACGGGACGAAGGCGTCCGTGCCGGCCCGTTCCGCCACCTCGGCGAGCAGCTCGCCCTCCCGGGCGAGCGTCTTTACATACTCGGTGATCTCCATATCGGGAGTCTCGCAGGCCGGGGACCGACAATGGAGGGGTGGAAAGGACGGAAAGGACGGACGGGGAACTCTTCCCGCGCGAGCGGACCGTGGTCGCCCCCGGTGCGGTGCACGTGCCCGACTGGCTCGCAGAGCGCCGGCAGCACGAGTTGCTCGCGGCCTGCCGCGCCTGGGCCCGCCCGCCGGCCGGGCTGCGCACGGTCCGCACCCCGGGCGGCGGGGTGATGACCGCCCGGCAGGTGTGCCTGGGCCTGCACTGGTACCCGTACGGTTACGCCCGCACGGCCGTCGACGGCGACGGGACACCGGTCAAGCCGATGCCCCACTGGCTCGCCGAGCTCGGGCGTGAAGCCGTGGCCGCCGCCTACGGTGCGCCGCCCGAACCCGGCGGGGGCGACTACGACATCGCACTGATCAACTTCTACGACGGGGACTCCCGCATGGGCATGCACCGCGACGCGGAGGAGAAGTCCCCGGCGCCGGTCGTCTCGCTCAGCCTCGGTGACAGCTGCCTCTTCCGCTTCGGGAACACCGCCTCGCGCGGACGCCCCTACCGGGACGTCGAGCTGCGCAGCGGGGACCTCTTCGTCTTCGGCGGCCCCAGCCGGCAGGCGTACCACGGTGTGCCGAAGATCCTGCCGGGCACGGGCCCGCGGGCGCTCGGGCTGACCGGGCGGCTCAACATCACCCTCAGGGTCGGCGGGCTCGGGTAGGTCGTGTCCGCAGGGGGCGACCCGCCGATCAAGCCGGCTGCTCGACAGGACGCCCGGGGCGGCATCCGCCGTCCTCCGATCATGCGAGGATCGATGCCATGAACGGCAACGGGGCCCCACCGCGCATGGGGGATGCGACCACGCCAGGGGTGTCGGGCACCGGCACGCGGACCAGACTGGAACGCGGACGCGGCGCACTCGGGCCGGCGCTGGAACTCGTCCACACCGGCCGCGCCCCGACCCGTGCGGTCCTGACGGCGGAGCTGGGGGTCACCCGCGCCACCGCCGGTGCCGTGGCGGCCGAGCTGGAGGCGCTCGGGCTGATCAGCGTCGACTCCCGTCCCGCCGCCTCGGGCGGCTCCGGGGGTACCGGCGGGGCCCAGGGCCGCCCCTCGCACCGCCTGTCGGTGGCCGAGGACGGCCCGGTGGCGCTCGCCGCCCAGGTGCACTCGGACGGCTTCCGGGCCGCCCTGGTGGGCCTGGGCGGCCGGATCGTGGCCACCGCACCCGGCAAGGTCACCGTCTCCGCGGACCCGGCCCAGGTGCTCGGCGCGGTCGTGCGTGCGGGCGCCGAGCTCCTCGCCGACAGCGGCCGCCGCTGCGTCGGAGCCGGCCTCGCGGTCCCGTCGGCGGTCGCCGAGCCCGACGGGACGGCCCTGAACCCGCTGCACCTGGCCTGGCCGGCCGGCTCTCCCGTACGGGACATCTTCGCGCAGTGCGTGAAGGACGCCGGGATCGACGGTCCGGCCCTGACCGGGAACGACGTCAACCTCGCGGCGCTCGCGGAGCACCGGCACGGTGCGGGACGCAGTGCCCAGCACCTGCTGTGCGTGGCCACCGGCCACCGCGGGGTCGGCGGGGCCCTGGTGCTGGACGGCCGCCTGCACAGCGGCAGTTCCGGGCTGGCCCTGGAGGTCGGGCACCTCACCGTGAACCCCGAGGGGCGGGCCTGCCACTGCGGCGGCCGCGGCTGCCTGGACGTGGAGGCGGACCCGCTGGCCTTCCTCACCGCGGCCGGCCGCAGCCCCGGCCCCGAGGTGTCGCTGCTCCAGCAGGCCCGCGACCTGCTGCGCGAGGAGCCCGGCGAGCCGGCGGTACGGGCGGCCGCGGAGGAACTCATCGACCGGCTCGGCCTGGGCCTCGCGGGCCTGGTGAACATCCTGAACCCGGACCGGATCATCCTGGGCGGACTGCACCGGGAACTCCTCCACGCCGACCCGGAACGGCTCCGGGCGGTCGTCGCCGACCGCAGCCTGTGGGGCCGCAGCGGAGGCGTGCCCATCCTCCCGTGCACCCTGGACCACAACAGCCTGGTCGGCGCGGCGGAACTGGCCTGGCAGCCGGTCCTCGACGACCCGCTGGGAGCCCTCGCCTAAGGCGTTTCCTTCGGCTCAGGCGGGGCTCGCGGCGACCGGGGCGGGCGCCGGGAGCACGGCCGGGACGGGGGCCGGATCGGCGGCGACGACCACCGTGCGCGCCGGTTCCCGTACGGGTCGGGCCACGATCGAGACCGGCAGCGTCGGTGCGACCGGTGCGGCCGCGGCCGTCAGGGAGAACCAGACCGCCTTGCCGGGGCCGTCGGGGCGCTCGCGCACACCCCAGGCCTCACTGAGCGCGTCCACCAGGGCGAGCCCGCGGCCGCTGGTCTCCAGCGGTCCGACCGGCGCCTCGTGGAGCACCGGGAGCCGCGGATCGCTGTCGATGACCGAGACCGTCAGCCGTCCGAGCCGGAGCTCGATCTCGACGACACAGGTCTTGTCCGGCTGTGCGTGGCGGTGGACATTGCTCAGCAGCTCCGTCACCCCGAGCGCAGCCCGGTCTATGAGCGGATCGAGCTGCCAGTGGCGCAGTTGGGCCGAGAGGATTCTGCGGATTTGGCCGATCCGCGACGGCAAGGCCTGCAGTTCGACGACGCAGTGCCTGCGGGAATGACTGATCACGGCTGCGACTCCCCGACATGAGTGTTACGGGTGCTGCACCCTCGGTAATGCTCCACCAGGGTCACCCACGGTGCCGCGCCGTGCAACCGAACGCGATCGAAAGCGATCCGCATGGATACCCAAAGTGACTGTTTGTGCAGGTGGGGGAGGTACATTGCGAAAGGAGGCGACCAAGCAGACCCACGAAGGAGCGCGGCGCATGAGCACCACGGGCACCACCGGTACCACGGGCCCCACCGGCACCGGCACCGGCACCGGAACCACCACCGGTCCGACCGCGTCGACCGGCACGACCGCCACGCCGACCGCGACGACCGTCGACGTGGACCGCAGCGACGCCGACTACCGGGCCTGGCTCAAGGAGGCCGTGCGCAAGGTCCAGGCCGACGCCAACCGCTCCGCGGACACCCACCTGCTGAAGTTCCCGCTGCCCGAGGCGTGGGGCATCGACCTCTACCTCAAGGACGAGTCCACGCACCCGACGGGCTCCCTGAAGCACCGCCTCGCGCGCTCGCTGTTCCTCTACGCCCTCTGCAACGGCTGGGTCCGTCCGGGCCGCCCCGTCATCGAGGCCTCGTCCGGCTCGACGGCCGTCTCCGAGGCGTACTTCGCCAAGCTGATCGGCGTCCCCTTCATCGCCGTCATGCCGCGCACGACCAGCCCCGAGAAGTGCCGACTCATCGAATTCCACGGCGGCGAGTGCCACTTCGTCGACGACCCGATGAAGATGTACGAGGAGTCGGCGGAGCTCGCCGCCCGCACCGGCGGACACTACATGGACCAGTTCACGTACGCGGAGCGGGCCACGGACTGGCGCGGCAACAACAACATCGCCGAGTCCATCTACCAGCAGCTCCGCCTGGAGCGGTTCCCCGAGCCCGCCTGGATCGTGGCGACCGCCGGGACCGGCGGCACGTCGGCGACCATCGCCCGCTACGTGCACTACATGCAGCACGACACGCGCGTCTGCGTCCCGGACCCGGAGAACTCCTGCTTCTTCGAGGGCTGGACCCGCAACGACCCTGGCGCGAGCAGCGATTGCGGCTCGCGCATCGAGGGCATCGGCCGTCCCCGCATGGAGCCGAGCTTCGTACCCGGCGCCATCGACCGGATGATGAAGGTCCCGGACGCGGCGAGCGTCGCCGCCTGCCGTGCCCTGGAGACGGCCATAGGGCGCAAGGCGGGCGGCTCGACCGGCACCGGCCTGTGGAGCGCACTGAAGATCGTCTCGGAGATGGTGGCGGAGGGCCGCACGGGCAGCGTCGTCACCCTGCTGTGCGACCCGGGCGACCGGTACCTGGACAAGTACTACTCCGACGCCTGGCTCGCGGCGCAGGGCCTCGACATCGCCCCGTACGCCAAGACCCTCGACACCCTGCTGACGACCGGCGTCTGGCGCGAACCGACCGCCTGAGCGCCCCCCCGCGGCCGGGGGGCGCCGGCCGGGCATCCGTCGAGCGCTTCAGGCGCTGCCCCACTCCCACATGCTGCGCACCACCGGTTCCAGCGCGCGCCCCCGGGCGGTCAGCACGTAGACGACCCGGGGCGGCCAGCCGGGAGTGCGGTGGCGCTCGACGGCGCCCGCCCGGGTCAGCTGGGCCAGCCGGTCGGAGAGGATCTTGTCGGAGAGCGCGGGCAGGGCTTCGGACAGCTCGGAGTACCCGGCCCGGCCGCGGCGGAGGAACTCCCGCAGGACCAGCGGCGTCCACCGGCCGCCCAGCACTCCGAGGGTGATGTCGACCGGACAGTGCGGACCGCGCGGTCCATGCGGTGCACGCGGTTCGTGCGTTTCACGGCCGGGCGGGACGAGGGCGCCGTCCGGACAGTCCGCCAGCGGGCCCTCCCGGACCTCCGCCCCCGCGTGTCCAACCGCTTGGTGAGTCACGAAAGCCCGTCCTGACGTCCGTTGCGAACAGCCCGCCCGTCTTCCTCCAGGGGGTCCTTGTGCGCATCCATCATCTCAACTGCGGTTCGCTCCGGACGATCGGACCGCCCGCCGCTGCACCCGGCGTCCTCACCCACCTGCACCGGGACCACACCGGAGGCCTGGCGGACTTCCCCCACGCACGGATCCACCTGCACCCCGCCGAACACCGGGCCGTCACCGACCCGTCCGCCCCTCACCACCGGCACAGCCGCGACGCCTTCATGCCGGCCCACCGGGCCCACGGCCCGCGCTGTCACCGGCGAGCACCGCCGGCCGGCCGGAGTGGTTCGGCTTCCCCGGCGTGGCCCGACCGCAAGGGCTGCACTGCGACGTGCTGTTGGTACCGCTGCCCGGCCACTCGGCCGGCCACGCCGGTGTCGCGGTGCGCCGTGACGACGGCCGGTGGCTGCTGCACGCGGGCGACGCGTACATGTACCACGGTGAGCTGGAGAACACCCCGCCCCTGGACCACCCGGTCCTCGATCCCGTCCAGCGGGGAGCGCAGACCGACGCCGCCGCCCGCGCGGCGACCCGCGACCGCCTGCGTGAACTCCTGCGCGACCACGCCGACGAGGTCGTCGTCTTCAGCGCGCACGACCCGTGGGAGTACACCCGCCTCGCGGTCACCGCCCCTGCGCGCGGCGGACGCTGAGGCGGCCGTCCAGGGTGCGGACGGCCGTGCGGAAGGAGTGCCCCAGGGCCGGGCGGGCGGCGGTCAGGGCCAGGCGGAACACCGCCGGACCGTCCGCCGCGAAGGTCCAGCGCACATGCGTACCCGTGCCGGCCGGGGTCAGCCGCCACTCCTCCAACAGGGCGTGAACGCCGGGGGCGTTGGTCGTGTCGACCCGGTACGCGTAGCGCCGTTCGGGATCCGCGGCCATGATCGTCTCCTGCATGCGGACCCCGCCCATCAGCCCGATCTCGCGGCCCGCCCCGCCGTACGTGGGGCGGGCCAGCGTCACCGCCCTGAACCAGCGCGGCCAGCCCTCCACTTCGTCGGCGAGCGCCTGGTAGACGGCTTCCGCAGGCGCCGACACCTGCGCGCCGAACACGAGCCGGACGGGCGCGACATCGATGAAGTCCAGCCCCACCGGGCGGAGTCGGCGAGCCATGGCGGTACCTCCTGGGTGACGGTCCGGACGCACGTGCGGGCGCCACCCTAGCCGTGCGCCGTCGAGATGTCCGCTGCCAACCATCGGTGACCTCCTTCTCCGCACACCGGATCCGCCCCGCGGATTCCCCCGGACGGGGCCTGGGCAGCGCCCCGGTCGCGCGGGATGCTGGAGCAGCGCCGATCCCCCCGCGAGCGGAGGCCTGCGTGCCAGACCGCCCCCACACCGACCCGCCCCTCGCCCTCGAACTCCTCGTCCACGGCGTCGCCGGATCCTCCCCCGCCGACCTGCTCGGCGACCCGCGCACCGTGCGCATCACCGGCGACTCCACCGCGGCCGTGTTCCGCCGCACCGACGACGCCGATGCCGAAGCCCACCCCGAGCGGTACGCCGGGCTGCCCGTCCCGGAGGCCTACTGCTGGTCCCGGCTCACCTCCGGCAACGGTGCCCGCGCCCTGTGGCTGCTGCTCCTGCCCTTCATGGTGGCCAACCTCGCCCACTGGGCCCGGCCCGCCGCCCCCACGGGGCCCGACGCCGATCCCGCACCGCGCGCGGTGCGCACGTACGGGGTCCTCGTCAGGGTCCTCGCGCTCAGCCTGACCGTCCTGCTGATCGCGGCCGCCTGCGAGGTGGCGCTCGACCTCGTCGCCTGGCAGTGCGCGGGCTCCGCCACCTGCGCCCGCCCCGGCTCCCCGCTCGGCTTCCTCACGCCGACCGGCGGCGGCTGGTGGTCCCAGCCCGGCCGCCGGCTCGCCCTCGGTGCTCTGGTCCCCGCCGCACTGACCGGGCTGCTCTGGTTCCTGTCGAACCGCACATGGAGCGCCTACGAGTCCCAGCCGCCGCCCGCCGGCGCCGCCGACCCGGACACCGCCTCCGACACCGCGCCCGCGCTCGGCCGCCCCGGATTCTGGTACGGGCGCCGCATCGTGGCCCGGCTGCGGGCCGCGCACACCGCGGCCGGGCTGCTCACCGTCGCCGTGGCCGTCTCCGCGCCCACCGCCGCCCACGACCGCCGTGCCGCGGCGGACGCCCCCGCCCTGGAAGCCGCCGGCTGGATCACCCAGGCCCTCCTCGTCGTCGGCGGCGTCACCGTCGCCTGGGTCGTCTGCCGGCGCGGCCGCAGCGAGGACCGCCCCGACCACCGCCTCGACCGGGCCGCGGTCAGCCTGCTGCCCGGAGCCGCCCTCGCCCTCCTCGCCGCCGTGCTGCTGCACGCCTGCTGGTCACGGCCGGGCTGGACCTCCGCCGGACGCCTCCCCGGGGACTTCGCCTTCGGGCTGCTCATGCTCGGCCAGGGCCTGTGCGTCCTCGCGCTGGCCGTCGTGGCCCGGTACCTGTACCGCAGGGCCCCCGATCCGGCGGCCGCCCTGCGCGGCCTCGGCGGGCCCGCCGTCGCCATGCTCGGCTGCGCCCTCGGCGGGGTGCTGTCCGGCGGCGTCGCCCAGCGGGTCGGGGACTGGCTGGACGGGGGAGCCACTCCCGGGATGGCGGGCGCACCGCTGCCCGGCCCGCCCGTCCTGCTGTCCTGGCAGGCCGCCGTCCTGCCCCCGCTGCTCCTCGTCCTGGCGCTCCTTGCCGCCTGGTTCGCGGCGTGCGCGGCCCGGAGCAGGCGCCGCCTCGCCGTGGCCGTCGCGGCCGAGTACCCGGGCGCGAGCCCCGACCTGGCGCGCAGCCGCCGCATCGCCGGGGCCCGGACGGCCGCCGCGCTCACCGACTCCGCGCCCTGGTTCGTCGCCGCCGTCTCCGGGATCACGCTGGTGCTCGGGGCCGGCGCCCTGGCCGGAGCCTGGATCAGCGGCCGGGTCCCGGGCGAGGCCGCCCGCGGGGGCCCGCCGCTGTTGGAGACCGCCGCCCGCACCGCCCAGGACGCCGGGTCCTGGCTGATCGGGCTCGGCATCGCCCTCTTCGCCGCCTGGGGCCGCCGCGCCTACCGGGACCCCGCGGCCCGGCGGACCATAGGGATCCTGTGGGACGTCGGCACTTTCTGGCCGCGCGCCGCCCATCCCTTCGCGCCGCCCTGCTACGCCGAGCGCGCCGTGCCCGACCTGACCTGGCGGATGGCCGGCTGGACCGGCCGCACCGGTGGCCGGCTGGTCATCTCCGGCCATTCGCAGGGCAGCGTGCTGGCCGCCGCGGCCGTCTGGCAGCTCCCGCCGCCGGTCCGCCGCCGCGTCGCGCTGCTCACGTACGGCTCCCCGCTCGCCCGCCTGTACGGCCGCTGGTTCCCCGCCTACTTCGGGCCCGGACAGCTCGCCGCCCTGCACCGCGACGTCGACTGCTGGCGCAACCTCTGGCGGGCCACCGACCCGATCGGCGGCCCCGCGCTCCCCGGCCCCCACTCACCGGAAGTGGACCGCGGGCCGCTCGCCGACCCGCTCGCCTACGGGCGCACCGACCGGTACCCGCTCCCCGCGCCGATCCTCGGCCACGCCGACTACCAGGCCGACCCCGTCTTCGCCGCCGAACGCGCCGCCCTGCTCGCCCGGCTGGACCAGGTCGCGAACACCGCGGAGCCCTGCCCGGCGGCGTCCGCGGCAGTGCCCGCGCAGCACCCCGGCATCAGCAAGGGGCTGACAAGGTCGGCAGATCCGCCGGGAACAGCAGGGTGAGTTCGTCCGTGCTCGGCTCCGACAGCTGCGCCACCCGCCCCGCGTGCCGCTCCACCATCGACTCGAAGGTCTGGCGCGCGGTGCGGCCGTTGCCGAAGGCCGGCCCCTTGGGCAGCTCCGTGAAGTACGTCAGCAGGGCTTCGGCGGTGCCCTCCCCGAGGCGGTACTCGTGCTCCTCCGCCTGCTGCTCCACGATCCGCAGCAGTTCCCCGGGCCCGTAGTCGCCGAAGGCGATGGTCCGGGAGAAGCGCGAGGCCACACCCGGGTTGACGGTCAGGAAGCGGTCCATCTCCGCCGTGTACCCGGCGACGATCACCACCACCGCGTCCCGGTGGTCCTCCATCAGCTTCACCAGCGTGTCGATCGCCTCGCGCCCGAAGTCCCGCCCCGAGTCCTCCGGGGCCAGCGCGTACGCCTCGTCGATGAACAGCACCCCGCCGCGCGCCCGTTCGAAGGCCTCCTGCGTCCGGATCGCCGTGGAACCGATGTGCTCGCCCACCAGGTCAACCCGCGACACCTCCACCAGGTGCCCGCGCTCCAGCACGCCGAGGGAGGCGAGGATCTCGCCGTACAGCCGGGCGACCGTGGTCTTCCCTGTGCCGGGGGAGCCGGTGAAGACGAGGTGACGGCGTACCGAGGCGGCCTTGAGGCCCGCCTGCTGCCGCCGGCGGCCCACCTCGATCATGTCGGTGAGGGCGCGTACCTCGCGCTTGACGCTGTCCAGGCCCACCAGTGCGTCGAGCTGCCCGAGCACTGCGCCGGACTCCCGCGCGGGCGCCGCCCTAGTCCCGGCCCGCTCCGGATCCGCGGGCCGCGGTACGACGCCGGCCGGCGCCGAAGGGGCGGGCGGCTCGGGCTGCGCGGCGGGGCTCCGCGACGCGCTCACCGTACGCACGCCCGTCCCGGCCCCCGTGAAGCCGCTGCCCGAGGGCGCCTGGGCCGATGCCGGCCGCGGGCCCGACCCGTCGCCGGTGCACGCCTCCGCCACCGGTCCGTCCTCGGCGAACTCGTAGCCGCCGCGGGTGCAGCGCTCGGTGTGGCAGCGCGTCAGTGTGGTGCGGCAGCCGTCGAGGACGTGGAAGCCGAAACCGGAACTGTCCGTCACCCGGCAGGCCGTGAAGGTGCCGCGGCCGCCCGCCGACACGTAGAAGCCGGCCTCGGCGGGGGAGGTGACCGTGCAGCGCTCCAGGGCCGGGTCGGCGCCTTTGGTGACGATCACACCGGTCTGCACGGCGTCGATGGTGCAGTCGGCGAGGGCGCCGCCGCTGCCGTGGTCGCGGAACCAGGCTCCGGTGCCGGCCTCGCGAATGCGGCAGTCGTCGAGCTGCGCCGTGGCCCCGTCGCTCACCGAGACCGCGGTGTTGCGGACCTGGGACAGATCGCTGTCCTTGACCTCGACGCTCGACCCGCGGTCGAGGACGAAGACCGCGTCCGGCACGTCATGCACCCGGCACGCGTCCAGGGAGGCGGTGGCTCCGTCGCTGACCCACACCGCCGGATAGTCGCCCGTGCTGTCGTGGATCTCGCAGGACTCGGCGTCCACCCGGGTGCCCGGATCCCACACGGACAGGCCGTTGCGCCCGAACCGGCGCACCGAGGTGCGGCTGAGGGTGAGTACCGAACGCGATCGGAGGTCGACCGCGTTCTCCGGGATGTCGTGGATGTCGCACCCGGCGAGGGTGAGCACGGCGTCGGTGTCGAGCGTGACCCCGTCGGCCGAGGTGCGGTGCACCGCGCAGTCGGTGAGGCGGGCGGCGGCACGCGCGGCGATCTGCACGCCGGCGCCCCGGACCTCGTACACCTCGCAGCCCAGGGCCTCCAGGCCCGACCCCTCGCCGGTGACCGCGATGCCCGCGCCGGTGGAGTGGTGGACGCGGCAGCGCTCCAGCCGGGGCCGGCCGCCGCCGCGGACCGAGAAACCGGTCTGCCCCGAGGCCACCACCTCGCACTCCTCGAACACCCCGCCGCCGCCGTCCAGTACGGCGATGCCGACACCGGCCGGGTTCTCCACGGTGCAGCGGCGCACCAGCGGCCGGGCTCCGGGGCCGCGCACCTCGATGCCTGCCGCCGACTGGGTGCTCACGCGCAGGTCGGTGAGCTCGGGGGAGCCGTCCTCCACCAGCAGCGCCGGGGCGGCCCGGTCCTGGCCCTCCAGGTGCAGGTCCTGCACCACCGCCGAGGCGCGCAGGGTCAGCGCGACGCCGTCGAGGGGCGCGATCCGCACCGAGCCGGACCCGTCCTCGGGGCCGCGCAGGGTGACGGCATGGTGCAGGACCAGGTTCTCCCGGTAGGTGCCGGGCGCGATGGACAGCACGTCCCCGTCGCCCGCGACGGCGAGTGCGGCGGACAGCGTGGGATATTCACCGGAGCGGCGCCGCCACCGCGAAGAGCCGCCGTGCGTCACCTGGACCGTGCCCTGAACCATGGTGCTGTCGTGCCCCCACCCTCGTGCTCGCGCTGCCGATGCGGCCGCAGCCACTGATGTCCGAGGCCACTCGGGTGACTGCTGCCACGGGAGCGACCGGTTCGGCCGCTCCACCGTAGCGCGCGCGGAGCCGACGGGCCGCCAGGTCAGCCACCGGCGTCCGCCCGGCCCCAGTCCGGTCCGGCGGCCGCCCACGCCCGGTCCAGGCATATGTACCGACGATGCATGAGCCGGCGTACGACCAGGCGGCGGACGGTGACGGCCAGGACGGCCACCCCGGCTGCGGCGGCCAGGCCCGCCGTCCCCGCGTGGAAGGAGGCGGCGGCCGGGTCCAGCGGCTGCCCCACCAGCCGGCCCCGGGCGTCGGTCCATATGCGGAACCGGTCGCCGGGGAGCGGTGGTTCCTCCGCGGCCGGCACCGTGCCCTCGTGGCTGGTGCCGTCGGGCGCCGTCCACGAGGCCACGATCTCGGTGCGCCGCGGGGCCGTCGGCTGCGCCGAAGGGTCGGCCGCCCCCTCCTCGGCCTCGGCCCCGGCGGGCCGGATGACCACGGCGGGGACCAGATGGCGCTCCTGCCGCTGCTCGTAGGCGGCCTGCTGGAGCGTGCCGTCCACGCGCTGGCCGGCGATCCACCCGACGGCCGGGGCCACCAGCACGACGCACACCAGCGCGGCGAAGGCCACCCACGCCTCGAAGAGATCGGTCGGCCGGCGCAGCGGATTGCGCCGCCAACGCCACACACCCATGGCTGTCCGCACGGTCCGGTCCCCCTGGCGCCAGTGTTCCGTCTCCTGTTCCGACTGCTCCAACGGCCTGGTCACGCCGGTTGGTTCCAGCTCGGGGGCGGAGCCCCCCGAAGGTGTCATTCCTGTCGGCCGGCCGCCACCCGGACGCGACCCGTCAGTCGAGGACGCGGACTTCGTCGCCGACGCGCACGGTGCCGGTCCGCAGCGGCACCAGCAGCCGACCGAAGGCCAGCGACCTGCCGATCCGGCGGTGCCGGGCCAGGGTCTTCAGCGGTTCCCTGCCACGCTCCCCGGTCCGCTGGTCGGTGGTGGTCACGGTGCACCGGCCGCATTCGCGCGCGCCGCGGAAGAGGGCGTCACCGATCGCGACGCGCCGCCAGTCGTCTTCCGCCCAGGCCTCGGCGCCGGCGACGACGATGTTGGGCCGGAAACGGTCCATGGGCAGCGGGCCCTCCTCGGGATGGTCCCCCTGCGCGATGAGCGAGTTGAGGGCGTCCAGCGAGGCGGCCGTGGTGAGCAGCACCGGATAGCCGTCGGCCAGGCTCACCGTCTCGCCCGGCAGTGCGTAGTCCGGGTCCACGGGACGACGTACGGCGGGGTCGTCCATGTGGACCAGGCGAACCGGAACCCCGAGGAACGCGCTGAACCAGTCGGCCGCGGCCCCCGCCGCGACCACGGTGTCGACCTTCTTCCCGAACAGCGACACGGGCTCCAGCGGACCGGACTCGGGCACCTCCACGACCAGCTCCGTCATGTCCGGAGCGGTCACCGCGATCCGTCCGCCGCCCGCCGGGCGTGCGGCCGCCAGGGCCAGTCGGGCATGGCGGCGTTGGGTGAGCACCGTGCCCCCGGGGTCGATCAGGGCCCACCGCCGGTCCCCGGCCAGTCCCCACGGCTCCACGGCCACCTCGTCGGGAGCGCTCCCCGCCACCGACTTGACGGGGTGGACGTGGAGCGCTTCAACGTGCAATTTCGACATGGGGGCATCCTGCCCGCCCGCTCCGCCGTCCCGGCGCCCGTGAGGGGGCCCGGTCAGTAGCCCCGGCCCTGGTAGGAGCGGCCGTAGGGGTCCTCGTACGAGGCGCCCGCCACCGGAGCCGGCACCTGCATGGGACGCGGCGCGGCCGGGCGCATCGCCTCGTAGCCGGTGGCCATGGCCGCCGGGCGGGGCTGCTGCGGCTGGGGCTGCGGCGCGTACCCGGCGCGGGCGGCCACCGGCTGCTGCTGCGGGATGTAGGGGGCGGGCGCGTTCTGCAGCGGCATCGGCTGCGGAACGGCCTGCTGCTGGTACGGGTACCCGTACCCCGGGGCCTGCTGCTGAGGGGCGGCAGGCGGCAGTGCGGGCAGTGCCGACGGGAGAGCCGGCAGGTAGCCGCCGCTCGAATAACCCGCGCTCGGGGACTCGTAGGCGGCCGGGACGCGGATCGGGGCGATCTGCGGAGTACCCCGTTCGGCGACGAGGGAGTCGTAGATGGGGGTGTCCGGGAAGGAGGGCGCGGAGTAGTAACCGCCGCCATAAGTGGAGCGGGGGGAGGTCATGAGACATAAGTTAAGCCCACGACTTCACCGGGTCCATAGCGAGGTGTCGTCAACACCGCCCTGACCTGCATATTCGCAGGTCAGGGCCTCAGGTTTCACTTGACGTCCACCTGCACGATTCGCCACTTCCGCCCCATCTTGTTGCTACTCGTACCCACCGGTTGCGCGTTGCACCGACTTCGTGTTGACGCAGTGTCACAAGCCGGTGACCTCGGGTGACGCTGTCTACGGCAGCAGTTCGCCGTGGCGGGCGTCGCTCGGCCGGGCATAGGTGCGGCCCTTCCATGCCGCCCCGCGTCCCCGGTAGTGCTGGACGGCTGAGTCGACGGTCATCAGGAGGTACAGGAGTGCCGTGAGCGGAAGCAGGGGCGCCAGCGCCGCGGACCGGCGGTAGTGGCGCAGCATCGGCAGGTAGGTGGCTGCCATCAGGAGCCAGGCGAGGCCGCCGGCCCATACGGCGTGGGGCCGTCCGGCCGCGAGACCCGTCAGCAGGGCGGCCGGCGGCACCAGGTAGACCAGCGTCAGCCCGGCGACCGTCCCCGCCAGCAGCAGGGGCCGGTGGCGCAGTTGCGCGTAGGCGCTGCGCGAGACCATCCGCCACAGGTCGGCGAGCGCCGGGTAGGGGCGCACGCTGTCCACCCGCTCCGCGAGTCCCAGCCAGATCCGGCCGCCCGAACGCTGCACCGCCCGGGCGAGGGAGACGTCGTCGATGACGGCCTGGCGGATCCGGTCGGGTACGCCCGCCCGCACCGCGGCCGCGGTGCGCAGCAGGACGCAGCCGCCGGCGGCCGCGGCGGTGCGGGCGCCGGGCCGGTTGACTCTGCGGAAGGGGTAGAGCTGCGCGAAGAAGTAGACGAAGGCCGGTACGACGAGGCGTTCCCAGAAGCCGTCGACACGCAGACGGGCCATCTGCGAGACGAGGTCGAGGTCGGCGGAGGTCGCGGCGCAGACCAGTTCGCGCAGACTGTCCGGTTCGTGGGCGATGTCGGCGTCGGTGAGGAGGAGGTAGTCGGGCTCGGTGGCGTGCGCGGTGCGGGCGAGCGAGATGCCGTGGCGCAGCGCCCACAGTTTGCCCGTCCAGCCGGGCGCCGGCTCGCCGGGGGAGACGACGGTGACGGGGAGCCCCGGCTGTTGGGCGGCCAGGCGCAGTGCCAGAGCGCCCGTGCCGTCGGTGCTGCCGTCGTCGACGAGGACGACCTCGGCCTCTCCGGGATAGTCCTGGGCGATGAGGGAGGGCAGGCTGAGCGGCAGCACCGCGGCCTCGTCCCGGGCGGGCACGACGATCGCGACGGACGGCCAGTGGGCGGGGGCGGTGCGCGGCGGGAGCCGGACGTCGGTGCGCCAGAACATGCCCTGGGCGAAGGTGAGCCAGACCCATGCGGCGAGGGAGGCGTAGGACGCGGCGGTGAGGAGTCCCATGGCGGCAGTGTGCCGGGCCGCCGCGGGCCTGTCGCGCATCCTCCCGCTCCGGTGCGGCGCCCCTCCGGCGCAGCCGGCCGCAGCGGCGCAGGAGTGCTGCGGCGCCGGGCCGAGCCCGGAACGGCCCGGTTGCGGCCCCGCGCTGGGTGCGGTGCTCGCCTGCGGGGAGTCGGGCTGCGCCTCCGCGCCGGCTGCTGCCCGCCAGGGCGCAGTACCGGCGCGGGCGTCGGGGTGGGCCGGTGCGGCACCTGACGGTGTGCGGGGAGGCCCCCGGCTGCGCGGGGGTCGGCCCGTGCGCAGCGGCTGGGGCGCGGGGGTGGGGCGTGGCGGTGCGGGGGAGCCGGTGAGCGGGCGGGGCGGGTGGTGCGCGGGGCCGGATACGGTCGGTGCGGGGGTGGGTCGGAGGCGGGGTCGACTAAAGTGGCCGGGTGAAGATCGCGCTCATGGACTCCGGAATCGGCCTCCTCGCGGCGGCCGCGGCGGTGCGGCGGCTGCGGCCGGACGCGGACATCGTCCTGTCCTCCGACCCCGACGGGATGCCCTGGGGACCGCGGACGCCCGAGGACCTCACCGGGCGGGCCCTCGCCGTGGCCCGGGCGGCCGCTGCGCACCGCCCCGACGCGCTGATCGTGGCCTGCAACACCGCCAGCGTGCACGCCTTGGCCGCCGTACGGGCGGAACTGGAGCCGGACATCCCGGTCATCGGAACCGTACCCGCGATCAAGCCGGCCGCCGCGGCCGGCGGCCGCGTCGCCATCTGGGCCACCCCTGCCACCACCGGCAGCCCCTACCAGCGCGGACTGATCCGCGACTTCGCCGCGGGCGTCCGCGTCACCGAAGTGCCCTGCCCCGGCCTGGCCGACGCCGTGGAGGCGGCCGACGACGCCGCCGTGACCGCGGCCGTCGCCGCCGCCGCTGCGCTGACCCCGGCGGACGTCACCGACGTGGTGCTGGGATGCACCCACTACGAGCTGACCGAGGCTCCCATCCGGGCGGCCCTCGCCGCACGCACGGGCGGAGCGCGGCTGGTCTACCACGGCTCGGCCGAACCCGTCGCCGTCCAGGCACTGCGCCGCCTCGGTGTTGCTGCCGAGCCCACGCTGCCCCGCACGGGCGGCCTGGCCGTCCTGCACAGCGGCCGCGAGGCGGCGCTGCCCGCCGCCGCCTGCGCGTACGCCGAAGGCCGGCTGCTCGCGGGCCAGGGCGCGCCCGTCGGCTGACACGCCGCCACCCACCGGTCACCAAGCCGCCTGCCCCAAGCGAGACGAACCGTCTTGCGCAACGGTCGGACCTTGGTCTACTGTCGCGAGCGAAGCGAGACGGAACGGTCCGTCTTGCTTGGTTCGCTTCTCCGTTCCCGAACGAAAGGCACCGCTCTTGCGCGCTCCACTCGCCTCCACCCGCATCGTCCTGTCCGAGGTCACCAAGAGCTACGACACCCGCGTCGTCCTGGACCGGGTCAGCTGCACGGTCCGGCCCGGCGAGCGGGTCGGCGTCGTCGGCGACAACGGATCCGGCAAGTCCACCCTGCTCCGGCTCCTCGCCGGACGGGAACTCCCCGACCACGGCGAGGTCACCGTCGCCGCTCCCGGCGGCACCGGGCACCTCGCCCAGACCCTGGACCTCCCCCCGGACGCCCGCGTCGGCGACGCCGTCGACCTCGCCCTCGCGGACCTGTGCGCCCTCGAACGCCGCATCCGCTCCGCCGAATCCCTCCTGCACCGTGCCGGACCGGACGAACTCACCGCCTACGCGGAACTCCTCGCCGCCTACGAGGCGCGCGGCGGCCGCGACGCCCGGCGCCGGGTCGCCACCACCCTGCGCCGCCTCGGCGAACGCGCCCGCCTCGACCCCGACCGCCGGCTCGGCACCCTCTCCGGCGGACAGCGCTCCCGGCTCGCCCTCGCGGCCGCCCTGGCCGCCGAGCCGGAGCTGCTGCTGCTCGACGAGCCGACCAACGACCTCGACGACGAGGCCGTCGCCTGGCTGGAGGAGCACCTCCTCGCCCACCGAGGCACCCTCGTGGCCGTCACCCACGACCGGCTCTTCCTCGACCGGGTCACGACCGCCGTCCTGGAGGTCGACGCCGACCGCCGCACGGTACGCCGCTTCGGCAACGGCTACGCCGGCTTCCTCACCGGGCGGGCCGCCGAACGGGCCCGCCGGGAAAGGGAGTACGAGGAGTGGCGCGAGGAGGTGCGGCAGGCCGAGCGGCTCGCCGAGACCAACGTCGGGCGGATCGCGGCGATCCCGCGCAAGCTGCCCCGCGGCTTCAGCGGGGCCGGTGCCTTCCGCGCCAGGTCGCGCAGCCACGGCGCCGCCGGCCGGATCCATGCCGCCCGGGAACGCCTGCACCGGCTGACCGGGAACCCGGTCCCCCCGCCCCCGCGTCCGCTCGCCTTCACCGGCCGGTTCACCGCGGGCGCCGCCGGTGCCGTGTTCCTGGCGGGTGCGGCGCTGCCGGGACGGCTCGACCCGGTTTCGCTGGAACTGGCGCCGGGGGAGCGGCTCCTGGTCACCGGCCCGAACGGGGCAGGCAAGTCGACCCTGTTGCAGCTCCTCGCCGGCGAACTGGAGCCCGCACGGGGCCTCGTGCGTACTCCCGAGCGGGTGGGGCTGCTGCGGCAGGACGACCCGTGGGCGGCCGAACCCCGTAGCGCCGTCGAGCTGTTCGGCCGGGAGCACGCAGACCGGTACATCGCCGGACTCGGCCTGCTGGCCCCCGCCGACCTGACCCGGCCGGTGCGCACCCTCTCGGCCGGGCAGCGCCGGAAGCTGGAGCTGTCGCGGCTGGTGGCGCGCCCCCTGGACCTGCTCCTGCTGGACGAGCCGACGAACCACCTGGCGCCGGACGTGGTCGAGGAACTGGAGGCGGCCCTGGCCCACTTCGGCGCAACCCTCGTCGTCGTCACGCACGACCGCAGGCTGCGCGCCGGATTCCACGGCCGCCGCCTGGAACTTCAGCGGGAGCCGGCCGCCGCGAGCCGGTGAGCCAGTGCGCGCAGATCGTCCGCATACAGCACCCGCCCGCCGGAGCCGGGCAGCGGCACGTGCAGCCGCGCCGTCCAGTGCCCCGGTATCGCGTCCTGCCCGTAGCGGGCGCCGGCCAGTGCACCCGTCACCGCGGCCACCGTGTCCGTGTCGCCGCCCAGGTCCACGGCGGCCCGGACGGCCTGCGCGAACCCCGTGGTGGTCCGTAGCGCCCACACCGCCGAGCCGAGGCAGGGCCACACCGCTCCGTTGAACTCGGTGGCCAGGCCCGGGTGCCAGTCGGGGGCGAGCACCCGCCCGTACCGTTCGCGGTGGTCCGGGTGCACCGCGTCGAGGGCGGCGGGGAGGGCCGCGAGCGGATCCGAGCCGTCCAGGGCGACGCGGACGAGCTCGTGCAGGAGCGCGGTCCCCTCCCAGGCGGCCCGGTCGCCGTGCGTCAGTGCAGCGATCCGCCGCGCCGCGTCCATGGTGGCGTCCCGTCCGGCGGCGGCGAAGTACACGGCCGAGCCGGCGGCCCGCATCAGGGAACCGTTGCCGGCCGCCCGCGCGTTGACCTGGAAGTGCAGGGCCGCCGCGACGTCCCAGGGCGCGCCGCTGGTGAGGACGTCCTCGGTCTGGAGGCCGACGTCCTTGGGCTCGCCGGCCACCCACTGCTGGAAGCGGGCGAACAGGTCCGGGAGTGCGAGTCCACCGTGCTCCAGCAGTGACTCGGCGACCAGGACGGCCATTTGCGTGTCGTCCGTCGCCTCGCCCGGATCCCAGCCGCCGCCCCCGCACATCTCCTCGCCCCGGGCGCTGAGCTGTCCCGCAGGTCCGAATTCGTACGGGGCGCCCAGCGCGTCGCCCGCGGCGGAGCCGAGCACGGTTCCTGCGGCCCGCCCCAGGCGGGTGGGCCCGGTCACGGGGCCGCCTCGCCGCACACGGTGGCCAGCAGACCGCGGGCGAACCGGTCCAGGTCGTCCATACCCGCGGCGGCCAGGGTGGCGGGGGCGCCGGTCAGCAGGTGGGGGATGGCGCCGTGCAGGGCGAGAGTCAGCGACCGGGCCTGCTCCGGACCCGCCGGCAGCCCGGCCGCGCCCAGCAGGTGCGCGTACGCAGTGAAGTCCGCCGCGGCGACGGAGTCCAGCAACGCGGCCAGCCACGGCCGTCGCGCCGCCTCCGTCCGGAGCTCCAGATAGGCCAGGACGCGGGGGCGCCCGGGCCCGGCCACGTTCCGCAACAACCCGGCCAGCAGGGCCGCCAGCCCGTCTGCGTCGGCCGGCCCCGGCCCCGCGGCACCCGCCAGGGACTCGGCCAGCGCCCGGTACTGCTCCACGCAGCGCTCCGCCGCTGCCCGCAGGAGTGCGTCCCGGGTGGGGAAGTAGTTCTTGGCCGTGCCCTCCGGCACGGCAGCGGCCGCGTCGACGGCCCGGTGGGTCAGCCCGCGCCCGCCCGCCTGCGCCAGTACCGCCACCGCCGCGTCCCGCAGCCGGTCCTTCCTGTCCTGATTCACCGTGACAGCATAACCACAACTGTGGTACCACAGTTGTAGTACCACGGCTGTGGTGTCGGGTCGCTCGGGCGACGCGTACACCCCCCTGCGACGGAGAGGTGGACCATGGACGGCGACACCACGACCCGGGCCGGCACGTCCGGCCGGGGCACGAGCACGTTCGGGCCGACGGGTACGGCCGTGGTCGTCGGCGCAGGCGTCGGCGGCCTCGCGACCGCCGTCGGCCTGCTCCGCGCCGGCTGGACCGTGACCGTGATGGAACGCCGGGCCGTCCTCGACCGCTACGGCACCGCCTTCGGCATCCATCCCCGTGCCCAGACCGCTCTCGACCGCCTCGGCGTCGGCGAGGCGCTGCGTGCGCGCGCCGTGCCGTACCGCAGCGCCCGCATCCGGCGCCCGGACGGCACGGCCCTCGCCGCCCTCCCGCTCGAACGGATCGAACGCAGGGCAGGCCGGCCCGAGCTGCTCGTGGCCCGGCCGCACCTGATCGACATACTGCTGGCCGCGCTCGACCGCCTCGGCGGCGCGCCGATCGCCTACGGGCGGCCCCTGGCCGATCCGCGCACCCTCGGCGCCGACCTGGTCGTCGGCGCCGACGGCATCAACAGCGTCGTGCGGGCGGCGCATTTCGGCGTCCGCAGCGGCCCCCGCGCGGTCGGCACGGTCGCCTTCATCGGGATCTCCGGATTCGAGACCGGGTCGTACGGCGAGACCTGGGGCGAGGGCCGCTTCTTCGGGATGACCCCCGTCGAGCCCGGCCGGACGAACTGGTACGCCGCCGTGCCCGCGGCCATCACCGCACAGGACGTTCGTAAGGCCTTCGCCGACTGGCACGACCCCGTCCCGCGCGTGCTGGCCGACACCGACCCGGCGACCTGGATCCGGTACGAGGTGCGCCACCTCCACCCCGCGCTCCCCACCTTCGTGGCCGACGGCCGGGTCGCCCTCGTCGGAGACGCCGCCCACGCCATGACGCCCAACCTGGGCCAGGGAGCCTGCACCGCCCTGCTCGACGCCGAGGCCCTGACCCGCGCCGTGGCCGCGGCGGGTCCGGGCCGGCTGCCTGCCGCCCTGCGCGCCTACGACGCCGAACGCCGCCGCAGCGCCCAGCGCGTCGCCTTCGCCTCCCGGAACCTGCACCGTTTCACGACCGGCCGATGGCCGGGCCTGCGTGACGCGCTCGTGCGGCTGCTCCCCGGCTGAGGCGCGCCCGGGGCGGGCACGCCGCGGCCTGGGCCGACCGGCCGTGCGTCGGTGGTGCCGTTCCCGGACGTGAGTACGCTGCTGGGTATGACGGGTCACCCTCCTGGTCCGCTCTGGACGGGCCGGGCCTCCAACCCCCTGCAGTGGCTGCTCGCGGTGGCCGGCGCGGCCTGCGTGGCGCTCGGTGTCGAGCTGGCCCTCGACAACGCGTGGACCTCCGGTTTCGTCCCGCTCCTCATGGCGGTGACCGGCTGTCTCGCCGCCGGACTGCTGGTGCTCTACGGCACGGTCGCCTTCGTGCACGTGACGGTCACCATCGACACCGAGGCACTCTCGGTGCGCTGCGGTCACGTCGGGTTCCCGCGCCGCCGGATCGAACTCACCGACGTGGCTTCCGTGGAGTACCTCTCCCGGATCACCCCGCAGCACTGGGGCGGCTGGGGCTACCGGTGGCGACCCGAGAAGGGCACCGCGGTGATCGTGCGCCGCGGCGAGGGCTTGGAGCTGAGGCTGGGCGACGGCACGCTCTTCACCGTGACCGTCGACGACGCGGAGAACGCCGTCCGCGTCATCCGCACCCACCTGCGCACGCTCGCCCGGTGAGCCCCGCCCGGCGACGCCCGCCGGACCGGGCCGCCCCGCGCCCCACGCGCCCGGCCCGGTGACGCCGCCCGGCCCCGGCCCGGTGACCCGCCCGCGCCGCACGGACCGAGGCGCTTACGGGATCCGAGGGGGCGGGGACGTACACTCCGCCAGATGAGCAGCAGTGTGACGCGCGAGGCCGCCTGGAGCGACGAGCCTCCGCGGGCCGCCGACAGGCCGGCCGAGCCCAGGACACCCTCCGTGACGCCCCCCGACACCGCGGCCGCGCCCCCGCGGCGACGCGGCGCCCCGCTGGTCCGGTGCGTCCTCGCCGCGCTCTCCGGCGTGCTGCTCTACCTCAGCTTCCCGCCCCGCCCCCTGTGGTGGCTGGCCCCCTTCTCCCTCGCGCTGCTCGCCGGCTGCCTGTACGGGCGCCGGCCGCGGGCGGGCTTCGGGCTCGCCACCCTCGCCGGGCTCGGCTACCTGCTGCCGCTGCTCGTGTGGACCGGCGAGGAGGTCGGCCCGGTGCCGTGGCTGGCGCTGGCCTGTCTCGAAGCCCTCTTCATCGGCCTCACCGGCCTCGGCATCGCCCTCGTCAGCCGCCTCCCGGCCTGGCCCGTGTTCGCCGCCGCCGTCTGGGTCGCGGGCGAGGCCCTGCGCGCCCGGGCGCCGTTCGGCGGCTTCCCATGGGGCAAGCTCGCCTTCGGGCAGGCAGACGGCGTCTTCACCCCGCTCGCCGCCCTCGGGGGGACCCCGCTGCTGTCCTTCGGCGTGGCTCTGTGCGGATTCGGCCTGTACGAGGCGGTCCGCATCGCCCGCCGACACCCCTCCCGCACCACGGCGGCCCTGACCGCGCTCACCGTCGCCGCCCCGGTCGCCGCCGCCCTCGCCGCCCGCCCGCTGGTGTCCGACGCCGCCGAGGACGGCACCGTCGTGGCAGCCGTCATCCAGGGCAACGTTCCCCGGCTCGGGCTCGACTTCAACTCCCAGCGCCGGGCCGTCCTCGACAACCACGTCAAACGCACCATCCGGCTCGCCGAGGACGTCAAGGCCGGCAGGGCCCCCAAGCCCGACTTCGTCGTCTGGCCCGAGAACTCCTCCGACCTCGACCCGTACGCCGAGGCCGACGCCCGCGCGGTCATCGACGAGGCGGTCCGGGCCATCGGCGTGCCCGTCGCGATCGGCGCGGTCGTGGCCCCCGAGACCGGTCCCCTGCGCAACACGATGATCCTCTGGGATCCGGTTGCCGGACCCACCACGACGTATGACAAGCGTAAGATCCAGCCCTTCGGCGAGCGGATCCCGATGCGCTCCTTCGTCCGGCTGTTCAGTTCCGACGTGGACCGGGTCCGCCGCGACTTCGGCCCCGGCAAGGACCCCGGCGTCTTCGACATGGCCGGCACCGGTGTCGGCATGGTGACCTGCTTCGAGGCCGCGTTCGACGACGCCGTCCGCTCGACCGTCCAGGACGGCGCCCAGGTGATCGCCGTACCGAGCAACAACGCGACCTTCGGCCGCTCCCAGATGACCTACCAGCAGCTCGCCATGGACCGCGTCCGCGCCGTGGAGCACAGCCGCACCGTCCTCGTCCCCGTCACCAGCGGCGTCAGCGCCGTCATCCGGCCCGACGGCCGGATCGTCGCGCAGACGCGGCTGTTCACGGCGGACGCGCTCGTCGCCGAGATCCCGCTGCGGTCCGGCCGTACACCGGCCACCGTCCTCGGGCCGCTCCCCGAGTACGCCCTGCTGCTGCTCGCCGCGGGCGGCCTCGGCGCACTCGCCGTCCGCCGGGTCCGCGCCCGTCGCGGCGCCTGATCCGGGGCCGGCCCCCCGCCTCGTAGGGTCGGGGGATGACCACACCTGATTTCATCCGCCGGATCCGTGAGTCCGCCGGGCACCAGCTGCTCCTGCTGCCCGGGGTCACGGCCATCGTCCTCGACGACCGCGGCCGGGTGCTGCTCGGGCGGCGCTCCGACACCGGGCGGTGGTCGGTGGTCGGCGGTATCGCCGAGCCGGGCGAGCAGCCCGCCGAGACCGCCGTGCGCGAGGTGTACGAGGAGACGGCCGTGCACTGCGTGCCCGAGCGCGTCGTCCTCGTCCAGATGCTCGAACCGGTCACCTACCCCAACGGCGACGTCTGCCAGTTCCAGGACATCACCTTCCGCTGCCGCGCCACCGGCGGCGAGGCGCGGGCCAACGACCACGAATCCCTCGAAGTGGCCTGGTTCGACGTGGACGCGCTGCCGCCGCTGGAGCCCTTCGCCCTGGACCGGATCCACCGGGCCCTGCGGGACGAACCCACCTGGTTCGAGGTCCCGGCCACGGTCGCGGACGTGCCGTAGAGGGCGTCCTGCGGCGCGTCGATCAGGGTCGGCGGCCGGCCGGACCGGAACTCCTCCCCGCAGCCCGGGCGGGCCGCCGGCCCTCAGCCGTCCGCCGCCTCCCGGTACAGCCCCACCGCCCGCTCGCCCATCACGGCGCTGTACGAGACCTCCGGTACGGTGCCGCCGCCCTCGAAGCCGCCCAGCACCCCGGCCAGCGCCCCGTCCACCAGCCAGGGACTGCCACTGGTGCCGCCGCTGAGATCCGGGCACCCGATCCGGCGCTGTGTCGGCGAGAGCAGGTCGGTGCCGTTGGCGCAGCGCAGCGGGGCGTCCATCGTGCGCGGGTAGCCGATGACCGTCACCCTGGCCCCGGCCTGCTGTGCGGCCGCGACCGGGAAGCCGCCCACCAGGTCCTCGACGCGGGCCTGCCCGCCGTCCGCCGGGGCCACCGTCGCGAAGGCGATGTCGGCGTCCGGGTCCTGACCGGCGGTCCACTCCGGCGCCACATGCACACCGGTCAGCCTCCACAGCCCGTACGGAGCCCTGCCGTCCCGGTAGCCCGGAGCGAAGACGGTGGTGTCGGTGTTCTCCAGGCAGTGCGCCGCCGTGGCGATCACGTCGCGGTCCTCGCTGCGGACCACCGAGGCGGTGCAGAAGTGGCCGCCGTCCAGGCCGCCGGCGAAGAGCGCGCCGACCCGGTCGGCCTCGGCGCCGGGCCGCGCCCAGGTCGTGACGCCGAGCGGCGGGCCGGACGCGGCGTCGGGGAGGTCGAGGCCGATCAGGGCGGACATCGCGGTGAGCGCGAGCAGGATCCGTGACGCCCGCCGCGCACGGGAGCGCCGGGCCGTTCGGGGGAGCGTGGCGTGGATCATGCTGTCCACCCTGCCCCCCGAACCTGTGACCGGAGGGCGGTCTTCCGTATGAATCCGCTGTGTATCCCGTGAACGCCGCGTGAAGGCCGGGCCATGACCGGACGAGATGGTTTCGAACGGCACAGCCCGGGACGAGACGGCCCCGCCGGCGTACTCCGGAACCGGTCAGTCGCGGCGCTCGTACACCGTCACCCGGCGCCCCCGCAGCTGCCGGTCCTCCACCGCCGTGAACCGCTCCCGCAACACCGCCGTCTTCACCTTGTCCCGCTCCGCCGACGGGGCCTTCGCCACCTTCGCCGCGTCCGTCACCAGCAGCACCCGCCGCTGCCCCAGCAGTGCCTCCCGGATCAGCACCGGAGGCACCTCCTCGCCCTTGAGGGTGGCCGAGGCCACCGGGGTGGCGGCCAGCGCCAGGTCCGTCAGGCCCGAGAAGGCGCCGGGCGAGACCAGCGCCGTGTCCCGGCGCGCGGCCGGTACGAACAGCACGCCGTCCCCGTCCCGTTTCAGCCGCGCGACCTCGCCGGCCACCGCCAGCACGTCGTCGACCCGGCTGGCCGGGGCCCGCTTGCCCAGCTCCACCGGCAGCAGGGCCAGCACCGAGACAGTGGCCACCCCCGGCACCAGCAGGGCCGACAGGCTCGGGAACCGGGGCGCGCAGGCCCGTACGCCGGCCCCCAGCGCCGCCCCGATCAGCAGCGCCAGGCCGACCATGCTGAACAGCACGTACCGGTCCAGGAAGAGCGGCTGGACCAGCGACAGCCCGACCAGCCCCAGCTGAGGCACCGCCAGCAGCGGCAGCCCCACCGCCGCCGCCGAGAGCCGCGACCGGTCCGGCCGGTCCGCCCACGCCCCCAGCGCGCCCACCGCCAGCATGATCCCCGGGCCGATCATCATGTGCCAGGTCAGCGGCGGTATCCACGACACCTGGTCGGACTGGCCCCGGCTGAACAGGATCAACGGCAGGGCCCCCGCCACCGCCCCACCGCCGTACGCCGTCCAGCGCAGCCACACGCCGCGGCCCGCCCGCACCCATGCCAGGGTCACCGCGTGCGCGGGCAGCACCAGCAGCGACAGCCAGTTCAGCAGGGCGCACACCAGCACGGCCGCCCCGTACGCCGCCCAGCGCGGCCACGTCCGCCGCCCGGGCCGGTCCGCCAGGAGCGACACCAGCAGCAGGGTCGACAGCCCGGCCCCGGCCGCGACCAGCGCGTACGGCCGGCCTTCCTGGAGGTAGAACTGCACGGCCGGGAGCAGTCCGAGCGCCAGGGCGCCCCCGAGCCCTGCCCAGGCGCCGGCCAGCCGCCGCCCGATCACCGCCACGCACACCGATGCGCACGCGACCGCCAGGACGGACGGCAGCCGCAGGGTCGTCGTACTCGCCCCGAACACCTCGAAGAGGCCGTGCATCAGGAGGTAGTAGAGGCCGTGGACGGCATCCACGTTCCCGAGCATCCGCCAGATCTCACCCGCCGGCCGGCAGGCCACCTGCCAGGTCGCCGCCTCGTCGCGCCACACGCTGTCCTGCCGCGAGAGGCCCCACGAGCCGAGCGCGAGGGTCCAGAGGAAGGGGACGAGGCAGAGGAGGAGCCCGCGCCGGGCCGCCGGTATGTGGCAACGCATGAAGGTGCTGGGATCCTCGCTCTGGCGTTCGGGCGGAAGCTACCAGTCTATGGACGCCACGGAGGGTTTCCCGACCGCCTGTTGTGCACCGCGGCGCGAGAACGACCGGCCCGGCGGCCCCTAGCCTCGCCGCAAGGAGCACGAACGAGGGGCGGTACCCGGTGAACTGGCTCATCCACGACTACCGCGAGAGCGATCTCGCAGCGGTGGTCCACCTGATCGACACCACGGCCGAGCTGGGCCAGGAGTCCGTCTTCTCACTCGCCGAGTGCATCAGCGCGCTGACCGGCCGCCAGCCCTGCGTGGTCGCCGTCCACCAGGGCGTCCCGATCGGCGCGGCCCTCGCCTGCGTCACCGGCGAGCGCGCCTGGGTGATGCGCATCGCCATCGCCGCCGGCTGGCGCGGCCGCGGCCTCGCCAGCGCCCTCCTCGTCGAGCTGGAGCGACGGCTCATCGCCGCCCGCGTCGGGCGCATCGCCTACGTCCTGCCGGAGGAGGACCTGCTCGGAGAGGGCCTGCTCAACGCCGGCTACACCAGGCAGCCCGCCGTCGCCTACTTCGAGAAGACCGAGCCGCTGCACGGGCCGGCCGCCGGCCTCCTCGACGACCTCGGCGGCCGCTTCCTGCCGAACGACCTGTGGTCCAAGGTCGCCGGCATGGAGAAGGAGAAGGACCTCATCGAGCGGCGCGTGGTCCTGCCGCTCGCCGAACCCGAACGCGCCGCCTCGCACGGAGTGCGGCCGCCGCGCGCCATCACCCTCTTCGGCCCGCCCGGCACCGGGAAGACCACCTTCGCCCGGGCCATCGCCTCCCGGCTGGGCTGGCCCTTCGTGGAACTGCTGCCCTCGCGTCTCGCCGACGAGGGCAACCTGGCCGCGGCGCTGCGCGACGCCTTCGCCCGCATCGCGGAACTGGAGCGGGTCCTCGTCTTCATCGACGAGGTGGAGGAGATCGCCCCCGTGCGCACCGAGCCCGCCCAGCCCGGCGGCATCCACGGGGTGACGAACGAACTGCTCAAGCTGATACCGGGCTTCCGGGAGGGCGACGAACGGCTGCTCGTCTGCGCCACCAACTCCATCCGCTCCCTCGACCCGGCCTTCCTGCGTCCCGGGCGCTTCGACTACCTCATCCCGATCGGCACACCGGACGCGGGCGCCCGCGCCGCGATCTGGGCCCGCTACACAGCGGGGCGCGCGGACGTCGACGTGAGCGCTCTGGTCGGGGCGACCGAACTGTTCACGCCCGCCGACATCGAGCACGCGGCGCGGATAGCGGCGCAGGTGTCCTTCGAACGGGACCTGGAGGCGGTGGGCGCACGCGGCGCCGCGGCGGCGCAGCTCGGCGCGACCACGCAGGACTACCTGGAGGCCGTCCGGCAGTGCCGGCCGACGGTGACGCCCGCGATGACGGGCGAGTTCGAGGCGGACATCACCGCGCACGCGCGGTTTTGAACTCCGTCCCCCGGTTGCGGCGGGGGACGGCAGACGGTGCGGCGGGCCCGCAGCCACTCCCCGCAGCGGCGGCGGGCCCGCGCGCACGGTTCGCGCACCACGCGCCTGCGCGCCGTCCGCCGCGAGCACGGCCCCGGACGGCCGGGCCGTTACGGTCGTGCCGCGGGCTTCGCCCTCCTCACGACCCCTCCGTGGCCGGGCGGATGCCCGCTACGGGGTACAGCGGTACGTGAACTCCGTCGCGGCGGTGCGCTGTACGGGCGACAGCAGCTGCAGCTCCGCCTTCGCCGCGTAGCTGCCCGTGCCCTTGAAGGTCCACAGCAGATGCAGCCGGGCCTCGCGCTGCCCGCGCGGCACCCGCTCGGTCAGCTCCTCGGACGTCGTGCCGTCGCTGCGCACCCACCGGTAGGTCAGCGTCCCCGGCCGCCCGTCGGTGCCGACGACCGCCACCACGTCGGCCGTCGCGTCGCACGCCGGGCCGGCGGGATCGGTGGTCACGGCCACCTCGCGGACCTCGATCCCCGGCCCGAACCGCTGCCACCCCAGGTAGGCGAGGACCGCCGCCAGTACGACCGCGGCGAGGGTGTACCGGCGCAGGCCCGCACCCTTGCGCCGGGGCGGCGCGACGACGGGGACGACCACCGGGAAGGGCGCGGGCAGGGCGGCCGTCACGCCCGGCCCGAACCGCATGACCGACCCCTCGACGCGGTCGGGGACGGCCTCCTGCGGCTGCGGACCGCTGAACCAATGGCTGCCGAGGACGGTCGCGCTGTACTCTTCGTCGCTCATCGGATCATGCACCTCGTCAGCCAGACCTGGTCGGTCGGGGAACCGTTGCCGGCGGCGGGCCTCGTGGTGACCCGCACGCCCCAGTAGCAGCCCTGCCCGGAGAAGGCGTGCCGTCGGACGACCGCACCGCTGCCCGGCTGGTAAGTCAGCGTCTCCGCCCGGCCGTCCGCGGCACCCAGCACACCGGATTGGTTGCTGCTGAACCATTCGACGGTGACGCTCACCGGGGCCGTGCCCTTCGCGTCGATCGAGATGGCGGCCTCACCCGTCGTGAAGTCGACCTGCCGGAGATCCACCCCGACCGCCCCGACCGCCACCGTCGGTCGCGGGGAAGGCGGCCGGCTGGTCGTCGGCGCGGCCGTCGTCGCGGTGGCGGTCCCGGTCGGCGTCGCCGAGGTTCCCGGGCTCGCGGACGGCGACACCGAGGCCGACGGGGACGGCGACGCCGACGAGGACGGCGACGAGGACACCGAGGCGGACGCAGATGCCGACGCCGATGCCGACGGTGAGGCCGACGCGCCGGCCACCGGAGAGGGGAAGCCGCCGCCCGGCGCCGCGCTGGTCGTCGCGAAAGCGCTCAGCGCCGATGTTCCGTCCCGCTGGTCACCCGCCGCCTGCGCCGAGAAAAGGATCATCGCCCCGAGGACGAGCGCCACACCCGCGGCCACCGCCCCGCGCCGGTCGGGCAGCCAACTGCCAGGCGTCGGCGCCAGGATGGTCGTGGCCACAGCCGTGGTCCCGGACGCCGGCGCACCCGCCGAGGGGAACAGCAGCGGCAGCAGCGCGGCCAGCGCCGCCAGCTTGCGCTGCCCGCGCTCCTCCCACTCCGGCCCGTACGCGGCCAGCGCCACGTCCTCCAGCTCGGCCACGAACGCCTCGGCGTTCTCCGGCCGCTGCTCCGGCGCCTTGGCGAGGCCCCGCCGGATCAGCGGACGCACGGGCTCGGGCGCCTCCGTCTCCGGCACCGGCGCCTCGATGTGCTGCACCGCGAGCTCGGCGAAGTTCTCCCCGTCGTACGGCTTGCGGCCCGTGAGGCACTCGAAGAAGGTCGCCGTCGCCGCGTACACGTCGGCAGCGGGCGACGCGGGCCGGCCCTGCCACTGTTCGGGCGCCATGTAGGCCGGGGTGCCCGCGACGCCGGGCGTGGTGCCGCGGCGGGCGGCGATCCCGAAGTCCACCAGGCGCGAGGAGCCGTCCGCCGCCACCAGCACGTTCGCCGGCTTGTAGTCGCGGTGGACGACACCCGCGCGATGCGCGTGGGCGAGACCCAGCAGCGAGCCCTTCAACACCACGAGCGCGGCCTCGGGGTCGGTCCGACCGGCCTCCTTGAGCAGGGCGTGCAGCGAGATCCCGTCGACCAGCTCCATGACGATGGCAGCGCCGCCGGGCGCCTCGACGTACTCGTAGAGCCGCACCACATAGGGGGACTCCAGCCCGCCGAGGAGACGCGCCTCGGCGCGGAACTCCCCGATGAAGGCCGGATCCTCGCGCAGCCGGTCGCTGAGGTACTTCACGGCGACCGCCGTGCCCGTCGCCTCGTGCACGGCGAGCACCACGCGCCCACTGGCCCCCGAGCCGAGCTCGCGCACCTGCGCGTAGCCGGGCACCGCCCACGCGTTCTTCATCGTCTTCCCCCGTCCATGGCGTCACCGTGCCCCTGGCTGTGCGGCCCGCTCCGCCGGTCGGCGGGCCACCCTCAGGGACACGGTTTCCGCCACGGCCGGTTCCCGGCCGTTCGGGCCGTGTCAGGCGGCGGCGAGCTGCGCGCAGATCATCGCATGAAGCCGGTCCGCCGCCGAACGCCCGAAGGCCGGGTCGTTGATGTGGGTCTCGTAGTCGTGGAGCCGCACGACGCTGTCCCGCAAGCCCTCCCGCAGCGCCGAGAACAGCGCCCGGTCTGCGCGGGGGTCGTGGTACGGGCCCCCCGGTGCGCCGAGCGTGGACAGTCCGCGCAGCGGTACGCAGACCGCGGCCGGCCCGGTGGCCGCACGCAGTTTGGCGGCCACCCGGCGGCCCAGCTCCGCGCACTCGGCCTCGCTGGTGCGGATCACCGTGATCGAGGGGTTGTGGACGTGGACGCCCCGGTCCAGGACCCGCTGGGGCAGGGACTCCAGCGGGCCGAACTTCACCATGTCCAGCGCGCCCAGGCTCACCACCTGCGGCACGCCGGCCCGCCCGGCCGCGGTCAGCCGGTCCGGTCCCGCCGTGAGGATCCCGCCGCACAGGTCGTCGGCGAGCTCGCTGAGGGTCAGGTCGAGGACCCCGGCGAAGACGCCCTGGCCGGCCAGGGTCTCCAGGGTGCGCCCGCCGGTACCGCTGACGTGGAAGACCAGCACCTCGTAGCCGAGTTCCGTCAGCCGTTCACGTGCCGCGTCCACACCGGACGTCGTCACGCCCGCCATGCTCGCCGCGACCAGCGGGCGGGTGCCCGCTCCCAGCCGGGGCGGGCGGTCCGCCGAGGCGCGGGCGAAGGAGCCGGCCATCCCGGCGGCGGCCGCGGCCGCGTTCGCCAGGATCGGTGCGGAGACGCTGTTGATCCCCGCGACGTCCACGACGCTGTACATCATCGTGATGTCCGACGAGCCCACGTACGGGGAGACGTCCCCGGAGGCCATGGACGAGACCATCAGCTTCGGAACGCCCAGCGGCAGGGCGCGCATCGCCCGGGTGGCGATGGAGGTGCCGCCGCTGCCGCCGATCGCGAGGACTGCGTGCAGCCGGCCCTCGGCGTGCAGGCGCAGCAGGGTCGCCTCGGCGCCCCGGGCCATCGAGGCGACGGCCGCGCCCCGGTCGGCGGCCGATCGCAGCAGGGCCAGATCACTTCCTGCGGCCCGGGCCACCGCGGCGCGCGACACGTCCGCGGCCACCCGGGGTTCCCCCATGATTCCTGTGTCGACCAGTACCACTTCGACGCCGGCGCGCAGCAGCCTCTCGCGCAGCCAGCCGTACTCCACACCCTTGGTGTCCAGGGTTCCCACCAGCACGACGTTGGTCATGGGTGCAATGTCCAGGCAGCCGGGGAGGTTGGCAAGTACGCCCTCCGGTCAGGCCCCCAGGAGGGCCACCAGGCCTTCGACGAAGGGGAGTTGCGAGGGGATCAGCATGTCCCGGGCCAGCTCCGGGGAGCACCAGGCCACCCGGTCGAGCTCGGGGAACTCCTGCACGGTCCCCGAGTGCGGAGGCCACTCCAGCGTGAAGGTCCCCGGGACCATGAGCGCCGGGTCGAGGTCCGCCTCCACCGCCCACACGGTCACCACCTTCCCGCTGCTCAGCCGTACCTCGCCCAACGGCAGGTACTCGCCCTCCGGCGGCGGCAGCCCGATCTCCTCGGTGAACTCCCGCCGGGCCGCATCGCGGGGGGTCTCCTCCGGCCCGTACTCGCCCTTGGGAATGGCCCAGTCCCCGGACGTCCGCCCCGACCACAGCGGGCCGCCCATGTGCCCGAGCAGGACCTCGATCCCGGCCCCCGCCGTCCGCCGGAAGAGGAGCAGTCCGGCGCTGCGCTTGTACGTCATGGGCCCATACATGCCCCGTACCGGCCGGCGGCCAACGGCCGCCCGTCAGTGATCGTGCGGGCCCTCGCGGTGGACCGGCCCGTGCGCGTCCGCGCAGTGCGGGTCGTAGGAGGCGTCGCCGCGCCGGCCGACCGAGAGGAGCGAGTCCGGTGCGTGGTCCACCTGGAGGGTGGTGTGCGTGATCCCGTACTCCTTCTCCAGCAGCCCCTCCAGTTCACGGCGCACGGCGTGGCAGTCGCCCGCCGGCTCCACCAGCACGTGCGCGGAGAGCGCGGCCTGCCCCGAGGTGATGGTCCAGATGTGCAGGTCGTGCACCTCGGTCACCGGCGGGTGCCCGACGAGCCGGTCGCCGACCGCGTCCGGGTCGACGTGCGCCGGGGCGGCCTCCAGGAAGATCCGACCGGAGTCGCGGACCAGCCCGTAGCCCGCCTTCACCATGAGGACCACGACCACGAGCGTGGCGATCGCGTCGGCCTGCCGGAACCCGGTCGTCATGACGACCAGACCGGCGACGGCCGTCCCGATGAAGGCGAACAGGTCGTTCAGGACGTGCTGGTAGGCACCCTCGACCGCCAGCGAGGACCGGTTGGCCCGCGAGATGCACCAGGCCGCCGCCACGTTGACCACGATGCCCGCCAGCGCCGTCACCAGGACCAGTCCGCCCTCCACCGGCGGCGGGTCCATCAGCCGGCGCACCGCCTCGTACGCCAGCCAGGCCGCCAGCAGGAGCAGCGTCAGGCCGTTGGCCTGCGCGGAGAGTATCTCCGCCCGCTTGAGGCCGTACGTGAAACCGCCGCGGGCGGGGCGGGCCGCCAGCCGCATCGCGATCAGCGCCAGGACGATCGAGACGGCGTCCGTGAGCATGTGGGCGGCGTCGGAGATCAGGGCCAGCGAGTGGGCCAGGACACCGATGACCACCTCGACGGCCATGAACGTACCGATGAGGGCCAGTGCGATCGCCAGCCAGCGCCGGTCGGCGTCGGCGGCCACCCCGTGGCGGTGGCCCCCGGGCCCGTGGCCGTGGTCGTGGCCCTGGCCGTCGTGCCCGTGGTCGTGCCCGTGGTCGTGCCCGCTCATGGCAATCCCCCGTCTCGTAGCGGCAAACCGCCGCACCCGCGGCAACCGTTTGTTCGGTTCCGTCGCGTGAAGTGAAGCGCACCCCGGCGAGATGGGCAAAGGCTGCAACGGGGACCGTTGTCATTCCACATAAGAGGGCCCTGACCTGCGGTTTCGTCGCGCCGCTGCCGAGCCGGTGCGATCGTGGGAAGATCTGCTCATGGTCCAGCGTCCCGGCGCGGCGACCGCGCCCGAGCTCGTCCTGGAAACCGACACGGGCTCCACCCCGATGAGCCCGGGCCGGACGTACCACGTCGGCAGGGACCCGCTCTGCGAGATCTGCTTCGAGGACGCCCGCGTCTCCTGGCACCACGCGGTCCTGCGCCCCGACGGCGACCACTGGACGGTCGAGGACGAGGACAGCACCAACGGCACCTGGGCCGACGGCCACCGTGTCCACGAGTGGAGCGTCGGCGTCGGCAGCGAACTGCGCTTCGGAGACGCCCGGACCGGCCCCCGAGCCGTCCTCCACGCGCCCCGGCCGGCGCCGCCGGGGGCCGGCGCCGCCCCGGCCCGGGTCTCCAACCCGTCGATGACCACGACGTTCCGCCGGCCCAGCGCCGTGCTGCCGCTGACCGCCCGCACCGCCGTGCGCATCGGCCGGGCCAGCGACAACGACCTCGTCGTCGACGAGCTCGACGTCTCGCGCCGGCACGCCGAACTGCGGGCCCTCGCCGACGGCACGTACGAGATCGCCGACCTCGGCAGCCACAACGGCACCTACCTCAACGGCGCCCGCGTCCACGGCGCCGTCCCCCTCGCCGAGGGGGACATCGTCGGCATCGGCCACCTCGCCTTCTGCCTCGTCGGCGACCGGCTCCAGGAGTACCAGGACACGGGCGAGGTCACCCTCGACGTCCAGGGCCTGACCGTCACCGTCGACCGGGGCCGCAAGACCCTCCTCGACGACGTGTCCTTCCCCGTCGGCGCGAAGAGCCTGCTCGCCGTCGTCGGACCCAGCGGCGCCGGGAAGTCCACCCTGCTCGGCGCCCTCACCGGCCTGCGCCCCGCCGACCGCGGCACGGTCCTCTACGACGGCCGCGACCTCTACCGCGACTACGCCGAGCTGCGCAGCCGCATCGGCCTCGTACCGCAGGACGACATCCTGCACTCCCAGCTCACCGTCCGCCGCGCCCTCGGCCACGCCGCCGAACTGCGCTTCCCCCAGGACACCGCGAAAGCCGAACGCCGGGCCAGGGTGGACGAGGTCATCGGCGAACTCGGCCTCGGGCAGCGCGCCGACCAGCCCATCCACAGCCTCTCGGGCGGCCAGCGCAAACGGGTCTCCGTCGCCCTGGAGCTGCTCACGAAGCCCTCGCTGCTCTTCCTGGACGAGCCCACCTCCGGCCTCGACCCGGGCATGGACCGCTCGGTGATGCACATGCTGCGCAACCTCGCCGACGACGGCCGCACCGTCATCGTCGTCACCCACAGCGTCCTCAGCCTCGACGTCTGCGACCGGCTCCTCGTGCTCGCCCCCGGCGGCCGCATCGCCTACTACGGACCGCCCGCGCAGACCCTCGCGCACTTCGGCGCCACCCAGTGGCCGGAGGCCTTCGAGGCCTTCGAGAACCAACCGGACCGCGACTGGGCCGGGGAGTACGCCGCCTCGTCCGCCCACCGCACGTACGTACTGGGCGCCGCCCGCCAGCCGTGGCACGGCGAGCGTCCCGCGGCGGCGGCCCGGGCGGCGCACCCCGTCCCTCCGCCGCCCAAGGCGCAGAGCTGGGGCTCGCAGCTGTCCACCCTCGTCCGGCGCTACGCGGCCGTACTCGCCGCGGACCGCACTTTCCTCGCCGTCATGATCGCGCTGCCCTTCGTCATGGGCGTCATGGCCCGCGCCCTGGCCGGCAGCAGACTCACCCAGGAGACGGCGGTCAACGCCCTGCTCATCCTCTCCGTCGGCGCCGTCCTCACCGGAGCCGCGAACGCCGTGCGCGAGCTGGTCAAGGAACGCGTCATCCACCGGCGGGAGCGAGCCGTGGGACTGTCCCGGTCCGCCTACCTGATGTCGAAGGTCGTGGTGCTCGGCACCGTCACCGTCGCCCAGGCCGTGGTGCTGACCCTGGTGGCCCTCTACGGCGTGGACCTGAACGCCCCGGGCGGCCGGGGCGTCATCACCGACCCCCTCGTCGAGATCACGCTCGCGGTGTCGCTGCTGGCGTTCACCGCCATGATGCTGGGCCTGGTGATCTCCGCACTGGTCCGCAAGGAGGAGGTCACCATGCCGCTGCTGGTCCTCCTCGCCATCGTGCAGGTCGTCTTCTGCGGCGCGCTGCTCCGGCTGGACGGCGTCCCCGTGATCGAGCAGCTGGCCTGGCTGGTCCCCTCGCGCTGGGCCCTCGGCGCCATGGCGGGCACCATCGACCTGGGGGCGATCGTCCCCGGCGCCCTCGCCGACGACCCCCTCTTCGCCCACACCCCCGCCGTCTGGCTGCTGAACCTGGGCATGCTGGTGGTCCTGTCCGTCCTCTTCGGGCTGCTGGTCGCGAGGCTGCTGCGCCGGCACGAGCCCGTGATCATGCGGAAGTAGGGCCTCATGAGCAGCTCGATGGATCCCGCGATCACCGTGGCGGACTTCCGGCCCACGCATGTGGTGCCACCGCCGGGGCTGTCCGCCTGGGAAGCCCCCGACGTCTCCCGGCCCACCGCCGCCCTGGACGCCTTCCTGCCCGTCCAGCTGCTGTCCCGGCGTGGGGAGTGGGGGGAGATCCTGTGCGCCAACGGCTGGAGCGCCTGGGTCGACGGCCGGCTGCTCGTCGCCGTCCCGCAGCCGCCCCCGACCACCGGGGAGCGGCCCTCGGTGCGCGCCGAGGACCCCAGGCCGCTCCTCGCGCGCGGCGCCGACGCACTGGACCGCTACCGGCACGCCGTGGACGAGCTCGCCTCCGGCCGGGCCGACACCGACGCCTTCCGGCGGTCCCTGCGCGGCGTGCGCGCCGGCGTGGTCGTCGACGGGGAGTCGGTCTGGCTCTACGACGAGACCTCGGGACGGTGGATGTACGGCGACGGGACCCGCCTGGCGACGTACGCGGTGACCGAGGGGCCGGGCACCGCCCACGGTCCCCCCTCGACACCGGCGGAACCCGACCGCGGCGCGGGCCCGGACGCGCCGTCGGCCGGCCGCGGGACCACCGGACCCGGCCGGGAGGCCGGACGCGAACGGGGGGTCGGCCCCACCCGGATCGTGGACACGCACGACCCCGGCACCGGCTGAGCGGCGCAGGGGTCGGCCGAGGGGCAGGCAGCGGGGCCGGTCGCGGCGCGCGAGAGCCGGTCAGCCGCGGCCCGCCGCAGGCGCGTCGACCCGCCCGCGGCGGTGCAGCGGGCGGGCCAGGACGCCGCCGAGGAAGCCCGCCACGGCCCCCCAGAGCAGGCCGAGGCCCACCGTCCGCCACAGCACGGGGTCCAGGAGGACCTCCCCGCCGAGACCGTCCACCTCGCCGATGCCCAGCAGGGACAGGCCGTACTGGGCCTGCACCCGGCACAGCAGGCAGACCACCAGCGCGGCCAGCGCGAGGGCCGCCCCGAGGTGCAGCGCATGCTGCCAGGGCCGGACGTGCGCGGGGGACCGCAGGGCCGCCAGCACACCCGTGCCCAGCAGCAGGACGGCGGCCACCGCGACGAGCCACCAGGCCCGCGGGTCGCGCGCCGCGAACGACGCCACGTCGACCGGGGCTCCGTCCGCGTCGCGCAGCACTTCGTCGAGCAGCTGCGGCATCGGCAGTCCGAAGGCCCCTTCGACACGCGACTCCCATGCGCCGCCGAAACCGAGGGTGAATGCGATCCAGACGAGGTTCGGCAGCCCGAGCAGGACCACGGCGAGGGTCCGGCCGGCATCCCCCTGCGTCACGGCCACGACCAGCCCGACGACGACACCGATCACGACGTACGCGAGGAGCAGCAGGGTCGTGGCGAAGGCGGCCGGACGGACCGCCGTGTGGAAGCGGACCAGGCCGGCCGGGAGGGGGGCGCGCCGCGACACCAGCAGGGCGATCAGCAACAGGCCCACGATCCACAGCAGTCCGAACAACAGGGTGGCGGGTACGTCGGCGCGGACGCCCACAGCCGGTGCGGAGTCCAGCAGTTCACCGATCACCGCGACCGTCGGGTCGGCGACGGAGAGGCCGAACTCCTGCCGGGCCAGGAGCGCCGCCCCGGCCAGGGCGAGCAGCCACAGCCCGACCAACGGTGCCGCCCGGCCGAGGAGTTCGCCCGGCCGGGCGACGGCCCGGTTGTGCAGCGGGCGCAGGAAGCAGAAGCCGGAGGCGAGGGCGCCCGCCAGACTCACCGAGAGCGGGAGCACCGCCAGGCTCGCGTCCGCGCCCGCCAGCAGGCCCGCGTCCCCGGACACCTCCACCGACCCGCCGGCCGCCATCACGACGGCCGCGGCGAGCACGTGCGGGAACGCCCCGTCCGGCAGGTCGCCCGCACCCGCGCACGCGAGGCCGGCCGCCGCGACCGCCGTCATCGCCGCGAAGCCCGCCACGACGGCGACGAGGGCGTCGCGCCAAGCCGTGGTGGTGCCCCCGGTGGGTACGGGTCCCGGCGTCCGGCTCACCCTGCAACCGTGGCACTCCCGGCTTGCGGCCACCACCCGGACGGCGCACACAATGGTCCGATGGGAACTCCCTCCTCCTGGGAAGAAGAGCCCGTGAGCACACATTCCTCGGGTTGGCAGCCGTCGTCGGAGCGGCCCACGGGGCCGCCCTCCGGTCCGCTGTCCGGCGGGCGCCAGGGACCGCCGCCACCGCCGCCCGCCGGGCCGCCCAGTGGGCCGCCCGGCGGACCGCCCGGCGAACCCCGTGGTCCCGGCGGTCCTGGTCAGGGCAAGGGTCCCTGGTGGCGTTCCGTCCCGCGCCTCGCCACCGTGCTCGTCGCCGTGGTGGCGGCCGTGGCCCTGGCGCTGGTGCTGACCCGGCCCAGTGGCCCGCCCGGTACCGCCGGGGGCGAGGTGTTCCTCCAGCCGGCCGCAGCGGCGGGCCCGGACCCCTTCACCGAGTCCACCGTGGTGAAGGAGGACGCCCCGCCGCCGGAGAGCACTGCCCCGCAGAACCCGGCGCCGTCCCCCAGCCCGACCGGCGCCGCCCCGACCAGGCAGGGCACCACCACCCAGGGCACCCGCAGCGTCAGCGGCGCCGCCCCGGGCGTGTACGGGGGCACCCAGAACGTGGCCAGCTGCGACGTCGAGAAGCAGATCAAGGTGCTGGCCGCCGAGCCCGCCAAGAACGCCGCCTTCGCCGCGACGCTCGACATCCAGCCGGCCACCGTCCCCGCGTACCTGCGCTCGCTCACCCCCGTGCAGCTGCGGCTGGACACCCGGGTCACCAACCACGGCTACCAGAACGGCAGGGTCAACGGCTACCAGGCCGTCCTGCAGGCCGGAACGGCCGTGCTCGTGGACGACCGCGGGGTGCCCCGGGTGCGCTGCGCCTGCGGGAACCCGCTCGGCCCGCCCGTCCCGCTCAAGGCCGCGCCGAAGCGCTACGGGCAGACGTGGCCCTCGTACCAGCCGGCGAAGGTGGTCGTCATCGCACCCGCCGCGCAGCCCGTGAAGAAGATCGTGATCTACGACCACCAGAACCGGCACTGGCTGGAGCGCGACAAGGGCCACCACCAGGAACGCAGGCCGGACCGGCCGATCCCGCCGCCGGTGGTCCCGACACCGCCCACGACGCCGAGCCCGTGGATCACGCCGACACACACCGCGCCCAAGCCGCCCGGGCCGCCGACGAAGTCGCCCTCGCACACGGGGTCGAAGGCGCCGTCCACGTCGCCCTCGAAGTCGCCTCCGCCCACGGGGAAGCCGTCCGGCTCGCCCTCGCCGTCGAAGTCCCCGTCGGAGTCCCCCTCGAAGTCGCCGTCGAAGTCGCCGTCGAAGTCGCCGTCGGAGTCCCCCTCGAAGTCCCCGTCGAAGTCGCCGTCGAGGTCGCCGTCCCCGTCGGCGCCGCCGAGCGGGACCCCGTCGCTCCCGCCGACGCCCTCGGCCTCGCCCTCCGGTCCGCCGACGCCTTCGGCGTCACCGTCCCCGTCACCGCTGCGATCGGAGTCCCCGTCGGAACCTCCGTCGCCGTCGGCGTCCCCCTCGGGGCCCCCGGCGGCATCGCCCTCGCCCCCGCCGTCACCGACGCCCTCTGAGGCGCGTTCACCGCGGCCGACCGACCGTACGCCCCCATCGCCGACGCGGACGGCGCCGCCGACCGACCGGACACCCTCCATGCCGACCCGATCCGCCGCTCCCGGGACGACGGCCGTGCCGCAGCCCGAGGAACCGCCGCCGGCGGAGCAGCCCCGGGAGGACGGCGGCCGGAACGGCGGCAACGGCGGGAACCAGTAGGCGCGCGCGGTACCGGTCAGCCCCGGGCCCGGCGGGCGCGCCGTTCGCCCGCCGCGCCGACGGCCACGCCGAGCGCGACCATGACGACGTAGCCGAGGATCTCGTGGCCCTCGGGCACGAGGAAGCGTACGAAGCCCATGAAGTGGATCCAGCCGAACCACTCGTGCAACAGGCCGCTGCCGCCGCCGAGGAGGAGGACGAAGCAGAGCAGCCCCGTCGCGGATGCCGACGGCGACTTCGCAGGTGTGGAGGTCATGGAGGGACCGTAGGCGCGCCGCCCGCGACGGCGGATCGGTCCAAAGTCTCCCGCCGCTGCTACCTAAGTATGCGATGCCGCCGCGGACGTCCGGCCGCGTGCGTCGCCGCGTAGATTCCCCGGACATGCCACGTATCCACCGCACCGGCCGGGACTGGGCCGTAGACATCGCACTGGTCCTCTTCGCGGCCTGCTTCGCCGCCGTCAGCTCGCAGTCCATCCCGGTACCGGAGGACCTCGGCCAGGGGTGGCGCACCCTCGACCAGGTGGCCGGCGGGCTCGGGTGCGCGGCGCTCCTCGTGCGACGGCGCCGGCCGGTGGGGCTGGCCGTGGCCCTGATCCTGGCCGGCAGCCAGGCCCACTACCTGACCGGACCGGCGGTGGTGGCGGTCTTCACGGTGGCCGCGACCAGGCCGTGGCGGGCCACGGCCTGGGTGGCGGCGCTGGTCTTCGCCCCGCTGCCGGTCTTCCTGTGGCAGCTGCCGGACATGCCCGAGGACCGGGCCGGTTCGGCCCTGACCTACTTCGCGCTCATCGCCGGGGCCATCGGCTGGGGCCTGTTTCGGCGCTCGCGCGAGCAGCTGATCGCCTCGCTGCGGGCCCGCGCCGAACTCGCCGAGGCGGAGGCGGAGTCACGGGCCGAACGGGCCCGTATGGAGGCGCGCGAGGAGATCGCCCGCGAGATGCACGACGTCCTCGGCCACCGGCTGACGCTGCTGAGCGTGCACGCGGGCGCCCTGGAGTTCAACCCCGGCGCCCCGCGGGCGGAGATCGCACGGGCCGCGGGGGTCATGCGCGAGAGCGCCCACCTGGCCCTGCGCGAACTGCGCGAGGTGATCGGCGTCCTGCGCTCGGGCTCCGGACCCTGGCAGGGCGAGCGTCCGCAGCCGGAACTCGCCGACCTGGACCGGCTGGTCGCGCAGGCACGGGAGGCGGGCGGGACGATCGAGCTGACCGGGCCGCCCGCCGGAGCCGCGCCGCCGGCACTGGTGGGACGTACGGCGTACCGGATCGTGCAGGAGGCCCTGACCAACGTACACAGGCACGCGCCCGGCGCGGCCGTCGACGTGACGGTCTCCGGGAACCCGCGGGACGGGCTGACGGTCGACGTCCGCAGCGCCCGGCCGCCCGTCCCGGCCGCCACCCCCGCGGTCGTCGGCAGCACGGGTCCGGGCGCGGGCGGCGGGCAGGGGCTGATCGGGCTGGCGGAACGCGCCCGGCTGGCCGGCGGGGAACTCACCGCCCGCCCCGCAGACGGCGGTTTCCGGGTGCACGCCTGGCTACCCTGGCAGGGCTGACCGACGGACGAGGGGGAGAGGGCCGGGGTGATCAAGGTACTGCTGGTCGACGACGACGCGATCGTCCGGGGCGGGCTGCGCCTGATGCTGGGCGGCGCCCCGGACATCGCAGTCGTCGCCGAGGCGGCGGACGGCTCCGAAGTGCCGGGGCTGGTCGCCGCGCACGGCCCCGACCTGGTGCTGATGGACATCCGCATGCCCGGCGTCGACGGGCTGTCCGCCACCGAGGCGCTCCGGGCGCGGCCTGGAGCCCCGGACGTCCTCGTCCTGACCACCTTCCACACCGACGAGCACGTCCTGTGGGCGTTGCGCGCCGGCGCGGCCGGATTCCTCCTCAAGGACACGCCGCCGCAGGAGATCGTGGCGGCGATCCGCACCGTGGCCGCCGGTGACCCCGTGCTCTCCCCGGCCGTCACCCGCCGGCTCATCGACCGGGTGGCGGCCGGCACGGGCCGGGGTTCCCGCGCGGCCGGCGCCCGTGCCCGGCTGGCGCAGCTGGGCGACCGCGAGCGGGAGGTGGCGGCGGCGGTCGGACGGGGCCTGTCCAATGCGGAGATCGCCCGGGACCTCCATCTGGCCCTGCCCACGGTGAAGGCCCACGTGTCACGGATCCTGACCCGTCTCGACCTCAACAACCGGGTGCAGATAGCCCTGTTGGTGCACGACGCCGACACCCTTGGCTGACCTGACCTCCTGAATGGTTGGCCGGTGCACGGGAATTGCGGCACAGGGCGGATGCATGCGGACGCTGCCCGAGATGCCGATCGGCTGGGCGGTGACTAATATCATCCGTAGGCGACTGTGGCGCCTGCGGGATCACACCCACGACCCGCAGTGACAGGCCGGAGCGCGAGGCGTGCGACATTCGCACCTGCCCCGGGGTCCGCGGCCCGGTGAGGCCGCGTTGACGGGGGATGCGCCCATTCATGACAGCTGTACGGCCACAGGTGCAGCCATGAAAACCCTTGTGCGTAGGGAGGAAAGAGCAAATTTTCGTGCCGTAGCAACGAGAAGGGTTCTCAACCATGCAAGCAACGAGAGTGAAGCGCCTCTTCGCGGTGTCCGCCATCGGCGTCCTGATGGTCGGCGGCGCCCTGGGAGCCGCGGGTACCGCCTCGGCGGCGACCCCCACCCAGTCGGTCACGTACGTGAGCGGCGGCGGCTGGGACCACGACAAGGGCGACAAGGGCGGCCACCACAACGGCTGGTACGACGATGACGACGACTACCGCGGCGGCAAGGGCCACGGCCACGGTCACGGCCATGGCCACGGCCGCGGCTGCTGACACCACCGCCTGCTGTGCGGCCCGCGCGACGGGCCGCACAGTGCCGTGTCCGGCCACCGCGCCCCGCCGCCGCCGGACGTCCCGCGGGGACACCGGCCGGTGACAGTGAGACCCTGGCTGCATGGCCCGTAGGGGAGACGTTCCCGAGGTCGACTGGCCCGCGCGGCCGGACACGAGCCTTGCGCTCAACCGCATGGGCACCTTCGACTGGGACCTCGACAGCGGGCGGATGCACCTGGATCCCACCGCCCTCGAGGTCCTCGACCTGCGCCCGGAGGAGTACACCGGCACCCCCGCCGGGCTCCGCGCGCGCATCACCCCCGCCGAGGAGGCGCGGCTCGACGCCCGGGTGGCGCAGGCCATCAAGGACGGCCGGAGCCACTACGGGGCCTACGTGCGCAGCCGCCGCCGCGACGGGGCACCCGCCTGGATCCACATCCAGGGCCACATCCTGCGGGACCCGGGCGGCCGCCCGTACCGGGTGATCGGCATCCTCCGCGACGCCGCCCACGACCCCGGCGAGCCCGGAGCGGCCGGCGAGCGGGACGAGGGCCGGCGCCGGATGACCGGCGTCGTCGAGCGGACCACCGCGATCCTCGCCCACGCCCGCACCGTCAACGACGTGACCGACGTCCTCAAGGACCCGCAGGCCCTCGGCCACCTCGGCGCCGTGAGCGTGATGCTGGGCGTCGTCGACGGCGGCCGCATCCACCTGGTCGCGGAGGGGCAGCTCGGCACGTACGTCCCCGAGATCGAGTACACCCGGGTCGACGCGCAGTTCCCCATGAGCGTGGCGGTACGCACCATGCAGCCGGTGTTCATCGTCTCGCGGGAGGAGTTCCGGCAGGCCTACCCCGAACTGTGGCCCTACATCGAACCACTGGCCGTCCACAGCGGGGTCTACCTGCCGCTGATCGCCCAGGGCCGTCCCGTGGGTGCGCTGGGGCTGCTCTACCAGCGGGAGGGCGACTTCAACGCCGAGGAGCGCAACCTGCTGATGGCGCTCGGCAGCGGCGTCGCCCAGAGCCTGCAGCGCGCCATCCTCTTCGAGCAGGAGCACGACCTCGCCGAGGGCCTCCAGCGGGCCATGCTGCCCCGCCGGATCCCCGCGGTCCCGGGTGCGCTGATCGCCGTGCGCTACCGCTCCGCACGGATGGGGCGGGACATCGGAGGCGACTGGTACGACGTGGTCCCGCTCGGCGGCGGCCGGGTCGGGGTGATGATCGGCGACGTCGAGGGCCACGACACGGACGCGGCCGCCGTCATGGGGCAGCTGCGCATCGTGATGCGGGCGTACGTGGTCGAGGGGCACACGCCGGGCGCGGCGATGGCCCGCGCCTCCGCCTTCCTCCGCGAACTGGAGACGGAGCGCTTCGCCACCTGCACGTACGCCGAGGTCGACCTCGCGACCGGGATGCTCCAGATCGTCCGCGCCGGCCACATCGACCCGGTCGTACGGCGCGGCGACGGTACCTGCCACCGGATCCACGTGGCGGGCGGACTGCCGCTCGGGCTGCCGGCCGCCGAGCTGTCGGCGGCGGATTCCGGCTATCCCGTCACCAGCCTGGAACTGCATCCGGGCGACACCCTGGTGCTGTGCACGGACGGCCTGATCGAACGCCCCGGCGCGGACCCCGACGCCGGCATGCGCGAACTCATGGCTGCGGTCCACGGCGGCCCGGCGGACGTCGAGGAACTCGCCGACGTGCTGTGCGACCTCGTCGGCGACTCGGGCGGCGGGGACGACATGGCCCTGCTCGTCCTGCGCCGCCGCGGTACGCCCGCCGGGCGGGGCGGCGGCCCGCTCCGCCAGCGCCTGGACCCCGGGGACGCCGGGGCCCCGGCCCTGGCCCGGCACCTCATCCGGGCGGCGGCGGCCGCCTGGGGCGCCGGGGAGCGCGCCGACGAGATCGAACTGGCGGCGGACGAGCTGATGACCAACGCCCTGGTCCACACCGACGGCGGCGGCCACATCACCATGCGGACCACACCGCAGGGCCGGATCCGGGTCGAGGTCGAGGACACCAGCAGCGCGCTGCCGCGGCGGCGCGAGGCGGACGACTGGGCGGTGTCGGGGCGCGGCCTGATGCTGGTCGAACAGCTCGCCGACGCATGGGGCGTGGAGCCCCGCGGCGGCGGCAAGTGCGTCTGGTGCGAGTTCGACGTCCCGCCGCCGTAGGGGCCGCGCCCCCCTCAGATGTCGTCCCGCGGGCTACAGCCGTACCAGGGTGACCTCGGTGGCCTTCACGCTCGTCCACACCTCGGACCCGTCGGCCAGTCCCAGCTCGGCCGCAGCGTCCGGAGTGATCTCGGCGACGAGGTCGGGCGCCTGCGCCGAGGCGATCAGTACGCGCAGCCGGCTGCCCACCGCGGTGATCTCCCGGACGGTGCCCCGCCACACGTTGCGGGGGCTGCCGCCCGGGCGGTCCCGGTGCACCGACACGGCCTCGGGGGCGATGATCGCCAGGGCCTCCGCCCCCTCGGGCAGGGCTTCGGCGACCACCAGGCGGCCGCCCGCCGCGAGGGCGAGGCCGTCTGCCGAGGCGACGCCGGGCCAGGCGTTGCGACCCAGCATCCGGGCCACCCACGGCGAGCGCGGGTGTCGCGCGACCTCGGCGGGCGGCGCGTCCTGCAGCGCCCGGCCGTCGGCCAGTACGAGGACCCGGTCGGCCAGCGACACCGCCTCGACGGGATCGTGCGTGACGATGAGGCAGACACCGCCGAAGCCCGCCAGGTGCGTGCGCAGGGTGTGGCGTACGTGGGCCCGCGTGGTCTGGTCGAGGGCGGCGAGCGGCTCGTCCAGCAGCAGGAGCCGCGGCCGGGCGGCCAGTGCGCGGGCGAGCGCGACCCGCTGGGCCTGGCCCCCGGAGAGCTGGGACGGCCTGCGGTGCGCGAGGTGGCCCACGCCCAGCCGGTCCAGCCAGGCCTGCGCCTCACGGCGGGCGTCGGCGCGCGGCACCCGGTGGGCGCGCAGCCCGTACGCCGTGTTCGCCAGGGCGTTGAGGTGCGGGAACAGCGCGCCGTCCTGCGGTACCCAGGCCACCTGCCGCTTGTGCGGGGGCAGCGCGGTGACGTCGGCGTCGCCGAGCCGCAGGTCGGCGTGGGCCCGCGGGGTCAGGCCGAGCAGGGCACGCAGCAGGGTGGTCTTGCCCGCCCCGTTCTCGCCGACGACGGCGATGGTCGTGCCGGGCTCGGCGTCGAGGGTGAGGCGGGTGAAGCCGGTGACGGCGGCGTGCAACGGCCAGTGCCCCGTCGCGGTCTCCGCGGCCCCGGACCGCGGCGGCGCCGCGCCGCCCGCCGGGCCCGCGCCGCTCTCCCGGGCCGGCCCGGCAGCCTTCCGGTGCGGCCCGGCGGCCAGGACGGCGCCCTCCTCCGGCTCGGCCTTCGGCGCCGTCACCGCCCTGCGGTCGACCGGGGCACCGGTCCAGCGTCCGCGCAGCGCGACCAGGACGGCCATGGCGATCGCGAGGAGCAGCAGCGAGACCGACGTGGCCGCCTCGGGCTGGTCCTGGAGCAGCAGGTACACCTGGAGCGGCAGGGTCTGGGTGGTGCCGGGGAGGTTCCCGGCGAAGGTGATGGTCGCGCCGAACTCGCCGAGCGCGCGGGCCCAGGTGAGGGCGGCCCCGGCGACCAGTCCGGGCGCCACCATGGGCAGCGTCACGGTGAAGAACACGCGGACCGGCGACGCGCCGAGCGAGGCCGCGGTCTCCTCGTAGCTCTGCTTGAGCCCGCCGAGGGCGCCCTCCAGGCTGATGACCAGGAACGGCATGGCGACGAAGGTCGCCGCGAGGACGGCCCCCGAGGTGTGGAAGGGCAGGGTGATCCCGAAGGACTCCTCCAGCCAGGGCCCCAGCAGTCCGCGCCGGCCGAAGCCGAGGAGCAGGGCGACACCGCCCACGGTCGGCGGCAGCACCATGGGGAGCAGTACCAGCGAGCGGACCAGGGCCTTGCCCTTGAAGTCGACGCGGGCCAACAGCCAGGCCAGGGGCACGCCGAGGACCAGCGACAGGCCCAGCGCCCACAGCGACACCAGCAGGGAGAGCTTCAGGGCCTCGACCACGCCCGGGCTGCCGAGGTGCGTCCCGAGGTCGCCCCACGGGGTGCGGACGAGGATCCCGATCAGCGGCATCAGCAGGAACGCGACGGCCAGCAGCGCGGGCAGCGCGAGGGCCACCGGCGGCCGGGTGCGGGTACGGAGTCTGCTCACGGGACTTCCTGGCTGGGGCCGGGCCGCACTGGCCGGGCGGGACGGGCGCGCCCCGAGGTGCGGGGCGCAGGCGTGAAGCGTATGCGGGGGCGGGCCGGGAAACCCCGGACCGGCGGCCCGGCCGCTCGCACGGCCGGGTCCGGGTGCGCCGAAGGGGCTGTCCGTCCCCCCGGACCGGACAGCCCCCCGCCCGCCTGCGGGGCAGAGGCGTCGGCTACGGCTGCTGGAAGCCCGCGTCCTGGAAGATCTTCTGTGCCTCGGGGGTGCCCAGCCAGGCCACGAAGGCGGCCGCGGCCCCGCTGTTCCCGGACTGCTTCAACACGGCGGCCGGGTAGGAGGCGACGGCGTTCTGCTCGTCCGGGATCTCCACGGTGACGACCTTGTCGCCGGACGCAGCGGAGTCGGTCCTGTAGACGAGGCCGGCGTCGGCCTCACCCATCTCCACCTTGCCGAGGACCGCCCGCACGTTGGGCTCCTGGGAGACCGGCTTCACCTCGATCCTCTGGGCGTCGAGGATCTGCTTGCTGTAGCGGCCGACCGGCACCTCGGGTGCGGCGAGCACCACCTTCAGCCGGGGGTCGCCAAGATCCCTCAACTCGTCGACCTTGAAGGGGTTGCCCTTGCCGGCCGCGATGACCAGGCGGTTCTTTGCGATGATCTTCGGCTCGCCGGTCTCGGCCCTCAGCCCGTCCATGGTCCTGGTGTCCGCGGTGACCAGCGCGTCGGCGGGGGCGCCCTGCTTGACCTGTGCGGCCAGCTCCTGCGAGCCCGCGAAGGAGAAGGTGACCTTCGCACCGGGATGGGCCTTCTCGTACGCCGCACCCGCGGTCCTGAAGACGTCGGTGAGGGAGGAGGCGGCCAGAACGGTGAGGTGCGCCCGGGGCGCTTCCAAGGACGCCGGGGCGGGGGAGCCGGCGCCGGAGGCGGCCGGCTCGTCGCCACCGCCGCCGCAGGCGGTCAGCCCGGCGAGCAGGGCGGCGGCCAGGGCCGCGGCGGCGGAACGGCTGCGGGTCGGGGTCGGGTACATGGGTGCAGGCTCCTCGGTCGGGTCGGCGGCCGGCCGGGGTGCCGGATCCGCGCGGTGGTGACCCGCGCCGGTGACGGGCGGAGCGGGCGGAGGCGGTGCTGTGGTGCTGAGCGGTGGTGCGGGCGGTGGTGTGCGGCCCGGCCGACCGGGCCGTCCGGGGATCGGAGGCCGCGGCGCCGCGTACGGGCTGCGGACGCCCCGGAACATGTCGCGGCCGGCGCCTTCGGGTTCAGGCGCGGTCGATGTGCACGCTGGTGGACTTCACCCGGGCCGTGGCCCGCATGCCGACCTCGAGTCCGAGTTCCTCGACGGCCTCGCGGGTGAGCAGGGACACCAGGCGGTGGGGACCGGCCTGGATGTCGACCTGGGCCGACACCTCGCCGAGCCGGACTGCCGTGACGATGCCGGGAAAGGCGTTGCGGGCCGAGGTGTACGGCTCCCCGTCCTCGCCGTGGGCGCCCTGGCCCACCTCCACCGCGAAGGCGGCCAGGTCACGGCCGCTGATCAGCCGCCGGCCGGCCTCGTCGCGATGGGTCACGACCCGGCCGGCGTCGGCCCAGCGCCGCGCGGTGTCCGGGCTGACGCCCAGAAGCCGCGCTGCCTGTCCGATGGTGTAGGACTGCATGTGCGACACGGTAGGCGCATTCGCGGCGCATGTGCAATTCTTTTGGGCTTATGTCCATGGTAGATGCAAGGAGCCTTGGTGCATCCGCCGAACGCCCCCGGAAAAGTCGTTCCGTCCGTGCGCGCCCGGATGGCTAGAGTCGGGACATGGCTGATGAGGTATCGGGAACGGAAGCGGGCACGGTGCGGGTCGACGCGTGGCTCTGGTCGGTGCGTCTGACCAAGACCCGCTCCATCGCGGCGACGGCCTGCCGGGCGGGCCATGTCAAGGTCAACGGGGAACGGGCCAAGCCGGCGCAGGCGATCCGCGCGGGCGACGAGGTGCGGCTCTTCCATGCGGGGCGCGAGCGGATCGTCGTCGTCCGGCGGCCCGTGTCCAAGCGGGTGGGCGCGCCCGTGGCCGCCGAGTGCCTGATCGACAAGAGCCCGCCGCCGCCGACCCCCGTGGAGGCCGCGGCCGCCGGCATTCGGGACCGGGGCACGGGCCGCCCCACCAAGCGCGACCGACGGGAGATCCAGTCCCTGCGCGGGCGCTGACGCAGACCGGGCCGGCGGCGCCGCGGTACCCGGACCGACCCGCCGCCGGTCCTGGACCGCCGCACCTCGACGCCGCCCGGCCGGGTGCTGCCGGCGCCAGTGGCGACCACCGCTGCGCGCGGACGCCGGCCGGCCGTCGGGGTGGCGCCGGGCTCAGGCCTTGCGGTACGTGTACGCCTCGGCGGCCGCCTCGGCGACCTGGGCCAGCGGGGCACCTGCCGACGCGGTGACCACCGCCGCCACCGCGCCCTCCACGAACGGCGCGTCCACGAGGAGGGAGTCCGGCGGCAGTTCGTCCTCCAGCAGCAGCGCCTTCACCGTCAGCACCGAGCTGCCGAGGTCCGCCAGCAGCGCCACCCCGGCACCCCGGTCCACCTCCCGGGCGGCGGCCACCACCAGCTCCGCGCTCGTGCCGAGTCCGCCCGCCGACGTGCCGCCCGCCGCGGCCACCGGCACCACCGGCCCGCCCGCGGCCAGGCCCTGCGCCAGCTCCGCCACGGACGCCGCGACCTCCGCGCTGTGCGAGACGAGCACGACGCCGACGAGGGCCTGCTGCGCACCGCCGCCGCCCTCGCCCCGGCCCGGCGTCACCGCGCGCCCTCCGCCCGCTCCGCCACGTCCGCGAGCGCCCCGAGCAGCAGTGCCGAGGAGGTCGCGCCCGGGTCCTGGTGCCCGATGCTCCGCTCACCCAGGTAGCTGGCCCGCCCCTTGCGCGCCTGCAGGGGTACGGTCGCCAGGGCGCCCTCCTGCGCCGCCTCCGCCGCGGCCCGGTACGACGTGCCCAGCGCGGCCACGCCCGGCAGCAGCGCGTCCAGCATCGTCTTGTCGCCGGGTGCCGCCCCGCCCAGTTGCGCCACCGCGCCGACGCCCTTGTCCAGGGCGTCGTGCAGCTCCGCGTCGGACACCTCGGACGCTTCCCCGAGCTCCTTGCCGGTGCGCCGCAGCAGCATCCCGTACAGCGGTCCCGACGCGCCGCCGACCGTCGAGATCAGCGTCCGCCCGGCGAGCTGGAGCACACCGCCCGGCGCTGCCGGGGTCTGGGCGTCCAGGGCGGCGCGGACCGCCGTGAAGCCGCGCAGCAGATTGCTGCCGTGGTCGGCGTCGCCGATGGGGGAGTCGAGCTCGGTGAGCCGCTCCGCCTCCCGCTCCACGGCAGCGGCGGCGGCCGCCATCCAGCTCCGGAAGAACTCTGCGTCTCGCACCGGATCTCCTCGCCTCGCGTCCGCCCGGCCAGTCCTCCCGCCACCATAGATCAGCTCGGCCGCCGCCGCGGCGCCGCCGTCGGGCGGGCGGGTCACCCCGGCGCCCGCATCGCCCGGCACCGGCACCCGCCGACCCGGGCGGGCGCCTCCGGCGGGCAGAATCGGTCAATTGGCGCCGCATGCGGTCAACCGGAAGCGCGAGATTCGGCCACGTGGTCGGATGGCTGCTTTCTGCGGGATTCGACGAGTGCGAGGCGCAGCGTGGCAGCGACGACTGAGGAGCCTTTCAGGGCTCTGCTGGAAGCGGCACCGGACGCGATGGTGATCGTGGACGACACCGGGGTGATCCGGCTGGTGAACGCGCAGACCGAAGCCCTGTTCGGCCATCCGCGGGCGGAACTCCTGGGCCGGCACATCGAGGTCCTGGTCCCCGAGCGGTTCCGCGGCCAGCACCCGGGCCACCGGCTCGGCTACGCCGCCAGCCGCCAGGTCCGTCCCATGGGCGCCGGCCTCGTCCTGCACGGACTGCGCCGCGACGGCCGCGAGTTCCCCGTGGAGATCAGCCTGAGCCCGTTGGAGACCTCCGAGGGCCTGCTGATCTCGGCTGCGGTGCGCGACGTGAGCGAGCGCAGGGCCGCCGAGGAGCGCTTCCGCGCCCTGCTGGAGGCCGCTCCGGACGCGATGGTGATCGTCGACGAACAAGGCGTGATCCAGCTCGTCAACGCGCAGACCGAGGCCCTCTTCGGGTACGCCCGGGAGGACCTGCTGGGAAGACCCGTGGAGGTGCTCGTCCCGGAACGTTTCCGCGGGCACCACTCGGACTTCCGGCACGGCTACGTCGTCAACCGCAGGGCACGCCCCATGGGCGCCGGCCTGGAGCTGTACGGCCTGCGCCGCGACGGCGGCGAGTTCCCGGTGGAGATCAGCCTGAGCCCGTTGGAGACGCCCGACGGCACCCTGGTCTCCGCGGCCATCCGCGACGTCACCGAACGCAAGTCGGCCGAGGAGATGCTCGCCCGGCTCTACGAGCAGCAGCGCCACGTCGCGCTCACCCTCCAGCGCAGCCTCATGGGATCCCCGCCCGACGTACCCGGGATGCCCACGGCGAGCCGCTACTTCCCCGCCCGGCAGGGGGCCGGGGTGGGCGGCGACTGGTTCGACCTCATCCCGCTGGGAGGGGGCCGGGTCGGGGTGATGGTCGGCGACGTGATGGGGCGGGGCCTGGACGCCGCCGCCGTCATGGGCCAGCTCAGGTCCGCCTCGCACGCCCTCGCCAAGACCGGGATGCCGCCCTGGCAGCTCATGCGCGCCCTGGACGCCGTCGTCAGTGAACTGCCGGACCAGTTCGTCACCTGCTGCTACCTCGTCCTCGACGCCGACGCGGCCGAGATCACCATGTGCTCGGCCGGCCACCTGCCCGTCCTGCTCGTGGCGCCCGGCGGTGAGGTCAGCCGGCTGCCCGTCGAGGTGAGCGTGCCCCTGGGGGTGGGGGAGGTGCCCCACCACGAGACGCGGCACACCGTGGAGCCCGGCTCCGTCCTCGCGCTGTACACGGACGGCCTCGTCGAGACGCCCGACACCGACATCGAGGGCCAGGTGGACGGTCTCGCGGCCGCCCTGGAGAAGGCCGTCGCGACGACCGACGGCCTGGAGGCGGCCGCCGACCGGCTGTTGGCCGAGCTGCTGCCGGACGCCGACGACAACCCCGACGACGTGACCCTCCTGCTGGTCCGCATCCCCGACGTCCCGGTGACCTCGCAGAGCATGCTCCTCGCCGCCGACCCGAGCAGCGTCGGCGCCGGGCGGCGGTTCCTGTGCTCCACCCTGGCCCAGTGGGGCAGGGAGGACGAGCAACTGCGCGACACGGCCTGCCTGCTGACCTCCGAGCTGCTCTCCAACGCCGTCAACCACAGCCGCGGACCCGTCCGCCTCCGCCTGCGCCAGGCCGGCCGGGAACTCAGCGTCGAGGTCTGCGACGGCAGTCCGGTCCTGCCGCAGGCCCGCTTCGCCGCCCCCGACGCGGAATCAGGCCGCGGACTGCTCCTCGTCGACTCCCTCGCCGCCTCCTGGGGCACCCTGCCGACGGCCGAGGGCAAGGCCGTCTGGTTCTCCCTGCTGCTGCCCGCTCCGCGCAGCGAGCCGCGTCCGCCGGCCGCTGCGGGCCGGCTCCCGGCGGACCCCGGGACCGGAACCGACTGAGCCGTCGGGCCGCCACGTGATCGAATGGGCGTGTGAACGGCCGTGACGGAAAGGGTCCCGCTGTGTCAGAAACGCCCCCGCCGAACGTCTGGGCGGCGCCGGCCGGAAGCCCGCCGGCCGGAAGCCCGCCGCCGGCGGCGAGCCCGCCTTCCTGGCCGGCCCCGCCGTCCGGGTGGCCTGCCGCCGCCCCCGGCGGTCCGCCGTACCCCGTGCCCGCCGCCGCGCAGCCGCCCACGCAGACCGCGCCGGCCGGGAGCGGATACCACGAGCAGGCCCGCAACGGTCGGCAGAAGACCCCGCAGCGCATCGGGGAGTTCACCCTCGTCCTCGTCGGGAACCTGCTCGGACCGCTGCTGGTGATCGCCTTCGGCGCCCTCGCCTGGTACCTGCTGGGCCAGGACTTCGCACCGGGCGACGGCGAGCGGATCCTGGGCGACCCGCTCGCCGACGAGGCACTCGGCCTGGTCTCCATAGCCGTCGGCATACCCGTCGTCCTGCTCGCGGTCCGCTGGTGCGGCAGCCGCCCCGCCGGCACCGTGGCGTCCGTCACGGGGCGGCTCCGCTGGGGCTGGCTCGCCCGCTGCTCGGCCGTCGCCTTCCCGCTGATCGTGCTGCAGATGGGCGCTCTGGCGCTGTGGGGCTACCTCGCGGACGGCGAGGAGAGCCTCGCGGGCGACTTCCCGGGCTGGTCGCAGTTCGTCCTCGGGCTCGTCGTCCTGTGGGCGCTGATCCCGTTCCAGGCCGCTGCCGAGGAGTTCGTCTTCCGCGGCTGGCTCACCCAGTTCTTCGGCGGGTTCCTCAGGTCGCCCTGGCCCGGCATCGTCCTCGCGTCCGCCCTCTTCGCCGTCGCACACGGCTTCGGTGAACCGTCCGGGTTCGCGCTGCTCTTCTACTCCGCGATGTGGTGGGGATGGCTGACCGTCCGCACGGGAGGCCTCGAAGCCGCCGTCGCGGTGCACGTGGCGAACAACGTCACCGCCTACGGCATCACCGTCGCCCTGGGGCAACTGGCGGAGTCGGGCAACGCCGCGGACGCCCCGTGGCAGGCCCTCGTCCTCGAACTCGTCGCCGCTCCGGCGTACTCCCTGCTGATCGCGAAGCTCGCCACCACCCACGGCGTGCACCGCCTCAGCACCACCCCTCCCGAGGACCGGGCGACCCCCGCGGCGCCCCCTCGCTGACCCGCCCGCTCAGCCCCGCCGGGCCTCGCGCCCGGGCCGGCGGGGGTGGTGCTGGTCGGCTGCGTGGGGGTGGCCGTGCAGTCGACCGGCCCCGGACGGCCGGGCGTCGGCGAGGTGAGGGTGACCGGACGGCAGGTCCGGGTGGACGTGTTCCGGCCGGTCCGGGTCACCCGCCGGCCAGAGCGCAGCCGCGGCCGCGGCGGCGGCCAGGGCGACCGCCCCGAGGACCGCAGCCGTCGCCGGCAGTCCGGCCCAGGGGGCGAGCCACCCGGCCAGCGGGTAGGTGAGGAGCCAGCAGCCGTGGGAGAGGGAGAACCGTGCGGCGAAGGCGGCAGGCAGGTCCGTGTCGGCGGTGGAACGCCGGATCAGGCGGCCTCCGGGGGTCAGGACGGCCGAGCAGCAGGCTCCGACGGCCGCCCAGGCCGCCAGCAGTGCGGGCCAGGACCAGGCGCCCGGGGCGGTCGCAGTGAGCACGGCCGCCACGGCGAGGACGGCGGGCAGGGCGCAGGCGGCCGAGAGCATCACGGCGCGGTCGGTGCAGAGGCGCAGCAGCCGCGACAGGGCGAGGGCGGCGAGCACGGAGCCGGCACCGTACGCCCCGAGCGCCACGGACACCGCGCCGTCCGTCCGGCCGAGGTGGTCGCGGACGGCCGCGACGGTGTCCACGAGGACGAAGGCCCCGGCGGCGGCGACCGCCAGGTCGAGGGCGAGCAGGGCCCGCAGGCGCGGAGTGGCGCAGAACAGGCGGGCACCGACGGCGGCCCTGTGGCGGAATCCGCCGGTCCGTTCGGCAGGGGCGGGTCGGGGCAGCACCGTGGCGGTGACGAGCGCGGCGGAGGCGAGGAAGCCGGCGACCGTGCCGGCGAACAGCCGGTCGTAGGAGACCGCGGTGAGGAGCGCCGCGGCCAGCACCGGGCTGATCAGGCTCTCCAGGTCATGGGCGAGCCGGCTCATCGACAGTGCCCGGGTGTAGTCCTGCTCGTCGGGCAGGACCTGGGGGATCGTGGCCTGGAAGGTGGGGGTGAAAGCCGCCGACGCCGCCTGGAGCAGGAGGATGAGGACATGGACCTGCCACACCTCGGTGACCCACGGGAGGGCCGCCGCCACTCCGGCCCGGCAGAGGTCCATGGCCGCCATCAGCCTCCGCCGGGGCACCCGCTCGGCGACGACCGAGACCAGCGGTGCGACGGTCACGTAGGCGATCATCTTGATCGCCAGTGCCGTGCCGAGGACCGCCGGGGCGCCGTCGCCGGCGAGGTCGTACGCGAGGAGGCTCAGCGCGACGGTGGCGAGCCCGGTGCCGGTGAGGGCGACGACCTGCGCGGTGAACAGGCGCCGGTAGACGCGGTTGCGCAGCACGGAGGGTCGGGACGGGCGGGACGTCCGGGACCGTGGAGGCGGCGAGAAGGGTGAGGGCGGCACGGGCGGCCCCGTTCCGGTCGTGGCCGACGGATGACGCGACACCGCCATCGTACCCAACGTGTGCGTACCTGTGCACTCTTTCGGGGCGAGGACCCCGGAGCGGCCCCGAGCGGGCTCAGTCGTGCGGCGGGAGGGAGCCGATCTGGTGGTCGGCGACGTTCATGGCCTCGTCCACCAGGCGGCGCAGGTGTCCGTGGCGCAGGGCGTAGACGACGCGGCGCCCGTCCTTGCGGGTGCTGACCAGCCCCGCGAGGCGCAGCTTGGCCAGGTGCTGGCTGACCGAGGGCCGGGCCGCCCCGCACGCCTCGGTGAGCGTGGTGACGTCCGCCTCTCCCCGGCCGAGCCGCTCCATCAGCGCCAGGCGCGTGCGGTCCGCGAGCAGGGCCAGCACGGACGCGGCGACCTCCAGCCGGTCCCCCCGTTCCTGCGCGCCTTGTGCACCTGCCGGATGTGTGCTGCGGCTCATCCGCCCATCGTAGGCGGCGGCTGCGGGCGCCGCAGCCGCCGGGTGGAAAGCGTGCGCACCCGCGCACACCTCCTGGCATGCAGGGGCCCCGCCACCCCGAGGGGTGGCGGGGCCGTGCGCGCACGAGGCCGGGGATCAGCCCAGAGCGGGCGCCTGCTGGCGTGCCGTCACGTCCGCGTCGTCCGTACGCCCGGCCAGCAGCCGTTGCGCCAGGACGCCGAAGACCACGGCGAACACCGTCCACAGCGCGAGCTGGACGGCCAGCGAGGCGAGGCGGAACTCCCACAACAGCGCCGCGGGGAAGCCGGGTTGGACCGCGTCGCTGTTGTCCGGAAGGAACACGAACGCCAGGGCGGTGGCGGCGACGAAGCCGCCGGCCGCCGTCAGCGTCGCGTTCCAGTTGCCCAGGCGCGGTGCCAGCCGCCGCCCGAGGATGATCGCGCCGACGCCGAGCAGCACGCTCAGCAGGATCATCAGGAAGAACAGCGTGGTCCGTTGCCCGATCGTGTCGGGGTTGCCGACCGCCGGCGGGGTTGCCGGGTACTTGAGGAACGGCACCAGGTAGACCAGGGCGAACGCCCCCGCCCCCGTGAGCGCGGCCGTCGCCCGCGGGCTGAACCCGCCGACACGGCCCAGGGCGAACGAGAACGCGAGCGAGGCGATGCCGCCCAGCGCGACCCCGTACACCAGCACCCCGGTGGCCAGGCCGACGGTGGACTGGACCGGCCGGCTGACCAGTTCCTCCTCCTCGGCCGCCCCGCCCGACACGGCGTCACCACCGTGTCCCGCGTGGCCGCTCGGAGCGCTCGCGGCCTCCTGGGCGGCGGCGGCCTCCTCCACGGCGATGGAGCCCCGTACCGACGGCTCACCCACCACGTAGGCGACCGCGAAGGCGAACAGTCCCGCGACCAGGCCCGCGAGCATGCCGCGGACCAGGAGACCTCTGACAGTAGAGGCGTACATGTGCACGGCCTCTCAGTGGCAGGGGAAGCCGAGCAGGTGGCGACCGTCGTGCACCCACTCGTGCACGCCCTCGCCGGCGAACACGGCGGTGGCGCCCTGCTCGGCGCCGACGAAGTACAGGGCCACGAGCATCAGCAGACCTACGAAGACCGCCCAGGGCAGGACCGCGCGGACGGGCAGCGGAGCCGAAGGGGAGACGGCGGGGGTGGATACGGCAGCGGAAGCGACAGCCTCGGCCATGATGGAACCTCCTTGGGGAACAACGCGTCCCATACGGTGGTGCAGGACGACGGTCCTCGGGTCTGACTCGCCGCGACGTCCCCGCGAGGGTTCACCGCAGCACACAGTGGCGCGACCATGCCGGATTCACACCGGACTTCCGTCTCGCCGTCGTCGCTATGTCTTTATGTCGCGTTGACGCTACCGCGTGGCGGCCGCGCGGCCAAGACCGTGAGTCTCTGATCACACAGTTACGCTGCGGTAATGTCGCCACGGACGGTTCGCGGGGGACCGTTGCGGACGGCCGGCGACGCGGAATGCTGCTGGAATCACCGGTGTTGGCCTTCGGCGCGCACCCTCGGTGCATGCGTCCGGAGGCTTTTTTCATGCCTTCCGACCCGTCTTCCCCCCCGCTTCCCCACTTTCCCCCGGCCGCGCCGCGGCCTCCCTGCCCGCCTCCCGCCCCCACCGGTTGTCTCGGCCTGCTCCGCAACCGGGAGTTCACCGGCCTGTACGTCGGCTCCACGCTCGCGGCCCCGGGACGGCCATCGCCCTCGCCGCGGCGGCCTCCCTCACGGTCACCGTCCTGGTCCGGCCGGCGCGCGGGGGTCGCCGCGCCCGGGCGCTCTGACGGGGGTCGGGGCGGGGCGGCCGTGGAGGCCGAGGGCGGCGCGCCTATTCGTGCACCTGTTCGGTCGATGGGTTTAGGCTGGGTGTCATGCGCACGGTCCCGGGCCTGCAGGGCTCCCTCTTCGACCAGGGCGACGAGATCCGGCTCGGCCCCCTCGACGGGCTGCGCCGCACCGACCTCGGCGCCGGTGCCTGGGTCGACCACCTGCCCGGCTGGCTGCGCGGCGCGGACGCGCTTTTCGAGCGCCTCGCGGCCGACGTGCCCTGGCGCGCCGAGCGGCGGCAGATGTACGAGCGCGAGGTGGAGGTGCCCAGGCTGCTGGCCTTCTACGGCGAGGGGGAGCCGCTGCCGCACCCCTCGCTCGTGGAGGCCCGCGACACCCTGAGCGGTCACTACGCCGCCGAGCTGGGCGAACCGTTCACCACTGCCGGCCTGTGCCTGTACCGCGACGGGCGCGACAGCGTCGCCTGGCACGGTGACCGGACCGGCCGGTCCTCGACCGAGGACACCATGGTCGCCATCGTCTCCGTCGGCGATCCGCGCGATCTGGCCTTCCGTCCCCGTGACGGCGGAGCCACCCTGCTGCGGCTGCCGCTCGGCCACGGCGACCTCGTGGTCATGGGCGGCTCCTGTCAGCGGACGATGGAGCACGCCGTGCCGAAGTCGGTGCGGGCGGTCGGGCCCCGCATCAGCATCCAGTTCCGGCCCCGCGGGGTGGGCTGACGACCACGGGCCGCGCCCCCTCGCGGCCGCCGCGGTTGCGGCCCCGCCGTGGGGCGTACAGGCTGGAGCGCATGGATCTGGGCGCGTTCTCCGTGAGTCTGTCCGTGCGGGACATCGAGGCCTCCAGGGCGTTCTACGAGAAGCTCGGCTTCACCGCCTCCGGCGGCGAACCGGCGCAGAACTGGCTGATTCTCAGGAACGGCGACCACGTGATCGGGTTGTTCCAGGGCATGTTCGAGAAGAACATGCTGACCTTCAACCCGGGCTGGGACCAGAGCGCGGCCGCCCTCGACTCCTTCACCGACGTTCGGGAGATCCAGCGGGAGCTGAAGGAGAGCGGCGTGGAGTTCCTGATGCAGGCCGACGAAACGGCATCCGGGCCGGGCAGCTTCCTCGTCATCGACCCCGACGGCAATCCGGTCCTCGTCGACCAGCACGTCTGACCGTACGGGGCCCGTTCAGACGCGGGTGCGGACGTCGACGCCGGGCTCCTTCGACGGGCGCGCGGCCGCTGCCGCCGCGTGCAGGGAGCGCAGGGCCAGCATCAGGATGCCGATGTCGTCCAGGTAGACCGGGTCGGGGATCAGGTCCACGGGGGAGACGGTGTAGATCAGGGCGGCCCAGAACAGCGCCTTGTCCTGCAGGGGGATGCCCGCGTCGGCCAACAGCCGCCGCGCCTTCAGCACGCGGAAGAACAGCACCGCCGCGGCGACGGCCACGCCCACGGCGAGCACCGTGCCGACGACGAGCCAGACCTTTCCGTCCATGGCGCCCCTATACCCCGATTCCGCGGAGAGATGCCTGCACGGCGGCCGCGAGCCGCTCAGATGCCCCGTCCGCTCAGGCGCCCGGTCCGCGCAGGCGGCGTCCGACCTCGCCGAGGCCGTCGGCGAGCGCGTCGAGCTGGGCCGGGGTCAGGACGTCGACCAGCACCTCCCGGACGGTGGCCACGTGCCCCGGCGCGGCCTCCTCCAGCTTCGCCCGGCCCGTGTCGGTGAGCACGGCGAAGATCCCGCGTACGTCCGAGGGGCAGCTGCGGCGGCGGACCAGTCCTGCCTTCTCCAGCTGGGTCACCTGGTACGTCAGCCCGCTCTTGGAGTTGATCAGGCCGTTGGCCAGTTCGGTCATCCGCAGCTCCCCGCCGGGCGCCGCGGCCAGCCGCACGAGGATCTCGTACTGCGGGTGCGAGAGCCCGGCTTCCTCCTTGAGCTGCTGGTCCAGGCGCCGGTTCACCAGGGCTGAGGCGGCGAGGAAGCCGCTCCACGCCCGCATCTCGCGCTCGTCCAGCCATCTCGGTTCAGCCATGGCACCACCCTACACAGGTTGTTCGAATTTGAAACACCCGCTAGGGTCCGAGGCCAGTGGTTCGAATGTGAACAATCCTGCCCGCCCCTCGGGCCGCACGACCGGAAGGACCCCACGATGCCCACTCCCGCCGCCGCCACGACGACGCCGCCGACCGCCGCGCCCACCGCGACGCCCGGCTCCGCCGCCCTCGCCACCGCCGGCCACGACGCCGGACTGCTGCTCCTGCGCCTCGTCCTCGGCCTGACCATGGCCGGACACGGTGCCCAGAAGCTCTTCGGCTGGTTCGCAGGTGGCGGCATCAGCGGCACCGGCCAGTTCTTCACCGCCAGCGGCTACCCCGCCGGCGACGCCATGGCCGTTCTCGCCGGCCTCACCGAGACCCTCGGCGGCCTCGGCCTCGCCGCCGGGCTCCTCACCCCGCTGGCCGGCGCCGCCGTCGTCGGCACCCTCATCAACGCGATCGCCGTCCACGGCACCGGTGCGTTCTTCGCCCCCGCCGGCATCGAGTACGAACTGCTGCTGACCGCGGGCGCCGCCGCCCTCGCCCTCACCGGCCCCGGCCGGTACGCCGTCGACGCCCTCCTGCCCGTCCTGCGCGCCCACCGCCTCGCCCACGGTGTCCTGGCCCTCGCCCTCGGCGTCGTCCTCGCCGCCGTCATGCTCCTCGTGCGTTCGTAGCGCGTCGCCCGGGGGTGTCCGGGGCCCCACCTGATTGGCCCCGGACATTCGGGGGAAGAGCGCTCAAATGACACAACCCATCGAGGACTACGCACTCATCGGCGACCTCATGACCAGCGCGCTCGTCGGCCGCGACGGGTCCATCGACTGGCTGTGCCTCCCGCGCTTCGACTCGGCGGCCTGCTTCGCCCGGCTCCTGGGCGACGAGGAGAACGGCCACTGGCGCATCGCCCCCCTCGGCGCCGCCGACGGCGAGCGCTGCACCCGCCGCGCCTACGTCGACGGCACCCTGGTGCTGGAGTCGTACTGGGAGACAGAGACCGGCACCGTCAAGGTCATCGACTTCATGCCGCAGCGCGACGTCGCCCCCGACGTCGTCCGCATCGTCGAGGGCGTCAGCGGCACCGTCAGAATGCTCAGCACCCTGCGCCTGCGCTTCGACTACGGCCACGCCGTCCCCTGGGTGCGCCGCATCGACGGCGAGCGGGTCGCCGTCGCCGGGCCCGACTCCGCCTGGTTCCGCAGCGAACCCCCGGTGCGCACCTGGGGCGAGGACAACAGCACCCGCTCCCAGTTCCCGGTCACCGCCGGCCGCCGCGTCGCCTTCGTCCTGACCTGGCACCCCTCGCACGAACCGCGTCCCGAACCCACCGACCCCATCGAGGCCCTGGAATGCAGCCTCTCCGACTGGCGCGCATGGGCCTCCCTGTGCCGCTACGACGGCCCCCACAAGGAAGCGGTCGTCCGCTCCCTGATCACCCTCAAGGCCCTCACCTACGCCCCGACCGGCGGCATCGTCGCCGCCGCCACCACCTCCCTCCCCGAGGAACTCGGCGGCGTCCGCAACTGGGACTACCGCTACTGCTGGCTGCGCGACTCCACTCTCACCCTCGGCTCCCTCCTCACCAGCGGCTTCCTCGACGAGGCCCGCGCCTGGCGCGAGTGGCTGCTGCGCGCGGTCGCCGGAGCCCCCGCCGACCTCCAGATCATGTACGGGATCGCGGGCGAGCGCCGGATCCCCGAATGCGAACTCCCTTGGCTGCGCGGCTTCGCATCCTCCACGCCCGTCCGCGTCGGCAACGCGGCCGTCGACCAGCTGCAACTCGACGTGTACGGGGAGGTCATCGACTCCCTGCACCTGGCCCGGTCCGCCGGCCTGCCCGCCGAGGCGCACTCCTGGCGCATCCAGCTCGCCCTCCTCGACTTCCTCGAACAGAACTGGCAGCGGCCCGACGAGGGCCTGTGGGAGGTCCGCGGCCCCCGCCGGCACTTCGTGCACTCCAAGGTGATGGCCTGGGTGGCCGCGGACCGTGCGGTGCGGACGCTGGAGAGCGACCCCTCGCTGCCCGGCGAGGTGAACCGCTGGCGCGCCATGCGCGACGCCGTCCACCGCGACGTCTGTGACAAGGGCTTCGACCCCGAGCGCGGCACCTTCACCCAGTACTACGGCTCGCGCGAACTCGACGCGGCGACCCTGCTCATCCCCAGGGTGGGCTTCCTCCCGCCCGACGACCCCCGCGTCTGCGGCACGGTCGAGGCCGTACGCGCCGAGCTCGGCCGCAGCGGACTGGTGCGCCGCTACAGCACCGCCGACACCGACGACGGCCTGCCCGGCGACGAGGGCGCCTTCCTCGCCTGCTCGTTCTGGCTGGCCGACGCCCTGTACCTGACGGGCCGCGAGGACGAGGCCCGCGCCCTCTTCGAACGGCTGCTGACGGTGTGCAACGACGTGGGCCTGCTCGCCGAGGAGTACGACCCCGTCTCCGGACGCCAACTCGGCAACTTCCCGCAGGCGTTCAGCCACGTCGCCCTGGTCAACACCGCACTGACCCTGGCCGGCATGGAAAAGCGGACGACCGAGGCGGGCTGAGGGACGTGAAGCCACCCCCGCAGCGCGCCGAAGGCGCAGGACCCTTCACCACCCGCGTCACCTGGCAGCGCCCCGAGGGCGACACCGTGGTGTGGGAGTCGCGGCCGGCCCGCAGACGCGGGACGCTCGCGGTCCGCGGCCCGGGAGAGGCGGCCGCCAGGCCCCGCACGGCCGATGCCGAGGCCCTCGGCCGGCTGCGCCGGCTCAACGGCATCGCCTCGGCGGCGTTCGTCATCGGCGGCGCCCTCTTCGCCCTCGGCGCCGCCGTCGCCCAGTCCGGCCGGGGCACGGCCGAGAGCACCGCGATCTACTTCGCCGGAGGCCTGTTCTTCAACACCGGCGGCTACGTCTCGCTGCTCCAGGTCCTGAACGCCCCCCGGCACACCCCGCCGGACGGCCGGCTCACCACCCCGGCCTGGCGGTGGTGGGGGTACGAGCCGATGCGGCTGGACTGGCTCGGCACGTTCGCGCTGTTCGTCGGGACGCTCGTGTTCGGCGTCAACCTCCTGGACTCCTTCCTCCAAGGACTCACCGCCCAGCAGGCCAACCGGCTGGTCTGGACGCCCGACGTGATCGGATGCCTGCTCTTCCTGCTCTCGGGACACCTGGCGTTCGTCGAGATCTGCCACCGGCCCCGGCCCTGCCTGCGCTCGCGCAGCCTCGGCTGGTGGGTGGTCGCCGTGAACCAGTTCGGCTCGGTGCTCTTCATGGTCTCGGCCCTGGCCGCCTTCACCCGGCCCGCCACCGGCAGCCTCGTCGACGCCGGCGTCGACGACTGGGGGACCCTGTGCGGCGCCCTGTGCTTCTCGGTCGGCGGTGTCCTCCAGGCCTACGAACGTCCCTGAGCCGCCCCACCGTTGGGCCGCTACGCCGTGAGGGACGCCAGCAGCAGGGCGATGTCGTCCGGCCGGTCGACGGCGTTGCCGATCAGCCGGTCGGCGGTCTCGGTCAGCGGCCCCGGCGACCCCGAGGCCAGCGCCAGCCGCAGCCGCTCCACCCCCTCGTCGATGTCCGCGCCCGGCAGCTCCACCAGTCCGTCCGTGTACAGGGCGAGCACCGCGCCCGGCGCCAGCCGGAGCTCCGTGACCGGGTACGCGGCCTCCGGGTCGACGCCGAGCACCACCCCGCCCGCCAGGTCCAGCACCTCCGTCCGGCCCTCGGGGCGGCGCAGCAGCGGCTGCGGGTGCCCGGCCCGGACGGCCTGCGCGGAGCCCGACGCCGGGTCGAGCACCACGTAGCAGCAGCTGGCGAACTGACCCGGATCGAGGTCGATCAGCAGCCGGTTGGTGCCGCGTACCACCTGCTCCGGTGTGCTCCCGGCCAGCGCGAAGGCCCGTACCGCACTGCGGAGCTGGCCCATGGTCGCGGCGGCGGCCACCCCGTGGCCCTGGACGTCGCCGATGACGAGCGCCAGCCGGCCCGACCCGGTCTCCACCACGTCGTACCAGTCGCCGCCCACGTCCATGCCCGCGGAGCCGGGCAGGTAGCGGCCGACCGTCTCCACGTGCCGGCGCACCGGCAGCCGGTGCGGCAGCAGCGCGGCCTGGAGCCCGTGGGCGAGCGCCGCCTCGCTGTCGTAGCGCCGGGCCCGGGCCAGGGCCTGCGCGATCAGCCCGGCCAGTGCGGTCAGCACCGTACGCTCCTCCGGGCTGAAGCCGCGCGGCGCGTCGAAGCCGAGGATGCACGAGCCGACCGGCCGGCCCGACGCGATCAGCGGCAGGAAGGCCCGCGCCCCGATGTCGGCGTCCAGCGGAATGCCCGGATAGGCGGCGGCCAGCCGCTGCATCGACTCGAAGAACAGCGGCCGGCCCGTGGTCAGCGTCTCGACGCCCGGCAGCCGGACATCGAGCGCGACCCCGTCGAACCGGTTGAGGAAGCCCTGCGGGAAACCGGTCTCCCACGCCAGGTGCAGATGGCGCTCGTCGAGCAGGTAGATCGCGAGCTGGCGGCCGCCGAAGGCGGGCAGCAGCTCCTCGGTGACCACCGCGGACACCTGCCGGGCCGTCACCGCCTCGGTGAGGGCGATCGCCAGGGCGACCGGCCGGTACAGCGTCGACGCCCGGTCGGCCGGCGACCCGGGGCCCGTGTCCGCGTCGGCCGCCGGCGTGGTGGGCGCGTAGGCGGGCGGGTCGGCCGTACCGATCGTCACGGTCACCCCGTCCGCCGCCGGATAGAGGCCCACCGACAGCCACTCGCCCCCCGGTGGGTGGCGGCCGCGCCGCGCGGAGAAGTGCACCGGCTCCGACGACATGAAGACGGCCCGGAAGTGATCGTCGTAGGACGGGTGACCGAGCCACGGCACCGCCTCCCACAGCGGCCGCCCGTACAGCTGTCCGGAGGCGACGCCCAGCAGGTGCTGGGCCGCGGAGTTGACGAAGCCGATCCGGCCCTCCCGGTCTAGGGAGAGCACCGCCTGGGCGAGCCGGTCCACGGCGGCGCGGGCGCCCGCCGCGCCGGCCTCGGGCGCCGGCGCCGGCACGCCGACCGGGTCGCCGTCCCATGCCACCGGCTCCCCGGCCGACGACAGCGCTGCGAGGTCGCGCGCCAGGTCCTCCGCGGCCTCCCGCAGCCGCCTGCGGTCCCCGGGCCCGACCGGGACGCCGGGTGTGGCCGGACGCAGCACCAGCAGGACGCCGAACCGCTCCTGTCCGGCGGTCACCGGCTCGTAGAGGGAGGCGAAGGGGAAAGGCAGTCCGGCGACCAGCTGCGGGAACCGGCTCATCGCCGACGCGGCGTCCGTGAGGTGCACGGCCTGCCCCGAGCGGTAGGCCTCGGCGACCGGAAAGGGCCGGTTGACCTGCATCCGCCACCACGGCCGGAACAGCGGCAGCGGGAGCCCGGTGAACAGGGCCAGCTGCAGGAGCTCACCGGACCCCGAGCGCAGATAGACCCCGCCGGCGTATCCGCCCACGGCTTGCACGGCGCCCGCGGAGGCCCGCGCGAGCGCCCGGACCACCGCGTCGGTGGCGGCGCCCGCGCCGTCCGCTCTCGCCATCACACAGCCAGGATGCGCCCTCGGCGTCGGCATCGGCATCCCGGCCCCCGGGCCGCAGGAGCACCGCTGGACGCGGCGGGCCCCTCGTCCCGAAGGGCCCGCCACCGCCGCGGCCGCCGTGCCCGGCAGGGTCCGGACCGCCGCGATAGGCCGACCGCTTCCCTCGTCCGGGGGACGGACGGGTGTGCGCACCGCCACCCGCACGCGCCCCGGGGCACGATACGCACGCGTCCCACCCCCCCGGCAGGCCACCGGAAGGCAGAGCATGCGGTTCCAGTACGACACCATCGGCGAGCGCTACGCGGAATCCACCAGCACCGCGGCCTTCTCCGCGGCCGACACCTACACCCTGCACGGTGCCATCGACGCGCTCGGCGGACTGCGCGGCCTCGACGCCCTCGACCTGGCCTGCGGATACGGCTACAACACCCGGCTGCTGGCCCGCGGCGGAGCCCGGCGCACCGTCGGCGTGGACGTCTCGGAGGAGATGATCCGGCTGGCCCGCGCACACGAGGCGACCAAGGACCGCCCCGACGTCGAGTACCTCGTCGCCGACGCGGCCGGACTGCCCGACCTCGGCCCCTTCGACGTCGCCACCGCCGCCTACGTCTTCAGCTACGCCCCCGACCGCCGGACCCTGCACGCGATGTTCCGGTCCGTCCGCGCCAACCTGCGCGCCGGCGGCCGGCTGCTCGCCATCGTGCCGAACGCCGGTGCGTTCCCGCAGGTGGACTGGTCGCCGTACGGCGTCCGCATCCTCGACCGGGTCCGCGAAGGTGACGCGCCCCTGCTGAAGGCCCACTTCCTGACCGAGCCGCCCGTGCCGTTCGAGTTCCGCGAGTGGGCCCACGCCGACCTCGCCGAAGCCGCCGTGGAGGCGGGCTTCGTCACCGTCGGCTGGCAGCCGAACCGGACGCCGCCCGCAGACCCCGTACGCGACGAGGCGTACTGGACGGCGTACCGGGCATGGCCGATCAGCTCCCTCATGACCTGCACGGCCTGATCGGTGCCGGGGGCCGCCTCGTCACAGTTCGGCCGCGGCCCTCACGAGCTCGACGATCCGGTCGCGGGCCGCCCGGCCCTCCGGCACCGGCAGCAGCGGGTACACGTGCGGCAGGCCCTCCGCCTCGTGGAACTCCACCTCGGTCCCCTCGGCACGGGCCCGGCGCACCAGTTCCCGGCTGTCCGGCGAGAGCACGTCCCTGGTCCCGCTGAACACCGTCAGCGGCGCCAGCCCCCCGAAGGCGCCGCGCAGTGGGCTGACCAGGGGGTCCTCCACGGCCAGGGTCCCCGCGTACAGCCGCCCGGCCTCCGCCAGGCCCGCGCGGGCGAGCAGCGGATCGGCCTCCTCGATCGCCGCCTGGTCCGGATGGCTCATCGTCACGTCGAGCCAGGGCGAGACCAGCACGATCCGCGAAGGCTGCTCGCCGTCGCGGTCGCGCAGCCGCTGGGCGGCCGCCAGGGCCACTCCGGCTCCGGCCGAGTCGCCGATGAGTACCGTCCCGCCGTCACCGCCGCCCGCGATCAGGCCGCTCAGCAGGTCCGTGGCGACCGGAACGGTCCGGTCCGCGGTGCCGCGCGGGGCCAGGATGTAAGCAGGCACGACGACGCGCGCCCGGGCCCGCGTCACCAGCGTCCGCACCAGCTCCCAGTGCCGCCGCTCCAGCTCGCCCACGTAGCCGCCACCATGCACGTACAGCACATGCGCCGCCGGCTCTGCGCCCAGCGGAGACACGTCGTACACCGGCCAGGCGCCGACGAAGGTCCGGGAGATCTCCGCAACCCGCCCCAGGCGGCGCGGCGGCAGGTGCGACGCGGGTCGGCGGACCGCCGACGCCACCCGGTCGCGCACCGCCTCCGCGCTCGCGAACCGTCTTCGCCGCCCCACCGCGACCATGGCGACCGAAAGCGCCCTGCTCCGCAGACTCGGCACGCCCCTCACCTCCCCTTTTCCCTGCCCCGTCAAGGGAGGAGCATAGGGGTGAGGACGCGCTCGTGAAGCTGCGCTGTCGGCCCGTTTAAGAAAGTCTAGATGGACTGATCACCACGGAGATCGGCAGATTGGTGCCCGTCACCGACGCCGTCCGAGCCCCGCACGCTCACGGCGCCCCGTTCCGCATGCCTGGAGCCACCCATGAAGGCACTCGTCAAGCACAAGGCCGAGCCCGGCCTCTGGCTCATGGACGTCCCGGAGCCCGAGTACGGCCCCGGCGACGTGCTGATCAAGGTGCTGCGCACCGGCATCTGCGGAACCGACCTGCACATCCGCTCCTGGGACGGCTGGGCGCAGGGCGCGATCCGGACCCCGCTCGTCCTCGGCCACGAATTCGTCGGCGAGGTCGCGGCGCTCGGCGCGGACGTGCGCGACATCGAGCTCCGTGCGCTGGTCAGCGGCGAGGGCCACCTGGTGTGCGGCAAGTGCCGCAACTGCCTGGCCGGCCGCCGCCACCTGTGCCGCAGCACGGTGGGGCTCGGCGTGGGCCGCGACGGCGCCTTCGCCGAGTACGTGGTCCTGCCCGCGCAGAACGTATGGGTGCACCGCACGGCCGTGGACCTGGACGTCGCCGCGATCTTCGACCCGTTCGGGAACGCCGTGCACACGGCGCTGTCCTTCCCGCTGGTCGGCGAGGACGTGCTGATCACCGGCGCCGGCCCCATCGGCATCATGGCGGCCGCCGTCGCCCGGCACGCCGGCGCGCGCAACGTCGTCATCACCGACGTGAGCCCCGAGCGCCTGGAGATCGCCCGCAAGGCCGGCGCCACGCTCGCCGTGAACGTCGCCGAGTCCTCGATCGCCGCGGCGCAGGCACAGCTCGGCCTGCGTGAGGGCTTCGACATCGGCCTGGAGATGTCCGGGCGCGCCGAGGCGATGCGCGACATGATCGACAACATGACGCACGGCGGCCGGATCGCCATGCTCGGCCTGCCCGCGACGGAGTTCCCCGTGGACTGGGCGAAGGTCGTCACCTCGATGATCACGATCAAGGGCATCTACGGCCGTGAGATGTTCGAGACCTGGTACGCGATGACCGTGCTCCTGGAGGGCGGGCTCGACCTCAGCCCCGTCATTACCGGCCGCTACTCCCACCGCGACTTCGAGGCCGCCTTCGACGAGGCCGCGACCGCCCGCAGCGGCAAGATCATCCTGGACTGGACGGCGTAACGCCGCCGGACACCGCCGTCCGTCCCACCGAACCCTCTCCCTCCGGCCGGGCCCCGCACACCCTCCCCCCTCCGCGGGGCCCGGCCCCCTCCGCCGCACAAGGAGAACGCAGCATGTTCGAGACCGTCCGCGACGACCTCCGCACCACCCTCGACGAGATCCGCTCCGCCGGCCTGCACAAGCCCGAGCGGGTCATCGGCACCCCGCAGAGCGCGGCCGTCGCCGTCACCGCGGGCGGCACCGCCGGTGAGGTGCTCAACTTCTGCGCCAACAACTACCTGGGGCTGGCCGACCACCCCGAGGTGATCGCCGCCGCGAAGGACGCCCTGGACCGCTGGGGCTACGGAATGGCCTCCGTCCGCTTCATCTGCGGCACCCAGGAGGTGCACAAGGAGCTGGAGGCGCGGCTGTCGGCCTTCCTCGGCCAGGAGGACACGATCCTCTACTCCTCCTGCTTCGACGCCAACGGCGGTGTCTTCGAAACGCTCCTCGGCGCCGAGGACGCGGTCATCTCCGACGCCCTGAACCACGCCTCCATCATCGACGGCATCCGCCTGTCCAAGGCCCGCCGCTTCCGCTACGCCAACCGCGACATGGCCGAGCTGGAGGCGCGCCTGAAGGAGGCCACCGAGGGCGGTGCCCGCCGCAAGCTGATCGTCACCGACGGCGTCTTCTCCATGGACGGCTACGTCGCCCCCCTCCAGGAGATCTGCGACCTGGCCGAGCGCCACGACGCCATGGTCATGGTCGACGACTCCCACGCCGTCGGCTTCGTCGGCCCCGGCGGCCGGGGCACCCCCGAGCTGCACGGCGTCATGGACCGCGTCGACATCATCACCGGCACCCTCGGCAAGGCCCTCGGCGGCGCCTCCGGCGGCTACGTCGCGGCGCGCGCCGAGATCGTCGAGCTGCTGCGCCAGCGCTCGCGCCCGTACCTGTTCTCCAACTCCCTGGCGCCGGTCATCGCCGCAGCCTCCCTCAAGGTCCTCGACCTGCTGGAGTCGGCCGGCGACCTGCGCGAACGCCTCGCCGCCAACACCGCTCTCTTCCGCACCGGCATGACCGAGGCGGGCTTCGAGATCCTGCCCGGCGACCACGCCATCGCCCCCGTGATGATCGGCGACGCGGCGGAGGCCGGCCGCATGGCCGAGCTGCTCCTGGAGCGCGGGGTCTACGTCATCGGCTTCTCCTACCCGGTGGTGCCCATGGGTGCGGCCCGTATCCGCGTCCAGCTCTCGGCGGCCCACTCCACGGCCGACGTCGAGCGCGCCGTGGCCGCCTTCGTCGACGCCCGCGCGGCGCTCGCCGCCGCTCGGGGCTGACATGATGGAGGGGTGATCGACCCCCGCCGGCTGCGCATCCTGCGGGCCGTGGCGGACCACCGTACGGTGACCGCCGCGGCCGCAGCCCTCTACCTCACCCCCTCCGCCGTCTCCCAGCAGCTCGCGGCGCTGGAACAGGAGACGGGCCACACGCTGCTCACCCGCAGCGGCCGCGGCGTACGGCTGACCGCGGCCGGCGAGATCCTGGTCGGCCACGCCCACGAGGTACTGGCCCAGCTGGAACGGGCTGAGGCGGAACTCGCGGCGTACGCGGGAGGTACGGCCGGCGAGGTCACCGTGGCCGCCTTCGCCACCGGTATCGCCGAGGTGCTCGCCCCCGCCATCGCCCGCCTCGCGCTGGAGCAGCCGGGGATCCGGCTGCGGGTGCGCGACGCGGAGGGCGACCAGAGCCTGCCGCTGCTGCTGGACGGCGAGGCCGACCTCGCGCTCGCGGTCGAGTACCGCGGCGCTCCGGGCGCCGACGACGGCCGGCTCTCCGTCCTCCCGCTGTACGCGGAGCCCTTCGACGCGGTCCTGCCGGCGGGGCACCCGCTGGCCGACCTGCCCGCCGTGTCGCTGGCGGACCTGTCCGACGCGGACTGGGTGGGCCAGTACCCCGGCAACCCGTGCCACGACGTGACCCTGCTCGCGTGCGAACTGGCCGGCTTCCAGCCGCGGTTCGCGCACTCCTCCGACGACTTCCGGGCCGTGACGGCGCTGGTCGGAGCAGGGGCGGGGGTGGCCCTCGTGCCGCGCTCCGCGCTGCGCGGCATGGACCTCAAGGAGGTGCAGGTCCGCCCGGTCACCGGGCCGGCCGCCACCCGCCGGGTCTTCGCGGCCACCCGCCGCGGTGCCGAGACCCACCCGCTCATCGCGCCCGTCCTGGCCGCCCTGCTGCGGGAGTCGGAGCGGCTGCCGGCCCACTGAGGGAGCCGGTGGAGGGGCCGTTCACACGGTGACCACCTCCACGCCCGCCGCGGTGAAGGCTCGGGCCACCGCGGGGGCGAGGCCCGTGTCCGTCACGAGGACGTGTACGGCCGAGGCCGCGCAAATGCGGGCGAAGGCGCGAACGCCCAGCTTGCTGGAGTCCGCCGCGACCACCACCCGGCGGGCGCGTTCGCACAGCAGGCGGTTGACCGAGGCCTCGTCCTCGTGCCGGGTGGCCGCGCCGTCCCGCGGGTCGAAGCCGTCGACGCCGAGCACCGCGGTGTCCACCGCGAGCTGCCCGAGTACCTGTTCGGCGAGCGGGCCCGTCAGCTCGTACGACTGCGGGCGGGCGACGCCGCCCGTCAGCACGATCTTGAACTGCGGCCGGATCACCAGCTCGCCCGCGATGTTCAGGGCGTTGGTGACCACGGTGAGCGCCGGCGACCCCTGGGCCAGGTCGGGGCGGCGGGCCAGCGCCCGCGCGACCTCCGTGGTCGTGGTGCCGCCCGTCAGGCCGACCACCTCGCCCGGGGTGACCAGGGCCGCGACGGCCTCGCCGATGCGGCCCTTCTCGGCCGCGCGCCGTGACGTCCGGTAGCGCAGGGGAAGTTCGTACGAGACCCCGTGCACCACCGCGCCCCCGCGGGTGCGGACCAGGAGCTGCTGCTCGGCGAGCTGGTCGAGGTCCCGGCGGACGGTCGCCGCGGAGACCCCGAGGGCCTCGGCGGTGGGCTCCACCTCCAGCTCGCCCCGCTCCACCAGCAGGTCCAGCAGTGTCTGCCAGCGCTCCTTGCGGGTCATCGGCCGCCCCTCCGGTGTTCGTCGGCGCTCGTTGCGTGCTCGCCCCGTGGCCCGGTCGGGCCATCTCCCGGCGACACTAACCCAGCACCACCCACCGTGGTTGCTTGAAGTTGCGTGAAAAAGGCCGCTACCTTGCAGGAACGCGCAAGACGCCGCCCCCGCGTCAGGCGCCCAGCGCCGCGCACCACGCGTCACGCGCGGCGCACACGCACCACGCGCAGCACAGAACAGAACGCACCACGCACACGCACACGCATTCAGACCCGTCTGTCGCACGAGGGAGCCTGTATGAGTCACGTCGCGTACGAGTTGGGCACGCAACCCGCATGCTGGGAGCGGGCCGCCGAACTGGCCCCGGCCCGGCGGGCGGTGCTGCCGCAGCCGGGGGAGCGCACCGCGCTCGTCGGATGCGGCACCTCGTACTACATGGCCCAGGCCGCCGCCGTGCTGCGGGAGCAGGCCGGGCAGGGGGAGACCGACGCCTTCCCCGCCTCGGAGTTCCCCCGCCACCGCCGCTACGACCGGGTCGTCGCCCTCACCCGCTCCGGCACCACCACCGAGGTACTCGACCTGCTGGCCGCCCTGCGGGACGCCGGCGTCCCGACCACCGCCGTCATCGGCGACCCGGCGACCCCGGTCACCGCGCTCGCGGACGAGCTCGTCGTCCTCGACTTCGCCGACGAACAGTCCGTCGTGCAGACCCGCTTCGCGACCACCGCCCTCACCCTGCTGCGCGCCCACGTCGGCCTGCACCGCGCCGCCGCCGTCGCCGACGCCCGCACCGCCCTCGCCGAGCCGCTTCCCCCGGAGTCGGCGGGCCGGAACCAGTTCACCTTCCTCGGTCGCGGATGGAGCACCGGGCTCGCCCACGAGGCGGCCCTGAAGATGCGCGAGGCCTCGCTGTCCTGGGCCGAGTCCTACCCGGCGATGGAGTACCGGCACGGGCCGGTCAGCATCTCCGGCCCCGGCACCCTCACCTGGTCCCTCGACGAGGCCCCCGAGGGGCTCGCCGAACAGGTCCGCCGGACGGGCGGCCACTGGGTGGCCGGGCGGCTCGACCCGCTCGCCGAACTGGTCCGTGTGCACCGCCTCGCCCTCGCCGTCGCAGCCGACCGCGGGCTGGACCCCGACGCGCCGCGCCATCTGACCCGCTCGGTGATCCTCTCCACCGGCGAGGAGGCGGTCCGATGACCCTCGTCCGCGCCGGTGAACTCGTCAGGGAGGCGGCCGCTGCGGGTCGGGCCGTCGCCGCCTTCAACATCATCACGCTGGAGCACGCCGAAGCCGTCGTCGCCGGAGCAGAGGCGGCCGGGCTGCCGGTCATCCTCCAACTGAGCGAGAACGCCGTGAAGTTCCGCATCGGGCGGCTCCTGCCCATCTCCCGGGCGGCCGCAGCCTGCGCCGAGGCGGCGACCGTCCCGGTCGGCCTGCACCTCGACCACGTCAAGAGCCCCGAGCTGCTGCGGCAGGCGTGCGACGCGGGGTACAGCTCGGTGATGTACGACGCGGCACAGCTCCCCTACGCCGAAAACCTGGAGGCCACCCGCTCGGCCGCCGACTGGGCGCACGCCAACGGGCTGTGGATCGAGGCCGAACTGGGCGAGGTCGGCGGCAAGAACGGCGCCGCACCGCTGGACCCGCACGCGCCCGGCGCCCGTACGGACCCCGACGAGGCGCGGCGCTTCGTCGCCGACTCGGGGGTCGACGCCCTGGCCGTCGCCATCGGCAGCAGCCACGCCATGACCAGCCGGACGGCATCCCTCGACCACGCACTGCTGGCCAGACTGGCCAAGACGGTGGAGGTGCCCCTCGTCCTGCACGGCTCGTCGGGGCTGCCGGACTCCGAGCTCGCTGCGGCGGTCGCGGGAGGCATCCGCAAGGTCAACATCGGCACCGCGCTCAACCTCGCCATGACGGATGCCATCCGTACCCACCTGACCCCGGCCGACCCCCGGCCGTACTTGACGGCGGCCCGCGAGGCGATGACGGCGACGGCCGCGGCTATGATCGCAGCCCTGAACTGAACGGCACCGGGGGTCGGGCGTGGACGCTGGGCGGGGACGCATCCACCGCAGGCGCTTCCTGCTGCTCGCCGGCCTCCCGCTGCTGAGCGCGGGTGCGGGCACGGCGTGCGCGGTACGGCCCCGGTCGGACGCGCCCGGGCGGGAAGCGCCCCGGCGGGACGCGTCCGGGTCGCGCGTGCGGACCGACCTGGAGCCGCTGAACGCGCGCTTCGGGCCGTCTGTGGGGAGCCTTGCCGAGGCGCACTGGCTGGGCTACGACATCGACGAGGCGCCGGGCGGCAGCCGTACCGTCCCGGGCCCCGACTCCAGGATCCGCCTCGTCGGCGTCGCCCGGCTGGCGGCCGGCGGGGCGGCGGCGGTCACGGGCCGGGCGGAGTACGCCTTCACGCCCGCTGCCGCGCCGTCCGCGCTGCCCGCCGAACTGGCCCCGTACGCACCGGTCGGCGCGGCCTGGCAGCACAGCCCGCACTTCGACACCTACGCCAACCGGGAGGGGAGCGGGGGGCGCCCGTCGGGGGAGTACCACTTCGACACGGCGCGGGACCTCGTCCGCTTCGACCTCCTGTACCTCTTCACCTGACGGGCGGCCGCCGGAGTCGTCCTGTGCGGAGAGGAGCGGCGGGTGGCCCCGGTCGAAGCAGGGGCCGCGGGGGAGCGAACGGCAGGCGCGCAGGACCTTCCGAATTCTTGCAACAGGTTCTAGTCTGACCGCCGCCATCGCAGCGAGCCCGCTGTGGCCGCGAGACTCCCGGAGGGGCCGTGCACCTCGAATACACGCCTGAGCAGCAGCAGTTGCGCACCGAGCTGCGCGCCTACTTCGCCGAGCTGGTCCCGGAGGACGTCCACGCCCGCTACGAGGACCCGGCCGCCCGGAAGCGGTTCTACCGGGAGACCATCCGCAGGCTCGGCGCCGACGGCTGGCTCGGCGTCGGCTGGCCCACGCAGTACGGCGGCCGCGGGATGACGCCGATGGACCAGTTCATCTTCTTCGACGAGGCGGCACAGGCCGTCGTACCCCTCCCGCTGATGGCGCTCAACACGGTCGGGCCGACCATCATGCAGTTCGGCACCGACGAGCAGAAGGCGTACTTCCTGCCGCGGATCCTCGCCGGGGAGATCGACTTCGCCATCGGCTACAGCGAGCCCGACGCCGGAACCGACCTGGCCGCACTCACGTGCAAGGCCGTCCGTGAGGGCGACGAGGAGGCCGGCACCTACGTGGTCAACGGGCAGAAGATCTGGACCACGAACGGCGACACCGCCGACTGGGTCTGGCTCGCCGTGCGCACCGACCCCGACGCCCCGGCGCACCAGGGCATCACCATGCTCCTCGTCCCGACCTCGGATCCCGGTTACTCCTGCACCCTCATCAACACCCTCGCCTCCCACGACACGACGGCCAGTTACTACGAGGACATCCGCGTCCCCGCCACCCGCCGCGTCGGCCAGGAGAACAAGGGCTGGCGACTGATCACCAACCAGCTCAACCACGAGCGCGTCACCCTGGCCGCGCACGGCACGATGGCCGTCCGGGCCCTCCACGACGTCCAGCGTTGGGCTGCATCGACGAAGCTCGCGGACGGCCGCCGCGTCATCGACCTGTCCTGGGTCCGCGGCCGGCTGGCGCGCACCCACGCCCGCCTCGACGCGATGAAACTGCTCAACTGGCAGATGGTCAAAGCCGTCGAAACCGGCACCCTGACACCGCAGGACGCCTCGGCGGTCAAGGTCTACGGCTCCGAAGCCCGCCGCGACGCCTACGCCTGGCTGATGGAGGTCGTCGGCGCGGCCGGCCCCCTCAAGGACGGCTCCGCCGGCGCGGTCCTGCACGGCGAGCTGGAACGCGGCTACCGCAGCGCGGTCATCTTCACCTTCGGCGGCGGCAACAACGAGATCCAGCGCGAGATCATCTCCTGGATCGGCCTGGGCATGCCCCGCGTCCGCCGCTGAGGCCCTGGACCGGTATCGGGACGGGCGGGCGGTGACGGCCGTTGTCAGTGGTGAGCGGCAGGATGGGGTGCGTACCGCTGATCAGGGCTCACCACGAGGGGTTTTCCATGTCCGTTGCCGTATCCGATGCCGCGTCCGTCCGCTTTCCCACCGGCTGGTGCGCCACCGACCTGGGCCGGTTCCGCCCCTGTGACGCCACCTACGAGGTCTACCCCCTGGACAGCCTGCCCCCGCTGGACGCCGTGGGGCTCGACGGCGGGTTCGGGTGGATGGGCGGTGCGAGCAGCGGGCCGTCGGAGCACGTGGCACATCTGGAAGCCCTCGAACGGGAGCTGGCGGGGGCCGGGATCGCGCTGCCTGCGGACTTCGCCGCGTTCTACAGCAGCGAGCGGCGGTGCCGTGCCTTCGACGAGGTGTCGGTGACGGCCTGTTGGACCGATCTGTCGGCGGCGCTGCGCAGCCCGGCCGAAGAGGGCGCCCGTCTCGTGCGGTTCTTGCGGGACCAGCAGGACTGCGTCATCTGGTACCTGTACCTGCGGCCCTCGGGGGAGGCGTTCGTGGTGTGCTCGCACCTGGAGCTGGAGTCCGCCGAAGCGTGGGCGGCGTCGGCCGGGGAGCCGGCGGACGAGTTCCGGGAGGCCGCCGCCGGCTCCCTGATACGGTGCGCCGGTTCGTTCGAAGAGTTCGCGTACCGCTTCGTCGTGGAGAACGAGCTGTGGATGCAGCTCAACTCCACCGGAGCGGAAGGGCGACTCGCCCCTCGTCTGCAGGCATACGCCGACCACTACGCGGCCGCCCTGGCCTGACTCCGGGCTCTCGCCCCGCCACCGGGCCCGGTTGTTTCGACCGGGTGCCGGGCCCCGAAGCGATCTAGGATCAGCGCCATGGCTACGAGACTCGTGCAGATCAACATGAAGGCGCAGGACGACTCCGCACTCGGCCGCTTCTGGGCCCAGGCGCTCGGCTGGGGTGTCGACAGCGAGGGACCCGGCGTCACCAACCTCGAACCCGTGGGCTTCTCCTACCCCGACCCCGTGGCCGTCTGCATCGACATCATCGCCCGCCCGGAACCCAAGACGGTCAAGAACCGGGTGCACCTCGATCTGGCCACCACCTCCGCCGCCCACCAGGCGGAACTCGTCGGGCGGTTGCGGGACCTCGGCGCGACGCCGGCCGACGTCGGCCAGGGCGACGTCCCCTGGACGGTCATGGCCGACCCCGAGGGCAACGAGTTCTGCGTCCTGGAACCCCGCCCCCTCTACCGGGACACCGGACCGGTCGCCGCGGTGGTGGTCGACTGCGCGGACCCGCGGGCGATGGCCCGGTTCTGGGACGGGGCCATGGACTGGACGCTGCACGAGGTGACCGACGACCGGGCGGCCCTGCGCTCCGCCGCGGGGGTCGGCCCGTACCTGGAGTTCATCCGCACGCCCGACGCCAAGAGCGGGTGGAACCGCGTCCACCTCGACATCCGCCCCTACCCGGGCGACGACCCGGCCGCCGAAGCGGCCCGTCTGCGCGCCCTGGGCGCCACCGATCCCGGCATCGACCAGTCCGAGATCCCCTGGACGGTCCTCGCCGACCCGGAAGGCAACGAATTCTGCCTGCTCACCCCGGCCTGACGGGCCCGACCCGTGCTCAGCGCAGCGCGGGCAGCGGCTCGCGGGCCGCGTGCCAAGCGGGCGGCAGAGCGGTGACGCCGGTGCGGGCCGCGATCACACCGCCTGCGATCGCACAGGTGGTGTCGATGTCGCCGCGGCCGCCGACGGTCGCCCACAGGCCCTCGTGCAGGTCGTCGAGGTGGCCCGCCGCGCACCACAGGGCGTACGGGACGGTGTCGGGGCCGGACATCCGGTACCCGGAACCCAGGACCTCCGCGGCGTGCCGGACCGAGGCGCGTGCCGACAGCCGGGACGCCGTCCGCACCCCCGACCGCACATCGCTGTCGGGCAGGTGCGCGACGACCTGCCGCAGGAGGTCCGGGCCGGCCGGCGCGGGCCCGCCCCGGCTGCGCGTTGCCAGCGCGGCGGCGACGGCGACCGCGACCGCGCCGGCCACCGCTTCCGGATGGTGGTGCGAGACCGCGCTCTGCGCGGCGGCCTGCTCGGCGACGACGTCGAGGTCGGCGGCGTGCCAGGCACCGAGCGGGGCAACGCGCATCGCAGCACCGTTGCCCCAGGACCCCTGGCCGCCGAACTGCCCCGCCACCACCTCCCGCCAGGGCTCGCCCGCGCCGATCCGGCGCAGGACGTCGTGCATCGAGGCGCCGTAGCCGCGGTGCGTGTCCTCGGCGTAGGCCGCGGCGAGACGCAGGGCGAAGCGGTCCTGGTCCACCGCGCCACCTCCCTCGGCGAGTTCCCGGACGAGGACGAGCGCCTGGGCGGTGTCGTCGCTCCACCGCCACAGCGGTTCCGGCGGCACGGTGCGCGACTCCAGGGCCGCCGTCCCTTGACGGCGCAGGATGCCGAACCAGCGGTCGCCGAAGGCATCACCGAAGGCGAGGCCGGACAGCGCATCCTGAACGGCGGCGGGCAGGTCGGTCACGGACGGGTCGGTCATGGCAGCAGTATCACCGGGCGGTGGTGGCTCCGGCATCGCCCTTTCGGCCCGGCGGCGGTCGCGCCCTCGGATCCGTTCAGCGAGCGGGGGTGAGGGCGGCGGGAAGAGACCTGTACGGCGCGAAGCCGGCATTGTCCTTGCAGCCGAGCTGCTCCCACGTCTTGTCGTTGGTCACCGGGTCGGTACCCGTCAGCCGGTACTTGCAGGCGCCCTTGATGAAGTTGCCCCGGACACCGCCGGGGAAGTCGATCTCCTTGTTCCACAGGTACGGCGACTGGTAGTTGTTCACGCGCGCCGTCGCATTGACGTCGATGCCGCCGGGCGCATGGATCTCGTACACCCAGCCGGTCTTCTCCGCGCCGTACGTCGCGAAGCGCTTGGCCACCGACTCGTCGCAGCTGGTACTCAGGTGGGCGCTGAGCTGGCCGCCTCCCTTGACGATGTACTCGGCGAGGGGGATCACCTGGTCGCCGCGCGGGGTGAAGCCGGACCGGAAGATCTCCTCGACGTTCTCCCTCGTGTCGCCGCGCCACAGGGTGTTGACGTCCTCGCGCCACTGCCAGCGCTCGTCGTCGGCGGTGACGGCGACCGTGCGGGCGATGTGCGCAACGGTCGTCGTGCGCCACCAGTCCGCGGCCCGGTAGGCGACGACCGGGCCGCAGGGCGCGGTGGTGTCGTCCGCCGCTGCCGCCGGCGCCGCGGTGGCGGACGGGGTGACGACGACGGTGAGGAGGAAGGTGGCGGCAAGGGCCCGCAGGGCGGCCTTCAGCATGATATGACGACCCATCAGTCGAGGCGTGCGGAGGAGAGCGGAGCGCACCCTGTTATAGGGGCGTCGGTCTTCCGCCGGGCCGCGAGCCGCAGGGCGGACCACCCGTGCGGGGGCATCAGTCGTACTGGGCAAAGGATTCGCCCGCGAGGGCGGACTCCGGGTCCGGGGTCCGAGTGCCGACGGACGCGCCACCGGACACGGCTTCCGGCTCATCCCCCTGCGGTCGCCATGAACGCCGTCACGCACCACGGGGCGGGCCCGCGCCCCCCGTGGTCCCTCCGCCCTCCCCGCCTCACGCCTGCGTGGCGGCCGGCGCGGGTTCGGCGATGCGGCCGTCGCGCAGCTCCACCACCCGGTCGGCCAGTTCGATCAGGTGGGCGTCGTGGGTGGCGACCAGGACGGTCACCGACTCGCTGCGCACCACCGCGCGCAGCAGCTCCATGATCGACCGGCCGGTTTCCGAGTCGAGCTGCCCGGTCGGCTCGTCCGCGATGATCAGGTCCGGGTCGTTGGCGAGGGCGCGGGCCACCGCCACGCGCTGCTGCTGGCCCCCGGAGAGCTCTCCCGGCCGCTGCTCGGCGTGGTCCGCGAGGCCCACCAGGGCCAGCAGGGTGCGGGCTCGCTCTTCGCGCTCCCTGGCCGGTACGCGGCGCAGCCGCATCGGTACGCCCACGTTCTCGGCGGCGGTGAGGACGGGTATCAGGCCGAAGGACTGGAAGACGAAGCCGATGCGGTCGCGGCGCAGGGCGAGCAGGTCCGGCTCGCCCAGGGTGGCCAGGTCGGTGCCGTCGACGCTGATCCGGCCGCCGGTCGGGGCGTCGAGGCCGCCGACGAGGTTCAGCAGGGTGGTCTTGCCGGAGCCGGAGCGGCCCTTGAGCGCGGTCAGTTCGCCCCGGCGGACCTCGAAGGACACGCCGCGCAGCGCGTGGACGGCCTGGGCCCCGCCGCCGAAACTGTGGTGCACGTCGTCCACGACCACAATCGGCGTGCCGCCGCCCTGCCGTGCCGCAGTGGTCGCGGCCGTGGCCGTTTCCTGCTGGTCCGTCATCGCCTTTTCCCCCCGTTGGGTCGTCCCGGCGGAGTGTTCGGCTCCGCGGCTCGTGGCCCCCTCACGCTGCCGTTGCAGCTTTCTGATCGCATTTGCGCATCTGTCGCACCCATCACGCAAGCCCCTTCCGTACTTGGCTCGAATCTGACAACATCGTCCGCTATCCGGTACCGAGGGTCCGGGTGGGGGAGGAACGCAACACGTGCTCGGCTTCGTCGTGCGCCGGCTGCGCGGGCGTTGGCCGCTCGCCGTCGCCGTACTGCTCACCGTACTGATCACCGCGACCGCTCTGACCGCGCTGACGGCATTCACCCGGGGCGTGGGGGAGGAGGGGCTGCGGCGCGCCCTGACCGGCCCGGAACAGCCACGGACCACCGTCGTGATCACCAGTGGCCGTCCCGCGGCCGACCGCGCCCGGGACGACGCGTCGGTCCGGTCCTTCGCGGACCGGGTCTTCGGGCGGCTCCCCGTGGCCACCGAGAGCGTGGCCCGCAGCCGTTCGTACGGACTCCCCGGCGCCGCCGCCTCGGGCCAGGACGCCGACCTGACCCTGCTCGCCGCCCTCGGCCGGGACCACGTCCGCCTCCTCGCCGGCCAGTGGCCCGGCCCGGTCCCCGCCCCCGTGGCCGGTGCCGCCGCGGCGCCGACCCAGGTCGCCGTCCCGCGCGCCGCGCTCGCCCGGCTCGGCCTCGCCGAGTCCGCACTGCCCGCGCCGGTCCGGCTCGACGACCGGTTCGGCGGCCCCCCGCTGACCGTGCTGGTCACCGGCGTCTACCGGGCCGCCGACCCCGACGCCGGCTACTGGCGGCTCGACCCGCTCGGCGGCCGGGAGGTGCAGTCCACCACCCTGGCCACGTACGGACCGCTGCTGGTGGACGACAGCGCCTTCACCACGGGCGCCCTCCTGCAGAACTACCGCCAGACCCTGCTCACCCCCGACCTGCGCACCCTGCGCACAGCCGAGGCCGAAGCCGTCCGCACCGCCGCGGACCCGGCCACCGCCGACCTCGAACGCACCGCCTCCCTGCGGGCCACCACCGAGCTGCCGAAGGTCCTCGCCGAGCTGGACTCCGGCATGCGCGTCGCCCGCTCCACCCTGATGATGGGCGCGCTCCAGCTCGCCGTCCTCTCCACCGCCGCGCTGCTCCTCGTCTCCCACATCGTGACGGCCCGCCAGGAGCCTGAACACGTCCTGCTGACCGCCCGCGGCGCCTCCCGCAGGCGGCTCGGCGCCCTGAGCGCGGCCGAGTCCCTGCTGCTGGCCCTGCCCGCCGCCGTCCTGGCACCCCTGCTGACGCCGCCCCTGCTGCGCCTCTTCGGCCGGTTCGGGCCGCTGGAGCGGGTCCACCTGGACATCCCGGACACCTGGCTGGTCTGGCCCGTCGCGGCCGCCTGCGCCCTGACCTGCGTCCTGCTCACGACCCTGCCCTCCCTCCTGCGCGGCGCCTCCGCCGCCGTACTGCGCCGCGTCGGCAGCCGGCAGGCGAGGGTGGCCGGAGTCGCCCGCTCCGGCCTCGACCTCGCCGTGGTGGCCCTCGCCGTCCTCGGGTACCAGCAGCTCGCGCAGTACGCGGCCGCCGACGCTCCGCCGCCCGCCACAGGCTCGGGCGACGGGCTCGGCGTCGACCCGGTCCTGGTGCTCGCCCCGGCCCTCGCCCTGTGCGCAGGCACCCTGCTCGTCCTGCGCCTCCTGCCGTTCGCGGCGCGCGCCGGCGGACGGCTCGCCGCCCGCGGCCGGAGCCTGGCCCCGGCCCTGTTCGGCTGGCAGCTCGCCCGCCGCCCCGGCCGGGCCACCGGCCCCGTGCTGCTCCTCGTGCTCGCCGTCTCCAGCGGGATCCTGGCCCTCGGCCAGGACTCCGCCTGGTCCGCGTCCCAGCGCGACCAGGCCGACTTCGCCACCGCCGGCGGCCTGCGGATCTCCGCGAGCAGCATGACCCCGATGGGGCAGGCGGGACGCTACGGGGCCCTGCCGGGCGGCGACCGCCTCAACCCGGTGGCCCGCCGCGAGCAGCAACTGCCCGGCGGAGCCGTCGCCGACATCCTCGCGTTCGACGCCGCCGAAGCCGGCGAGCAGGTGCCGCTCCGCGCCGACCTGCGCGGCGGCCGGGACCTGCGCGAGCTCTTCGGCCCGCTCGCCGCCGACGGCGCCCGCGCCCCGGGGGTGACCCTGCCCGGCTCCCCCCGCCGGGTCGACCTCGACGTGACGGTACGGTCCGCCGGTACCGGCTGGGCCGCCGTCAGCGTCCTGCTGCGCGACCGGTTCGGGGCGGTCCACGGCACCCAGTCGGCGACCCTGCCCACCACCGGCGAGGCCACCCTCTCCTTCCTCCTGGACACCCTGACCGGCGCCCCGGTCGGCTCCGCCGCGCCGCCCCTGACCCTCGCCGGCCTGCGCCTCTCCTACGCCGGGGACGGCAGCCCCCCGGGCGACGGCAGCGAGCTGACCCTGCGCCGCATCGCCGTCTCCGACACCGTCGACGGCGCCGCGGCAGCCGTTCCCGTACCCGGCCCGGCCGGCCCGGACGGCTGGCGGTCCTCACGCCCGCAGGAGCAGCGCCTCCAGCGGGCCCCGGAGGCGGCCCCGGTCCCGGCCGGCTCCACGGACCTGGCCCGGCTGCGCTACTGGGGCGGCTTCGGCACCGAGCGGGGGGTCACCACCGTGCTGCACCCGGCGCCCGCCGCCCCGGCGGCCGACGCGGTCCCGGCCGTCGCCACCACCCGCTACCTGAGCAGCGTCGGCGCCTCCGTCGGGGACACCGTCCCGGTCCCGATGGACGGGGCGACCGTGCCCCTGCGCATCACCGCCGCCGTCGACGCCCTCCCCGTGGCCGGACGCACGGCGGTCGCCGCCGACCTGCGCGCGCTGGGCCGCTACCTCGTGGAGTCCGCGGGCCGACAGCCGCCCGCGCCCACCGAGTGGTGGCTGCCCGCCGCCTCGGCCACCGACCCGGTCCCGGCCCGCGCGGCCGCCGAACTGCGCGCAGGAGCGCGGACCGAACGCGTCCAGCTCCGCGAGGAGATCACCGACCGGCTGCTGGACGATCCCCTGAGCGCCGGTCCGCAGAGCGCGCTCGCCGCCCTCGCCGTCGCCTGCGCGGTCCTCGCCGCCATCGGCTTCGCGACCTCCACCGCCGCCGAACGGCGCGTGCGGGGACGCGAGTTCTCCGTCCTGCTCGCCCTCGGCACACCGCGCCGATCCCTCGCCGCGGCGGCCGCCGCCGAGGGCGGCGTGCTGATCGCCATCGGGACCGCCGTCGGCACCGGGCTCGGCGTCGCCCTCGTCCACCTGCTGGCGCCCCTGACCGTACTGACGCCGTCGGCCGGGCGGCCCTACCCGCCCGTCCAGGTGGACATGTCGTCCTGGCAGATCCTGCTGACGGCCGCCGCCATCGCCGCCGTACCCCTGCTGTCGGCCGTCCTCAGCGGCCCCCGGGGCCGCGACATCGCCGCCCGGCTGCGCCCCGTGGAGGAGATGTGAGCACCCCGCCGCCGCCCGTCCCGCCGGCCACCCCCGGGCCGTCGGCCGCGCCGTGGGTCCGGACCAGGCTGCGCGCGGCTCCGGTCGGCACCCTCCTCGCCGCCGCCCTGGCGTTCGTCGCCGTCCTGCTGGCCGCCGCACTGCCGCGCGCCCAGGACCGCGGCGCCGACCAGGCCCTCCGGTCCTTCCTGGACGACAGCGGGCCGACCCGTACCAGCCTGCGGGCGACCGCCCCGGCGCCGGCGTCCGGGCAGAGCGCCGAGGCCCTGGACCGTACGTTGACGAGCCTGCTCGCCCGGACCGGGGACACCTTCCACGTCGACCCCGGCACGGTCGTCCACGGCACGCGGACCACCAAGCGCCAGCCCCTGCTGAACCCGGAACTGTCCCGCCCGTCCGGACTCCCGCCCAAGATGTCCCTGCTCCACGTCCGGCAGGCGCAGGACCACGTGAAGCTCGTGGAGGGACGCTGGCCGGGCGGCACCCCCGCGTCCGGGGCCGCCGGCTACGACCCCCCGCTCCAGGTCGCCCTCTCCCGGCAGGCCGCCCACGCCCTCGGCGCCCGCGTCGGGTCCGTCCTGCGCAGCGCGCCCCTGGTCGACGGCACGCCGTCCGTGGAAGTCGTCGGCCTCTACGCGGCCACGGACGAGACCGAGGACTTCTGGGTCGACCTGGACTGCCTCGCACAGGCCTGCCGGACGTACGCCGAGGAGTACAGCTACTGGGAGGTCGACGCCCTCGTCGGCACCGGCGACCTCGACCGGCTGGACCTCTGGGGCCACACCGCCGAGGACTTCTGGCGCCTGCCGGTGGACGTCGGGCGCCTGCGGGCCGACCGGCTCGCCGCCACGCAGCAGGAGATCGCCTCCTACGTGGCCGGACCCACCGCCGCCGTCCTCGCCTTCGAGACCCGCCGCGAACGGCTGCGGACGACCTCCTGGCTGCCCGAGCTGTTCGAGCAGGCCCACGAGCGCAGGCAGGCGGCGGCGCCCCTCGCACTGATCGGACCCGCCGGCGTGGCCGGCGTCGCCTTCGTCGTCCTGTGCCTCGCCGGCGCACTCGCCGCCGACCGGCGCGACGCCGAACTGCGGCTGCTGCTGGCCCGCGGCGGCTCCCGCTCCGCCATCGTCGGCCGGCTCCTCGGCGAGGGCGCCGTCACCGTACTGCCCGCCGCGGCCGCCGCCACCGTCCTCGCGGTGCTCCTGCTGCCCACGCCGCGGCTCGCCCCCGCATTGCTGGCGGCGGTCACCGTCGCCCTGCTCGCGCTGCTGGCCCTCCCCGTACGGGCGGCCGTGCTGCTGACCCCGCCGCGTCCGGGCGGGCGCCGGCGGCGGCTTGTCGGCGAGCTGCTCGTCCTCGCCGCCACAGCCGCCGCCGTGCTGGCCGTCCGCCGCCGCGGGGTCGGCCCGGCCGGCGGTGACCCGGACCCGCTGCTGGTCGCGTCCCCGCTGCTGCTCGCCCTGTGCGGAGCGCTGCTGCTGGCCCGGGTCCAGCCCGTGGTCACCGGGTGGTTCGCCCGGGCGGCCGGCCGCCGCCCCGGAGTGGTCGGCTTCCTCGGACTGGCCCGGGCGGCCCGCGGCTCGGGAGCCCGGGGCACCGGCCGCTCGGGTCCCTCCGTGCTGCCGATGGTCGCGCTGCTCCTCGCCATCACCACCGGCGGGTTCGGCGCCGCCGTCCTGCAGTCCGTGGACTCCAACCGGCTCGGCGTCGCCCGGCTGTCCGTCGGGGGCGACGCGGCGATCTCCTCCTTCGGCAAGGCGGACCTCCCGGACGGCCTCGCGAATGCCGCAGGCGAGCTGCCGGGCGTCCGGACGTCCGTGCCCCTGTGGATCGACCACGACTCCGCCCTCGTCGGCACCGTCCAGCGCTCCAGCCAAGTCAACCTGATCGTCGTCGAACCCGCCGCGTACGCCGAACTGTCCCGCGTCCTCGGCTGTGGCCCCTTCGACCCGGCCCTGCTCGCCACACCGGCCGGCGAGGCCGCGGACGCGCCGGTGCCCGCGCTGTTCAGCTCCGGCGTGCAGCGCCTGGGCGGCTCGGGCACGTTCACCGTCCAGCCCGGCAACGGAGGCGAGGTACGCGTCCGGGGCGCCGCCGTGATCGACTGCACGCCTGCGGTGCCGGCCGCGGACGCCGCTACCGTGGTCCTGCCGGCAGGCCGGGCGACGGGCCTCATCGCCGGATCCGAGCGCCCGAACCGGTGGTTCGGCCTCGGTCCCGTCGCCGGGGACCGGCTGCGCGCGCTGGTCCGGTCGACGCTCGGGGCGGAGCCCGCGGCCCCCGCCCCGGCGGCGTCGGCCTCCGCCGCGGCCCCGGCCCCGACGTCGGCGGCCCCCACACGGGAGAGCCCGGCCCCTGCGGACGGCCGGGCCGCGGCCCCCGGGGCGCAAACGGCCGACGAGGTGTATCCCGTACGCACCAGCGCCGACGCCGTGGCCGCGCTGGGCGCCGATCCCCTGCAGCGGTCGGCCGAGCGCCTCTTCTGGGCCTCCGTGGCCGCAGCGGCCGGGTTCGCATTGCTGGCCGTACTGCTCACGCTCATGCGGAGCGTCCCCGAACGGGCAGCGCTCCTCGCCCGGCTGCGCACCATGGGACTGCGCCGCCGGCAGGGCGTGGCGCTGATCCTCGCCGAAACCCTGCCGCAGACCCTGGCCGCGGCCCTGGGCGGCGCCCTGGTGGCGGCCGCCGCCGTGGCCCTGCTCGGCCCGGCGATCGACCTGACCACCCTGGTCGGCGCCGGCGTCCCGACCGGCGTACGGCTCACGGCCGGGCCCGTACTGGCCCAGGCGCTCGGCCTGGCGGCCCTGGTCGCCGCGGCCGTCCTCGTCGAGGCGGCGACGTCCGGGCGCCGGCAGATCACCACCGAGTTGAGAGCGGGAGACCAGCGTTGAAGAGCGACCAGCCGACGTACGAGGAGCTGCGCCGCCGGGCGGCGGCCGCCGCTGAGCCCCGCACCCGGCCGGCCGGCGCCGCGATCGCCTGCGACCGCCTGGTCCGGATCTTCAGCACCGACGGGATCGAGGTGCAGGCCCTTCAGGGGCTGGAGCTGACGGTCGAGCAGGGCGACCTGGTGGCCCTGGTGGGCGCGTCCGGCAGCGGCAAGTCGACCCTCCTGAACATCCTGGCGGGACTGGATGTCCCGACGGCGGGCAGCGCGGCGGTCGCCGGCTACGACCTGCTCGAACTGACGGCGCGGGACCGGTTGCGCTACCGGCGCGAAGCGGTCGGCTTCGTCTTCCAGCAGACGGCCCGCAACCTGCTGCCCTTCCTGACGGCCGCCCAGAACGTGGCCCTGCCCATGCAGCTGAAGGGCGACGGGCCGCGGCGCGGCGCCGGCGCACGCCGCTCGGCGCGGGTGGGCGAGATCCTGGAAGCGCTCGGGATCGGCGACCTCGCCCACCGGCGACCGGCGGAGCTGTCGGGCGGCCAGCAGCAGCGCGTGGCCATCGCGGTGGCCATGGCCAACGACCCCAAGGTGCTGCTGGCCGACGAACCCACCGGCGAACTCGACTCGGAGACGGCTGCAGCCGTCTTCGAGGCGTTCCGCACCGTCAACAAGGAACTCGGCGTGACGGTGGTCATCGTGACGCACGACCCGATGGTGGCGGGCGAGGTCCGCCGCACGGTCGCGATCCGCGACGGCCGCACCAGCAGCGAGGTCCTGCGCCGCCTGGTCACGGACGAACACGGCGCGGAGTCGATCAGCGAACGCGAGTACGTCGTCCTGGACCGGTCCGGACGCGTCCAGCTGCCCCCGAAGTTCCTGCAGGCCCTGGGCATGGAGCACCGTGTCGCGGTCGACCTCGCGGCGGACCACATCGCGCTGCGCCCGGACGCCCTGTAGGGGCATGTGTTCCCGCAACGCATTGTTTTGGAATCCCATATGCGGATATATGCGTAACGGCTGCACGGTGAAAGGAACGCCATGGGTGTCGGTGAAAAGGCGAAAGCCGAAATGGAACAGGTCGCCGGCAAGGTCGTGAGAAAGGCGGCCCACGCGCTCGGCAAGGAAACCCTGGCCGCCAAGGGGGCGGCTCTGGAGGCCCGGGGCAAGGCGCGGAGTGTCAAGGAGAAGGGCAAGGACACGATGCGCTGACCGGTATCGGGGATCGCGCAGCGAGAAGGACAAGAGCATGGGAATACTTGCTTGGATTCTGTTGGGACTGCTCGCAGGCATCATCGCGAAGATGCTGATGCCCGGTAGGGACCCCGGCGGTCTCATCATCACCGTACTGATCGGTATCGTGGGTGCTCTGCTCGGAGGATGGCTCGGCAAGGTCATCTTCGGCGTCGACTCCGTCGACGGCTTCTTCGAGCTTTCGACATGGATCGCCGCCATCGTCGGCTCCCTCATCCTTCTGATCGTCTTCCGCTTGTTCCGTCGCGCGGCGCACTAGCGACACTCGCGGCGGCCTGGAAGCGAGAAACAAAACGGCTTCCCCCGCAGGGGGAAGCCGTTTCCCATGCCGCGCCCGGGCGCCCCGGCGGCCGGCGGCCGGCTCAGGGCGGCAGGAGGGGGCCCAGCGGCCCCAGGTCGAGATTGAGGTCCTCCAGCGAGTAGCCGTGCTCCGCGCACAACTCCGTCATGCGGTCGTGGAGGGCGAGCAGCGTGGCCCCCAGCTCCTCCTCCTGCGCGTCGGTCAGATCGCCCTCGTCGACCCGGCGCAGGGCCTGGCGTTCGATGAGCTGGCGCAGGAGCTCGACGAGCGTGAGGACGAGCTTGAGGAGGTCCTCGCCGACGGTGTCCGGGTCGGTGTGCAGGCGGCGGGCCGGCCGCGGCGGGTCACCGCCGGGGGCGGCGGGGGGTGCCTGGAGGAGCCGGAAGGCGTTGGCCATCGTGTCGCCCACGCCGCTCAGGTCCGGCGTGGGGGGCCGCCCGGCGGGTCGGTCGCCGTTCACGGCCGCTCGCCGCCGCCCGGGGCGGAGAGGTCGCGGCCACCGGAGACCGAGGTGATGAGGGCGCGCAGGGAGATGCGTACCAGATCGATGTCCGCGATCGACAGGACGACGTCCCCGGTGATGACGACGCCCCCGGCCAGCAGCCGGTCGAGGAGGTCGACGAGGGCGACCTGCCGGCCCGGCAGGGACTCGTCGCGCGGGGTGGCGGTCATGCCCGTCCACCGGAGGCGTCGGCCGCGGCCTCGGGCATGGCGAAGGAGTAGGGCGCCCACGGGCCGGTGACGTCGACGCGCACGCCGGGCAGGTCCTCGCCCGCCCGCTCCACGGCCCGGCGGAAGGCCTCGGCGCGGTCCTCGGGCACGAGGTAGGCGTCGTTGAGCACGTTCTCGCCGCTCTCGCCGCGTGCCAGGGGGCCCGCCTGGGTGGGGTGCCGTACGGCGTGGGTCGCGTGCGGGGCTGCCGCGGCGGCGATGCGTTCCGCTGCCCGTGCGGCCTGCTGGTAGCGGTCCTCCCGGGCGTGGTGCTGGCGCTTGCGGGCCTGGAGGTAGGCCTTGCCGGGACTGCCGGCGGCCGGTGGGGCGGCGGCAGGTGCCGCGCCGTCCGCACCGGTGCCCGTGCCGGTGTCGGGGCGTACGTAGACCTTGACGCCGTACTCGGCGTGGTGGGCGAGCAGGGCGAGGCGCTCGGCGAACGCGGACCGCTGCTCGCGCAGCGCAGCCAGCGCCCGCTCCCGGTCCTGGTAGAGCGTCGCCATCCGCAGCGGCAGGATGGTCGTCCCGTCGCTGAGCGCCTGGATGACGTGGTGGTGGGCGCGGGCGGTGGCCTCCAGCCATGCGAGGTCCTCGAAGCGGACCCGCAGCGCCTCCTCGTGCCAGTCGGCGTGCGCGACCTCGCTGGTGACGAATGCGGGAGCAGCCGGACCGGGGTCCTCCTCCGGCAGCGACAGGACCGTGACCGGGGCGTCGCCCACACCCCGCAACGCGGCCACGAACGTGTCCAGGCCCGGGGTGGCCACGGCGACGGCGTACACGTACGTGAGGGTCGGCTCCCCAGTCATGGCGCGGGCCTGTTCTTCCTGGCGGCCCGGCGGGCCGGGCGATCCTCTTCCCGGACCGCATCGTCGGCGGCCGCATCCGCCCCGGCGGGCTCCGCGGTGCCGAGGCGTTCGCGTCGCAGGGCATCCACCTCGGCCCGCAGCCGGCGGTTCTCCTCGGCCAGCGGATGGCCGCTGTGCCGTGAGGAGAGCGAGGGGTCGTACTCCCACCAGTCGATGCCCATCTCCTTGGCCTTGTCGACGGAGGCGATCAGGATGCGCAGCTTGATGGTCAGCAACTCGATGTCGAGGAGGTTGATGCGGATGTCACCTGCGATGACGATGCCCTTGTCCAGGACCCGTTCGAGGATGTCGGCCAGGCTGGCGGAGGAGCTGGGGGGATAGGACGTCGGCGTCGCACGGGACGGCAAAGGGCCCAGCCGGTTGGCGAGCGGGTCAGTCACGGGACCTCCCAGGTCACGGCTGCTGCTGCTGCCGGTAGCGGGTGATCTCGTCCAGCCGGTCGAGCAGTTCGTCCTCCATGGCCTCGAAGGTGTCGGAGTCGATCTCGCCCCGTTGGAGCCGGCCCTCCAGGTCGCCGAGCGCCGCCCACACGGGGGCGGGGTCGTAGTACTCCTCGTTCGCCTTGTCGGAGATGCGCTGTGCCACCCACACCACGGCACGCATGGGCGCCAGTGGCGAGGTCAGCAGTCCGGTCAGCAGACCCATGGCTCCTCCTGGGCGTCTAGACGAAGCTGTACGGCGGCAGCGGCCCGCCGAAGCGGAAGGCGACGCCTTCGACCTGCTCGGCGAGGCCGGCCTGGGCCGCCAGGAAGTCGTCCTTCTGGTCGTCGTGGACCAGGAGGGAGAGGTTGAGCACGTCGCCGTCGACGGGAGCGCGGACGGCATGGTCGCGGGCGAAGCCGACCAGGGCCTGGACGAGGCCGGAGGCGAGCGTCTCCTGCCGGGCGCGCACCTCCGCGGCGACGAGTTCCCCCAACTGGAGCGGCAGCCGGGGGTCGGTGTCGCCCCCGCGGATCCGGTCGTTGAGTGCACGCGCCTCGGGGAATTCGCCGAGGATGTCGCGCAGGAGCGCCTCCTCGTCCTGGGAGGCCTTGACGTTGTACTCGGCGCAGCCTTCGAGCCGCTGCAAGGAATCGAGGTAGGAGTCCGCGCGCTGCCGCAGGGCCTCCAGCACCGTCTGCTCGTCCGGGGCGATGTACCCGAACTGCAGGGGCAGGACCGGACCGTCCGCCATCAGGCTCGTCTGGACCTCCTGGTGGGCGGTCAGGTCGCGCCGCTTGGGTCGGACCTCCTCGTCCACGTCGCTGACGACCGCGCACAGCTCGTCGGTGGTGACGGTGCGCAGTGTTCCCGGCTCCGTGCCCACGCCGGTCAGCCCGTCCAGACGGCAGGGGTGCCCGGCGCCGATGATCGAATACACGTACAGGGCCATCGCCTGCTCCCTCACTCCCGCTCACGGCGGACGGGGCGGCGTGCGGGGCGGCGCCGCCGGGGGGCTTCTTCCTCTTCGGGCTCCTCCTCCGGCTCCTCCTGCTCGGACGCCCCGGACTTGCCGGTCAGGGACTGCGTCACCGCGTCCACGGCTCCGCCGAGCGCGCCCTTGGACTTGCCGTGAGCACCGCTCTCGACCATGCCGCCGACCACGTCCGTGAGCTGGGCCGGCGCCTTGCGCCCGGCTTCGAGGTCGAGGCGGTTGCAGGCTTCGGCGAACCGCAAGTAGGTGTCGACGCTGGCCACCACGATCCGGGCGTCGATCTTGAGGATCTCGATCCCGACCAGGGAGACGCGGACGAACACGTCGATGACCAGCCCCCGGTCGAGGATCAGTTCCAGGACGTCGTAGAGGCTGCTGGTGCTGCCGCCCCCGCCTCTGCTGACGCTGCTTCCACCTTGCGGCATCACGGTCATGGCCGCTTTCCCTTCACCGGTGGCCGGAGGCCCTCACGCCGGCCGGTCGATCATTCCTCTGCTGTACCGCCGGGTCCTCTCGTAGGAGATCAACTCTCCTTCCTCGTCCATCGCGACCTTGTAGCTGGCCAGGACACTGGTGGTGTCGGGGATCCGTTCCAGCTCCACGACCTCCACCTGGGCCTCCCAGCCGTCCTCGGTGGGCCTGAGCGCCGATACCGATTCGGGCCGTCGCCCGAGCAGTTCCGAAAGCTGCTGGGCCGCCATGCGCATCGCGGCGGCCGCCCCGGGGGTGCCGCGGCGTGCGGCCGGCTTCCGGGACGGGGCCTCACGTCCGGGCCTGCTCGTCGTCGCCTCGTCGCGGTCACCGCCGTCGGGCGGCGAGCGCCGACGGCGCGCCGGTTCTGCTGGGGCCATGAATCCACTCCCCTCGCGAACTGACCTAGGGCTGCCCGCTCGCACGAAGATCAAACGCGTTGAATCACAACAAAATCAGATTTTCGTCGCATGTGAGGCATATCTGGCGGCAGGAGGGCAGGCCCCTTATGACCGAGCGATCAGCGCGCCCCGTCACCCCCGCGTGCACCCGCCGCAGCGGCAGCACGGGGAAGGCCGAGTCGAAGGCCACCTGGCGCACCTGGTGAAGGGAAAGGGCTCATGGAGGACAATGCCAAGATCGCCCTGGCTGCCGCCGTGGTCGGCGGCTATGTGCTGGGGCGGGCGAAAAAGGGCCGCATGGCCCTGAGTCTGGCGACCTACGTCGCCGGCCGCCGCCTCGGCCTCGAACCGAGGGAGCTCGCAACACAGGGCCTGAAGAAGCTGGGCGAGATGCCACAGGTCGCCGAGCTGGGCGAGCAGATCCGGGGCGAGGCCCTCGACGCCGGCCGCAAGGCGCTGACCGCGGCCGCGAACCGCCAGCTCTCCCAGCTCGCCGACTCGATCCACCAGCGGACGCTGGCCCTCGGCCGCAAGGACGACGAAGAGGGCGAGGACGCCGGCGAGGAGGAGTACGAGGACGCTTACGAGGACGAGGACGAGGACGAGGCGGAGGAGGAGCCGTACCAGGAGGGCGAAGGCGAGGACGAGGAGGAGGGGGAACCGGACGAGGAGGAGTACGAGGACGAGTACGAGCAGGACGAGGAGCCCGAGGAGGAGCCCGAGGAGCCCGAGGAGCCCGAGGAGCCCGCGGCCGAGGAGGAAGCCGAGGAGGAGGGGGACGAGGACGAGGACGGGGACGAGACGGAGGAGGAAGAGGAAGAAGAGGAAGCGGAAGAGGAAGAGCCCGCGGCGCGTCCGCGGTCCGCCCGCCGCCGCTCCACCTCCGGCGGTACCGCCAAGGCGGAGGAACACCCCGCACCCGCGCGCAGGAGCGCCGCCCGTAAGTCTGCCCCGGCGAAGAAAGCCGCTCCCGCAAAGAAGGCCGCTCCCGGCAAGAAGGCCGCTCCGGCAGCCAAGAAGGCGGCTCCGGCGAAGAAGTCCGCCCCGGCCGCGAAGAAGTCGGCTCCCGCGAAGAAGACAGCCCCTGCCAAGAAGTCCGCCACTGCCGCCAAGAAGTCGGCTCCCGCGAAGAAGTCGGCCCCGGCGAAGAAGGCCGCCCCCGCGAGGAAGACGGCGGCCACGAAGTCCGCGAGCAGACCCGCTGCCAAGAAGGCCACGGCGAAGAAGGCCACGGCGAAGAAGTCCCCCGGCCGCCAGGCCGCGTCCAAGAGTGCCGCCAAAACGACCGCGGCCACGAAGAAAACGGCCCGCCGCAAGCCGACGGCGCGGAGGTGAAGCATGGCCACCACACAGCAGGGCTCCAAGGACGGACAGTCCGGATTCGACAAACTGCTCGGCGAACTCGGCTCGTACGTCTCCGCCCAGGCCGAAGGGCTGGCGGACAAGGCCGTGGACAAGGTGGGGGACCTCACCGACCGCCTCTCCGACGTCGCCGAGAACGGAGGGTCCCTCGCCGGGGTGGGAGGTCGGCTCCTCCAGGGCGACTCGCCCGTGAAGGCCGTGCTCGGGCAGACGTTCAGCGGGCTGAAGGACAAGGTCGGCGAAGCGACCGGCGGCCTGCTCGGAGGCAAGAGCAAGGGCAAGGGCCGCAAAGGCGGCACCAAGGCCATGCACATCATGGAGACCATGGACGTGGGCCTGCCGCTGCGCACCGTCTACGACCACTGGACCCAGTACGAGAACTTCAGCAGCTTCGCCAAGGGCGTACGCAGCGTCTCGCAGAACGACGACACGACCACGGACTGGAAGGTCAAGGTGGGCCCGTCGACCCGCAGCTGGAAGGCCACGATCCAGGAGCAGGTGCCGGACGAGAGGATCCTGTGGTCCTCGGAGGGCGCCAAGGGGACCACCCGCGGCTGCGTGAGCTTCCACGAACTGGCCCCGTCGCTCACCCGGATCGTCCTCGTCGTCGAGTACTACCCCGCCGGTTTCTTCGAGAAGACGGGCAACATCTGGCGGGCGCAGGGCCGGCGCATGCGGCTCGACCTGAAGAACTTCAACCGCTTCGTCACCCTCTCCAACGACGAGCCGGAAGGTTGGCGCGGAGAGATCCAGGACGGCGAGGTCGTCGTCACGCACGAAGAGGCCCTGGAGGAGGAGCAGGCCGCGGCCGACGAGTCGGAAGAGGACGAGGAGACGGGGGAGGGCGACGAGGGAGAGGAAGCCGGCACCGAGGACGACGCCTCTCCGGAGGACGAGGACGAGGACGAGGACGCCGACGCCGACGAGTACGAGGACGCCTACGAGGACGCGGACGAGGAAGGCGACGAGCAGGACGGCGGCGGCGCGGACGAAGGCGAGGACGAGTACGAGGACGAATACGAGGACGAGGAAGAGCCCGAGGAGGAGGAAGAGCCCGAGGGGGAGGAAGAGCCCGAGGGGGAGGAAGAGCCCGAGGAGGAGGAAGAGGAGGAAGAGGAGGAAGCGCCGCGCCGGCGGTCGCGCCGCCGCTGACGCAGGGCGGTCCCCAGGCAAGGGAGAGGCCGGCGGCTCAGCCGCCGGCCTCTCCGGGCACGTCGATCGTCGTCAGTGCTTCAGGGCGTCCTTCGCCTTCTGGGCCGCCTGCTTCGCGTCACCCGCGGCCTGCTCGGCACGGCCCTTCGTCTCCAGGCTCTCGTTGCCGACCGCCCTGCCGGTGGCCTCCTTCGCCTTTCCCTTGACGGTCTTGCCGACGTTCTTGGCCTTCTTCCCTGCGGCCATCCTCGACACCTCCAGAACCTGCCTGAGAAGGACGGGCCGGTCGTCCCGCCACCCTGCGCGTGCCCGTTCCGGCGCCGCGTACACCTTCTACGGCCGCGGCGTCGGGACCAGCCGGAGGAGGGTGTGCAGCACGGCGTCGATGCTGTCGCGGCGCGGTTCGGCGCTCACGTCCGTGAGCAGCCGGGCCAAGGTGCGCAGGAGCACGGGGGAGGCCATGACGCGGGGGCGGAGCACGGCCCGGAAGCCGTAGCGGGAGAAGACGAGGTCGCTGGCGAGGTTGCCGAGGCGGTAGTAGCGCCCCCAGCGGCGGTGGATCTCCGCCGGGTACTGGTGCAGGGCGTGTTCGCGCCTCGCGCCGTCCGGCCGGGCGAGGGCCAGTGCGATGGTCTCCGCCGCCACCTCGGCGGCTTCCATGGCCTGGCCGATGCCCTCACCGCTCCACGGGCTGACCATGCCCGCACTGTCGCCGACCAGCAGCAGGCCCCGGCGGTACTGGGGCCGCCGGTTCATGCCCATGGGCAGGGGCGCGCTGCGCAGCGGCGACTGCGCGTTCTCCTCCCGCACGCCCCACCCCGCCGGCAGGCGGGTGACCCAGTGATCCATGGCGGCCCGCAGGTCCACGGGCCGGCTGCGCCGCTGGGGCAGGGCGCCGAGGCCGACGTTGACGCGTCCGTCACCGAGGGGGAACACCCAGCCGTAGCCGGGGAGGTCCAGTCCCGTGTGCGGACAGCGCAGATCGGCCCAGAGTTCGAGGTACGGGTCGTGGGTGCGGGTCTCGCTGCGGTAGTAGCGGCGGGCCGCCGCGGCGACCGGGCGGCCCGCGTCGCGCGCGAGGCCGAGAGCGACGGCGATCCGGGCCGACGCGCCGTCGGCGGCGACGACGAGCGGCGCCCGGTAGGTGACCGGTTGCTTGTCCGGGCCGCGGGTGGCGGCCACTCCGACGATCCGCCCGGACCGGTCGGACAACGGGGCCGTCACCTTCACATGGGTCCGCAGCCGGGCTCCGGCGGCGCGGGCATGAGCGGCGAGGAGGTCGTCGAAGTCGTGGCGGCTGCGGGTGAGCCCGAAGTCGGGCAGGCTGCCCAGGGTGGGCCAGTCCAGCTCCACCTGGTGGCCGTCGCAGACCCACCGCATGCCCTTGTTGCGCATCCAGCCCGGTGCGTTCACGTCGATGCCGAGCCGTACCAGCTGGTGAACGGCCCGCGGGGTCAGCCCGTCGCCGCAGACCTTCTCCCGGGGGAAGCCGCTCTTCTCCAGCAGCAGTACGTCGAGACCCGCCCGGGCCAGATGCGCCGCCGCGGCGGAACCGGCCGGTCCGGCCCCCACCACGATGACGTGCGCCTCTTCGTCCTGGCCGCCGTCCGGCTCCGGAGAACGGGTGGCGGGGGCGTCGTCGCCGCCCGCATCGTCGTGTTCGGTGGTCACTCCTCCACTATGCCGGTCGCCCCACCGTCCGGGCCGTGCTGCGGGGTCCGCGACGAGGCGTGTCGCCGGGCGCCGCTGCGCCGTGTGCCCCCGTGCCTGCGGCCCGTCGCGGCGTGGCCGGACCCGTCATCGGGGGGCGAGAAGCAGAAGGGCGCGCAGCACGCGGCGCAGCACCCGGCGCGCGCCCCACCAGGTCAGGCGCAGACTCCACACCGTAAGCCGGCGACCGAACCACCGGCCGAGCCGCCCGCCGATCCGGAGGAGGACGGCCCGGGGCCGCAGGCGGGCCAGCGCCCTGCGCCGGCGCCTCCTGCGGGCGCGCCGCCCCGACATGAGCTTCACACCGGGCTCCTGCCCGTTCCGAGGCGGCGGACACACGCCGTCGACCGTCGACCGGGCACCCTCCGGCACCGGTCGACGCGAGCCGACCCGCCTGCCCGGTGACCGTCCGCTCGGTACGCTGGAGCGGAGCGGCCGGGTGCCTGCGACGGGGAGGTACGGGATGGGGAACACCGGATCCGGCGCCGACCCGGGGCTGTACGGCCCCGAGTCCGTCACCTGGCAGTGCCACGGCGACCCGATGATGTGGATTGCGGGAGTCCGCGCGCTCTACCTCCAGGCCCTCCACCCGCGGGCCGTCCGCGGGGTGACGGAGAACTCCGACTTCCGGCGCGACGCCTGGGGCCGGCTGATGCGCACCGCCGACTTCGTCGGCACCCTCACCTACGGCACCACCGAGGCGGCCGAGCGGGCCGGCCGTCGGGTCCGAGCCCTCCACCGCACGCTCACCGCCACCGATCCGGCCACCGGGTGCACCTTCCGCATCGACGACCCCGAGCTGCTGCTGTGGATCCACTGCGCGCAGATCGACAGCTTCCTGCACGTCCTGCGCCGGTCCGGCGTCGCGCTCACCCCGGCCCAGGCCGACCGCTACGTCGACGAGAACCGGGTCAACGCCCGCCTGGTCGGCCTCGACCCGGCCGCGGTCCCCGCCGATACCGCCCAGCTCGCCGCCTACTTCGAGGCGGTCCGCCCCGCGCTCGCCGCCGGGCCCGACGCCCGCGCCGTGGACGACTTCCTGCGCGGGCCGCCCGTTCATCCCCTCCTCGTGCCTGGCCGAAACCTGCTGTGGCGGCCGCTTGCCGGGCTCGCGTACGGTTCCCTCCCCGGCTGGGCGCACCAGCTGTACGGCAGGCCCGCTCCCACCCCGCGCAGCGTCACCCGCCGCCTGCGCCTCACCGGACGCCTGCTGCGCAGTATTCCCGCAGGTCTGCGCTGGAAGCTGCCTCCAGGTCACATCTTGAAAGCGATGCGTCGCATGGGCCCCGGGAGCCGCCCCTCCCCGTACACACTGCGTACATCAGCGGCCATACTGGACCGGCCGGGGAGGGCGTAGCGCGACGACGGGGGCGATTTCAAGACATGGCGGAGTCCAGACTGATCCAGGGCCGGTACCGGTCGCTCGATCTGATCGGGCGCGGCGGCATGGGCGAAGTGTGGCGCGCCCGGGACGAATCGCTGGGCCGGCATGTCGCCGTGAAGTGCCTCAAACCGATCGGCTCCGAACAGGACGCCCACTTCACCCAGGTGCTGCGCGAACGGTTCCGGCGCGAGGCGCGCGTGGCCGCGTCCCTCCAGCACCGCGGCGTCACCGTCGTCCACGACTTCGGCGACGACAGCGCCGCCGGCGGCCCCCTGTACCTCGTCATGGAGCTCCTCGAAGGCCGCAACCTCAGCCAGCTCATGGAGGACAACGAGACCCGCCCGCTCCCCGTGGACGTGGTCGTCGACATCGCCGAGCAGATGGCCGCCGCCCTCGGCTACACCCACGACCAGGGCGTGGTCCACCGCGACCTGAAACCGGCCAACATCATGCGGCTCGTCGACGGCACGGTGAAGATCTGCGACTTCGGCATCGCCCGGCTCGCCCACGATATCGGCTTCACCGCCAAACTGACCGGCGGCGGCATGGCCATGGGCACCCCGCACTACATGTCGCCGGAGCAGATCGCGGGCGGCGAGGTCGACCACCGCAGCGACCTCTACTCCCTCGGCTGCGTCCTGTACGAGATCGCCACCGGCGCCCCGCCCTTCGACCTCGGCGACTCCTGGTCGGTGCTCATCGGTCACCGCGACACCCCGCCCGTCCCGCTGCGCGAGCACCGTCCCGAGCTGCCCGGCTACTTCGAGCAGGTGGTCCTGGACCTGCTCGCCAAGTGCCCCGACGACCGGCCGCAGGACGCCCGGCACGTGCACCGCAGTCTTGTGGAGTCCCGGCTCGGCCCCGGCGGCCTCCCCGGCGCCCTCGCCCCGCTCCCGGCCTGGGCCCGCGGCATGACCGCCGGCCGCAAGGCCGGCCTCGACGCGCGTCCCGCCAGCGGCGCCTGGGCCGTGCTCACCGGTTCCTGGACGGCCCCCAGGGCCACCGGCGAGCAGTCCGCCCTGCCCCCCGCCGACGCACGGTCCGTACCCCGCCCGCGCAGCGGGCAGGGCGCGGCCCGGGCCGGCGGCACCCCCATGCGTCCCGCGCCCGCCGAGGACCCGCGCCTGACCGTGGCGTACGGCTTCCCGCGCCCCGCGGGCCCGCGTGAGACCGGCCCGGACGCGCTCGCGGCCGGCCACGCCCGCGCCTACGCCCTCAGCCGCGCCGGCCGCACCGAGGAGGCGCTCTCCGTCTACGCGGCCGTCGCCGACGGCCGCGCCCGGGTCCTCGGCGCCGACCACGCCGACACCCTCGCCGCGCGCCAGGAGGCGGCGTACGAGATGGGCCGGCTCGGCCGGCACCAGGAGGCGCACGACGTCTACCGCGCGGTGCTCGTCGCCCGCGAGCGCACCATGGGCCCGCTCCACCCCGACACCCTGCGCTGCCGCCACAACCTGGCCTGCGCGCTGCGGGCGCTGGGCCGGTATGCCGACGCGCACACCACGGCCGTGGCGGTCGCCGCGGACCGGGCCGCCGTCCTGGGTGCCGAACACCCCGACACCCTGCTGACCCGGTACGAGGCGGCGTACGTCCTCGGCCGGCTCGACCGATGGCAGGAGGCGCTGGCCGGCTTCCGCGAGGTCGCCGCCGCACGCGAACGGGTCCTGGGCCGCGACCACCCCGACACCCTGGCCGCCCGCTACGAGGTCGGCATCGCGCTCGGCCGCACCGGCAGCAGCGCCCAGGCCCTCGACCTCTTCCGGGCCCTGGTCCGCGACCGCACCCGGGCCTACGGGGCGACCGACCCCGAGACGCTGCGCGCCCGGCACGTCCTCGGCGTCAACCTGGGCCGCCTGGAGCGCTGGGAGGAGGCGGTGGCCGAGGCCCGCCAGGTGGCCGCCGCCCGGGCCCGCACGCTGGGCGCCGAGCACGCCGACACCCTGGTCAGCCGCCGTGAACTGGCCGTCGGCCTGGGACGGTTGGGCCGTTGGGACGAGGCCCTGCCGATCTACCGGGACCTGTCCGGCATCCGCGAGCGGTCGCTGGGCGACGAGCATCCGGAGACGGTGCTGGCCCACGCCGACGAGGCACACTGTCTGGAGCGGCTCGGCCAGGTGTGCTACCAAGAGCCATGACGACCTTCGGGCGGGACGTGTACGACGACGTGATCGTGGGCGGCGGGCACAACGGACTGGTGGCCGCCGCGTACCTGGCCCGGGCGGGCCGCTCGGTGCTGGTCCTGGAACGGCTCGGCACCACCGGCGGGGCGGCGATCTCCAGCAGACCCTTCGTGGGCGTCGACGCCCGCCTCTCGCGCTACTCGTACCTGGTCTCCCTCCTGCCCGACAAGATCGTCCGCGACCTCGGGCTGAGCTTCGCCGTACGCCGGCGCACGGTCTCCTCGTACACGCCGACCGAGCGCGACGGGCGGCCCGGCGGACTGCTCGTCGGCGGGGGAGAGGAGCGCACCCGGGAGTCCTTCGCGCGGCTGACCGGGTCGGACCGGGAGTACGACAGCTGGCGCGCCTTCTACGCGACCACCGGGCGGGTGGCCCGCGCGGTGTTCCCCACCCTGACCGAGCCGCTGCCCGGCCGGGCGGAGCTGCGGGCCCGGATCGACGACGAGGCCGCGTGGCGGATGCTGTTCGAGGAGCCGCTGGGCGTCGCGGTGGAACGGCACTTCAGCGACGACCTCGTCCGCGGGGTGGTCCTCACGGACGGCCTCATCGGCACCTTCGCCGACGCCCACGACCCCTCACTCGTCCAGAACCGGTGCTTCCTCTACCACGTCATCGGCGGCGGGACCGGGGACTGGGACGTACCCGTCGGCGGGATGGGCGCCCTGACCGACGCCCTCGCGGCGGCCGCGACCAAAGCGGGCGCGGAGATCGCCACCGGCCACGAGGTGCTCCGGATCGACACGGACGGGGTCGCTCCGGCCGAGGTGGTGTTCCGTACGGCCACCGGCGAGGGCCGGGTCGTGGGCCGCACGGTGCTGGTGAACGCCTCGCCCCGGGCGCTGGCCGACCTCCTCGGCGACAGCCCGGCCGAGCCCCCGGCGAAGGCCCCCGAGGGCGCCCAGCTCAAGGTCAACATGCTGCTGCGCAGGCTGCCCCGGCTGCGGGACACCGGCGTGGACCCGCGGGAGGCCTTCGGCGGCACCTTCCACATCGCCGAGGGCTACGACCAGCTCGCCCGGGCCCACGCGGAGGCCGCGGCCGGGGAACTGCCGTCGGTACCGCCCTCGGAGATCTACTGCCACTCGCTGACCGACCCGACGATCCTCGGTCCCGAGCTGGTCGAGCAGGGCTACCAGACGCTCACCCTCTTCGGCCTGCACACCCCGGCCCGGCTGTTCGCGCACGACAACCAGCAGGCGCGGGAGGTGCTGCTGACCGCCACCCTCGCACAGCTCGACGCACATCTGGCCGAGCCGCTGACCGACTGCCTGGCCTTCGACGCGGACGGCCGTCCGTGCATCGAGGCGAAGACCCCGCTGGACCTCGAACGCGAACTGCGGCTGCCCGGCGGCCACATCTTCCACCGCGACCTGTCCTGGCCGTACGCCGACCAGGAATCGGGCCGGTGGGGCGTGGAGACGGCCCACCGCAACGTCCTGCTGTGCGGTGCGGGCGCGGCCCGCGGCGGCGGAGTCAGCGGGGTGCCCGGCCACAACGCCGCGATGGCGGTGCTGGGCTACTCCCCCTGAGCGGCGGGCTCGATCACCAGCGAGGGGGATCTCCCGGTCCGACTTGGGCTGGTACTCGTCGTAGGCGGGCCAGTGCTTCCCCATCACCGGCCCGTACGCGGCGCGCTCCTCGGCGTTCGCGGTGCGCGCCGTGCCCCGGAGGATCCGCGGTCCGACCTGGATGCGGACCTCCGGGTTCGCGCCGAGGTTGCGGAACCGCAGCGGCTGCTCGTCCGCATCTCCCTTGGAGGCGACGAGCAGGTAGCGGCCGTCGGCCTCACCGTGGATGAGCGGGGTGCGCACGGCCTTCGTCAACGAGTGCCAACGCCCGTGGGTGCGGCGCCCATTGCGGCCGGAAGGGTGAAGCCGTCGAAGACGTCGTCCAGTGCGCGGTGCGCGACCCGGGCGGGGGTGGCGCGGACGGCGAGGTCGCGCAGGGCCACGGCGAGGGGGTGCGTGACGGCGGCGATCCGCCCCGCGCGGCGGGCCCGGACCCGGATGGCGTCGGTGCGGGCGCAGCGGGCCGTACTGTAGGCGGCGAGCGCCGCGGGCACGCCGGTCGGCCCGGCTCCGTCCAACAGGTGGGCGAGGACCACCGCGTCCTCGACGGCCTGGCACCCGCCCTGTCCCAGGTTGGGCGTCATGGCGTGGGCGGCGTCGCCGAGCCAGGCCAGGCGCCCGTGGTGGAAGCGGGGGAGCGGGGCCGCCAGGTCGTAGAGGTCGTGCTGGAGGACGTCCGCCGGGTCGATGCGCTCCAGTACGGCCGGGATCGGATCGTGCCAGGTGCCGTAGTGGCGCAGCAGTTCGGCGCGGACGTCGGCCGGGCGGTACCCCTCGGGGGCGACGGCGGTGGCGTAGACGTAGGTCCTGCCGTCGGCGAGCGGGACCACGCCGAAGCGCCGGCCGCGGCCCCAGGTCTCGGCGGTCGCCGCCCCCACCGGGCTCGCGGCAGCCGGCAGGACGGTGCGCCAGGCGGTCTCCCCGCTGTGGTGGAGGCCGGGGTGGTCCGGGAAGTACTGGCGGCGCAGCGGGCTGTGGATGCCGTCCGCGGCGACCACGAGGTCGGCGGAGCCGTCGAGGTCGCCGGCGCGGGTGCGGACCACCGGGACGCCGTCTGCGTCGTCCACGGAGGTGACCTCGACGCCGTAGCGGACCGTCCCCGCGGGGAGGGCGGCGGTGAGGGCGTCGACGAGGGCCGAGCGGTGCACGGCGAGCGGCGGGCCTCCGTAGCGGGCGGCCAGTCCCGCCGTGTCGGCGCGGCTCAGCCAGCGGCCGTCGGGGCGGCGCAGGCCCATGGCCGCCGGAAGGGCGCGGCCCGCGGCGCGCGCGAAGTCGAAGCCGATGGCGTCGAAGGCACGCAGGGCGTTGGGCGCGAGGACGATCCCGGCGCCGACGGCGGCCGGGCCGGGCGCCCGCTCGCACACGGTCACCCGCCAGCCCTTGCGGTGCAGGGCCACGGCCGCGGTCAGACCGCCGATACCCGCCCCGGCGACGACCGCGTGACGCTGAACTGCCGACATGACGGATCCCTGCCTCTCTGCCGACCTCTACATGTGTAGAGGCTGATGAGATTCACTCTACAGCTGTAGAGTGGGCTGATGTCCACTCCACCCCCCGCTCCGTCCTCTCCTCCCCCCGCCGGCCGGCGGACGTTGATCGCCGACACCGCGATCGGCCTCGTGGCCGCCGCCGGGCTCCGGGGTCTGACCCACCGGGCGGTCGACGCGGCCGCCGGACTGCCCGCGGGAAGCACCTCGTACTACTTCCGTACAAGGACGGCCCTGATCGGCGCCTGCTATCAGAGGCTGGCCGAGCTGGACCTCGCGGACGTGGACGACGGCAGCCCCTCCGGGGGTGCCGCAGGGCCGGACCGCTCTGCGGCGCCCGACCGGGAGGCGGCCGCGGCAGCGCTGGCGGGACTGCTGCACCGTTGGCTGACCGAGGGGCGCGAGCGTCAGTTGGCGCGCTTCGAACTGAGCCTGGAGGCGGCCCGCAATGCGGAGTTGGAGGCGGACCTGCACCGGGCGGGACGGCAGGCCAGGGTCCGTGCGGCGGGCATCGTCGCCGCACTCGGATCCGACCGGCCCGACGAGGCCGCCGAACTGCTGGTCGCCTGGACCGAAGGAGTGCTGTACGACCGGCTGGCGGGCGCCCTGGCCCGGTCCCGCCCGGCGCCCGATCCGGCCGAACTGACCGACGTGGCGCGTCGGATGCTCGCAGCGGCCCTGGCCGACCCGGCCTGAGGCGGCCGGCCCCCGGTGGCCGGCGAACGCAGAAGAGCCCCGCCGCACCGGGGGATGTGGCGGCGGGGCTCTTCCATCGGTACGCGCCGGCGGATGCAAGGCGGGAGGGCCGGTGCGTTCCTCCTGGTGGAGTGCGCTCACGCTACGCTCGGCATGGCTGAAAATACACCCCTTCGCATGGCTTGATTCACGCGTTCGCCCGCGTCACGCTGTCCTGTTGGGCCCGGCCGGCCGGTCGCCCCGACGAGCGGGACGCGGTTCGCCGGATCCGGCCCGACCGCCCGGGCAACCCCTAGGATCCGGTCATGATCGCTGAACTGCAGTGCGTGGTCCTGGACTGTCCCGAGCCGCGGGCGCTCGCCGCCTTCTACCGGTCACTGCTGGGCGGCAGCGTCGACCGGCCGGACCGGCGGTGGTCGCTCGACGAGGACTGGTCGACCCTGCACACGCCGTCGGGTCTGGTCCTCGCCTTCCAACGGGCGGCCGACCACGTGCCCCCGAGCTGGCCCGACCCCAGCCGGCCGCAGCAGTTCCACCTCGACCTCGGCGTCCCGGACCTGGACCGGGCGCAGGAGGAGGTGCTGGCGGCCGGCGGGACCCTGCTCGACGGAGCGGACGGCCGCGGCTGGCGGGTGTACGCGGATCCGGCGGGGCACCCCTTCTGCCTGGTGCGCGACTGACCGGCGCGGGTCGCTCAGTCCGCGGACCGGGTCCAGCCGACGGCCTCGACGCGGGCGGCGTCGTCGGGGCGGTCCTCGGCGAACAGCAGCCGTGCCGGCTCCGCGACGCGTACGACGTCCACGTACACGCCGCGCCCCGCATAGCGGCCGGTGGCTTCGTGGCGGAACCTCAGCCGCACCTCCCGCCCCGCCCACACGGCCGTGAGGGGGGCCTCCAGGCGGTGCCAGATGCGCCCGGACCAGCCGCCGACCGATCCCCGCGGCCACTCCTCGGGGGAGCCGCCGGTGGACCGCAGCGTGGTGAACGGCAGCGGCGCCCAGTCCGCCCCGTCGGCCGAGGCCTCCAGGTGCAGGGCGCCTTCACCGGGCACGGTGTCCCACCACACCGCGCAGCGCAGCCGGGCCGCTGCGGTGGCCGGAGTGAGCGGCGGCAGGGTGAGGGTGCCCGAGCTCCCCGGGGTGGTCCCGGAGAACCAGGCCGCACCGCCGTGCCGGGTGCGTACCGGGACGGCGCGGGCGAAGCGGTTGCCGACGGCGACCCGCGGCGCGCTGCCGGCCCGCCAGGTGCGCACGGGGTGGACGGAGTTGCCCAGCAGGATCAGGAAGGAGTCGGTGGAGGGGTCGAGGACGAGGGAGGTGCCCGTGAACCCGGTGTGGCCGGCCGAGTGCGGGGTGGCCATCGCCCCCATGTACCAGTGCTGGTAGAGCTCGAAGCCGAGGCCGTGGTCGTCGCCGGGAAACGCGGTGTTGTAGTCGGTGAAGAGCAGTTCCACGGAGGCGGGCCGCAGGATGCGCCGCCCCGCGTAGGCGCCGCCGTCGAGGAGGGTGCGGGCCAGGACGGCCAGGTCCCAGGCGGTGCCGAAGACCCCGGCATGGCCGGCGACGCCCCCGAGGGCGAAGGCGTTCTCGTCGTGGACCTCGCCCCACACCAGGCCGCGGTCAAGACCGGACCAGGGCGGGCGCTGCACCTCGGTGGCCGCGGTGACGCGGCGCCAGGAGAGCGGCGGGTTGTAACGCGTGCGGTGCATGCCGAGCGGAGCGGTGATCTCGTCGTGGAGCAGGACGTCCAGCGTGCGACCGGTGATCCGTTCCAGGAGCAGTTGGAGCGCGATGAGGTTCAGGTCGGAGTAGCGGTACACGGAGCCCGGCGGCTCCTGCGGCCTGACCGACCACAGCAGCCGCAGCCGGCCCTCCGGCGTGGGCTCCTGGTAGAAGGGCGCCCATGAGCGCAGTCCCGAGGTGTGCGTGAGCAGCTGACGGACCGTGATGACCTCCTTGCCGCCGCCGGTGAACTCCGGAAGGTAGCGGCGCACCTGGGCCTCCAGCTCCAAACGGCCCCGCTCCATCTGCTGCACGGCCAGGATCGAGGTGAACAGCTTCGTCAGGGACGCCAGGTCGAAGACGGTGTCCTCCGCCATCGCGATCCGCTCGGCCGCGGGGAACTCCCGGACCCGGTCGGTGCGCCCGTCGTAGTCGGCGTACCGGACGGCGTGTCCCATGGCCCGGTGCAGGGCGACGGTACGGCCCCGCCCGGCGAGGACCACCGCACCCGCGTAGTAGGGGTGCTCGGGGGAGGGGCCCAGGAAGCGCCGGGCCTCGTCCGCCACCGCCTCCAGGTGCCGTTCCAGCAGCCCGGCCCGGCGCGCGGACCCGTACCGCAGGCGCAGCCCCTGGAGGGCGCGCCGTTCGGCCGGGTTCCCCGCCGCTCCCGCCGCACCGGGCAGCGCGGCGTGCAGGACGAGCACTCCGCCGAGCGCGAGCAACCGCGCACCGAGCCGCCGCCGGCTCAGGCCGCGCCCACCGGCGGCGCCCCGCCCGGACTCCGTGCCCGCACCGCCGGCGCCCGCCATCGGCTCTTCCCCCGTGTCCGCTGCCATCTCCGCCCTCCTGTCCGCACCGTGCCCGCCCGTGCCACCGGCCCTGCCGCCCCGGGCCGGCCGGCACCCGCCGGGCGGCGCCGCAGGCGCAGCGCAGGCTAGTGGGTATCTGCCCGCCCGCCGGCCAGGGCCCGCACCGGCGGACCCGCAAAGAATCTGACACTGCATCAGGAAAGCCCTTCCCTCGCCCGCCGGGCTGCGGCATCCTGCCGCCCATGGAGACGGAGCTGAGCAAGAAACTGGGAGTCGAGCACGCCATCTTCGGCTTCACGCCCTTCCCGGCGGTCGCCGCCGCGATCACCCGAGCGGGTGGTTTCGGCGTACTCGGTGCGGTCCGCTACACCGCGCCCGACGACCTCAAGCGCGACCTCGACTGGATGCAGGCGCACACCGACGGCAAGCCCTACGGCCTGGACGTCGTCATGCCCGCCAAGAAGGCCGTCGACGGCATCGGCGAAGCCGACATCGAGGCGATGATCCCGGCCGGGCACCGCGCCTTCGTCCGTGACGTCCTCGCCAAGCACCACGTGCCCGAACTCGCCGAGGGAGAAGCCTCCGGCTGGCGCATCACCGGCTGGATGGAGCAGGTCGCACGCAGCCAGCTGGACGTCGCCTTCGACTACCCCGTCAAACTCCTGGCGAACGCCCTCGGTTCCCCGCCCGCCGACGTCATCGCCCGCGCCCACGACCACGGCATCCTCGTCGCCGCCCTCGCCGGCAGCGCCAAGCACGCCCGCCGCCACGCCGAAGCCGGCATCGACGTCGTCGTCGCCCAGGGCTACGAAGCAGGCGGTCACACCGGCGACATTGCCACCATGGTCCTGGTACCCGAGATCGTCGAGGCCGTCGCCCCCCTCCCGGTCCTCGCCGCCGGCGGCATCGGCAGCGGAGAGCAGATCGCCGCCGGCCTCGTCCTCGGCGCACAGGGCGCCTGGCTCGGCTCCCTCTGGCTCACCACCACCGAGGCCGACCTGCACTCGCGCGCCCTCACCGAGAAGCTCCTCGCCGCAGGTTCCGGCGACACCGTCCGCTCCCGCGCCCTCACCGGCAAGCCCGCCCGCCAACTGCGCACCGAGTGGACCGACGCCTGGGACGACCCCGACGGCCCCGGCGCGCTCCCCATGCCCCTCCAGGGCCTCCTCGTCGCCGAGGCCGTCTCCCGCATCCAGAAGTACGAGGTCCAGCCGCTGCTCGGCACACCCGTCGGCCAGATCGTCGGCCGGATGAACGTCGAACGCAGCGTCCAGGCCGTCTTCGACGAGCTCACCAGCGGTTTCGAGAGGGCCATCGACCGCATCAACCGCATCGCCGGCCGAGTCCGAGAGGCGTGACGCCATGACCGCCACCCCGTCCAGCACCACCGCCGCCGGCCAGCAGCCCCCGAACGGCTTCTGGGCCCAGGCCGCCGCAGACCCCGCACGCACCGTCCTGACCGCCCCCGGGGGCGAGGAGTGGAGCGCCGGCCGGCTGCACGCCGACGCCAACCGCCTCGTCCACGGCCTGCGCGCCGCCGGGCTGGAGCGGGGCGACGTCTTCGCCGTCGTCCTGCCCAACGGCGTCGAGTTCCTCACCGCCTACCTCGCCGCCTCCCAGGCCGGCTTCTACCTCGTTCCCGTCAACCACCACCTCGTGGGTCCCGAGATCGCCTGGATCGTCTCCGACTCCGGCGCGAAGGTCCTGATCGCCCACGAGCGCTTCGCCGATGCCGCCACCGCCGCGGCCGACGAGGCCGCCCTGCCCGCGAGCCACCGCTACTGCGTCGGAGCCGTCCCCGGCTTCCGCCCGTACGGCGAACTCCTCGACGGGCAGCCGGCCACGCCCCCGGCCGACCGCACCCTGGGCTGGGTCATGAACTACACCTCCGGCACCACCGGCCGGCCGCGCGGCATCCGCCGCCCCCTGCCCGGCAGGCTCCCGGAGGAGACCTACCTCGGCGGCTTCCTCGGCATCTTCGGGATCCGGCCCTTCGACGGCAACGTCCACCTCGTCTGCTCACCGCTCTACCACACGGCCGTCCTGCAGTTCGCGGGCGCCGCCCTGCACATCGGGCACCCGCTCGTCCTCATGGACAAGTGGACCCCGCAGGAGATGCTGCGCCTGATCGACGCCCACGCCTGCACGCACACCCACATGGTGCCGACCCAGTTCCACCGGCTCCTCGCCCTCCCGCAGGAGACCAAGGACGCCTACGACGTCTCCTCGATGCGGCACGCCATCCACGGCGCCGCACCCTGTCCCGACCACGTCAAGCGGGCGATGATCGACTGGTGGGGCGGCTGCGTGGAGGAGTACTACGCCGCGAGCGAGGGCGGCGGCGCCTTCGCGACCGCCGAGGACTGGCTGAAGAAGCCGGGAACCGTGGGCAGGGCCTGGCCGATCAGCGAACTGGCCGTCTTCGACGACGACGGCAACCGGCTGCCCCCCGGGGAACTCGGCACCGTCTACATGAAGATGAACACCGGCGGCTTCAGCTACCACAAGGACGAGGGCAAGACGCAGAAGAACCGCATCGGCGACTTCTTCACCGTCGGGGACCTCGGGCTGATGGACGAGGAGGGCTACCTCTTCCTCCGCGACCGCAAGATCGACATGATCATCTCCGGCGGGGTCAACATCTACCCGGCGGAGATCGAGTCGGTCCTGCTCAGCCATCCGGCGGTCGCGGACGCCGCAGTGTTCGGCATCCCGCACGCCGACTGGGGCGAGGAGGTCAAGGCCGTCGTCGAACCGGCCGAGGGCTTCACCGCCGCGGACGCCCTCGCCGCGGAGATCCTCCACCACTGCGAGCGGCAGCTCGCCGGGTACAAGCGGCCGAAGAGCGTCGACTTCATCGGGACGATGCCGCGCGACCCGAACGGCAAGCTCTACAAGCGCCGTCTGCGGGACCCGTACTGGGAGGGCCACGAACGCGCGATGTGACCACCGGGCCCGGGCGCACACCGCCGGCACGGGCCGTGGCGCGCATCGACGCCGGCCACGTCGGTGGCGGGGGAGCGCGCCGTGCGACGCCTCCGGGGGATGCTTCTGGCAAGTTGGGCGATATGGGTACGACTAAGCGCAGATCCCCCCTGGTCGACTGGACCGTCCTGGTCCCCGTGGTGGCGCTGGTCGCGCTGGTCCTCAGCTGGGGGCGGGACCTACCGGGTTTCGCGGTGGTGCTCGTCGCCCTGTGCCTGGCCGGCGCGGTCCTGGCGGCCGTCCACCACGCCGAGGTCGTCGCCCACCGGGTGGGCGAACCCTTCGGTTCGCTCATCCTCGCCGTCGCGGTCACGGTCATCGAAGTGGCCCTCATCGTCACCCTGATGGCCGACGGCGGCGACAAGACCGCCTCCCTGGCACGGGACACCGTGTTCGCCGCCGTCATGATCACCTGCAACGGCATCGTGGGCGTGTCCCTGCTCGTCGGCGCCCTGCGCAACCGGGTCGCCGTCTTCAATCCCGAGGGGTCCGGTGCGGCCCTGGCCACCGTCGCCACCCTCGCCACCCTGAGCCTGGTGCTGCCGACCTTCACCACGAGCAAGCCCGGTCCGGAGTTCTCCACCGCACAGCTGACCTTCGCCGCCGTCGCCTCACTCGCCCTCTACGGCCTGTTCGTCGCCGTCCAGACGGTCCGCCACCGCAACTACTTCCTGCCCGTCGACACCGGGCGGGGCGCCGACCACCAGGACGACCACGCGGCGCCGCCCACCGCCCGCGCCGCCCTCCTCAGCCTGGGCCTGCTGCTGGTCGCCCTCGTCGCGGTGGTCGGCGACGCCAAGGCGGTCTCCCCGACCATCGAGGCGGCCGTGGCCAAGGCCGGGCTTCCCCAGGCCGTCGTCGGTGTGATCATCGCCCTGCTGGTCCTGCTGCCCGAGACCCTCGCCGCCGTCCGCGCCGCCCGCCGCGACCGCGTCCAGACCAGCCTCAACCTCGCCTACGGCTCCGCCATCGCCAGCATCGGACTGACCATCCCGGCGATCGCGCTGGCCTCGATCTGGCTCTCCGGCCCGCTCCTGCTCGGCCTCGGACCGGTCCACATGGTGCTGCTCGCCCTGACCGTCGTGGTCAGCACGCTCACCCTCGCCCCGGGGCGTGCCACGCTGCTCCAGGGCGGGGTGCACATCGTGGTGCTGGCCGCGTACCTCTTCCTCGCCGTCAGCCCCTGACCCCTTCAGCCGGGGCGCCGCCCGGGAGCCGGGGCCGGGCCGGGACGAGGCACCGGCATGCGGTCACCGCCGCTCGCGCACCAGGACCACCTCCAACCGCGGCGAGGTGAGGATGTCCCGCTCGCAGAACCGCGCGCGGACCCAGCGCTCCTGGGAGAACAGCCGGGTCTGGTCCGCGGAGTACGGCGAACCGGGGTTCGAGGACTGCCCGTACGTGAGCAGGGTGCGGGCCACCGGGCAGGAGCTGCCGTCCCAGCCGACCGCCTGGATGTGGCTCGATCCGCTCGCGACGTCCGGGTAGCCGCCGGCCGCCGGGTTCCACCGCGCCTCGATCTTGTTCCAGACGCCGAGCGCCTCCGTGCCGCCGCCCACCGGCAGCCGCCGGCCGTCCCGGACCACGAACTGGTGCTCACCCAGCGGGGCGTCCAGCGCGATGCCGGCCGCCCGCAGCTCCGCAACGGTGTCCGCCAGCGCCCGCCCGATGCCGGGCGCCGCCCGGTTGAGCGTACGCGGCGTACGGACCGGGTCGGCGGCCGAGAACGGCACCAGCCACAGTTCCGCGGGCGGCGTCGTCGCCGTCACCCTGCGCCAGAACCGGTCGAAGAACAGCGCGCCCCGGCTGGACGTGTCCGTCGTCCGGTCCCAGCGTGCCAGGACCGCGCAGGCCGCGGAGACGTCCACCGCCGAGCCGTCGCCCGCCGTGGCCCTGCCGCCGGGCAGCGCGGAGCAGGCCTGCGCGGCGTCCGCAGCCGCCAGGTCACCGGCCGGCGCCCGGTTCGCGAACTGCTGCTTCTCCAGATCGGCCACGGTCAGCCGGCCCCTCGCGGCCATCGCCGACACGTCCTCGACCGCCCCGCGCGTGCGCACCGACCGCGGGGTGCCGACCGTGCCCCAGATCCGCTCATAGCCGGTCAGCGGCCGGTCCGCATTGGCCAGCCAGGCGCTGTCGTTGGAGTTCTCCGCGTACGGGGCGTCGCGCAGGGTCGGCGCCCGCCCCGGGCCGAACACGCCCGGCTGCACCGCGTCGGCGTCCGAGCCGATCGCGCAGTCGCCGCGGGCGCCGTCCAGCACCGCCAGCCCCGAAGCCGGGTACGTGGCCCGGCCCAGCGGGGTGGAGCAGCGGGCGGCGAGCTCGTCGGTGATGCGGGGCAGCACCTGGGTCTGGGTGAAGAGGGTGCCGCCCGCCGAGTCGGCGGCCACCGTGTTGACCCACGGCAGGCCCTGCGTGCGCGCGAGGGCTTCCTGGATCCCGGCGACCGAGCGGGCCCGGCCCAGGGCGAGAGCGGTGTCGGAGCCGCGCAGGTTCGCCGCGTTGGGGTCGTTCAATGCGTAGGCGGACCGGCTGGTCCAGGGCAGCGGCAGGCCCGGGCCCAGGTTCGTGACCACCGGGCCGTAGCGGGTCCACCACTGGGTGCGGGTCACCGCGGCGCCGCCCGCCACCGGTACGGTGACGGTCCGCCGGATCATCCTCTGCGGGACGCCGTCCACCAGGTACGCGGTCGGGTCCGCCGGGTCGAGGGTCAGCTCGTGCAGGTTGACCGGGGTGCCGGTCGCCACCGTGTGGCTCCACGCCACCTTCTCGTTGAAACCGATGCTGATCGCGGGCATGCCCAGCAGCGAGCCGCCGGAGACGTTCAGCTCGCCCGGGATGGTCTGCTGCGACTGCCAGAAGCGGCGCCCGCCCTGCCACGGATAGTGCGGGTTGCCGAGCAGCAGACCACGGCCGTTCGCCGTCGTGGAGCCGGCGAAGGCCACCGCGTTGGAGCCCATGTCGTACCGCGTCGTGTCGAAGAACGCCCGCGCCGCCTCCGCCGCGGCGGTCGGATCGGCCTCCTCGGGCGCGGCCGCCGGTGCTCCGCCGGCCCGGGGCAGGGCCGGGGCGGGCGGAGCGGCCGGCGCCGGGGCCGGCGCGGTCGGGCTCGGCGGCTGGGCGGCCGTGATGCCGTCGATGCCGCGCCCCTCGCCGCCGAGCACCGCGATCGCGAAGCCGCGCGCGGCCACGTCGGCCGTGGTGACCGGGCGGAGCCAGCCCGCGTCCTTGCAGGCGGGGTCGGTGACCCTGTTCTGGGCGAGCCAGGCGTTGTAGCCGGCGGCCCAGCCGCGCATCAGCTCCTTGAGGTCCTTGCTGGGGCCGGCCGGCGCGGGCGTCGCCAGCAGTCGCTCCACCGTGCCGGACTCCCGGACCCCCTTGAAGTACAGGTCGCTGGAGAGGTTCCGGGTGACCGAGGAGAGCGACCCGTCGGTCGTCGCGTCCTGCCCGAACCAGCGCGAGCGTTCACCCGAGACGGTCACGAAGCCGTCCGCGAGGACGCAGACCTGGTCCGCCGCCTGCGCCCAGCCGGTTCCGAAGCCGACCTGGGCGTAGGTGCGGCCGAGTATGTGCGGGATGCCGTTCTCCGTGTAGCGGATGACGGCGGACAGGCCGCCGCCGGCCGGTATCCGATCCGCCGCCGCGGCGGGGGCCGGGGGCCGGGCGTGTGCCGGCGGGACCGCGGCCGTCGCGGCCAGCAGGGCCGCCCCGGCCACGGCGGCGCGGCGGAGCGTCGATCGCGTGCTGCGGTGCAACGTACCTCCCAAGTGGCCGGACAGCGGCCGTGGTTGCTCGGACAGGTGGTGCGTGGTGCCTCGGTGCCCACACACTCATTCAGGTGCGCTGACGACCTGTCAACATCCCGTTCGGTATCCGCCTGCCGGCGCGCCGGCTCACGGCCGCGCTGCGGCCCGGTGCACCGGTACGGAAGTCGTCGGCCCGGTGCGGCAGCCGTCGGCCCGGTGCGGTCAGTCCGGTTCCGGCCGGTGGCGGGCGTGCTGCTCCCGGTGGAGCCCGGCGAGCAGACCGCTGCGCCGCAACCGCCGCAGGGTGAGGCGTTCGTGCACGAGCCGGCCCACGAGCGCGCCGCCGTAGACGACGAACCCGACGCCGACGAGCCAGGACTGGACCACCAGCAGCGTCCCGAAGGGGCCGTAGGTCACGGCGTTGGACGCGATGAGCGGTGAGAACACCAGCTGCGAGAAGAGGCGCAGGCCGAGCAGCCCGATGCTGGTGGCCACCGCCCCCGGTACGAGGGCCCGCCAGCGGACCCGGCCGCCGAGCAGCAGGCGCTGCGAGCCGACGAAGAACAGGCAGGTGCCGAAGAGGTCACCGAGCGTACCGAGGACCGAGCCCAGGCTGTCGTCCGACGGAGCGGGGATCACCACCAGCAGCGCGAGGTAGCAGACCAGCAGGGCGAGCCAGACCACGTGCCGCCACATCGTGTGCCAGCGGGCGGTCGGCAGGTCCCACACTTTCTCGTAGCCGGTCTGCACGGCCGCACCGAAGGTCAGGCCGAAGACGGCGAGGGCGGCGAGCCCGAAGGCCGTCGTCCGCTCCAGCGCCAGGTCCGCCGCGCCGAACACCATCTCGATCGTGTTCCGCGAGGACACCGTCACCCCGAGGGCCTGGCCGAGCCAGCGGCCGAAGCCGGAACCGCTCCCCGGCGCCGCGGCCGCCACGACCACCAGCAGCGGCACCAGGGTGAGGAACCCGAGCGCCGCGAAGCCCATCGCCCGGTGCATCAGCTCCATCTCCCGGCCGCGGCTCCAGGCCAGCCCGACGGAGGAGCCCTGGAGCCGGTCGTGGAGGCGCCGGAGGGTCGAAGTCACGCCTCATGCCCTACCCGGGCGGGCCCGCCCGCTCCCGGGACCCGGATCGAAATGAGCCCGAAGGGGTGGTTTCGGCCGCCGCCGCGGTGTCGTGTCCGGCTGTCGGCACGTCCCCGGCACGTCCCCGGCCGACCGGAGCGCGCCGGCGGCCGTCGCGCGCGCGAGGTGGGCCGGTGACGCGAGGCCCGCCCGGATCCGCAGCGGCCGTCCGATCAACCGGAGTCCATGACGCGCACCTTGTACCCCTTCGGTCCGGCCGCCCCTCCGGTCCTCGACGTCGCCCGCGCGATCGAGGACGCTCGGGCCCGCGGCCGGGACGTGTGCCTCGGGCTCACTCCCACAGCCGCCGCCCCGCTCGCGGACGGCTAGCAGTTCATGCGGGAACCGTCGGGGGCGGCCTCCGCGGACCAGGCGAACCAGGTCCGGGCGTCCACGCCGAGGCGGGCTGCGGGGTGGGGTTCCGTGCCGTGGACCTCGCGGAGCCGGGTCGGGGAGTCGAAGGCGAGGGTGATGCTCGGGCCGTCGGGATTCTCGAAGCAGAAGACGGCGATCCTGCCGTCGGGCCCCGTGTCGAGGTCGCCCACGGGACGCCACCCCGCGGCGGCTGCCGCCCGGCGGTAGTGGTCCAGCACGTCCTCCCGCGTGCCGCCGTACGCGTAGAGCCGATCGGCGGTGAGCCAGGCGCCCCCCGTGTCGTCGACGCAGCGGGCTCCTGCCCACGGCCCGCCGACGGCCACGGCGCCCGGGGGGTGCAGTTCCAGCACGGGCAGCCGGTCCAGCTCCGCCACGGCCGCCTCCGTCCCCCGGCAGGTTTCGTACGGGGGAAGGAGGGAGCAGCCGCTGAGGCCGGTTCCCACGAGCAGGAACGCCAGCAGGGGCCGCGCGGCAGTCATGTTCATGGCGGGATTATGCCCCTGGTTGTGTTGCAATCCTGCCGGGAGGGAAAGGTCTTGCACGTTTCGAAGGGGGTTCCCGAGGCCGCGTTGCGGACGTTGACCCCGGTCGCCCACACGTGGACCTCCGTGAAGTCCATCGCGGCGGCCCCGGCAGCGCCCGGCCGCACGGCTGCAGTCGGCTGCCCGCTCACCGCCGGCTGCCCGGCCGCCGACGCGCTCGCGGCACCGGCCATCGCCGCGGCGGTGAGGAGGAGGGACGTGGTCAGCGCTCGGAGCGCACGCGGAGACGTGTGCGTCATGGTGCAGGCCTCTTCCGGCAGGGGTCGCGGGCGGCGGCTGCCGCGCCGTTCACACCGGCGACGGCGAACGGTCGCCTCTCGTATGAGTGCCGGTGAGTCCGTCTGGGTGCCGGTGAGTCCGTCGGACGCAGGGCGCGGATGCTTCGCACGTCGAGGCTGCCTCAGCGCCCGGAGGCGTCCCCCCGCTCCAGGCCCTCCAGCGCTTCGCGGCTGCCCAACCGCTGGAAGACCTCGTACGCCTCCTGCTCGAACGCGCGTGCCGCTGCCGTCCGGCCCTGGGCCAGGGCGGCGCGCGCCAGGTCCCGCAAGGTGCGGGCACGCCACAGCGGCAGGTGCAACGTGTCCCACAGGCCGAGGGCCTGCCGCAGGGTCTCGGTCGCCGTCTCCGCGTCGGACGCGGCGAGGTACCACTCGCCCAGGGTGCGCAGGACGAGGGCCTCGCCGAACACGTCCTGACGCTTGCGGGTGATCTCCAGACACCGGTCGAGCCGCTGCCGGGGCTCGGTCGTCCGGCCCTGCCGGAACTCGACCTTGGCCAGCGACAGGCTCGCGTACATGACGCCGTAGGCGTCGTCCGTCTCCTCGAAGATGGCGAGGGACTGCCGCAGCAGGGCCTCCGCACCCGCCAGGTCGCCCCGCGCCCGATGGCACAGGCCCAGTGAGCGCAGCGCGAGCGCCTCGCCGTGCCGGTCCCCGGCGCTGACGTACAGGCGGTGGGCGCGGGAGAGTGCCTCCCACGCCTCGTCGTCGCGGCCCTGCTCCCGGTGGACGTACCCGATGCCGTACAGCACATGGGCCATGGACGAGATGTCCTCCGGCTCCCGGCACAGTTCGAGCGCCGAGGTCAGCAGGGGCAGTGCCTCCTCGAAGCGGCCCTGTTCGCGGCGGGCCGCACCCATACCGGCCCGCGCGCCCGCGCAGCCGGTGCGCACGGACCTCTCCTCGAACAGGCGCAGCGCACGGGCGAAGAACGCGTACGCATCGTCGAAGCGGTCCTGCTCCAGGCGGAGTTGGCCCAACCCGTTCAGCAGCCAGGCCTCGCCCTTCCCGAGGACGAACATGATGACCTTGACCCACGCACGGAGCGCGGTGCGGGCGGGCGTGCTGACCGCCGCCCTCGCCGCGCTCCTGTGCACCGGCGCGACCGCCGTCTCCGTGGCGTCCGACGAGTCCCCCTCGGCGCCTCCGGCTGCGGCTGCGGCTGCGGCCGACGTGCCGGCCGGGGTGACGGCGGGCGTCGCGGTCTTCGACCGCCAGACCGGCACCTTCACCGAACAGGTCAACACCGCCGCCCCCTTCCGGTCCGCATCGGTGGTGAAGCTCCTGATCGCCCTGGACGTGCTCTGGAACCGCAGCCCCGACGCCCTGTCGGCCGCCGACCGGGCCAGGATCGACACCATGCTGCGCGGCAGCGACGACACCGCCGCGAGCACGTTCTGGTCGAACAACGGCTCGGGAGCGATCATCGACCGGATGGTCACCCGGCTCGGCCTGACGGACACCGCCCGGCCGCCCGCCACCCACCCCGGCTTCTGGGGCTACACGGCCCTCTCGGCCCGTGACACCGTGAAGATCTACCGCCATCTGCTGGACTCCGCCCCGGCGGCGACCCGCGACTACGTCCTCGGTGACCTGCGGCAGTCCACCCGCTGCGCCACCGACGGCTACGACCAGCACTTCGGCATCGCCGGCTTCTTCAACCGCCCCTGGGCCGTCAAGCAGGGATGGTCGGGCTTCAGTTCGGGTGGCTGCACGGCCCCGACCACGACGGCCGCGCAGGCCGCCGAAGCCGCCGGGGGACCGGTGGGAGCGCAGGCCCGGACGTCGGCGGACGCCGACGCCGTGGACCTCTCCCGCCCAGCGCTGCACACGACCGGTGTGGTGGGCGCGGGCGACCGCTCCATCGTGGCGGTCTTCACCCTGCACCCCAGCGGAACGTCCTACGGCAAGGCCTACACCGACATCGGCCGGTTGACCCGTTCGCTGAACGTTCCCGGCGCCTCCCGCCCCGCCGGTACCTGGGTCGGCACCTGGGGCAGCGGGGTCCGTGTCCGCACCCAGGCGACGACCACCTCCGGAGCGATCACCACGCTGCCCGCCGGAGTCGAGGTCCTGGTCGGCTGCCAGAAGCGCGGGCAGCAGGTCAGCCAGCCGCCCTACGCCAACGACTGGTGGGCCCACCTGCCGCAGTACGGGGGCTACATGACCAACATCTACCTCAGCGTGCCGGAGAACCAGGTACCCGGAGTACCCGTCTGCTGACCGGGCGGAGGGAGCGGCCCGGACTCACCCGCTAGGGCCGACCAGCCGTCCCCCACCGGACGGTCACGACCCGGCGGGCGGCGCAGGGGGGCGGGTGGGGGTGCGGGGGTCGACGAGTCTTTTGATCTTGCCCACGGAGCGTTCCAAGGTCTCCGGGTCCACCACCTCGACGCGGACCGAGACGCCGATGCCCGCCTTGACCGCCTGGACCACCTCGGCCGCCGCCGCCTCCCGCCGGGAGGGGTCCGCCCCCCGGCGGGCCTCCACCCGGACCGTCAGAGTGTCCATCCGGCCCTCCCGGCCCAGCCTCAGCTGGAAGTGGGGGGCCAGCCCGGGCGTCCGGAGCAGGATCTCCTCGATCTGGGTCGGGTAGAGGTTCACCCCACGCAGGATGATCATGTCGTCGCTGCGGCCGGTGATCTTCTCCATGCGGCGGAACGCCGGCCGTGCCGTGCCGGGGAGCAGCCGCGTCAGGTCCCGGGTGCGGTAGCGGATCACCGGCATCGCCTCCTTGGTGAGGGAGGTGAACACCAACTCCCCGAGCTCGCCCTCCGGCAGTACGGCACCCGTCAGGGGATCGACCACCTCGGGATAGAAGTGGTCCTCCCAGATGTGCAGGCCGTCCTTCGTCTCGACGCATTCCTGCGCCACGCCGGGCCCGATGACCTCCGACAGGCCGTATATGTCGACCGCGTCCATGCCCAGACGCTCCTCGATCTCCCGGCGCATCTCCTCGGTCCACGGCTCCGCGCCGAAGATCCCCGTGCGGAGCGAGGTGGTGCGCGGGTCGATGCCCTGGCGCTCCATCTCGTCCAGCAGGGTGAGCATGTAGGACGGCGTGACCATGATGACCTCCGGCCGGAAGTCCTGGATGAGCCGGACCTGGCGGTCCGTCATCCCGCCCGATGCGGGCACGACCGTACAGCCGAGGCGCTCGGCGCCGTAGTGCGCGCCCAGGCCGCCCGTGAACAGCCCGTACCCGTAGGCGACGTGCACGATCTGGCCGGGCCTGCCGCCCGCGGCGCGTATCGACCGGGCCACGACATCGGACCAGGTGGACAGATCCCCCTCGGTGTACCCGACGACGGTCGGACGCCCGGTGGTGCCGCTGGAGGCGTGGATGCGGCGCACCTCGGAGCGCGGTACCGCGAACATCCCGAAGGGGTACTGGTCGCGCAGGTCGGCCTTGCCGGTGAGGGGGAAGAGGGAGAGGTCGGCGAGCGAACGGCAGTCGTCGGGGTGGACGCCGGCCTTCTCGAAGGCCTGCCGGTAGAACGGCACGCACGCGTACGCCCGGTGCAGCGTCGCCCGCAGTCGCTTGAGCTGGAGTGCCGCCAACTCGTCGCGGCCCAGCCGCTCACCCTCGTCGTGGAAGACCGCCTGCGCCGCCATGTCGTCACCTCATCGTGAGTAGCCCCAAGTAACCGACCGATCATTCGGTAGATTGCCAGGCTTCTGCTGGTGAAATCAATGACTCGAACGAGTGATCGTCTTTTCTCGTGGCCGCCCTCCCACCTTCTCCGCGCACGACGGGACCGGACTGGCCCGCCCCACCCTGATCCTGCTCGCCCTGCGCGGCACCGGCGACTCGGCCGTGCCGGCCGACGGGTTCACGTACCGCGCGGACCGCCAGGACCGGCCGGCTCGGCCCGCCTCGGTGCGGGCACCGAGCCCTACGACGCGCCCCCCGGGCAGCCCTGCGCCGGGTCGCGGGGGAGGTGCCGGTGCTCGCGGACGCACGGACGGCAGACCCGCGCCCGGCCTCGCCGGACTGAGCTGTGGTGTCCCGCCGGGCTCCTGGACGTCCAGCCGGCAGGAGCCGCGGTGCGGCTGCTCGGGCACCCCGCCCGCCGGCGACCCCGCGATGCGGGCGGCCGTCGCGCACGGCGGCCTCGCAGGCCCGGAGGGCAGCGGTGGCGCGCGGCGGCGGGCGGGCCGGGGGCCGGGGGGGTGCACAGACCGGGGCCGGCCCGCGCGGCGGTTCAGGGCGCCGTGCCCCCGCCCGCGTCCGTACCGGCGTCCGCCTCCGTGGCGACCGCCTTCGCCCAGCGGTAGTCCGCCTTGCCGCTCGGTGAACGCTGGATGGCGGGCGCGACGACCAGCTGCCGCGGGATCTTGTAGCCCGCCAGTCGGGTGCGGCAGTGGTTCTGGATGGCGTCCAGCGTCGGCGCCTCCGCGCCCGGCCGTACCTGGACCACCGCGGCCACGTGGCTGCCCCACGTCGGGTCCGCGACACCGGCCACCAGCGCGTCGTACACGTCGGGATGCGCCTTCAGCGCCTGCTCGACCTCTTCCGGGTAGACCTTCTCGCCACCCGTGTTGATGCACTGGGAGCCGCGGCCCAGGACCGTGACGATGCCCTGCTCGTCGACGGTCGCCATGTCGCCGAGGAGGACCCAGCGCTCGCCGCCCTTCTGGAAGAAGGTGTCGGCGGTCTTCTCCGGGTCGTTGTAGTAGCCGAGCGGAACATGGCCGCGCTGCGCCAGCCGTCCCGGCTCGCCGACCGCCACCGGTTCGTGCGTCACCGGGTCCACCACCTGCGTACGGTCGTTGACCTCCAGGCGGAAGCCCTTCTCCGGGCCGGAGTCGTCCGTGGCGCGGCCGTTGGACCCGGACTCCGAGGACCCGAAATTGTTCAGAAGCAGGACGTTCGGCACCAGCCTCTGGAACTCCGCGCGCACCGTCTCGGACATGATGGCCCCCGACGAGGAGACGCTGAACAGCGACGACAGGTCGGTGCCCCTCAGCGGACCGTTCAGGGCGTCGATGAGCGGCCTCAGCATGGCGTCGCCGACGAGCGACACGCTCGACACCTTCTCCTTCTCGATCGTGCGCAGCACCTCCTCGGGGACGTACTTGCGGTGGATGACCACCCGCTGGCCGTAGTTGAAGGCGATGAACGAGGTCAGCGTCGACGTCCCGTGCATCAGCGGGGGAGCCGGGAAGAAGGTGAGCCCGGCGCCGCGCGCAGCCACCCGCTCCGCCAGCTCCTCCGGCCGCTTCACCGGTTCGCCCGACGGCTCACCGCCGAAGAGCCCCGCGAAGAAGAGGTCCTCCGCGCGCCACATCACGCCCTTGGGCATGCCCGTGGTGCCGCCGGTGTAGATGATGAAGAGGTCGTCGGCGCTGCGCGGGGGGAACCCGCGCCCGGGCGATCCGGCCGCCTCCGCGTCCGCGAACGCCACCGGTGCGATCGACGGCTCCGCCGCCCCTTCGGGTGCCGTGCCGACCCGGACGAGGTGCCGCAGCTTCGGTGTCTTCGGCAGCGCGGCCGCCACCCGCGCGGTGAACTCGCCCTCGAAGACGAGCGCCGCGAGGTCGGCGTCGTTGTAGAGGTAGACCAATTCCTCTTCCACATAACGGTAGTTGACGTTCACCGGGACCAGCCGGGCCTTCAGGCAGGCCAGGACGGTCTGGAGGTACTCGATCCCGTTGTAGAGGTGGAGGCCGAGGTGCTCGCCGGCCTCCAGGCCGCTGTCCAGCAGGTGGTGCGCGATCCGGTTCGCCGCCGCGTCCAGCTCCGCGTACGTGAGGCGGCGCTCGGCGCCCGTACCGGGGTGGTCGACGTACACGAGGGCCTCGCGGTCCGGGACCACGTCCACGACCGACTCGAACAGGTCGGCAAGGTTGTACTCCACCGTTCCTCCTGACCCCGTTGTTCCCCGGTGACCGGCCCCGTGGCCGGACGCCCGGCGGTCATTAGAGCGCCGCGCCCGGCAACTGGGAAGGGCACCGTCCAAAAAACCTGACTGAGTGTCAGAAAGCTATTGAACTGCACCCTCCCCTACTGCAACCTGTTCTAGGTCTTCAGACGGGAGGACGGCAATGGGTGGGACGGAACACCTGACCGTGGAACGCCGCGGCGCCACGCTGGTGCTCACCATGAACAGGCCCGAGGCGAAGAACGCGCTCTCGCTGCCGCTGCTGGTGGGGCTGTACGACGGCTGGCTGGAGGCGGACGCCGACCACGAGATCCGCTCCGTGGTGCTGACCGGAGCGGGCGGCGACTTCTGCGCGGGCATGGACCTCAAGGCGCTGGCCGGCAAGGGCATGGCGGGCGACCAGTACCGGGACCGCCTCAAGGCCGACCCCGACCTGCACTGGAAGGCGATGCTCCGCCACCACCGGCCGCGCAAGCCCGTGATCGCGGCGGTGGAGGGCTACTGCGTGGCCGGTGGCACCGAGATCCTCCAGGGCACCGACATCCGCGTGGCGGCGCAGAGTGCCACCTTCGGACTCTTCGAGGTCAAGCGGGGGCTCTTTCCGATCGGGGGCTCCACGGTGCGGCTGCCCCGGCAGATCCCGCGCACGCACGCTTTGGAGATGCTGCTGACCGGACGTCCGTACTCCGCCGAGGAAGCCGCGCGGATCGGGCTCGTCGGACGGGTCGTCCCGGACGGAACGGCACTCGACGCGGCCCTGGAGATCGCCGAGCGGATCAACGCGTGCGGCCCGTTGGCGGTGGAGGCGGTCAAGGCGTCGGTCTACGAGACCGCCGGGCTGACGGAGACGGAGGGACTGGCCTCCGAACTCCTGCGCGGGTGGCCCGTCTTCGACACGGCGGACGCCAAGGAGGGGGCGCGGGCCTTTGCGGAGAAGCGCGAGCCGGTGTATCGGCGGGAGTGACCCTGCGGCCCCCGTCGGGGGATGCCCGGTCCTGCGCCCCACGTGCCGGCGTGGCACAAGGACCGCGGCTGCGCCCCCGACCCCGCGCCTCGACCGCCGGCGGGCCGAGAAGTGCCTCGCACGCAGGCGGGGCCGGAAGGGCGGGCCTCGCGCAGGTCTCGATCATCACCGGAACCCATTGCAACGGAGAGCCACCATGACAGCTGCCTCCCCACCGGAGGTGCTCCGCGCGCCTCTCGTCGTCGAGTTCCCCTTCACCCGGTCCCTCGGGCCCGTGCAGAGCGCCTTCCTGACCGGCCTGCGCGAGAAGACCGTCCTCGGCGTGAAGACCTCGGACGGCAGGGTGGTGGTCCCGCCCGTCGAGTACGACCCCGTGACCTCCGAGGAGGTCCGCGCGCTCGTCGAGGTGGCCGCCACCGGCACCGTCACCACCTGGGCCTGGAACGATCACCCCCGCCCCCACCAGCCCCTCGACACCCCCTTCGCCTGGGCGCTGGTCAGGCTCGACGGTGCCGACACCGCCCTCCTCCACGCACTCGACGCCCTCGGCCCCGAAGCCGTGCGCACCGGCATGCGGGTCCGCGTCCGCTGGGCCGCCGAGCGCACCGGCGCCATCACCGACATCGCCTGCTTCGAGCCCTTCGACGGCCCCGCCGCCGAGGCCGGGCCCGCCGCGCACGACGGAGTCTTCCAGGACCCCGTCACCGGCATCGTCGCCGAGGCCCGCCTCGACTACGTCTACAGCCCCGGCCGTGCCCAGACCGCCTACATCAACGCCCTCTCCGAACGGCGGACCGTCGGCGAGCGCTGCCCGTCCTGCCACAAGGTGTACGTCCCGCCCCGCGGTGCCTGCCCCACCTGCGGCGTCGCCACCACCGACCGGGTCGAGGTCGGCCCGGCCGGCACCGTCACCACCTTCTGCATCGTCAACATCAAGGCCAAGGGCCTCGACATCGACGTCCCCTACGTCTACGCACACATCGCCCTCGACGGCGCCGGCCTCGCCCTCCACGGCCGGATCGGCGGCATCCCGTACGACCAGGTCCGTATGGGCCTGCGCGTCGAGCCCGTCTGGACCGAAGGCGGCCGCTACCCCGACCACTACCGCCCCACCGGCGAACCGGACGCCGACTACGACGCGTACAAGGAGCTCATCTGATGACCGGGCCCGAGGCGAGCCGGTACGCACGCGACGTGGCCGTGGTCGCCTTCGCGCAGAGCGACCACCTGCGCCGCACCGACGAACTGAGCGAAGTCGAGATGGTCATGCCCGTCCTGCACCAGGTGCTGGCCGCCACCGGACTGAGGGCCGGCGAGATCGGCTTCACCTGCTCGGGCTCCAGCGACTACCTCGCGGGCCGCGCCTTCTCCTTCACCATGACCCTCGACGGGGTGGGCGCCTGGCCGCCGATCTCGGAGTCCCATGTCGAGATGGACGGCGCCTGGGCCCTCTACGAGGCCTGGGTCAAGCTCCAGACCGGCGAGGCGGACACCGCGCTCGTCTACTCGTACGGGAAGTCCTCGCCGGGATCCGTGCGCGACGTGCTGACCCGGCAGCTCGACCCGTACTACCTCGCCCCGCTCTGGCCCGACTCGGTGGCCCTGGCCGCCCTCCAGGCCCAGGCCCTCATCGACGCGGGCGAGACCGACGAGTCCGAGCTCGCCGCCATCGCGGCCCGCAGCCGGGCCGACGCCGGGGCCAACCCGCACGCCCAGCTCCGCGGCACCGTCCCACAGGGCGACTACCAGGTCCGGCCGTTGCGGACCGGGGACTGCCCGCCCATCGGCGACGGCGTCGCAGCGGTGGTCCTGGCCGCCGGCGACCTCGCGCGACAGCTGTGCGAACGCCCCGCCTGGATCACCGGCATCGACCACCGCATCGAAGCGCACGGTCCGGGCCTGCGCGACCTGACCGACTCCCCGTCGACCCGGATCGCGGCGCAGCACGCCGGCTTCTTCGACGCCCCCGTGGACACGGCGGAACTGCACGCGCCGTTCTCCTCGCAGGAGGTGGTGCTCCGCAAGGCCCTCGGCCTCCGCGCGACCGCCACCGGCCACGGCAACGGCACCGGCAACGGCCACGGCACCGGATCCGTCGCCGTCAACCCGTCCGGCGGGGCGCTGGCCGCCAACCCGATGATGGCCGCCGGCCTGATCCGCATCGGCGAGGCCGCCGCCCGCATCCATCGCGGCGTCTCCGACCGTGCCGTCGCGCACGCCACCTCGGGTCCCTGCCTCCAGCAGAACCTGGTCGCCGTCCTGGAAGGGGACACAAGGTGAGCAAAGAGTCCGTGGCCGTCGTCGGCATCGGCCAGACCAAGCACGTCGCCGCCCGCCACGACGTGTCCATCGCCGGACTCGTCCGCGAGGCCGCCCTGCGCGCCCTCGCCGACGCCGAGCTGACCTGGGCCGACATCGACGCCGTCGTCATCGGCAAGGCCCCCGACTTCTTCGAGGGGGTGATGATGCCCGAGCTGTACCTGGCGGACGCGCTCGGCGCCGTCGGCAAGCCGATGCTGCGCGTGCACACGGCCGGCTCGGTGGGCGGGTCCACCGCGCTCGTCGCCGCCAACCTGGTCGCGGCCCGCGTCCACCGCACGGTCCTCACCCTCGCCTTCGAGAAGCAGTCCGAGTCCAACGCCATGTGGGGCCTGTCCCTCCCCGTCCCCTTCCAACAGCCCCTGCTCGCCGGTGCCGGGGGCTTCTTCGCCCCGCACGTGCGCGCGTACATGCGGCGCACCGGCGCACCCGACGCGGTCGGCTCGCTCGTGGCGTACAAGGACCGGCGCAACGCCCTGAAGAACCCGTACGCGCACCTGCACGAGCACGACATCACCCTGGAGAAGGTCCGGGCCTCGCCGATGCTGTGGGACCCGATCCGATACTCCGAGACCTGCCCCTCCTCCGACGGCGCGTGCGCCATGGTCCTCACCGATCGGGCGGGCGCCGCCCGGTCCCCGAAACCGGCCGCCTGGGTGCACGGCGGCGCGATGCGCAGCGAACCCACCCTCTTCGCAGGCAAGGACTTCGTCTCCCCGCAGGCCGGTAAGGACTGCGCGGCCGACGTCTACCGGCAGGCCGGGATCACCGACCCGCGCCGGGAGATCGACGCCGTCGAGATGTACGTCCCCTTCTCCTGGTACGAGCCGATGTGGCTGGAGAACCTGGGCTTCGCCGAGGAGGGCGAGGGCTGGAAGCTCACCGAGGCGGGCGTCACCGAGATCGACGGGGACCTCCCGGTCAACCCCTCCGGCGGTGTGCTGTCCACCAATCCGATCGGCGCGTCCGGGATGATCCGCTTCGCCGAGGCGGCCCTCCAGGTGCGCGGTGATGCCGGGGAGCACCAGGTGCCGGGAGCGCGTCGGGCGCTGGGCCACGCCTACGGCGGCGGTGCGCAGTTCTTCGCCATGTGGCTGGTGGGGACGCAGGATCCCGCTTCCTGACATCCAACCGTCGGGCCCGCCGGGGTGCCGGACCGGTCACGAGTGACTCACCGTGGCCTGTGCGGCACCCGCCGCGATGGGTAACCTGGCCCCGGACGACGTACCGGGAGGAGCACGCACGTGGCCGAGAGCATGACTTCACAGCCGCTCGCCGGCTGGGGGAAGCCGGACCTCGATCTCACCGACGCGGACTGGCAGTCGAGCAGCCGGGGAGCGGGCGACGTCCAGATCGCCTTCGTCGAGGGCTTCATCGCGATGCGCAACAGCGAGCGCCCCGAGAGCCCCTCCCTGATCTTCTCGCCGGACGAGTGGCACAAGTTCGTGCTGAACGCCCGCGGCGGCGAGTTCGACCTGACCTGACCTGACCTGACCTGACCTGACCTGACCTGACCGCACGCCGCCGCCCCGTCCCCGGCCGGGGCGGTGGCCGGGGCGTCGGCCGGGGACGGCTGCGCAACGGCTACTCAGACAGTGCCCGAGTACGCCGTTGAGTACTTCCGCTCATGATCCGCAGGGCCAGGGCTGCCTAGGCTGACCGGCATGGACACCGACCGGACCCCCACCGACACCCCTGCCGCGGACACGCCCCGGTGGTTGAAGGGATGCACGCTCGCCGCCCTCGTTCTGCTCGGCCTGGCCGGCCTGGGCGCCTGGGGGCTGGCCGAGTTCGAGAAGGGCCTGGACGGCTACGGCCAGCTGGAACAGAGCGGCCCCTCCGGATCGGTGGCGGACCCCCTCGGACCCGGCGCGACCGCCCGGTACGAGGACGGCCTGAAGATCACGGTCAGCCGCCCGCGGGCCGAGCCCGACGGTACCTACAGCCTCACCGTGACCTACGACAACGACACCGACGAGGAGCTGCGCCCCGGCGGGGAGTCGGCCGCCTCCGCCGTGTCGGAGTACGGCGACGCACCGCTGACCGTCCGCGCCGGCCGCTCGCTCGACGACCACACCTCCGGCGACAGTCTGGACTGGCTGAACTCGAAGGAGTCCGCCGCCGCCCTCCTGCCGCCCCTGGGTACCGACCGCACACGCCGCGTCCCGGTCCGCGTCCGGCCCGGCGCGAAGGGCGCCACGGTCACCGTGGAAGTGGATCCGCCGGCCGCCGGCTACCGGGAGACCGCGCACTTCCAGCTCACCCTCGGCTGACCGCCCGCTCGTTGGGGCGGCGGCATGAGCGGTCGCGCGCTGGATCACCCTGCGGATCCATTCCGCGCTCGACGCGGTCGGTCTCACCGCCGCCTTCGCCGCCGAACTCGCCACCCGCGGCCTGAGCTGCAACGTCATCGCCGGGCACCACCACGACCACCTCTTCGTGGCCGCCGACCGGGCCGCCGAGGCCGTCGGTGTCCCGGAAGACCTGGCGACCCGTTCCGGGCAGGACTGATCGCCCTCGGAAGCAACTCGAAACCTCCTGCGATCCGTCCCGCAATCGCGTCGGAAAAGAAGATCGGATTCTTTCCGCCAGTGGGGCACCCCGCGATATGCGCGGGCGTACGCTGATCTCCCGGAACAGGCCTGGGGGGTACCAGCCATGACGGACCACCGGACGCGCATCCGGCGCACCATGGTCGAACGCGATGCCGAACTCGCCATCGTCGACGAGGCCCTGGACCAGCTCACCGGTCCCGGCCCCGACGCCGGCGGCGCGCTGCTGGCCTTCTCCGGGCCCGCCGGCCTCGGCAAGACCACCCTCCTCGCCGAGTTGCGTCGCCGCGCCCACGCCCGCTCCTGCACCGTCCTCGCCGCACGCGGCGGCGAACAGGAGCAGAGCCAGCCCTTCCACGTCGCCCGTCAGCTCATCCAGCCCCAGCTCGCCGGCACCTCCGAGCAGGAACTGCGCGCCGCCCTCGGGAGCTGGTACGCCATCGTCGGCCCCGCCCTCGGCCTCTGCGCGCCCGAGCAGGGCGCCCCGCCCGACCCGCAGGGCCTGCGCGACGGCCTCGACTGGGTCCTCACGCACCTCGTCGTCAAGCGCGCCCCCGTCGTCCTCGTCCTCGACGACGCGCACTGGGCCGACCCCGAGTCCCTCGGCTGGCTCGCCGCCTTCGCCCCGCGCGCAGAACACCTCCCGCTGCTCCTCGTCGTCGCCTACCGGCCCGACGAACTCCCCGCCCACGCCGAAGCCTTCCGTACGCTGCCCGGCCGGGCGGGACAGGCCCCGCTGCCCCTCGCCCCGCTCACCCCGGCCGCCGTCGCCGCCCTGGTCCGCGAAGCCCTCGGCGAGCACGCCGACGACGCCTTCTGCCAGGAGGCCTGGGCCGTCACCACCGGCAACCCCTTCGAAGCCGTCGAACTCACCGCCAAGGTCCGCGGCCGCGGACTGCGGCCCGTCGAGGAGAACGCCCCGCAACTGGCCGACCTCGCCGCCGCCCAGCGCGGCAGCGGCCTCGTCGCACGCCTCGAACGCCTCGGCCCCTCCACCGTCCGCTTCGCCTGGGCCTGCGCCGTCCTCGGCACCGCCATCCCGCAGGACATCGCCGCCCGGGTCGCGGCGCTCGGCGCCGAGGAGGCCGTCGCCGCCACCACGCGCCTGCGGGACGCCCGCATCCTGTCGGCCGCCGGGCCCGCCTCGGACCACGAGCCCGAGACCGGGCTGGAGTTCGTCCACCCCCTCATCGCCACCGCCATCTACCGGGCCATCCCCGACGCCCTGCGCGTCGCCCTGCACGGGAAGGCCGCGGCCGCCGTCGTCGACGCCGGCCTCGGTGCCTCCGCCGCCGCCCGCCACCTGCTGGAGACCCACCCCGAGAACGACCCGTGGGTCGTGCGCACCCTGCGCGAGGCGGCCGCGGAGAACCTCCGCGCCGGCGCCCCCGAAGCCGCCCGCCGACAGCTCGCCCGCGCCCTGCGCGAGCCACCGGACTTCGACGAACGCGCCGCCGTCCTGTACGAACTGGGCTGCGCCTCCCTGCTGACCGAGCCCGCCAACACCGTCAACCACCTGCGGGCGGCCCTCGCCGAACCCTTCGACGACCCGGCCCTGCGCCAGGGCATCGTCATCCGGCTCGCCCAGGTCCTCGCGCACAGCGACCGCCTCGCCGAGGCCTCCGCATCCCTCGCCCGCGAGATCGCCCGGACCCCGGACGTACGGGCCCGGTTGCGCCTGCAGTCCGAGCAGTTCATGTGGGACGCCTTCAACGCCGCCGAGACCGACTCCCCGGCCCGCTCCCGACGCCTCACCCGGCTCGCCGACCGCCTCACGGGCCGGGACCTCACCGAGCGGTACGTCATCGCCCTGCGCGCCTGGGACGCCTGCCTGTGGGGCGAACCGGTGGACGTGGTGCTGCACCACGCCGGCCGCGTCCTGGAACAGCCCTTCAGCTGGGCGCACGAGGACCGCGGCTTCGAAGTCCCGGTGCTGGCCGCCATGGTCCACATGTACGCCGACCGGCCCGGCCGGGCCGAGGAGCTGTTCGAGGCCGGCACCGCCGAGTTCGAGCGGCAGGGTTGGCGCGGCGCCCACCTGTCCTTCGCATACAGCCTGCGCGCCTACATCCGCTACCGCCGCGGACGGCTCGTGGAGGCCGAGGAACTGGCCCGGTCCGGGCTTCGCCTCGCCGAACGCGTCGGCCGGCGCACCCCCGTGCACTGGTACGCCATAGCGATCCTCCTCACCACCCTGCTCGCCCGCGGCCGGGTCGACGAGGCCTGGGAGCTGGCACAGGAGCACGAGTTCGGCGCCCCCTTCCCGGCGGCCGTCGTCTTCCCCGACTCGCAGACCGTCCACGCCGAACTCCTGCTCGCCCGCGGCGAGGTCCGCGCGGCCGTCGCCGAACTGGAGGCGGTTGACCGCAGACTGACACCCCGCGGCATCCAGAACCCGGCCTGGTGCCCGTGGCAGCTGCACCTGGCCCGCGCCGTCGCCGCGGACGATCCGCAACGGGCCCGCGCGCTCGCAGCCGACGCCGTCCGGCGCGCCAGGGCCTTCGGCGCGCCCTCCGCCATCGGCCAGGCCCTCAGAGTGGCCGCGGAGGTCGCTGCTCCGCAGGACCGCACCGCACTCCTCCGGGAGGCGGTCACCCTGCTCTCGGCGTCCCCCGCCGGATACGAACTCGCCCGCGCCCTGGCCGCCCTCGGCTACGGACTGCGCGACGCCGACCTGCTGACGGCGGCCGTCGTCACCGCCCGGGAATGCGGCGCCGACGGGCTGGTGGAGGAGGCCACCGAAACCCTGACCGGCATGGGCGGCGCCCTGCCCTCCAGGACGCCCCGCGCGGACTGGGTCACCGAGGAGGAGATCCGGGCCGCCGACCTGGCCGTACGCTCCGCGGAGCAGCCCGAGCCTGCGTCCCCGGACTGGGTGCTGTCGGCCGCGTGCCGCAAGCTCGGCACCGACCGGTCCGGGCTGCGCGCCGCACTGGAGGCGTTCGCCCGCAGCTCCACGTGATCGGACCCACCCCGCCCCGCAGGCACGACGCACCCGGACCACATCGAGGGGAAGGCCCTGCCGCGCCTCGACGAGGCGGTCTCCGAGAAGGCGGCCCGCCGCGGACGCGCGCAGCGACGCGCCGCCCCGCCGCCCCCCCCGCGCCCCGGCCGTCGCGGTCGACGCCGCCCCCGCACCCGCGGCGTACGACCCCCGCCCGCCGCGCCCGACGGCAGGTGCCCCGGACACCGGCGGGAGGTACCGCTTCCGGCGTACGGCAGGCCGGGAATCCTGGAATCCTCCTCGCGGGCGACAGGGGCGTGCCGGCCACCACCACCGGGCCCGCGGCCGGCGAGGCCGCCGGCTCCGCCCGGGCCGACCCCCTTCCGCCGCCGCGTCCCACCCGGCCGACCCGCACGTTACGGGGGCAGCGGCCTGCTCCCGCGCTGGTTCACGCCGGTCACGCCCCTCCGACGGGCGCATTCGCGGACAGCGGCGGGACCAGGGCGCGGGACCGGGCAGGACGGCCGGTCGGACGAGGGGCCCCCGGGCCGTAAAACTCCCGCGGCCACGTACCATGGCCGCATGTCCTTCCTCCGCCGCCACCGCGCCGCCACACCCGCCGGCCCGGACTTCGATGTCCTGGCCATGGACCCGGGGGACTGGCCGGGCAATCTCGGGGCCGGGCTGCTGCCCGCGCCCGACGGCAGCTGCCAGGGGGTCTTCCTCCGGTACGACCTGTTCGGCGGACGCGGTCCGGCGATGATCATCGGCAACCTGCCCGAGGGCTCCCCGGCCCGCGACCTCACCGACGGCCAGGTCCCCTTCGAGGTGGCCCAGCTCCTCGACGCGCTGGAGAACGACGAGGACGTCGAGGTCACCGGCGTCGAGGACTGCCCCGTCATGCAGGGCGACAACCTCCTCATCGTCCGGAAGATCAAGCTGTCGGAGTCCCGCATCTCCTGCGTCCAGTTCGACCGCAGCGACAACGTGCTGGTCACCATCGCCAGCTGGGACCGCCCGATCACCGACGACCTCTACGCCCTCCTGAAGCCGCTCCCCGCCGAGCTCTTCCAGCAGGGCTGACCCGCCCCGGCCCCCCGCCGAGGCCGCTCGCACGCCGGTCCCGGCCGTCCCTTCGTGCCCACCCCGGGCCGGGTACCGGTCGGCCCGACCCGGTTCCGGCACCGGTCAGCCGTCCGCGATGTCGTTCGCGGCCACGTAGCCGAACGTCATGGCGGGGCCGATCGTCGACCCGGCCCCCGCGTAGCTGCGCCCCATCACCGCCGCACTGGCGTTGCCCGCCGCGTACAGGCCGCGGATCACCGAACCGTCCCCCCGCAGCGCCCGGGCCCGGGCGTCCGTGACGATGCCGCCCTTCGTACCGAGATCCCCCGGCACGATCCTGAAGGCGTAGAACGGCGGCACCCAGACCGGCGCCAGGCACGAGTTCGGCTGGACCCCAGGGTCGGTGTAGTAGTGGTCGTAGGCGGTGTCGCCCCGGTGGAAGTCGGCATCGGTGCCGCTCCACGCCTGCGCGTTGAACCGCCCCAGCGTCGCCCGCAGGGCACCCGCCGGCACACCGATCGCACCCGCCAGCGCGTCCCACGTCCACGCCTTCTTCGCCGCTCCCGCCTGATACCACGAGTCCGGGAAGGGCAACGTCGGCAGGATGTCCTTGAACAAGTACCGGTTGCGGTAGTTCTGATCCACGATCAGCCACGCAGGGATGTGCGAACCTGTCGCCGCCCGATCCTTCTCGTACATCACGTGCACCACATCGCTGTACGGGGCGGCCTCGTTGACGAACCGCGCCCCGTGCCCGTTCACGATCAGCCCGCCCGGAAGCGTCCGCTCGGCCAGACAGAAGTACGGCTCCCCGGGCAGCGGGATCGACGGACCCCACCACGCGTCGTCCATCAGGGCCAGCGCCGCGCCGGCCCGCTGACCGGCCAGGATGCCGTCGCCCGTGTTTTCCTTCGCGCCCACCGACCACTGGGTGCCGATCGGCTGCTGCTGGTACTGCGCCCGCATCGCGCCGTTGTGCTCGAAGCCGCCCGAGCCGACGACCACCCCCCTGCGGGCCCGCACGACACCGCGCACACCCTCCTTGTCCACCACCACCCCGGTGACGGCGCCGCCCTCCTGGACCAGGTCCACCAGCGGGCTGTTCAGCCACACCGGCACCCCGGCCCGCTGGAGTCCCGCCCGCAGCCCCGCCGCGAGGGCCTGGCCCATCGTGAGCGGCTTCTCGCCGCGCAGGGCCGCCTTCGTGCCGCGCGCCAGGCACTCGGTGGAAACGGCCAGGCCCTTCGCGTTCACCGCCGCCAGATTCAGCCACTTGTAGTCCTGACTGAAGACGACCATTCCGGCCGGCACGGGCATGTACGGCGGGTTGAGGCGGGCCAGTTCACCCCCGAGGACGTTCCCGTCGATCTGGTCCGGCTCGATGGACCGGCCGTTCGGCAGGCCGCCCGGCAGGTTCGGGTAGTAGTCGCTGTACCCCTCCATGAAGCGGAACCGCAGCGGGCTGTGGGCCATCACGAAGTCCAGCATGCGGGGGCCGTGGGCGAGGAACGCCGCCTGGCGGTCGGCCGGGACATCGGGCCCCACCACCGCCGAGAGGTACGCCGCCGCCTTCTGCGGGGTGTCGGGCACCCCGGCGGCGAGGATCACCGAGTTGTTCGGCAGCCAGATGCCGGCCCCGGAACGCGCGGCCGAGCCACCGAACGTGGGCGCCTTCTCGACCACCAGCACGCTCAGCCCGCGCCGCGCGGCGGTCAGCGCGGCCGTCATCCCGGCGGCGCCGGAACCCACCACGACCACGTCGTACTCACCGAGCGGCGGTCCGGCCCGGTCACCGTCGGCCCGCGCCGCACCGGACGGCAGCACGGCCGCGGCGAGCACCCCGGCCCCCGTACCGGCGAGCACGGCGCGTCTGGACGGCAGGGGGGCGGGGGACGTGCGTGAAGCGCTTGCGGACATGGGCAGGCTCCAGCGGTTTGGGGAGGAGAAGGTGACTCCAACACGTCTGATGCTGAGTCAGAAAAAGGTGTTCGGGGGATCATGTGATGTCAAGCCATCCGGTGCACCCCCGCGCACCCGCCGCGGCACCGGCCCCTCAGCCCTCCGCCCGGCCGCGCGCGTCCAGCTCCTTCACCTGCCGCTTGAGGGCCACCGTCCGGTAGCTCTCCTCCACCCACTCGCACAGCACCTGCACCGACGGCGCCCCCTGCTCACCCAGCGGTACGGACACCCAGCCGGACCGGCCCAGACCGTACCCGGTGGGCTCCGCGCCGGGCGACGCCATCGCGTGCCCGTGCAGCGCCTCGTCCTTGAGCTTGACGGACAGCCCTGGCTGCCCCGGCCCGTCGGTGCTGCCCAGGAAGAGGAAGATCTTCTTGTTCACCTTAACCACGCAGTCCTCGGGACCCCACGGATGGTCCTCGAAGGCCTCCGGAAGGCCGAGGGCGAACTCCCGCACCGCCTCCCACTTGCGCACTCCGGACTTCATTCAGCGCCTCCCGTCGGTCGTCCGCTCCCACGCTAGCGGAGCCCGGCGCCGCCGTTGCCGGACCGCGAACGGGCGAAGCCCCGTGGCGGTGGGGCCACGGGACCTCGCGTCAGGGGCTGGAGCAGACCGGATCAGCGCGTGCCGACCGCCGCGCGGACCGCCCGCCGGGCCATGCCCGCGTCGTCGTGCAGGCGGCGGAGCAGCAACCGCTGCTCCTCCCCGGAGGACAGGGCGCCCGCCGGCAGCGGCTGGGCCGGGGCGGTCGCCAGCATCGAGCGCTGGACGGCCGTCTCGGACATCCGGATCTCCCGCGTCAGCACCAGCATCAGGTTGATCAGGAAGGCGTCCCGGGCCACCGGACCGGCCGACTGGGCGAGCCGGCTGATCTGGGCGCGGGCGGCTGGGGCGTCGCCGAGCACCGTCCACAGGGTGGCGAGGTCGTAGCCCGGCAGGTACCAGCCCGCGTGCTCCCAGTCGAGCAGCACCGGGCCGGCGGGGGAGAGCAGCAGGTTCGACAGCAGCGCATCGCCGTGGTTGAACTGCAGCGGCGCCCCCGACAGCTTGACCCCGTGCAGCAGCTTCTGCAGGTCGCCGAGGTCCCGGTCCGTGAGCAGGCCCAACTCGTAGTCGCGGGCGATCCGCCGCGCGTAGTTCATCGGGGTGCCGAACAACTCGGCCGGCGGCTGCCACTGGTTGACCCGGCACACCGCCCCGAGGGCGGCCCGGAGGTCCACCCGCGGCGGCGGCTCCACGGGGTGCCGCTGGAGTGCCGCGACCCGGCCCGCCATCCGCTCCACCACCAGCGTGCAGTTCTCGGGGTCGGCGGCGATCAACCGCGGTACCCGGACCGGCGGGCGGTGGCGGACGAACGCCCGGTACGCCGCTATTTCGTGCCGGTAGCGCTCACGCCATTCCGGCGAGTGGTCCAGTAAAACCTTCGCAACGGCGGTCATGCGGCCGGTGGTCCCCACCAGGAGGACCGAGCGGCCGCTGCGCCGCAGCACCTGCACAGGTGAGAACTCCGGACAGATCCGCTGCACCGAGGCGAGCGCGGTGCGCAGCTGCGCTCCCTGCGGCCCCGAGAGGTCGATTCTTCCGCTGACGGGCTGGGACCCGGCGCTCGGCATCCGCCGCGCCCGGACTGCGCCCTGCGCCGCGGCCGACGCGCGGCCCGGTTCGAGATAGGGGCCGCCGCCCGCGGGGAGCGTGCGGTGCGACCGGACCGGTGCGGACACGGAGGACGTTGCTGCGTACATGGTGATACGGATCCCTTCGTGCGCCGACGAGTTGCGTACGCCACCCCGCCGATCCCGTACTTCACCCTGGGGAGTTCCGCCGGTGACCGGGGCGGGGAGGCGCATTCCTACCTGACACCCGTCGCAAGGTGGCGAACCATCGGGCGTGCCCTGGCGAAGCCTGGCGAATAGTCGCTGGGCATCTGACGGCGGGCTACTGTCAACTCAGCCGAGAACCTGGGGGCTTGACGTGAGCAAAGGTCCGAACACCCGCTTGAACGACCTGTTCGGCCTGGCCGGCTGGTCGAAGGGCGAGCTGGCGAGGATGGTGAACCGGCAGGCGGCGGCCATGGGCCACCCCCAGCTCGCCACCGACACCTCGCGGGTGCGGCGCTGGATCGACATGGGGGAGAGCCCCCGCGAACCGGTGCCCACGGTACTGGCAGCACTGTTCACCGAGCGGCTCGGTCGTGTCGTGACCATCGAGGACCTCGGGTTCGTACGGCAGCGGCGCACCTCGAGACGGCAGCCGGACGGGGCTCGCGAGAACCCCGACGGCATGCCCTGGGCGCCCGAACGCACAGCCGCGGTCCTCACCGAATTCACGGGAATGGACCTCATGCTCAACCGTCGCGGTCTGATGGGCGCGGGCGCCGTGCTCACCGCCGGCTCAGCCCTCAGCAACGCCATGTACGACTGGCTGCACACCGACCCCGCCCTGGCGAAGGGCGATCCGGCGCGCTTCGCCGACTCCTTCCAGGCCGACCCAGCGGGCTTCGACCGCTACGAGGCCGCCCCGATCGGCTCCCAGGAGATCGAGGCACTGGAGCGCTCCGTCGAGGTGTTCCGGGCGTGGGACGCCTCCAGAGGCGGCGGGCTGCAGCGCAAGGCCGTCGTCGGCCAGCTCAACGAGGTCGGGGGGATGCTCGCCTACCACCACCCCGACCACCTCCAGCGGCGGCTCTGGGGAGTGGCGGCCAACCTGGCGGTCCTCGCGGGCTGGATGTCGCACGACGTGGGCCTCGAACCGACCGCGCAGAAGTACTTCGTCATCGCGGCGCACGCGGCCCGTGAGGGCGGCGACCGGCCGCGCGCGGGTGAGGCGCTGTCCCGCGCCGCGCGCCAGATGGTCCACCTCGGCAAGCCGAACGAGGCCCTGGACCTCATGAAGCTCGCCCAGTCCGGTTCCGGCGAGCAGACCCTCCCGCGCACCCGCGCCATGCTGCACACCATCGAGGCGTGGGCACAGGCAGCCATGGGCAAGGGGCAGGCCATGCGCCGCACCCTGGGCGAGGCGGAGGAGCTGTTCGTCTCCGACAAGGGGGACGTACCGCCCCCGAGTTGGATGCAGCACTTCGACGAGGCGGACCTGCACGGCATGCAGGCGCTCGCCTACCGCACCCTCGCCGACCACGACGCCACGGCGGCACCCATCGCCGCGCGGCACGCCAAGGAGGCCCTGCGGCTGCGCGGCGACGGCTACCAGCGGTCGCAGATCTTCGACTACATCTCCATGGCCTCCGCCTGCTTCATCGCCGACGACCCCGAACAGGCCGACCGCTACGCGCGCCTGGCGCTCGTCTCGATGAACGAGACCTCCTCGCACCGGACCTGGGACCGCCTGCGCGAGATGTACCGGCTCACCGCCCAGTACGCCGGGTACGCGCGCATCGAGGACCTGCGCCAGGAGATCGAGTTGGCGCTCCCCGACACCCCCGCAGCGAGCGGCCGGCCGGCCATGGGGGTGTAGTTGCCGGCTCCCGCGGCAGCCGCCGGCCAGGGATCCCGCACGCCCTGCGGACGAGAGGGGCGGTAACGCGGACGAGAAAGGCCGCGCCGTCCGGCGCGGCCCTGAAGCCCGTACGAGGAGGCCCTACGGTGCAGCCCGACGGCCGCAGTCCACAGGTCCGGCGCTCCGGCCGGCCCGGTGCCCTACCCGCCGACCCGGGCGACGAGCACGCAGGCGTCGTCCTCCCGCTCGCCCTCCCCGAACTCCTCGACCACGAGCCGCACGCAGTCCCGGGCGGACCGCGCCGCCGAGAGCCGCGGAGCGAGTGCCAGCAGCCGCTCGGTCCCGTCCGCCCGGCTGAATTCGATGCTGCGCGGCGTCAGGCCGTCCGTGTGCAGGACCAGCACGTCACCCGCCTCCAGCCGCTCCTCGGCCTGCCCGTACGCGGCCCCGGAGGTCGCCCCGAGCAGGATGCCCTCCGGCGGGGTCAGGGCGCGGCCCGACCCGCGGCGGAACAGCAGGGGGGCCGGGTGGCCCGCCTGGGCCCAGGTCAGCACCCGGCTTGCGGAGTCGTAGCGGCAGCACACGGCCGAGCCGAGGGCGGGCTGGACGGAGGTCTCCAGGAGCTGGTTGAGCCAGCCCATCAGCGGTCCCGGCGCGATCCCAGCCATGGCCATGCCGCGCAGGGCGCCCAGCATCATCGCCATGCCGGAGGTGGCGGTCACCCCGTGACCGGTGAGGTCACCGACCGTCAGCATCGAGGACCCGTCGGGCAGTTCCAGCGCGTCGTACCAGTCGCCGCCGATCAGCGCGCTGGTCGCGGAGGGCAGGTAGTGCGCGGCCACGTCCAGCGAGCCGGTGTCACGGTGCGGGAACCGCAGGGAGCCGCGCCACGGGGGGAGCACGGCTTCCTGCAGCTCGACCGCAAGCCGGTGCTCGGTCTGCGCGATCTCCCGCTGGCGCTGCAGCGAGTCGCGGGACTCGCGCACCGCCCGCTGGCTGCGGCGCAGTTCACTCACGTCCCGCAGCACGGCCCACATGGAGGCCGTGCAGCCGTCGGAGTCGAGTACCGGCTCGCCCCTCATGTGCAGCGTCCGGACCCGGCCGTCGGCCCGGACGATGCGGAACTCGCCGTCGATCGGCCTGCCGTCCACCAGGCAGGCGGTGACCCACGCCGTCAGCAGCGGCTGGTCCTCGGAGAACAGGGTGGAGCCCAGCTCGTCGAGCGGGAGCGGGCCCGCCTCGGGGGACCGGCCGAGGATCTGGAACAGCTCGTCCGACCAGGTCACTTCGTCGGTCAGCAGGTTCCACTCCGCGCTGCCGACGCGGGTCTGCGCCTCGGCAGGGGCCTCGGGGGCCGCCTGCGGGAGCACGGTGCTCTCGGGGGCCGGGGGCAGCCCCTCCTTGAGCTGGCCGAGGTGCTCGCGGAGGTCGTCGAGGTGGTGCACGGCGAGATCGCACAGTGCCCGCTGCCAGCGGCCCTGCGCGTCGTCGTCGTCCACGACGGTGTCGCGGCGGACCGCGTCCACGTCGCCCCGCAGGCGCCGGGTCTGGGAGATCAGTGCGTCCACCGACCCCGGCTCGGGCGGCTGCGCGGGACGGTCCGCGAACAGGTGGGACGGCATGAGAACTCCGATACAGGCGCGGCACGGCCAAGTCTGAAGGAAGGACCGGTAACGACTGTTGCACAGGCAGCGACACTGTGTAAGACGTTTGGCAACATCCGCTACGTTCTTGCTTCTGGTATATGACACGGGCCTCGCGAGTTCTGCGCGGTGTGCGAACGAATCCGGTCGGCAGCGTTCCGCGGGTGTGGTGCGCGACGCTGCCGGTGGGGCCGCTGATGCATCCGGTACCCATGACCGGAATCCGGCCATCCGCCTCGCGTGACTCGATCACACGCCCGAGGTGTACGAGGCGTTCCGCCGGTGCCCCGCGCACCCTGCCCGGTTCCCGGTGCCCCCTGCGATCCACCCGAACGGAGGATCCGCGGCGCGCAGCCCGAACGGGATCGAGGCTTCCCCGGACGTACTCGGATCGTTACTCTACGTGTCGGTAATGCGGTTTCTGCTGGCCCGGTCGGATCAGGGCGGCCGTCGCGCTGCCCCGGCTTACCGGCGAGCCCACGGACGAGGCCCTCGACGCCATCGCCGACCTCTGCCGGTGCGGCATCTGCGGCATCCACGTCTGCCTCCGCAAGGCCCTCCGGAGCGCTGCCGCCAGGATGTGAGCGGCGGATCCCGGTGCCTCCCCCGTATTCGTACTCATGGGCTCCGGGACCCGTCCGCTCGTGGAACAACCTATGCCGGAGCGGGGCCGTCCGCAGGGTTCGCCCTGCCCAGTGAGCGGGCGAGACCGGTATCACAGCGCACAGTGTGCGACCGGTGGTTGAATGCGCCGGTGTCACGGTCCGACGACGTACTCAGGGTCCACCGGCTCGCCCACACCGGGGGATCGGCCGCGCTGCTGGACTGGCTCGCCGCCCGCCTCGGCGGTTGGACCGGCGTGGTGTCCGCCGACGCACCGGACGCCGCCGGAGCCGCAGCCGGCCGGGGGCGGGAGGCGCCCGCGGACGCCGTCCGCGGCGCCGCCGAGATGGCCGCGCGCGGCGTACGGTCGGCCGTCCTGCACGGCGACGGGTCCGCCACCCTGCTGTTCGCCCTGGACGCCGGGCGGACCCTCGCCGCCGTACTGCCTGTGCCGCACCTGCCCGAAGCGCCCGCGCTGCTGGCGGACGCCGCCGTACCGCTGGCCCTCGTCCTGCGCGCCGAGGAGGCCGAGCAGCGCGAAGCGCGGGCCGCGGTCGCAGAGGCCCGCGCCCGCGAGGCCGTGCTCCACCTCTTGATGAACGGACGGCTCTCCACCGCCCACCAAATCGCCGAGGCGCTGCGCCCCTCACTGCCCGACCCGATGCGGATGTACGTCGCCGAGTGCCGGACCGGGCGGCGGGCCGAAGTGGCGCGAGTGTGCCAGGAGTCGACCGGCGGGCGGGCCTGGGTCGTACGCTGCCCGGTCTACGTGCGCCACCTCATCATCCTGGTCCCGGCCGACGCGACGGCGGTGTCCGCCGATCACGACCCGCTGGCCGGGGCGCTGACGGCGGTGGATGCGGACTGCGCCGTCGGGGTCAGCGGCGAACTGGCGCTGGGGCAGGCGCCCACCGCCTACACCCAGGCCTTCCACGCCCTGGCCGTCGCCCGCGGCCGCGGCGAGCGGCACGCCCGGTTCGGCCCCGGTCCGGAGTTGGCCCTCGCGGCCCACGAGGCCGGGGCCGGCTGGGCCGGCGCCCTGCTCGCGCCCCTGCACGCGTACGCACCCCGGCGACCCCAGGACCCCGGCGGGCAGGAACTGCGCGCCACCGCGCACGCCTGGCTGAACTTCGGCCCGCACGCCACCCGGCTGCTGAAGGTGCACCGCAACACCCTGGCCGCCCGGATCCGGCTGGTCGAGACGCTTCTCGGACTGGACCTCGGCCGGCTCCCCGACCAGGCGGCGCTCTCGTTGGCGCTGCGGCTGACCACGGGTGCGGAGCGGGGGAGCGCCGGTGCGGAACCGGCGGCCGCCCCCGCGCTCGACGCGGTCCTGCGCGACCCCCGGCTCACCGAGTGGGCCCGCGCCCACCTCGCCGGGCTGGCCGGACCGGACGCCCCGCCCGGCGCCCGGGACACCGTACGCACCTGGCTGGCGCACGACGCCCGGCTCGTCCCGGCCGCCGCAGCGCTCGGGGTCTCCGTCCCCGGCGCACGCAAGCGGCTGGCCCGGATCGAGGGCGTGCTGGAGCGCTCGTTGCTGCAGTCGCCGAGCGTCCGGTACGACCTCTGGCTGGCCCATCGGGCCGAGGAACTCGCCGAATGACACAAGCCGTAAAAGGGATTTTTGCCGCAGAAACTGAGGAGCGTGCACGATCATGCCCGAATGAGGCGTATCAAGGCGAAGCGAGTGCTGGTCGGTGAACCCCTCGACACCGCGCGGCTCGGCGAGACCCTGCTTCCCAAACGACTCGCCCTGCCGATCTTCTGCAGCGACCCTCTCTCCTCGGTGGCCTACGCCACCGAGGAGATCCTGCTGATTCTCGCCCTCGGCGGCGTCGCGCTGCTCCATCTCGCCTGGTACGCGGCCGCCGCCATCGTCTTCCTGCTCATCGTCGTCGTCGCCTCCTACCGCCAGACCTGCCACGCCTACCCCGGCGGGGGCGGCGCGTACGTCGTCAGCGCCGAGAACCTCGGGCAGACCGCCGCGCTCACCGCCGCCAGCGCCCTCCTCGTCGACTACGTCATGACCGTGGCGGTGTCGGTCGTCTCCGGAGTCGCCGCCATCACCTCGGCCTTCCCCGCGCTCAGCGACCACGAAGTGGTCATGTCGGTCGCCTTCGTGGCGCTGCTGACCCTGATGAACCTGCGCGGCGTCAGGGAGTCGGGCCGCCTCTTCGCCATCCCCACCTACGGCTTCGTCCTGGTCGTCCACCTGATGTTCGCCGTCGCCGCCGTACGCCTCGGCACCGGCCAGACCGTCCGCGCCGAGTCGGCCGATCTGCCGATCATCGCCACCGACACCTACACCGGCCTCGCCCTGGTGCTCCTCACGATGCGCGCCTTCGCATCCGGCTGCACCGCGCTCACCGGCGTCGAGGCGATCAGCAACGGTGTACCCGCCTTCCGCAAGCCCAAGGCGACGAACGCGGCGACCACACTCGCCGTGATGGGCTTCCTCTCGGTGACGATGTTCGCCGGCATCACCGCCCTCGCCATGGCCTACGAAGTCCACGTCGCGGCCGACCCCACCGAACTGGGCCTGCCGCCGGGGACCCCGACCTCCACCGCCCTCGCCCAGATCGGCCGCGCCACCTTCGGCAGCTGGCACTTCCTCTTCTACCTGCTCCAGGCCGTCACCGCGGGGGTGCTGATCCTCGCCGCGAACACCGCCTTCAACGGCTTCCCGATGCTCGCCTCGATCCTGGCCAGGGACCGCTACGCGCCCCGCCAGCTCTACCACCGCGGCGACCGGCTCGTCCACTCCAACGGCATCGTGCTCCTGGCCCTCGCCGCCGTCGCCCTCATCGTGGCCTTCGACGCCGAACTGACCCGCCTGATCCAGCTCTACATCATCGGCGTGTTCGTCTCCTTCACCCTCTCCCAGTCCGGCATGGTCCGGCACTGGAGGAAGGCCCTCGCCTCCCCCGCCACCCCGCGCGAGGAGCGGGTCCACATCCACCGCCGGCTCGCCATCAACGCGGTCGGCGCCACCCTCACCGCCCTGGTCCTCGTCATCGTCCTCATCACCAAGTTCACGCACGGGGCCTGGCTGGTCGTCATCGCCATGCCCCTGCTGTTCCTCGGCATGCAGGGCGTACGCCGCCACTACGACCAGGTCGCGCAGCAGGTCGGCGTGGCCCCCGACGCCAGACCGCGCAGGCCGGCACGCCACCACGTGCTCGTCCTCGTCGCCGCCGTCCACGCCCCGACACTCAAGGCCATCGGCTACGCGCAGGCCCTGCGCCCCGACACCCTGACGGCCGTGACCGTCGCCGCCGACGAGTCGGAGGCGGCCCGGCTGCGCGAGGCGTGGGACGCACACGATCCGGGCCTGCCGCTGAAGATCCTGCACTCGCCCTACCGCGAGGTCGTGGGCCCGGTCCTGGCGCACGTCGAGGAGCTGGCCGCGGCGCCGGCTACGGACATGCTGTCCGTGGTGATCCCGGAGTACGTCGTGGGCCACTGGTGGGAGCAGCCGCTGCACAACCAGAACGCCCTGCGGCTCAAGGCGCGCCTGCTGTTCACCCCCGGGGTGGCGGTGATCGACGTCCCGTACCTGCTGGCGTCGGCGAGGGCGATGAAGGCCGCGCAGGCCGCTGAGCGGGAGGGGTAGGCGCCACCGGGTCCGGTGATCTTATGCTCGGGTTTACGCGAGTCCGCTGGTCTTGGGGGCGATGAGGGACTTTGATGTCCCTGCCAGGCCTCGTACCGGAGCAGGGGGACCATTCATGGGAACCGACCGCATCCACAAGGACAGCACACCCACCCTGATCGGTTCCGTGCAGCGCGCGCTGCGGCTCGTGGAAGCGATGTACGCGGAGGGCGGGGCGACCGCCAAACGGCTCGCACGGGTCACCGGCATCCCGTTGCCGACCGTCTACCACCTGCTCCGCACCCTCAGCCACGAGGGCTACGTCGAGCGTGTGGGCGGGTCCTTCCGTCTGGCGGACGATCTTCCCCTGGCTTCGTGATCAGAATCCGACGCGTTCCGGCCAAGCTCTTACACGTTGAATGGCACGTTCCAGCGGAAAATGCCAGAACGCCTTTTCGCCCTGCGGAACTTGAGTAAGTTCCCTCCTGTCGCGCCGCACTACCGTGCACACCGCACGTCCGGCCGGGAGGGGAGCCCGCGTGCCCGGGATCGACGAATGCCTGCTCGAAGCCATGGCCCTGCCTGGTGCGCGGGGGGCCGCGCTGGTCGACTGGAGCAGCGGGCTGGCTCTCGGCACCATCGGGGAATCGCCCGTCGGGGACCACGAGACCACCGCGGCGGAGACCGCCGAGCTGGCACGCGCGGCCGCGGAGTACGAATCCTTCGCCCGCGCGGAGGAGGGTTCCGCCGACGCGGCGGTCCCCGCCGGCCCGCCCGTGGAAGACCTGATCGTCACGACCCGGAGCGGGTTCCACGTCCTGCGGTTCGTCGAGACCAGCTTCGACAGCAGCGTCTTCCTGCACGTCTGGCTCGACCGTGCCGACGGCAACCTCGCCCTCGCCCGGCTCAAACTCAGAGCCCTGGCCGAAGGGCTGGTGCTCAGATGACCACCCCCACCACGGCCCCGAACGCCTTCGCCGCCGTCTCGCCCCTCCTCACCCGGCTCGCCGCCGAGCGCGCCACCGGCGCCCTGCTCCGCGACCGCGGCACCCTCTTCCTGGAGGACGGGCGAATAGTCCACGCGGAGAGTCCCGCCACCCCCGGTCTCGACGTCCTCCTCACCACCGGCGGCGGCCTCGCCCCCGAACGGTGGCGCGAGGCGGTGGACCGGGCCGGGGCGCGCAGACAGGTCGCCCGCTTCCTCGTGGACAGCGGCGGTCTCGCCGGCGGAGAGCTCGAGATATGCCACCTCGCCGCCATCTTCGACGCCGCCTTCTTCGCACTCTCCCCGGGCAGCGGCCCCTCCCGGTTCCGCCGCGGGGCCACCCACTGGATCGGCTCCGTCCGCTCCGTTGCGGCCGCCGCCGTCGAACGCGAGACCCGGCGACGCCGTGAGCTGCTTGACGCGGTCTGGCCGTACCCGCTGCTCGACACCGCCCCGGTGGTGCCCCGGTCCGCCGCGCCGGGGCAGACCGTCACCGCCCGGCAGCGGTCCCTGCTGGACCGGGCGGACGGAACGCGCACCCCGGCGGACCTGGCCTGGGTACTGGGCCGGCCCGCCTTCCACACCCTGCTCGACGTACGCCGCCTCGCGGCTGCCGGCCTCGTCGAGACGCCGCACAGCCCGGCCCCACCGCCGGTCGAGGTGCCCCTGCCCGACTGGATGACCCAGGCCCAATCCCCGGACGTGGCGCTGCTCCGCCGGTTACGCGACGCACTGGAGGCAAGCCTGTGAGGCTCCCGCTGCGACCGGCCCTGCGCGCCGACCGCTCCGAGCGTAGGCAGCCCGAAAGGAGAAAAGCCGACATGAGTACGCTGCCCCCCGAGGCGGAGGCCGAGATACTCGCCGAGCTCCGCAGGCTGCGGGCCCGCGTACCCCAGCTCACCGGCGCGCTCGCCGCGAGCGCCGACGGGTTCGTCCTGGCCCAGGACAGTGCCGCCGCCGAGGCCGAGGCCGTCGCCGCCCTGACCGCCGCCGCCCTCGGTGTGGCCCAACGGCTCAGCGACAGCACCGGCCAGGGCGCGTTCCGCGAACTGCTCGTACGCGGAGCCGACGGGTACGTGGCCACCTACGCGGCGGGCGTGGCGGCCGTCCTCACCCTGACCGCCGAGCCGCGCGTCAACGTCGGACGCCTCCATCTGGAAGCGAGGCGGTCCAGCCTGCGCATCGCCGAACTGATCGAGCACACCCTCGCCCGCCGGGGTTCCGGCACGGCGCCCGCCTGATCCGCCCCGGGCCGACCGCACGAGGCCCGTCGCCTTCAGGACAACTACAGCCAGTCACAACAGAGCACAATCCGCTACAGCAACATCGGAAAGAGGTACTTCTCATGGTCAACGTGGAGACCGCACTCAAGGAAGCCACCACCCTCATCGAGGGCGCGATCGGCGCGGCTCTGGTGGACTACGGCAGCGGCATGGCCCTGGGCACCATCGGCGGCGGCAAGGACCTCGACCTGGCCGTCGCGGCGGCCGGCAACACGGACGTGGTGCGGGCCAAGGTCCGCACGATGGAGCTCCTCGGCCTCAAGGACGAGATCGAGGACATCCTGATCACCCTCGGTAGCCAGTACCACCTGATCCGGCTGATGAAGGGCCGGGGCTCCGTGGGCTTCTTCCTCTACCTGGCCCTCGACAAGAAGAGGGCCAACCTCGCCATGGCGCGCCATCAGCTGAAGAAGATCGAAGCGGAACTGGAGATCTGAACGGGGCGCCGGACCGGGACGGAACGCGTCCCACCGCAGCGTCGAAGTGGCGGACGGCTGCATTCTTTGCCGTCCGCCCCGACGATCAGCACTCTATGCCCCGTATGGGTGGAGTTTATGGTTCTGTTACAGAGTAAGATGCTGTGAGCTGATCATCGAAATAGCAAAAAACGCTGGAGAAACCGCCACCCATGCCCCCGCGCCTGAGCATCGTCGTCCCCGTCTACAACGTCGAGCTCTACCTCGACGAGTGCCTGGAATCCATCGCCGCTCAGACATTCGGCGACTTCGAGGCCATCCTCGTGGACGACGGCTCCACGGACAGCAGCGCCGTCATAGCCAAGGCCTTCGCCGCGCGTGACAAGCGCTTCCGGGTCGTCATGCAGGAGAACGCCGGCCTCGGCGCCGCCCGCAACGCCGGCGCCCGCCACATCCACCCGGACAGCGAGTACCTGGCCTTCGTCGACAGCGACGACACGATGCCGGACTACGCCTACCAGCGACTGATCGACGCCCTCGACGAGACGGGCTCCGACTTCGCCGGCGGCAACGTCAAGCGCTTCCGCTCGGTCGGCATGAACCAGTCGTGGGGCCACCGGGCCGCCTTCGCCAAGACGCAGCTGAAGACCCACATCTCCAAGTTCCCCGCGCTGGTCACCGACCGGACCGCCTGGAACAAGGTCTACCGGCGCACCTTCTGGGACGAGCACGGCTTCCAGTACCCGGAGGGCATCCTCTACGAGGACGCCCCGGTCAGCATCCCCGCGCACTACTTCGCCTCCAGCGTCGACATCCTCAGCGACTGCGTCTACCACTGGCGCGTCCGCGAGACCGGCGAGCGCTCCATCACCCAGCGCTCCACCGACCCGGTCTCCCTCATCGACCGCGTAACGTCCGTCCGCCTGGTCCGCGAGTCCCTCAAGGCCAAGCAGGGCGCCAAGTACGTCCGCTACCTGCGCGACTACGACTACAACGTGCTCAGCGAAGAGCTCCCGCTCATCTACAAGTACGTGGCCGAGGGCGGCCCCGACTTCCGCGCCGCGTTCGTCAAGGAGGTCGGCGGCCTCGTCCGCGAGATCGGCACCGGCCCCTGGCCCGACCTGACCGTCGCGGACCGCCTCAAGGCCTACCTCGCTGGCGAAGGCCGCGTCGAGGACTTCATCGCGCTCCTGAACCACCAGCGCGACTACCACTACAGCGTCCCGGTCAAGGGCCTCGCCCGCCCGCAGGCCGACTACCCCTTCCTGCAGGGCCGCCCGCCGGTCCCCGCCAAGATCCTCACCCTGGGCACGCGCGAGCGCCGCGTCGTCAGCCGCCTGGAGCAGGCGGCCTGGTCCGACGGCAAGCTGCTGCTGCGCGGCTACGCCCTGCCCGGCCACCTCGGCGCCGAGAGCCGCCTCGGCTCCCGCAAGATGCTGATCTTCCGCGAGGGAGGCAAGCGTCGCCGCTCCGTCGTCAGCACCCGTACCGTCGCCTCGCCGATGGCCACCGTGAAGGCCCCGCACCTCGCACTGCGGCACGCCGACTGGGCCGGCTTCACCGCCGTCGTCGACCCCGCGATCTTCCAGTCGGGCGGCAAGTGGAACGACGGCATATGGACGACGTCCATCGCCGTCACCGGCGCCGGCGGCCTGCACCGCGCCCGCCTGCGCGGCGGTGAGCACGACACCGGCCAGAACCCGCCGCCCTTCTGGGTCGCCCCCGACGTCCGGATCGTGCCGGCCGTCTCCGGTGCGCTCACCATCCAGGTCGAGGTCACCCGTGCCCGCGGCCTGGACGCCCGGCCCGTCGGCGACGACGCCGTGGAGATCACCGGCGAGCTCTCCGCAGGCGTCGACGCCACCCGCCTGAAGGCCGTGCACGTCTCCACCGGCACCACCGCCGAATTCCCGCTGGAGAAGGGCTCCGCCACCGCGGGCCGCATCCCCTTCACCGCCCGGGTCAATCTGGCCGACCTGGCCGCCGTACCGGACTCCCCGTGCGAGCCCGGCGAGTGGATCCCCGAGCCGTGGAGCCTCTCCGTGGTCGGCGCCGACGGCACCGAGCACCGCCTGGCCCACGACGAGCGCGCCGGCTTCGACGGCCTCGTCCTGCCCCTGCCCGGCGAGACCGCGGGCCGCTCCCTGTTCGTCAAGCGCGGCAACACCGGTCACCTCACCCTGTCCGTGCAGCCCTCCCCGCCGCTCGTCGACCGGGTGGAGGCCGCGGACGGCACCCTGACCCTCCGGGGCCGCTTCGTCGCGCCGACCGACGAGCCCTACGAACTCGTCCTGCACAACGCGCACGGCATGGAGTTCAGCTACCCCGTCACCCGCGACGGCGACGCCTTCACGAGCACCTTCCAGCCCGTGCTCCCCGAGCCGTTCGCCGGCCGCACCACGCTCCCCGAGGGCCGCTGGTGGCCCACGCTGCGCCCGGCAGCCCATGGCGGCACCACCGCCGGCCTGCTCGGCGTGGACCGCGGCGCCCCGGTCCAGATGGCGCCCGGACTGCTCTTCGCCGGCCCGCACCCGCTCACCGCGCAGGGCCGCCGGATGCGGATCGAGACCCGCTTCCACGACCGCATGGTGCTCGTCGCCGACCCGCTGCTCAGCCCGCACGACCGCTCCCGCTACGCCCAGCGCGTCGCCCGCTTCGAGACCTACCCGGCCCAGCGCGCCCTGCCGGTCAAGGACATCGTCGTCTACGACACCTTCCAGGGCCACGGCGCCGGTGACGCGCCGCGCGCCGTCCACGAGGAACTGCTGCGCCGCGGGGAGAAGCTGGAGCACATCTGGCTGGTCCGCGACGGCCGCACCGAGGTCCCCGCGACCGCCCGCGCCGTGCAGTACGACAGCGTGGAGTGGTGGGAGGTCCTCGCCCGCGCCCGCTACTTCGTCACCAACGACAGCGTGCCGACCCTGTTCCAGCGCCGCCCCGGCCAGGTCGTCGTCCAGACCTGGCACGGCACGCCGATCAAGCAGATCGGCCACGACTTCGTGCACGACTACTACACGAGCCCGGAGATCCTGGAGGGCCTCGCGCACGACAGCGCGCAGTGGACCCTGCTCGCCTCCCCGAGCTCCTACGCGACGCCGCTGCTCAAGCGTGCCCTGGGCTACGAGGGCGAGGTCATCGAGTCCGGGAGCCCCCGCACCGACGCGCTGGTGCGGCCCGACGCGCAGCGGATCGCCGAGGTCCGGCGCCGGCTCGGCCTGCCGGAGGGCAAGAAGGTCGTCCTCTACATGCCGACCTGGCGTGAGAACTGCGAGGGCTGGAGCGGCGGTTACAAGCTCGACCTGCGGATCGACCTGGAGCAGGCACGCCGGGAACTGGGCGAGGACCACGTCCTGCTGATCCGCGGCCACCACCACGTCACCGAGCAGGTCCGCGAGGGCGTCCGCGACGGATTCGTCGTCGACGTGTCCCGCTGGCCCGACGCCGCCGACCTGCTGCTCGTCGCCGACGTCCTGATCTCGGACTACTCCTCCGCGATCTTCGACTTCGCGCTCACCGACCGGCCGATCCTGCTCTTCACGTACGACCTGGAGCACTACCGGGCCACCCTGCGCGGCTTCAACTTCGACCTGGTGGAGAAGGCGCCCGGTCCGATGCTGACCGACTCGGAGAGCCTGATCGCGGCCGTGCGCAACGCGGACGCGGTGGGCGCCGAGTACGCCGGGGCGCGGGCGGCGTTCCGCGAGGAGTTCTGCGACCTCGACCGGGGCGACGCCGCCGCGCGCGTCGTGGACCGGATGCTCGCGCTGGGCGCGGAGCCCGCGAAGTAGGCCGTTCGGCCGCATTCCCGGCCGTATGAGGACCGGCCCCGGGCACACCGATGAATTTCGGGCCCGGGGCCGGTCTTCATGTGCGGAGGCGGTGTCCACCGCCCACGCACCGGCCTGGAGGCAGAGATGAGCGGCAACGGATTCACCACGTGCCTGTGGTTCGACGGCGACGCGGAAGCGGCGGCCGACTACTACCTGTCCGTCTTCAAGGACGGCAGGATCGGCCGGATCGGCCGCTACACCGACACCGGCCCCGGCGAGACGGGCTCGGTGATGGTCGTCGAGTTCGAGATCAACGGGCAGAAGTTCGTCGGGCTCAACGGCGGCCCGCAGTTCCCCTTCACCGAGGCGATCTCCTTCCAGATCCACTGCGCCGACGAGGCCGAGGCCGACTACTACTACGACGCGCTGACCCGCGACGGCGGCCGACCGTCCGACTGCGGCTGGGTCAAGGACAGGTTCGGCGTGTCCTGGCAGGTCATCCCGCCCGGCGCGATCGACCTCATCAGCGACCCGGACCCGGGACGGGCTTCCCGGGCCACCGCCGCGATGATGCGGATGCAGAAGCTGGACGTGGCAGAAATGCGCCGAGCGGCCGACGCGGGCTAGGGGCCGTGGGCGCCGTGCGGGCCTTCGCAACACCCCCTGGAGCCTCAGGTCCCGCCCTCCGCGGCGATCCTGTGGAGGAGGGGCGGGAGGGCCGTGCCGATCGGCTCGCGGACGACCTCGTCGGCGAGGGAGTCGTACGGGGTCTCCTCCGCGTTCACGATGATCAGGCGGGCACCGGCCTCCGCGGCCATGCCCGCCAGCGAGGCGGCCGGCTGCACCTGCAGCGTCGAGCCCACGGCCACGAACACCTGGCACCCCTTGGCCACGGCCATCGCGTGGCCCAGGACCACCGGGTCGAGGCGCTGGCCGAACATCACCGTCGCCGGCTTGAGGATCCCGCCGCACGCCGTGCAGGCGGGATCGGGGTCCCCGGCGGCGACCCGGGCCAGCGCCTCGTCCATCCCGGACCGGGCGTGACAGGCCGTGCACACCACCGACCGGGCCGTGCCGTGCAGCTCGAACACCTTCCGCGCCGGCATTCCGGCGAGCTGGTGCAACCCGTCCACGTTCTGGGTGATGACCCGCACCGGGGTGCCGCCGCGCTCCAGCTCCGCCACGGCGACGTGCGCGGCGTTCGGCCGGGCCCCGAGCGCGCCGATCTCGGCCCGCATCTGCCAGGAACGCCGCCGGATCTCCGGATCCGCCATGTAGTACTCGTAGGTCACGAGCTTCTCGGCGTCCGGCTCACGACGCCAGAGACCCTGCGGCCCCCGGTAGTCCGGAATCCCGGAGTCGGTGGACATTCCGGCCCCGCTGAACACTGCGACGAGTGGCTTCCCCATGGCTCCGACCCTATGTACGGCCGCCGCCCGCCCGCGACCCCATTACCGCGCGCCGACCGCACGGGGGAGGCAGGGCCGTTTCTGCGGTGAATCCCGACCCCCCACAGGAGTGAGATCCGGGCCGGGCGTTCCCCGTGGACCGGGCCGGCGGGTACAGACCGGACATGATGCTGAAGCCCTACAGTCTCGGTGCCCTGCTGCTGACCTCGCTGGCGCTGCCGCTCGTGCCGCCCGTCCCCGCCGTCGCGGCACCCGCGGCCGTCGCACCCGCGGCCGCCCCCGCCGGGCACACGGCGGACCAGATCAGCCGCTTCCTCGTCCGCTTCTACGGCAAGCACGGACCGTCCGCCCACGCCCGCCGGCACCACGTCTCGCAGGTGCTCCTGGAGAGACAGACGAATACGCTGTCCGACGTCCTGCTCTGCGCGCAGGACCGACCGCAGGACATCGGCATCGGCCCGGTCACGGTCGCCCAGGCGGCCGGGGTCGGCTGGGCGACCGTGACCACCCACTGGGCGGCGGACCGGACCGACACCTTCACCGTGTACGTACGGCTCGACACCAGACCGCTCCGGGTCGAGGACGTGATCTGCGCGGGCTGACCGGCCGTCGGTCCCGTCGCGCCCCCAGGAGGTGCCTTGCCGATCACGCCGGGTCCGCAGCCCCGTTCCGGCCCGGTCGACGAGGCGCCCTCTAGGGTGGGCCCATGCCCGCGACGACCGCAAACGCCTGCCCGATCACCGTCCTGTACTGCTGCGACCCGCTCGACCAGCGCCGCGCCGACGCCCACTTCGCGGCGGAGGCGCGGCAGGTGCGCGCGGCCGGCGGCAGGGTCCTGCTCCTGGACCACGACGCGCTGCTCGCCGGGGACGCCGAGCGGGCCCTGGCCCAGGTGCCCGAGGGCGCGGGTGCGCTCTGGTACCGGGGCTGGATGGTTCCCGCGGACCGTTACGACGCGCTGGACGCCGCCCTGCGGCGGCGCGGCGGCCGGCTCGCCGTCACCGGGCAGGAGTACCGCAGGGCACACGAACTCCCCGGCTGGTACGAGACCTTCGCCGGGCTCACCCCCGCCAGTGTCTGGCTGCCCACGGATCCGGGGCGGATGCCGGATGCGCGGCGGCTCGCGACCCTGGCCGCCGCCCTGCCGCCCGGCGCCGCCGTCGTGAAGGACTACGTCAAGTCCCGCAAACACGAGTGGGACGAGGCCTGTTACCTGCCCGACCTCGGTGACACGGAGGCCCTGCAGCGGGTGGTCGGCCGGTTCGTCGCACTCCAGGAGAAGTTCCTGACGGGCGGTGTGGTCCTGAGGGCCTTCGAGGAGTTCGTCGCACCCCTGACGCCCGCGGGCACTCCGGGCGCGGGCGAGGTGCGGGTGTGGTGGCGCGACGCCATGCCCCGGCTGATCACCGCCCACCCCGACAGTCCGGTCGCCGAGGTCGTGACCCCGCCCGCCCTCGGAGCGGTCCGTGCGGCCGTCGCAGCGCTCGGGTGCCCCTTCGTGACCACCGACCTCGCCCTGCGCGAGGACGGCGTCTGGCGCGTCGTCGAGGTCGGTGACGGCCAGGTCAGCGACCTCGGCGCAGGTGCCGATCCCGACGCCCTCGTCCGAATGCTGACGGCCGGTCCGGCACCCCTGCCCGCGCCGCCGGCATCTGGTACAACACCGGCATGACGGGATTTCGGATCACCGGGGCGAGCGCCGCCGACATGGAGATGCTGCGCGGCTGGGCCGACGAGGAAGGCTGGAACCCGGGGGACTCGGACCGGTTCGCCTTCGCCGTGGCCGACCCCGGCGGCTTCCTCGTCGGCCGGCTGGACGGGGAGCCGGTGGGTTGCATCTCCGCCGTCCGCTACGGAGCCGGTTTCGGCTTCATCGGCTTCTACATCGTCCGCCCCGCCTTCCGGGGCCGCGGCTACGGCATGCGGCTCTGGCGCGCAGGAATGGAACGCCTCGACGGGCGGCTCGTCGGGCTGGACGGGGTCGTCGAGCAGCAGGACAACTACCGCACGTCCGGTTTCCGCTCCGCCTGGAACAACATCCGCGTCGAAGGCGTGCCGCTGGGCGGCACCGGCCCGGACGAGGGCGGCGGTGTCGAGATCGTGGACGCCGCCACGCTTGCCTTCGAACTGCTCGCCGCCTACGACAGGCGGTTCTTCCCCGCGCCGCGGGACGCCTTCCTGTCCGCCTGGACCTCTCTGCCGGGGCGGACCGCCCTGGCCGCCGTCCGCGACGGACGCATCGAGGGCCTCGGTCTGATCCGGCCGTGCAGCGCCGCCCATCGGATCGGCCCCCTGTACGCGGCGACGCCCGCGGTGGCGGCTGCTCTGCTGCGGAGCCTCTCGGGGCACGCGCCCGGCGGGCTGGTCTCCGTGGACGTGCCTGACGCCAACGGGCAGGCGACGGCGCTGTGCAAGGGTCTGGGCCTCGTCCCGACCTTCGAGACGGCCCGGATGTACACCGGCCCGGTCCCCGACTTCCCGGCGGCCGAGTTGTTCGGCGTGACCAGCCTGGAACTGGGCTGAAGTGCCGGGGCGCGAGGGCCGGGCGGCGGTCGCACGGCGCCGCCCGGCCGGTCGCGGTCGCGCGGATCAGAAGGTGAAGAGGGCGCTGGTGGTGTTCCGCAGGCCGCACGGGTTGGCGAAGGTGTACGAGTAGCTGAGTCGACGGCCCTGCCAGACCCCGTCGGCCGTGACCGTCATCGGGTTCCACTCCCGGGTGCACACGGCGTCGGCGGCGGGCGCCGCCAGCGGGTCGAGCTGCGCGTCGGCCGCACGTAACTCACGGCATGCGGTGGCCGGGTTCGGGTGCGTCCCGCCGGGCTTGGGGGCGCAGACGAGCGTCACCGCCCGCAGCACCGTGCCGGTCTCGGTGTCCGGGCCGGCCGTCACGCTGAGCACCAGCGCGGACGGCGCGTACAGACTCCGGGCACCGGCCGGCGCGGCGCCGGCCGTGCCGGGCCACGCCAGCGCGGTGAGCGCGGTGAGCGCCATGGCGGCGGAACCGAGTCCGAGACCCCTTGCGATGGACCGCATTGCGAACACTCCCTTGGGTTGGTGTTTCGGATAGCGGACAGAGTCTTGCGGACACGCACCACGAACGCCCGTTCGCACCCCCATTTCTCGTCACTGATCGTGCGCGGATGAGTGCAGTCCGCAGCCGCGCCAGGGGTGTGACCTGTGCGGGAGGAGACGCCCGAATCGGCCGAACACCGATGGGAAACCTCCCCGAAACACGCGAAGGGGCCCCGCTGCCGGCCCTACCCGGCCGCGCCCAGGCGGGGGGCGTAGAGGTCCAGCAGACGGGTGCGCGTCTGCTGGAGCCGCATGGCGAGCACCCGGCCCACCCAGTGCCCGACCGCCGATCCGAAGGCCGGGTCGGCGTCCATCAGCATCCGCACGGCCGCCGCGTCGAACTCGTACGCGCGCACCGGCGTCATCGCCTGCGCGCCGAGCTGCCACACGTACGGCGGGAACAGCCAGGACCAGCCGACCAGCTCGCCGGGGCCGAGGTTCTCCACCTGCGCGGGCCGGCGGCCCGCCACCGGGACCTCCAAGGTCACCGTGCCGGAGCGCACGATCCAGAAGGACTCCGCACGGCGCCCCTCGTCGAAGATCCGCGCGTTCTCCGGGAAATTGACCTCATGGGCCTGCGCCATCAGCCGTCCACGGTGCTCCGTGGACAGCACGGCGGCGATTCGGATGGGGGAAGGTGTGCTCACGACGGCCTCCGATCGACCCCCCGCGACGCTCCTGCTGATCCCAGTGTCGCCGACGCCGACCGATCCGGATCGGCCCGCGGCGCCCCTTTCTTCCCCGCCGCCACGGCCGCCTACTCTTCGGCGTTCGCCTCCAGGCAGGCGAGTTCCATGGCGTCCAGGACCGCCTCGTGGCTGCGTCCGCTCAGTTCGGCGACGTTCTCGATCTGGGCGGTGGCCCAGGCCGCCAGGGTCATCACCAGCACCCGGAGGCCGTCGGTGCCGTGCTCGGCCAGGACCGCGTCGGCCACGACCATCGCCTCCTCCGGTACCTGCTCGGGGGGTTCCAGGCCTGCCAGGCCGCGCAGCATGACGAGGGTGCGGCGGGAGATCTCCGGCGTCAACCCCGCCAGCCGCAAGTCCTCTTCCTCGTTCATCCGCCCCGCCCTCCGCCGCCGGCCCCCGTTCACAGGCACCGTAGAGGGGCGCGGCCCGGCGCGGGGCGCTTTCCGCAGGGTGCCCCTGCCGGAGCGCGGAAGGCGGCCGGATCGCGGCGGGTCCGGCCGGGCGCGACCGGGGCGGAGGGCCGCCGAAAGCGTGCGCGCGTTCGACTTCCGCCGGCGACGACCCGCCGGTAGCTTGACCCGCGGCAACCGCCCGGCGACAGGGCGGCCGGATCCCGGCGGGAGCATGATGAGAAGCCTGTTACGCGCCGCCCTGTGCGCCCTCCTGCTGACGGCCGGCGCCGCCGCGCCCGCCCAGGCCGCACCGGCAGCTCGGACGGCGGAAGCGGCCCCGGCGGCCCGGATGCCCGCTGCCGCCGCCGAGGCCTGGACCCCACCGCTCTCCACACGCGGCCGGTACATCGTCGACGCGAACGGCAACCGTTTCCGCCTGCGCTCCGGCAACTGGGACGGGGCCCAGGGCTCCTGGAACGGCACCGGCGACCGCAACGACCCCGGCAGTCACCACAGCGGCCAGAACGCCCACGGCATCCCGCTCGGTCTGGACCGGGTCCCCATCCCCGCCCTGCTCGCCGATTTCCGCGCCCTCGGCCTCAACAGCATCCGGCTGCCTTTCTCCAACGAGATGCTGCGTACCGCCACCCCGGTCCCCGACGCGGCCGTCGCCGCCAACCCGTCGCTGCGCGGCCGCACCCCCCTCCAGGTCTACGACGCCGTGGTCGCGGCCCTCACCGACGCCGGTTTCGCCGTCATCCTCAACAACCACACCGTCACCACCCGCTGGTGCTGCGGCCTCGACGGCAACGAGCGCTGGAACAGCGGCCGTTCGACGGCCCAGTGGGCCGACGACTGGGTCTTCCTCACCCGCCGCTACCGCGACAACCCGCGCGTGGTCGGCGCCGACCTCTACAATGAGGTCCGCCGTGACCTCTGGGACGACCCCAACTGGGGCCTCGGCGACCACCACGACTGGCACGCGGCCGCCCAGGAGGCGGCCGACCGCATCCTCACCGAGGCCGACCCGGACCTGCTCATCGTGGTCGAGGGCATCAACTGGTTCGGACTGCCCGTCGACGGCCTCCCGCACGGCCGGCCCACCCTGACCCCCGTACGGACCCTCTCGCACACCCTGGCCGTGTCCAACAAGCTCGTCTACTCGGCCCACTTCTACGGGTACACCGGCCCGCGGCACAGCGGAGCCACCGGCATCGGCGAGACGCACGACGCCCGGTACCAGGACATGACCGCGGCGGAACTGGAACAGACCCTCTACGACCAGGCCTTCTTCGTCTCCGCCGAAACCGGGGCACACTTCTCCGCCCCCGTCTGGATCAGCGAGTTCGGCATCGGTGCCGACGAGGCCGGCGCGGCTCCGCGCACCTGGTTCGACCGCCTCACCGGACGGCTGACCAGCAGCGACGCCGACTTCGCCTACTGGCCCCTCGTGGGCTGGAGCACCACCGCGCAGGGCACCCCCGGCGGCGACAGCTGGGCACTGCTCCGCTACGACGCGGCCGGCCACCGCTCCGGCGTCCTGGACCCCGGGGACTGGCGCACCGCACGCTGGTCCGGGCTGCTCGCCGCCCCCGGCCGCACCGGCACCGTCCCCGCCACCACCGCCTGGCACCAGCTGACGACCGACCACCGCGACCACAACGCCTCGCTGCTCACCCGCGCGGCCGGCGACTGGGACAGCGGGGCCCGCAAGGCCGTCTGTCCCGACGGCGCCCGCCTCACCGGCCTCGCCCACACCGGCGGCCGCAGCCTGTGCACCAGCTCCGGCCTGCGCGCCGCGACCGGCGCGCACACGGTGGTCCGCGACGAGCGCCACGTCCCCGCCGGCGGTGACTGGGCCACCGGGTACACCAAGTTCCAGTGTCCGGCCGGCCAGTTCCTGATCGGCCACAGCGTCCGCGGCGAGCGGGTCTCGGCCGCCCTGTGCGCCCCGGCCCGTACGGCCCTCCCGGCGGGCGGCCGGACCCTGTGGTTCGACCGCGGTGACAACCGCCCGGCCGGCGGCCCCGGCGGCGACTTCGCCGCCGGGCACCGCAAGGGCCAGTGCGGGCCCGCGGAGTACGCGGCGGGCATCGCCTTCACGACGCGGGTCGCTTCTCGTCCGTCCCCGGCCGCCCTCCTCTGCCGGCCGCTGCCCGGTCCCGAGGCGGGGTAGGTCCCGTCCCGCGCGCCGCGCCGGATCCGGCGCGGCCCCGCACGGCCACGGCGAGCGCGAGCACGACCAGCGCCGCCGCCACTGCGAAAGCGGTCCGGGTGCCGGCGGCCACCGCCGCGGGGGACGCCGCCGCCACGTCGCCGGCGGCCGCTGCGCGTGCGAACACCGCCCCCATGACGGACGCGCCCGTCACCAGCCCGAGGTTGCGGGCCAGCCCCAGGGCGCCGGAGACGACTCCGCGCCGGTCCGGGGGCACGTCCGCCATCACGGCGGTGTTGTTCGCCGTCTGGAACACCGCGTACCCGGCGGTCAGTACGGCGAGCGGGGCGACGTAGCCGACGGGGCCCGCCGCCGACGGCACCACCGACAGGGCGAGGGCGCCGCCCGCCATCGCCGCGAGCCCGAAGACCGTCGTGCGGCCCGCGCCGAAGCGGTCGGCGAGCCGTCCGGCGGGCACCCCGGTCACGGCGGCCACCAGCGGACCGACCGACAACACGAGCCCCGTGAGGGCCGGGTCGAGCCCGTACGCGCGGGAGAGCTGGAAGGGGCCGACCACCAGGGTCGTCATCATCACCGTGGAGACGAGCGCGCTCGTGGCGAGGCCCGCCCGCAGCCCGGGGGCGCGCAGCAGCGCCCGGGGGACCAGCGGCGACGCCGCGCGCGCCTGAGACCGTACGAAGAGACCGGCGCCGAGGGCGGCGGCCGCGAGCAGCGCAGCGTGGAAGGGGCCGAAACCGCCGCGGCCGAAGGTCATCGCGAGGGCGTAGGCGGCCAACGCCAGGGACAGCAGCAGTGTGCCGGCTCCGTCGAACCGGCCCCGGCGGGCCCCGGCGGCCTCCCCGTCCGCGGGCAGGTGCCGGCGGACGAGCACCAGCGCGGCGACGCCCAGCGGGACGGGCGCCACGAAGACCGCCCGCCAGCCGAACGCGGCGATCAGGCCGCCGCCCAACGACGGTCCGAGGGCCGTTCCGACGGCGGACATGGTCCCGAGCAGCCCCATGGCACGGCCTGTCCGGTCCTTCGGCACCGCCTCACCGACGAACGCCATGGTGAGGGCCATCATCAAGGCCGCCCCGACGCCCTGCACCGCCCGGGCGCCGACGAGCAGCCACAGCGTCGGCGCGGCCGCGCACAGGGCCGAGGCGACGGTGAACAGGCAGAGGCCGGCCAGGAGCAGCCTGCGCCGCCCGAAGAGGTCACCGAGGCGGCCCGCCCCGACCACCAGCGCCGTGACGGTGAGGAGATGGGCGAGGACGACCCACTGGACCGACCCGAAGGAGGCCGAGAAGGCGTCCGCCAGGGTCGGCAGGGCGGCGGGCGCGATGCCGGTCCCCAGTGCGGACAGCAGCATGGACAGGGACAGGCCGGCGAGGGCCGGGCGGCCGCCGGCCGGCCGGACGTCGTCCGGGGCCGGGCGGACCGTGGTCGCGCCGGGGCCCGGGGCTTCGGGAGTGGTCATGGGGGGAGGGTCCGGCCGACTCCGACCCGGTGGCAAACATTGTTGCCGATTCCGGGACGGCGCAGTGGAATGGCGGCATGGACACACCCCCTTCCCACCAGGCGGTCCTCGACCAGGTGGCTCCGCGGCTGCGCCGCCTGCGCGCCGACAGCGGCCTCACCCTCGCCGCGCTGTCGGAGGCGACCGGTATCTCCCGGAGCACCCTGTCCCGGCTGGAGTCCGGACAGCGCCGCCCCAGCCTGGAACTGCTGCTGCCGCTCGCCGCGGCCTACCGCGTGCCCCTGGACGACCTGGTCGGGGCACCCGAGGTCGGCGACCCCCGGGTGCGGCTGAAACCGCGCACCCTGCCCAACGGCGGCACGGCCGTACCGCTGACCCGCGGCCCCGGCCCGCTCCAGGCCTTCAAAATGCTGATCCCGGACCGGGGCGCCGAGCCGGACCCGCGCACGCACGAGGGCTACGAGTGGCTGTACGTGCTGGACGGCCGGCTGCGTCTCGTCCTCGCCGAGCACGACCTGGTGCTCGGGCCGGGGGAGGCGGCCGAGTTCGACACCCGGCTGCCCCACTGGTTCACCAGCGCCGACGGGCGCCCGGTGGAGATCCTCTCCCTTTTCGGCCGCCAGGGCGAGCGCATCCACGTCCGGGCCAGGCCCCGTGCCGTTCGGCATCCAATGCGTCAAGAGGGGTGAACCGACCGCCGATTCGCTCTAGGGTGCGCCGTAAGCATGGTCGTGGACGTATGTACGGCGGTTTCCGGCCATGACCCGCCGACCGTGCCCCACGGTCGCACCGCACACCGAACTGGGGGGTTCATGCGCAGATCCCGCGGGCTGGCGGTCTCACTCGCCCTGGCCCTGACCGGAACCGGAGCAGGGCTGGGCGTCGCCCTCGCTCCGCAGGCGGCGGCACTCACCCCGCCCGTCGCGTTCACCGCCGACGCACTGTCCACCTGGCAGCCCAACGGCGTCGTATGGGCCCTCGCCGAGGCCGGCGGACAGGTCTTCGCCGGCGGTACCTTCTCCACCGTGCGCCCGCCGGCGGGCGGCGCCGGCAGTGAGCAGCAGGCCGTGAACTTCGTGGCGCTGGACGCCGCCACGGGCGCGCCGACCTCCTGCAAACTGTCCTTCACGATCGCGTCCGGCACCGCCACGGTCCGGGCGCTCGCCCTCTCACCCGACAAGAAGACCTTGTACGCCGGCGGGTACTTCGGCGCGGTCAACGGCACTGCGGTCTCCAGCCTCGCCGCCGTCGACGTGGCGAGCTGCACGGTGAAGACCGGCTTCCGGCCGGCCTTCGCAGCCACCGTCCGCGCTCTCGCCGTCACCGCCGACACGGTCTACGCGGGCGGCGACTTCCTCACCGTTGCGGGCCAGCCGCGCCAGCGGTTCGCCGCCGTCGGCGCCGCCGACGGGGCGCTGAAGCCCTTCACCGCCGACGCCGACGAACCCGGACGCGCCGTCGAGGTCACCCCCGACGGACGGAACGTGGTCCTCGGCGGGGACTTCTTCACCGTGAACGGGACCGACACCCACGCCCTGGCGGTCGTCGACGCGGTCAGCGGAGCGCTCACCAAGCCCTACCCCGGCTTCATCGAGACCAACTCCGTCGTCAAGGACATCGCCACCGACGCGACCGGCTTCTACACCGCCAACGAGGGCACCGGCGGCGGCGTCTTCGACGGCCGGATCGCACTCGACCTCCCCGGCTTCGGCCAGCGCTGGCGCGACACCTGCCTGGGCGCCACACAGGCCGTACTGCCGTACCAGAACGTCCTCTACAGCGCCTCCCACGCACACGACTGCGCCGCCATGGGGGAGTTCCCCGACGGCCGGCGCTACCACCTGCTCGCCCAGCCCACCACCGGCACCGGCAAGCTCGGCTGGGCCCCCGACACCAACGACGGCATCGGCGAGGGGATCGGGCCGCGCGTGATGGCGGTCGGCTCCAAGGGCGGGGTGCAGTACCTGTGGGTCGGCGGCGAGTTCACCACCGTCAACGGCGCGGCGCAGCAGAGCCTGACGCGCTTCGCCTCCACCGGGGACACCGGGGCGCCCACCGTACCCGTGGCGAGCGCCGTCAGCTTCAAGCCCGGCGAGGTCCACGTGCGCTGGCGCACCAGCCTCGACCTCGACGACAGCGCGTTGACCTATCGCATCTACCGCAACGGCGCGGCCGTTCCGATCGCCACGGTCGCGGCGGACTCGCTGTTCTTCAAGCGCCCCCAGGCCTCCTGGACCGACACCACCGTCACGGCGGGCCAGTCGTACACCTACCGGGTGACGGCCACCGACGCGGCCGGCAACACCAGCGCCCTGTCCGCCACGGCGAGCGTGACCGTGCCGACCCGGCCGGAGAGCTACCCGAACCAGGTCCGTGCCGACGGAGCCCAGCTGTACTGGCGCTACGACGACGCGATCCTGCCCTACGTCGCGGACTCCTCGGCCGGCGGGAACCAGAACGGCGTCCACATGAACGCCCCCGCCCTGCGGCAGACTCCGGGCGCGGTATCCGGTGGGGGCACGGCCATCGGCTTCAACGGCACCGACGCCCGGATCTACGCCGACAAGCGGCAGACCGTGGGCAGCGCCTACACCATCGAGACCTGGTTCAAGACGAACACCACCCGCGGCGGCAAGCTCTTCGGCTTCGGAAGCAACCAGGACCGCGGCAGCTACCAGTACGACAAGCACCTCTACATGACCAATGACGGCCGGGTGGTCTTCGGCGCCTATCCCGGCGTCACCCGCACCATCGCCACCGCCGGCGCGTACAACGACAACCAGTGGCACCACGTCGTCGCGACCCAGGGCCCCGGCGGCATGACCCTCTACGTGGACGGCGTCCCACGGGGCACCCTGGCCGTCACCTCGCACGAGAACTACTCCGGCTACTGGCACGCCGGCGGCGACGCCCTCGGCGGCTGGCCCGACCGACCCACGAGCGACATGTGGGCGGGACAGCTCGACGAGAGCGCCGTCTACCCCACCGTGCTGAGCGCGGCGCAGGTGCAGAACCACTACGCCCTCGCCACCGCCCCGGCCGACTCGGTCGTCCGGGTCACCGCCGCGGAGGACACCTACGCCAACGCGGGCGCCCCCGGCACCAACTACGGCAGCTCGTCCTCGCTGGCGGTGCGCGGAAGCTCGTACTACGCGAGCTACCTGCGCTTCGACCTGCCGGCCGCGCCGGCGGGCACGGTGCTGAAGTCGGCCACGCTCGGCGTGAGAACGAGCACGATGAGCGGTGCCGGTACCACGGACACCGTCTCGGTCGTCCCCGTCACCGGCTCGTGGAGCGAGGGCGGGACGACGTACAACAACCGCCCCGCCCTCGGCGGTCCGGCCCTCGGCTCCTACCCGCCGATTCCCGACGGCTCGGCCGTGCACACCGCCGCGCTGGCCGCGGGACCCGTCGCGGCGTCGCTCGGCAGCAGCCTCGGCCTGGCGCTGACCAGTCCCGCCACGGACGCCCTGTGGCTGTGGTCCTCCGAGGCCCAGGCCGCCGAGGGCACGCCGCAGCTGACGCTCACCTTCGGCGCGCCGTGACCCGAGGCCGGCCGACGGGACGCCGGAGGGCGCGGACCGGTGTGGTCCGCGCCCTCGCGCCCGGGCCGGAGCCGCCGGCACCGGCTGAGGCCGGGGCGGCGAACGGCGCCGTGCCCCGCCGCTACAGGGAAGGCACCCGCCGACCGTTACGCCTGCGCGCCGGCCCCGCCGCCGGGGGACTGCCAGCGGACCTCGCCGTCCCGGAGACGTCCCGTCGGCCGCAGCCCGCAGGCCCGCGCCACCGCCGCCGACGCGGCATGGTCCGGACGGACGTGCGCGACCAGGCGGCTGACAGACACCCCCTCCAGCCAGGCCGCGAGGGCGCGGGCGGCCTCGGACGCGAAACCGTCGCCCTGCCAGGGGACGCCGACGACCCACGCCAGCTCGGCGAGGCCGCGGGCCGGGGTGATCGTGGCCTGGACGGTCCCCACCAGCCTCCCCGGCCCGCGCAGGCGCAGAACCCAGTTGGCCCACACCACTTCCGGGTCGGGCGAGCCGTCCGCGAGCCGCTCGTAACGGGCGCGCAGCGCGCCGCGCGACAGCGGCGCGCCGCCGGTGAAGGCGTACAGGGCGGGGTCGGCGAGGACGACGCCCATCTCGTCGGCATGCTCCGGCCGCAGCGGAAGCAGGTCCAGACGGGCGGTGGCGAGGGCGGGCGGCCGCAGCGGGGTCCGGCGCACCTTCGCGGCCGCCCCGGGCCGGGGCAGGCCGTCCCCGGCCACACAGATGCCCAGCACCCGGTCGTGGCCGGTCCAGCCGTTGACCCGACCGCGGTTGTTGCTGATCTGCACCCGTCGGCGCGGCGCGTCCACGGCGGACACGAGGTGCAGGTACACCGTGCCCGCCACGCGGGCCAGGACGATGTCGCCGACCTCCACCAGGGCGGGAGCGGCCGGCGCGACCCGCACCCGCTGCCCGCCGGCGATCAGCGGTGCCATCGAGTTGCCGGCCGGTCGGAACTCCACGGTCTCACCGCGGCCGAGACGGTCCGCCTGCGTGTCCAGCATGCCCATCGCTCCAGTCTCGCCGCCCGCTGCGCGGCCACCGGATTGTGCCGGCAGGCGGCGGTCGGTCAGTGCGGCGGCTCCACCTCCAGGAACCGCCGCCGGCGCGGGCCCCGGTACAGCAGGCACACCCAGCCCAGCTCCTCCAGCACGGCCGCACAGGCCTTCAGACGCTCCTGCTCCTCCGCCGCCGCGCCACCGCTCGGCGGGCCCACCCAGGCCACCTCCACCCGTCCCGCCCCCGAGCCGGAGGCGGTCACGCGGTAGCCCGTGCGTGAACGGCTGCCGTCCGCATCCAGCGCCGACGGCGGGATCCCGGCCGCCTCCAGGACGAGGGCCACCGCCCGGGAGGGCTGCCGCAGCTCCCACGGCGCGGGAACCGCGGCGCCCGCCGGGCCGTTGACCAGTCGGCGGATCTGCAGCAGCCCCTCGTACGCGGTGCGCAGCTCGGCGTCACGCCCCGGGGACGTGTCGCCGGCACCGTCACCGGTCGCCGGTTCGAAGGCCTGCCCCGGGTCCGTCATCGCCCCACCACCGCCCGCTGTCCTGCCCGTCTGAGTACCTCACGCCCAACGGCCTGAGTATCCGCCCCGATTCCCCGCAGCGCCGCCGCTGGTCGAATGGGGCCATGAACAACGACGCCCCGCGCAGCGCGACCGTCCGCCCGCGCATGCAGCACGTGACCAGCGCCGGCTCGGCCCTGGCCGTGGCCCTGGTCCCGCTCGTGGTCGGCGTCCTGATCGCGAAGGCGATGGCCGCCGACCCGATGACCCCGGTCAACGCCCTCATCGCGGGCGGCGGCCAGCGCGCCGCGCTGCCGCGCGGCGAGTGGCAGCGGCGCGGCCACAGCACCCTGCACCGGCTGCGCACCGTCCGCCGGGACACCGCCCGCCGCTGTGCCCGGGCCTGCGGCAGCCGCCCCCGCGTCCACGCCGGGTGAGTCAGCGGCCGTACTGCCGCACGCACAGGTCCACGATGGACGGCGGCACGACACCGTCGGCGGCCGCGCACAGCTCGTCCATGCGGGGCGGCGGCGGGCGGCGGCGCGGGTGGGCGGTCGCCGTGCCGGGCTGCCGGGTCCGCCGGGGCGGGGCCGCCTGCTTCGCGTGCGACCGCCTCCGGGGGGCCGCGGAGCCGGGCGCCCGGTCCGGGTCCGCGGCGGCCTTCCGGTCCTGGTCCGGCGCCGGCCCGGGCGGCGCGGCCGGGGGCAGTGCGCTCAGGGGCAGGGCGGCGTGCGCGGGGAGGTCGGCCGACGGCACAGATCCCCGTACGGGCGCCGGAGACGGAGACGGAGACGGAGCCGGATCCCGCGGGCCGACGGAGACACAGCCGGCGCTCGCCAGGAGCGCGACGAGGGAGAGGGGCAGGGCACGGCGCAACTGCATCCGATCACCTTGCCGCACGGACCGGCGCGTCCCGCTCCCCGGCTCACGCGTCCGGGTGACACCGGGCGGCGAAACCGTCGGCAGCGGTGTGTGGGAGATTGGCCCGGACGTACGGGAGCCGGGGGAGGCGCGACCCTCCGGCGCCCGTGCGGACCCGACCTGCCCCTGCCCGCCGATCGACCCGTACGGAGTACCGATCCATGACAGCCGCCGCCGCGCCCGGCAGTCCCGCGCCGTCCCCCGAACCGGAAGGCGGGCCCGCAGCCGCCCCCGCATCCGCGCCGCCTCCCGCCGAGCAATCCGTACCCGCCGGGGGCGCCGGCCCCGTCGAGCCCGAAGCCGGATCCGGTGCCGTGAGCGCGGCCGCACAGGCACCCGCCACCGGGAAGGGCTGGGCCGCCGTGGGTGCGGTCGCCCTCGGCATCTTCTGCCTCATCACCTCCGAACTGCTGCCCGTCGGCCTGCTCACCCCCGTCGGCGCCGACCTCGGGGTCTCCGACGGGACCGCGGGGCTGATGGTCACCGCCCCCGGCGTGGTCGCCGCGCTCTGCGCGCCGCTGGTCGCCGTCGGAGCCGGCCGCCTCGACCGGCGGGTCGTCCTGTGCGTGCTCATCGCCCTGACGGCCGTCGCCAACCTCGCCGCCGCCGTCGCGACGGACTTCGCGATCGTCCTCGCGGCGCGGCTGCTCGTCGGGGTCGGCGTCGGCGGCTTCTGGGCCGTCGCCGGCGGGCTCGCCGTCCGACTGGTGCCCCCACGCCACGTCGGCCGGGCGACCGCCCTCCTCTTCGCAGGCGTCCCCACGGCGTCCGTGCTGGGCGTGCCCGCCGGAACGCTGCTCGGCGAACTCGGAGGCTGGCGCACCGCCTTCGCCGCCGTCGGCGCCCTCGGCCTCGGCACACTGGCCGCACTGGTCCTGATGCTGCCCCCGCTGCCGCCGACCCGGCGCGTCAGCTTCCCCCAACTGCCGTTTCTGCTGCGCGCGAACGCCGCCGTCCGGGCCGGCATCGTCGTCACCTTCCTCGTCGTGACCGCGCAGTTCACCGCCTACACCTTCGTCCGGCCGATTCTCGAGGACGTCTCCGGCATCGACGCCGGATGGGTCAGCACCCTCCTGCTCGGCTACGGCCTCGCGGGCGTCGCGGGCAACTTCCTGGCCGGGAGCCGCGATCCCTACCGCACGCTCTTCGTGATCAGCGCCGCCCTCGCCCCGGTCCTCGCCCTGATCGCGGTCCTGCCGGGACCGGTCCCCGGGACGGCCCTGCTGCTCGGCTGGGGGCTGGCCTACGGAGGGGTCTCGGTGAGCGTGCAGGGCTGGATGATCAAGGCGGCCCCGGCCGCCGCCGAGGCGGCCTCCGCGCTCATGGTGGCCGTGTTCAACCTCGCGATAGCGGCCGGGGCGCTGCTCGGGGGCCTTGCGGTCGACGGCATCTCCGCCCCCGCCGCCCCGCTCGGCGGAGCCGTCCTGATGCTGGCGGCCGCCGCCACCGTCCGGGCCACGGCGCTCCGCGGCCGGCCCGACCGCATCGGCTGACCCCTCCCCCCCGCATCGTGCCGCGATGAGCCCGACAGACCGGGTGGACCGGAGCAGATCGGACATCCGGCTTGACCCGGCACCGGCCGGAGGGCGAGAGTGCGCCCGATCAAGAACCACAGTTCGAGCCGCACCTCGGAGACCCAGATGTCCATACCGGTTCGCTCACCGCTCGCCCCGCCCGCGACCGGGGGTTCTCCGGCACCCGCCGCGCCGGGTGCGCCCGGTGCGGCCCAGGCTCCCGCCGCCCGGCGGCGCAGAGCCTGACCGGCCGGGCAGGGGCCGGCACCGCACCGCCGCGCCGGCCCCCGTCCCCGCCGGGAGACCGCCATGTCCCATGATCCTGACGAGAACGGGCTCGCCCCCGACGGCGCCCCGTTCGTACGCCCGTACGTCGCCTCCTCCGGCCCGCCGCCGCGCGAGGCGGCTTCCCCCTGGCCGCAGAGCGGGCCGTACGCCTTCCCCGGCCCCACCGCTCCCGCAGGCGGCCCGGCGCCCGACCCGGACGACTTTCCGGTACGCGGCTCCGTGCCTGCGGTGGCCGGCGGCCGCCGTGCCGGGCGTCGCGGCCGCAGGAGCCGGCTTCCGCTGGCCGTGGGCACCGGGCTGGGCCTCGCGGCGGTCAGTGCCTTCCTACTGCTGAGCGGCCCCGACCAGCGGCCGCCCAGGGCGCAGGCGCCCGCCGACCTGACCGTGCCGGCGCTCCCGGCCGGCGGAGGCCCGGACACGACCGCGGAGTCCCCCGGTCCGGCCTCGTCGGCCCGGTCCGCCGCACCGTCGGCCCCGACCGCAGAGGCGTCGGCCCGGGCGACGGGCCCTGCCAAGCCGTCGACCGCCCCCACCGCGTCGACGGCACGGCCGACGAGCGCGTACGTCACCCTCCGCATGGGCGACAGCGGGCCCGAGGTGCGCGCCCTGCAGGAGATGCTCTACGCGCAGGGGTTCACGTACGTCTCCGTCACCGGTGTCTACGACGGCCAGACCAAACGCGGTGTCGGCCAGCTCCAGCGCGACCGGTCCATCAAGGGCGACCCCCAGGGCGTCTACGGGCCGAACACCCAGGCGGCCATGGGCTAGCACTGCCCTACCACCCCGGGCGAGAACAACCGTGCTTGGGGCGGGCGGTGTCGTCCACCACCCGCACCCGTGGCCGCACCGCCGCCAAGCGCCCAGGGCCGCTGCTCCGTGGCGCCCCTCGGACGGATGAGCAACGGCCGCGTAAGGGGACTGCGCCGAGGGCCGGGAGGGACCGGCCGGCAGACGTCATGGACGGGGCTCGGTGCCGGGGCGCTGTCGGGCGTCCGGGCCGGTGTTGCCGTCGGTGGTGAAGATGCGGTCCAGGTGGTGGTGGAGTACGGCGATGGCCGACTCCGGTGTCCGTTGGCCGACGAGGATGCTCGTGCCCATGGTCGCGGTCATCGCGAGCAGGCTGATGGCCTCGATGCGTGCGTCGGCGGCGGGATCGGCCGATCCCGCCTCCTGTGCCTGTTCGAGCAGATGCGCCACGGCGTTTTCCGCGGCGTCGGGCTTGTCGATGAAGGGCTGGGAGGCGAGCGCCTCGTCGGTCACGGACAGGATGGAGTAGGAGCTGTAGAGGAGGTGGAAGGTCCGGCTCTCCTCGTCGGTCGGAAGAGAGGCGAGCAGCAGCGCCTCGACGGTCGCGCGCGGGCCCGGGTTCGGGCCGACGGCCGCCAGGCGGGCGCCCACGCGAGCCGTGAACCGGTCGGTCAGGTGCTGCAGTCCGTGGAAGAGGAGTTTCTCCTTGGTCTCGAAGTAGTACTGCACGAGCCGGAGGGATACGCCGGCCTCGGCGGCCACGTCGCGCATGCCGACGGCGTGCAACCCCCGCCGCCCCGCGACCCGGATGAGCGCTTCGGCGATCTGGGTGCGCCGTACGTCGTGGTCCACGCGCTTGGGCATCGATTCTGTCTCCGGCCGTGAGGTGGGGGATGGTTCGAGGGCAACGCGGTCCGGCTCGATCCGCGCCCTTTCATGGTACCGGTGTACCAAGAACGTGGTACGTTCGTATCACGAAGAACGGATCTTCCTGGAGGTGCCCCGTGTCCGAGAACGCGACCCGAGTGCGACGCGACATCGGCCGCTACGTCAGTGACGAGCTGCGCGACCGCTACTTGGCCGCCTGTGACGTCCTCTATGCCATGGGAGCGCCCGCCCGCTCCGAGACGGACGTCGAGACGAGCTTCGGCACCACCCACGTCTATCGGTACGGCCCCTCCGACCCGGCGGCCGAGTCGCGGACGCCCGTGGTCCTCATCCATGGTTCGGGCGGCTGCTCCGCGATGTGGTACCCCAACACCCGGGCGCTGAGCGCCGAGCGCCCCGTCTACGCCCTCGACACTCCAGGCGACCCCGGCCGCAGCGTCCAGCGCGAACCCATGTGGCAGCCCGAGCGCGCGGCCCAGTGGATGGACGAGGCCCTCGACGCGCTGGGCCTCGACAAGGTCCACCTCGTCGGCTCCTCCTACGGCGGCTGGCTGGTCATCAACCAGGCCCACCTTCGGCCCGGACGCCTCGCCTCGGTCACCGCCCTCGATCCGGGCGGGCTGGAGAAGGTCGGCCTGCGCTTCTTCGTCTGGATCTTCGCCAGCCTCTTCGCCACCTACGCCCCGAAGGCGTGGCGACCGCGCCTCGCCTCGTGGCTGGAGCAGCCGGTGATCGTCGTCCCCGAGCTGCGTGCGTGGATCCAGGCCGGCGTGAAGGCCTTCCGGATCCGCCGCCCCGCCCCGTTGCCGCTGTCGGACGCGGAACTGGGCTCCATCCGCACGCCGTTCTCCCTCATCATGGGCAGGCGCAGCCTGCTCGTACACCCGAAGCGGCAGCTGGAGCGCGTACCTCGCCTGATCCCCGGTGCCCGCGCCGAGATCGTCGCAGCCACCGGCCACGGACCGCAGATCGATCACCCCGACCTGGTCAACGCCCGGATGCTGGACTTCATGGAGGATGTCGACTCGCTCGACCCCGCGGTGAACCGGGACAGCGCGCATACGCCGAAGTGAGGCAGGGCCGCCCGCGGACTGTCCGACAGTCCGCAACGGAAGCCGGACGGGCAACGGGCGCTGCTCTTCACCACGGCCGGCCCGGGCGGCCGGGCGGTGGTCCGGACCGCCGCGGGGCGCCGGCCCGCGGCCGTGGCCCGATCTGCGGGCCGGCCGCCGAGGTCCACCTGCCGTACCGGGCCCGGCGTCGCGGTCCGAGACCGACGCTGCCGCCGGCGACCCGGCCACTGCGCGAGCCGGGCTCGGAGCCTCTCGCCGAGGGCTGATAGAACTCCGATGACGCGGACCGGTCAATGATCACGTTCCAACGAGCGCGGCCCGGGGGGCCGGGGGGAGAACCGATGAATCGGCATGTCGACTTCGAGCGTGTGCACAACTTCCGTGACCTGGGCGGCTACCGGTCCGCCGACGGCAGGACGGTCGCGTGGCGAACCCTGTACCGGGCGGACTCGCTGGGCAAATTGGCGGGCGGCGACTGGGAGAGGTTCCTGGAGCTGGGCGTGGGGACGGTGATCGACCTGCGCTATCCGTGGGAGATCGAGGCGAAGGGCCGCATCCCTGAAGCGGAACGATTCCGCTGGGTCAACCTCAGCATCGAACACCGGCCCTACGACCAGGCCGCGATCGACCCCGGCGTCGACCCCTGGCGCTACCTCGCCGACCGCTTCGCCGAGGTCACCGAGGACGGCGCGGAGGAGATCCGGCAAGCTGTCGAGGAGATCGCCGGGGCACCCGGCCCGGTGGTGTTCCACTGCACCTCGGGCAAGGACCGGACCGGGCTGGTCGCCGCCTTCGTGCTGACCCTGCTGGGCGTGGGCCGGGAGGAGGTCCTCGCCGACTTCGCCCTGACCGAGCGGGCCACGGAGCGCCTCGCCGCCGACTGGCGCGCCGCCCACCCCGACCGCGTCCTGGCATGGCCGAGCTACGGCCGCGCCCCCGCCGTGATCATGGAACTGGTGTTCGCGGACCTGGAGGCCCGCCACGGTTCGGTGCACGGCTACCTCACGAACCGCGTCGGACTGTCCGACCGGACCGTGCACCGCCTGCACGCCAAACTCCTGACCGACGGCGACGCCTGACCCCCGGACCCTGGCGGATGGTCCGAGCGGCCGAGCCGGCGTCAGCTGGGGCCGATGACGGGGAAGCCCACAAAGCACTCCCTCGGCAAGACCGTCGCGTGCCCTCTTGTGCCCCTGTCGGCCGGCCGCGGCGAGGGGCGGGAGGGGCGGGTTCCGTTACCCGGCTGCCTTGGCGCAGGTCACCTTCGCGAACTTCGAGGTGACGGTGTACGTGTCGTTGGGGACGCCGGTGAACTCGAAGAACCCATCGGAGATGGTTCGGGTGGTGTCCACGACGGCGCCGGAGGAGTTCTTCAGCGTGACCGTCTCCGCCGCCGGGAATCCCCTGCCGGACACGCCGTAGGTCGCCCCCGGGCCCTTGGTGACGGTGCACTTGATGGCGGCCTCCTCGTCGGACACCCACTTCGGGCAGATCGCCCTGACCCGACGTCCCGCGGCGCTGTAGGTGTCGTTCGGCAGCCCGGTGACCTCGAAGAAGCCCCCTGTGACGACGGTGGTCGTACGGACCGTGGTGCCCTGTGAGTTCTTCACGGTGACGCGTTCACCGGGTCTGAACCCGTCGCCCGACACGCCGAACGTGTTGTTGGGGCCTTCCGAAAGGAAGCAGGTGGCGCCTGGAGCGGCCCGTTCTGCCGTGTGGGCCGCACTCGCCGTGACGGCGGTCCATCCGCTGAACGCCACGGCAGCTACGACGGCGGTGGACAGAGTTCTGCTTCGCATGAGATGTCCCTCTCCCTCGACTGAAGGCAGTGGCTTCGCTCGACAAGCGGCCTCGCCCGCGCACGCCTCCCGTGCCTCGCAGAGGAGTGTCGGCCGGGAACGTGTCTGTGTGTCGGCGCCAGGCCTCGGAGCCGACGGGTGGTGCTCAGGGCTCAGGGCTTGGTATACGCCGGGTGCGGTTGAGGTGTCGGCGTCTTCGAACTCGCATCTGACGCCTCGTGGAGGTACGTGGGTGACCATCCACACCGCAAGGAGACCTGCCCGTTCCCCACTATTCCACTGGCCGGGACGGCCCGCACGCGGGCGTGGCCGACGCCGCCCGCAGCGCACCTGAGCCGTGTCAGCCCGCCCCCCGACCGAGGACTGCCGCTTCTGAAGCCGCCGGCTCAGTGGAGGGTGGCCGGGGCTCCGTCGTGGTCCGGCATGAGGGTCAGGCGTGCTGCGAAGAACATGGCCGCGACCGCCGCGATGATGTTCAGGGCGTCGGCCATCATGCCCACGGTCACCGCGTCGAGGAAGGGGCCGAGGTCTTCGGCCCGCCGGTGGCTCACGCTTGCGTACCGGCCGAGGAGGAGCGATCCGGCGAACGACGCCCACCAGAGGTTCAGCGGCCAAAAGGGGCTTGTGGCGCCCCGCAGGCCTACGGTCCAGGCTTCACGGGCGATCCGGTACGGCATCCAGAGGCAGGCCAGCGGTACGAACCAGCCCCCGATCGCCCAGCCCGGACCCCACCGGAACCCGGTGGGCGCCAGCAGGCCGGCCCGCAGCCGGATGCGGTGGAACCACATGATGAAGACGGCCGCGCACGCGAGCACGGTCAGCAGCTGGAGCTGTTCCACTCGGGCGAACATCGTGTTCAGGGCCGTCCACCGGTCCTCGGCGACGAAGGCCAACGCGCCGTCCCCTTCCACCGCGAAGTGCGCCCGGAAACCGGCGTACAGGGATGCGGCATCGGCTGCCGCGGCCGCCGTCAGCGCGGCGTGCAGCACCCCGAGCAGAGCACGCCGGGGACTGGGGGCCGGGTGGGTCAGTGGCGGACGAGGCTGGAAGACATCGGAACGGGACGAGGACATGATGCGGTGAACCCCCCACGGACACGGTACGCAGACGCCCGGGGTTGATCTGTGTCCTGCCGGTCGGGCCGGTGTCAGCGGCCGCCCGCGACCCTCAGGACGGTCCCCGTCGTGTACGAGGCGTCCGGTGACAGCAGCCAGGAGATCGCCCCGGCGATCTCCTCCGGGCGCCCAGGTCGCCGCAGCGGGGTCTCGGCCCCGATGCGCGCCGGGCGGCCGGGGTCGCCCATCGCGGCGTGCATGTCGGTCTCGATGGTGCCGGGCGCCACCGCGTTCACCCGGATGCCCTGCGGGCCCAGCTCCTTGGCCAGGCCCACGGTCAGTGCGTCGGTGGCCGCCTTGGTGGCCGCGTAGTGCACGTACTCGTCGGGGCTGCCCAGGGTGGCGGCCGCCGAGGAGACGTTCACGATGGCCCCGCCCCCGGACTCCGCCATGTCCCGGGCGGCCCGGCGGCAGCACAACAGGTATCCGAGGAGGTTCACCTCGACCACACGGCGCAGGTCCTCGGTGCGGGCGTCGGCGAGCCGGCCCAGCGGCCCCGTCACCCCGGCGTTGTTCACCAGGCCCGTCACCGTGCCGAGTTCGGCACCGGCGATGTCGAAGAGCCGCTCGACGCCGCACTCCTCGGAGGTGTCGGCCCGTACGGTCACGCAGCGGACCCCGGCGGCCCGTACCCGCCCGGCGACGGCATCGGCCGCGGTCCCGTCGCGGACGTAGCCCAGCGCGAGGTCGTGCCCGTCGGCGGCCAGCCGCAGGCAGGTCGCCGCACCGATGCCCCTGCTGCCCCCGGTGACGACGGTGACGGGACGACGTGACATGTGAGCCTCCTGTGGGACGCGGTGCGCGGAGCAGGCGCGTGCGGGCGCCCGACGTGTCGCACGGTGCGGCAGGCTAACACCGGGATATTCGCTGGACCAGCGCAAATGCCGGGACGGAGGGTGGTGCCACCGATGCGCGGGCCGTCCTGTTGCCGCATGTGTGCGTGTCGGTCGCGTCCATGACGACCCGTTGGAGGTCTCCCGTGTCCACCTTGCGCGTCACAGCCGAAGAGCTGACCGTGCACGAACACCCGAACGCCGATGCGCTGGAGCTGGCCCAGGTGGGCCTCTACCGCGCGGTCATCGCCAAAGGCGCCTACCGGACCGGGGAGTTCGCGCTCTACATACCCGAACAGGCCGTCCTGCCCGCCCCGCTGATCGAGGAGCTGGGCCTCACCGGGCGCCTCGCCGGCAGCTCCGCCGACCGCGTCAAGGCGGTCCGGCTGCGCGGCGAACTCTCGCAGGGCCTGGTGTGCCGGCCCCGGGCGCTGGCCGGGGTCGACCTGGAGCAGGCGGCCGAGGAGGGCACGGACTTCGCCGAGCTGCTCGGCATCACCAAATGGGTGCCGCCCGTCCCCACCACCATGAGCGGCGACGTCGAGCCCGCCGCCGACCTCCTGCCGTGGGGGGACATCGAGAACCTGCAGCGCTACCCGCACATCTTCGAGCCCGGTGAGCCCGTCGTCCTCACCGAGAAACTGCACGGCACGGCCTGCCTGTACACATACGTCGTCGACGCGGGCCGCTCCCTCGTCTCCTCCAAGGGCTTCGGCTCCAAGGGTCTCGCGCTCAAGGAGGACGAGCGCAACCTCTACTGGCGTGCGGTGCGCGGCCACGGAGTCCCGGCCGTCGCCGAGGTGCTGGCCGAACGCCTCGGCGCGACCCGGATCGGGATCTTCGCCGAGGTGTACGGGGCGGGCGTCCAGGACCTGGCGTACGGAACCGACGTACGCACCGCCGACGCGCCGCCCGGATACGCCGTGTTCGACGTGTCCGCGGAGATCGACGGCCAGGTCCGCCGGCTGGACCCGTACGCGGTCCTCGCGGACGGTGAACTGCCGCTGGTGCCACGGCTGTACGAGGGCCCGTACGACCTGGACACGGTGCTGGAGCACGTGAGCGGCCGCGAGACGGTGTCGGGCCGCGCCGTTCACCTGCGGGAGGGCGTCGTCGTCCGCCCGGTGGTGGAACGGTACAGCCCGGTCGTGGGCGGTCGCGCCATCGCCAAGGCGGTCAGCCCCGCCTACCTGACCCGCAAGGGCGGTACGGAGTACGAGTGATCGCCCGGTGGCGGACCGCCGACCGGGGCGGACGGCCGGCGCGGCCTCCGGGCCGCCTTCCCGGTGCACGCCCGGCCGGTCGGTCGTGTCCGACCGGCCGGGCCGCGGCGTGCGTGGTGGGATGGGGCGGGGCGGGGTCCACCAGCACACCGAGAGGTCGGGTACATGTCCGAGTCGGGCCGGAGCGGCCAGGAAACCATGCGGGCGATGGCGTACGAGACGTACGGCGGGACGGAGGTGCTCTCCGAGATCCGGCTGCCCCTGCCGAAGGTCGGCCCCGGCGAGGTGCTCGTCCGGGTGCGGTGCGCCGCCGTCAACCCCGTCGACTGGAAGATCATGGCGGGCGGGCTCGACCCGCTGATGGACGTCGTCCACCCGGTCATCCCCGGCTGGGACGTCGCCGGCACCGTCGAGAAGGTCGGCATCGACGTTCCCGAGTACGCCGAGGGCGACGAGGTCATGGCGTACGCCCGCAAGGACTACGTGCACGGCGGGACCTTCGCCGAGTTCGTCACCGTGCCGGTGCGCGCCCTCGCGCACAAGCCCGCAGCGCTGAGCTGGGCCGAGGCCGCCGGGCTCCCGCTCGCCGGGCTCACCGCCTACCAACTGCTCACCCGCCTCGGCACCGGCGGGGACGACACCGTCCTCATCCACGGCGCCGCCGGCGGCGTCGGCTCCTTCGGCGTGCAGATCGCCCGCGCACTGGGAGCCCGGGTCATCGGCACGGCCTCCCTGCGCAACCACGACCGGGTGCGGGAGCTGGGCGCCGAGCCCGTCGAGTACGGCGACGGCCTCGCCGACCGGGTGCGCGCCCTCGTGCCCGACGGGCCCACCGTCGTGGCGGACTTCGTCGGCGGGGTCGGCGCCGTCACCCGCGAGGTCCTCCACGACGACGGCCGGCACGCGTCCATCGCCGACCCCAGTGTCCTCGGCTCGGGCGGGCAGTGGATGTGGGTCCGTCCCGTCGGCAGCGACCTGGCCGAATTGGGCCGACTCGCCGACAGCGGACGGCTGAAGGTACCGGTCGCCAAGACCTTCCCCCTGGCCGAGCTGGCGGCGGCCTTCGAGCTGAGCCAGGGCGGCCACACACCGGGAAAGATCATCATCGAGGTCTGATCCCGTCCGCGGGAGGCCCCCGGGTCAGGCGCCCAGGTCCGGCACTTCACCGCCCGCCGCCCAGGTCACCTCGACGCCCCGCAGGCCGGCCCGCCACTGCTCGGTGGCCCCGGCCAGCCGCGCCGCGTCCGGCGGCGCGGCACCGAGACCGATCGCGTACCGGGCGAGGCCCGGCCCGGACTCGAACGGCCGCGGCCAGGCGTGCACCCCGGTCACGCCGGCCTCCTCCAGCGCGCCGAGCAGCGCCCGCAGCCGTCCGCGCACCCGGCCCCGCACCTCCTCGAACTCCTGCTCGGCGGCCCGTACGGTCACCACCGCCCAGGCCGCGTGCCGGCGGTGGGGTGCCGGCGCGGCCGCGGCCAGGGCCTCCGCCCCGACCCCCGACTCCAGCAGCTCCCACGCCCCGTACAGCTCCTGGACGAGGAGGTCCCGCAGCCCCGGTGTCACCTGGGTGGTGCAGCTGCGCACCGGCTCCGACGGGGTGAGGACCGTGACGGCATCCGGCCCCGCAGCAGCTTGCGAACCCGCCGCCGTGACCGGCTCGCGCCAGTCCCAGGCGGCCCACCGCGCGAAGAACTCGCGCACCAGGGCGTCGGGCGGCAGCGCCCCGGCCTCCTGTACGGTGCGTGCCGCGAGGACCGACCAGGCCAGGCCCGGCAGGCCCCCGAAGGGCGCCGAGTCCAGCCCCCGGGCCCGCGCCCACGCCTTCACCCGCCGCGCGAGCCCGGCGAACGCGGCGTGCTCCGCCCCCACGGCCTCCCGTACGGCGTCCGCGTCGCTCACCGCGCTCAGCGCCACGGCGGCGGCCTCGCCCAGCTCCGCGCGCCGCGCCACCGCCCGCGCCGGATCCAGCGCGCCGGTGAAGACCACCACCAGGTCCACGGACAGCGTCCCGACCTGCAGGCGCAGCCCCGGCACCCGGGCCCCCTCCACCTCGCGCAGCCCCCGGGCCTGCGGCAGTGCGGCCGCCACCCGTGCGCGCACGCCGTCGACGTCCGCCGCCCCCGGAACCGCCGCCACCAGGTCCAGATCGGCGTCCGGCAGTGCGCAGCCCATCCGGCGGGAGCCGGCCACGTGCACGCGCGCGCCCGGCAGCGCCGCGCCGATGCGCGCGGCGACCGACTCGGCGTGACCGCTTTCGTGCCCGGTACCGGGCCCGGGCAGCGGCTCGGGCGCCCAGCGCACCTCACCCGTGCCCAGCGCCACCGTCGCCCGCACCCGCATCGGCCCGTCCCCGCGCCGCGAGAGCACGGCCAGCTCCCCGACCCGCGCGGACACCGGCCCACCCAGGCGCGCCTCGAAATCCCGGACCGCCCGCAGGGGGTCGGCGCTGCGCCCCAGCGTCAGGTGCGGGGTGTACCCCCCGGACGTGCCGGTGCGGCTCCGGCATCCGGGGAACCGCTCCGCCAGCGCCCGCCGCAGCTCCTGCCACGGCGCCTCACCGGCCGCTGCCGGGTCCAGCCAGAGCGTGGCCTCCTCACGCTGCCCGAAACTGTGCACGCCCTCCAGCCGGACCTCGAACGGCGCGTTCGCGGCGGCCGCCCGGGCCAGTAGCGGGACGGCCTCGGTGAAGGCGGACTCCGGCACGAACCCGAAGAGCAGGTTCACATGAGCGGGCCAGCGCCCGTGCGCCGGGTCGTGCGCGCGGCGCAGCTCCCGCACCCCGTCGGGCAGTCGGGGCGGCAGCCATGCCACCGCCGTCCGTACCGTCGCCTCCGCGTCGAGCCGGGCCGGGCCGGAGCCGTCCTGCCCGAACTCCACCGTCGCCTCCACCCCGTAGTGGTCGGAGACGAACAGCCCGCCGGGGGCGGGGGAGTCGCCGCGCAGGGCCGCCCGCGTGACCCGGGCCGGGGCGGAGCCCAGCAGGATGCGGTCCAGCCGCGCGGCGCGCCCCGTCAGGGAGCCCACCGCCGCCAGCGGATTGGCCCCCGGGTCGAAGGTCGGCGTGGCGTCCGCCGCGCCGTGCACCTCGCACCAGGCGTCCCGCATGCCGAGCGCGGTCGCGGGCCCCTCGGCGCCGTGCCGGCCGTCGTTGAAGTCGCCCAGCAGGGCCACCGCGGCCTCGACGCCGCCGAGCCCCTCCGCGAGCCGGGCCAGCTCCGCCTCCCGCCGCTGGTGCCCGTTCTCGGTGTGGTCGCTGGTCAGGTGGGTTGCGGCAACGACCAGCGGCCCGGCCGCGGTGTCCACCGTGACGGCGGTGACCGCCTTGTGCGCGCGGAACACGTGCAGGCCCGCCTCCCGCACCGGGAGCCGGCTCAGCACCAGCAGCCCGTACTCGGCGACGTCCCGGCCGGCGGGATCCGCGCCCAGGCTGTACCCGGCCCGCACCCACGGCGCCGCCAGCAGCATCTCGAGCAGCTCGGGCTCGACCTCCTGGAGCGCGATGACGTCGGCGTCCGCGACGGCCAGGTCGTCCAGCAGAAGCGGCCTGCGCCGGGCCGTGGCGATGCGCGGGGCGTCGTAGCGGTCCCAGAGCGTGTTCCACGTCAGCAGCCGCACCGACGACGGCGCCGCGGCCGCGTCCCGCGGGCCGGCCGGCGCGGGACGCCAGGCGCCACCGCCCGCCGGATCCCATGCGTACGGGGTACGCGCGGTGAAGAAGGGGGCGCGCAGCAGGCGCGCACGGCGGACCCGGCCCGCCGTCGTCGCATCGATCCGGTCCACGCCGGTGGCCCGGTCCCACACCAGCTCCCCGTCGGCCTCGACGAACAGCACCCGGTGCCAGGGGATGTCCCCGCCGGGCACGAAGGAGGGCAGCGGAACCCGCTTGGGAGCCGCCCCGCGCTGGAGCAGGCCGAGGACGAACCGGGCCGGATCGAACCGCGGGTCCCACCGGACCTGGTGGTAGAGCTGCTCACTGGTGCGCATCGCCGCCTCCTCCGCCTGCCGCCACCGGACCGGGCCCGAGGGTGCAGGCCGTGTCCTGCACGTGTCCGCCCGCGCCGACGTACCACGTACGGTGCGCCGCGCCCGCGTACGGCGGGTCGAACCGGTGCAGCTGCGAGGTCAGCACCTGCGGCGGAACCGGGTGCGCGCGCACGCCGTTGCGGCGCACCAGCTCCGCCTCCTCGACGAGCACCACGGCGTGCGTGACCAGCGCGTCGCGGCGGCGCGCCACCGAACCGGCCCGCCCGCGCTGCTGGTCGGTCAGCGAGGTGGCGTCCCACACCACCGTCCCACCGCGGGCCAGGGCGGCGTCGAGCCGCTCCAGGCCCTCGCCGAGGACCGCCGCGTTGGCCCGCTGGTCCGCACGCGCGCCGCGGGCGGCACGCAGGTCGTCGAGCCCGATGTACGTGTCCACGCCGGGCAGCCCCCGGCCGAAGGTGCTCTTCCCGCTGCCCGAGGGTCCGCACAGCTGCACCAGCCGGGGGAACGAGCCGTCGCGCCATTGCCAGGTGGCTGCCACCGCCTCCTCGACCGAACTGCCGGAGATCCGGCCGTGCGCGAAGGCCCGCCGGGCCTCCGCCCAGCAGCGGTCGGCCGCGTCCGCGTCCAGCCCGGCGAGGGGCTCCCGCAGCGCGGCGCGCAGGGCCTCCAGCGGGTCGGGCCCGCAGAGGAGCCCCGCCTCCTCGGCCCACAGCGCGGACCACTCGACGTACTCGCGCTCCTGCGGCCCCCGGGCCAGCGCCCCGGCGAGCGCGTGCAGCACCCCGAGATCGGCCGCGGCGGCCATCCGCACGAGCCCGGCGCGCCGGTCGGCGTCGGGGAACGGCCGCTGGAGGTACGGGTACAGACCGAGCAGGTCGCCGACCCGCCGGGCGAGGCCCATACCGGCCGGCCCCGCCGCGAGCCGCGCGGCGGCCCGGGCACGCGGTGTGCGGCGCAGCACGGCGGCGAGCACCCCCGCCAGCCGGTCGTCGCCGGTCCGCCCCGCCGCGTCGATCCGTGCGGCGACCTCGGCGACCACCTCCGCGTCCGAGGCCCCCTCCGCGTCCCCGACCGCCTCCGCGTCGGCTGCCGGACCTGCGGGGGCGACCGCGCCCACGGCGGCGGACAGGGCAGCGGCATCGGGCTCCGCCCCCGAGCGCACCGCCCACAACGGGGCCGCCGGACCGAGTCCGTTGGGCACGATCTCCGCGTACATCCAGTGCGTGTCGGTCTGCACGTGGCCGCTGCGCACCCACTTGGCCACGCATCGGCCGAAGTCCGCACGGGCGAAGCCGGCGGCCGTACGCACGACGTAGCCCTCCAGCCGGGAGGTGTCGGGCTTCAGCCGGCGCAGCGCGCGCTCGTCGAAGGTGCCGCGCCACAGCACCCGCGGCGCGGGCACCCCCAGATCCCGCAGGAACCGCACGGTCCGGTCCCAGTCGAGGCACTGCTCGCCGTCCCACACCGAGAACCCGTAGAACCAGCTGTCCAGGTCCTCGTACGGGATGGAGTGGCGGGCGTAGAGGTTCTCCCCGCACACCCGCCACCCGGCCGGGATCCCGGCACCGATGCGCCCCTGCAGGCCCTTCACCCAGGCCCGGGAGGGGTGGTGCCCGGAGTCGAGCGAGCGGGCGTGCAGACCGTCCGCGTACAGGGTGGTGTTCTCCCCGTCGAGCTTCTCGGTGACCACGACCTCGCGTCCGGCCAGCCCGGCCAGTCCGAGGGCCCGCACATCGTCCGCCGTTGCCCCGGGCGACCAGGGCAGATGGGGCGTACGGGGATAGTGGGTGCGCATGGTCCGCTCCGGCTCGACGACGGGGTTCAGCCGTCACTGTAGGTATCCGGGAGCGGGCGGATCCACCCAATTCAGCGGCAGAGGGCCACGATGGCCGGGGACACCGTGCCCCGGGCCGCCGCGCACAGGGGCGCCATGTCGTACGAACGCCCGGGGGCGGGGCGGGAAATCCCCGGCAGCGCGGCCTGCCGGCGGGCCCCGGCCCGGGGTACGGTCCTCGCCGGCTGCGCCCGTTTCACCGTCCGGGGGGCCCTGAGCCCGCGCGGCGGGACAGGCCGGTGCGCCGGTCCGCGGGCAGCCGGCCGGCGGGGCGCCGGCGCCGGGACGGGGCCGGCCCCGGCCGGATCCGCTGCGGCGGCGGAAGCGCCTCGCGAAGCGGGCAGGTCCACCAACGGCCCCGCCGCCTCGGGCGCTTCCGGTGGTCGCCCGTACGTCCCGGCGGGCGCGGGCGCCTGCGCCGGGTGCCGTGCCTGCGGTGCGGGGACGGGATGCACCGTCACGCACCCGGAGGCCAGCACGAGAGCGGCAAGTGTCAGGGGCAGAACCCGGCGCAGCTGCATCCGCCCACCCTGCCGCACCGCCGCCGTGCGGGCCTGCCGATCACACGGTCGGGTGACGGGCGGTCTTGCTTTCGGATCGAGCGAGGCCGCGCGCTCCCCGCAGGCGCTCGGCGTGCACCGGGCAGCGCACCCTCCGCGGCGACCCGCAGCGCACCCCCCGCGGCGACCCGGAGCGGAAGCGGACGATCGAACATACGATGGGCGGGAACCGGCGCGGACGGCTCGCCGCCGCCCGCCGGACCGGACCGGGCCGTCGCGGGAGACGTATGGCACAGGCCGCCGAACCAGCTCGGACCGTCATCCTGACCGTGGACGACGATCCCGGAGTCTCCCGCGCCGTCGCCCGCGACCTGCGGCGCCACTACGGGGCCGGGTACCGGATCGTGCGCGCCGAGTCCGGCGAGTCCGCACTGGAGGCACTGCGCGAGCTGAAGCTCCGGGGCGACCTCGTGGCCGTCATCCTCGCCGACTACCGGATGCCGCAGATGAACGGCATCGAGTTCCTCGAACAGGCCCTCCACGTGTACCCGGGCGCGCGACGCGTGCTGCTGACCGCCTACGCCGACACCGGCGCGGCCATCGACGCGATCAACGTCGTCGACCTCGACCACTACCTGCTCAAGCCCTGGGACCCGCCCGAGGAGAAGCTCTACCCGGTCGTCGACGACCTGCTCGCGGCCTGGCGCTCCAGTGACTACCGCCCCGTCCCCGCCACCAAGGTCGTCGGGCACCGCTGGTCTGCGCGCTCCTCGCAGGTGCGGGAGTTCCTGGCCCGCAACCAGGTGCCCTACCGCTGGTACTCCTCCGACGAGCCCGAGGGACGGCGGCTGCTGGAGGCGGCCGGCGCCGACGGGCAGCGGCTGCCGCTGGTCGTGACCCCCCAGTGCACCGTGCTGATCGAGCCCGAGCCGGCCGACCTCGCCGCGCACGTCGGGCTCGCGACGACGCCGGCCGCCGACTTCTACGACCTCGTCGTGATCGGCGGGGGACCGGCCGGGCTGGGCGCAGCCGTGTACGGGGCCTCCGAGGGGCTGCGGACCGTCCTGGTCGAGCGGTCGGCGACCGGCGGACAGGCCGGGCAGAGCTCCCGCATCGAGAACTACCTCGGCTTCCCCGACGGCGTGTCGGGGGCCCAGCTCACCGAACGCGCCCGCCGCCAGGCCGGCCGGTTCGGCGCCGAGATCCTCACCGCGCGCGAGGTCACGGGACTGGAGGCCCACGGACCCGCGCGGCTCGTCCGCTTCTCCGACGGCTCCTCCGTCGCCGCGCACAGCGTGATCCTGGCGACGGGTGTCTCCTACCGCCAGCTCCTGGCACCCGGCTGCGACGACCTGACCGGCCGCGGCGTGTACTACGGCTCCTCGCTCACGGAGGCCGCCTCCTGCCAGGGCCACGACGTCTACATCGTGGGCGGCGCCAACTCGGCCGGGCAGGCCGCCATGTACCTCTCCCGCGGCGCCAAGTCGGTGACACTGCTGGTACGCGGCGAGTCCCTGACCGCTTCGATGTCGTACTACCTCATCCAGCAGATCGAGGAGGCGCCGAACATCTCGGTGCGCACCCGCACCGTCGTGGAGTCGGCGCACGGCGAGGAGCACCTGGAGCGCCTGGACCTGCGGGACGTCGACACCGGGGCGGTCGAACGCGTCGACGCGCAGTGGATGTTCGTCTTCATCGGCGCGGCCCCGCTGACCGACTGGCTGGACGGCACGGTGCTGCGCGACGAACGCGGATTCATCCTGGCCGGCCCCGACCTCACCCCGGACGGCCGGCCGCCCGCCGAGTGGCCGCTGGACCGGCCGCCCTACCACCTGGAGACCAACGTCCCCGGCGTGTTCGTCGCGGGCGACGCACGCGCCCAGTCGGCGAAGCGCGTCGCCTCCGCGGTCGGCGAGGGAGCCATGGCCGTGATGCTCGTCCACCGCTACCTGGAGCAGTCATGAGCGGAACGTACGCGCACTGCGACCCGCAGGAGATCGCCTCGCTGTTCCTGTTCGAGAAGCTCACCCCGCAGCAGCTCGGGCAGCTGTGCGCCGAGGGCCGGGTCGAACGCTTCGACGCGGGCCCCGTCTACACCGAGGGCGACCCGGCGTCCTGCTTCTACGTGATGATCGAGGGCACCGTCGTCCTGTCCCGCCGGGTCGGCGGAGACGACATCGAGGTGAGCCGCACCTCCCAGCGCGGGGTGTACGCCGGCGCGATGCAGGCCTACCTCGGTGACCGGGTGCCCCAGACGTACACCAACTCCATGCGGGTCACCGAGCCCACCCGCTTCTTCGTGCTGCCCGCGCGGGCCTTCTCGGACTTCATGCAGCAGTGGTTCCCCATGGCCGCGCACCTGCTGGAGGGCCTCTTCTTCGGCGCGAAGAACACCCAGCGGGCCATCGGGCAGCGCGAGCGCCTACTGGCCCTGGGATCGCTCTCCGCCGGCCTCACCCACGAGCTCAACAACCCGGCCGCGGCAGCCGTCCGGGCCACCGCGACCCTGCGCGAACGCGTCGGCAGGATGCGGCACAAGCTGGCCGTCATCGCCCGGGGCGACTATTCCCGCGAGGCGATCGCCGACCTCATCGAGGTCCAGGAACGCACGGTGGAACGCGTCGCGAAGGCCACGGCGCTCAGCCCGCTGGAGGCGGCCGACCGCGAGGACGAACTCGCCGACTGGCTCGACGACCACGGCATCCCCGAGGGCTGGCGGATCGCACCGACCTTCGTCCAGGCCGGACTCGACGTGCAGTGGCTGGACCAGGTCGCCGCGGCCGTCGCCGGGGACATCCTCCCCGGAGCCATCGGCTGGCTCAACTACACCGTCGAGACCGAACTGTTGATGGACGAGATCGACGACTCCACCACCCGCATCTCCCACCTCGTCGACGCCGCCAAGCAGTACTCCCAGCTCGACCGGGCCCCGCACCGCGTGGTCGACGTCCACGAACTCCTCGACAGCACCCTGCTGATGCTGTCCGGAAAGATCGGCCCACGGGTGCGGGTGGTCAAGGACTACGACCGCTCCCTGCCGGAGGTGCCCGCCTACCCGGCCGAGCTCAACCAGGTGTGGACCAACCTCATCGACAACGCCGTCTTCGCCATCGCGAGCACCGGCGGCGACGGCACCCTGACGGTGCACACGGCACGCGAGGGGGAGCGCCTGCTGGTGGAGTTCCGCGACACCGGGCCCGGCATCCCCGCCGACATCCGCAGCCGCATCTTCGACCCGTTCTTCACCACCAAACCGGTCGGCGAGGGCACCGGCCTCGGACTGGACATCTCCTGGAGGATCGTCGTCAACAAGCACCACGGCAGCCTCCAGGTGGAGTCCGCCCCCGGCGACACCCGCTTCCAGGTGCTGCTGCCGCTGACCGCCGCACCGGAGAACCACGACGCCGGGACGGCGCCCGGCACCGACATGGCCGAGGAGCCGGCATGAGCGACATCGAGGGAATCGACCCGAGCGTCCCGCCGACCGGGACCGGCTGCGCCGACTGCGACGCGGTGGGCGGCTGGTGGTTCCACCTGCGCCGCTGCGCCCAGTGCGGCCACATCGGCTGCTGCGACTCCTCGCCCGCACAGCACGCCACCGCCCACTGGAGGGCCACCGGACACCCGCTGGTGCAGAGCTTCGAACCCGGCGAGCAGTGGTTCTGGGACTACGACGGCAACGAGATGTACGAGTCCGGGCCCCGGCTGGCCCCGCCGGGCGACCACCCCGCGGACCAACCCGCCCCGGGCCCGGCCGACCGGGTCCCCGAGGACTGGACGCGCCGCCTGAACCGCTAGGTCCCGTCTTGATCGAACGAGCACCCCGCCGTCATGCAGGGCTCGCGACGCCGCTCCGGTCGGGGGAGCGGCGCAGAGCGGCGGGCGTGGTGCCGTACCAGCGCTGCACGGCGCGGCGCAGGGCCCGGGCGTCGGCGTACCCGCTGCGGGCCGCGATCGCCTCGATGCTCAGATCCGTGGAGTGCAGCAGCCGTGAGACGCGGTCCCGGCGTACCGTCTCGACCTCGGTGCTCCAGGTGGTGCCGTGCTCGTCGAGCCGGCGCTGGAGGGTCCGCGGGCTGACGGCCAAGCGCCGTGCCACCGAGGCGAGGGCCGGTACGCCGGCCTCGTCGTGTACGGAGGCCAGGGCGCCGCGGAACAGGTCCAGCCAGTCGCGCAGCGGGACCGCGGTGGCGAGGGTCTGGTCGGCGTGCCGCCGCAGCACCGCCGACAGCCCCGGCTGCGCGTGCGGCGTCGGGGCGGTCAGGTCGCGGGTGAGGAAGGTGAGTGTGCTGACCGCGGCCCCGAACTCGATGTCACGCGTGCCGAACAGCTCGATCAGCGCGTCGTGCCGCCGGGGGGCCTCGGCGGCGAGGGACACGCGGAGGGGAACGAGGCGCCGCTGTGCCGCCTCGCTCAGGCGCCGCAGGTACAGGCCGAGCGCGCAGGCCCGGACGGCGCAGGCCGCCTCGTGGGCCAGATCGCCCCGGTTGAGATGGCTGAGCGTGACCCGGTCCCCGTCCTCGGTGATCCGCAGGTCGTCCGTGCTGGTGTCGACGACGGCGGCGAGGTAGGTCCCGGCGTCCCGGATCCCTTCGAGTGGAGTCGGAGCAGAGGTGATCAAGTAGTCCCAGACCCCGAGGCTCCCCACCGCCGACTGCTGCGTCAGCAGCAGGGACACCTCGCTCCAGGGGGCGTGGACGGTCGCCAGTTCGGCAATGCGGATGCTCGTCATGGCCGGCGGCCGGCACAGGTCGTCGTTGAGGTGCTCGGGCGCCATCCCCAACAGGTGCGCGTAACCGTCCGGGGGTATCCCCAACAGGTGTGCGGCATGGGCGTTCAGACGGGTGAGAGCGGAGGACGTCGTCCCCTGGTGCGTGTGCGAGGCCACGGGGGCTGAGCATAGACCGGCGGGGAACGCCAGTCCTGCGCCGGGTTCGGGGACCGATGCCCCCCATACGGCGTGAAGGGTCCCCCCGTGGCGCGTTCGGTCCCCTTGCTGACGTCTGCGGCCATGGGGGCGGCCCGCCGCCCGGCCCTAGCGTGGGGACCGTTCTCGCAGGGTGCTCCGCCACCCGGAGAGGCACGGGAGGTCCCGTCCGGATCGGAGCCCCCCCACGGGGGTGGGGGGCTCGGGATCCCCGCTGTCCCGGGCCGTCGCCGGCCGTGTCCAGGGCGGTGCCGGGGCGCTATGCCCGGGCGCCCACCCGCGTGGCCAGCCGCAGGGCGTGCTCGACGGGGCCGCGACGCAGCGGGCTGTCGTCCCACACCCACTGCCACGCCCAGGTCAGCACCAGCGCCGCGCCGCTGAAGCCGATCCACGCCGACCAGGACGCGGCGCCGTGCGCCGGTCCGGCCAGCACCAACGCGTGGACGACGTACGCGCTCAGCGCCATCGCGCCCAGCACCGTCAGCGGCCGCAGCAGCCGGGCGCCCACCGCGTGCCGCGCGACCAGGGCGCACAGGCCGATGAGGGCGCACCCCACGCCCGCGTTGCCCAGGGTCTCCAGCGGGGTCTGGCTGTAGGGGTCCGCGAGCAGCAGCCAGTCCCACGAGGTGCTGGGCACGGCCCCGAACTGGCTGCCGAGCACTTCCCGTACCGGGTCGGAGGCGGCCAGGGCCTCCGGGTGGTGCACCGCTATCGCCTCCAGCAGCCGCTGCCGGGTCCCGAACGCGTGCCCCGCCAGCCACGCGGAGCCGTACCCGGCCACGGCGGCCACCGCGCCCCAGACCGTCATCCACAGGGCCGTCGCCCACTCGCGCACGTCGCACAGACGAGCCAGGGCCATCCCGGCCAGGACGTACGGGAAGTAGGTGGCCAGCGGGTACGCCCCGGTCAGCAGCAGCTCGCACACCACCGCCGCCAGCCCCGGCCAGCTGGTCAGATCGGCGGCCTCGGGGACCAGGCCGCGCCCCGACGACCCGTACCCGAACAACGGGCCCAGCAGGAACGACAGCAGCGGCCCCACCACCACCGACGCGCCGGCCACGGCGGTCAGCACCGGTGTGGAGAGCCGGGTGAAGGGCTCGGCAGCCAGGAAGTACACGGCGAAGAAGGCGAGGATGACCAGGAAGCCGGGCCACAACGACGCCAGGTACAGACCCAGTACGGCCAGGACGGCGCTGCGGATCAGCAGCGGACGCCACCGCGACGCCCAGCCCTCGGGACGCCGCGCCGGGTCCGTGCCGCGCTGCGCGAGGACCAGGGAGAAACCTGCGAGCAGGGTGAAGAGGGCAGGGGCACGCCCGTCCGCCGCGACGAGCAGATAGCCGGCACCCTCGGGCTGCGGGCTGGGTCCGACGTGCACGGCGAACATGCCGAGGACGGCGATGCCGCGCACGGCGTCCACCCCGGCCAGCCGGCCGGATCCGCCGCCGCTGCGCCGCTCCGCCGTCGCCTGCGCACCGGCCCCTGCCCCGGCCCCTGTTCCCACCGCTGTCCCCGCCACTGCCGTTCCCGCTCTGAAGTTGGTCGGACCGGCGGTGTTCATGCCGCCAGCCCGCTCCCGCACGGTAGCAACGGTGATGTAACCGAGTAATAAGGAGGTGGGGGACGGCGGAGTGCGCTGCCGCCGCGGGACCGCACCGCGCGCCGTAACCCGTGGCCCCCGCCCGCTGTTGCACAGACGGCGGGCCGGACACGGGCCCACGGGCCCGCACGGGTCCACCCCGGTGAACGGAGTCCCGATGCCGCAGCTGACCGACGACAGCGCGACCGACGACAGTGCGACCGACGCCCCCGAATGCGCCGTTGACCCCGGTACCGGGACCTGGATGACTCCGGAGGAGTACGGAGCCTCGCGGGCCGCCGTCTGGACCGCAGCCGTCGTCCTGGTGACGGACACCGACGGCCGCATCCTCGTCCAGAGCGTCGACTACCGCGCCGAGCGGATGCTCCCCGGCGGGGCGGTCGACGCGGGCGAGGCGCCGTCCGCCGCGGCCGCCCGGGAACTGCGCGAGGAACTCGGCGTCGACGGCCACTACCCGCGCGGCCTGGCCGTGGACTGGATTCCCGCCGACACCCCGGGATTCCCCCCGGCGATGCGGTTCCCGGGGGAGGTCCTGCACGTCTACGACGGCGGGACCTGGACACCGGAGCGCATCGACGGCGTCCGCCTCCCGGCGCAGGAGATCACCGGCATCCACTTCGCCGAGCCGGCCGACCTGCCCGCCCTGATGGACCCGGGCGACGCCCGCCGCGCCCTGTCCGCCCTGCGGGCCCGTATCAACGGCTCCGGCGCCGCCTTCCTGGAGGACGGCCGCCCCACCGCACCGACCGCCCTCGACCGGCTCGGCGTGCTCCGCACCCGCCGGGTCCCGCAGCGGGGCGCCTGGCACGACGGCCCGGTCCCCGCGCAGCTGCCCGTACGGGACGTGTCCGGCTGGCTGTTCGCACCCGACGGCCGGGTCCTGCTCCTGATCGCCCGGGCCACCGGCGCCGTCCACCTGCCGCCCCCGGCCGCCGCGCTCTGCGCGGGACCGGTGCCGCTCGGCCACCGCTCCGGCGAGGAGGGCGCCCACGCCCGCGTCGCGGCCCGCCTCACCGGCCTCCCGCCGGCCGCGGACCCGGCGTACGCCCGCCTGCTCGCCACCCCCGAACAGGTCCGCGAACTGAGCGACTGGGGCCCGGCCGGCGAGGCCGAGCTGGCTGCCGTCCTGGCCGCCCGCGCCCGGTTCCACCTGCCCGCCGCCGCCCGCACCCCGCTGGCGGAACTCCCCGAGGAGGGCGTGCGCTGGTGACGGCCGGGGCCGACCCGCCCCGGCCCGCGGCCGCGGCCGTCGCGGGGGCCGGGCCGCGAAATCCGGCGTCCGCCGTGCGCGGTCCCGCAGCATGGGGCCATGAGCGACAGCGCGATCACCTACACCCTGTACATCCAGGCCGATCCGTCCCGCGTCTGGCAGGCCCTCACCGACCCCGCCCTCACCCGCCGCTACTGGGGGCTGAGCTTCGAGACCGACTGGGCGGTGGGCTCGGCGATGGACTGGGTCGAGCGCGGCGCCCGCACCAGTGACCCCGGCCAGCTGGTCCTCGGCTGCGTGCCCGACCGCCTGCTGTCCTACACCTGGCACACCTTCAGCCCGCAATGGGCGGCTGCGGCCGGGATCGACGAGGAACTCCGGGCCCGGCTCGCGCAGGAGCCCCGCACGAAGGTGACGTACGAGATCGAGCCCGTCGGCGACACCCTCGCCCGCCTCACGATCCGCCACGAGGGCTTCCAGCCGGGCGGCGCCCTGATCGGCCTGTGCGGGCAGGCCTGGCCGATGCTCGCGTCGAGCCTGAAGACCCTGCTGGAGACGGGGGCGCCGCTGCCCCAGGGGGTATAGGCCGTGTCCGCAGCCCCCCGCCTGCCCGGCAGGGTCCGGCGCTCCTCCGCGCCCCCTGACCGGAGGGTGCCGGCTGCGACCTGACCGATCCGTCCGGGCCGAGGCCGCCGCCCCCGGTGCGCCCGGACGGCACCCTGACCACGGGTACGCCCCGGCGGTCGTGTGAAATGGGTGCCATGCGGACAGGCAAGAAGCAGCGGCGGCCCGCCGGCGGCATACCGACGAGGACGGTCACACCGGTGCCCGGAGACCGGGCCGGGTCGGTCGCGGGCGGCACCCGATGAGCCCCTCCGGCGCCCGCACGCCCCCCGAGCACTGGCGCTACGCCCGCCACCTCGAAGCCCTGGCCGCGACGCCCGGCGCACATGCCGAGGCCGAGGCCGACACCGTCGCCGCCGTCCTGCGCGACCCCGACCGGGTGATGGCCGAGAGCGCCGTCGTCACCCATCTCGACCGCCGGGCGGCCGGCCTGCTCACCGACGACGGCTTCACCGCCTGGGCGGGGGCGATCTCCGGCGTCCTCGCCGGCCGGGCCTTCCCCGAGCGGCGGCTGCGCGAGTGGAGCCTGCTCAAGGCCGTGACCCGCGGCGAGCCGTGGTCCGCCGCCGAGCTGGCCGGCGCGTCGGACTGGTGCCAGCGCACCGCGGTCCGGCTGCTCGCCTCGTGCGAGGCTCTGGAGCTGCTGGCCGCCGGCGCCCGTACGGGCCGCGTCCGCTATGCCGCCGCCGAACGCCTGCGCCGGCGAGCCGTCGACCCGCGCATCCGCGTGACCCCCGGGACCGGCGGGCTGGGGCTGCCCCGATGACCGGTCCGCACCTCTCGCGCATCAACCGCTTCATGGCGGCCTTCGCCCGCCGCCAGGCGACCCGTACCGTCGCGCTGCCCGGAGGGTTCGCCGCCTTCGACGACCTGTTCCCGCAGTCCCGCGCGAACAACCAGGTGGTGATCGACGGAGCCGTCGACGCCGAGGCGCTACCCGCCCTCGCGGAGGACGCCCTCGGTCACCTGCCGCACCGGCTGGTCTGCGTACTCGACGAGGACACCGCGCGGGCGTGCGTCGGGCCCATGGTCCGGGCCGGCTACACCCACTCCGGCTACCTGGTGATGGTCCACACCGGTCCGGTGCCGGACCGCGCGAGTGCCGAGGAGGTTTCCCTCGACGCTCTGCGCGGCCCGCTGACGACCCGTTGGCGCGGCATCCTCCCCGACGTCGACGACGAGGTCGTGCGCCAGCTCGTCGACCGCCGCGAGTCCCGCCTCCGCGGCGCCGACGACGTCCGCTTCATCGGTTCGCGCGCGGCGGACGGAGAGGTCGCCTCCTGGGCCGACCTCTATCTCGACCCGGCGGCGGGAACGGCCCAGATCGAGGATTTGATGACCTCGCAGGCCCACTTCGGCCGCGGCCACGCCGACGCCGTGCTGGCGACCGCACTGCGCCTGGCCGCGGAGGCGGGCTGCGGCACCCGCTTCCTGACCGCCGACGCGACGGACTGGCCGCGGCACTGGTACGGGCGCCGCGGCTTCGAGGTCGTCGGCCGTTCGCACGTCTTCGAACGCGAATGACCCGGGTGCGGGGGACCGGCCGGCGAGCCGGGCGGTCCCCCGCAGGGCATCAGATGCCGCGGCGGACCCGGGCGGCCCGGCGGGCTTCGGCCTGCTGACGGGCCTCCAGCGTCTTGCGGGACTCCTTGCCGCGCCCGGGCCGGCCGGGGCGGGTGCCGATGCCGCGGAAGCCGAGCTCCGTCCCCGACGGCCTGCCCTTGGCGTCGGTGGGCGAGGCCCCGGACAGCGGCACACCGGACGGGGCCTTCGCCCCGGTGATCCTGCTGAGCGCCGCCTCGCCGGACCGCACCTGCGTGATCGTCGGCCGGATCCGGGCGTCGGACAGCAGCCGGACCATGTCCCGCCGCTGGTTCGGCGTGACGAGGGTGACGACCCGGCCCGACTCGCCGGCCCGGGCCGTACGGCCACCGCGGTGCAGGTAGTCCTTGTGGTCGGCCGGCGGGTCGACGTTGACGACCAGGTCGAGGTCGTCGATGTGGATGCCGCGTGCCGCGACGTTCGTCGCGACCAGCACGGTGACGGCCCCGGCCTTGAACTGGGCCAGGGTGCGGGTGCGCTGCGGCTGCGACTTGCCGCTGTGCAGGCCCTCCGCCCGCACGCCCATCGCGCGCAGGTGCTTCACGAACTGGTCGACCCCGTGCTTGGTGTCCAGGAACATCAGCACGCGGTTGTCGCGGGCCGCGATCTCGGTCGCCGCGGAGATCTTGTCGGCCGCGTGGATGTGCAGGACGTGGTGGTCCATCGTCGTCACCGCGCCCGCCTGCGGGTCGACGGACGAGGAGACCGGGTCCTTCAGGTACCGGCGGACCAGCTGGTCGACATTGCGGTCCAGGGTCGCCGAGAAGAGCATCCGCTGGCCCGCGTGGTGGACCTGGTCCAGGATCTCCGTGACCTGGGGCATGAATCCCATGTCGCACATCTGGTCGGCCTCGTCGAGGACGGTGATCCGCACCCGCTCCAGGTGCACGTCCCGCCGTCCGACCAGATCGCTGAGGCGCCCGGGGGTGGCCACGACGACCTCGGCACCGGTCCGCAGGGCGCTGACCTGCCGGCCGATGGACAGCCCGCCCACCACCGTGGCCATCCGCAGCCGCAGGGCCGCCGCGTACGGCTGCAGCGCCTCGGTCACCTGCTGGGCCAGCTCGCGCGTCGGTACGAGGACCAGGGCCAGCGGCCGCTTCGGATCGGCCTGCTGCCCCGCCGTGCGCGCGAGCAGGGCCAGCCCGAAGGCGAGCGTCTTGCCCGAGCCGGTGCGCCCCCGCCCGAGGACGTCCCGCCCGGCGAGGGCGTTGGGAAGGGTCGCGGCCTGGATCGGGAACGGCTGCGTCACCGACAGGGAGGCCAGGGTCTCCATCAGCTCGGCGGGCAGGTCGAGCTCGGCGAACGACTCCACCGGCGCCAGTGCCGGCGACTTCGGCTCGGGCATCGCGAACTCGCCCTGCGGTCCGATGTTCCGGGGGGTGGCGGTCTTCGAACCGCCCTTGGCACCGCCCTTCACACCGAAGCGCCCATGGGCTGACGGGTTCCTCATGCAGGACCTTTCGAAGCAGGGGGGAAGAAGGAAGCAGGGGAGAGGGGGAGTGGGGGAGAGGGGAAGGAGATTGGTCAACCGCCCATGGTACCAGCGGAGGGCAGGCCCTCCGGGGCGTCCAGTTCGCCGGAGCGGACCTGGGCGCAGTGGGCACGGACCTCGGCGGCGGCGCGTTCGAACCAGTCGGCGATCACGGCGATCTCGTCGGGGGTGTAGTCCGCGAACAGCGTGCCGAGCCGATCGTAGAAGGGCTGGTAGACGGCGAAGACCCGGGCTGCCGCGGCCGGCTCCGCCACCACCCGGACCCGGCGCCGGTCGGCCGGATCGGGGCGCCGCCGCGCATAGCCGGCCTTCTCCAGGCGGTTGAGCACGCCGGTGACGGCGCCGGTGGTCAGGTCCACCAGTTCGGCCAGGTCGCCGGCGGCGAGGGGGTTCTCACCGGCGCCCAGGATGTGCCCGAGGCAGGTCAGATCGGTGACGTTGAGGCCCAGCCGCTGCGCCACCTCCTGCTGGCCGACGATGCCGAGGGCGACGAACTGGTCCATGCGCGAAAGCGCCTCCGCGGGTGTGGCCGCGGGGCGGGGCTTGCCTTGCACGCAGATACTCCTTAGCATCTAAGTTACTTAGCTTGTGAGATACTTACCTTGCGAAATAAGGATCCCCTTGTCTCCGAGCCTACTGCTGCCCCCTTCGACCAGGGAGAACCATGAGCGCGCACGGTCACGTCGACCTCGGCCACACGGTGGCCGGCTGGACCGGAACCACACTGGCCCTTCTGGGCTTCGCCGGCGCGGGCGCCGCGCTGTGCGCGGCCTGGCCGCCCGGCATCCTGATCGGCCTCGCCGTCGTGGCCCTGGCCGGGGTCGCCACCTGGCTGCTGCACCTTGCCGGATGGGGCAAGCCGAGCGGCCCCCGCTCCGAAGCCGACTGGGACTGGCGGGTCCGGGACACCGCGGCCCGCGCCGGGCACGCCGACTGCCTGGGCTGCCGGGTGGCCGCCCGGCCCCGCCGTGCCCCGGTGGCCCTCGCCCCTTCCCGGCCCGCGGTGCCGCTGGCGGCCGACGAGGCCGCCTGAGCCTGTACGGCGGGCCTGCCCCCCGTATCGCGGACAAGTCGACCGCAAGTTCGCATGCGCGACGCGCCCCGGTTGGCCGCGTTCGGCGTGTGCTGTGGAGCACCGTCGGGCAGGATCGAGACGGCCGCGTGTGCGGCCCGCAGTGGACCGTTGTGAAGGATCAGCAAGATGGCAACAGGTGTCGTGAAGTGGTTCAACTCGGAGAAGGGGTTCGGCTTCATCCAGCAGGACGACGGCGGTCCTGATGTGTTCGTGCACTTCTCCGCCATCCAGACCACGGGCTTCAAGTCGCTGGAGGAGAACGCGCGGGTCGACTACACCGTCACCCAGGGCCCCAAGGGCCCCCAGGCCGACAACGTGGTCCCCCTCGGGTAGCCGCCGCCACGCGCCGTGCAGCAGGCCCCGCCGGTCCGCCGGCGGGGCCTGCCGCGTCTGCGGGAGCCGGCGCCGCCCGCTCCCGCAGGTCGTGTCCGCTGCGTCCCGCCCGCTCGGCGGGGACCTACTGGCCGGCCCGGTGCAGGGCCAGGAGCAGCGGCCACAGGTGGTCCGCCAGTACGGACGGGCCCACCGGGATCTCCTCGTGCAGCCAGTCGGCGAGCACCCCGGTGAAGGTCGCGGCGACCGCCGAGGCGACCAGCTCCGGCCGGGGGGCGCCCACTGCCGCGCGCTCGGCGCGGGCGCGGGCGCGCAGCTCCCGGTGCAAGCGGTCGCCGAGGGGTCCGCCGCCGCCCGGGAGGAGCAGGGTGCGGTAGAGCGGCGCCCGCTCGGCCGCACCCGTCAGGAACACGGCCAGTGCGGCGGGGGGACGGGCCGGGGGAAGCGGCGAGGGGCCGGTCTGCCAGGCGTGCAGGGCGTCGACCGCCGCGTGGACCACGCCCGCGCACGCGTCGACCGCGAGCGCGGCTAGGTCCTCGTAGTGCAGGTAGAAGGTGGCCCGGCCGACGCCGGCCCGGCGGACCACCGCCGAGACGCTGACCTCCGCGAGCGGCCGGCCCGCGCACTCGGCCAGCAGGCTCTCGCGCAGCCGCGCCTTCGTCCGGGCCGTGCGTGGGTCCTCGGGGCGGTCCTGCTCCCGTCCGGCGGGCTGCGGACTCACGCGGCCAGCAGAGCGGCGCCGAGCGCGAGGGCGCCGGGGACGGCTTGGGCGAGCAGGATCCGGCGGTTGGCGGTCACGGCGCCGAACACCCCCGCCACGACCACGCAGACGAGGAAGAAGACCTGTGTGGCGAGCGAGTCGACGACCAGCCCCCAGACCAGCCCGGCGGCGAGGAAGCCGTTGTACAGGCCCTGATTGGCGGCGAGCGGCGCGGTCAGCCGTGCGGTGTCCGCGTCGAACCCTGGCAGCGCCCGCCCCGGCGGCCGCTGCCACAGGAACATCTCCAGGACCAGGAAATAGGCGTGCAGTGCGGCCACGAGGCCGATCAGGATCTGCGCGACCGTCTGCATCGGGCCGTCTCCACTTCTCGCACCGTGCGGGACTCGACTTTCTGAACAACTGTACAGGAAGTCCGGCCCGGCCCCGGTCCTCCGAGACTCCCGGCGGGCAGCCGCCCTCAGGGGAGGTGTACGTCCAGGAACGCGCGGAACTCCTCGCGGTCCATCGACCCCGCCTGACTCGCGACCGCCTCACCCCCCTCGATGAGCACCACGGTCGGCGCACCGGTCACGCCGTAGCGCTTCGTCGACCCCGGACAGCGCGTCATGTCGGTGCGGACGGCAGTCAGCCGCGTGCCGTACTCCCGGGCCATTTCGCCGACGACCGCGTCCATCGCCCGGCACGCCTCCACCGCCTTGGGCCAGGTGCCGCAGAAATACGCGAGAACGGGTCCCGCCGTCATCGACAGCACGAAGTCGAACTCCGCGTCCTCCTGCGGCCGGTGCACCCCGCGTGCCATGCGCGTCGCTCCTCGTTCGGGCGCTCCTCCGCCGGGAGCGCAGCCCCCATCATCGCCGCCGTCCGGGCGGGCGACCGCCGGGCCGTTGTCAGTGCCGCCTGTGAAGCTGATCAGCATGGACGACAGGATGCTCCGGCGCCGGGTGTACGGCGCCGACCACGAGGACCCCGACCCGGGGCCGCGACCCGGCCACGTCTACGGCGAACTGGTCGGCGGCCCACTCGACGGGCTCCTCCTGGACATCACCGGCTGGAGCGGGTCCCGGCTCGACGAGGAGGCCCGCCTCCCCACGGAGATAGGGCGCTACGGAGCGGGCGGCCGGGCCCACTACCGCCGCCGGGCGGGCGACCCCGGCCACTGGGACTGGACCGGCGACAGCCGCTGACAGGTTCCCGCCGCAGCCCGCCGACTGCCGACCGGACCGCGAGGTGCCGACCGGCGCCGTGCCGGCGGCCGCCGGCGGAACATCCTCGAAAGTTTTTCCCGGCAGCTGTCGATCCGGGCGCCTCCCGTTCGACGCAAGGGTGAGAGGCGGGGAGAAGCCCGCCCCCATGACCGAGGAGTCACCATGCCGCGCTTCCTGACGATGATCCGCATCAACGAGAACGACCTTCCCCCCAACGAGTTCCCGCCGGAGTTCGAGCAGCGCATGGGCGCCCTGCTGGAGGAGATCACCAAGGCCGGGGTCATGCTCGACACAGCGGGCCTGCTGCCCACCTCCGAAGCCACCCGCCTGAGCTGGTCCGGCGGAAGGATCAGCTACACCGACGGGCCCTTCACCGAGACCAAGGAGGTCGTCGGCGGCTACTCCCTCAGCCAGTGCAAGGACAAGGCCGAGGCCATCGAGTGGACCCGGCGGTTCCTGGAGATCCACCCGCCGGAATGGAACGTCAGCGCCGAGGTCCGCGAGATCCAGGAGATGTGATCCCGACGGCTCGTGCCGCGTTTGCCCCGCCTCGTCACGGCTGCTCTGATGGGTGGCCGTGACGGCAGTGGATGCGGCCCAGGCGGTCGAAACGGTGTTCAGGATCGAGTCGGCGCGGATCATCGCCGGCGTCACCCGCATCGTGCGGGACGTCGGCATCGCCGAGGAGATCGCCCAGGACGCCCTCGTCACCGCACTGGAGCAATGGCCTCAGTCGGGTGTCCCGGACCGTCCGGGCGCCTGGCTCATGGCGACCGCCAAGCACCGGGCCATCGACCTCGTCCGCCGCAAGGAGACCTACGCGCGCAAGCTCGCCGAGGTCGGCCGCACCCTGGAGGACGCACCCCCGCCCCCGGATCCGGCCGAAGCCGACGACATCGACGACGACCTGCTGCGCCTGGTCTTCACCGCCTGCCACCCCGTCCTCGCCACCGACGCCCGCATCGCGCTCACCCTGCGCCTGGTCGGCGGACTGACGACCCAGGAGATCGCCCGCGCCTTCCTCGCCTCCGAGAGCACGGTCGCCCAGCGCATCGTGCGCGCCAAACGCACTCTGGCCAAGGCTGCGGTGCCCTTCGAAGTCCCTTACGGCGCCGACCGCGAGGCGCGGCTGTCCTCCGTCCTGGACGTGATCTACCTGGTCTTCAACGAGGGCTACTCGGCGACGGCGGGGGACGACCTGGTCCGCCCCGCCCTCTGTGAGGACGCCCTGCGCCTGGCCCGCGTCCTGGCGGCCCTGATGCCCGAGGAGGGCGAGGTGCACGGCCTCGCCGCGCTCCTGGAGTTCCAGGCGTCCCGCATCGCCACCCGCACCGGCCCCGACGGCGCACCGGTGCTCCTGGCCGACCAGAACCGGGCCCGATGGAACCGCCTGCTCATCGCCAGGGGCGCCCGGGCGATGAGCCGCGCCGGCAGCGGCCCGTACTCCCTCCAGGCCGCGATCGCCGGCTGCCACGCGGCCGCCGTCCGCTACGAGGACACGGACTGGGCGAGGATCGCCACCCTCTACGGGCGACTGGTCCAGCTGACGCCCTCACCCGTGGTGGAACTCAACCGGGCGGTCGCGGTCTCCATGGCCGAGGGACCCGCGGCCGCCCTGCCGCTCGTCGACGCCCTCACGGCGGAACCGGCCCTGCACGCCTACCACCTGCTGCCGAGCGTACGGGGCGACCTGCTGGAGCGCCTCGGCCGGCCGCGCGAGGCCCGGGCCGAGTTCGAACGCGCGGCCGCACTCACCCGCAACGCGCAGGAACGGACCCTGCTCCTGCGGCGGGCCGCCCGCCTGTGAGGCTCCACTGGCGGACCACTCAGCCGCGGCGCCCGGACGCGGCCACGTCCACCGGGGTGGGCCGTACCGGCCGGCGCTGCGGCGTCAGCGCGACGGGCCGGCGGAAACCGCCCGACCGGGCGACCTCCTGGACCGTCAGGCGCAGCGCCTCCTGAAAGCCGCCCATCGTCCGGCGGGCCGCCGGGGTGTCGACGTAGATGGAGTTCATGTGCAGGCCGTCCGTGTCCCGCTGGAACCACGAGCAGGCACCGTTGGCACGCGCCGACCAGACGTGGGTGGTGGGCCGCCAGTCGTCGTGGCGCTCCGCGCCCGGGCACTTGCGCATGTCGATGTACGAGAAGAAGTTCACCGGGTACGGCCAGGAGCGGGCGGCGAACTCCTGCGGCGCCAGCAGCTCCCACGCCCGCACGAACGGCACGTCGAGGTGGGACATCATCTCGCTGAACCCGGCCCGGACGGAGGTCATCACCTGGGCGAAGTCCCGGCCCGGCGAGGCGTCGAACTCGATCGGCAGGGTGTTGACGAACCAGCCCACCGAGTTCGTCCAGGTGCCCCGGCCGCGCTCGCTGACCGGCATCAGGCCCCGGTAGACGCCCGGCCCGCCCGCGTCGCGCAGGCACACCGCCACCGAACCGAGCACCCCCATGAACGGCTTGCCGCCGACGGCCACGCAGGTCTTCTCGAATACCTCCGCCTCACCGGCGTCCAGCAGCATGGAGGCTTCGTTGACGATGGGGTACATCCGCCCCGGCTCGACCCCGAGGTCGAGGGGGAAGCGCGGGAAGAACTCCCCGGCGGGCCCCATGAAGGCCTTCCAGTAGTCCAGCCGTCCGTCGCGGGCGTCGATGGACAGGTAGCGGCGGCGCTGCTCGTCGGCGAAGTCCAGATAGCTGGGCGCGGGCGGCAGGTCCACACGCTCGCCGCGGCACAGGTCCTCGTAGGCGGTCAGGACCTCGCGGGCGACGATCGGCATCGACATGCCGTCGCAGACGATGTGGTCGAAGGCGAGGTAGACCGTGGCCGAATCCTCCCGGACCACCGCGCCCATGATGAACAGGGGCCAGGACAAGGTGTCGATGCTCCGCTTGAAGCGCTCGACCAGGAAGTCGGACAGCACTCCGGCGTCGTCGAAGACACCCACGGGCTCGGGGTCGAGGACGAGCGCGGCCGGGTCGAAGGGCTCGCAGGCCAGTTCTCCGGCCAACCTGCGGAACGCGCAGCGCAGGACCTCGTGCCGCTGGACGAAGCAGAGCAGGGCTGCGGCGAGGGCCCGTTCGTCCAGCCGCCCGGTCACTTCGAAGGTGACCGCGACCCAGGACGCGACGGGGTCGTCGGCCGCCCGGCTCTCCTCGGCGACGGTGAAGTGCTTGTCCTGGTTGAAGGACGCCTTCCGGCTCGCCGGATCACCGGACCCGTCGGCCTGCTCCCCGTCCGGTCCACCGGCCCCGAACTGCCTGACATCATCCGTCTGTTGCGTGGCCGGCCGGTCGGCCACCGCCGTGGTGGACCTGAGCCGCCACTCGACCACCCTGCCGGGTGCCACGTGGTGCATCTCCAGAGGAAACTGCCGCATACCGCCATCCCTTCGCCCCCGAGTCAACCCCCAGGCCCTAACGACCCCCGACCCGGTGAGGTGACGGAATCACCCCTGAGGGGCGGGACGACGGCCTGCGCGGGCGGCAGCGCGCCGCCGCAGGGCGCCCTCGAAGAGGGTCCATCCGTCGACCTCCCTCCCCGACGGCCCGTCGGGACGCCACCCGGCGGCCCGGCCCTCTTCCAACAGGGCCCGGACGGTGCCGGGTTCGTGCAGGTGAAGGGACTCGGTCGAGGTCAGGGACACCTCCCCCGAGACCATCGGGTAGCCGTTCGGCACGAGCCGGCCCGGCCCCTCCCGGAAGAGGATGCGCAGATGTCCCCGCGCCCCGGCCAAGTGGAGCGTCAGCGACTCGCAGCAGTCCCCGGCACCGCCGCCGGGCCGGCTGTGGGAGTGGCGCACCGACCACGTATAGGTGTCACCGTCCACGACGATCCGTCGGGCCCTGCCCGGACTGCGCGGCATCCGCCTCTCCCTCCCGCCGGCGACACGGGGCTCCCGCCCCCCTCCGGGCAGCAGCCTACGAAGCCCCGGCCCCCGCACGCATCCGCATATGCGCTCCCTCACCATGCGGCCCCTCCCCGCCGGCGCGGAGGTGCAGGATCCCCGGATCCGCCCCCGGGCACCTCGCCCGCACCACCGGTGGTCATGGCAGCAGCCCCCTCATCACGGCAGACGGCAACGCGGGGTTGGCGGCTGCCGCCTCCACCACCGCCGGGTCGGTATCGTCGAGGAGTTCCACGACGACCGCCGGCGGGAGCGCCGGATGGGCGGCGGCACGCACCCTCGCCTTCCGGTCCGCAAGGCATGGCATCAGTGCCCCGGCGGTCGCGTTCGGGTGCGAGGCGATCTCTCGCAGCGCCCGTCGGACGGGCGGTTCGCGGTGGGCCAGTTCAGCCAGTAGATCCGCGGGGGCGTCCGGATTGGCCGCGACCCCGGCGAGGACCTGCACCCCGTGCAGCGCGACCATGCCCCGCAGCAGCTCCGCCGGCAGACCCGGATGCGGGGCAACCGCCTTGGCCACCGAGGCGTCCTCGTCGGACGCAAGCCGGTTCCGCACGTCCGGGGGCAGATCGCGCCGCTGGGCCACGAGCATCCGTACCTGCCCGCGCGCGGACGCGGCCGCCTCCGCCAGCTCATCGGGGGTGGCCGAGGAGATCCGCGGCAGCGGATCCGGGCCGGTGCGGGTGCGGGTCGTGAGGACCAGCCGCGCCAGCACGTCGAACGGGACGCGAGGATGGTGTGCGAGAGCCCGGCGCACCTCGGGATCCGGGTCTGCGGCCAGTCGGCGGCATATGGCCGCTCCGGTCCCCGGGTTCCCCGCGAGCGCCGCCCGTACGCCGGGCGCCGGGTCCTCGGCGAGGCGCGTCCGTACGTGCGCGGGCAGACCGGGATGCCGGGCGACGGCCCACCGCAGCGGCTCGGAGGGATGGTCCGCGAACGCGGCCACGGCCGCCGGGGGCGTGGCCGGATTGGCCAGGGCCCGCCGCCACGTGCCGTGAACGGTCGAGCCGTGCGTCCCGTCGCATGCGGCACCCGGCCCCGGGCCACCGGCCGGATCCGGGCCGCAGGAGCGGTGGGCGAAGGGTGCCGCCCGGCCCTCCGCCCGGTCCTCGCAGTCCAGGCACGACCGGGCAGACTCCAGGCCGTCGCCGGTGAGCAGCGCAGCCAGGGCCGCGGGCGGCACCGCCTCGTTGGCGGCCACCACCCGCCGGACCTCGGCATGCGGGTGCCGGGCGAGACGGGCCGCAACCGGCGGGGACGTCGTCCACAGGGCCAACTCGGTCGTCACCTCGAGGTCCGCGTCGCCGGCCAGGGCGTCCTCGGCCTCCGGCGGCAGCCCGGGGCAGGAGGCGAGCCGCCGGCGGACGCACGGATCGGGGTCTGCTGCGAACCGGACCGCCCATTGCGGCCATCCGCATCCCTCGTCGAGGAGGGCGAGAGCCACGGACGGCCGCACCGCGGGGTCCACGTCGCCGGCGGTCAGGTGGCCGCCGCGGGCGAGCTGCACGGCGGTGTCCTCGTCGTGCGCGGCGAGGGCGGCGACCTGGTCGGGTGACAGGTCCGTGCGGTCGGCCAGGTACCCGACCAGCTCGTCCGCGGCATCGGATGTTCCCGCGGCCAACCTGATCAACCGGTCGACCAGCTCGGCGGGCAACGCGGGATTGGCGGCGAGGCCGCTCAGCAAGGGGTTCAGGGGCGGGCTCCGGTCTGCGGGGCGGTGGGGGAGGTGGTGGCGGCTGTTGTCAGGGCCTCGGCCAGTGCCTCGGTAAGGGGGTTCGTGCGCCGTCGGCGCGGCAGGAGCAGGCCGATGTGCCGGGTGGGGCGCGGGGGTTCGACACGGACCGCGACCGACTCCCCGGTGCCGACGAGCGCGACCTCGGGGACGAGGGATACCCCGACCCCCGCCGCGACGAGGGTCTGGGCGAAGAAGTAGTCGGTGGTGGAAGCCCCCACGCGCAGGTGGAAACCGGCGAGTTCGGCGTACCGGCGCAGGAACGCCTCCGTCTTGAGGCAGCCCAGCACCCACCGGTCCCCGGCCAACTCCCCGAGGTCCACCGAGGATCGGTCCGCCAGGCCGTGGCCGCGCGGCAGCACCACCCACAGCGGATCGTCCGTCAGCGGCTGCCAGTCGAGGTCCCGGCGGCCACCCGGACCCCTCGGCGGCGGACCGTCGAAGTGGTAGGCCAGGGCGAGGTCCGCGGCGCCGCTGCGCACCATCGGCACGGCGTCCTCCGGTTCGCTCTCCAGCACCGTCAGCTCCACCTCCGGGTGGGCCTGCACGAACCGGGCGAGCGCGAGCGGCAGCAGGTGCCGGCCGCCACTGGTGAATGTGGCGACGGTGAGCCGCGGCCGTTCCTGCGTCAGCCGGTCGATCGCCCGGCGCACCTGATCCAGTTCGGCGGAGATCGTCTCCGCCGCCTCCACGAGCAGTCGCCCCGGCTCCGTGAGCGTGACCCCGCGCGTGCTGCGCACCGCCACCGGGTGGCCCAGGGAGCGTTCCAGCGCGGCGATGTGCTGGGAGACGGCGGACGGGGTCAGCAGCAGGGCTGCGGCCGCCTTGTTGAAGCTGCCGTGCTCGGCCACCGCGCGCAGGACACGCAACCGCTGCACATCGATCATCAGTTTTCCTTACGACCCGTTCAGCAGCTGGTCGGTTCCGCTGGGGACGATACAGCGCGAGAGTCGGACGCATGAAGCACATCCTTGTCGTAGGCGGCAGTCGGTACTTCGGGAAGTCCCTGGTCACGCGGTTGCGTGACGCGGGGGACGAGGTGACCGTCCTCAACCGGGGCTCCAGCGCCCCGCCCCCCGGGGTCGGCCGGCTCCTCGCCGACCGCGACGACGAGGCAGGCCTGAGGGCGGCCCTGGGCGGCCGCGACTTCGACGTTGTCATCGACCAGGTCTGCTACACGCCGCTCCAGGCCGCCGTCGCCCGCCGGGTGTTCGCCGCGCGGACCGGGCGCTATGTGATGACCTCGACCATGGAGGTGTACGACCCGGCCACCCTCCCCGCGGGCTCCGCGCCCCACGCCGTGCCCGTGGCCGAAGCGGCCCTCGACCCGGGGCGGCCGCCGCTCGCGCCGCCGTTCCCGGACCGGCAGGGCCCGGGCCCCGGCACGGGCACCCGCACCGGCACGGCCTCTGCCACCGGCACCGGCACCAGTACCGGCTTCAGTGCCGCCACGCGCTACGCCCCGGACAGCGACGCCCATGCGTACGCGGAGGGCAAGCGCCGCGCCGAGGCCGTCTTCCTGCGCGAGCCACCCTTCCCGTTCGTCTCCGTGCGGACCGCGCACGTCCTCGGGGGCGGCCCCGCCGAGTTCACCGGGCGCCTCGCCCACTACGTGCAGCGCATCCGCACCGGGCGGCCGGTCGACGTCCACCAGGCCCCGTACGGCACCTCGTTCATCCACCACCTGGAGATGGCCGAGTTCCTCGACTGGACCGCACGGCACACCTTCACCGGGCCTGTGAACGCCGCCTCGCACGGCGCGCCGGACGTGCTCGCGCTCTGCTCGACGGTCGCCGGACAGCTCGGCCGCGAGCCCCGCTACCGGGTGGTGGGGGCGGGCGAGGCCGCCTCGCCCTTCTCCTTCGACCGCGCGTACGCCATGGACAACGGCCGCGCCGAAGGCCTCGGCTTCCCCTTCGGCCGGGTCGCCGACTGGCTGCCCGGGGCGGTCGCCGAGACCGCCTGAGGCAGAGGTCAGGAGGAGGCCGGCAGGCCGAGGATCTCCAGGATGCCCTCCGCGTACGCGGAGGTCCCGGAGCCCGGCACGCCCAGTTCGAGGCGGAAGCCGTCCACGCCGGTGCGGATGTGGGCGGCGCACTGCCCGTGCAGGCCGGCCTCGTGGGTGCCGCCGTCGTCGACCGTGCACAGCAGGGCCAGCAAGGTCCACAGCAGCGCCTCACGGGTCGCCCGCCGGGGCGGCCGCGCGGCCCACACCGCCATCAGCACGGCACAGACCGCCGGGGCCGGCGGTTTCAGGTGCTGAGCGAAGAAGGCGTGGCCCTCCAGTGCGTGGAACGCGGCCGGATGACCCTCCGCCGCATCACGCACGGCGTCGACCAGATGGCCCGCCGACCGGCCGCAGCCGCACTCCGTTCCCTCCCAGTCGTGCCGGGCGATCTCCGCCATCACGGAGTCGGGAACCATCGGGCTGCGCGGTAGCGCGTTCAGGTGCCGCTGAGCGTGCGGCTGCTTCTCACTCCCCCACATGCGCCACAGTATGGGCCAGGGCTGATCGTGCAGCGAGAGGGGGCGGAACCGGATCACACGGACGGCCGTCTGAGACCCCGTGTGGATGAAACGAAGGATCCTTTTTCTCCTGTTCGCCCTGCTCGCGACGCAGGTGGGCTCGCTCGTCGTCCCCGCCTACGCCTGCGGATGCGGGGCCATGATCCCCGACGGCGGGTCCCGGATCGGAGTCGACCGGGAGACCTCCGTCGTGCGCTGGGACGGGCGCACCGAGCAGATCGTCATGCGCTTCACCGTCGGCGGGAACGCGCAGCGGGCCGCCTGGATCATGCCGGTGCCCGGGCGGGCCACGGTGGAACTGGGCGACGGCCGCATGTTCGACGAACTGCGCCAGCTGACCCGGCCCGAGCGCAGGACCCGCACCCACTTCTGGCCGCGGGAGGGCGACTGGCCCTTCTCCCACACCACGGGCGACGCCGCGGGCGCCCCGGCGACCGGCGCCGTGCCGCCCGTCGGCGTCGTCGGCCGCGAGCAGCTCGGCGACTTCGACGTCGCCCGGCTCACCGCCACCGACCCCGACGCCCTGAAGAACTGGCTGGAGAGCAACGGCTTCTCGCTGCCCGACCGCCTCGCCACCGAGGTCAAGCCGTACGTCGACCAGCACTGGGAATACGTGGCGGTACGACTCGCCCCACGCGACGGCGGCGCCGGCAAGGTGCTCCGCGGCAACCTGGACCCGCTGAAGATACGCTTCGACAGTGACCGGCTGGTCTACCCCATGCGGCTCTCCCGCATGGCCAGGACCCCCCAGTCCCTAGGCCTGTACGTCCTGGCGGACCACCGCATGGAGCCCGCCACCCGCATCGGCGGCTCGGCACCGAAGGTGACCTTCGCAGGCACCGTCGAGCCGAAGCACGGCGCGCTCGCCGCTCTCACCGACGGCGAACCGGTGTTCCTGACGGCGCTCGACCAGGAGTTCCCGGACCCCGGCCGCATCGACGGCGACCACGAACTGCGGGCCACGCCCGAGGACACCCCGTACCGCCGAACCGTCTACCGCGACGAGCTCCTCACGGTCGGCGACGGCACCCCGGTCTGGCTCCTGACGATCGGAGCCGCCGTCGCCGCGACCGCCTCCGCCCTCTACGTCCTGCACCTCCGCCGCTATCGCCGCCTCCACCGCGAGGCCACCGCTCGGACACCGCAATGACACAGGATCGGATGCTCTTGACTCGACGCGGTGGCGGGCGGCGGGGTCGCGGGTGCCACGCAGGCACAGGTCGTCGTCGTAGCCGTAGCTCGGGGTGAACCTGCGATGCTCACGGGGACGGCCCGGGACGGCCTCGGTACGGGGGTGTCAGTCCGCGGGTCAGCGCATGGGGGGCGGCACCGTGTAGTTCGGGATCGACGGGTTCTTCGGGTCGAACGGCGTCGGCTTCCAGGTAGGCGGCGGCCGGTCCGGTGCCGGCGGCGGGTGCGGGGCCCGGCGGGGGTTCTGCGGGACGCCCGGTGAGGCGGCGGCGGGTTCCCCGGTGGCCGAAGGCCTCGGCTCCGCAGCGGGTGTGGGCGGCTCGGCGGACGGCTGCGCCGTCGCCCGTTCCGACGGGGACGTGGCCGGGGGTGTGACGACCGGGGCGGAGGCGGGTGCCGGCACGTCCGGCTCGGCCCCGCCCGGGCCGCCCCAACAGGCGCTCAGCGTCAGGGCGCACGCCAGCGCCACCGTCGCGGCGCCCGCCGCACGGCCTGCGGAACCCCCGCCCATCGCCCGCCCCCCACCCTCACGGCCCGTCCGTCCGAGTCGGGCGATCGTAGCCAGGACGGCGCGCCGCAACCAGCGTGCGCCCCCTCGCCGTACCGAACGCGGGGAAAGAGACCGATTCGCACTCCCCGGAGTGACACCCGTGGCGCTCCCAGCGCTGAGAGGCACGGGTCGCCTCCCGGCGGCCACGATTCTGCCCCGACCTTCGACACCAGTCGCCCGACCTGCCAGAGGCCACGACGCATGCACCCATCATCCGGCGCCCCCGACCAGGACACGGTGGAGCTCTTCCTCGGCGACATGAGTGCAGCTCAGGTGCCGCCGGCCGCACCCGTGGCGGTGGCCGCGGCCGAGGGCGAGGCCGAAGCACCGGTGTTCGTGGACAGCTCGGGGCGCCGGCAGCGCCGGGTCCGTCGCTGGGGATACCTGCTCGTGATACCGGCGGCCGCCTACGTTCTCCTGCTCCTGAGCACGCTGACGGGCGGCCCCACCTTCCCGGCGCCCTTCCTCCCCTCGGCCCCGGCTCCGCACACCCCGGCGCCCGGGGAGACGGCCGAGTCCGCAACCGCCGGCCCGTCGCCCCGCGGCACGGCGAGCACAGCTCCGCGAGCCACTCCGGTCGCGGCGCAGTCCAGCGCGCCTGCACCGGTGGCCACCCCCGGGAGCAGCGCCACCTCACTCGCCACCGGGCCGGCGAAGGCCACCGGTGGACCGGCGGCCACGACGGCAGCACCCCCCGGCGGCGGCCGCGGCCGCTTCACCGCGCCGCCCGGCCAGGGCGGGGGCAAGCCCACCGGCCGTCCCTGATCCCACCTGGCGTCCCGGGTCCGTCCGGCGCCACGGGCCCGAGCGCGGCCACGGCACCCACCGCGCCGCCGGCCCACCCCACCCACCGCACCCCCCGAAGCAGCAGGCAGGAAGCCCCATCCCCGTGTCGAAGAACCGTCGTCGCCGCTCGCAGGGCAGGCACATCTCCGTGCGCAGCGTTAGCGTCCCCCTGCGCACCCACTGGCTGCTGCTCACCACCCTCGTGCTCACGCTCTCGGCGGCGCTCCTCCTTGAGGGCTACACCCAGCACCTGTTCGACTCCCGGCCCGACGGGGCCCACCGGGAGCAGCGTGCCGGGGCGTCCGTGCCCGCCGCGATCAGTTCCGGTGGCCCCGTGATCGAGGGAGCGGCCGGCCGCACCGCCGCCCCGGCGCCCCGCACGCTCGCCCTGACCTTCGACGACGGCCCCGACCCCGTCTGGACCCCGAAGATCCTCGACGTGCTGCGGCGCAACGACGTGCGTGCGACCTTCTTCACCGTCGGCACCCGCGTCGCCGAGCATCCGGACCTGGCACGCCGGATCGTCGCCGAAGGCCACCAGATCGGCGTGCACAGCTTCACCCACACCGACCTCGGTGCCGCCTCCGCCTGGCGCCGTTCCCTGGAGCTGCGCGAGACCCAACTCGTCATCGCCGGCGCCACCGGGGTCACCACCCCCCTGCTGCGCCCGCCGTACTCCTCCACCAACAAGGCGCTGGGCGACGCCGAATGGAGCGCGGTCGTCCAGGCCGGTCAGGAGGGCTACCTGACCGTCCTGACGACCCTGGACAGCCAGGACTGGCGGCGCCCCGGCGTCGAGACGATCGTCTCCGCTGCGACCCCCTCCGACTCCGCCGGGCAGATCGTGCTGCTGCACGACGGGGGCGGGGACCGTACGCAGACCGTCGCCGCCCTCGAACAGCTCGTCCCGCGGCTGAAGGCGTCCGGCTGGACCTTCGCCACCGTCGGCGACGCCGTCGCCCTCCCGGCCGCCGTGCAGCAGGCCGGCACCGCCGACCGGTGGCAGGGCACGGCCCTGATCACCGCCATCCGAACCAGCGGTGGGGTCCTCGACGTGCTGTCGTGGCTGCTGTGGGCGGCGGGCGCGATCAGCCTGCTCCGCGCGGTCGCCGTCTTCGTCGCCGCCCGGCGGCACGTGCGGATGCGGCGCAAGCCCTGGGGTGCCCCCGTCACCGAACCGGTGAGCGTGATCGTGCCCGCGTACAACGAGAGCGCCGGCATCGAGGCGGCCGTCCGCTCCCTCCTCGCGTCCGACCATCCCGTCGAGGTCATCGTGGTCGGCGACGGCTCCACCGACGGTACGGCCGACATCGTCGAGGCGCTCCGCCTCCCCGGCGTACGGGTCATCCGGCAGCAGAACGCGGGCAAGCCGGCCGCCCTCAACACCGGCATCGCCGCCGCCTCCTGCAACCTGCTCGTCATGGTCGACGGCGACACCGTCTTCGAACCCGACGCGGTCCGCATGATCGTCCAGCCCTTCGCGCACCGCCGGGTCGGGGCGGTCTCCGGCAACGCCAAGGTCGTCAACCGGGGTGGTCTCCTCGGCCGCTGGCAGCACATCGAGTACGTCGTCGGTTTCAACCTCGACCGCCGCCTGTTCGACCTCGCCGAGTGCATGCCCACCGTGCCCGGTGCCGTCGGCGCGTTCCGCCGTGAGGCCCTGCTCCGGATCGGCGGTGTCAGCGACACGACCCTTGCCGAGGACACGGACCTGACCATGGCCCTGTGCCGGGACGGCTGGCGCGTGGTCTACGAGGAGCGGGCCAGGGCCTGGACGGAAGCCCCCGCCTCGCTCGCCGCCCTCTGGAAGCAGCGCTACCGCTGGTGCTACGGCACCCTCCAGGCCATGTGGAAGCACCGCGGAGCTCTCACCCAGCGCGGGCAGGCCGGCAAACTCGGCCGTCGAGGTCTCGTCTACCTCCTGACGTTCCAGGTCCTGCTGCCGCTGCTCGCGCCCGTCGTGGACGTCTTCGCCGTCTACGGACTGGTCTTCCTCGACCCCGTGCGCATCGTCGGCCTGTGGACGGCCTTCCTGATGCTCCAGGTACTGATGGGCCTGTACGCCTTCCGCCTGGACGGTGAGCGCCCCGGACCGCTGTGGAGCCTGCCGCTCCAGCAGTTCGTCCACCGGCAGCTCATGTACCTGGTCGTGATCCAGTCGGTCTTCACCGCAGTCGCCGGCTCCCGCCTGCGCTGGCAGCGGATGGAGCGGTACGGCAGCCTCGAAGTGCCCGTCACCGCGCCCGGCGCCCCGCCCGGCGCTCCGTAGTCGGAGCGGGGTGCGGTACTCCGTGGCCACGGTGAGCCGTCGTCACGGTGCGCCCTCGCCCGCCCGGGCCAGGGCGAGCACACCGGCGCAGACGAGGGCCACCCCCAGCAGTTGGGGGAGCAGCCACCAGCCCGACCGCAGGTGCTCCTCGTAGAGGACCACGCCCAGGGCGATGCTGATGCTCGCGTCGCCCAGGGTCAGCGCCGGCTGGGAGGCGACCAGCGGGCCGCCCTGCATGGCGTGTTCCAGCAGCAGCAGGGCGCAGATGCCGCTCGCACCGAAGGCGTACGTCTCCCAGGTCGTCAGGAACCCGTCGATGCCGTCGTCGTCGAGGACGTGCACGGAGGACTTCATCAGGGCGGCGGTGAGCGCGTAGCAGACGGCGGTGGCGGCCCCCAGACAGCCGGCCCGGGACCGCCCGGGCGGACGCCGCAGGCCCGCGACGGCCAGCAGCGCCACGATCACCGCGCAGGCCGGGAGCGCCACCGCCCACCGCTCGGGCGGCACATCGGTGCGGTTGCCGGCGGGCGAGGCGGCCACCATCGCCACCCCGAGTCCAGCCACCACCCCCGCCACGGCCAGCCACAGCGCCCCCGGCAACCGCTGCCGCGTGAGCAGGGAGGCGATCAGCAGCGCGAGCGGCAGCTCCAGGACGAACAGCGGCTGTACGAGGGCCAGCGCGCCCGTGGCCAGCGCCGCGGCCTGCCCCGCCCCGGCCGCGATCACGGCCAGGATGCCCGCGACCCATACGGGCCGCCGCAGCAGGTCCAGGACCAGACCGAAGCGGAAGCCGTCGCTCTGCGGCACGGTGAGCGCGGCCCGCCGCTGGAGCACGGTGGCCAACGCGTTGCTGAAGGCCGCGAACAGCGCGAAGAGGACCGGCAGGACGACGCCCATGCCCCGATCCTCACCGCGCCGGCCGCCCGTCCGCCCCGCGACACCGGACCGCGCGCGGCGCGGCGTCCGTATTCGCCCGTCCGGACCTGCCGGAGGCACTCGCGGGGGCGAGCCCCCGACACCGCCCTCAGCCCCCGGATGCCGCACAACCTGCGGCCCCCCGGCCCCGCGCGGCCGTCGCCCGGTGCAGGGCCAGCGCTGCGAGGGCCTCGGGGGCGCCGGACTGGCCGCGGATCCCGGGGAAGGCGTTGACGTCGACGATCAGCGGGGTCCCGCCGCCGGTGTCGATGATGTCCACGCCGTAGACGTCGAGCGCGAAGACCGCGCCGACCCGGCGGACCAGGTCGGCCCAGCCGCCCGGCAGTTCGTCCGGGGCGAGCGGACGGGTGGGACCGCGTCCCCCGGGGGAGAGCTCGGACCGGCGCAGTGCCGAGAAGACCCGGTCACCGATGGCCCACAGCTTGTGGTCCCAGCCGTTGTTGGGTGCGTACTCCTGCACCACGACGGGTTCCCGGGGCCAGTCCCGCGCCAACTCCCGCAGTCGCACGGGGTCGTCGGCGCGGGCGACGAGGTCCCCGCGCCGGCTGAGCCGGCTCTTGACCACCACGGGGGCCGCCGGCCGTGCCCGTCGCGCCCACGCCCCCAGGGCGCCGACAGTACGGGTCGCGGCGAACGGCAGGCCGGCCCGCAGGGCGAGCCCGGCCATCTCCGTCCGGTCCTGGCACAGCGCGGTGGCCGCGGCGGTGTTGATCACCGGCGCCCCGCGCCGCTCCAGCGCCCGAGCGAACTCCAGCGCCTGCGGCGTCCGCGACTTCAGCAGGTACACGTCGGCCAGGATCCGGGGCAGGGACGCGCGCGCCGCGGCGACCGGGTCGAGCGCCTCGACCTCGTGCTCCGCGGTGAGCAGCGCATTGGTGTCCGCCAGCAGCGGATGCCCCGGTTCCGGGGTGATGAGACCGATCCTCATACGGCCTCACCCGCGATGGCGGGGACCTGGGCCGGGACCTGCGCCGTGGCCTGCGCCGGGATCGACAGGGGGAGCGGGTACGGGAGCACCACGGGCGCCGCCGCGGGCCCGGCGCCACCGGACCGGGCCAGATCCAGTACGGCTCGGGCCACCCGGGCAGCCGCGTCCGGCACCTGGCGGAAACTCGGGAAGTCGTTGACGTCGACGACCACCGGACCGTCGGGGCCCAGCAGCACGTCGACCCCGTACAGGTCGAGGCCGTAGACCGCCCCCACCTGTGCGGCGATCGCCGCCACCTCCGCCGACAGCGGCACCCTGCGCTCGCGCACCGCGGGGTCCGGGTGCAGGGGGGAGCAGCGCTCCGTCGCGAACAGTTCGCCGCCGACCGCGTACACCTTGATGTCCGTACCGGAGTTGGGGACGTAGGGCTGGGCGATGAGCATGCCCTCGCCCGCGAGGGCGGGCAGCAGCACCTCCAACTCCCCGGGGGAGGACACCAGGTGCACGGCCCGCCCGGAGCTGCCGTCGGCGGGCTTGACGACGAGGGGGTACTCGACCGCCGGTATCTCCCTCAGCAACTCGGGCCGGGCGATCGCGTACGTGGGCGGCAGCGGGAGCCCGCGCCCGCATCCGATGGCGGCGGCCAGCGCCTTGTCCCGTACACCGCGGATCGACCGGGCGTCGTTGACGGTGGTCGACCCGGCCGCGGCGGCGGCCTCCAGCAGGGTCAGCCCCGGGCCGCCCGACACCGTCTTGAGCACCCAGGCGTCATGGGCGCCCGCGTCCACCGCCTCGGTCATGCGCAGCAGGGAGCCGCCCGGCCGTACGACGTCCACGCGGTGCCCCCACGCGGTCAGCTGACCGATCACCTCGTTGGGCATACCGTCGTGGCGGTAGTGCTCCTCCACCAGGAAGCAGAGCCTCATCGACCTTCCCCAATTCCCGGACGTCCGCCGAATCCGCCCGGCGAGTTGTGACGTCACAGGATGTCATGGACCGCAATGTGATGATCGGTCCGCCTGTGGGCTTCCTTGCCGGGGTTGGCCTTTCGACTCGGTGGGGGACGGACGGGACATGGGTGACCGGTGGACTCAGGTGCTGTGCGGCCCGGCGCAGCACCCGGCAGCACCCCGCGGACGTGCCGCTGACGCTGCTCGGCCAGGAAGACGTCCGCGTGCGACGAGCGGTTGCGCGGCGCGGCCCTGCCGCAGGAGGCGATCGAGCCCGTTCCGGCCCGCCCCGACCGACACGTCCCCAGCGTTTTCTGCCCGGCCCCGGCCACCCGCTCCGGCGGCCGGGACATGTGCCGCCTCCCGGGCCGGGCGCGGGTGCCGGAAATCCGAGTGAATGATCGGACAAGCTGCTGCTAGGTTGATCGCGTGCCGAAGCTGAATCAGATCATCGCAGTCGAAAAGGGCGTCAAGTCCAAGTCGCTCCAGGAGCTCACCCAGGCCCACCACGACGTGCAGAAGCCCGCCCTGCTGGCCGGCATCTCGCGGACGTACCAGCCCAAGGACGAGGAGGGCGAGCAGCTGCCGCCCGAGTCCACCCGGGTGCAGGTCAAGGCCGAGGACGTGCTGCGCGCGACGGCGGGGACGCTCACGCGGCTCTTCGACGTGACGGCCACGAAGGACTGGGCGAACCGCAGCGCGGCCGCGGACGTGGTCGTCGACGGCAACGTCCTGCTGGCGCAGGTGCCCGTGCCGTACCTGCTCTTCCTGGAGAAGCAGCTCACGGACCTGCACACCTTCGTGCGGAAGCTGCCGGTGCTGGACGCCTCCGAATCCTGGAACCTGGACCCGTCCACGGACTCCTGGAAGACGGACCCGGTGCGCACCATCCGCACCAAGAAGGTGCCGCGCAACCACGTCAAGGCCGAGGCCACCGACAAGCACCCGGCCCAGGTCGAGGTGTACTACGAGGACGTGCCGGTCGGCTACTGGACGACCGTGAAGTTCTCCGGCGCGCTGCCGGCCCGGCGGGTCAACGAGCTGGTCGACCGGGTCGAGAAGCTCCAGCAGGCCGTCAAGTACGCCCGCGAGGAGGCCAACAGCGCCGAGGTCACCGACCAGCGGGTCGGGGACGCGGTGTTCGGCTACCTGTTCCGGTAGCCCACAGAACCCCTCCTGTATGTCTGCAGGAGGTGCGCGAGAGCGCAAGCTGAAACTGATGTTGAAGCTGAAACAGGGGTGTCAGTTGGGGGTTCGAATCCCTCCCCCGGCATTGCGTGCCGGGGTGGCCCAAGTCGGTAGAGGCGGCCCCTTGAATCTCAGGTTATCGCTCCAGTCTCAGTATTCGCCGCCGAACACCGGATCGACCGAGCGTGGACGACCATCGATGGACGGGGGTTCAAGTCCCTCCTGTGCCTCTCCCATGGCACGGTAGTTCAAAGGTAGAACACGTCGATCTCAGAATGATCCGCGACTCTTAAACGTGCCGGTGTGCGCAATTGGGTGGCAAACAGGAGCCCGGGAGCTGGATATGCTCCCGGGCTCCGTCACGTCCGCCCCGCGGTCACGCGGTCCGGTGGCCGGGCGGTCGGGCCGCCACGGTCACACCGGGACGGACACGAACGTCCGGCCGGTCTCGTTCTCGACCGTCACGGCCTTGACGTCCGATCGGTCGACGGCCGCCGAACCGTCCAGCCCGGCGCCCTTGGCCTCGCCGTTCTCCTGACTGCCCACGACCCAACTGCCCGCGGTGGTGCGCGTACCGTCCTTGGAGACGACGACCAGGCGGCACCGCTCGCCCTGCGGCAGCCCCGTGACGGCCGCCCGCACTCGCACCCACTTCGTGGCCGGCGTCATCTGCACCGTCATCCGCGCACCCGTGCCCGCGTCGGTCGCCGAGTGCACCGTGGTCCCCCGAGGCGGGGGCGAGGGATCCGCCGAAGCGGTCGGCGACGGAGTCGGCGGCAGCGCGACGCCTGCCGGGTCACCCGCGCCCCACTGCGTCCCGGCCCAGAAGACGGCGGCCAGCGAGGCCGCGACGGCCAGGCCCGTGAACGCCGCTCGCCGGCGCGCGGCGGCGGCCCGCTCACCCCGCACCTGCCGCAGGGTGCGCTGCAACAGGAGGTCACCGCCCTGCGGCGGTCCGTCGAGGAACGCCTCCTCGGGCACCTCGCCCAGTGCCGCCTCCATCTCGCGCAACGCGGCCACCTCCTCCCGGCACTGCACGCATCCGCTCATGTGTCCCTCGACCCGGCGGACCTCCTCGGCGTCCAGGACGCCGAGCACGTACGGGCCGAGCAGTTCCTCCTCGTGCCGCTGCCGGTTCATGCCACCACCTCACGCAGTCCGGCCGGCTGCTGGGGCGGCCTGCCCGATCGTTTTCCGTCTCCAGTGCCGTTCTCCCGCAAGCCGTCGTCCCGGAAGACGTCGCGCAGGGCCTTGAGGGCGTAGTGCGAGCGTGACTTGACGGTACCCGCGGGAATACCGAGGGTGTCGGCGGCCTCCGCGACGCTCAGCTGCCGGTAGTACAACTCCTTCAACACGTCACGGTGTTCCGGGGACAGCCGGTCGAGGGCCCCCAGTACCGTCATGCTGTCCACCACGGAGTCGGCGTGGTCCGCCTCCACCGGGGGCGCGGCCGACGAACCGGAGACCTCCGCAGGTCGCGCGGCTCTGGCCCGGTACCGGTCGGTGATGATGTTCCGGGCCACGGTGAGCAGCCAACCCCGCACCGAGCCCTTTCCGTTGACCAGGACCTCCGAGTGCCGCCAGGCACGGATCAGCGTCTCCTGTACGACGTCCTCGGCAGCGGCGCGGTCCCCGGTCAGCCGGGTGGCGTACGCGAGCAGGGCGTGGCCGTGCTCCTCGTACACGGACTTGATCAGTGCCTCATCGGTCGAGCCCCGCCGAGTTCGGGGCCACAGTGGTCCGGCCATCTCACCCTCTCCGTCTTCCTCGCTTGCGTGGTGCGGTCAGAACACGCCGGCGGGGCCGATCCGGTTCATGTGACCTGCATCACTCAAGGGGGTCCGGGGCTCATGTCCGGCAGGCGCGGCCCTCGTTGAGGCAGTCGACGACCGCCGCCATGCGGGAGTCGGTCATGGCGTTCACGAACATCGCGTGGTCCGTCCGCGGGCTGTGACGCTGCTCCGGAAAGGAGTCGATGGCCACGGGCACCCCCGGAGGGACCGCATAGGCGAGCGAGAGCCGCAGTTCGGGCACGGGGAAGGTGTCCGCCGGGCAGACGCCGTTGCCCCCGGGGAACAGCAGGTGCGAGCGGTGCCCGGCGACGGCGGTGTCGAGGCCGTTCCAGCAGCTGGGGAAGACCAGGGTGCGGGTCACACGGTCGCCCTCGGGGCAGCGCGGGTAGCGGGTGGTGGACCGGTCGGGGGAGCCGGAACACCCCCAACGGGCCCGGACGTGGACGTCACTGTCCGCCGTGCGGGCGACCGCGTCGCCCGTCATCGCGCGGAGGAACGGCGGCATCGCGACCACCTTGCTCACCGGGTTCCCCCGGAACTCCACCCGGACCGATGCTTCGGGCACGATCTCGCCGGTGTTCCCGTGGCCCGCGGACGTCTCGTACGGGCGCACGCCCGGCCGGTCCAGGCGCCGCAGGACGGGCCAGTAGTACGACGAGCGGTCGCCGCCCGCGCAGCTCGTGGCGGCGGCGGCCAGCGAGGCCTCGGTGGAAAGGGCGTCCGTGGAGAGGTTGCCGACGTAGGCGTGCGTGTGGTGGGCGCCGGCCCGCAGGCCGGGGGAGACCACGAGGTTGTCCTCGTTGTAGTGCCGCTCGGCGTTGCGGCCGCAGTCGACCGTCATCGACCCCGGCGAGCCCGCTCCCGGGTCGGCGGGCCGTGCCGGAGCGACGGCCGGGGCGGGCGGGACATCGCGGATGTCCACGTAGTCGGACGGTGCCGGAGCCCCGGCCGCCGTCCCCGCGTGCGGATCGGCCGCACGCGAGGCACCCAGCACCGCGGCGGCCAGCCCACCGCCCAGGACCAGGCAGATGACCAGAGTGAGCAGTCGGCGTTCTTTCCCCATGGCGGTCACCGTCACCGGTGGCGACCGCGCCGTCAACCTGGCATCCGCATGCCGGTCTCCGCACCACCGGCGAGACGGTCGCCGCGGGGTGTGGAGCGGACCGAAAGGGCGCTTGTGGGGCCGCCCGCAACGTCTCCCGCCTCGTGGCGGACGAGGCGAGCGGCGGCTACCGGCTGCTGTCCCGGGAGGCCGCCTTCTCCCCGGAGCCGGTGACCCCCTGGAGCTCTTCCGGTTCTTCGCACCCGCGACGGCACGGGACGCCGACCGGGCGAGCGTGGTGCTCAGCACTCCCGCGGGTGCCGGGCGACCGTCCGGTGCCGTTCTCGTGCGAGGAAAAGGCCTGGTCAGACTGCTGCTGAGGGCCCCCGGGGGGAGCCGCAGGGGGCGGACAAGGGTTTTCCCCGTATCCGGTTCATCTCCGCGTTGCCTACTGTCTGCCCACCGGCGATCTTCCCCAGCCGGGCGGTTCACACGCCAACCCCACATGGCGTGTAGGCCTGCCGGCCGGGGGAGCGCGCCGGGACCGCCGTTGCCCCTGCCTCGCCGTTGCGGCCGGGACAACGTGGCGTGCGGCGGCAGCCGGGGCGAGACCGACCAACTCGCTCCCGGCCCCGCGGCCGCCGGAACCACCCCCACACTGCACCGACCGGCCGCTCCGGTCCGCCCGGAAACGGCCCTCGAAAGGGAACACGTGCACGCAACGAGACGCAGGCTCATATCCGTCGTGGCCATGTCCGTCACCCTGCTCGCCGGCACCGCCACCGCTTCCGTGGCCGTGGCCTCCGAGGGCCCCGCCTCGGCCCCGGCCGCCGCGCCGGCCCCGACGGCCCCCGTCGAGAACCTCATCGTCGGCTACAAGTCGTCCGCCAGCGAGGCCAGCTCCAACACCGCCGCCGCCGACGACGCCGCCGCCAAGGGCAAGAAGGCCGGCAAGAAGGCGAAGTTCGACCGCCGCCTGGGCACCGGTGCCGCACTGGTCAACCTCGGCGGCACGGTCGCCCCCGCCGAGGCCGCCGACGTGATGGCCCAGTTCCGCGCCGACCCGGACGTCGCCTACGTCGAGCCCGACACCCGCGCCTACGCCTCGGCCGTGGCCCCGAACGACACCGAGTACGCCAAGCAGTGGGACCTCTTCGAGGCCACCGCGGGCATGAACGTCCCGGCCGCCTGGGACAAGACCACCGGCTCCGGCGTCACCGTCGCCGTGATCGACACCGGCTACGTCGCCCACTCGGACCTCGCGGCGAACACCGTCGCCGGCTACGACTTCATCAGCAGCGCGACCTACGCCCGTGACGGCGGCGGCCGCGACAGCAACCCCGCCGACGAGGGCGACTGGAACGCCACCGACGGCGAGTGCGGGGTCGGCTCCAAGGCGAGCAACTCGTCCTGGCACGGCACCCACGTCGCCGGCACCATCGCCGCGGCCACGAACAACTCCAAGGGCGTCGCGGGCATCGCCTACGGCGCGAAGGTCCAGCACGTCCGCGTCCTCGGCAAGTGCGGCGGTTCCACCTCGGACATCGTCGACGCGATCACCTGGGCCTCCGGCGGCTCCGTCGCCGGCGTGCCGGCCAACGCCACCCCGGCCAAGGTCATCAACATGAGCCTCGGCGGCCCCGGCGCCTGCGGCACCAGCTACCAGAACGCCATCAACGCGGCCGTCGCCCGCGGCACGACCGTCGTCGTCGCCGCCGGCAACAGCAACGCCGACGCGGCCGGCTACTCGCCCGCCAGCTGCAACAACGTGATCAACGTGGCCGCCAGCAACCGCTCCGGCGACCGCTCGTACTACTCCAACTACGGCGCGATCATCGACATCGCCGCCCCGGGCGGTGAGACCCGCCGCGCCACCGACACGCCCGGCACCGTCACCACCCCCGAGAACGCCATCCTCTCGACCCTGAACGCCGGTACCACCACCCCGGGCGCCGAGATCTACAAGCCCTACCAGGGCACCAGCATGGCCGCCCCGCACGTCGCGGGCCTCGCCGCGCTGATGAAGTCGGCGAACTCCGCGCTGACCCCGGCCCAGATCGAGACGGCGATCAAGAACAACGCCCGTCCGCTCGCCGGCACCTGCACCGGTGGCTGCGGCGCCGGCCTGGCCGACGCCGCCGCGACCGTCGCCGCCGTGACGACGACCCAGCCCAGCCCGGCCTTCGAGAACACCGCGGACTTCGCCATCGGTGACAACACCACCGTGGAGAGCCCGATCACCGTCACCGGGAAGACCGGCAACGCCCCGGCCACCCTCAAGGTCGGTGTGAACATCGTCCACACCTACATCGGGGACCTGAAGGTCGACCTGATCGCCCCGGACGGCTCCGTCTACACCCTGCACAACCGCTCGGGCGGTAGCACCGACAACATCAACCAGGTCTACACCGTCAACGCCTCCTCCGAGGTCGCCAACGGCACCTGGAAGCTCCGGGTCAACGACAACGCCGGGGGCGACACCGGCAGGATCGACTCCTGGAATCTCACCTTCTGAGACGGCTCCCGCCGACTCGGGGTCCGCGTCAACTCCGCCTGACGGAGCGATAGTACGGACCAATAGGATCCCCGGGCCTGCCGATACTACGGGTATCGGCAGGTCCGCCGGGTTTTCCGCGTCCTGTGACTGAATTCTGCGTCACAATGCGGGTCCGCCAGCCGTCCGACCTCGTATTCTCGCCTCTCACAGGAAGGGCACAGGGAGCTGGGGACCGGAAGGCTGGTGGCTGTGCGTGGCGGCGACGGGGCACGCTGACACAAGTGTCGGACACGGAGAACTGATCAAGGCGGTCGACCGCGCGCTGACCACGCACGGCCGGGCCCTCCTGACCGGACCGGCGGGCGCGGGCAAGACCGAAGTGGTCCGCGCCGTGGAGGCCGCGGCCGCGGCACGCGGCGAGAGCGTCCTGCGCCTGGCGCCCGAGGCCGCCGACCAATGGATACCCGAGGCCTCCGCCGCCGCCCTCCTCGCCTCCGTTCCCGCCACCGCCCTGGAGCGGCTCTCCGGCCCCCAGCGCACCGCCATCGCCCTGCTGCGCCGGGAAGCCGACGCCCCCCGCGCCGGACGCGACCACGTCGCGCTGCGCCTGGCCGTCGTCGAGGTGCTCCGCACCCTCGCCGCCGGTCGGCCCGTCCTCCTCGTCATCGACAACGCCCAGTGGCTCGACGCCGAGAGCACCGACCTGCTCCGCTTCGCCCTGCGCCTCACCCCGCCCGGCGTGCGGGTCCTGGCCGCCGAACGCGTCCAGGGCGGAGCGCCGGTCGGCGAACCCCTCTGCGGCCCCGGCGTCCCCGCCGTACGAGTGCCCCCGCTCGGCGCCGACGAAGTCGCCGAACTCCTCCTGCGGCACGGCCTGCCCGCCCGCCTCGCCGGCCGCATCCACCAGGCCAGCGGCGGGAACCCCCGCCTCGCGCTCGCCCTCGGCCACTCCCTCGCCGAGGCCGCCGAGGCCCGTGACGGCAGCGCCCACCACGCCGACGCGCTGCCCGTCACCGGGCAGGCCCGCGAGGTCGCCCGCCGGCTCCTCGCCGGGGCCCCCGCCCACGCCCGTCGCACCCTGCTGCTCGCCGCCCTCGCCTCCCGCCCCACCATCCCCCTGCTGCGGCGGGCCGGCCGCCCCGACGCCGAGGCCGAGCTGGCGGAGGCGGAACGGGCCGCCCTGGTCAGGGTCGGCGAGGACGGCACCGTCGAGTTCACCGCCGGCGCCCTGCCCACCGCGCTCGCCGCCGATGCCGGCTGGCCCGAACGCGCCGCCGGGCACGCGGCTCTGGCCGCCGCCGTCGACGACCCCGTCCAGGCGGTACGCCACCGGGCGCTGGCCGTCGACACCCCCGACCAGTGGCTCGCCGCGGAGATCACCGAGGCCGCCGCGGTCTGCCGCCGCCGCGGACAGCGCGCCCTCGCCGCCGAACTGGGCCTCCTCGCCGCCGAACGCACACCGTCCACGCTGGCCGGAGAAGAACTGGCCCGCCTCGTCACCGCCGCCGAGGACGCCGGCTGGGCCGGCCGCGCCGACCTCGCCCGCCGCGCCACCCGGGCCGTGCTGGCCCGCGACGCCTCGCCCGCCGACCGGGTGCGCGCCCGCCTCGCCGTGATCGACGCCGCCGGCCAGGCCCTCGGTACCCTCGACGAGACCTTCGCGTACGCCATGGACGAGGCCGCCGGGGATCCCGCCCTGCAGGCTGCCGTGCAGCTGCGGATCGCCTGGAAGCACAACCTGAGCGACGGCGACCCCGTCCGCTCCCGGGACGCCGCCGCCGCGGCGGGCGCCCTCGCCGCGCTCGGGGGCGACCAGACCGCCGAGGCCATGGCCCTGACGGTTCGGGCCCGCATGGGCCGCATCCTCGGTGACGCGGGAGCCGAGGAGATCCTCGCCGAGGCGCTCGCCCTGCCCGCGCCCGAGGTGCCGCTCGGCATGCGCAACGCGCCGCAGTACCTCGCCGTCCGGCACGCCCTCTTCGACGACCGCCTCGACGACGCCCGCCGCCAGCTGATGGTGCTGCTGCCCGCCGTCCGGCGCACCGGTTCGGCCGAGGACGTCTTCGAGGTCCTGCGCAGCCTGACCGAGGTGGAACTGCGCAGCGGCCGGTGCGAATCCGCCTCGGCCCACGCCCGCAGGGCCCTGGAGCTGACCATCGAGGCGGGCCTCTCGCCGGGGCCCGCCTGGTACGTCGCGGCGACGGCCGAGACCATGGGCGGCAGCTTCGCGCGCGCCGAGGGATACGCCCGGCGCGGCATCCAGGCCTCGCAGGAGGAGCAGGACCAGGTCTTCCTCTCCCGCAGCCTGCATGCCCTCGGGCTCGTCGAGCTCGCCACGGGCGAGGCGGCGAAAGCGGTCGCCACCCTGCGCCGCGTCGCCGAGCTGGAGGCCGCCCAGCAGGTGGTGGACCCGTCGATCCTGCGTTGGCACGGGGAGCTCGCGGAGGCCCTCATCGCCGCCGACGCGCCCGAGGAGGCGGCCGAGCTGATCGAGCCGGTCCGCGCGGTCGCCCTCGGGCTGGGCCGGACCGGTGTCGTCGCCGCCCTGGACCGGGCCGGCGCCCTGTGCCTGGCCGCGCGGGGCGACGCGGACGGGGCGGTCCGCCTGCTGGAGGACACGGCCCGGCGCTTCGAGGCGCTCGGGCTGCCGCTGGAGCGGGGCCGTACGCTGCTCGCCCTCGCCCGCGTGGAGCGCCGCCGCCGGCGCCGGGCCCCGGCCCGCGCGGCGCTCCGGGCGGCCGCGGAGGTGTTCGAGCGGGCCGGCGCCGGTCCCTGGGCCGCACTGGCCCGGGAACCGGCCCCCGGCGACGGGACCGGCGCGCCGGCCTCCGCGGCCGCGGCCCTGACCGACGCCGAGGCCCGGCTGGCACTGCTCGTCAGCCAGGGCGCCAGCAACCAGGAGGCCGCGGCGAAGCTGTTCCTCAGTGTCAAGACCGTCGAGGCCCGGCTGACCCGCATCTACCAGAAGCTCGACGTACGGTCACGGGCCCAGCTGGCCACCGCGCTGCGTACGCAGTGACCGGACCCGTGCCGCCCGCCGGCCGCGGCGGCCGTCAGCAGCCGAGGTTGCTGCCCGGGGTCACGCCGAGCAGCTGGGTGAAGCTCTGGTACTTCGCGATGCGGCTCTGGACCTGGGCGGGGTTGCCGCCGTTGCACTCCAGGGCTCCGTTGATGGAGCGGATGGTCTCGCCGAAGCCGGCGCCGTTGACCATGGCGGCGTGGGCGGTCATCGTGCCGGGGCCGTTCTGGGTGTTCCAGTACCACAGCGCCGTCTTCATGGCGACGGCCGGATCCTGTTCCACGAGGTAGGGGTTGGCGAGGAGGTTGATGCCGAGGGCGTCGCCGGCGGCCTTGTAGTTGAAGTTCCAGCTCAGCTGGATGGGCCCGCGGCCGTAGTAGGCGGCCTGCCCGGCCGGACAGCCGTACGGCTGGGTCGCGTCGCAGTAGTGGGGGTAGTTCGCGGTGTTCTGCTCCACGATGTGGACGAGCCCGCCGGTCTCGTGGGAGACGTTCGCGAGGAAGGCGGCGGCCTCGCGGCGCTTGACGGTGTCGTCGCCGGTCTTCGCGAAGCCGGGGTAGGCGGACAGCGCCACGACGAGGCCGTTGTAGGTGTAGAAGGGGTTCCGGTTCGGGAACATCTGGTTGAACTGGGCTTCGGAGACCACGAATCCGGACGGGTCCGGATCCGGGTCCTGGCCGCCACCGCCGCCGCAGACGCCCTGGTCCGCCCAGACGCCCCACTGGCCCGTGGTGCCCGGGGTCTCGCCCTGGGTCCACCACTTGGCCTGCCAGTTGCGGCCGCCGTACGAGGCGCTCATGCCGTTCGTGTAGACGGCTGACGAGGCCCACGGTGAGGCACAGGGGGCGGCCGCGGCGGCGGGGGAGGACGGGAGGGCGACGGCGAGGCCGGCGGTGACGGCCGCGGCGGCGACCAGTCCGAGGGCGCGGCGGCGAAGCGCACGTATCACGCAACTGCTCCTTCAGTGGGGGGACTTGCCATGGGGGGCAACAGCGCCCACTGAAACGGAGTGGTCTGAACCTGTCAAGGTCTAGACCAAGAGGTTGTGCAAAAGCGCCGGTGCCGCGCATGACGCGTGACACCGGCGCGGGGGAACCGATCAGCTGCCGGCGGAGAGGTTGCCGGACAGGACGGGGATGTTGCTGGCGATGTGGGAGAGGGACTCGTCGCCCTTGGCCTGCGTGGAGTTCTCCGCGCACTGCTGGTTCTGCGGGTTCGACAGGATGTTCACGTCCTGGACGCCGATGTTGGCGATGAGTGCGACCAGAGACTGGGCGTTGACCTTGGCCGGCAGGCCGACGCACAGCTTGTTCAGGGATCCCTGGATCGGCGCGAGCTGCGGGCTCATCCGGCCGTGCGTCTCCTGGTTGCCGTAGATCTGCGCCGCGTCGTTGCCGTTCACGGTGTTGACGCCGTTGTCGTTGCCGATCGCCATCGCGGGCGCGGCGGCGGCGGCGCCCGCGCCGAGCACGGCGGCGGTGGCGGCGGCGGTGGCCATGAACTTCTTGAGCATCTGGGGGATCCTTCGGTCGCACTGTCGCGTGAGATAGCTGCCCACGGCGGGACGCGCTGATCAACTGCCGGCGGTGCGCGGGGTTATGCCCCCTCACCCGACTGGCCCAATGGCCCGCCGGGTCGGACCCGGCCCGCCGTCGGTGACGGCCGGGCCGGGCCCCGGGTGTCCGCGGGTCAGCCGCTCTTGCGGCGGACCTTCTTGTTCTTGCCGCTCGCGGCGCTGCTGGAGCCCTGGACCTTGGTCCGGTTCTGGTGCGACTGCTGTGCGTGGGCCTTCGCGGCGTTGCGCTCCAGGGCCTCCCGGAACCGGCGCTTCGCCGCTTCGGCCGGGGTTTCGTCCTGCGGGGTGTCTGCTTCGTCAGCCATGCGTCCTCCTGGAGTGATCAAGCCGCCCCAGTCTGTCAGCCCCCGTACGTGCTGACCAGCGAGTTCCCGAAGACCCCAAGAGAGGCTTGGGGAGGTCATAAGTTCTGATTATGGGGTCATAAAACGACACCGGGTGCTGGGTTAGGCTTACCTTCGTTTAGGGTTCCCTTTGATCCACCTTGATCCACCTTGCCGTCGCTCGAAGGGAACCCCTGCCATGCCTCGCCCTCTGCGGGTAGCAATCGTCGGAGCCGGCCCGGCCGGCATCTACGCCGCCGACGCGCTGCTGAAGTCCGAGGCCGCCGTCGAGCCCGGTGTGTCCATAGACATCTTCGAGCGCATGCCCGCCCCCTTCGGCCTGATCCGCTACGGCGTCGCCCCCGACCACCCGCGCATCAAGGGCATCATCACCGCCCTGCACCAGGTGCTCGACAAGCCCCAGGTCCGCCTCTTCGGCAACGTCGACTACCCGGGCGACATCAGCCTCGACGAGCTGCGGTCCTTCTACGACGCCGTGATCTTCTCCACCGGTGCCACGGCCGACCGCGCGCTGACCATCCCCGGCGTCGACCTCGACGGATCCTTCGGCGCCGCCGACTTCGTCTCCTGGTACGACGGCCACCCTGACGTGCCCCGCACCTGGCCGCTGGACGCCGAGAAGGTCGCCGTGCTCGGCGTCGGCAACGTCGCCCTCGACGTGGCCCGCATCCTGGCGAAGACGGCCGACGAGCTGCTGCCCACCGAGATCCCGGCCAACGTCTACGACGGCCTCAAGGCCAACAAGGCCCTGGAAGTACACGTCTTCGGCCGTCGCGGCCCCGCCCAGGCCAAGTTCAGCCCCATGGAGCTGCGCGAGCTGGACCACTCGCCCACCATCGAGGTCATCGTCAACCCCGAGGACATCGACTACGACGACGGCTCCATCGCCGAGCGGCGCGGCAACAAGCAGACCGACATGGTCGCCAAGACCCTGGAGAACTGGGCGATCCGGGACATCGGCGACCGGCCCCACAAGCTGTTCCTGCACTTCTTCGAGTCGCCCTCCGAGATCCTCGGCGAGGACGGCAAGGTCGTGGGCCTGCGGACCGAGCGCACCGAGCTCGACGGCACCGGCAACGTCAAGGGCACCGGCCGGTTCACCGACTGGGACGTGCAGTCCGTGTACCGCGCCGTCGGCTACCTCTCCGACGAGCTGCCCAAGCTGCCCTGGGACGTCGAGACCGGCACGGTCCCGGACGAGGGCGGCCGCGTGATCGACGCCGGCGGCCCCATGCAGTCCACGTACGTCACCGGCTGGATCCGGCGCGGCCCGATCGGCCTCATCGGCCACACCAAGGGCGACGCCAACGAGACCGTCGCCAACCTGCTCGCCGACCACGCGGCGGGCCGCCTGGGCACGCCTGCCTCGCCCGAGCCGGCCGCGGTCGAGGACTTCCTCGCCGAGCGCAGCGTGCGCTACACGACGTGGGAGGGCTGGTACCGGCTGGACGCCGCCGAGAAGGCCCTCGGCGAGCCCCAGGGACGGGCACGCGTGAAGATCGTGGAACGCGAGGAGATGCTCGACGCGAGCGGAGCCTGATCACGAGGGCAGGTCTTGAGCATCATGCCGGACTCGCGGGGGCGGACATCCGACCGGGTGTCCGCCCCCGCCGTGTCCGCCCCCGCCGTGTCCGCCGGCGCGGAATGCCGTGCCGCCCGCTGGAGTTGCCCCCGTGACGGCACCGGCCCGACAGGCACCGGAGGAAGCATGAAGATCGGCATCATCGGCGCAGGCAACATCGGCGGCAACCTGACCCGCAGGCTCACCGCCCTCGGACACGAGGTCGCTGTGGCCAATTCACGGGGGCCGGACACGCTGACCGCCCTGGCGGAGGAGACCGGCGCCACCCCCGTCCCCGTGGCCGAGGCGGCGCGCGGCGCCGAGGTCGTCGTGGTGACCGTCCCGTTCAGGAACGTGCCCGACCTCCCCGCCGGCCTGTTCGACGGAGCAGCCCCCGGCTTCGTGGTCGTCGACACCGGCAACTACTACCCGCGCCGACGCGACGGCCGGATCGCCGCCGTGGAGGACGAGGGCCTCACCGAGAGCCGCTGGACCGAGCGGCAGCTCGGGCACCCCGTGGTCAAGGGGTTCAACGGCACCTACGCCCAGGACCTCCTCGACCGGCACCGCCCGGCCGGCGCCCCGGACCGGATCGCGCTGCCCGTGGCGGGCGACGACGAGGGGGCGAAGAAGGTCGTACGGGACCTCATCGCCCAACTCGGCTTCGACACCGTCGACTCGGGAGGCCTCGACGACTCCTGGCGGCAGCAGCCCGGCACCCCGTCTACGGACTCCGCGACGGAGTCGAAGCCGTCACCCGGGCCCTCGCCGAGGCCTCCCCGGTCCGGACGGAGGAGTTCCGGGGCTGACGCCCCCCGGGCCCGGCCGGCGCGGGCGGTCCGGATCCGCGTCCGGGCAACGGGACGGTCCGGACCGGACACGGCTCAGGAGTCCCGGCCCCGCTCCAGCACGCCCCGTACGAAGGCCGCCTGGCCGGCGTGCTGGAGGTCGTCGGCGAGCACGCTGACCAGGCGTACGCCGAGGGTGACCGGAGGGTCCCAGCGCTCGTCCACCACCCGCTCCAGATCGGCGGCCGCGAGCCCGTGGACGAAGCCCAGCGTCTGCTCGTGCACCGCATCGAAGTAGCCGAGGAGCAGCTCGCCCGAGTCGACCCGGACCGTGCCCGCCTGGTGCGCCGTATGACCGTAGCCGGTGGATGCGGCGGGCAGCGGCAGGCCGAACCGGTCCGCCCAGCCTCCGGCCGTCCACACCTGTTCCAGGCCGGCGGCGGCCGCGATGTGGTCGTCCTGGATCCGGGTCAGGTGCCAGACGAGCCAGGTGATCGAGTTCGCCCCGGGGTCGAGGCGGGCGGTCAGCAGGTCGGCCGGCGCCCCCTCCACCGCCTCGTGCACGACCTCCCGGATCCGACCGAACCCGTCCGCGATGACGTCCGTAGCCTTCATGCCCCCACCATGCGGCGCCCGGTGCCCCGTCCGGTGCGAACGACACGCGGGGCGGCCGGTGGGGAGGGCCGTCGGTCACCGTGGTCGGGACCGGCCTTCGCGGGCTGGGCCGCCGGGGCGGCTGCGGCCCCGGCGAACTCCCGCGCACACCTCGAGGGAGAAGGGCTAGTCTCGACCGCCGTGGACACTCTTCAGAAGATCAACGGCGTGCCCGTCCTGATGTGTGCCGCCGAGGGCGGGACCATCGCGGGTGAGCGCGAGGCCCTGGACTGCATCGGCAACGCCTCCTACCAGGGCGCCGAATGGGCGGTCATCCCCGTCGAGCGCTTCGACGAGGCCTTCTTCCGGCTGAGCACCCGGATCGCCGGCGAGATCGTCCAGAAGTTCGTCCAGTACCGGGTGGGTCTCGTCGTCCTCGGTGACGTCTCCCGGCACACGGCGGCCAGCACGGCGCTGCGGGACTTCGTCCGCGAATGCAACCGGGGGCGCCAGACGTGGTTCCTCGGCGACGTCGGCGAACTGGGCGAGCGGTTGGCCGGGTCCCGGACGGGGACCGGGGCCGGCGCGTGAACGGCGGCGGCGAGGTCCGCGTCCTGCGCGCGGCCGACCGCCCCGCCACGGTCTGGAAGAACGGCGGGGGAGTGACCCGGGAGATCGCCGCCTGGCCCGCCGACGCCGACATGGACTCCTTCCGCTGGCGGGTCAGTCTGGCCGGGGTGGCTGCCGACGGCCCGTTCTCGGCCTTCCCCGGGATCGACCGCACGCTCACGCTCGTCGAGGGTGCGGGCATGGACCTCGCGGTGGCGGGCGTGCACCGGCTCGTCGACGAGCGCTTCACCCCCCAGGACTTCGCCGGGGACGAGCCGACGGACTGCCGGCTGATCGCCGGCCCTGTGGTGAACTTCAACGTGATGTGCCGCCGCGGCGCAGCCACGGCCGAGACCGCCGTCGTCCGCGGCCGCCTCACCGTGACCGCCGCACCGGACGAGACCCTGCTGGTGGTCGCCCTCGACGGCCCGGCGACGTTCGAAGCCGCCCGGGGCCCGGCGCACACCCTGGGCCCGTACGACGCGGCCCTGGCCCGGGGCGCCTGCACCGGACGCGTACGCACCGCCGGCCGCGCGGCCGTGGTGCGCCTGCGCCGGGACCCGGCCCGTCCTGGGGACGGCCGGTGAGCGGGCGCGCTCAGCGGGCGCCGAGTCTGACCCACTTCGCCGTGCTGGGCACGCCGTCCGCGTCGAGCAGGAAGAGCATGTAGTAGCCGGGCGGGGCGTCAGCGGCCCCAGGCGGGGTGCGCAGCCCGATCGTGTCGCCCCGTACGCCGGTGAGCCGCAGGTCAAGGTGGCGCTGGCTGGTGTTCACCGAGTGGGTGACGGTGCTCGGCGCCAGCAGGACGGCGCGCCTGACGTCCTTCGCCGTCGGGCTGGACACCTGGAACGGCGTGTCGTACGCGAGACCGCCCGCCGGGACCCGGTCCAGCACCGGACGCGCACCCCGGTGCAGGTAGGCCGGCTCGTACAGCTCGATGCTGCCGTCCATCGCGTCGGTGATGTCGGGATCGTTGGCGATCTGCTGGAGTTCGTCGCCGGTGACCATCATCCGGCCGTCCGGCAGGACCAGGGCGTTGGAGTGGTAGCCGCGGGGCAGCCGCTGGGCGGGCCCCGACCGCCAGCGGCCCCGAGCGTCGCGCACCTCGATCTGCCGGTACTTCAGGTCGGCCTCCGGGTTGAACGGGCCGCGGCCGTAGTCCCGGGTGTCCAGGGCCCCGTTCACGGTGAGCAGCGTGCCGTCGGGCAGGATCAGCGTATTGTCCTGGGTGCGGCCGAAGGCCCGCGGCTCCTCGGTGGTCCAGCGCCCGCCGGACAGCCGGTACGTGTGGGGGTCGCGCGGGTCCCCTCCGAGGACCAGGACCGAGTCCGGGCCGCGGAGACCGGCGGGCAGCGGCACCGCCGAGCCGTAGCCGCGGAAGTCCGCGGGCCGCCGCGGCAGGTCGCGCCGGACGTCGCGGACCGGGTCGAACAGCCACTGCTGGTCGGCGTCGCGGCCGAGGCCGTAGACCATCCCGTCGCGCAGCGAGAACAGGTGCGGGTAGTCGTTGCGGAAGGGAGCCGACGAGCGGAGCCGTTCCGAGGGCACGCCGGCCGGGATGTCGTACGGCCGCCAGGGCACGCGCTGTCCGAGGGCGGGGAAGCGCTCCACGACGGGGGTCGGGGTGCCGGTGCCGCGTTCGGACTGGCCGGACATGATGATCTGGCGGCCGTCGGCCCCGGTCACGACGGTGGGGTACCAGCGGCCGACGGCCATGTCGCGGTTCTGGAACCACTTCTCGGTCCACGGGTCGAAGACGAAGGACAGTCTGGCGCCGCTGCCGCCCTTGCCGCCGACGTTGCCGCCGAAGACCCCGACCATCCCGTTGGGCAGGTAGGAGTGCCCGGCGCAGAAGAAGGGCGCGGGGCGGGGGGAGTGGGTGCCGTCGGGGACCAGTACCACCGGTGGCGGCACGTTCGCGAAGGCCCGGGCCCCGGTCCCCTTGGCGGGGTCCCACAGCCAGGCACGGCCGGCGTTGGTCCGGCCGACGGTGTTCGTGGGCCCGGTCTCCTTCGTCGGGTCGGCCTCGACGCGTTCGAAGGAGAACAGCAAAACCTTGCCCGTGGGCAACAGGGCCACGTGGACGCCGAAGTCGGGCGACGGGAAGTACTGGGTGAAGCGGCCGAACCGGGCGGCGTCGAAAGCCGTGTTGACCGCGCGCTGGGACTTCTCCAGCGCCGCCAGTCCGGCTGTGCGCCTCGACTGCGCATACCCCTGGGTGCCCTCGGCCGCCCGGCGCAGCCGCGCGTGCGCGCGGGCGTGGTCCTCGCCGAGGACGGCCGCCTCGTCGCCGGTGTGGTGGACCGCGGCGCGGGCGGGTGCGGGTCCGGCCGTCGGGACGGCCAGGGCGGCGGCGAGGGCCAGCACCGAGAGGACGGCGGACCGGGAGGCGCGGGACATGGGACTCCTCACCCCAGGAGGGCCCGCGCCGAGGTCGGCGCAGCCCCCTGATGACCTGAAGGAACCCGGCGATATTAGGGCAAAATGGAACTACACGGGGGCGTGACCCGGCCCGACGGGTGCAGCCCACGGGGGCGTTGGGGCCGTTCGGCGGGATGGTGTGTGCAGATTTATCGTTTCTGCGGTGAATCGTTTCGGCCGTCGAGGTGAGGCAGCGCACCCGTCGACCGGCCCGGCCCGCGGCGGCCCGCTATCCATGGCGGTGTGATCAAGTCGCTCCGTACCGGATTCACCGCAGCCGCCGTGACCGCATCGCTCGTCACGCTCAGCCCCTCCGCCGGGGCCACCGCCTCGGCCCCCCTCGACCGGGTGACGGTCGACGTCGCCACGGTCAACGGATCGGGCTGCCGTCCCGGCAGCGCCACCGTCGCCGTGTCACCCGACAACTCCGCCTTCACCGTCACCTACAGCGAGTACCTCGCCCAGGCCGGGGGCGGCGTCTCCGCCGTCGAAGGCCGCAAGAACTGCCTGCTGTCCCTCGTCGTGAACGTCCCCCAGGGCTACACCTACGCCATCGCGAAGGTCGACTACCGCGGCTTCGGCAGCCTCCAGGAGGGCGCCGTCGGCACGCAGAAGGCCAGCTACTACTTCCAGGGCATGAGCCAGACCGCCTACCGGACCCACCGCTTCGTGGGCGCCCTCGACGACAACTGGCAGGCCACCGACACCACGGGCATCGAGGCCCTGGTCTGGTCGCCGTGCGGCGAGCAGCGCAACTTCAACATCAACACCGAGCTGCGTGCGGAAGTGGGCACCTCCGACCCGTCGAGGACCAGCTTCATGGCACTCGACTCGACGGACGGGAGCATCAACAGCGTCTACCACTTCTCCTGGAAGCAGTGCCCCGCGCGCTGACCGGCCGGGACCACCAGGGGCCCGCGCCCGACGCGCGGGCCCCGCGTCAGGCCGACGCGCGCCGCACCAGGGCCGTCTCGGTTATCACCGGTCCCGGCACGTTCCGGCCCTCGCGGCCGTCGCCCAGCCGCTCCATCAGCAGCCGCGCCATCATCCGGCCCATCCCCTCGATGTCCTGACGCACCGTCGTCAGCGGCGGGTCCGCGCTCTCCGCCACCGGCTCGGCGTCGTCGAAGCCCACCACCGCCACGTCCCGGGGAACGGTGCGGCCGCGCTCCCGCAGTACGCGCAACGCACCGGTCGCCATCAGGTCGTTGCCGGCGAACACCCCGTCGATCGCCGGATCCCGGTCCAACAGCTCCGCCATCGCCCGTGCTCCGCCCGCCGCGGTGAAGTCCCCCACGGCGACCAGCTCGGGTCCGGCCGTCGGCAGCACGTCGTGGTAGCCGCTCAGCCGGTCCGCCGCCGACGTCTGGTCGAGCGGTCCGCAGATGTGCGCGATCCGCCGCCGGCCCTGCCCCAGCAGGTGCCGTACGGCCTCCCGGGCGCCCTCGCGGTTGTCCGCGTCCACGTACGTCTCCCGGTCCTGCTCCCCGGCCCCCGAGGTCCAGCCGGGGCGGCCGCCGTAGACCATGGGCATGCCGATCCTGCGGGCGATGGCCGGCAGCGGGTCGTCGGTGTGCAGGGAGAAGGCGAGCGCCCCGTCGACGTGGCCGCCGGCCAGGTACCGCTCGATGCGGTCGTAGTCGCAGCGGTCCTCCACCAGCAGCAGCACCAGCTGGGTGTCGTGCGCGGTCAACTCCCTGCTGATGCCGCGTATCTGACGGGAGAAGAAGGGGTCCGAGAAGATCCGGGCCTCCGGCTCGGGGATGATCACCGCGACGGCGCCGGTGCGCCGGGTGACCAGCGTGCGTGCCGCGTGGTTCGGGATGTATCCCAGCTCCTGGATCGCCGTCTGCACCCGGTCGGCCAGATGCGGGCGGACCCCGTCGCCGCCGTTGACCACGCGGGAGACCGTGGCCCTCGACACGCCCGCGAGCGCCGCGACGGCCTCCAGGGTGGGGCGGCTGCCGGAACGCGGTTCGGGCACGTGACTTCCTCCATGATCCACAGGCGGGCCCGGCAAGATCGAAAGGGACGGCCCGGTCGAACAGAAGGGTAACGGGTGATCACCGTCAGGCGTCAGGAGGGCAGCGGCGTGTGGTCGGGCGGCACGCGCTCCCGGGAGCCGACGGCCGCCGGCGGGGTGCCGTCGCCGAAGGGGCGGCCGCCGAGGGCCTCACGGCCGTGGGGCGCCAGCCAACCGGACAGGTCCGGGCCGGCCGGCACGATCCCCGTCGGGTTGATGTCGTCATGGACCAAGTAGTAGTGCCGCTTGATGTGGTCGAAGTCCACGGTGTCGCCAAAACCGGGCGTCTGGAACAGGTCCCGGGCGTAGTCCCACAGGACCGGGGTCTCGGACAGCTTCCGCCGGTTGCACTTGAAATGGCCGTGGTAGACGGCGTCGAAGCGGACGAGCGTGGTGAAGAGCCGGACGTCCGCCTCGGTGATGGTGTCACCGACCAGGTAGCGGGACCCGGCGAGCCGCTCCGCGAGCCGGTCCAGGCGCGCGAACAGGCGCTCGTGGGCCGATGCGTAGGCCTCCTGGGAACCGGCGAATCCGGCGCGGTAGACGCCGTTGTTCACGTCCGCGTAGACCACCTCGTTCAAGGCGTCGATCTCCGGCCGCAGGGCCCGCGGGTAGAGCTCCGGGGCGCCCTCGCGGTGGTACGCCGTCCACTCCAGCGACAGGTCGAGCGTGATCCGAGCGAAGTCGTTGGTGACCACCTGCCCGGTCGGCACGTCGACGATCGCCGGCACCGTGATGCCCCGGTCGTAGCCGGGATCCCGGGCGAGGTAGGCCTCCCGGAGCCGCTCGATGCCGAGCACCGGGTCGCGGCCGCCCGGGTCCAGGTCGAAGGTCCAGCTGCGCTCGTCGTGCGTCGGGCCCGCCACCGCCATCGGCAGCGCGTCCTCCAGCCCGAGGAGCCGGCGCACGATGACGGCCCGGCTTGCCCACGGGCAGGCCCGCGACACCACCAGCCGGTAGCGGCCGGGCTCCACGGGGAAGCCGTCGCGTCCGTCGGCGGTGATCCGGGTGGTCAGGTACCGGCTGTCCCGGGCGTACGCCCTGCCGCGACTCACATAGGCCATGGGCTTCCCCTACATGTGCGACTGGCCGTAGTAGCGGCCGAACCGGTCCATGAAGTTCGGCTCGCCCGCGTACTTGGCCTCGTCGTAGTCGGGCGCGTTCCTGATCTGCTCCTTGGTCAGGGCGAGGTAGACCTTCTCCTCGGCCGTGTCGATGCGCTCGATGGTGCCCGCGGGCAGGAGGACGTGCTTGCCGAAGATCCACACGCCCGTGTCGACGACGATGTGGGAGGCCCGGAAGTCGGCCGAGTGCTTGTCGACCTTCCCGATGTGGCCGTCGGTCGCCTCGACCTTGTAGCCGACCAGATCGATACCACTGTGGTGGCCGGCGTCCTCGTGGTAGCCCCAGATGTCCTTCTCGGTCACGGCTCCAGCCTCTCTGTACCCGTACGTGTACCCGCGCCTGCCCCGCCCTTCGGGAGCCGGACGGGAGCGGCACCCCGCTCCTCCCCACAAAAGGCCGGCTCACGCCCGGCATGCCGGAGCAGCCGCAGCCCCGCCCCGGCCGCGCGCATGCGGTGCGGCGGCCCGGGTAGGCGCCCCCGCAGGCCCCCCACGACCTCCGCAGCCCTCCGCACGCCCTCCGCAGAAGAGGAGCCGACACCATGACGCAACAGGTACCGGCGGAGCAGAACGCCGACCACGGAGCCGCACGGCGGGGGGAGGGCGCCCACGTCGTGGTCGTCGGAGCCACGGGAAACGTCGGGACGAGCGTCGTGGCCGCCCTCGCCGAAGACCCCGGCGTCGGGTCCGTCCTCGGCCTGGCCCGCAGGATGCCCCTGTGGCGGCCGCCGAAGACGCACTGGCAGGCGGTCGACGTGGAACCCGGCGGCGGGGACCTGGCCGGCCTCTTCGCCGGGGCCGACGCCGTCATCCACCTGGCGTGGAAGTTCCAGCCCACCCACCACCCCGCCGAGACCTGGCGCACGAACGTTCTCGGCAGCATCCGCGTCTTCGACGCCGTGGCCGCCGCCGGCGTGCCTGCCCTCGTCCACGCGTCGTCGGTCGGCGCCTACTCCCCGGGACCGAAGGACCGCCCGGTGGACGAGTCCTGGCCCACCCACGGCTGGCCGCAGGCCGCCTACACCCGGGAGAAGGCCTATCTGGAACGGGTCCTCGACACCTATGAGCGCACCCATCCGGACATCCGCGTCGTGCGGATGCGGCCGGGTTTCCTGTTCAAGCGCCAGGCCGCCGCCGAGCAGCGGCGCATCTTCGCGGGCCGGTTCCTCCCCAGCCGGTTCCTGCGCCCCGAGCTGCTGCCCGCGGTGCCCGACCTGGCCGGACTGCGGTTCCAGGCGCTGCACACCGACGACGCGGCCGCCGCCTACCGGGCTGCCGCCGCCCTCCCCGTCCGCGGAGCCTTCAACCTGGCGGCCGACCCGCCCCTGGACGCCGGGGTCCTCTCCCGGGTCCTCGACGCCCGCAGCCTGCCCGTCCCGACGGCTCCCGTACGGGCGGCGCTCGCCGCGGCGTGGCGGCTGCACCTCGTCCCGGCCTCACCGGACCTGTTCGACGCCGTCCTGCGGCTGCCGCTGCTGGACTCCTCCCGAGCCCGCCGGGAACTGTCCTGGCAGCCCCGCCACACCGCGGTCGAGGCCGTCGAGGAGTTCCTCGACGGCCTCCGCTCGGGGGCGGGCATGGACACCGCCCCGCTCGCACCCGACCCGGCGCCCAGCCGCCGCTTCGTCCGGGCCCGCGGGCCGGTCTGAAACGGCCGGGCCACCGGTATCGGCCCCGGGGGTCGGGACCGGGCCGACGCCGGTGGCCCGGCCCCTCAGACGGGGCCCGTCCGCGGCAGGCCGCGCAGGTGGGCGCGCCGTCCCACCGTGCGCGCCGCGTGGGGTGTCGCGGCCCGGCCGCGCGCTTCCCGGTCGAAGAGGCGGGACGCGCAGGCGCTGCGCATCGCTTCCAGGGCGCGGGCCTGCTGCTCGGCCCGCACGATGAGCTCCTCGACGAGGGGGACGTCGATGCGCGGGTCCGTGCGCGCCAGACTGCGCAGTGAACGCCAGCAGGCCGCCCTGCCCTCCACGCCCAGGCGCAGCCCTTCCAGCTCCACGACGTCGCTGAGCGGGGAGCGGGAGAAGATCCGGCCGTTCAGCTTGAGCCGCCCCGCCTTCTCCGCCAACCGGCCGAGGGCGGCCCGGGTCCGCTTCACGGGGACGTCGAGATCGGCCATCAGGGTGAGCAGGCTCTGCCGGTCCTGTGCCGCCTGATCGCCCAGCGCCCGCAGGGAGGAGCCGAGCGTGTCGCCCCGATGGGCTTCGGCGGTCCGGCGGAACGTCTCGACGACGGCGTTCGCACCGGCCAGGTGGTCGTTGAGGTAAAGGGCCAGGAAGCCGGGGGAGCGGCCGGTGGGCGGCCTGTGGCTCCGATTCACTCCGCCCTCCTCACTGCGAACGCCGCAGAGCGGACGGCCGCTCGTCGTCCGGCCCCGTCCAGTCCGCCCCGCTGTCGGCCCCGTCGGACTCGGCCGGCCGGTCGAGCCGGCTCGCCTCGTCCGTGTCCGCGGCCCGGGTGGTCCCGTCGTCCTCGCGCCGCTTGCCGCCGTGCGGCGTGGCGTGCGGTGCCCGGCGCCGAGCCTCGTCGTCGTCGTGGTGCAGCGGTACTCCGCCCGCGCCGCCCTGGTCGTCCATGGCCATTCCTTTCGTCGCTTCTCACACGGTCGCTTCTCATCCGGTCGCTGTGGTCCTCGCCAGGCTGTCGACCACGTCGTGCAGCCGTCCGCGCCGGGCGTGTGCGGCCCGCTGGAGGTCCGCACCGCCGCCCTCCGCGCGCAGCCGGTCGAGCAGGGTGTCCACCAGGAGCAGGTCGCCCGCAGCCGCGAGACCCGGTGCGGCCCGCTCGCGCAGCCGGCCCACCATGTCCCACACGGGAACCCGGGCTCCGCCGACCGGATCGAGGGCATCGCCTCCCAACCCGTACACGGCGGCCCGCCGGTGCGCCTCCCGCAGGCGCCCGCACTCCGGGAACGGCGGCGGCCTGCCCTCCTGCCGCTCCGGCAGCAGGGCGCCGGCGAGCCCGCGGACCAGCGCGGCCAGCAGGACGACCGTGTCGAGGCGGGCGTTCACGTCGGCGACACGGATCTCCAGGGTCGGCACGTGCTCGGACGGGCGGGCGTACCAGTAGATCATCCGCCGGTCCAGCAGCGCCCCGCACTGCACCAGGTCGTGGGCGATGCGCTCGTACGAGGCCTCGTCGAGGAAGGGGGCCGGCCCCACCGTGGGCCAGCGGGCGTGCTCCACCGAGCGCCAGCTGGCGTGACCCGAGTCCCTGCCGCGGTCGAAGGGGGAGTTCGCGCTCAGGGCCTGCAGGGTCGGCAGCCAGGGCCGCATCCGATTCGCCAGGTCCAGGGCCTCCGCCCGCGAGGACACCCCGATGTGCACATGGCAGCCGCAGACCGCCTGGTCGTAGCTCCCCACCGCCGAGGCGAAGCGGACCTCCATGCGCTGATAACGCTCGTTCGGGGTGATCGCCAGACGCTGTTCCGGGGGCACCACCGCGGTGCCGGTGGCGACGAGCAGGCAGTCCTGCGACTGCGCCGCCCGGACCAGCTCGGCCCTCAGCCAGGCCAGCTCGGCCCGCAGCACGGCCGTACTGGACGTGGGACTCGTACAGGCCTCGACCTGCGCGGTGAAGAACTCCGGCTGGACCAGCGGGCCGAGTCTGCCCGAAGCCGCCTCGATGACACGCGCCCCGCGGCCCACCGGCGCCCGGGTGCGGCGGTCGACGAGCAGGAACTCCTCCTCGACCCCCATGGTCGGCACGGTGGCAGCGGCGCACCCGCGGCCCGTCGAACCGAGGAGCGCGCGGGCCCGGCTTCCGCCCTGGGGCGCCGACGTGGACACAGCCAGTGACATCGGGGGTCCTTCCGGTCAGTGGGCTCCGCCGGCCGGCCGTGCCAGGGGCCGTCCGATGCGGTGGTGCCGTCCTTCCAGGCCCTCCTCCTCTGCTGCCCCTACCCGTCGGATCCGCCCTAGAACTCAGGAATGAAGGACAAGTAGTCCACCTCCGGACCGGAGGGGATCACCGCGTAGCTGCTCTCGGGAAGCTCGTTCCACACACCGGGCAGGTCTCCGAGCGGTTCGGACACCACGATGCGCGTGTCGTCGGACACCTCCTGCAGGTAGGGCAGTTCCGGGTAGAGGTGCCGGACCGTGTCGGCCCTGCTGCTGTAGTACAGCGAGCGCGACCTGCCCTGGCTGGAGTACCGGAACGCCCACACGGTCTCGCCGTCGCTCACCGCCACCGTCATCTGCAGCGGTTCTGCGACGCCGTGCTCCTTCCCCAGACGCTCCACGAGCCCCGCCATCCGCGCAACCGCACCCGGCACGTCCTGGTCCAGGCCGAAGGTGACCGCGAGGTAGAACATCACCTCGGAGTCCGTGGACCCCTCGATGCTGGAGAACAGGGCCGGGTCGACCGCCATGCACAGATCGCGCTGGAGCCGGGCGAAGTCCCCGATCGCCCCGTTGTGCATCCACAGCCAGCGGCCGTGCCGGAACGGATGGCAGTTCGTCTGCTGGACCGCCGACCCGGTCGAGGCCCGGACGTGCGCGAAGAACAGCGGGGAGCGGACGTGGGCGGCGAGCTCCTGGAGGTTGCGGTTGTTCCAGGCGGGGCCGATGTCACGGAAGACCGCGGGCGTGCCGTTGCCGTCCGCGCTGTACCAGCCGAGCCCGAACCCGTCGCCGTTGGTCGATTCCACCCCCAGCCGGGACTTCAGGCTCTGGTTGATCAGCGAGTGCTCGGGCCGGTAGAGCACGGTGTCGAGGAGGACGGGCGTCCCCGAGTAAGCGAGCCACCGACACATGCGCACCATCCCTTTCACGGCTTCTCCGAGGGTAACTCGGCGGGCCGCACCGTTCCCGGGGGCCCGCGGGCGCCCCGGCCTGCAGTCGGGCTCGTACCCCGGGGCAGCCGTGCCATCCTCGTGATATGACGCACGACGCCGTGCCTCCCGACGACGGTGCCTCCCCCGAGGTGCTCGCGTTGGCCAAGGTCGTGGCCAGGCTGCGGTCCGAGATCGCGGACCTGGAGGGCGTCGCCGCGGCCACCGCCGTCACGGAGCGCGCCAAGGGCGTACTGATGGCCCAGACGGGGATGTCCGCGGAGGCGGCATACGAGACGCTGCTCGCGCGCGGGACACGCCGGGGCCGGACCCTGATGGAGGAATGCTGGCTCACGCTGGGCCAGGTCCGTTTCCGTACGCCGCCCGCCGGGGCCGCCGCGCCGCCCCCGGCCGGGACCGCGGCGGGCGGGCCGGGCCACGGGGCGGAACCTGCTCCGGCAACCGGCGGCCGCGCCGCCGACGGGCCGGACGGCGACCGCCTGCGGGCGCTGCTGCCCCGGCTGGCCGAGGGCCTGGCCGAGGCGGACAGCGAGGCCGACATCGCCGAGCTGCTGCGCCGCGTACTGGGCGGGCCGGTGGGCGTCGACGGCATCATGATCTTCACGATGACCTCAGCCGGGGGCCTGGAGCTCACGGGCCACGCCGGCATCTCGGCGACGCTGGCCGACCAGTGGCGCCGCGTCCCGCCGCTCAGCGGTGTGGCCGCCTTCGAAGCCATCGCCACCCGCGAGCCCGTCTGGCTGGAGGACCCGCCGCAGGACGCCCTGCGCTACCTGCTGATCGGCGAGGTCCCCGGGCAGTGGCCCTCCCGCGCCTGGATCCCCGTACCGTCCCCCGGGCGCGTCCGGGCCGCCGTCGGCTTCCTGCGCGGACGCCCGGGCCCCTTCGACCCGGACACCCGCACCCTGCTGGGCCAGGCCGTACGGCTGTGCGCCGCCCTCCTGCGCAACGGCGGGCCGGGTGGCGGCGACCGGGTGACCGCCCCCGACGGCGCCGAGGACGTGGAGTCCGTCCAGGCCGTCCAGGCCGTCCTGGACGTGCTGGCAGCGCCCGCCGTGCTGCTCACCCCCCTGCGTTCGGCGACGGGGGAGATCGAGGACTACCGGATCGACGGCGCAGCGCCGGAATCCGTCGACGTGCAGGGCCGCCGGGGCCGGGAGCTCGTGGGCCTGCGGGTCCTGGAGGCGTACCCCACGGTGGCGGGCACCCCCCTGTGGGAGGGCTACGCGGACACCCTGGCCACGGGGACCGTGTACGAGGGCGAGCCCTTCACGTACCAGGAGGTCGGCGCGGGATTCCCGCAGGACTCCGTGTACTCCGTCCGGGCGACGCGGCTCGGCGGCCGCCTCGTCGTGTCCTGGATCCGCCACGACATCAGCGAGCGCGAGGCCCGCAGGCTGACCGACATGCAGCGCCTGGGCAACCTCGGCTGGGCCGGATGGCAGCTGGTCACGGACCGGGTCACCTGGTCCGAACAGGTCTATGCCATCTTCGACCGTGATCCGGCACAGGGGCCGATCGGACTGGAGGAGCTGCCCGGCCACGTGCTGCCCGACGACCAGCCGCGCATCGCCGAGGCCGTCCACGGGCTGCTGCGTCTCGGGCTGCGCACCCTCGACCAGCAGTTCCGGATCGCCGCCGCCGACGGGGTACGGCACCTGCGGATCGTCGTGGAGGCGCAGGCGGACGCCAACGGCACCCCCGTCGAGGTGCACGGCTTCTTCCAGGACGTCACCGCACTGCGCGACGCCGAACTGGCCCTGCGCGAGAGCGAGCGGGCCGTCCTGGTACAGAGCGGCATGCTGCAGGCCGAGCGCGCCCTCGCCGCCCGGCTCCAGGCGGCCCTCCTGCCGATCCCCGACCAGTCCGTGGAACTCGCCGGGCTGTGCGTGGGGGTGGCGTACGTGCCCTCCGACAGCGGCGTGAACGTCGGCGGCGACTGGTACAGCGCCGTCGAACTGCCCGACGGGAGCGCCCTCTTCGTCGTGGGGGACGTGGCCGGCCACGGTATTCGGGCCGTGGGCACGATGGCGCAGCTGAGGTTCACCGCCAAGGGCATGGCCAGCACCGGTTCGCCCCTCGTGGAGGTCCTGCGCAGGCTGAACAACCTGCTGCTGCACACGGTGACGGAACCCTCCGCCACCGCCACCATGGTCATCGGCCGCTACCAACCGAAGGTCCGCCGCCTGACGTGGTCCCGGGCCGGGCACCTGCCGCCCCTGCTGGTCCGGGGCGGCCGGGCGCGCTTCCTGGACCAGCCGGGCGGCTGCCTCCTGGGCGCCGCCCGCGACTCCGCGTACGGCCAGGCCGTGATCGACCTTGAACCCGGCGACCACCTGCTGCTGTACACGGACGGCCTGGTGGAGCGGCGCGGCGAGGACATCGACTGCGGACTGGAGCGGCTGGCGAGGGCCGCCGAGCAGCTGGTGCGGGACGGCGCGGACGACGAACTCGCCCGCACGCTGGCGGCGCAGCGTGCGGGCGGGACCGACGACATCTGTGTCCTGGACCTGAAGGTCCCGGACGGCGGCTCGTGAGCGGGACACGGCGTCCGGGACGGAGTATCCCGGATCAGGTCTTGAGGAGCCGGTTGAAGAACGAGCGGTACTGCTGCAGCGAGACCCGAAGGTCCTCCGTCGCCACCTCCTCACCCCGTCCCCACTGGCCCTCCAGGCCCTGCTTGCGCGTGGAGAAGCTGCCGGCCAGGGCCTGCATGACCTCGGCGACCAGGGTGTCGGCCGACCGCACGGCGTCCTGCGGGTCGTCGACGAACCGGCCCTGGATCTCGCTCCACCTCCTGCGGTACTCGTCGGTGTCCGCCGTGCCGAGCAGCGGTTCCTCCGCATCGCCGCCGGCCTGCGCCGGGGAGTCGACCCGGTCGGTGGACTCGTCCGCCGCCGACTCGTCCGCCATCGACCGGTCCGCCGCCGACTCGTCCGCCATCGACCGGTCCGCCATCGACTCGTTCGCCATCGGCTCGTCGGACGTCGGTCCGTCTTCCGTCGTGGTTCCGGCCGGCTCGTCGACCCGCAGCCCTTCGGTCCGCTCCGAGGGGGTGGCCTCACCCGGGTAGAGGGGCGCCTGCTGCTCGTCGGACGCACCCGACTTCATGATGTCTTCCGTGGTCGGACCGGGTCCCGGATCCCGGGCCTCCTGACCTCCGCCTATACGCATGTCAACGACTCCTCTGATCCGTCAGAAGCTCCTCGAACAGGGCGCGGTAGTGCACCATCGCCCCGCGCAGTTCCTCCGTCGTCACCCGACCCCCGCTGCTGCGCACCTTCACGTCGTGCGCGGCCCGGTAGTGGTCGAGGGTGCGCCCGTGCTCGACCGACAGGTCGCGCAGCCGGTCCTCGTACCCGCCGGTGGGGTAGCCACGCTCGTCCAGCAGCCGGGACACCAGGGCGTCCGCTTCCGCCACGGAACTCTCGGGGCGGTCCACGAAATGCTCCTGGACGTCGCTCCAGGCATCGGCGTACTCGCGCCGCCGGTCGGCGGGGAGCTCCTTGATGTCGAGCTGGTCGTGCCGCTGCTCACGGGCGCGCAGGTCGCGTTCGGCGGCCCTCGCGCCGCCCTCCTGCTCCACGGTGCGCTCGTACTCGGGGCCGAACCGGTCGCGCAGGTGCCGTCGGCGTGCCGACAGCCACAGCGCCGCGATGAGCGCGAGCACCACGACCGCCGCGATGACGATCACCACTACGAGTGTGGTTGTAGACATGTGCGCACTCCATTTCCGGGGCCTTCGCCTGTGTGCCACGCGGCTGCCCGCGGCACCGTCGGCCAAACCATGCCCCGGGGGCCGTCCGGCGTGCCCGGCCGCCGCCCGCGGCGCACCCTGGAGGCATGGCCCGAGCCAACGACCAGGTCGAGGCGATGCTCCAGGAGTACGCGGACCTCCTCGCGATCCGGGGCGGGGAGGCCTTCAAGGCACGCGCCTACGAGAAGGCCGCCCGGGCCGTCGGCGGCCACCCGCAGGACGTCGCCGGCCTCGATGCCGAGGGGCTGCGCGAGATTCCCGGGGTCGGCCGCTCGGTCGCCGGCAAGATCCTCGAATACCTGCGGACCGGCCGCATGTCCGTCGTCGACGAAGCCCGTGCCTCGGTGCCGTCCGGCGTCCGCGAGCTGGTCTCGATCCCCGGGCTCGGACCGCGCAAGGCGATGGTGCTGTACGAGGAGCTGGGCATCACCTCCGTCGACCAGCTGCTCGAAGCCGTCCACGGGGAACGCCTGCGCGACCTCAAGGGCTTCGGCGAGCGGACCGAGGCCAACATCCTGCACGGCATCTCCCTGCTGCAGAAGGCGGGCGAGGGCCGGATCCTCCTCGGCGCCGCCATGGACGCCGCCGAACAGCTCGTCGCCGAGCTGTCCGCCGTCCGCGGCTGCCTCCGGTGCACGTACGCGGGGTCCCTGCGCCGCATGCGGGAGACCATCGGCGACGTCGACATCCTGGTGGCGGCGCGCCGGTCGGGGCCGTTCATGGAGGCCCTCACATCTCTCCCGTACGTCGCCGAGGTCGTCGCGCACGGCGAGAAGAAGACCTCCGTGCGGACCGCCACGGGCCTCCAGGTGGACCTGCGCGTGCTCCCGCCCGCCTCCTGGGGCGCGGGCCTGCAGTACTTCACCGGGTCGAGGGCCCACAACATCCGGACCCGCGCACTCGCCGTGCGCCAGGGCCTCAAGCTCTCCGAGTACGGGCTCTTCGACGCCGAGAGCGGTGAGAGCATCACCTCGGAGACCGAGGAGGCCGTCTACGAGCGGCTCGGCCTGCCATGGATACCGCCGACGCTGCGCGAGGACCGCGGCGAGATCGCGGCCGGCCTGCGCGGTGAGCTCCCCGACCTCCTCGCGGAGGAGGACATCCGCGGCGACCTGCACACCCACACCGACCTGACGGACGGGCTCGCCCCGCTGGAGGACATGGTCGCCGCCGCTGCCGCCCGGGGATACGCGTACTACGCGGTCACCGACCACGCCCCGAACCTGGCCATGCAGCGCATGACCGGCGAGAAGATCCTGGCCCAGCGTGAGCGGGTGCGCGCACTCGACGGCAGGCAGGGCCGGATGCGGCTGCTGCACGGCACGGAACTGAACATCGGGCCGGACGGCTCACTGGACTGGCCCGACGATTTCCTCTCGGGCTTCGACCTCTGCGTGGCCTCGGTGCACTCGCACTTCCACCAGAGCCGGTCCGAGCTGACCCGTCGCCTGATCCGCGCCTGCGAGAACCCGCACGTCGCCGTGATCGGCCATCCCACCACCCGGCGCATCGGCAAACGACCCGGTATCGACGCCGACTTCGACGCCGTCTTCGAGGCGTGCGCGCGGACGGGTACCGCCCTGGAGATCAACGCCCACCCCGAGCGGCTCGACCTGTGCGACGAGGACGTCCTGCGCGCGAAGCGGTACGGCGTGAAGTTCGCGGTGAACTCCGACGCCCACGCCACCACGCATCTGCCCTACATGCGCTACGGGGTGGGGACGGCGCAGCGGGGCTGGCTGACGGCGGACGACGTCATCAACGCCTGGCCGCTGACGCGGCTGCGCCGCTTCCTCGCCGGGCGGACCACGTGACCGGCCGCCAGCGGTCGCCACGTGGTCCGTCGGTCGCTCAGCGGCCGAATGCGAACCAGTTGACGTTCACGAAGTCGGCCGGCTGTCCGCTGGTGAAGGTCAGATAGACGTCGTGAATGCCCGTGACCGGCCCGATGTTCGCCGGTACCGTACGCCAGCTCTGCCATCCGCCGGTGTTCGCGACGGAGAAGCTGCCGATCGGAGGAGCGGTCCGGCTGTCGAGCCGTACTTCGACCAGCCCGCTGACTCCACCGGCGGCGCCGCTCGCGACCCGGCCGCGGAACTGCGTCGCCGGGACGGATCCGAAGTCCACGCCCTTGAACAGGGCCCAGTCGCCGCCCGCGAGGGCCGCGAGGTTCTGGCCGCCGCCCGAGTCGGTGGTGGCCTCCCGGGCAACGCCCGACTGGCCGTCGTACGACTCCGCCTGGATCGCGGCGTACGCGTCCCGGTTCCCGGAAGGCGCAGTGGTGGGCGGGGTCGTCGGGGGAGTGGTGGGCGGGGTCGTGCCGCCCGCCGACTGCAGCACGGACACGTAGTCCACGACCATGGCGTGCCCCGGCTCGGTGCCGGCGTCGGGCCCACCCCCGAAGGCGTCGGGGAAGCCGCCGCCCATCGCGACGTTCAGGATGATGAAGTAGCCGTGGTTCGTCGCGTCGGCCCAGGTCGCGGCGTCCACCTGATCGGCGCGCACCGTGTGGTAGGTGGACCCGTCCACGGAGAAGCGCATCTGCTCGACCGGCGTCGAGCGGTCCCACTCGACGGCGTAGGTGTGGAAGGCGGCCTGGCAGGTGGCACCGGGACAGTCGCGCCGGCCGCCGATGCCGGAGGTCTCGTTGCAGGGACCGCCCGGGCTCGTGCCGCAGTGCAGCGTCGACCAGACAGTGTTGAGGCCCTGGACGTTCTCCATGATGTCGATCTCGCCGATTCCGGGCCAGTTCCACCAGTTGCCGCGGTACGGGGTGCCGAGCATCCAGAAGGCGGGCCAGTAGCCCTTGGCGGCCGGTCCCGTCACGTTCGGCATCTGGATGCGCGCCTCGGCGCGCAGGGTGCCGCCTGCCGGGGGCTGGAAGTCGCCCCGCCGGGTCTCGATGCGCCCGGACGTCCACCGGCCCGCCGCGTCGCGGCGCGGGGTGATGCGCAGGTGGCCCGCCCCGTCGAGCGAGACGTTGGCGGGGTCGGCGGTCATCGTCTCGATTTCGCCGGTGCCGAAGTTGGAGGGTCCGCCGGGGTAGCTGGTGCCGGTGGTGTACTGCCAGTCGGCGGTGTCCACCCCGGAGCCGGCGGCTCCGTCGAACTCCTCCAGGAACACCTGGGTCCAGCCGGCCGGCGCGGGAGGTGCCGCGGCGTTGGCGGGCAGGACGACGCCCGCGGCGGCGGCCGCCAGGGCCGTCGTGCCGATCGCCGCCAGCACGGCCCGCCGTACGGTTGCTCGTCTCCTGCCGTGGTTCACGCGCATGGTTGCCCTCTCTGAAACGCGCGCCGGAGCGCGGGTGCGGGGGGAGGTGGACCGGGTCCAGCGTTTTGAGAGCGCTCTCAAAACGAGGCCACTGTGCTCCGCGCCCTTGCGGCCGTCAAGGCCGCAGTCCGTAACGGGCACGGTCGGCAGGCGGAGTGCTTCCTGCGGCTCTCCGGTGACGAGCCGGTCGACACTGCCCGTGCGTACACCCTCCACCACCCCGCCCGGCGGGAATAATGCGTTGTCCCCGGCCGCCGGGCCGGGAGAGCATCCGGCGCATGGAGAAGCCCGCGGAAAGCCTCCGCTCGGACCTGGTCGTCCTGCACCGGTGGCGTACGGACCATCTCGACGCCCTGGACCGGGCGATCCAGGAGTCACGGGCCCACCTGCTGCCGTGGATGCCCTGGGCGGCGGACGCCGGCCGGCAGCAGACCGCCGACTTCCTCACCCGGATGCAGCAGCAGTGGGAGAGCGGGGAGGCCTACGGCTACGCGATCACCGAGGACGCCCGACTGGTCGGCACCTGCGTGCTGATGCGCCGCATCGGAGAGGGCGGCCTGGACATCGGCTACTGGCTCCACCCGGCCCGGACCGGACGCGGCCTGGTCACCATGGCCTGCACCGCCCTCGTCGCCGAGGGCTTCCGACTGCCGGGCATCGACCGCATCGAGATCCACCACGACGCCGCCAACCACGCCAGTGGAGCGGTCGCCCGGCGCCTCGGATTCACCGAGGCCGAGCGCGTACCGGCACCGGAAGGCCCCCTCACCCCCGGCGAATCCGGGATCGACGTCATCCGGCGGCTGACGGCGTCCCAGTGGCGGACGAGGACGGCCGGGGCCGCCGCCCGGCGAGCCGACTGACCTCGGGGAGCGCGCGCGTCCGGCGCCGGCACCGCCCGGCGGAGCGGAGCGCTCCGTCCGCCGCCGCGGGCGGGTGGCGGCCGGGGTCACCCGGTCGGCCCCACGCGGGCGCCCGTTCAGCGCGGTGGGCCGAGCACCTCCTCCGCGCCCGGCAGGTCGTGGATGGACACCCCCCTGCCCGTCAGCGGGAGCAGGCCCGCGAGCGGGCACGACACGGGCATCTCGTGGTCGACCTCCCACTGCCCCACCTTGTTCCCACCGGTGTGGTCCGTCGTGCAGACGGCGTACAGGTGGCCGGCGCACCCCCGGCAGAGCAGGGGCTGGTGGCCCTTCACGAGCGCCCCGCGAGGGGGCCCGCCGGGCTGCCCGCCGGGCCGGCCCGGCGGCGCCGCGGTTCCGGCGTGCCGCGTCCGGCGGGCGCTTGTACCGTCGGTCGCGACAGGAGTCCTCGGGATCCGTCAGGACCCCCCAGGCCGGTTCGCGCATGCGGAACACGTCCCGTCGGCGCGCCGAGCCCCCCGTGTGCCGCCCGCGTCGACGCCGAGCCGGTCAGCCCCTCGCGCCGCGACAGGGCGCACGCGCAGCCCCCGTGAGAGAGGCCGTGCCGATGTCGAACGATGTTCCGATAGCGAGCCTGCTGCGTGTGGAGAAGGGCGTTGCAGCCCCGGAGGAAGTGGCCGCCCTCGCGGTCGTCATCGCCTGTTGCGCGCACCGGACCTCCCTCGACCGTGACCGTGACCGTGACCGCGGCGCGACGGGCGGCGCCGGGAGGACGCCCGGCAGCGGCTTCGGCCGCCGCCGCACCGTCCTTCCCCACGCCGGCTGCTGGGCAGGCTGCTGGACCTGCCGCTGAACCCCGTCCGCCGGCCGCGCGCACGGCCGGCGGACGGGGGGCGTGGGTGGTCACGCCCGGCGCAGCACCGTCGAGAGGACCTCGCGCAGCACCGCCGCGGGGTCGGCCACGGCGCCTTCCGAGCGCCAGGCCACGAACCCGTCGGGGCGCACGAGCACGGCTCCGTCGGCGCCCAGTCGGTGCACCTCGGTCCACGGCGCGCCGCCCTCCGGAAGCAGGTCCGCACCCGGTCCGGAACCGATCGCGTACGCGTCCAGCCGTACCCGGAGCTGCTCGGCCACCTGCGCCGCGGCCGCCCGCCACGGCGTGCCGGCGCCGCTGAGCAGCACGAAGGAACGCTCGTACAGGTCCAGGGTGGAGACCCGCTCACCGGCCCTGGTCAGCCACATGTGCGGGGCGCGGGTCCCGGTGTCGCCCATCGACTGCAGGGTCTCCGGGATGACCGGCCGGTCCGGGTCGCCGCCGACGAGCGCGCCCTGCGTGTAGCAGTAGGCCATCGCCGTCGTCAGGACACCGCTGCCCGGTCCGCCGCCCATGGTCGGCGGCGGCACGTACCCGGGGTGGCTGTGCTCGGCCGAACGGGCGGACGCCCGCTCGCTCGTGGCCCTGGCCACCGGCAGCCGCTCGGCCTGGTAGGTGTCGAGCAGCTCGATGCCCGCGGAGCCGTCCAGCACCGCGGCGATCTTCCACGCCAGGTTGTGCGCGTCCTGGATGCCCGTGTTGGAGCCGAACGCCCCGGTGGGCGACATCTCGTGGGCGGCGTCACCGGCCAGGAACACCCGACCGGACGCATACCGCTCGGCCACCCGTTCGGCCGCGTGCCACGGCGCCTTGCCGCCGATCTCCACGTCCAGGTCGGGGACGCCCACCGCGTCGCGGATCTGGTCCACGCACCGTTCGTCGGTGAAGTCCTCCAGCGTCTCGCCCTGGTCGGGGTGCCAGGGCGCGTGGAAGACCCACTGCGTGTCGTTGTCCACCGGCAGCAGCGCCCCGTCGGCACCCGGCCGCATCAGGTAGCAGACGATGAAGCGCAGGTCGCCCAGCACCTGCACGAGCCGTTCCGAGCGGAAGGTGACGCTCACGTTGTGGAACAGCTCGCCGTTGCCCGTCTGCGGGATCCGCAGCTGCTCGCGGACGGGGCTGCGCGGGCCGTCCGCAGCGATCAGGAAGTCCGCCCGCACCGTGATGTGCTCGCCCGTCGTGCGGTCCTTCACCACGGCGTTCACCCCGGTGGAGTCCTGGTCGAAGCTCATCAGCTCGTTGCCGAAGCGGATGTCGGCGCCCTGGGCGCGGCTCTGTTCGGCCAGCACCGGCTCGATGTTGTTCTGGCTGCACAGGCACCACTGCGTAGGGCTGAACCGCGCCAGCGCGCCCGACGGGTCGATCGACTTGATCAGCCAGTTGTGGTCGGCCGGATCGGTCAACGACCGCGCCTGCAGAATGCCCTGAATGCCCTCCAGTACGGACGCCGCCCGGCGGATCGCGGGTTCCGCCCCTGCCGTGCGGAACAGCTCCATGGTCCGGGCATTGATGCCGCGGCCGCGCGGGTGTGCGGAGGTGCCGGAGTGCTTCTCTACCAGCAGGTGCCTCACTCCGTGGCGGCTCAGGAATAGCGAGGTGGACAGGCCCACGAGGGAGCCGCCCACGACGAGAACCGGTACGCGAACATCGGCGTTGTCTTCCATCAGCTGCGGGCTCCTGTTTTCTGTGTGGGGGAGTGGACTCTTTATGCCCCCGATCGGCGATGAGGCCCAGTTGATTCGCCGGTTGTCACCCGCTTGATCCCGACATGTAGCGGTACGCCTCTACCCGGATGACGATGAGCGACAGCGGCTCCCCCTGAGACGCGCCGGCCTGTCGTTCCCCCGAGAGGCGGCCGCCGGCCCGGGCGGACGCCTCCGGTGACGGACGAGGGGTCCGTACGCGATGGATCTCCCCCCTCATGAAGGAGTGAGTAGATGACAACCACCCTGTCAGAACGGGTGTCGCAGTCAGCCTTCGACGGCTCCATGCTCCGGGTCGTCCTCCTGATGGACCTCCACGAGGGGACCCAGCAGCAGTTCTTCGAGGCGTACGAAAAGCTCCGCAACGACATCGCATCGGTCCCGGGCCACATCAGCGACCAGCTGTGCCAGTCGTTCGAGGACCCCTCGCAGTGGCTGATCACCAGCGAGTGGGAAAGTGCCCCGCAGTACCTCGCCTGGGTCAACAGCGAGCACCACGCCGAACAGGTGCGGCCGCTCGGCGCCTGCGCCCGCTCCATGCGCCCGCTCAAGTTCACCGTCCTGCGCGAGACCGGCCGGGGCTACGACCAGGCCGCCCGGCCCTCCACGGCGCGCCTGCAGTCCACGCCGCGCCTCGGCGCGGGCATCGTGCGCCACGCCCTCACCTTCACGGTCAAGCCGGGCAGCGAGAAGGACGTCGCGGCCATCCTCTCCAGCTACGCCTCCCCGGCCGCCCGCGTCGACGACCACACCCGCCTGTGCCGCACCTCGCTGTTCATGCACGGCAACCGGGTGGTGCGGACGGTCGAGGTCCAGGGCGACCTGATGGCGGCCCTGCGGCACGTCTCGGAACAGCCCGAGGTACGCGCCGTCGAGGAAGCGATCAACCCGTACCTCGAACAGGACCGCGACCTCGGCGACCCGGAATCGGCCCGCATGTTCTTCATGCGCGCCGCCGTCCCGGCGGTCCACCACATCGCCGCACCCGAGCCGGAGTCCGCCGAGGTGCAGCGGCACGCGATCTTCTACCCGGCCAAGCCCGGCTGCGGCCAGCTCCTCGCCAGGTTCCTCGCCGCGCAGGACGAGGCGGCCGCACACCGGCCCACCAGCCCCGTTCGGAGCAGCAGCATCTTCCAGCGCGACGACATCGTCGTCCGCCTGATCGACGTGCGCGGCCCGCTGGAGGCCGACCCCGAGACCGTCTACGGCACCGCGGGCCCCCGCAAGGCCGCCGTGCTCGACCGGTTGACGGTCGCGCCCGGCGGGCGGGGCCGGCCCGCGCGCCACACCATGGACCTGATCACCGATCGCCGGGCACCGGCGCCGTCCTGATCCCCCGGGGGCCGTCCGCTGCGGCCACGGCCCTCCGCCCGGCCCGGGCCGTCCGCCCCGATTCCTCCACCCCGCCCCACCCCGACATCCCCGATCTCCGTCGAGGCTCTCCCCACACGCCAGGAGGCACCCACCATGACCCAACAGCGCCCACGCATCGTGGACCTGAGCGAGACGCCGCCCAACCGCCGGCGCGGTGGCGACCTGAGGGCCGTCCTCACCCCGACCTCGGTGGGTTCGACCAGCGGCTTCATGGGTCTGGCCATCATGGCCCCCGGGGAGTCGATCGCCGAGCACTACCACCCGTACTCCGAGGAGTTCGTGTACGTCGTCAGCGGCCGGCTGGAGGTCGACCTCGACGGGGAACCGCACCCGCTGCGCACCGACCAGGGACTGCTCGTCCCCCTCAACATGCGCCACCGCTTCCGCAACGTCGGCGACACCGAGGCCCGCATGGTCTTCCACCTCGGCCCCCTCGCCCCGCGTCCCGAGCTGGGACACGTGGACACCGAGCAGGCCCCGAACCCGGAGGGAACCGCATGGGAGCAGCCGCCGGACCGTACAGGAGCGGTCTCGTGACCCGCCGGCGGGTGGCCGTCACCGGAGTGGGCGTCGTCGCGCCCGGCGGCATCGGCGTCCGGGACTTCTGGGACCTGCTGTCCAACGGGCGTACGGCGACACGGGGCATCAGCCTCTTCGACCCGGCGGGCTTCCGCTCCCGGATAGCCGCCGAGGTCGACTTCGACCCCGCCGAGCACGGCCTCGACGAGGAGGACGCGGCCCGCGCGGACCGGTACATCCAGTTCGCCCTGGTCGCCGCCCGGGAGGCGGTGCGCGACGCAGGACTCGACCTCACCCCGGACGAGGCCTGGAGGACCGGGGTCTCCCTCGGCACCGCCGTCGGCGGCACCACCCGTCTGGAGCACGACTACGTCGCCGTGAGCCAGTCCGGCTCCTGGTGGGACGTCGACCACCGACTGGCCGGCCCGCACCTGCACCGGGCGTTCACGCCGGCCACCCTCGCCTCCGCCGTCGCGGAGCAGACGGGCGCACGGGGCCCCGTCCAGACCGTCTCCACCGGCTGCACCTCGGGACTCGACGCCATCGGGTACGCGGTGCACGCCATCGCGGAGGGCCGGATGGACGTGTGCATCGCCGGAGCCTCCGACTCGCCGATATCGCCGATCACGGTGGCCTGCTTCGACGCCATCAAGGCCACCTCGCCGAACAACGACGACCCGGCCCACGCCTCCCGGCCCTTCGACGCCGACCGGGACGGGTTCGTCCTCGGCGAGGGCGGCGCCGTCCTCGTACTCGAAGAGCTGGAACGCGCCCGCGCCCGCGGGGCGACCGTCTACTGCGAGATCGGCGGCTACGCCACCTTCGGCAACGCCCACCACATGACCGGGCTGACCACCGAGGGCCTGGAAATGGCCCGGGCCATCGAAACGGCCCTCGCCCAGGCCGGCATCGCCGCCCACGAGATCGACTACGTCAACGCGCACGGCTCCGGGACCAAGCAGAACGACCGCCACGAGACCGCGGCGGTCAAGAAGGTCCTGGGCGAACACGCCTACCGGACGCCGATGACCTCCATCAAATCCATGGTGGGGCACTCGCTCGGCGCCATCGGGGCCATCGAACTCGCGGCCTGCGTCCTCGCCATGGTCCACCAGGTGGTGCCGCCGACCGCCAACTACGAGACGCCCGACCCCGAGTGCGACCTGGACTACGTGCCCAAGGTCGCCCGGGACCGGGAACTGCGCAGCGTGCTCTCCGTGGGCAGCGGCTTCGGCGGCTTCCAGTCCGCCGTGGTCATGACCCGGCCGAAGGAGGAGGTCTCGTGACCAGCCGTACGGTCATCACGGGCATCGGGGTCGTCGCCCCCAACGGCGTCGGCGCCGACGCCTTCTGGAAGGCGACCCAGTCGGGCGTCAGCGTCCTCGACCGGGTCACCCGGGCGGGGTGCGAACACCTGCCGCTGCGCGTCGCCGGCGAGGTCCGGGGCTTCGACCCCGGCGCTCTGGTCGAGGAGCGCTTCCTCGTCCAGACCGACCGGTTCACCCACCACGCCCTGGCCGCGGCCGACCTCGCCCTGGAGGATGCCCGGCTCGGCCGCGCCGACTACGAGGGCGACCCCTTCTCCTTCGGCGTCGTCACCGCCGCCGGGTCCGGCGGGGGCGAGTTCGGCCAGCGCGAACTGCAGCACCTCTGGGAGCAGGGGCCGCGGTTCGTGGGCCCGTACCAGTCGATCGCCTGGTTCTACGCCGCCAGCACCGGCCAGATCTCCATCCGCCGGGGCCTGAAGGGCCCCTGCGGGGTCGTCTGCAGCGACGAGGCCGGCGGACTCGACGCCTTCGCGCACGCCGACCGGGCGATTCGCCAGGGCAGCCGCGCCATGCTGGTCGGAGCGACCGAGGCGCCCCTCGCGCCGTACTCCATCGTCTGCCAGCTGGAGTACGAGGGACTCAGCACCCGGGACGACCCGGAGCGCGCCTACCGGCCGTTCACCGACCAGGCCTGCGGCTTCGTACCCGCCGAGGGCGGCGCCATGTTCGTCGTGGAGGACGAGGCCGGAGCCCGCCGCCGGGGCGCCACCGTGCGCGCCGTCCTGGCCGGCCACGCCGCGACCTTCAGCGGCACCCGGCGCAGGGACGAGGCCGGCGAGGGCCTGGCCCACGCCGTCCGAGGTGCCCTGCGGGAGGCCGGCTGCGCCCCCGAGGACATCGACGTGGTCTTCGCCGACGCCCTCGGCACCCCGGAGGCCGACGCGGCCGAAGCGGCCGCGATCATCCACGCCCTGGGCGACCACGGCCACAAGGTGCCGGTCACGGCGCCCAAGTCCGGTACCGGCCGGGCCTACTGCGCCGCGCCCGCCCTCGACACCGCGGCCGCGGTCCTCGCCCTCGAACACGGGGTCGTCCCGCCGACCCCGAACGTCTACGACGTGTGCCACGACCTCGACGTGGTGACGGGCAGCGCCCGCCCGGCGGAGCTGCGCACCGCCCTGGTGCTCAGCCGCGGCCGGATGGGGTCGAACTCCGCGCTCGTCGTCCGCAAGGGCGCCCCGACGGACGGCTGAGTCCGCCGGACCCGAGCGGGTCACCTCAAGGAAAAGAGCATCCACATGTCCGACCGACTGACCGTGGAGGAGCTGGCGGCGCTGATGAAGACCGCCGGCGTCACCGTCGACCCCACCGAGATGGCGAGCCGTCCCGATGCCTCCTTCGACGAGTACGGCCTCGATTCGCTGGGCCTGCTCGGCATCGTCGGCGAGCTGGAGAACCGGCGCGGACGGGCCCTGCCCACCGACGCCGACCGCTGCAAGACCCCCGGGGAATTCCTCGACCTCGTCAACCACAGCCTGATGACCGGAGCCTGACATGGCAGGACACACCGAGAACGAGATCACCGTCAACGCGCCCGTGGAGCTGGTCTGGGAGATGACCAACGACCTCCCCAGCTGGCCCCAGCTGTTCAGCGAGTACGCCTCGCTGGAGATCCTCGAACAGAAGGGCGACACCACCACCTTCCGCCTGACCATGCACCCCGACGAGAACGGGAAGGTGTGGAGCTGGGTCTCGGAGCGCACCGTCGACCGCAAGGGCCTCACCGTCCGTGCCCGGCGGGTGGAGACAGGCCCCTTCGCCCACATGGACATCCACTGGCAGTACTTCAAGGTGCCCGGCGGCACCCGGATGAAGTGGACCCAGGACTTCGCGATGAAGCCCGACGCCCCCGTCGACGACGCCTGGATGACCGACAACATCAACCGCAACTCCCCGATCCAGATGGCGCTGATCCGCGACAAGATCGAGCAGCGCGCGCGTGACGGCCGCGTCCCGGCCACCAGCCGCCTGTGACATCCGGGACGCCTGCGACGTCCTGACCTCCCCGGTACGGACGTCCCCACGTCCCACCAACGAAAGGCAAGCAGCCGGATGAACGACACGCACCGCGCTCTGATCGTCGCCCGCATGGCGCCGGGATCGGGCCCCGACATCGCCGAGCTCTTCGCGGACTCGGACGCGGGTGAACTGCCGCACCTGGTGGGGGTCACACGCCGGAGCCTCTTCCAGTTCGGCGACGTCTACCTGCACTTCATCGAGGCGGACCGGCCGCCCGGACCGGCCATCGCCCGCGTCACCGAACACCCGGAGTTCCGCAGGCTGAGCGACCGCCTCCAGGCGTTCATCAGCCCCCACGACCCGGAGACCTGGCGCAGCCCGAAGGACGCGATGGCCCACGAGTTCTACCGCTGGGAGAACCCCGGCGCGAAGTGACCCGGCGGCCCGGACGGGACCCGCACACCGGCGTGTGCGGGTCCCGCCGCGCGCGGGCCGCCTTCCGGGCGGCCGCGGCCGACAGCAGAGAACCGAGAGCACAGGGCAGGAGACGGCATGAACCCGACAGACCCCGACCGCTTCCCCACGGATCCGGGCCGACCGCACGACGCGGACCACCCCCGCACCCCGCTGCGCGCGCTCGTCCTGTCCGGCTCCTCCCGGACCGGATCGGTCAACGTCCGCCTCGCGGCCCTGGTGGCCGCGATGGTGCGCGAGGCCGGGGCCGTGGCGGAGCCGGCCACCCTCCGCGACTTCCCCATGCCGGCGTACGACGGCGACGCCGAGGCCGGCGGGGGACTCCCCGAGGGCGCCCTGGCGCTGTGCCGGCGGATCGAGGACGCGCAGGCGCTGATCATCGCCTCGCCCGAGTACAACGCCTCCGTACCGGGCGTCCTGAAGAACGCCGTCGACTGGGTCTCCCGCTACCGGCCGCAGCCCTTCAAGGACAAGCAGACCCTGCTGGTGTCGGCCTCGCCCTCGATGGTCGGCGGCAACCGCGGCCTGTGGGCGCTGCGCGTCCCCCTCGAACACCTCGGCGCCCGCGTCTACCCCGACATGTTCAGCCTCGCCGGCGCGCACCACGCCTTCGCCGAGGACGGCACCCTCACCGACCCCGGCCTCGGGGAGCGGCTGGCCGCGACGATCGGCTCCTTCCTCGACCTCGTCGAGGCGGACACCCGCTATCTGTGCCTCCAGCGCCGCTGGTACGAGTTCCTGGGGGACCGCACCGACGCCGCGGTGACCTCCCGCGCCCAGGACTGATCATCACCGGCCACGGGGGGTGAGCTATGTTTGAGCGCGGGTGACGTGAGAAGGAGGCCCTCCGGTGTCATCGGGGCAGCAGGCACGCGCACAAGCGGCTGCGATCACGCCGAGCGGTCAGTCGTCCGCGGAGGTCCGCCCTCCCGCCGACCGGCTCCTCGCGCTCTTCGACGGCCGCCGCCTGTCCCCGGGCCAGCGGCGCATCGCCCAGTACCTGATCGACCACCTCACCGAGGCCGCGTTCCTGTCGATCACCGAACTCGCCGAACGGGTCGGCGTCAGCCAGCCCTCCGTCACCCGCTTCGCGTCCTCCCTGGGCTTCAGCGGCTACCCCGCCCTGCGCGAGGTGCTCCAGCCGATCGCGCTCAGCGCGGTGGCCGGCGCCCCCGACACCCGCGAACAGATCCGGCGCAACGAGCTCCAGGCGGCCGTCGACGCCGAGATCGAGAACCTGGAGAACGTGCGCCGGCTGCTCGCCGACACCAACCAGGTGCTGGACATCGGCCGCGAGCTGGCGGCCTCGGTGCCGCTGACGATCCTGGGCCTGCGGATCTCGGTCTCGCTGGCCGAGTACTTCGCGTACGCCGCCCGGCGCATCCACCCCGACGTACGGCTCGTGACGCGCGGCGGCAGCGTCGCCTTCGACGCGCTGCTGCAGTCCAGGGCGGCCGGCGGGACGTGGGTCCTGGCGTTCGCCATGCCGCGGCACGCCAAGGAGACCCTGCTGGCCGTCCGCGCCGCCCGGAGCACGGGGCTGCGCGTGGTCCTGATCACGGACCCGACCCTCGGACCGCTGGTGGACGAGGCCGACGTGGCCCTGACGGCGGCGACCGGTTCCCGCCTCGTGTTCGACTCGTACGCGGCCCCCGGGATGCTCTCGGCGGCCCTGCTGCAGGCGATGGCGGACGCCGATCCGGAGCGGACGCAGGCCCGCCTGGAGGACTACGAGCACGTGGCCGATCAGCACGGGTTCTTCCTGTAGCGCTCTTCAAACGCTGCACGCGGACTTCACCAGGCGATATTCAGCCGTCGAGGTGCATGAAATTTTTCATACTCTTGCTTACTCGACGGTATATATGTTTACTGACGACGGCGCTCCTGATCCACCAGATGCCAAGGAGGACGACCCCACGTCCTCTCGAACGCACCGCGGTACGACGAACCTCCTCCTCACGTCGCCACCGCGGGTCGGGTCCAGGCTTTCGGATCCCGGAGAGCGCCCACGGCGGCCTCGGTCAACCCCTGGGCCGGGGCCGCCCCTCACACGTCTCGACAGAACGTCTCGATCAGAGCTTCGACACCCCTCGGAAGTGACGAGAATGCCCCAGACGGCCACGTTTACGCTCAGCCCGGACTGGCCCCTGCAGGTCAAGGCGCCCGGTACGCACGACTGGGAGCGCACGGCCACCCGATGGCTGCGGGACCTGCTCCCGGCCCGCTACGGCGGCTACCTGACGCTGACCCGTCACCACGCGCTCCTCGCCCGGCACGTCCAGCTCCAGCTCCAGCACGAGATGCGCGCGGTGCGGACGGCCCTGCAGACCAGCCGGGCCGAGCTGCCGACGATGGGCATAGCCGAGTCGGTCATCGAGAACTCGATCAGGATGTACGCCCTGGAGCTCGAACAGCTCGGCCGCCTCGCGCGCGGCGCGCGCCTCGTCTCGGACGCGCTTCTGGTGGGCACCCCCGCGCAGCGTCGGCGCTGACCGGCGGCACGCGGAGGGCGCCCGGCCTCAGGCGGGCTGCCACGAACGCAGCCGTGCGGCGACCTCGAAGACGCTGACGCGCAGCATGCGGATGTCGGTGATCAGGTCGCGCCACTGCCGGTAGGAGGCATCCACAGCCCTCCCGGACGCCTCGATGTAGGCGACGGCGACGCCGTAGGCGAAGTACTCGTTCGAGCTGGGCAGTGGTCGGAGCAGCACAATCGCGTCGAGCAGGGCGGCCGCGCGCCAGTAGGCGTCCGGAACGTCCACCTCCAGGCTGGGCGTGTTGACCCGGTGCCGGGCCACGGCGGCGACCAGCGCGGAGTGGTCGGCCACCTCCACGTCCTTGAACAGCGCCTCCTGCCGCTCCAGCAGCCAGCGGTGATCGATGTGCAGTTCCACGCGTCGAGTATCCCCGCCCCGGGCCCGCCCGTGGGGCTTTTCGGAACGTGCGGTCGGGCGCCCGGACCCGGTGACACGGATGGACCCGTGTGATCCGAGTGCCGCAGGGGTGTTCCGCAGCGGCACTTTGGCTCCTACCGTCTGTGCAGCACAGTTCCGGGACCAGGAGGCAGCGTGAAGCGCGAGATCGACATCGACACCGAGCAGCTGGTGGCGGCGATGCAGGCGGTCGACGAGGCGGGGCGGCTCTTCGAGGAGGCGCTCGCCGTGTACGAGGCGCGCGGCCTCAAGCGCACCAGTGACGACTTCAAAGTGGCGGGCGGCTCCGTCCAGACCCTCCAGGGCGCCGAGGAGATGGCCCTGGGCACCCGGAAGTTCCTCGCCGAGCTCGCGCTGATCCTCGGCCACGCGACCGCGGGCGTCGAGGACCGCGTCGCCGCCCGGCCGGCGATCGCCCGCGCCGGATTCGCCGGCATCGGGGGCGGCGGCGCACGCATGGCGCGCCCGCTGCTGGAGCCCACCCTGCGCGGCCTGGAGCTGTTGCTCGGCATCGACTTCTTCGAGCCCGCCTTCAAGGCCGAGATCGAGGAGGTGGTCCGGGCCGAGAAGGCGACCTACCCCGACCCCTCCACCTTCCGCATCCGCGCCTCGGCCGACCGCGCGGCCACCGTCGGCCGTACGCGCTGACCCCCGGGATGCCGGACCGGGCCGATCCGGCGAGGCTGGGGGGTATGCATCACGCACCCGTCGTCGTACACCGGATCCTCCCCTCGGGAGGCCGGCAGGTGACCCTGCGGACCGCCGACCGGGAGGAACCCCTCGGCCTGGCCCGCTCCGACGAGGACCTCATCGAGTTCCTGCGGCGGGCGGGCCTGCCGGACCCCGACGACGTCGTCCTCGGCGGCAGTGAACTGCTGGAGTGGGAATCGGACGCCCCGCACGTCTACGAGGCCGACCCGCCGACCGACGACCTCCCCTGAGCCCCCGCCCCGTACGCCCGCGGGTGGGAGGAACCGGATATTCCGTCCCTGGCGCCGGCCGGTTGGAGCACTGACGTACATTGTCCAACGGCCCGCTGGGCCGGTACGGACAAATAGGGCGAGTGTGGGCAGGAGTGGCCAGGACATGGCGCGACGCGGACGTGACGGGGCGGACCGTGGAGTCACCTCCGTCGAGCCCGCGGTCCCCGGCCCCGACATAGCCGCGGCGGCCGACGCCGGGCACCAGGCCCCGGGTTGGCTGCTCCTGGGGCGGGACGGCCGACTGACCGCCTATGCGAGCTGCGCCGAGGGCCTGGTGCGCTGGACCGAGTCGGTGCCCGGCTCCGACGTGTGGCACGGGCCCGATCTCTTCCCGGTGGAGGGCTGGGCCGGCCGCTTCACCCTCAGCCAGGACTCCGGCGGCTTCGTCTGGTTCGCCGGCACCCGCCTGCGGGAGGGCGCGCCGAACGGGCGCGAGCTGATCGTCGCGGCCCAGTACCAGACGGGCCGTCCGCTCGGGGACTGGCGCGCCGTGGGCAACCCCTTCCCGGAGCGGGAGGAGGAGCCCCGGCCCCCGTACGGCGACCCGGTCGTGCTGCCGGACGGCGCCGGCGCGCTCCACGTGCTGGCCACCCGGTTCGGGACCGGCGTCAGGGGCCGGACCCGCCGCCCGGACGGCATGTGGGACAACTGGCAGGACTACCAGGGCAAATGGGTGCGCGGCGCCGTGGCGCCCCTCGTGACGGCCCAGGGACGCGCCGAGTTCCTCGCGCCGTTCCGGGGTGGGGCGTCCTACTGGGGCCAGCGCGGGCCGGGAGCCGCCTTCACATGGCTCGGACGCATGGAGGCCGACGCGGTCGAAGGGACCCACAGCTCCTACGAGACCGGCCGGGGGACAGGCACCTACTTCTGGCGGCACCCGGCGGACGGGGGCGTGATCGCGTATCGCCCTCAGGCGTCCGCCGGGGTCGTACACGCGCTGATGCCGCTCGGCGGGGCAGGGGGTGTGGGCCCTGTGGGCATCACCCGTGCCCGTGTCAACGGCTACGACTGCACCGTCATGCTCCAGCGCGGCGCGCAGGGGTGCCCCGAGATCGCGGCCTACCCCACCGAGGGGGAGCAGTACGGTGCCTGGTGGGCTCCGGTCGGGGACCGGTGCGCGGGCCTGCCGGCCATCACGCGGGACGCCCGCGGTGCGGTCACGATCGCGATGCTCGACACCACGGGCGGGTTGTGCATCGCCCGGCAGGACCTGACGGACCCGGGCCTCACCTTCGGCCCCTGGTCCCGCGTGGCGTGACCTACCTCACCGCGCGTACGGGCGCTGCGGTGCGCGAACGACCCCCGGTGGGCACGCCGCCCCGACCGGCGGGTAGTTGACGCGTCCAGCACGTACGGGATGACCTGACTCATTTGCATGGGTGAAGGTTCAAGGGGCTTGAGTGCTTGTGAATAGTTGCTCGCCGTTGAACAGTTGGCCTACGCTGCGCACACCCTGTGAAGGCCGTATAAGTGTGCGGTTGCAGGCGGTGGGGGAGGGTCGAGCGTGCGGGGAGCGGTGGTGGCCGGATTCAGGGGCGGGTCCGGCGGCACGCCGCAGCAACTCCCGGTGCGCCGTGAGAAGTGTGTCTACCGAGGAGTTTTCTGAGTGGCAGGTATGCCCCGCCTGAGCGTCGTCGTGCCCTTCCAGGACGTCGAGATCTACCTCCAGGAGTGCCTGGAGTCGATAGCCAGGCAGACGTTCCGCGACCTGGAAGTGATCATGGTGGACGACGGCTCCACCGACTCCTCGACGGCAATCGCCTCGGACTTCGCCCGCAAGGACCCGCGCTTCCGGCTGCTGCGACAGGATGCGATGGGCCCAGGCCACGCACGCAACGTGGGCATCCGCGCCGCACACCCCCAGGCCGAGTTCCTCGCCTTCGTCGACGGCGACGACGTCATACCCGAATACGCCTACGAGTTGCTCGTGCAGACCCTCGAGGCCTCCGGCTCCGACTTCGTATCCGGCAACGTGCAGATGATGAACTCCACCAAGAGGTGGCAGTCCCCGCTGCACAAGGCGCCCATGCGGGCCGCCAAGCGCGGTACGCACATCACCAAGGTGCCCGACCTCATCTACGACCGCACGGTCTGGAACAAGCTGTTCCGGCGCTCCTTCTGGGACTACCACTACATCGCCTTCCCCGAAGGCGTCATGTACGAGGACTCCTGGGTCAACATGTTCGCCCACTTCCGGGCCGCCAAGGTCGACATCCTCACGGACATCGTCTACTTCTGGCGCCGGCGCGAGGGCGGCGCCGCGCCCTCCATCACCCAGCGGCACACCGAGTTCAGCAATCTGCAGGACCGTGTCGCCGCCGTGCAGTCGGTGAGCCGCTTCCTCGCCGGGCACCGGGCCCGGTCCTACTCCGACCACAAGCGCAAGTACGACCTCGCCTGCCTGAAGTCGGACCTGATGCTGCACCTGAAGGTGCTCCCGGACGCCGGCGAGGACTACCGGGAGGCGTTCATGCGGTGGGCGAACGAGTTCCTGGACGAAGCCGACGCCGACATCATCCATGAATTGCCCGCCGACGCACGCGTGAAGTGGCTCCTGGTCCGTGAGGGCAGGCTCAAGGAGCTCCTCGAAGTCGTCGAGTTCGAGCGCAAGGGCGGACCGATGCCGGTCCAGCGCCGCTTCCACCGCTATCTCAAGTACCCCTATCTGGACGACCGGTCCATCGGTCTCGACAAGAGCGCCTTCCGGCTGGACAAGGAACTGTCGCTGCACGGCTCCCTGTCCCGCGCCGCGTGGGACGACTCCGACCACCTCACCCTGGAAGGGTCGGCGTACGTCCGGTTCATCAACGTGCACAAGCGGCACATGTCGATGAAGGCGATCGCGCTCCGCAACAAGAAGCAGGGCCGGGTGGTCGTCGCCAAGGCGAAGACGACCTACTACCCCCAGGCCACCGAGTACTCGAACCAGAACCGCTACTGCTACGACTGGTCCGGGTTCCAGGTCCGCTTCGACGTCTCCCGGCTCAAGCGCAAGGGGGAGTGGGTCGAAGGCACCTGGGACGTGGCGGCGGGCGTTCTGAGCCGCGGACTCTTCCGTTACAAGGGAATCGCCCGCGGCGGAGCGGGCAGCGCCGCCAACCCGCCCTACCGGTACGTGGAGAAGAACACCCGCGTCGTACCGCTCTTCCTGCAGGGCAAGCTCAAGCTCCGTGTGGAGAGAGTCCGTTGCCGCATCACCCGGCACCGGATCGTCGGCGACCACCTCGAACTGGGCGGTGTCTACCTCGGTCCCAAGCTCCCCGAGTGGGGCAAGTTCCGGGTGACCAGCATGACCGGCGCGGGCCGCCACGACTCCTGGGTCCACTTCAAGGCGGGCGGTGAGGGGTGGTACACCTTCGTCACCCGCATCCCGACCAAAGCGCTCGTCCCCGGACACCGTACGCATGCCTCGGACGGCATCCCGGAGAGCTGGAACACCGGCGCCAACGGCTGGAAGACCACCTTCCACGTCGAGGGCCGCAAGGCCGCCATCTACCCCGTCATGGCGGAGGACGCCACCGACGGCCACTACCGGATGCCGGGCGGGCTGCAGACCGACGGCGGGGACCGCGAGGTCGTCGTGCACCGCAACGGCTCCGGCTATGTGGTGCTGTTCGAACGGGACACGCTGCCGCTGGCCAAGTCGGCCACGTGGCGCCAGGACGGGTCCCTCGAAGTCGTCGTCGGGTACGCCGCCCAGGACACGCTCGATGCTTCCGAGTACGCCATGTCCCACATCGTCGTACGCTCCCGCGCCCACGGGGCGGAGCGTGCCATTCCGATCACCTGGCACGGCGAGGACTTCAGCTTCGTCATCACCCCGGCGGCGATGCGCACACTGGCCGGCGACGTACCCCTGGCCTCGGGGCGCTGGGACTTCTTCCTGCGCCGCCAAGACCCCTCGGCCGTCAGGCCGGAGGACCGCTCGGGCGACCTCATGGTCAAGATGACGCAGGACCTGATCCCCACCCTGCCGAGTGAGGTGAGCAGCAACGAGCGACGCTACGAACTCCAGTCGGAGGCCTACGACCGACTCTCCCTCCTGGTGCACTCCGCGATGCCGGACGAGGCCCGCGGCCCCTACCGGCAGAAGCTGATGCGGACGAAGACGTACCCGGAAGCCCGGCGCAAGCCGGTGACCGCCGCCGTGCTCTTCGACGCCTTCAAGGGCACGCAGTACTCCGACAGCCCGCGCGCCCTCCACGAGGAGATGGTGCGCCGCGGCACCGCCCTGGAGCACCTGTGGGTGGTACGCGACGACCAGGTCGCCGTGCCGCCGACCGCCCGCCCCGTGCGCATGTGGTCCCCGGACTGGTACGAGGCGATGGGCCGGGCCAAGTACATCGTCGCCAACAACCACCTGCCCGACTGGTTCGAGAAGCGCGAGGGCCAGGTCGTCGTCCAGACGTGGCACGGCACCCCGCTCAAGCGCATCGGCCACGACATCGAGGCCGTGCACTTCGCGGACAAGCGGTACCTGGAGCGCGTGGAGAAGGAGGTGCAGAACTGGGACATGCTGGTGTCCCCGAACAGCTTCAGCACCCCGATCCTCCAGCGCGCCTTCCAGTTCCCCGGCGAGATGGTCGAGTGCGGCTACCCGCGCAACGACATCCTGCGCCGGCCGGACAGCGGGCGGCGGGCGGCGGAAGTGCGCCGCCGGATCGGACTGCCGCCGGGCAAGAAGGTCATCATGTACGCGCCGACCTGGCGCGACGACCAGTTCTACGCACCCGGCAAGTACAAGCTCGACTTCCGCATCGACCTCGACGACGCCCGGGCGCGGCTCGGCCGCGACCACGTCCTGCTCGTGCGGCGCCATCCCAATGTGGTGGACCCGGTGCCGGGCGCCGGAGACGGCTTCGTCTTCGACGTGTCCGACTATCCGGACATGGCGGACCTGTCCCTCATCGCCGACGTGATGATCACGGATTACTCGTCCCTCATGTTCGACTTCGTCAACACCGGGCGGCCGATCCTCTTCTTCACCTACGACCTGGACCACTACCGGGACACCCTGCGCGGCTTCTACTTCGACTTCGAGCGCTCGGCGCCCGGTCCCCTGGTGTTCACCTCTCCCGAACTGATCGGCGCCCTCCGCGACATCGACCGTATTCAGCACGGCTACGCCGCCCGCTACCGCTGGTTCCAGCAGGAGTTCTGCGACCTCGACGACGGCTACGCCTCGGCCAGGCTCGCCGACCGCATCCTCATCGCCGGTGGAGACCTCGACCCCGCACGGGCCCAGGCACCGGCCGCCGGCATGACCGGAGGCCGTGCGGCGGGTCGACCGGTACAGGCGGCCCAGGCGGCCCAGGCGGCCCAGGCAGGCCCCTGGAACGGAGGCACCCTCGGTCAGGTGCCGCGCCAGCCCGTGAGAAGAATGGATTCCGAGCATGTCTAAGGCAGCCCAGAACACACGCCGCATCTTCACCGGCGTGGACTCGTCCGGGGCGGTGCCCATCGAGTACCGGTTCTCCCACGCACGCAACGGCAACCGGCACCTGGTCGTCGTCTTCGCGAACTTCACCGCCCCCGGCGAGTACGGGTGGTCGAACGGGGTGCTCGACAAGGTTCGGTCGAACATCCTCTGGATCCGGGACCTGTTCGACGGCGCGAACACCTACTACCTCTGCAAGGGCATGGACTTCTCCCTGGAGCAGTCCGTCGCAGGACTGATCTCCCGCGTCATGGGCGCCCTGTCCCTCTCGCCCGACGAAGTGACCATGTTCGGCAGTTCCAAAGGCGGCAGCGCTGCCCTGTTCTTCGGGCTGAAGTACGGCTTCAGGAACATCGTCGCCAGCGTCCCCCAGTTCCTGATCGGAACATATGTCAAGGAAGGCATACCCGGCGCCGCCAAGGTGATGATGGGCGAGGTCACGGAGCACAACGTCCGGACGCTCGACTCGGTCCTGCCCGATCTCGTCCGCAGCGGGGCGAACCCCGCCGCCAACATCTACGTGATCACGTCCCCTCAGGACGAGCAGTACAAGCGGCAGGTGGAACCCTTCATCGGGCTGTTCCAGGGGCGCGAGAACTTCAACTTCGTCTACAACGACTCGCCCCTCATCACCGACCACGGCAAGGTGACCCTGCGTAACCTGCCCACCATCATGGGCGTGCTGAACCTGCTCGTCGACGGGATAACGCCGCGCATCGGCATGGTCCGCAACGGCTACGAGCAGCCGGACCGCGACGCCTCCGCCATCGACATGTTCCTCACGCAGACCTCTCAGGTGAGGGACGACGACTCCTTCCCCAAACCGGTGGTACTCACGCCGGCGCCCGAGGAACGCGTACCCGCGAACGCGGTCCGGTTCACCGGCACCGCCTTGGGCGCGGTGCGCGTCAGTTTCTGGCAGGACGGCAAGTACCAGGGCGCGGCGCCCGTCGGGGCTGACGGCACGTGGGTCTGGGAACGCACCAGCCCGTGGGCCAAGGGCAGGCACGTCATCAGGCTGTTCGCAGCGGACGCGAACAACTACCAGACCGAGCGGACCGAAGTGGTCTTCACCGCCGTGGAGCACGCCGCCGATCCCCTGCCCGAGTACGTACCGGCACCGCCGCCGCCGCCCCGGCCGGCTCAGCGCCTCGCTCTGACGGTGACCGCACCTGCCGCCCACCAGCAGGTGGCCGGGCCCGTGGTCGGTTTCGCCGGTTACGCCCCCGGCGCCGTGCGTGTGGACTTCCAGGAGGGCGGAGTGGGCCTGGGAACGTGCGACGTGCGCGCCGACGGAAGCTGGGTGTGGGAGCCGGGCTGGGCCTGGAACGAAGGCGACCACTTCGTCGAAGCGATCGCCGTGGACGCGGTCGGCAATGCGTCCCCCTGGACGGCCGTCCCCTTCAGCATGACGCGGAGCGCCTACGGAGTGCCCGCCCAGGGCGCCGGCTACTTCAACGCGAGGTACTGACGCCGGGGGTGGCGGAGGACTCGGAAGGACGTGTCACCCGCATCACCAGGGGCCGGTGGTCCGAGGCCTTCGTGCCCACCGCCTCGCACGCGGTGCGGGGCAGCGAGGTGAACAGGTAGTCGATCTTCGTGCCGTCGGCGTGGGTGGGGCGTCCCGTCCGTGAGCTGCCCTTCTGGTCGCACTCGCGGTACGTGGTGTACGCCTCGGACGGCCAGATCCAGGCGGAGGGGTTGCGGTCGCCCACCGGCGGCGGGGAGTTGAGGTCACCGCCGACGACGGTGCGGTTGTCCGTCCCGGCCGCGGCGAAGAGCGAGCTGAGCTGGTCGTCGCGGAAGTCCCACTCCGGGTGCTCGCTGTCGCTCTCCCGCAGCGAGACGTGCGCGTTGCACACCCGCAACCCCTGCGCCGGAACGCGCGCGCACAGGATCCCCCGGTGCAGGCCCACCGTGGGCTGATCCGTCGGGATCACCTCCACGTCCTCGAGCCGGGACGCGGCCATCAGCGCGAACCCGGCCTGCCCACGACCCTGCCCGGTGCACGCCACAGCGTTACGGGTGCCCGCCGCGTCCACGTCCGCGTACGGCTCGAAGACGGTGTTCCACTCCGGCCCCAGGCGCGCGGCCGAGGACGAGAGGTCGTCCGAGCACACCTCCTGCAGGAGCAGCACGCGCACGTCCGAGTCGCCGATCAGGTCGCGCAGCTGGTGGAACTTGTCCTGCGGGCTGCCGGTCCGCTCACAGCTCCACTGCCGTACGCCGCACATGTTCCAGGTCGCCACGGAGACCTCGTCCGGCTTCGCCGGGCCGAGGCCCGCGCCCGCGACCGAGGCGGGCGCCCCGGTCGAGGTACAGGCCACCGACGTCAACAGGCCGAGGACCGTCGCCGTGCGGCCGAACCGGCGGCGGACCGACCGCCACCCGGCCTCCTTGTGCTTCTGCATTCCGACATCATTGGGTATCCCCCGGTCAGCCGCCGAATCGCCCCCCGGTCAGGACCTTCCGCATCACCGCCCGAGCACGGGCGGGCAGCCTGTGGACGGGAACGCCGTGGGGTGCGGGGACCTCGTAGGGTGGCGTGGTGACGAGCGAGGGCGTGGGCAAGAGCGAAGACAAGGACCGGGTGCTGTACGGGTGCATGGGCCTCGGCGGGAGTTGGGAGCCGGGGCCGTACGGACCCGCCGACATCGATGCCGCCGAGGCTGCCGTCGAGGCCGCCCTGGACAGCGGGATCACCGTCTTCGACCACGCCGACATCTACCGGCACGGCAAGTCCGAGGCGGTGTTCGGCGAGGTCCTCGCGCGCACCCCCGGGCTGCGCGCACGCATCACCCTGCAGACCAAGTGCGGGATCCGGCTCGGCGACGCGAGCCGCCCGGGCCTGTACGACCTGCGGGCGGAGACCGTCACGCGGCGGGTGGAGGAGAGCCTCACCCGGTTGCGGACCGACGTGGTCGACGTCCTGCTGCTGCACCGTCCCGACCCGCTGGCGGACGTGGACGCCCTCGCCGAGGCCCTGGACTCCCTGCACCGGCAGGGTCTCGTACGGCATTTCGGGGTGTCCAACACGGGTGCCGCGCAGATCGCCCACCTCCAGGCCCGGCTCGCCCGGCCGCTGGTGGCGAACCAGCTGGAGATGAGCCTGTACCAGCGCGACTGGGTGGAGGCCGGGGTGCTGGTCAACACGCCCGCGGCCGCCGCCAACGGGTTCCCCTACGGCACCCTGGAACACTGCCGCGACCACGGCATCCGCCTCCAGGCGTGGGGCGCGCTGGCCCAGGGCCGGTTCACCGGCCGCCAGCAAACGCCGGCCGAGCGGGCCACCGCCGACCTGCTGGCCGAGCTGGCCCGGCGCAAGGGGACGACCCCCGAGACGGTGCTGTTGTGGTGGCTGATCCGGCATCCGTCGCGGATCGCCCCGGTCATCGGCACCGCCCGCCCCGACCGGATCCGGGCCTGCCGGGACGCAGCCGTGCGCGAACCGGACCTCACCCACGAGGAGTGGTACGAGCTGTGGGTCACCGCCCGCGGTGTTCCCCTGCCCTGAACGGGCTCGCGGCGACCGGCACCCCCCGCCCCGGACCGGGGGCCCCACCCCGGCCCGACGGGTCTGCCGGGCGGCGACCGGGCCGTCACCGCGCCCCTCCACCACCGGCCGGGACGTGCACTGCCCGAATTGAGCGCACGGCCGGCCCGCGGGCTGCGCACCGGGATCCGCAGCCGCGGCCGCCGTCATCGCGGCGATGCCGCGCCACCCGGACGACGTCGTCGCGTCCTCCGGGGTGACGGACGCCACCGGCGCAGCGCCCGGAACGACGCCGCACTCCGCGGCGTGACAAGGGTGCTGGCCGGTACGGCGGCCGCCAGGGCGGCTCCCCACCGCCGTTCCGCCGTGGGCCACCTCACCCAAAATCCATCCGTACTTGTGGGTACTGCGGCCGAATGGCGCCGGATTTGATAGTTCTGGACAGGTCCGGTGTGAGAAACCTGCGGGAAGGACTGGGCATGTTCGATCTACTGCGCCCGGAGACCGTCGTGTGCCCCTTCTGCAAGGCCACCGCCGCCGACGGCGCCGCGCGCACCCTCCGGACGGGCTCCGGTTCCCTCTCGGTGACCTGGCACGCCCTGAACTGCCCGCACTACGCGGCCGACCGCATCCTCGCCGACAAGGAGGGCTGAGCGGTCCTCGCCGAGGAGCACGGCCGAGGGCCCGCCCCCGGAGCCGCGGTGCGTCACACCGCCGTGCCGGCCTCCGTACCGCTCGGCTCGGCCTCCCGCGCGGCTCGGCGGCGCAGGGCGTCCTCGTCGGTGTCCGCGTCGTAGGAGACCAGCTTCGGCAGCAGCGCCGCCAGCACCGCCACCGAGGCCACGCAGGCCACCCCACCGCTCCAGAAGGCCGGCCGGGTACCCGTCCAGCCGGCCATGGTGCCCGCCCGGACCTGACCGAGCTGCGGACCCACGCTGTACGAGAGCACCTCGATGCCCGCGAGCCGGCCGCGCAGCTCCTCGGGGATCGTCTGGTTCCAGATCGTGGCGCGGCCCAGCCCGCTCAGCATGTCGGCGGCGCCGGCCACCGCCAGGCAGAGCAGCACCAGCCAGATGCCGGGTGAGACACCGGCCGCCGCGACCGCCAGGCCCCAGACCGTGGCCCCGACGACCACCAGCAGTCCGTGCCGGCGCACCCGCGACACCCACCCGCTGGTCAACCCCAGGACCATCGAGCCCACCGCCCCGGCCGCGTACATCAGACCCAGCGCCCACACCGCGTCCAGTTCGTCCGCGAGGAAGGGGAAGATCGTGTTCGGGAAGGCGAAGAGCATCGCCGCGAGGTCCACGGCGTACGTCCCCAGCAGCACCGGCCGGCTCCACGCGTAGCGGGCGCCCTCGGCGATGCCGCGCAGCGACGGCCGCTCGGCGCCCTTGACGGGCGGCGCCGGACGGAGCCGCGAGCACAGCGCGACGGAGCCGAGGAAGCCGGCGACGGTGACGGCGTAGGCCGAGGCATGGCCGGCGTAGGCGACGACGAGTCCGGCCACCGCGGGCCCGACGACGGCACCGAACTGGTAGCGCAGTCCGTTGAGCGCGGCCGCGGCGGTCAGCTGGTCGTGCGGCACGATCCGCGCCATCAGCGAGTCCAGGGCGGGCCGTTGCAGCCCGGCAAGGGCCGACACCCCCGCGGCGACCACGTACAGCGGCCACAGCAGCGGATCGGGCAGCAGCGCGTTCACCAGGAGCACCACGGCCAGCACCCCGAGCCCCGCCTCGGTCAGCAGGATCATCCGGCGCCGGTCGACCGCGTCCGCGAGCGCGCCGCCGTACAGCCCGAAGACCACCAGCGGAAGCAGCTCCACCGCGCCCATCGCGCCGACTGCCATGGGCGAGTCCGTCAGGTGCTTGATCTGCAGCGGCAGCGCGATCATCGCCATGAAGGAGCCGAAGTACGTCACCGTCCCCTGGTAGAAGAGGAGCCGGAAGTCGCGGCTGGAACGCCACGGGGCGAGATCGGGCAGTACGGCGGTCCATCGGGAGGTGCTCACGGGAGGCCATCGTGCGCCGACGCCCCCGATCCCGGCAAAGGGTTTTTGCACACGCCCCGGACGGGGGAATCCGGGCCGCGGCGCGTGGCACCACGGGCCCGCCGTGGCACCCATGGACCATGCCGCCGGTGTCACCGTTCCTGCGTACGGCCGCGTCGTACGCCTGGCGCCTGCTGGTCGTCGGCGCCGCCGTCTACGCGGTCTTCGCCCTGCTGGGCCGCTTCCACGAGATCGCCGTCGCCGTCTTCCTCGGCCTCGTCGTCACCGCGCTGCTCCGGGCGCCCACCCGGCGCCTCGCCAGGGCCGTGCCCCGTACGATCGCCGTCGCCCTGACCCTGCTCGGCAGCGCGCTGCTCCTGCTGGGCGTGCTGACCCTCGTCGGCGAGGCGGTGGCGGGGGAGAGCACCACCTTGGCGAGGGAGTTCCGCGAGGGCCTCACCCGGATCGAGACGTGGCTGGAGAAGCCGCCCTTCCGGCTGAGTCCGCAGGCGCTCTCCGACGTCCAGTCACGGATCGGCGCGTACCTCTCCAGCCACCGCTCCACCGTCCTCAGCCAGGCGGTCAGCGGGGCCGGGCGGCTCGTCCACGTCCTCACCGTCCTCGCCCTCGCGATCTTCTGCTCCTTCTTCTTCCTGCACGGCGGCGACCGGCAGTGGGAGTGGTTCTGCGACCAGCTGCCCCCGACCGCGCGGGAACGCGTGACGATCGCCGGGCACGCGGGATGGCGCACCTTCACCGGGTACACCCACGGGATCGTGGTGGTCGCGGCGACGAACGCGGTCCTCGTCGGACTGGCCCTGTACTTCCTCGGTGTCCCGCTGGCCGTTCCGCTGGCGCTGCTGGAGTTCTTCGCGGCCTTCGTCCCGCTGATCGGGTCGCCCGTCGCGCTGGCGGTCGCCGCGGTCGTCGCCCTGGCCGCGAAGGGGCCGGTCGTCGCCGCGATCGTCGTCGCGCTGATCGTGGTCATCGGCCAGATCGAGGGACATCTGCTGCACCCGCTCGTGATGAGCCGGGCGGTCCGCCTGCATCCCCTCGTGGTGGCGATCTCGGTGGTCGCCGGTGCGATCGCCGCCGGTGTCGTGGGCGCCGTCGTGGCGGTCCCGCTGGTGTCCGTGGTCTGGTCGGTCCACTCCGCCCTGCGCGAGGCCCGAGGCACGCCGCCGCCCCCGCTGGCGCCCGCCGCGGCACGACCCGCGACCCGGCCCGCGCCACCGCCACCGGTGCCGCCCGCGCCACCGCCGGCGGCACCGGCCGGCGAGTGACCCTCCCGCGGCGCCGCCCCCCCCGGCCACCGCGGGCGGCCGGACGCCGGACACACGCCGGTCGCTTCCTGCACAATCGCCTGATGAGCGATGAAGACCCCTATCTGTGGCTGGAAGACGTATCCGGCGAGAACGCCCTCGCCTGGGTCCGGGAGCGCAATGCCGAGACCGTGGACGCGCTGACCGGCGGCCCCGGCTTCAAGGTGCTCGAACAGGAGATGCGCGAGGTCCTCGACGACGACGGCCGGATCCCCTACGTCGTCCGCCGGGGCGGCCACCTCTACAACTTCTGGCAGGACGCCGACCACGTGCGCGGCCTGTGGCGGCGGACCACGCTGGAGGAGTACCGCACGGACCACCCGGCCTGGGAGGTCCTGCTCGACCTCGACGCGCTGGCCGACGCCGAAGGGGAGAAGTGGGCCTGGGCCGGCAGCAGGGTCCTGGCCCCCGAGCACCGGTACGCCCTGGTCCTCCTCTCCCGGGACGGCGCCGACGCCTGCGTCGTGCGCGAGTTCGACCTGGAGACTCTGGACTTCGTCCCGGACGGGTTCGCGGTCGCCGAGGCCAAGACGCGGATCGGGTGGATCGACCACGACCGGGTCTGGATCGGGACGGACTTCGGGCCCGGCTCGATGTCCGCTTCCGGCTACCCCCTCCAGGTGCGCCGCTGGCACCGCGGGACCCCCCTCGAAGACGCCGAGCTCGTCTACGAGGGCCGCCCGAGCGACCTGTCCGCCTCCGGGTGGCACGACGACACCCCCGGCTTCGAGCGGGACTTCGTCCACCGGCAGATCGACTTCTGGAACGCGGAGCTCTTCCTCCTGCCCGAGGACGCCGCCGGTGGCGGCGCCGTCGCGCCGGTGAAGATCGACGTACCGGACGACGCGAGCGCCTCCGTCCACCGGGAATGGCTCACCGTCACCACCAGGACACCGTGGCTCGGCCATCCCGCGGGCAGTCTGCTCGCCTTCGACTTCGCCGCGTTCATGGCGGGGGCGCGTGAGGCCGAGGTGCTCTTCACCCCCGACGAGCGCACCGCCCTCGCCGGGTACAGCTGGACCCGCAACCACCTCGTCCTGAGCACCCGGGCCGACGTCTCCTCGGCGCTGGAGCTGCTCACCCCCGGCCCGGACGGCTGGCGCCGGGCACCGCTGCCGGGTCTGCCGTCCCTGTCCACCGCTGCCGTCACCTGCACCGACCCCGACGTCGGAGACGAGTACTTCCACCTCGTCACCGGCTTCCTCCAGCCCTCCACCCTCTACCGGGGCACGGCCGGCGAGGACGACAGCGAGCCCGTCAAGCAGAGCCCGGCGCTCTTCGACACCGCCGGCCTGACCGTGAGCCAGTTCTTCGCGACCTCCGCCGACGGCACCCGTGTGCCCTATTTCGTCGTCGGACCCGACGAACGGCCCGGCCCCGGCCCCACCCTGCTCTACGGGTACGGCGGCTTCGAGGTCTCCATGGTCCCCACCTACAGCGCGGTGACGGGCCGTGCCTGGCTCGCGCGAGGCGGCACCTACGTGGTCGCGGGCATCCGGGGCGGCGACGAGTACGGGCCCGGCTGGCACCGGGCGGCGCTCGGCGCGCACCGGGTCCGGGCCTACGAGGACTTCGCGGCCGTCGCCCGCGACCTCGTCGCCCGGGGCATCACCACCCCGGCCCAGCTGGGCATCGAGGGCGGCAGCAACGGCGGCCTGCTCATGGGTGCCATGCTCACCCGCGAACCGGAACTGTTCGGGGCGGTCGTCGCCCACGTTCCGCTGCTGGACATGCTCCGCTTCCACAAGCTGCTCGCCGGCGCCAGCTGGATCGCCGAGTACGGCGACCCCGACGACCCCGCGGACCGGCGCCACCTGGAGGAGATCTCCCCCTACCACCGGATCCGGACGGACGGGCCCCCGTACCCGCCACTGCTCCTGCTCACCTCGACCCGCGACGACAGGGTCCATCCGGGGCACGCCCGCAAGATGGCCGCACGGCTGCGCGAGGCCGGCCATCCCGTGCTCTTCCACGAACACATCGGCGGCGGCCACGCCGGCGCCACCGACCACCGGCAGACCGCCTTCAACGAGGCCCTCGTCCACACCTTCCTGTGGGAGCGGCTGACCCCCTCCCGGTGAACGTGCGGAGTGCAGAGGTCCGGCAGCGGGACAGGGCGGCGAACGCCGGGGGAACACCGGATGGCCGGCAGGTGTCGGGACGGAGTCGGCGCGTCGACATCCGTTCGGGGGGATTCGGGGCGCCGGGAGCCGCGCAGGCCGCTCCCGTGCTCCACGATCGGCGGGTGCATTACCGCAGGGAGGACCCCATGAGCACCCCGTTCGCGTCCGCCGCCGCCCACTACGCCCGCTACCGGGCCCCGTACCCGCGGGAGTTCCACGCCCTGCTCGCGGACCGCTTCGCGCTCGACGGCTCCCAGACCGTCCTGGACCTCGGCGCCGGGCCCGGCACGCTCGGCCTGCCGCTGGCCCCGCAGGCCGACCACGTGTACGCCGTCGACCCGGAACCGGCGATGCTCGCCGAAGGGGCGCGGCTCGCCCACGAGCGCGGCCTGGCGAACATCTCCTGGCTGCGCGGCGACGCCGCCGCCGTCACCCGGCTGTGCCTGCCCCGGATCGACCTCTGCGTCATCGGCAGGGCCTTCCACCTGATGGACCGCGGACGGGTGCCGGCCGACCTCGACGAGGTGCTCGCGCCGCGGGGCGGGGTCGTCGTCGTCACCTCCCTGCACCGCCCCGACGACCCGGAGCCGGCCTGGACCGCCGTCGTCGCCGAGGTGCGCGAACGATTCCTCGGACCCGGGCCCGTGGCGGGAGCCGGCGCCGGGACGCCGCCCCCGGCCGACTGCGAGGACGGGCAGCACCTGGACGACTGGGACGATCTGGTCGAGGGTCTGGCCAAGTCGCCGTTCTCACGCGTCGAGACCCACCAGTGGGACCAGCCCGTCCGCCGCACCGCGGACGAGGTCATCGGCCTCCAGCTCTCCCTCGCCGCCTCCGGTCCGGCCGCACTGGGCGACCGCGTGACCGCCTTCCGGGCCGAACTGCGCCGGGCCCTGCTCGACCACGACCCCCGGGGGACCTACGCCCGGACCCTGCGCATCGGGGCCGCCGTCGCCACCAGGCCGCGGCGCTGACCGGGGGAGCACCCGCCCCCGCCGGCGGCCTCAGCCGCCGAGCGCGGCCAGCAGTTCGCGTTCACGGGAGCTGCTCAGGCCCGCCCGGCGAGCGCGGTCCAGGCCCTCGGCACGCTCCCACGCCAGCAGGTCCGCGAGCATCTCCGCGCGCGGCCGGTGGCGCAGCCCGGCCGCGCGCGCAGCAGCCCCACTGCGGGCGCAGAACCCCGCCCACTGCGGGTCCGGCATCCACATCGCCATCGACTCCGGGCCCATGAACGGCGCGACCCCGCGGTCCAACAGCCACTGGGGGTCCGCCACCGCCACCTCCCCGGTGTGGCCGGCCACACGCCGCGACAGGCCGACCCACTCGTCGAACGGTACGACGGGCCCGACCGCGTCGAAGGTCCCGGCCCCGCCCTCCTGCGCCAGGTCCAGCAGCCAGCCGGCGAGGTCCCGTACGTCCACCACCTGCGTCGACAGGCCGGGGGAGTGGGGTACGAGCAGGGGCAGGTCCCCCGGGCGGGCGGCGCGCGCCACCCAGTACCCCGAGCGCCCACTGTGGTCTCCCGGGCCGCCGATCAGTCCCGCCCGGGCGACCACCAGCCGGTCCCCGACGGCCGCGCGCACGGCCGCCTCGCAGGCGACCTTGGCCTCTCCGTACTCCTCCCGCCCCACGTACTGCTGCTCCGTGGGAGCCAGGAGTGCGCTCGACTCGTCGGCGCCGACCGTCGCGTGATCGGCGTAGGCGCTCACCGACGACACGTATGTCCAGTGCCGGGTCCGCTCGGCCAGCGCCACGAGCGCGTCACGGACGAACGCCGGCTGCCACGACACCTCCAGCACGGCGTCCCAGTCACGGCCGCGGAGCCCGTCGTAGGCGGATCCGTCCCTCCGGTCCGCCGCCACCAGCCGTGCACCCGGGGCTGCTTCGCCGCTCTCGCCGCGCGCCAGGCACGTCACGTCGTGTCCGCGTCCCACTGCCTGGCGGCTGATCTCACGGCCCAGCCACGCGGTCCCGCCCAGTATCAGAAGATCCATCCCCCCACCCCAGCACGCCGCCGGTGCGAAGGCGACCCCGGTTCGCGACCGGCGAAGGCCGCGGCAGCGTGCCCGCCCCGCACGGCGGGACGCACCGCCCTCAGAGGTCGCGCCGCATGCACGCCCGCGGCCACCGGTCCAGACCGTGTGCCGCCTCGCGCCCCCGGATCTCCCGCAGGCCAGGGGTCAGCTCCCGCTCAACGAGGAGGCGGAAGCCGCAACGGGCGTAGTAGGGGGCGTTCCAGGGCACCTCGGTGAAGGTCGTCAGCGTCAGCGCGGGCACGCCCTCGCGGACGGCGACCGCCGCCAGGTGCTCCAGCAGCGACCGGCCGATGCCCCGGCGGGCATGCTCCGGGTGCACGGACACCTGCTCCACGTGCAGGTTGCCCTCCACGCGCTCCGCGATCAGGTACGCGACCGGGGCGTCGGCCCCGTCCACCGCGACCCGGGCGAGCCCGGTCTCCCGGTACCGGGCCAGTTCGCCGAGTGTGAGCGGCTCGTCGTCGGCGATCTCCGGCATACCGATCTCCCGGAAGCAGCGCCCGGCCGCCCTCTCGATGTCCTGCAGAGCCGTCAGTTCGTCGTGGTGGACCGCGCGTATGAGCATGAGGCATTCTCCGCCGGGCAGCCCTCCGGCGTCACCCGGGTGTGCGGGCCCGGCCGCCGCGGGCCGTTGTGCTCCGTCCGAGTTCACTTCGGGTGCCCGTTCGGCCGCAGGACCGAGCGCATGATCATCATGTTGGCTCTCCATCGGTTTGATACGGCTATGCCACGAATGCGACGCACACAACCGACCACGGCGTGGGGCGCCCTGGCCGCGGTGACGGGGGCCATGCTGGCCGTCGTCGTCGCCGCAGCGCCGGGCCGGGCGCCCGACGAGACCTCCGCGGACGCGAAACCCCCGGGCCCCGCCCGGGAGGCGGCGGTCACCCTGGTGGTGGGCAGAGTGCTGGAGGGGGCCCAGGACGCCGGCGAAGACCGTTGCGCGGCGCGGGTGTTGCGCCGCGGGCTGTGCAGCGGCTGGCAGGAGCAACGGGTACGGGCCACCGCACACGGGGTGGGGTCCGTACTCGAAGAGCCCGCCCTGGCCGAAGCCGCCCGCGACGCCCGGAACCAGGTGAGGGCCACCGACGCCGGCAGCCCCCTGGAGATCACCCTCACCGAACCGGGCCGCATCACGGACGTCACCGTGCGCGACGGGCACGGCCGCCACCTGGCGGGCGAACTCGGCCCGCAGGGCGACCGCTGGCTGAACACCGAGTCGCTGCGCGCGGGGGAGACCTACACCGTGCAGGTCGGCGCGCAGGACGCGGCCGGCACCCCGGTCGGGGTGACCATGGCCTTCCGGACCGCGCCGCCCGCGGACGGGGGCCGGCTGACCGTCGAGTTCGGGCCGCGCCCCGGTACCTACGGGGCCGGCGAGATCGTGACAGCCGCCCTCAGCCGGCCCGTACCGGCCGGCGACTCCGTGGCGCGCGCCCGGGTGGAACAGGCACTGGAGGTGACCTCGGAGCCGCACGTCGAGGGAGCCTGGCACTGGGTCGACGCATCGACCCTGCACTACCGCCCCCGTACGTACTGGCCCGCGCACACGGTGGTGCGGGTCCGCAGCGGGCTCGACGGCGTCGAGGTCGGTGACCACGCCTACGGCGGACCCTCCGAGGACCTCGAATTCACCATCGGCGACCGGATCGAGGCCGTCACCGACTCCGCCACCCACCGCATGACCGTACGCCGCAACGGACGCGTCATCAGGACCATCCCGGTCACCACCGGCAAGGAGGGCTTCAGGACCCGCAGCGGCATCAAGGTCGTCCTGCGCAAGGAGTCCAAGGTCCGCATGCGCGGCGACACCGTCGGCATCAAGCGCGGCACCGAGGAGTTCTACGACCTGCCCGTCGAGTACGCGACGCGGGTGACCTGGAGCGGTGAGTACATCCACGCCGCGCCCTGGTCGGTCGAGGCGCAGGGCCAGGAGAACGTCAGCCACGGGTGCACGGGCATGAGCACCGAGAACGCGGCCTGGTTCTTCCACACGGTCCGCGAGGGCGACATCGTGGAGGTGGTCAACAGCGGCGGCGAGAAGATGGCCCCCTTCGGCAACGGCTTCGGCGACTGGAACATGGACTGGCCCAGCTGGCTGGCCGGCAGCGCCCTCCACAACGCCGACGGGGCGCCGCACGGCTCGCAGCCCACCCCGTCCCGGCTGCACCCCACGACCTGATCCGCGGCGCGGGCGGGAGCCGACACATGCCGCCGCCGAACTGTGGTGCGCGCACACATGGGACCAGGGCCCGGGCATCGCCGATGATCCCGCCATGACGAGCGACATCCCGCCCGGGTTCCCCGGGACTGCAGCAGCCGCGGACCTGGCCGGCCGTACCGCCCTGGTGACCGGCGCCGGCAGCGGCATCGGACGGGCCTGCGCCACCGCGCTCGCCGCCGCCGGGGCCCGCGTGCACGTGGTGGACGTCGACGGCGCGGCGGCCGCCTCCGTCGCGGAGGAGACCGGCGGCCGGGCCCACGTGGTCGACCTGGCCCGCGCCGCGGCCATCGACGGACTGCCCGCCGACATCGACGTCCTGGTCAACAACGCCGGCCTGCAGCACGTCGCGCCCCTGCCCGACTTCCCGCCGGACCGCTTCGAACACCTCCAGCGGGTGATGGTCCACGCGCCCTTCCTCCTGCTCCGCCGGGTCCTGCCGCACATGTACGCCCGGGGATGGGGCCGTGTCGTCAACATCTCCAGCGTCCACGGGGTGCGCGCCAGCGCGTTCAAGGCCGGCTACGTCACCGCGAAGCACGCCCTGGAAGGCCTGAGCAAGGCCACGGCCGTCGAAGGCGCGCCGCACGGCGTCACCAGCAACTGCGTCAGCCCCGGCTACGTCCGCACACCGCTGGTCGAGCGGCAGATCGAGGCCCAGGCCGCCGCCCACGGCCTGGACCCGGACCGCGTCGTCGGCGAGGTGCTGCTCGGCCGCTCCGCCGTCAAACGGCTCATCGAACCGGAGGAGGTGGCCGACGCCGTCCTGTGGCTCTGCGGACCCCGGACCGGCTTCGTCACCGGAGCCTCGATCCCGTTGGACGGCGGCTGGACCGCGACATGACCCGGTGGGCATGACGCCATGCCGGACGGGGGCGGTGCCGGTCGGCGACCACGTCCCCGAGTTCCTGCCCGGCGAGCGCGGCCGCAAGGTGACCGTGCGGATGCTCCTCGACCACACCAGCGGAATCGAGGACTACATCGCGGACGCCTTCCCCTCGCTCCGGCAGGGCACGACCGCGAGCCTGGACGACCACCGCTTGCGGACGATCCGGCCCGCTGAGCTGATCGGCTACGCAGTGGCCCGGCCGCAGCGCTTCGAACCCGGCACCCGGTGGAGCTACTCCAACACCAGCTACGTGCTGCTGGGCGAGATCCTGCGTAAGGTGACCGGCCAGGACCCCGAGCGGCTCATCACCCGGGACGTCATCCGGCGGGCCGGCCTGCGGGACACGTACTTCGAGGGCCCGGCTGCCGTCTCCCCGGCCCTGCCGGCCGCCGCCACGCGCTGAGGTCACAGCGGCCGCGGCCGCGGCCGCGGCCGCCGACGGGCGGCGAGCACGGCCACGTCGTCCTCGGCGCTCCCCGCGTCGAGGCCGGCGCAGACCGCGTCCACCACCTCTTCCACCCCGGCGCCGGCGGTCATCCGCAGCCCGGCCAGCCGGGCCAGCGAGGTGTCGATGTCCTCGCCGCGCCGCTCCACCAGCCCGTCCGTGTAGAGCAGGACCGTCTGGTCCGCGGCGAAGGGCAGGGCGACCGCCTCGTACCCGCCGAGCCCGGTGCCCAGCGGCGGGCCGACCGGCACGTCGAGGAATTCGCCCTGCCCGTCGGCGGCGAACACGGCGGGGCGGCAGGTGCCCCGCGCTCGCATACGCGGCCGTACCGCGGGCCGGGTCGACGCGGACGAGGAGACAGGTCGCGGGGCGGCGGTTGGCCTCGGCGGCGGACAACGCGTCCAGCCGGCGCAGCACGCGGTGCGGAGCGAGATCGGTGGAGGCCACGTCGCGCAGGACGGACCGGTAGAAGTTCATGTCGACCGCCGCCTCCAGGCCGTGCCCCATGACGTCCCCGACGACCAGCAGGGTGCGGCCGAAATGGAGCCGTACGGTCTCGAACCAGTCCCCGCCGACGAGGGCGCGGGAGCCCAGCGGCAGGTAGCGGCTGGCGACCTCCAGGTTGGGGTGCGGCGGGCCCGGAGCGGCGACCAGGGCCCGTTGCAGGTCGAGTGCGATCCGCTCGGTGGCCGCCACGCGGCGGGCGTGTCCGACGTGCGCGCAGGCGAGGCGCGCCGCGAAGCGCAGCACCGCCGTCTCCTCGGGAGCGGAACCGGCGTGTGCGCGGGCCGCGAGGAGCCGTCCGTAGACCTCGCCGCGGCCGGCCAGGCGAAGGGAGACCACGTGCGCGGCGCCGGCCGGGCCGGGGCCGTCCCCCGCGGCCGGCAGGCGCGCCGTATCGCCGGCTGCGGCCACCCGGCCGCTGCGGCCGTCGGGCCGCCGCCGGTCAGCTCCACGGCCGCCGCGGCGCACGGGCCGCGGCACAGGAAATCCACCAGCTCCCGCCAGGTCGTGTCCTCGTCCGAGGACGTCCCGATGCGTTCGACGGCCTCGTCCCTCGTGCCCGGCCGCGCCTGCCGGCCGTCTGCGCCCGCGTCCGCCGGCATCGTCCGGCGTCCCCGCCGGTCAAGGGGTGTCCACCTCGATCACGGAGAGGATGTTCCCGGCCGGGTCCGTGAACCAGGCGATCGGGGGGCCGCCCTCGTCGCGGGAGATCCCCTTCTCGTTCTGGCCGAAGCCGTCGTAGCGCTCGAAGACCACACCGCGTGCGGCGAGGTCGTCGACGGCCCGGTCGATGTCGGGCACCGGGAAATTGAGCACCGTGAAGGTCGCCGGGGTGTGGTTCTCCTTCGGGTACACGAGGACGTCGGTGCCGCCACCGAGGTGCAGGGACAGCATCCCGTGGTCCTCGGAGACCCGCAGGCCGAGGGTCGATCCGTAGAAGTCCTTGGCGGTGTCGACGCTGTCGACCGAAAAACCGCTGAACGCCTTGCTGTCTGCCAGCATGGCCTCTCCCTCCGGCTGCCCCGGCTCCGCCCGAACGCGGCTCTCCCGCTCCATCGTCCCCCCGAACCGGGGCGGCTGCACGACCGGCCCGCGGGCGTCGCCGGGCAGCCGGAGCCAACGCGGGGCCGATCTCGGCCGGGCCCCGGCGTACGCCCGCGCCCGTACCGCACCACGACGCGCCCTTGCGCCGGGCCTGCCCGCGCCCCTACGCGCATGGCGCCCCGGCCGCCGTTCTCCCGTGCGCCCCCCATGTGCCCCTTCGGCGGCCCCTGCCCTCGCGCGTACGGTTCCGGGCCATGAGCGGATACGCGATGGAATCGGCCACCCCGGCGGAAATCGACGTCCAAGCCCTGCCCCCCTCCGATCAGTGGTCCACGGCCCCCGTGGTACCGGCGCCGCTGTGCCGCTTCGAGAACTTCCTCGGCGCCCGACGCGCCGCCGGCCTGCTGTCGTACGCCATCTCCCGGGAGGCCGACTTCCACGCGGGGACGGTCCTCGACCCCCTCTCCGGCCAGGTCTCCCACAAGGGCCGCAGCTCCCTCGTCCTCCCCGTCACCAGCTCCGTGTTCAGCGCCCACCTGGCGGACTGCCTGCCGCTCGTGCAGGAGATCCTCGGCCAGTGGGCACAGCTCACCCGAACGCTCACCGTCCTGACCTCGCACGGCGAAGGCGGCCACTACGGCATCCACACCGACGCCTCCCGGGTCCGCGACGTCGGTACGGCCCTCTCCGCCGTGTACTACCTCCACCGCACACCGCGCGGCTTCGGCGGAGGCCAGCTCCGGCTGTACGACACCGTGCTCGACGAGGGCGGGGCCCGTCCGGCGGAGTCCTACCGCACCATCGAGCCCGCGCACGACACCATCGTGTTCTTCCCGGCCGGTGCCTTCCACGAGGTCGTCCCCTCCACCTGCCCCAGCGGGCACTTCGCCGACCACCGCTTCACCCTCACCACGTGGATCAGCGCCACCGGGCCCGCGGAGCCCCGGACCGGCGACACGTTCCGCATCTGGCCCTGGCTGGCCCACGCGGCCGAACACACCCGCCCGCTCAACGACGTCGAGCACGACCACGACGGCGCCAGCCCCATCGCCCTCCCGGCCCCGGACCCGGCCACCCGCCTCACCCTTCCGGAGCCCCGCAGGACGCCTTAGGCGCGGCGGCCGGCGGCCCCCGCCCGGGCCGCCGGCGTCGCCCCCCTGCGGCCGGAGGCATCGCTGCCCCCGGCCTGCCCATCGGCCGCCCGGCGGGCCTCCGACTCGCCCCCAAGGTCCTCGGCGCGACAGCATGGAGGGAGACCCGGCGCTCGGCGGGACGGCCTCGGGAGGAGGCGGTACGGACAGTGACCAGGCATCGCTTTGCGTTCTGCGGGGCGGAGCTCGCCGCCGTCTACGTGGCCGCCGACCAGGACCGGGAACTCCACCTGGCCGAGCTGACCGGCAACCGCGGAGTCCTCTACGGGCTGCCCGCGATCCTCGCCGTCGCCGGCCACTCGCCCGCCGCCAACGCCTTCCGTTCCGGGCGGCCCCTGTGGCTGACGCCCAAGGAACTCGCCGAGTTCATCGAGGAGGATCCGCACCACTTCCCCACCCGGGTCCGCAACGGAGCCCCGAGCACCCCGGCCAGGATCTCCCTGGGCGCCCTGCCCCTGGGGCACGGCGACCAGGAACTCGGCTGCCTCATCGTCGCCGGCGACGTCGGCGACGGCTTCAGCGCCGACGACCGCAGCCTCCTGGAGCTGTACGCCGACCAGGTCGCCGCCGGACTCGAATCGGTCGCCGCCCGCTTCGCCGGACGTCGGGCCCCGCAGGCACACCTCGTCCAGTCCCTGGTCCCCGACCAGGGCGGCGCCTTCATCCTCGACCTCGGCACCGGCCGCATGGAGGCCCACGCCCACGTGCTGGAGCTGCTCGGGCTGGCTCCCGAGGAGTTCGACGGGCAGGTCGAGACCCTGCTCGCCTGCGCCGTCCCCGACGACATGCCGGCACTCATGGCGATCGTGGAACCGGACCGGCTGGCCGCCGCCGGACAGCAGCTGGCCTTCCGCATCCGCCGGCCGGGCGGCGAACTGCGCTGGCTGGGCCTGCGCTGCCGCGTCGAGGTGGACCCCGACGGCACACCGCGGCGCGTCCTGGGCGTCGTCGCCGACGCCTCCTACCTGAGGCCCAGCGCCGACGAGGTCTCCCTCGTCCAGCGGCTGTCGGCCACCCTCGCCGGAGCCGCGACCATCCGGGAGGTCAGCCGGCTGGCGGTCGCCGCCCTCCGCGAGCCGCTCGGCGCCTCGCGGGTCGCGGTCGGCGAGTTGGAGCCCGAACGGCTCATCGTCACCGCCCTCGACCCCCCGGAACCCGACGTCTGGCCGGAGAGCTGGCGCGCGGAATGGCGCTCCGAATGGCCCGACGTGTCCCTCGGCGACCTCCCCACCCTCCAGAGCGCGCTGCGCGCCGGCCACATGAGCCTGTGGCCGCCCGGCGCGGCACTGGAGCCCGGACTGCTGGGCGTCGGGCCCGGTGGCCTGGCGGTGGTGCCGCTGCCGGCCGAGGGCAGGATGGTCGGGGTGTGCCTGGTGGGGTGGGACGAGGAGCACCGTTTCGGCCCGGAGGAGCGCTCGCTGCTGACCGCGACCGCGGGACTGGTGGGGCAGGCCCTGGTGCGCGCCCACGCCTTGGACGCAGGCCACGAACTGGCCACGATGCTCCAGCGCAGCCTGCTGCCCCGCAAGCTCCCCGAACTGCCCGGCGGGGTCGCTGTCGCCCGCTACCTCCCCGCGACGGCGGGACTCGAGGTCGGCGGCGACTGGTACGACGTCATCCCGCTGCGCGACGGGCACGTGGCGTTCGTCATCGGGGACGTGCAGGGGCACAGCGCCGGAGCCGCGACCATCATGGGCCAGATGCGGACGGCGGTCCGGGCCTACGCGGTCGAGGGCCACCCGCCCGACGTGGTGGTCGCGCGGGCCAACCGGCTCCTCGTCGGCATGGAGACCGACCTCTTCGCCACCTGCACATACGTCGACCTCGACATGGAGGAGGGCATCGCCCGGGTCGTCCGGGCCGGGCACCTGCCGCCGGTCGTGCGCCATTCCGACGGCCTCACCGAGGAGATGGCGGTCGAGGGCGGGCCGCCGCTGGGAGTGCTCGCCGAGGCCGAGTTCCCGATGACCGAGACGGGGCTGCTCCCCGGCACCCTGCTCGTCCTGCTGACGGACGGCCTGGTCGAATCGGCCCGCCTTCCGCTGGAGGAGGGCATGCGCCGGGTGTGCGAGACGCTGTCCGAAGCCGACCCCGTCGACGCCGGAGGGCTGGCCGACGACCTCGTCGCCGGAGTGGGACGCCGCGACGACGACGTGGCGTTGCTGCTGCTGCGCTACGACGGCACGAGGGGCCGGCCCAAACGCAGCCACTGGACGGTGTGGCGCCTGCCCAAGGCCGTCCTGCACGCGCGCCGCTTCACCGCGCGCACCCTGCGGACCTGGGGAGTGGTCGAGGACGAGGTCGACACGGCACTGCTGATCGTGTCCGAACTGGTCACCAACGCCATCGCGCACACGCAGGGCGAGGTGGGCATGGACCTCACGCTCTCGACGGACCGGCTGCGGATCGCCGTGAACGACGCGTCGCCCCGCAGCCCGGTCAAGCCGGTGTCGGTGAGCTGGGAGTCCACCGGCGGCCGCGGCCTTCTCATCGTCGAGGCGACGGCGACGGCCTGGGGCTCGGTCCCGCTCAGCGGCGGCAAACAGGTCTGGGCCGAAATCCCCTGGCACACCCCGCCCGCCTGACCCGCCGGCCCGAACCGACGGGCGACGCGCGCAGCGCCGACCGGGTGCACGGCCCGCGGACCGGATGCGGACCGTCGGCTCCGCCCGGCCCGCAGCCACCGCCGGCCGGCACGTCCCGTCAGGCGGTCGCGGGCAGCAGGCGGGCGCAGCGGCGGCAGGCGCGGGCGGAGGCGGCGATCCTCGCGTGGAAGACGAGGGCGACGCCGCCCGTGACCGCGCAGAGCGGCCAACTCGGTGTCAGGAGCCCGGAGAGGGTCAGGGTGAAGGCGCTCAGCGCCAGGGCGACCGCTGCGGTGGTACCCGTCCAGGCGACGACGACCGGCAGCCGGTCGGGGGTGCTCAGCCGGCGCGCGAGCGGGCCGGTGGCGGCCAGGAACGCGGCGGCCGCCAGCGCGGTGGCCGCGGCGGTGCCGCCCAGGTGGGCAAGGAGCACCTGGGCCGCGTGCGGCAGTCGGTGCGCGGCGGGCCCGCCGGCGGTGAGGACGTACCAGCCGACGAGCAGGAGCGGCGCGAGCGGCAGGATCCTGCGGGCGGTCTGCCGGGCCTGGACGACGGTGAGTTCGCGCTGGAAGGCGGGCGCGAGCTCGGCCACGCTGCCGAACTGGCGCACCGCCTCCTCGGCCGCCTCCCGTACCGCCGCGTCGTCGTGCTCGCCCGCCGGAACCAGCTCCGCGGTGGCGTCGAGCAGTCCCTCGCGCAACTCGGCGAGCATGCGGCTCTTCGCCCGGCCGATGCCGTGCAGCACGGCGGCCAGCTCGGCCACGCGGGCCTCGACGGGGTCGACGCCCGCGGTGCCGGGGGGCCGCGCGCTCACGTCGCCGGCCGCGGCTGCGGCTGCACCGGTTCGAGCACCGAGCCGATCGCTGCGGTGAACTCCCGCCACACCTTCCGCTCGGTGTCCAGGCTGCGCCGGCCGGCGTCCGTCAACTCGTAGCAGCGCCGCCGGCGTTCGCCGACGGACTCCCAGGTGCTGTCCAGCAGGCCGAGCCGCTCCAGGCGGTTCAGCGCAGGGTAGATGGTGCCCTTGCGGAGCTCCAGCACGCCCTTGCTGCGCTCCTGCACCGCGGCGATCACCGCGTAGCCGTGCAGGGGGCCTGATTCGAGCACAGACAGCAGCAGCCCGTCCAGGTGCCCGCGTACCTCACTGGCCTTCATGGAAAGGCAGCCTACCCAAAGCGTCGCTTCCTCGTATAGGTTGCCTGGCAATCCATTGTCTGTCGATCCATGAGAGAGGCGAGTACCGCTGTGACCAAGCTGCTGCTGTCCGTCCATGTCCTGGCGGCGATCCTGGCGATCGGGCCGATCGCGGTCGCGGCCTCGATGTTCCCGCGCTGTACACGCACCCCTGCCGAGGACGACGGCGGTGAGGGGCTGCGGACGGCCGGAGTGCTCCACCGGATCTGCCGCGGCTACACGGTCGTCGCCATCGCCGTACCCGTCTTCGGTGTCGCCACGGGCGCCCGTCTGGGCGTCCTCACCGACGCCTGGCTGCTGGCCTCGATCGTGCTGACCGCCGCCGCGGCGGCCCTGCTGGTGCTGGCGATCCTGCCGGGGCAGCAGCGGCTGCTCGGTACTCCGGGAAGGGCGGGCGCGGCCCGGCTGGCGATGGTCACCGGCGTGTTCAACCTGCTCTGGGCGGTCGTCGTCGTCCTGATGATCGTCCGTCCCGGCTCCACCACGGGGGCGTGAGGGCATGCGCGTCCTGCGGATCGCGGCCCAGGTGGAAGCTGCTTCCCTGGCCCTCCTCCTGGCCAACCTCCTCACCGTGCACACGGACGCCGTCGCCTCCCTGGGCGGTCCCGTGCACGGGACGGCGTACCTGGTCGTCGTCCTCACGGTCTGGCGCGCGTCCACCGAGCCGGCCGCGAGACGGCGTGCCTGGATCCCCGGAGTCGGCGGACTGCTGGCCCTGCGGCACCTGCGACGGCGGACCTAGGACTCGGCTGCGGCGGAGGCGGGGTGGTCGGCGGCGACGAGTTCGACCTCGAAGCCGTCGGCGTTCACCAGATATGCGGCGTAGGTCCGGTCGCCGCCGGCGTGCGGGTGCAGCGCGGGGAACATCAGGCTCCAGCCGTGCAGGCCCGCTCCGGCGACCAGGCGCTCCACGGTCTCGGCGCCCTCCACATGGAACGCCAGGTGGTTCAGCCCGGGCCGGCACCGGTCGTGGCGGTCGGCCGTGAGGGCCGGTGACTGCTCGAACACCAGGTACGTCGGTCCGAGCCGCCAGCTCCGCCCGTCGGCCCAGCTCTGGAACGGCTCGTAGCCGAGGGCCTCCAGCAGCCAGCCGAAGGAGGCGACGGCCCGCTCCAGGTCGGGCACCCAGACCTCGACGTGGTGCAGCATCCCGGTCACCGGCCGCGGCGAGGAACCGGACGACGACGACCCGTCGGACATCCTCCGCCCTCCTTCCCCGGCCACGGTGCGACCACTCCCAGAACTCCCCATGATGGCCGACCCCTCCACGGCGCCGGCACCGCGCCCGCCGGTGAGCGGTGGGCCGGGGTCAGACGGCCGGCCCGCGGTCCACGGGGACGTCCAGGCGGGTGGCCAGGGCGGTGAGGGCAGGGCCCAGCGGCAGCGCGACGCGGGTGACGGCGTGGCGGTCCCCGCGGGTGGGGTCCCGGTTGACGATCAGCACGGGCTTGCCGGCCTCTGCCGCCCGGCGGACGAACCGCAGACCCGACATCACCGTCAGCGACGACCCCAGGACCAGCAGCGAGGTCGCGCCGTCGACCAGTGCCCGGCAGTGCTCGACCCGCTCCGCGGGAACCGTTTCGCCGAAGAACACCACGTCAGGCTTCAGGACGCCCCCGCACACCGCGCAGGGCACCACCGAGAAGTCCCCGACCTGCTCGTCGGTGAGGTCGGCGTCCCCGTCCGGATTGAGCCGGGACGACGCCGGCGCGAAGCCCGCGTTGGCCTCCTCCAGCCGTCTCGCGAGGTCACGGCGCGAACCGGTCCGACCGCAGGTGAGGCACACGACCCGATCGAGGCTTCCGTGCAGTTCCACCACGTCCCGGCTGCCGGCGGCCTGGTGCAGCCCGTCGACGTTCTGGGTGATCACCCCGGCGAGCAGCCCGTGCCGCCCGAACGCCGTGACGGCCCGGTGCCCCGCATTGGGCTTCGCCCGCCCGAAGGTGCGCCACCCGAGGTGGCTGCGCGCCCAGTAGCGGCGGCGGGCCTGCGCGCTGGCGGTGAACTCCTGGTAGGTCATCGGGGTGTGCCGGCGCAGGCTGCCGTCCTCACCCCGGTAGTCGGGGATGCCCGACTCCGTGGAGATGCCCGCCCCGCTGAGCACCAGCACACCGCCGGCCCGTAGCGCCTTTGCCACCGGCTCGGGATCGGTGCTGCCGGGTCGCGGCTCCTCGGCGGACGTCCAGCTCAGAGTGGGTCGCATGCGCATGCCACCAGCGTACGGAACGGCCCTGCAACCGGCCCGAGCGAAGCCCGCCGCCGACCGGACGCCGTCTCCCAGTGCGCCGGCGGCAAGGGTGGCCGGAACTCGCCCGACGCGGGTGAACCGACGGCTACGTACTGGTAACTTACGCGAGTTGATCAAGGTCGGAGGCGTGGCCGACCCACGCCTCCCGGCCCGAACCACCCCCCAGTCAAGGAACCACATTGGCACGCACCGTCCCTCCGACGGCCCTCCGCTCCGCCCCGGCCCTCGCCCTCGGCTTCGCCCTCCTCGCCGCCGCCCCCGCCCACGCCGCCGCAGCACCCACCCCGCACCTGGACGCGGTCGAGCAGACGCTGCGCCAGGTCTCGCCGGGCCTGGAGGGCTCGGTCTGGGAACGCACCGCCGGCAACCGGTTCGGCTCCTCCACCCCCGGCGGCGCCGACTGGCTGCTCCAGACCCCCGGGTGCTGGGGCGACGCCGGCTGTACCGACCGGCCCGGCTCCCGCCGCCTCCTGGACAAGACGCGCCAGGACATCGCCGCGGCCCGGCAGACGGTGGACATATCCACGCTGGCGCCCTTCCCCAACGGCGGCTACCAGGACGCGATCGTCGCGGGCCTGCAGGAGGCCACCCGGAAGGGCAACCGCCTCAAGGTCCGCATCATGGTGGGAGCCGCGCCCCTCTACCACTCCACCGTGATCCCCTCGTCCTACCGGGACGAGCTGCTCGCCCGGCTCGGCCCGGACGCCGCGGCCGGCATCACCCTCAACGTCGCCTCGATGACGACCTCGAAGACCGCCTTCTCCTGGAACCACTCCAAGCTCGTCGTGGTGGACGGGCAGTCCGTGATCACCGGCGGCATCAACAGCTGGAAGGACGACTACCTGGACACCGCCCACCCGGTCAACGACGTCGACCTCGCCCTGTCCGGCCCCGCCGCCGGCTCCGCGGGCCGCTACCTGGACACCCTCTGGGACTGGACCTGCCGCAACAAGGCCAACTGGAGCTCGGTCTGGTTCGCCGCCTCGCCCGGCGCGGACTGCATGCCCTCCCTGCCCCGCCCCGCCACCCCGCAGGACGGCGGCGACGTCCCCGCTCTCGCGGTCGGCGGCCTCGGCGTCGGCATCCGCCAGAACGACCCCACCTCGTCGTTCCGGCCCGTCCTGCCCGCGGCCGGCGACACGAAGTGCGGGATCGGGGTGCCCGACAGGACCAACGCCGACCGGGACTACGACACCGTCAACCCGGAGGAGAGCGCCCTGCGCGCCCTCGTGTCCAGCGCGACCTCGCACATCGAGATCTCCCAGCAGGACGTCCACGCCACCTGCCCGCCGCTGCCCCGCTACGACGTGCGCCTCTACGACGCCCTCGCCGCGAAGCTGGTCTCCGGCGTGAAGGTCCGCATCGTGGTGAGCGACCCGGCGAACCGCGGCACGATCGGCAGCGGCGGCTACTCGCAGATCAAGTCGCTCTCCGAGGTGAGCGACGCCCTCCGCGGCCGGGTGGCCGTGCTGACCGGTGACGCCGGCCGCGCGCGTACGGCTGTCTGCGAGAACCTCCAGCTGGCCACGTTCCGCGCGTCCGACCGGCCGACCTGGGCCGACGGCAAGCCGTACGCCCAGCACCACAAGCTGGTGTCGGTGGACGGCTCGGCCTTCTACATCGGCTCGAAGAACCTGTACCCGTCCTGGCTGCAGGACTTCGGCTACGTCGTGGAGAGCCCGGCCGCGGCCGCGCAGCTGAAGAGCGACCTGCTGGACCCGCAGTGGCGCTACTCCCAGGCCACCGCGACGCACGACTACGCCCGCGGCCTCTGCCAGGGCTGACGCCTGCCACGGGCCCCGCCGGCCGGGGCCCGGCACGCCGCGCCGCCCGGACCCGTCGAGGGCTCCGGGCGGCGCGGTGCGTGCGGTCTACAGCGGGGGAGGACCCGTGGAGACCGAGGTGTCGGCATCGCGGAGCTCGGCAAGCAACTCGCTCTGCCCGACCAGCAGTTCGGTGAGAATGCGCCGTGCGGCCCGCAGGAGTTCCGCCACGTCGCCGCCGGCGAGGGCGTAACTCACCGTCGAGCCGTCGCGTATGGAGACCACGATGCCCGACCGGCGCAGCACCGCCAGTTGCTGCGAGAGGTTGGACGGTTCGATCTCGATCTCGTTCAGCAGCTCGCGCACGGGTACGGGGCCGTTCTGGAGGAGTTCCAGCACCCGGATGCGGACGGGGTGTCCGAGCATCCGGAAGAACTCCGCCTTGGCCTGGTACAGCGGGACCTGCATGTGGCAACGCTCCTACCCGGGTTCTGACCAATGGACGGGGACGGCGCCCGTTTCGCCGCGCCCGCCCTGGTGACCATGACCAGCCATTCTCCTGTACCCCGACCCCGCCCCACCCTCCGGTGACCACATTCGGATGTGCCGAGTTGAAGATTTCTTCAACTCATGGGCAAAAAAAGAAACGGGGTACAGGAAGGCGGCTAGAGCTCCAAGTCGGCTTCGATCCGCTTGAGCTGGTGCCGGGCCATCGCGAGGTTCGACTTGTCCTTGTCCAGGACGATGTACAGGAACAGGCCGTTGCCCCCGCGTCCCTTGAGCAGCCGAATGAGGTGGTACTGGCTGCCGAGGGTGATCAGTACGTCTTCGATGTCCTCCTTGATGCCCAGCATCTCCATGGTGCGGGCCTTCGCCCGGATCACGTCGGTGTTGCCCGCGGCGGCGACCGTCAGGTCGAGGTCCTTGCCGCCGCCCAGCGTGCCGAGGGCCATCCCGCTCGTGTAGTCGACCAGCGCCGCGCCCACACTCCCCTCGATCGAGGTCATCGCCTCTTTCAGGGACGTCTCCACGTTCACCATCTTGCAGCCTCCTCGTTTCTTCACGGCCCCGGCCGGCTTCTCGTCTCCGACCGGGTTGCAGGGGGGACGCTACGCGCCCGAAGCCGGGGACGTGGTCAACATCGGTTATTCCGCGAGCATATGAAGCTCCGTCCGCTAAGGTGCGAGTCCGTGATCGCCCGACTGCCCGAAAAGACAGGCGAGTCGGGGACGGGGGAGAAGACGCGTGCAGACGTGTCGCCGACCGGGAGCATGGGCCGTACGCGTACCGATCCGCCCAGGTCGCCGCAGGTACCGACGCGGTTCGGCGCCATCGGTGCGCCGACAGCACACCGTTGGGCGCGACCACGGGCGGACGTCCGGGCGCCATGCACGAGTTTGGCCGACAGGCGCCGTGCGGCACGGTGCGGCGCGCTTCGGTCGTGGGTGGCTGCGACAGCGGCCGTGCACAGCACGGATCCCTCGCTCATCGCCGCGGCGGCGCCGCTTCGCCGATGTCCACCCGGACGAGGAACTCCGCAGTCCGGCCCGGGACCTGCTCGGGTCCGGCCGGGTCACCGTGCCCGCGCCGCGGTCGCGGCAGGACCTGGCCGGGGGTGTGGAGTCACCAACGAGGCCCGCTCCGACATCACTTAACGTGTTTAAAGGGGTCGATATTGGAAACGCTGAGTAGCCACAAGGTGTGAAGGTCAACGCGAAAGGCGGGATTCATGTCCGTGAGCATTGCAGTCGTCCTCGTCCTCGTCGTCGTGGCAGCAGTCATCGCAGCGGTCGCGCTCGGCCCGGCGGTGGCGTCCGCAACACCACCCGACCGGACCGCAGCCCGGTCCGGCGACGAAGAACCCCGTGGGACCGCCCCGACGAAACGGCCTCCGGCCCGCCGGCTGAGTACCATCCCACCGCAGCAGAACCGGGAACACCGGCGCAGCTTCGGCTGATGCGCGGCCCGTCGGGCCTGCCCGGCCCGCAGCGGGCCGGGCAGGCCCGACGGCAGTTCGGCTCGGCGCCGACCGCCGCGGTGCCCACGCCGGTTGAGGTCAGCCGCAAGGCGGGCGCGAGGTACCGGTCAGGTCCTGGGGCCCAGGAGCGGTGCCAGGGAGCTGGGGATCAGGCTCCTGCGAGGAGGCCTCGACGCGGCGGCAGCCGCGCGCAGGAGGCGTTCCACGGCCTGGGAGCGACGGCTGATCCTGAGGCGGCGGCCCTGCCGCGGCCACCACTCCAGCGCGGCCAGGAAGGCGGAGTCGCAGAAGGTGACCCGCGAGCAGTCCAGCACCAGACCGGTGTGGCCGTTGTCCGCCGCGGAAGCCATGAACGCCCGCAGGGGAGCGGCGCTGAAGTGGTCGATCTCGCCCGCGAGGCGAACCACCAGCGTCGTGCCGAGCGTCGTGCAGGAGTGGATCAGTATGACGCCGGGCGCGGTGTCCGCGCCCGAGTCGTGCGCGGTGGGCGGGGCCTCGGTCGTGAGAGGGGCGGGCAGTATCGAGGCGGTGCTTGAGGTCATCACGCCCCCATCAACGCCTTGCGCACGCTTTCCGGAAACGACTGGCGCGCCCCATTCACCCCATCTGACCAGCCGGTTTCCCCGGTAGGGGGAATATCTCCACCCGGATGAGTCAGCCGGGGCCGGCGGGGAAGCCGATACGGTCGGACCCGGCGGGCCGGCCAGGGGACCTCACTGCGGTCCGGCCGGAGGCGGGATCACCCCCATACGATCCTCTGCTGCCTGGTTCACCCGTCCGCAGGATGCGACTGGGGGTCTGGCGGGCACGCACCAGGGGCGGCGGCCCCGGCCGACAGATGATCGACTTCCCGGCGGGAGGCGGGGCGGCGAAAATGGGGGAGGAGGCCGGCCGGGAGACTGGGGCGCGCGATGGTGGATCCGGAGGACGCACTGACCATCCGCGCTGTCGCCGAGCGGCTGATGCAGGCGAACCCGCAGCTCGACCCCGGACTGGTGCAGAGCGCCGTACGGACGGCCTACGAAGAGCTGAAATACGCACGCGTGCGTGCCTACCTGCCGGTCCTGATGGAACGCAGGGCCCAGGACCTGCTGCCCTCCGACTCCGACCTGGCCGAACGGGGCGCCTGACCGCACCCGCACCGCCTGCGCCGACGAGCCCGATGCGCGGGCGCAAGGGCCCGGGGGCGATCCCCGGGACCCTTCCCGGCGCACGCGGTGGCGCGCCCGCCGGCTACTTCGCCTTGAGCAGCTGGTCGACGCGCGGTACGGAGAGACCGGTCAGTTCCGCCACCTGCTTGAGAGTGCGCCCCTGCTTCAACTCGCCCACGGCGGCGCTGCGTATGAGCTTGGCCTGCTTGGCGCCGGTGAGCAGTTCATCGGTAACCAGTCGGGCACCGCGCTCACGGGTGAGCGGGGACTCGATCTCGGCGAGGCGCGCACGGACCGCCTCCATGTACTGGTCCGTCAGAGCCCGCAGGTCGGCGTACGCCTGCTCGTCGTTCGTACGGGTATCGGTCATACGGGTCAGCCTACTTGGAGGTAGCTCCACGCCGACGGCTTCCAGCCCCTCTCGAAGTCCCGCGTGGGGACGGCCGTTCCGCGGGCCGGCCACTCCCGCACGGTGCAGGTGTCACCGCCGTACGGGATCGGCTTGATCTGCCCACCCGCGTCCGTGCACTCCTGCAGGGTGATGCCGGGAGAGGCGGTCAACCGCGAACGTCCTGCGCGACGCCCCGGCGCGCCGCCAGTGGGCGTCCGCCCGAGCGCCTGCCCCGAACAGGTGAGGCGGTGAGCCTTCTGCCGGCCCGGAGCGGGAAGATCCCGTTCCGCACGTGCATGGAACGGCCTGCCGGGGAAGGTGCGCCAGGGACCCGTACATCCCAGAAGGGACGGACACCATGGTGCGACCGAGGATCGTGGTCGTCGGCGCGGGCTTCGCCGGCGTCACGTGCGTACGCCGCCTGGAGCGGACGCTGTCACCCGGGGAGGCGGAGATCCTGCTCGTCACTCCGTTCTCCTACCAGCTCTACCTCCCCCTGCTGCCGCAGGTGGCGTCCGGGGTGCTCACCCCGCAGTCGGTTGCGGTGTCACTGCGCCGCAGCCGCCGCCACCGCACCCGGATCATCCCCGGCGGGGCCGTGGGCATCGACACCCGCGCCAAGGTCTGCGTCATCCGCAAGATCACCGGGGAGCTCGTGGACCAGCCGTACGACCACCTGGTGCTCGCACCGGGGAGCGTGACCCGCACCTTCGACATCCCGGGGCTGGCGGAGCACGGCCGCGGCATGAAGACCCTCGCCGAGGCCGCCCACCTGCGCGACCACGTGATCGCCCAGCTCGACCTGGCCGACGCCGCGGCACCGGGCTCGGCGGAACGGGCCTCGCGACTCGGCTTCGTCGTCGTCGGCGGCGGCTACGCGGGCACCGAGACGGCCGCCGCCCTGGAACGGCTCACGACGAACGCCGTCGCCCGCTACCCCCGGCTGGACCGCCGAGAGATCACCTGGCACCTCGTGGACGTCGCCCCGAAACTGATGCCCGAGCTCGGCGACCGGCTGGGCCGCGCCGCACTCGACGTGCTGCGCCGCCGCGGCATCGAGGTGTCGCTCGGCGTCTCCGTCGCCAAGGCGGGCCCCGAGGACCTCACCCTCACCGACGGCCGCGTACTGCCGTGCCGCACCCTCATCTGGACGGCCGGCGTCGCCGCGAGCCCGCTCATCGCCACGCTGGGCGCCGAGACCGCCAAGAGCGGCCGGCTCGTCGTCACCCCGGACCTGCGGGTGCCCGGCGCCGACGGCGCGTTCGCCCTCGGTGACGCGGCCGCCGTGCCCGACCTCGCCGGCGGAGGGGACGGCGCGGTGTGCCCACCGACCGCCCAGCACGCCGCCCGCCAGGGCCGGGTCGCCGCCGACAACGTCGTCGCCACCCTGCGGGGCACACCGCTGCGCCGCTACGTCCACGAGGACCTCGGCCTGGTCGTGGACCTCGGCGGCCGCGACGGCGTCTCCCGCCCGCTCGGCATCGACCTGCGCGGCATGCCCGCCCAGGCCGTGGCCCGCGGCTACCACTGGGCGGCCCTGCGCACCGGCGCCGCGAAGACCAGGGTCATGACGAACTGGCTCCTGAACGCCGTGGCCGGGGACGACTTCGTCCGGACCGGCTTCCAGACGTACAAACCCGGTACGCTGCGCGACTTCGAGTACACCGACCAGTACCTCACCCCGGAGGAGATCCGAGCCCGCACGGCGACCGGCGAAGGCCGACAGCCGTCACGGTGACGCGCCGCCCCGGGCCGGGCGCCCGGCGGGCGGTCCGCGGTGCCGTACCCGTTCCCGTGGGGAGCGGCCGCGGCGCTCGTCGTCGAGGGCCGCCCGTCGCGACCGGCGCCGCGCCCGGATCCTCGCCGGAGTTGTCACGTCACGGTCGCCGTTGTCCTTTCGAGACGTGTTCGCAACCCCCTCGTCGGCTCCAACTCCCCCCTCGCGCACGTCACATGCGCAGACAGCCATCGATCGAAGGGGGACACCATGAGCCTGCGTACGTCCAGCCGTGGGCGCGATCGCCGCAGAGCGGGACCGGCCGTGCTCGCCGTACTCGCCGCAGGGGCGGTGCTGCTCTCCGGGTGCAGCGCCTCCGGCAGCGCCCACGACCGCAGCAGCGGCACCTCCCACGAGTCCGGCCGGCGGAGCCCCGGCGGCAAGCCCGCCCCGTCCTCCGCCCAGGGCGCGCCCGGCACCGGCGACCGGGGCGACGCAACGCCGCGGGGCGAGGACGACGGTCGCCGCACCGAGGCGCCGCCCGTGGACCACCTCTCCACCTTCGCCCTCGACGTCGACACCGCGAGCTGGGGATACGCCCGCCGGACCCTCGCCGAAGGCAACCTGCCCGACCCCGCGACCGTCCGCCCGGAAGAGTTCGTCAACAGCTTCCGCCAGGACTACCGCCGGCCGGAAGGCGACGGCTTCTCCGTGACCGTCGACGGCGCCCGCACCGGCGCCGACGGCTGGTCCCTGATGCGCGTCGGACTCGCCACCCGGGACGGCCTCGGCCACGGACAGCGCCCGCCCGCCGCCCTCACCTTCGTCGTCGACATCTCCGGTTCGATGGCCGAGCCCGGCCGTCTCGACCTGGTACGGACGTCCCTGGACCTGATGACCGACCGGCTTCGCGACGACGACTCGGTCGCTGTCGTCGCCTTCAGCGACAAGGCCGAGACCCGGCTCCCGATGACCCGTCTCGACGGCAACCGCAAGCGGGTGCACCAGGTCGTCGACCGACTGCGCCCCACGGACTCCACCAACGTGGAGGCCGGTATCACCCGCGGCTACGAAACCGCCGTCGAAGGCCGCCGGGCCGGCGCCACCAACCGCGTCGTCCTGCTGTCCGACGCCCTCGCCAACACCGGCACCACCTCCGCCGACGCCCTGCTGCAGCGGATCGACGGCGCCCGCCGCGACCACGGCATCACCCTCTTCGGAGTGGGCGTGGGCAGCGACTACAACGACGCGTTCATGGAGCGGCTGGTCGACAAGGGCGACGGGCACACCGTCTACGTCTCCGACCGGGAAGAGGCCCGCAGGGTCTTCTGCGACGAGCTCCCCGCGCAGGTCGAACTGCGCGCCCGCGACGCCAAGGCCCAGGTGTCCTTCGACCCGCGCAACGTCGAACGGTTCCGCCTGATCGGATACGACAACCGGCGGGTGGCCGACGACGCCTTCCGCGACGACACCGTGGACGGCGGCGAAGTCGGCCCGGGCCACACGGTGACCGCCCTGTACGCGGTGCGGCTGAGGCCGGACGCGTCCGGGCACGTGGCCACCGCGACCGTCCGGTGGCTCGACCCCGACGGCCGGGCCCCGCACGAGGAGTCCGGCAGGGTGGAGGCCGCGGCGCTGACGGGCGGGGCCTGGGAGCAGGCAGCGCCCCGTTTCCAGGTCACGGCAGCGGCGGCGTTCCTGGCCTCGGCGCTGCGCGAGCGGGAGGGCGGCTGGGAGGCGGTGCCGGGTGCGCCCGGCCTGGGCAGGCTGTCGGAGATCACCGCCGGGCTGGCGGACCGGACCGAGGACGCGGAGGTGCGGCAGCTGTCCGAGGCGGTACGGCAGGCCCGCCGGCTGCTGGGCTGACCGACCCGCCGCCGGTCGACCGCCCGCCGGTCGACCGGCCGGCTGCGTCGGCCGGCGCTCGTACGGGACCCGGTGTGCCACCTTCGCCGACGCCTGACGACGCCGGCTCCTCCCACCGGCTGGGCGGGACACCCTCACAGGAGGGTCAGGATCGCCAGGGCACCCCCCACGTCGACGACCGCACACCATTCGGACCAGGCCTTCGGGACGACGCGGCCCGCGCGGTGGTGGACGATGTCCCACACTCCGTGGGCCAGCCAGCCGACGGCCACCGCGCGAAGGCCGGCGCTCGGGTCGAGGGCGAGGGACAGCGCGGCCACGGCGGCGAAGCCGACCAGGCCCGCGCACTGCACGGCCAGGATGCGGACATCGCGCAGCTCCCCGCGGAAGGCCCCGAAGAGCAGATAGCAGACGGGCATGATCGCGAGCAGACCGGCGAGCAGACCGGCCGGCGGAATGCCGTCCACGAACGTCGCGATCACCAGGGCGACAGCGGCAAGGGTGGGCCAGCGGTGCACCAGCCGGCCGAGCAAGGTGCCGTGGGCGGTCTGCTCGCGCGCGGATTCGTTCATCGGGGGTCCTTTCCACGGGACGGGGCGGGGTCTCCACGATCGGGGCGTACCGGGCGCCGCGGACCGGCCCGGGGGAACGGTGTCCGCTTCCTTGGGGTACCCGTCCTTCCGGCGTAGGGTCGCCGCATGGGGGAGCGGCTGATGGTGGTGGTCGGATACGAGGCGGCCGAGTTGCTGGACATCGCGTGCGTCACCACACCCTTGGCCATGGCCAACGGGATCGGCGCGCCGACCGTCCCGTACCGCGTGCGCGTGGCCGGTCCGGCCGGTGCGCCGCTGGTCTGCGGCACGGGGCTCACGCTGGCAGCGGACGAGGCCCTCGAACGGCTCGCCGGACCGCTGGACACCCTGATCGTCTCGGGCGGCGTGGGGTTCGAGCGGGCGGCCGCCGACGCACGGCTCGTGGCGCACGTCCGCCGGCTCGCGAGGGAGAGCCGCCGCGTGGCGTCGGTGTGCACCGGGGCGGCAGTCCTGGCCGCCGCCGGGCTGCTCGACGGGAGACGGGCGACGACGCACTGGCGGTACGCGCGCCGGCTCGCCGACGAACACCCGCAGGTCACCATCGACCCCGCCCCGATCTACGTGCGCGACGGCAACGTCTACACGGCGGCGGGAGTCACCAGCGCCATGGACCTCACGCTGGCGTTCATCGAGGAGGACCACGGCCCGGACCTGGCCCGGCAGGTGGCCCGCGACCTGGTGGTCTACCTCCAACGGCCCGGCAACCAGGCGCAGATGAGCCTGTTCACGTCAGCCCCCGTGCCGCGCGACGGCCTGGTCCGCGGACTCGTCGAGCACATCGCGGCGCACCCGGCCGCCGACTTGAGCGCGACGGCGCTGGCCGCGCGGGCAGGGGTGACCCCACGGCATCTGACGCGGTTGTTCAACGAACAGCTGGGGCGGGCGCCGGCCCGCTACGTCCGCTACGCGCGGGCGGAGGCCGCGGCTCAGCTGCTCGCCTCCACCGAACTGCCGCTGGAGGCGGTGGCGGACCGCTGCGGGTTCGGCAGCGCCGAAGCGATGAGGCAGACGTTCACACGGCGCTACGGCGTCCCGCCCTCCCGCTTCCGTGCGACGGCGCGCAAGCCGCAGCCGCAGTAGCACGGTCGACCGGCTGTCGCCCTCGCGTCAAGGGCCCAGAGGGCCGACGGTGCGGGTGAACGCGTCGTAGTACCGGGCGGAGGCCCACCCCCCTCACGGCACCGGGTGGTGTGCCGGCGGTGGGGGACAGCACCTCCTCCTCCGACACCGCCTCCGCGCAGGTCGTCGACCTCATGGCGATGCTGGAGAAGTCCGTCCAGGAGGCCAAGGCCACCCGTGGCGAGCCGGCCACCGTGCATCCGATGCCCGCCACGAAGAAGCCCACCGCCGAAAAGGCGTCGGCGAAGAAGACCAGCAGCACTGTGGCCGGCGCGAGGAGCACCACCGCGGCGAAGACGGCCAAGAAGACTCCCTCGAAGAGGCCCCCCTCGAAGCGCCTGAACCAGCAGCCAGCCCTGCGCGGCCCGACGCGACCGCGGCCGCGGTGCACCTGCTGCGGCAGGCCGCCGCCGAGGCGGACACCGACCGTGGGGGGCCGGAGGAGGAGCCCTGGTCGGTGAACGCGTTGCGTCCCGCCGTCCTCAACGACATGGCCCGCCTACTGTTGCCTACAGCACAACAGGCCCTATGACGAGGCCGTGGCCTTCCCCGAGGGCGGTGCCGCCGCACAGGCAGGTGCAGCCTGAAGCATCGAGCCGGACGCAGGGTGCGCACTCATTGTGCTATTTTCTCCGGCTCGCCTCGACCGTGAAGGCGGCTATCAGGCAGGCGGCCATCGCGGCCACCGAGCCGAAGAAAATTCCCTCGAAGACCAAGCCGTTCGCGCCCTCAACCGTGCCATCTTCACGCATACAAGACTTTTCGAAAGGGAAGCTGGTCGTACGCAGAGCCTCGCAGTGGTTCTGCAGGTCCTCATTGAGAACGCTCGCCTTGATCCAGGACAGAGCCCATACGAGAAAGAAGATCCCGGCGAAGGCGCACGCGGCGCCCCACAGCCGGTTCAGTCGAGCATCACGCGTGCCGGTTCTCGTCATACGGCGGAGCCTACTGGCGGCCACTCCAAGCGGTCCGCCTGTTCGACCGCCTCCAGCAGCCGACTTGACCCGCTGACCGGCTGAGGTGCCTACCGCCTCGCCACCACCCGCGCCCGCACTGAGCAACAGGCCGTTGGCTGAGCACTGAGCAACGAGGACCCACCCGACCCTCAGATTTCCACGAAACGCCGGCGCCAATACCCGCAGGCACTGAACGGCGTTGCCGGCACGAGGTGAGAGCTGAGGGAGGCGGCCCTGCGGTCGAACTCGGCGTCCAACCTGGCAACGAACCTGCCGAGGTCAGCCCGAGCACCACGGGGAAGCCACAGCAGCACGTCCTCCAGACGGTCTCGCGCCACCAGCGGATCACAGCAGTCGCAGCCCATCACCGGATCCGGCAGAACGCGTCCTGGTTGCCCCAGATACCACCGGCACTCCGCCAGGGCAGCGGCCACAGCCCCCTGCCACAGACGCTCTTCTTCCAACCTCCGGATCGCCACGCGAGTCGCTGCGGAAACACCGCGGATCCGGCGAACCGGGACACCTCGTCTGGGCCGCCAACGCTGCGCGCGCAGCCCCTTCGGACGCCTACGCGGCATCGGCCTTTCGGATCAACATGCCGTCATCTTGCCACGGTCCGCACTACCCCCGCAGGGACGCCGCCGGTGGTGGAAGGGCCGTCGAAGGTGTCGCCGCTGCTCGTCGCATCGGGGAGATCAAACTGGGTGCCGTCCAAGGCGGGAAGCCGCAGCCCGCTCCACCACGGTCCGGGCGTCTCCGGGGTGGCGAGCGGACCAGCCACCTGCCGAAATCGCCGGCGGGCGGCGGAGTCGGGCACCGCCCTGTGGCCGGTTGGGCGCGGCGCGCAGCTGGCCAGGGGAGGTAGCTCGGTGGGGGGCACAGGTCGGTCGGGGACGCCCCTGCGGGCCTGGCGGCCCTCCGGGGTGGTCTGGCGGGCGCCTTCGGCGCGTTCACCGCCAGACCATCGAGGTCCGCGACTTCGTCCCAGCTGGCCGGGCGTGCCGCTGGTCTCGGCCGACTGCCGTTGCCGGGCGATGCTGGCCGGGAGGCCGGCTGGGTCGAAGTACCGCCAGGTGGAGCGCTCCTGGATCCCGAGCTGGGTGGCGACGGCGCGGATGCTCCGTTCGATGGTGTTGGCGACCGTACCCGGTCGGACCGTCACCCCGCGGTGGGCCAGCTGGGCCAGCGTCTCCGCGACCGCTTCCTTGAAGGCTCCGGTGTTCCTCATGAACACCATCCTTCAGTAAGAGAACAAGATCCACTGCTCCAGGCCGGTTCTCGAACCGCTGCCGCGGAGGGCGAGTCGTGGAGCCGTCAGCCACTGGGTCGGCGGCCACCGGTCCAGCCCTCGCTGAACGCCCTGAGCCGGTCCCGTTGCCGTTCCTCTTCCGCACCGTCGTCGAGTTCAACCCGATCGGGGGCAAGCCGTGCGCGGTGATCCAACGCTAAGGGGAAGTGGAGGTACAGGATGGGAGTGGCCCCGTTCGCAGAGCGTTGACGGCCGCGAACGCGGCCCGCAGGGCCCTTCTCCGTGCGACCATCACAACCCACAGAGGACGACATGTCTCAAGTTCAGGCAGATCTGCGATTCACCCGGTCCCACGAGTGGGTCCGTCTGGAGGCTGACGGCACCATGACCGTCGGCATCAGCCACCACGCGCAGAACGCTCTCGGCGACGTTGTTCTCGTCGAACTCCCAGAGACCGGGGTGGTGGTCGCCGCAGGCGAGACGGTCAGCCAAATCGAGTCGACGGAGGGGGCAACGGACATCTACGCCCCGGTCGGAGGCAAGGTCGTCAAGGTCAATACCAAGCTCGAATCCCTCCCTCGCCTGCTCAACTCGGAACCCTACGCCGCCTGGCTCTTTCGACTGGAGCCCTCCGACAGGAACGCACTCGACGGTCTCGATCTCCTCGACGCCGCCAGCTACAAAGCAGAGTGCGGCGAATGACCGCAGGCTTCAGGGGCGGAGCGCAACTCTGTCCCTGAAGCCCACCCTCGCCGGGCGGTCCGCACTGCTGCGTTCACGCTCCGCCGGTATCCGGGCGGCGGTCGCGCGCCGGCCGTCGCGGACTGACGGAGCGGATACCAGCAACTTCAGCCACCCCGTAGGTGCACACCAGGCCGGACGGCCCAGGCCAGGACCTGCACCCGGCCGGAGAACCGCACCAGTCCGTCGAGGCACAGTGGAAGGGGGCAGGATCCCTGCCAGTACCCGGTGCAGCCGGGAGCGCGTTTCCGGCGGCAGGTGACCGGCTGTACCCAGGGTGAGATCAGGCCGGTTCGTCCCGTGCCGGTGGGCCCGCCCGGCTGGCGAGCCTCCGCTCCGCCAGACGCTGCCACACCTCCCGGACGGCACGCTCGGTCTCCCCGTCCGGCAGCAGTTCCACACTGTGCACCCCGGCACATCGAGCAGGGCGGCGACAGCGAAACTCCCGACCGGCCGGAGCACCAGCCCGGCCGTTGCGCAGGCATGTCCGGCTCGCCGGCGGACACGAGCTTCAGGGGGCCGGGCGCCGCGGGGCACTGGCCACCCCCGCATCCCGGCCGCTCAGCGCGGCATCCAGCGTCTCCTGGGCCGTGCGCATGGCCTCGGCGTACTTCGGCTCGAACATGCGCTCCCAGGCCCGGTCGGGTGCGACGTCCTCGACCCGGCTGACCACCCACCAGATGTTGCCGAACGGATCCCGTACCCGGCCACCGCGATCCCCCCAAGCGCTGTCGGCGATCTCGGTGACCACCTGCGCCCCGTGCGCAACAGCAGCAGCCATGGCGGCGTCCGCGTCCGGGACGTAGACCCGCAGCAGCGAGGGCATCACCGGCCAGTCGGGCCGACGGTCGAAGGCCAGTACCACCGTGTCGCCGACACGGATCTCACCGTGGCCGATGCTGCCGTCCTCGACCGGCACCCGTGCGAGCTCCTCGCCGTCGAACACGGCGGTGATGAAGTCGAGGAGCGCGCCGGTGTCGTCGGTGACGACCCACGGTGCAACGCTGGTGCAACCTTCGGGTGCAGTGTTCCTCATCGGTCTCGTCCCCTCGTGTGGTCCTTCGCGATGTGACGACCGTAGAGCGCAAGGAGGACAACTGCTGACCTACATCGGCGCGGACCCGGACCCCTACGGCCCACACCCCGAGTACGGTGTGACCGACTCCCGCGCGAACCGCCCGCCGGGACGGCCGATCACACGGGCCGTCGCCCGGGCTTCACGGGCAGGCGGCGACGCGTACGGCTCGGTGCACGGCGCGGGCCACGCGCGCGCCCCACAGGGACCGGGGACCGGTGAAGGCGTGGACCTCCGCACCGGCGCGCGGTATGCGGGCGGCGACACACACGGCGTCCGTGGGCGTGCCCGAGCAGTCGTAGCCGCTGTCGAGCAGCGCCTGCACCTTCGCTTCGGTTGCTGTCACCACGGCGTTGACCAACGCCGCGTCGGTCACCGCCACCGGCAGCGCCACCACGATGTTGATCGTGCCCGGCCCCACGGACGCGGCCGCCTGCTCCGCCGGGCAGGCAGCCCACCCGCGCACCCCCAGTCCCGCGGTGGCAACGGCCTCCACACCGCCGTCGTCCGCCCGGCCGTACGCCCGGACATCGGCGGCCGTCATCAGAGCGACCCCCGGCCCGTCGACACCGGCGTCACGGGCCAGTTCCGCCAGGTGCCGGTCCGGGTCGGTACGCCGATAGCCGTGGGACACCTGGGCGTTGAGGACCCACCGGCGTTCCCCGATGCCTCCACCGAGCACGGCGCTGCTGATCATCCGCCAGTCGTCGCCGGCCCGCCACAGCAGGCTGTGCAGCTGCTCGCCGTCTTCGAGACGGGTGAGCTGCCGTACCGGCAGAAGCTCGGTAGCGGCACGGGGTGGCGGAAGGAACGCGTTCACTGGCCGGTACTCCTTGCAAGGGCGGGGGCCCGGCTGATCGTACGTCCTGCCGTTCCGGCCGCGTAGCTGACCCGATGCGCGTCGACGGCGTGGGCCGCGCAACCGGCGCCGGCCTCCGCACCGGCCCGGCTGCGGCCGCGATGGCGCTGAGGGACCGGGCGAGGCTCGGCGGCCCGGGTTTGCCCGCAGGTGGGGTGGACAGGTGCCGGGGGCGCCGCGGCTCTCCCCGGACCACCCCGTCCGGCCCGCGGCCAAGGAGGTCCCCATGAGCAGATGGCTGACAACCGCGGCCCTCGTCGCGGCGCTGGCGGGCGCGGGACTGGCCCCGGCTGCCGCCGCACCCGCGCCCGGCAGTTCGGACGCGGAGTTCGTCCGCGTGTCGCACCAGGGCAACCTGGCAGAGATCGCAGCAGGCCAGGACGCCCAGAAGCACGCGAGCAGCACGTGCGTGAAGGACGTCGGCGCCGCGTTGGTACGTGACCACACCAAGCTGGACGCCGAACTCTCCGCCTTGGCGAAGAAGGGCAACGTGACCCTCCCGGCCGCACCGACCCAGGAGCAGCAGGCCGTCTTGAAGGGCGTGCAGGCCAAGGCCGGCAGCCTCCAGTACGACAAGGCGTGGCTGACCGCTCAGGAAGCCGCCCACACCAAGACCCTCGCGCTGATCGACAAGCAGATCAGCCAGGGCACGGACGCTGAGACGACCGCCGCGGCGAAGAAGTCCCGCCCCGTCGTGGCCATGCACCTCGACATGGTGCGCGGAGGCACCTGCCACTCGATGTGAGCGCCTGCGCCCCGTCCGGGGTGCAGCGCCGGAGCACGGCCACGTGCGGCGGAGGCCGGCGACTGCCCGGACTCCGTCGCACGTCGGCGTGCGCACCATGAGCAGCGCCGCATCGTTCACGACGACGCATCAGCGGCTCTGGCGCGCCGCCCTCAGGGGGCCTGCCCCGGAGCCCATCGCGGCGAGGTGGCCTGCTGCGTCGCGGCGGCGGGCTCGGCCGCGGCGCAGCCCGGGTTCGTGCAGCGGCCGGCGGTGTACAGCGGTACGTAGACCCCCATGGTCTTGTGGCGCTGGACCGTCGTCGGCAGGGGCTGTCGGCACGACGGGCAGAGGCTGTTCGGCCGGGTCGCCGCTGGGTGCTTTTCTCCATCCATGCATCGACTTTACGTCCGCTTTGCTCCGTTTTGAAGGGTCTCTGGCGTGCGGTTCACGCCTTGTCTCCCGTTGTGCTGCGTTCCTCAGGAGGGAGAGGGCGCAGCAGGCTCAGGACAACGGATGCCGTGAGGACGACGACGATCACGGCGAGGCTGACCGGCGAGGGTATCTCCGGGATCGCCGGGTTGATCAGTTTGTGGGATGCCTGCAGAACGAGTTTCACGCCGATGAAGGCGAGGATGAAGGCCAGGCCCTTGCCGAGGTAGTGGAAGCGGTCCAGCATGCCGGCCAGCATGAAGTACAGGGCCCGCAGGCCGAGGATGGCGAAGGCGTTGCTGCTGTAGACGATGAAGGCGTCGCTGCTGACCGCGAGGACGGCGGGCACGCTGTCGACGGCGAACACCAGGTCGGCGGCCTCGATGGCGGCGACCACGGCCAGCAGCGGCGTGGCGACGCGTCGGCCGGCCTCCTTGACGAAGAACTTCGGCCCGGCGTACTCGTCCCGGACCGGGACGACCTTCCGCAGCAGCCGTACGGCGATGCTGCGGCCGGGATCGAAGCTGTCGTCCTCCTCCCGGAAGATCTTGTAGGTGCTGTAGAAGAGGATCGCGGCGAACACGTACAGGACCGCCGTGAACCGGCTGACCACGGCCACACCGGCGGCCAGGAAGATCCCGCGGAAGACCAGCGCGCCCAGTACTCCCAGGAACAGCACGCGGTGCTGGTATGCGCGCGGAACCTTGAAGTAGCCGAAGATCAGGGCAAAGACGAAGAGGTTGTCGACCGACAGGCTCTTCTCCAACAGCCAGGCTGTGGTGTACTCGACCCCCGCCTGCGTGCCGACGATCGCGAAGACGAGGCCGCCGAAGATCAGGGCCAGTCCGACCCACACCCCGCTCCAGGCGGCCGCCTCGCGAAAGCCGATGACGTGTGCCTCCCGGTGCGCGAGAAGATCGACCGCCAACGACACCAGGACGGTGGCGGCGAAGACGATCCAAAGCCAGTAGGGCACATCGTGCACGTGGCATCCCCAGGTCGGCGTGGAGACAGCTCCTATGTACGAGTCTGGGATACGCCCACCGCCCTGTCCCGGCGGAGCGCGACCCGTCCGCGCGGGCACCGTGACCGGGATGACCCGGCTTCGGTCCGCGGGTGTATGTCGCTGCACGGGGGGAGGCGCTGTTCCCGAGCGGCGACAACCCTTCCGCCACCCCGCCGCAGCGGCAGGAAGCCGTCCTTCGCGGGCGCGATCCCGCTGACGCGGGCCGGCCGAAGAGGCGGACGACCACCTCTGGCGGAGCCCTGAAAGGCGTGCTGCCGGGGACGTGCCCCACGCGGGAGCCCCGTGGCGGCGGCGTCTGCGACATGGTTCCCCCCGCACGTCTGGTGACCGAGAGTGGCTACGGCAGCGTGGCGGGCGCTGCGAAGGCACCTGGCCTATTGTGCGGCCGGGTGCATCCGATGGCCGCCTGGGACGGGAAAGGGAGGGCAGTCGCGAAGCGGAAGTGGTGCTCTCGCGGCCATCCACACGTCCCACTCATCGAGTCCACCAGGAGTAGGTTGTGGCAGCCTCTGCGATGCCGCCGGTGCGCCGGCGCGGGGCGAGGAGCCTCGGGGCCCTCGCGTTCTTCATCGCCGTCAGTTACGGCGTGGCGGCTCTCGGCGCTCTCGCCTCCAAGCGGGCAAGGTCTACGAGGCACTGGACCGGCCCGGGTGGGCTCCTCCCGCATGGCTCTTCGGGCCTGTCTGGACCGCCCTCTACGCCACGATCGGCATCGCGGCGTGGCTGGTCTGGCGCCACCCCGACCGCGATCGCGTCCGGACGGCCCTGATCTGGTGGTCCCTCCAGCTCGCGCTCAACCTGGTCTGGACCCCGTTGTTCTTCGCGGCCCGCCAGTACGGACTCGCGCTGCTGGACATCGTCCTCCTCCTGGCCGCGCTCAGCATGACCATCGTCCGCTTTCGGCGGCTCAGCCTGCCCGCGGCGCTGCTGCTCGTTCCGTATCTGTTGTGGGTGGCCTTCGCGAGCGCCCTGAACGCGTCCATCTGGCAGCTCAACACGTGAAGGCCTCCACGCCGCGCGGCCATGCCCGCGATCAACCCGGATCAGCAACAAACCGCTCCAGCTCCGCCGCGTCGGAACGCCGCAGACCGGCTTCGGGCTGGGACACCGCAGACCGCCCGGGCCGGGCCGCCTGCTCGTCTGCCGGGAAGGCGCGTCCGCGACGGCCGTGGCCCGCCCTGGACGGTCGGGTCCTGCCGATGGGCGCCCCCATCGGCCCATGTCGACCTACTGCAGTAGTTTCAGGGCTGCGGTCGCCAGTCTTTCTGCGGTGAGGTGCTGTTCGTCGGCCGGCAGGATGAGGTGGCTGATGGTCATGCGGACGATGACGTCCGCGGCCATCTGCAGAGCATCTGCGTCCTGTTCCGGGTACCGCGTGGCCAGCCAGCCCCGGACGAGGGTGTGACCGGCATCGAAGATCGGGTCCGCGCGGGCGGTGAGGTAGGGCAGAAGGCTGTCGGACCCCTGTCGGGCGGCCGTGATGACGGCCCTGATGAGGGGCTGATGGTCGGCCTCCTGGAGTACGTACAGGATGGCCACCCGGAGGCAGGCATGGGTATCGGGCACGCCGGGATAGAGGGCGTCGGCCACACCCGCCAGAAACTGCCGGGTTTCACGCACCACCAGCGCACGGCCCAGGCCGGCGCGGTTGCCGAACTCCTTGTACACCGACGGGCGCGAAACCCCGGCGCGGGCAGCGACGGCCAACAGGCTGACCCGGTCCCAGCCGGCTTCGCACGTGAGGTCGCGAGCGGCGTCCAGGACGCACTGCCTCATGTGCTTGCGCCAGGCAACGCGCGGCGGGTCGGGTTGCGACCCGCCTGGGGGTGTCGCCGCCTCGATCCGGGGCCTTGCAGCCTCCATGGTTGGCCTCATCCGGCAGGGGCCGAAGCCCGTCGGTGAACCGGGCTCGTCAGTGCGGGTCCGGCGGGCGCGCGGTGATGCCGACCCTTGAGAGGGGGCGGGGTCGGCACCACGTCTTGGCGCCCCAAGTGGTCCGAGGGATCAGGAGCGCTTGCGCCGTGCCGCGAAGAGGAGGCCGCCGCCGAGGGCGAGGACCACCGCAGCGATACCGAGCGGGAGAGCCGGGTGGGAGCCGCCTGTCTCTGCGAGCGGACCGCTGCCACTGTGCGGCTTCGGCCCGGAGACGCCATCGGTGCCGGCGCCGGCCTGCCCGCCCGGTGAGGCGGCAGCGTCACTGCCGCCGGACTGGCCGCTCCCGACGGGGGCGTCCCCCTGTCGGCCGGGGGAGGAGGCGTCGGAGGCACTCCCCGGGACGCCGCTGCTCTTCGCGCCGAAGGCGTAGGCGCCCCGGTCGGGCGCGCCACCGGCCCGGCGGGCTCCTGTGAAGTCGGTGGTGACGGCGGCGAACGGCGTTCCCGACCCGGCGGCGGGGGAGCCCGCGCTCAGCCGGAAATCCGCGTCCACCCCGGTGCCCGCCTTGGCGAACTTCGGATCGGCGATGACATCGTTCGGGCCCTGGACCTCGGGGGCCTTGCCGCCGAAGTAGAGATTGTGGTCGTAGACCACATCCACGTTCCGCGACGTGCTGTTCGTCGCTTGGCCCGGCCGGCCGTACGCGATGTTGTTGAGCAACCGCACGTCGGTGCTGTCATGCGCGAAGATGTTGGCGTAGCTCTCCATGCGGGTGCTGCGCCCGTTCGCGTAGGCCGTGTTGTGGACGATGTCGACGTGCTGGCTCTTGTAGGAGTGGATGCCGGAGCCGCCGTTGTCGTAGGAGAGGTTGTTGGCGACCAGTACGCGTCCCTTGTAGGCAGGGTGCTCGGCATCGCCCTTCAGGGTGTCGATGATGATGCCGTTGCCGTCGGAGTAGCAGCCGCACCTCTCCCATTTGATCTTGGTCTCGTTGTCGTGGACGCGGTTGCCGGTGATGCGGATCTTGTACGTCCCGGCGTCGCCGCCACCCACGTCGCGCGGGGTCAGGACGGAGATGCCGCTGGTTGCGTACACCGCGTACCAGGAGGTCCCGAACACGTGGTTGTCGGAGATGGTCACGTGGTCGGAGTCGATGGCCGATATGCCGCCGCCGGCGCACCCGTGCACCTTGTTGCCGGTCACCTCGATGTGGTGCGACAGCGCACCCGTGGACCGGTCCTGCTCCACGGAGATGCAGTTGGTGTTGTAGGTGGGGTCGCCCTTCTTCGATTCCCGTTCGGCTCCGGCCAGAGTGAGGGCTCCGTTGTTGCCCTTGACCTCCAGGTTCTTGATGGAGATGTAGGAGGCGCCGTGCACGCTGATGCCGTTCCACGCCTTCACCGGGTGGATCACCGGACGGTGGCCGGGATGGGCGGTGAAGGTGATGGGGGCTCCGGGGAGGCCGGAGCGCTTGACGGTCAGCACGTTGGACCCCTCCGAACGCTCGGAGTACGTGCCGTTCATGATCGAGACGGTGTCACCCGGCCCGACGCTGTCCGCAGCCTTTTGCAGGGTCCGGAAGGGAGTTCGGGCGGACGTGCCCGCATTGCTGTCGCTGCCGGTGGGTCTGACGAAGTACGTGCGGGCCGCGGCGTGCGCCTCACCGGCTCCCACCGTGGCGAGGCCGAGTGGGACGGATGAAGTGAGCAGTGCTGAGGTGAGGGCGAGGGTGCTCGTGCGTTTCACTGTTGCCTGGTCTCCCAGTTTGTCCTTGCGAAGCGGCTGGTGCCCTCCGCGGGCCGTAGCCGCGAGCAGAGAGCACGCAAAAAGGAGGCATGGGGCCGTATCGCCACGCCGGAGCAAGGCGCCGGGCAGTGCAGCCCGGGGGCATTGCGCTCCGAAGTCCGCTGTGAGGGGGGTGAGTTACGCGAGCGACAGTTCCAGACTCGAAAATTGAAAGCAACCCCCGACTCCGTGTAAACGTTCTGACGTCGCGTCATGCAATCGCGCTGTCCGGCGACGCCGCGGAGGCGCTGCCCCGACCGGCGGCCGCGTCGCACGCCCGCGAGGGCTTCCGGTCCGGCTCGCCGGCGCTCGATGCGATCCAGCACGCCGGTACCGGCACCGGCACCGGCTACCTCCAGGCGGAACAGCTTGCCGGCCGTATCTCCGCCGACGGCGATGCCGCCACCATCGCGCTCGCGCTCGTCGGCGCGACCCGCCACCTGCTGATGACCCGCACCCCGCACGCGCCGCCGCCTGATCGTGGACGGATGAACGCTCTCGGCGGGAGCCGACCCCCACCCGCTCTGGACCATATACCCCCAGGGGGTATATGGTCGTGGTGTGCGGTCGAGGAGGGAGGCCCGCACACTGGAATTCGGGATTGGGGATGAGGGTCATGGACCACAGCGCACACCACACCGGCTCCGCCCACGGGCACACCGCTCACGCCGACCACGACCACGGCGTCCACGCCGATCACGGGCACGTCCCTCACCGGGGCGCCTCGTGGGGTACGGCGGCCAAGGCGACGCTGCACTGCTTGACCGGATGCGCCATCGGCGAAATCCTCGGCATGGTCATCGGCACCGCGCTGCTGTGGGGCAATGTCGAGACGATGATCCTGGCGATCGCGCTGGCGTTCGTCTTCGGCTACTCCTTCACGCTCTTCGCCGTCCGCCGGGCCGGCCTGGACTTCAAGAGCGCGGTCAAGGTGGCCCTGGCTGCCGACACCGTCTCGATCGCGGTGATGGAGCTGGTCGACAACGGCATCATTGCCCTGACCCCCGGGGCGATGGACGCCCACCTGACCGACGGACTCTTCTGGGGCGCCCTGCTGGGCGGCTTCGGCGTCGCCTTCCTGATCACCACACCGGTCAACAAGTGGATGATCGGCCGCGGCAAGGGCCACGCGGTGGTCCACGCCTACCACTGACCCCGCCGCACACCGCCCGCCGTCCGGGGCACCCCTCTCGCCCGGGGCGCCCCGGACGTCCTGGCGCGCCACGCCGGCACGGTCCGCGGACCACGTGCGCCCCGTCGCGAGCGTCCCGCACCCGCTCGGATCGTCGGGGACGTCGGACGCGTCGCCCCGTCGTGAGGGTGTTCACCCGCTGCCGGATGCACGGGCCGGTCGGGGCGGTCCGCCAGCGGCTTCGGCCGGTACTGGCGGAGGTGTGCATGCGGTCTGGGGCGGCGGGCATCCGCGCAGGGTGATCGAAGCCGAGCCGACTCCGAGTCCGGACCCGTCCCCGCAAGCCGTCCCGGCGGGAGCGTTCCGCGCCTTGGACGCGTCCTACCGGGCCCTGGCGGCCGTCGTGGCCCCGCTGGAGGACGAGGACTCCTGGCAGCCCACCGCCTGCACGGGCTGGACCGTTCGGGACCTGCTCTTCCACTGCCTCACGGATTGCCAACGCGGCCTCGTGGCCCTGCACACCCCGGCTACCGGGCCCGCGGACCGGGACGCCGTCACCTATTGGAGCGACTGGCGTCCCGGTACAGAAGGTGCGGCCGACGACCGACGCCTGGCACGGGTCGGCGCCGGCATGTTCCCGCACTTTCACCACCTGCGCGGGCTGTACCTGGAGACCGCGGCAGCCACCCTGAACGCCGCCGCCGCGACGGATCCCGGCCTCCTCGTCTCGACCCAGGGCCACACCCTGACCGCCGGCGACCTGATGCGCACCCTCGCCGTCGAGGCGACCGTCCACCACTTCGACCTCGTCGCCCCGCTCCCACAGGCTCCGCGGGCCTCATCGCCCGGCCTGGCCTGCGTACGTGCCACCCTGGACGGGCTGCTGGGCCGCCCGCTCCCCCTCGACTGGAGCGACGAGCACTACGCACGCGCCGCCACCGGTCGCCTGCCCCTCACGGACGCCGAGAAACGGGCCCTGGGTCCGGACGCCGTCTCCTTCCCCCTGTTCGGCTGACAGCACCAGTGGCTCTCGCTTCTCCCCGTGCAGCGGCCGGCGCGGGTCGGGGGCGCATGGTCGGAAGCCGACTCGGACGGCCCCGTCGAGGGCCCTCGGGGGCGGCTGCGGGGTGCGGGGCGGGGCGGTCCGGGGCACCGTAGAGACGAGCAGTCGGTCCCGGACGGGCCGGGGCCGCCCGAGCGCCTGGGCAGGTCCATGGACACCACCATTGCGCCGGTCGGTACCGGCGCCACCGCGGAAGCTCTCGCATGTCCCGTCGGTTCGCACAACGAATGGGACCCGCTGGAGGAGATCATCGTCGGCAGCCTGGACGGCGCCACCATCCCGTCCAGCCACCCCGTCGTGGCCTGCAACATCCCGCCGTGGGCGGCCCGCCTGCAGGGGCTCGCCGCGGGCGCACGGTTCCCGAAGGCGCTGATCGGGCCTGCGCAGGAGGAGCTGGACGGCTTCGTGGCCCTGCTGGAATCGCTGGGCGTGACGGTCCGGCGGCCCGATCCCGTGGTGCACCGCAAACGGTTCGGCACCCCGGACTGGTCCTCCCGCGGCTTCTGCTGCAGCTGCCCCCGGGACAGCATGCTGGTGATCGGCGACGAGATCATCGAGACTCCCATGGCCTGGCCCTGCCGGTACTTCGAGACGCACTCCTACCGGCCGATCCTCAAGGACTACTTCCGGCGCGGCGGCCGCTGGACGGCGGCGCCCCGACCCCAGCTCACCGACGAGCTGTTCGACCCCGAGTACCGCATCCCGGCGCCGGGGGAGCCGATGCGCTACATCCTCACGGAGTTCGAACCGGTATTCGATGCCGCCGACTTCGTCCGCGCGGGCCGCGACCTGTTCGTGATCCGCAGCAACGTCACCAACGCCCTCGGCATCGAGTGGTTGCGCCGCCACCTGGGGCCCGGCTACCGCATCCACGAGGTCCGCAGCCGCTGCCGCACGCCGATGCACATCGACACCACCCTCCTGCCGCTCGCGCCCGGCAAGGTGCTGGTCAACCCCGAGTACGTGGACGTGGACGACCTCCCCGAGGCGCTCCGCTCCTGGGACGTGCTGACCGCCCCCGAACCCGACCCCATCAGAGGGCCGCTGCTCAACGTCACCTCGATGTGCGGGAAGTGGCTGAACATGAACGTCCTCGCGGTCGGCGGGGGCCGGGTGATCGCCGACCGGCACCACACCGGCATGCTCCGCGCGCTCGAAGGCTGGGGCTTCGAGCCCGTCCCCTGCGACCTGCTGCACTACGCCCCCTTCGGCGGCTCCTTCCACTGCGCCACCCTCGACATCCGGCGGCGCGGCACCCTGGAGTCGTACTGCGACTAGGGCGGTCTTTGGCACTTGCCGGGCTCGCGGGCCCGGCATCCCGCCGGTCGCCGGGCGGCGGGATGGCCTGCGCCCACACGCGGGTGCCGCGAAGTATGGCGACGGGCCACATGTGCCGCTGATCCCGGCGTTCCTATGGTGTGGCGACACGGAAACGTCCCCGCCCCCAGTCCGGAAGTGGTGTCCATGGCCGCCTCTGCCACACCGCCTGCCCGCCCCCGCAGCATCAGGAGAATCGTCGCAGCCAGCCTGATCGGGACCACCATCGAGTGGTACGACTTCTTCCTCTACGGATCGGCTGCCGCGCTCGTCTTCAACGAGCTGTTCTTCCCCGACAGCGAGCCGCTGGTCGGCACCCTCCTCGCCTTCCTCACCTATGCGATCGGCTTCGCCGCCCGCCCCCTTGGCGGCCTCGTCTTCGGCCACTACGGCGACAAGATCGGCCGCAAGCGGCTCCTCGTCCTCAGCCTGCTCCTCATGGGCGGTGCCACCTTCGCCATGGGCCTGCTGCCCACCCACGCGAGCATCGGTGTCGCCGCGCCCGTCCTCCTCACCCTCCTGCGCCTCGTCCAGGGCTTCGCGCTCGGCGGCGAGTGGGGCGGCGCCGTCCTGCTCGTCTCCGAGCACGGCGACGACGAACACCGCGGTTTCTGGGCCTCCTGGCCCCAGGCAGGGGCGCCCGGCGGCAACCTGCTGGCCACCGGCGTGCTCGCCCTCCTCGCCGCCGTGCAGTCCGACGAGGCCTTCCTGGCCTGGGGCTGGCGCATTCCCTTCCTGCTCTCCGGCGTGCTGGTCATGATCGGCCTCTGGATCCGCATGTCCGTCTCCGAGTCCCCGGTCTTCCTCCAGGCGCAGGCCAGGGCCGCACAGCAGGCCGCCGCCGGGGTCGAGGCGAAGCCGCCGGTGACAGAGGTGTTCCGTACGAACTGGCGCGGCGTCCTCACCGCGATCGGCACCCGCCTCGGCGAGAACATCTCCTACTACGTCATCACCGCCTTCCTCCTCGTCTACGTCACCAGCCACCTCGGCCTGCCCAAGAGCGACGGCCTCAACGCCGTCCTGATCGGCTCCGCCGTGCATTTCGCCGCCATCCCCGCCTGGGGAGCGCTCTCCGACCGCATCGGGCGCCGACCCGTCACCCTCATCGGCTCGGTGGGCATGATCGGCTGGGCCTTCGCGTTCTTCGCGCTGCTGGACTCCCGGTCCTTCCCGGTCATCGTCGCCGCCGTGACCGTCGGACTGCTCCTGCACGGAGCGATGTACGGACCGCAGGCCGCCTTCATCTCCGAGATGTTCGCCACCGAAGTCCGCTACTCCGGAGCCTCCATGGGCTCCCAGCTGGCCTCCATCATCGGTGGGGCGCTCGCCCCGATCGTCGCCGTGGCCCTGCTCAAGCACTACGACTCCTCCGTGCCCGTGTCGGTCTACCTGGGGGCGGCGGCAGCGGTCACCACGCTGACGGTCCTGGTCGCGAGGGAGACCCGCGGGCGTAGCCTGGCCCGCGACCACGCCCCGGCAGCCGCCACCGTTCCCGCATCGCGGACGAGCGGGCAGGAACCGGTGGCGGCCGACAACTGAACCGGACCGGACGCGCCGGCCGGACCCGTCCCACCGGCCCCCGGCGCGTCAGGTCCACCACCACGACGGAGAGCGGTCCGATGCCCACCCCAGCAAACGCAGCCGGCAGCCGCCCCACCCACCCCGTCGGCACCGGCCCCGGCCCCGGCACGGGCCACAGCCCCGGCACCGACGGCCCCGACGACGCCGGCGCGGTGACCCGGAGCGCGCTGATGCACCTGCGCCACCTGCTGGACCTGCTCGACCGGGGCGCGCCGGCCGAGCAGTTCGCCCCGCCGTCCGTCGCCGCCGCTCACGCCCCCGGCCGGCACCCCCAGCACCTCCACGAGACCGACGCGGCCGTCGTCGCCGAGGCCACCCGGGTCGCGCTCCGCATCCGACGCACGCTCGGCCAGCACCGGCGCCGCGAGGCCGAACTCGCCGCACTCTTCGACACCGCCGGGGACCTGGCCCGGCTCCGCGACCTGGACGCGGTGCTCAAAGCCATCGTCCGCCGCGCCAAGCTGCTGCTCGGCACGGACGTGACGTACCTGTCGCTCAACGACGACGACGCGGGCGACACCTACATGCGGGTGACCGACGGCTCGGTCTCCGCGGCGTTCCAGCAGGTCCGTCTGGGCATGGGGGAGGGCCTCGGCGGTCTCGTCGCGGAGACCGCCCGGCCGTACTCCACCGGCGACTACCGCGACGACCGGCGCTTCCGGCACACGACGATGATCGACGGCGCCGTCGCGGAAGAGGGGCTGCGGGCGATCCTCGGTGTACCGCTGCGCCTGGGCACCCGGGTGATCGGCGTCCTCTACGCGGCGGACCGCACCGCCCGCGCCTTCACCCCCGACGAGGTCGCGCTGCTGTCCTCCCTCGCCGACCACGCCGCCATCGCCATCGACAGCGCCCGCCTGCTCGACGAGACGCGCAGCGCACTCGTCGACCTCAACGAGGCCTCGCGGACCATCGAGGCGCACAGCGACGCCATGCGTCGCGCCGAGGACGCCCACGACCGGCTGACCGACCTGGTGCTGCGCGGCGCCGACATCACCGGCGTCGCCACCGCCATCGGTGCCGTCCTGCAGGGCGGCACCGTGATCCACGACGCGGACGGCACCGAACTCGCCCGCGCGGGCACCGATTCCGGCCGGCCCCCGGCCGGCGCCGTCGCCGCGTCCCGGGCCGGCGGACGCGCCGTGCCGGCCGACGGCACCTGGGTGTGCGCCGTCCTCGCCGGCCCCGAACTGCTCGGCAGCATCGCCCTGACGGGCCGCCCCGACCTCGGTGACGCCGACCGCCGGCTCTTCGAGCGCGCCGCCGTCGTCACCGCCCTCCTGCTGCTCCAGCGCCGCTCGGTCGCCGAGACCGAGGACCGGGTACGCGGTGAACTCCTCGGCGACCTCCTCGCCGGTGCCGCGGACCCCGCCCACCTGCCGGTGCGCGGCCGTCGGGTCGGGGTGCACCTCGACCGCCCGCACGCCGTCTTCGTCCTGCACTCCGCCACCGCACCCCGACAGCGCCTGCTGGCCGCGGCCGCCCGGATCGCCCAGGCCCGCCAGGGACTGGCGGGCGCGCACCACGACGACGTGGTCCTCGTCCTCCCCGCCGAGCAGCACCCCGGCCCCGGGGCCGCCCCGGGGCCCGGCCCCGGCGCCGCGGTCCTCGCCGGCGAGCTCGGCCAGGCCCTCGCCGGGCCCGTCACGGTCGGCGCCGCCGGGCCGGTCACCGACGCCGGGCGGTACCCCGAAGCCCACGCCGAAGCCCTCCGCTGCCGCACCGCCCTGCACGCCCTGGGCCGGGAGGGCTCCGGCGCGGCCCTGGGCGACCTCGGGTTCCTCGGCGTGCTGCTCGGCGACCACACGGACCTCGGCGGCTACGTACGCCGCACCCTGGGCCCCCTCCTCGACTACGACGCGCAGCGCGGCACCGAACTGGTCCACACCCTGCGGACCTACTTCGACGAGGGCGCGAGCCGGTCCAGGGCCGCCGAGGCCCTCCACGTCCACGTCAACACGGTGGTGCAGCGGCTGGAGCGCATCGGCCGGCTGCTCGGCCACGACTGGCCCCGCCCCGACCGGGCCCTGGAACTCCACCTCGCCCTGCGCGTCCTGCGCGTGCAGCGGGCGGACGGTGCGGGCCCGCCTGCCGCTCCACCCGCGTGACCCGCTCCGCGGCGCAGCCGCCGCGGGGCCGCGGCAGGTGGCAGGGTGGAAGGCATGTGCGGCCGTTACGTCTCCACCCGTGGACCCGAAGACCTCTCCGGCCTGTTCCGGGCCACGCCACCCCCCGACCCGGGGGACGCGCCGGGGCCCAGTTGGAACGTCGCCCCCACCGACGCGGTCTGGGCGGTACTGGAGCGCGCCGACCGGGAGAGGGGGGAACTGGAGCGCACGCTGCGGCCCCTGCGGTGGGGGCTGGTGCCGTCGTGGTCGAAGAGCCCGTCCGGCGGTGCCAGGATGATCAATGCGCGGGTGGAGACGGTGCACGAGAAGCCCGCCTTCCGGCGCGCCTTCGCCAAGCGGCGCTGCCTGCTGCCGGCGGACGGGTTCTACGAATGGCAGGCCGTCCCCGCCTCCGCCGGCGCGAAGGCGTACAAGCAGCCGTACTTCATCCGCCCCGAGGACGGCGCCGTGATGGCCATGGCCGGGCTGTACGAGTTCTGGCGCGACCCGGGCATCACCGACGGCGACGACCCGGCGGCGTGGTGGGCGACCTGCACGATCATCACCACCGAGGCGACCGACGCGGCCGGCCGCGTCCACCCCCGCATGCCGCTCGCGCTGGCCCCGGCCGACTACGAGGCCTGGCTCGACCCGTCCCACCAGGACGCCGACGAACTCCGGGCCCTGCTGGCCGCCCCCGCCGGCGGCCGGCTGGACGTCCGCCCCGTATCGACCGCGGTCAACAACGTGCGCAACAACGGGCCCGAGCTGCTCGACGCCCCGACAGCCCCCTGAGCCGCTGTTCACGCGGCCCGGTGGCCGGCCTCAAGCCGGCTTGCGCCACACGGAGACATGCTTCGTGGAGTCCTGGGTGAACGCAGAGCCGTCCCAGTCCGCAACGCGACGTTCCAGCTGGAGCCCGGCGATCCGCGCCATCAGGTCGAGCTCCGCCGGCCAGGCGTACCGGTGCCGGGAGTTTTCGCGGCGGTAGCGGCCGTCGTCGTCGCCGTCGCGGGTGAAGTGGTGCGAGACGAGCACCTGCTCGACCAGGTCGAAGGTGTCGAAGCCGAGATGATGGCGGGAGACGTCGAACGGCACCGCGACCTGACCGGGCGGCAGGAGCCGCAGTGGCGGCACACCCAGCTCGATGACGAAGCGGCCGCCGGGCTCCAGATGCCGTGCGGCGTTGCGGAAGCATTCCACCTGCTCGTCCTGCGTGAGCAGGTTCGTGATGGTGTTGTAGACGAGGTAGACCAGGGTGAAACCGCCGGGAACGACGGTCGAGGCCATGTCCCCGATGGCTACCGGAAGGGTGCGCTCGTCGACCTTGCGCCGCAGCACGGCCGCCATGTGCTCGGACAGTTCGATGCCCGCCACCGGCACGCCGCGCTCCCGGAGCGGCACTCCCACTCGTCCGGTTCCGATGGCGAACTCCAGCGCCCGGCCGTCTCCGGCCAGCTCGGCGAGGAAGGCGAGGGTCGGGCCGAGAACGGCGGCGGAGGACGCTTCGGCTTCCTCGGCGTCGTAGCGGTCGGCGGTCGCGCGGGTCCACAGTTCACTGCTCGTCACGGGTGGCAACTGTGCCGGGTGCCAAGGGGCGCTGTCGACGGGTTTACGGTCTCCGGGGCGCGCAGGGCGGCGAAGACCGACACTGAAGTACCGTGACCCCGACCCTCCGAAGGGGACGCCCTAGGACGCCCTACGGGGCGGTCGGCCCGTTCAGGGTGAGGCGGGCGAGGACCGGGAGGTGGTCGCTCCCCGTCGCGGGGAGCGCGCGGATCTCGGCGACGGCCGCGGAGCGTGCCAGGACCTGGTCGATCCGGGACACCGGGAGAGCGGCGGGCCAGCTGAGGGCGAATCCCCGCCGGGGCGCCTGAAGTTGCGAGGTGAGGGGACCCAGTCCGCGGTCGTCCACGGTGCCGTTGAGGTCGCCGAGCAGGACCACCCGCTCCACCGGCTCGGCGGCGACGGCCGCGCCCAGCATCCCCGCGCTCTCGTCGCGCAGGTGCGCGGCGAAGCCGGACGGCCGGACCCGGACCGAGGGCAGGTGGGCGACGTACACGGCGACCTCGCCCTGCGGCGTGCTCACGCCGGCGCGCAGGCCCCGGTTCCAGCCCTCCGCGATCCCCGCCGGCCTGATGTCCAGGCGCCGCACGCCGGTCAGGGGGTACGCCGACCACAGGCCGACCGTCCCCTCGACCGCGTGGTGCGGGTACCGCGCGGCCAGGACCTGCGCGTAGGCCGGCAGCGCGGACGGGGTCAGCTCCTGGAGGGCGATGAGCTGAGGCCCGGCCGCGGCCAGCGCGGCCGCGGTACCCGCCGGGTCCCGGTTCTCGTCACTCACGTTGTGCTGGACCACCGTGAGGTGGTGGGGACCGTCCGCAGCGGGGAGCAGCAGGCTTCCGAACCGGCCCAGCCATACGAGCGCCGGCACCAGCACGGCCACCAGTGCGACGCGGGATCGGCGTACGAGCGCCCCCGCGAGGAGCGGCGGGACCGCCAGGCCGAGCCACGGCAGGAACGCCTCCAGCAGGCTGCCGAGGCGGCCCGGGGCGTCGGGGACCGCGGAGTGGAACGCCAGCACGGCGGCGGTCAGCAGAGCGAGGACGGCGAGAACGCGTCCGCGCCCCGCCGTGGCGGCCCCTTCGCGGGCCGACCGCCTGACACGAACCCCGCCCATGCCGCCCCTGCCCCTTCCCCCGTGCGTCCCACCTGCCTGAGGACGGCGTCGCCCGCTACGACGCCGGATCGGCCGCCCGGGTTCCCGCCCGCCGCGGAGTCCGGCCTGTCGGCGGGCGAGAACCCGGCACGCAACCGGCAGGCGCCCCCGGGGCAGGGCCGGCTACGACGGCCTGCAGGCGCCGCGCATCCGGCGGCGGCGCAGCAGCAGGCCGACGCCCGCTCCGGCCAGTGCGGTCGCGGCCACACCTGCCGTGGTCCACCAGACGGTGTCGCCCTCGGCACCGGCACCGGCCTGGGTCCCGGAGGGGGCGGGAGTGGGGGACGAGGCGGCGGAACCCGAACCGGAGGCGGAGGCGGGGGCGGGCGTCGGGGCCGAGACGGCGGGCGTACCACCGGTGGCGGAGTCGTTCGTCCCCGTGGCGGTGGTGCCCGCGCCGGTGGTCCCTCCTGTGGCCGGAGCCGGGTCGACGACGGGTACGCCGACTTCGAGCTCGCCCTTGCCCAGTGCGGGGAAGCCCACCTCGACGCTGACCTTCCACGAGCCGGGCGGCAGGGTTTCGACCGTGGTCCAGCCGGCGGGCGCCGCCGCCGGGTCGCGGACCAGGCGCCAGGGGCCCATCGTGCGGGAGCCGTCGACGCTGACCGCGTTCACGGTGGCGGCGACCGTCTCGTCGACGGCGTCCCCGTCGTTCTCCCAGGTGATGTCGGTGGTGACGTGGCCCGCGCGCTGGCCGGTCACCACGACCTTGAGGGTGTCCCCATGGGCGTGGGCGGCGGCGGGCAGCAGGAACATGAGACCGAATGCGGTCAGGGTGGCCGAGAGGGCGATTCGTATGCGCATCGTCGGGGTGCTCCGGTCGGGATGAGGGGAAACCGGCGGACGGCCGCACGGAGGCGGCCGTCCGCCGGGGCGGGATCACGGCGTCACGGGGTGGTCCCGGCGCCCGGGCGCTGGTGCGTCCGGGCGCCGGGCGTGGCGGCGGTGCTCAGCCGGACTTCTGCAGGGTCCAGGCCTGCGCCGCGCGGCCGTCCGCGCGCTGGAGGTCGAGCAACCAGTTCCCGTAGTACGGGCGGTTGCTGACGGTGAGGGCGAGGCCGCCGCTCGGGTCCGTCACGGTGACCGCGCCACCGCGGGACGTCAGCTTCCAGGACTGCGCGCCGTTGCCCTTGTCGCAGGGCTGCTGCGCGACCCACATGCCCGCGGCGGGCGCGCTGCCCGGCTGGAGGCACTTGCCGGAGGCCGCGGACCGGATGCGGACCAGTCCGTTGCCGGCGTCGTCGAAGTACCACTGCTGCTGGGCGTAGCCGTTGGCACGGCCGCCGACGAGCACGGCGCCGTCGGCGGTGCGGCCGCCCCAGACCTCGGCGGCCATGCCGGTGCTGCCGTTGCCGAGCGTGTAGCGGCCGCCCGGGGTGGTCGCCCCGCCGCCGGCCCCGGTGGTGCGGAAGGTCGCGGCCTTGCCGGGTCCGGTGTCGCGGCCGGAGCCGTCACGGGCGGACACGGTCACCGTGTACGACGTGTTGGGCTGGAGGTTGTAGATGCGCAGCACCTGGGACTGGACCCAGGCCAGGTGCTTGCCGTTCAGCATGACCTGGTACCACGCGGTGCCCTCGACCTTGGGCCAGCTCACCACGACGGAGTCGGCCTGGATCTGGGCCGCTGTCGCCGTCGGTCCGCCGGTGGGCTTCTTCGTCGGCGTCGGCGAGGGCTTCTTCGTGGGCGTCGGCGACGGGTTGGGACCGGGATCCGTGCCGCCGCCACCGCCCTTGGCCTTCATGAGGAACTGGTTGTCCGCGATGTTCCAGTGCGTGGCCAGGTAGCTGCCGGGCTTGGGACTGGTGTGGAAGTAGTCGTCGTGGTTGCAGTCCAGGATGTTCTCGGACGCCTGGATGGTGCAGATGTTGCGCATCTGCGGGTAGTACGGGGTGTCCGAGTAGCACATGACGTCGTACTCGTCGGTGCAGTGCGCGCCGCGGCTGGTGTTCGGCGCGCTGTTGTTGACGGCGCCCAGGTTGTGGCCGAGCTCGTGCGCGGCGGTGTGTCCGCCCCAGCAGCCCGAGTCGGTACGCCCGTAGGACGGGCCGAAGTTGCTCTGGTTCGACTGCCCGGGGCGCTCGTCGCCCGCGAAGGTGCCGATCCCGCAGTAGACCTGGCTGTCGGCGAAGATCATGTACTTGCGGTCGCGGCGGTCGAGGCCCTTGGCGGCGAGCGCGTTGTTGGTCGCGCTGAACTCGGCCAGGGCGCTCGCCGGGAGCTCGATGTTGAGCACGGTCGGGGTGCAGTCCGCGGCGGTCACGTAGCGGATGTGCCGGACGCCGCCGGTCTCCTTGGCGCTCGCCGAGTAGATGAGGTCGGCGTCGGCCGCCCACTTGCGGAACGAGGCGAGGTACTGGGAGTAGCGGTCCTTGCCCGGCGCGTGGACGTACACGACCTGCACGCGGTTGCCAGTGTTGCCGTCGCCGTCGCACTGGACGGTCTGGCCGGCGGGGCCCGCGGCGACTGCCTGGCCGCCTTCCGCCGCGGCGGGTGCGGGCGCGGTGTCCTTGGCGGCCGCGGCGTCGGCCGCGGGCGCGTCCTGAGGACGCCCGCCGCCTTCCTTGGTGGCCGGGTCGTCGGTGGCGGGCTTGGCGGGATCTGCCGCCGGGGCCGTCTCCTTGACGGCCGGCGGGATGTCCTTCGTGATGTCGACGCCCTTCGGCGGGGCGTCGGGGCCATGGGTGCAGTGGCCGTCCGCGGTGCGGTAGACGCCGACGCAGCGGTCGCCCTTGGGGGCGGGCTGGAGGCCGTCGTAGATCATGCCGCGCGCGTTCTCGTTGGCAGGTGCCGCCGAGAGGGGTTCCGGCTCCTGGTCCCGGGCGGGGGCGGCGGCCGGAGCGGAGGCGGCGGCCTCGACGGATCCGGCGGCCTGGGCGCCGTCGCCGAGCCCGGAGTAGGCGATGCCCGCGGCGATCACCGCCCCCGCTGCCACGGCGGCGGTGGCGAGTATCAAGCGCCGGGGTTTGCGGCGGTGATCGGTTGCAGTGCGTCTGCGACGTCCTGTCATGGGCACCTCAAATCGTGGTCGTACTAGTGGGGTGCGCGGAAGCCTGCCAGACGAATGCGGCGGAGAATTCGGACAAACGGGAGCGTGGTCCAGGAAATCATTCCGTTACCTGTTGGCATGATTTGACGAACACTCAACTTCTGCTTACGGAAAGGTAGTTACGCGCGTTGCACGTCAAAGGTCCAGTCCTTTCGGTGCGGGTTGTTATCAAATCGAGATATGATGCGGAGGCTTATTGACGGGAATTCAGTCAGGAATTCACCTAATTACTACCTGGTGAATTCTCCCCGTCACGAGCGGTGAGAGTCCCCGGTCGCGGACGCGACGGGGGACCCTCTGACGGTGCACCTGCTCCCTTGTGGCGACGGCCGGTTGGCACGGCCGGCCGGCCCGTGTGTCCCCAAGTGCCCCGAAAGCGGCGGGCGTCGTCAGCGTCGCGAGCGGTGGCGGTGGAGGTGCAGGGTGGTGAAGACCGCCACGCCGAGCGTGAGGTGCATGAGGGTCAGGGCTGCCACGGTGCCGCCGTCGGCGTCGGACGACAGGGGGCCGGCGACCGACAGCAGCGCCAGGCCGCTGCCCGCGTACTGCGCGATCCGCAGGAAGACCGGCCTCCACAGGCCCAGCAGCAGAGCGGCGCCCGTCCCGGCGACCAGCGGGACGACGGAGGCGCCGACAACTCCTCCGACCGTGACGGCGTGTTCCTCGCCGGCGTCCAGGACGACGAGCGACGCACCGGCCAGCTTGGCGACGGCGAAGACGACGAGATTGGCCACGGCCGCGCCGACCGCGCCGATGACCAGCACCTTCCACCAGCCGAAGCCCGACCTGCGGGCCGACCGTGCGGAGCCGGCCGAGGAAGAGCCGGCCGACGAGGAGTCGGAAGGGCGCAGTGCGCTGTTCGACATGGAGTTCCCCCAACGTAGAAGCGCCGGGCTGCGGTTCGGCCGCGGCATACGCAGAAAGCCTCCGACCTCAACCTGACTTGAGGTCAAGCCCCCTTCCGCGCGGCATCCGACCAGCCCGAATGCGCGGAGGTCGACGATCGTGTAGCCCTCCGCCTCGGCCGCATCGATGATCAGGGGGAGGGCTTCGGCGTCCAGGACGGTGCCGCCCCCGTTGCTGCCGACGTGCATCTGGATGATCGCTCCGGCGGCGAGGGCGTCGATGGCGCGCTCGTCCTCGGTGGTGGCGCTGTAGGGGAAGCGGAAGAACGGCAGCGGCTCCCTGCCCGAGGCTCGCCGGATCGCCGCGTCGGCGCGGCGCACCTCCTCCGCCCGCCGGTCCGTGCTGAGTCTGTCGAAGGAGGGGTGGCTGTACGAGTGGTTGCCCAGCCCGTGCGCCGCACCGATCGTGCGCGCCGCCGCCGGGTGCGCGTCGGCGAAGGCACCGGTCGGGAAGAAGGTGGCGGGCAGCCCGCGCCGCCGCAGCTCCGCCGGCACGGTGTCGCTGCACCGGCCTGTCTGCGGCTGCTGCTGCCGCGGAGATGCGCGGCGCCGCTGCTCCCGCTCCCGAGAACCGGGAGGGGAGCAGCGTACGGGTCACCGGCCCGGCAGGGCCTCGGCGACCGGGGCCGGTACCGGAGCCAGACCGGCCGGCCGGGTCGTGAAGACGCCCCGGCCCTGGGTCCGGCCCCGCAGCCGGGACGCGTAGCCGAAGAGCTCGGCCAGCGGCACGACTGCCGTGACCACCGCCGTGCCGGCCTCGGCGGACTGGCCGCAGACCCGGCCGCGGCGGGCCGCCAGGTCACCGAGCACGCCCCCGACGCCGTCCTCCGGGACGCTCACCGTGACGTCCACGACCGGCTCCAGCAGCTCCATCGTGCTGAGGCGCAGCGCCTCGCGCAGTCCGAACCTCCACGCGGCCCGGAACGCCATCTCGGAGGAGTCCTTGGAGTGCGTCGCCCCGTCGGTGAGCGTGACGCGCAGTCCCGTGACCGGGTACCCGCCCAGCGGCCCCTCGGCGAGGGCGTCGCGGCAGCCGGCCTCCACGGCACGTGCGTACTCCTGCGGCACGCGCCCGCCGACGACCGTCGAGCGGAACTCGAAGGCCGGCTCCTCCAGCGGCTCGACGTCCAGCACCACGTGCGCGAACTGGCCCGCGCCGCCGTCCTGTTTGACGTGCCGGTGGACCAGGCCGGTCACCCCGCGCACGACGGTCTCCCGGTACGAGACCTGTGGGCGGCCGACCACGACCTCCACCCCGTGGCCGCGGCGGATCTTCTCCACCGCCACCTCCAGATGCAGCTCGCCGAGCCCCGACAGCACGGTCTGTCCCGACTCCGGGTCGGTCCGCACCACCAGCGAGGGGTCCTCCTCCGCGAGTCGCGCAAGCGCCGACGCCAGCCGGCCGGTGTCGGCGTTCTGCCTGGCCTCGACCGCCACCGACACCACCGGTTCCGCCACGGTGGGCGGTTCGAGCACCACCGGCGCGCCGGGGGCGCACAGGGTCGTGCCCGCCCGCGCGGACTTGAGCCCGATCACGGCGACGATGTCACCGGCCACCGCTTCCTCCCTGTCCTCGTGGCGGTCGGCCTGGACCCGCAGGATCCGGCCCACCCGCTCCGTACGCCCCGTGGCCGCGTCCAGTACCGTCGCGCCCTTGCGCAGGGTGCCGGCGTAGACCCGCAGATGGGTGAGCCGTCCCGTCGGCGTCGCCGTCACCTTGAAGGCCAGGGCCGTGAACGGCTCCGCCGGGTCGGGGGCGCGCTCCTGCTCCGCGCCGTCCGCCGTGCCGCGCACGGGCGGCATGTCCGCGGGAGCCGGCAGGTACGCGACGACCGCGTCCAGCAGCGGCTCGATCCCGCGGTTGCGGTACGCCGACCCGCACAGCACGACGACACCGTCCCCGCGCAGGGTCAGCTCGCGCAGGGCGCGGGCCAGCGTGGCGTCGGCCAGCGCGGAGTCCGCGCAGAACTCCTCCAGCGCCTCGGCGTGCAGTTCGGCCACCGTCTCCTCCAGCAGCCTGCGCCGCCGGGCAGCCTCCTCCCGCAGCGGTTCGGGGACCGGTCCGGAGGTGCAGACGGCGGATTCGTCCGTCCAGCACAGCGAGCGCATGGCCACCAGGTCGACGACCCCCGTGAAGGCGTCCTCCCGGCCGATCGGCTGGTGCACCACCAGGGGCACGACGCCCAGGCGGCTGCGGATCGACGCGACGGCGGTGTCCAGGTCCGCGCCCGCCCGGTCCAGCTTGTTGACGAACGCGATCCGCGGCACACCGTGCCGGTCGGCCTGCCGCCACACCGTCTCGCTCTGCGGCTCCACGCCGACGACCGCGTCGAAGACGGCGACGGCGCCGTCGAGGACCCGCAGGGAGCGTTCCACCTCGTCGGCGAAGTCGACGTGCCCGGGGGTGTCGATCAGGTTGACGTGGTGCCCGTCCCAGGTGCAGCTCACGGCCGCCGCGAAGATGGTGATGCCGCGGTCGCGTTCCTGCGGGTCGTAGTCGGTGACGGTCGTACCGAGGTGGACCTCGCCCCGTTTGTGGACGGCGCCGGTCGCGAAGAGGATCCGTTCGGTGACCGTGGTCTTGCCGGCGTCGACATGGGCGAGGATGCCCAGATTGCGGACGGCGGTGGGGGAAGGGGTGGGAAGGGGGAGTCCGTTGGCGCGCATGGCCCGGGACCTTTCGAGCGAAGAGTGGAAGAGGGCGGCGCGAATTCCCCGACGACGGACCGTCTCCCGCCGAGCGGCAGCCGCGGACGGCCGCCGCCGGGCACGCCCGGAGCGGGTCCGGGCAGGTGCGGGGGCGTCCGTACCTGGGTACGGACGGCGGGGAGGGGGAGGGACCTAAAGGTGCGTCACGGGCATGCGGTGACGGCCGCGCAGCCGGCACCGCAGGCCACGGGACACCGGGATCACGTCGTACCGGGACGGGGGAGCGAAGGCGACGGTGCGGTCCGTGCACATGACGCTGCTCCCCTTCTCTTCGGATCTTCGGACTCGGCATGGCGCGCTCCTGCTCTGCGGGCAGCGCGTACGGCGAGTGTAGAGAGCGGACCGGGCCGCGGCACCGCATTTTCACGCGGGCGCGGCCCGGCACGAGCGGCGCGGTCTCCTACGCGCAGTGGAGCGCCACCGCGGGCGGGAGCACGGCGGGGCGGTCGAGGAAGGCGAGCACGGCCCGCTTCTCGGGGAGGTACACCTCGGGCAGGTCGATCTCCGGGAGGGTGATCTCGCCCTGCGGGACGAAGCCCAGCCGGTTCATCAACGCGACGGCCTTGTCGTTGGCGGCATCGGGCTCCGCCACCGCGCGCAGGACGGCGCGGTCGCGGAAGGTGAACCGGATGAGCGAGCCGATCAGCGTCCTGCTGAACCCGGGCCGGGGCCGCGCCGCCGGCGCCAGCATCAGGTGGACGCCGATGTCGCCCTCCCGCACCTGGTAGCACTCGCTGATCCGGTCCTCGGCCGGCTGGTACGTCTGGAAGAGCGCCACCGGCTCGTCGTCCAGCCGCACCATGTACGCGTGATGGGTGTCGCGGCGGTCCACGTCCTCGTAGATCTCCTGGACCAACTCCCGGTCGGCGCCGTTCATGCCCCAGAACTGTGCGCGCTCCTCGACGACCCACGAGTGCAGGACGGCGGAGTCCGCGGCGGGGTCGACCGGGGTGAAGCGGACCGTGCCGAAACCTTCCACGGTCTCGGTCATCACGTCGGCGCGCGGGGAGGGGAGGGCGGTGGACTCGGGTCTCATACGGGTTCCGGTTTCTGTTCGGCAGGGTCGGGCGCATGCGGCCGCACGCGCCCTCCCCCCTCAGTTAGGGTGCCCTAACTATAGGCGCCCTGGAACACCGGTCCACGCCTGTCCGACACCCCGGCGGATGGTCGGCCGTGTCGGGCGCACAACGCTGGGCACAAGCGCGGTATGACTCTTCTGCTGCTGTTCCTGCTGCCCCTCGGACTGGCCCTCGTCCTGCTGACGACCGACCACCAGCCGCACAAGCACGGCCGGCACCGCCAGACCCGCTGAGCCCGCCGGCCTCAGTCCGTGGGCTCCTGCGGATCGGGGTCCCTGCGCTCCGCGGGATCGGTGGGATCGTCGGCTGCCGCGTGATCGGCTTCGGGCGGCGGTGCACCGTCCGTGTCGTCGGCCGCTCCGGCCGCTTCGGCCTCTTCGGCGCTCCCGGACGCCCACAGGTCGGGTGCCGGGGTGTCCAGCGGAGGAAGGTCCGGGGTGACGGCGTCCGTGTTCTCGGGGACCTTGGCGGGCAGCTCCGGTTCAGAGCTGTCGGACGCGGGGGTTTCTCGTTCACTGGTCATACGCACCGCCTGCCCACCATCGCGCCGCGAATGCCTCCCCGCCGGTCAGCGCGCGTCGTGCGGATCCTGCCGGGCCGGCGGCGTCAGCGGCAGCCTGAGCACCAGCCGGGCACCGCGCGCGCCCCCCTCGGCCGCCAGTGTCCCGCCGTGGTGCGTACTCAGGTCACGCGCGATGGCCAGGCCCAGTCCGGCCCCGCCGTGGTCACGGCTGCGCGAGTCGTCGAGCCGCGTGAACCGTTCGAAGACCCGCTCCCGGTCCGGCCCGGGGATCCCCGGCCCATCGTCGACGACCTCCAGCACGGCCGTACCCGCCCCCGCGCCGCCGCGCGCGGTGCGCAGCGTGACGTCCACGCGCTGCACGGCGTACCGCTGCGCGTTGTCGACGAGATTGGTGACGACCCGGCCCAGCCACAGGGCCCAGGCGGTGACCACGACATCGGTTTCCAGGTCCACCCGCACGGGCACCCGGTCGCCGAGACGTGCCTCCACCACCTCGCGCACCAGCGCGCCCAGGTCCAGCGGTACGGCCGCCACCGGCTGGGCGGCATCGATCCGGGCGAGCAGCAGCAGGTCCGCCGCGAGCCGCTGGAGCCGCTCGATGTCCTCCAGCGCCCCGCCGATCAGTTCCGGCCACAGCTGCGGGTCCCGGACGGCGAGCGCCACCTCCAACTGCGTGCGCAGGACGGTGATGGGGCTGCGCAGTTCGTGCGAGGCGTCGGCGATGAACTGCCGCTGGCGGATGCCGGACGCCTCCAGCCGGTCCAGCGTGGCGTTCATGGTCTCGGCCAGCCGCGCCACCTCGTCGCGGGTGGCGGGCACCGGCACGCGCCGGTGCAGGTCCCGGTCGGAGATCCCGGCGACCTCGGCGCGGATCGCCTCCACCGGCCGGAGCGCGTGTCCGGTCACCCGCCAGGTCACCAGGACGACGGTGGCCAGGAGCAGCGGCATCCCGATCACCAGCGCGGCGGTGGTCACGTCGTCGGCCGCGTCCGCGTCCCGCAGCGAGGCACCGGCGTAGACGGTGGCCGGGCCGTCCGGTGTCTGGGTGACGACCTGCACGACCCGCTGGCGGTGATCGCCGTCGAGGGGACGCACCCGCCAGGTGTGCAGCCGCGTCCCCGGCGCCTCGGGAGGTGCCGGTGGGAAGGCCGGCACCCCGACAAGGTTCGGGCTGGCGAACAGCACCCGGCCGTCCGCGCTCACCACCTGGACGAACTCCACCGCCCGGCCCGGCGCTCGGGCCCGGCCGAGCTTCCCGGCGGCGGCGAGCTGCGCCACGGTCTCGGCCTGCCGCCGCGCGTCGTTCTCCGCGTTGCGCAGCAGGTTCGCCTCCAGCAGCCCGAGCAGGGAGAACGAGGCCAGTGCCAGGGCCGCGGCCACCACCAGCCCCGCGCCGGCGGTCGCCCGGGCCCGGACCGTGGCGGGCCACAACCGGCGCAGGACCGGCCACCGGTCGACAGCGGCATGGAGGACTGCGCGCAGGGCGCCCGCCACGCGCCCGCGAAGACGCGAGGTGTCAACCACCGTCGGCCGCCAGCCGGTAGCCGGCGCCCCGTACGGTCTCCAGCGCCGCCCGGCCGAAGGGGGCGTCGACCTTGCGGCGGACCGCGCTGATGTGCACCTCGACCACGTTCGGGTCACCGTCGAAGGCGGTGTCCCACACCTGTTCCAGGATGTCCCGCTTGGACACGACCTCGCCGCAACGGCGGCCAAGGTACTCCAGGATCGCGAACTCCCGCGCCGTCAGCCGGATCTCCGCCGCGCCGCGGGAGCACGTACGCCGGGCCGGGTCGATCAGCAGGTCGCCGAACCGCATCACCTGCGGACGTCGGCCACCGGTCCGCCGGCCGAGCGCGCGCAGCCGGGCGACCAGCACCAGGTACGAGAACGGCTTGGACAGGAAGTCGTCGGCACCGGTGTCCAGCGCCTCCGCCTCGTCGTACTCGCCGTCCTTGGCGGTGAGCATGAGGATCCCGGACTCGTTGCCGGCCGCGCGGAGCTTGGCACAGATCCGGTAGCCGTTCAGCCCGGGCAGCATGATGTCGAGGACGATCAGGTCGTAGTCGTGCTCCGTCGCCATCCACAGGCCCTGGGGCCCGTCGTGGGCCACGTCGACCGAGAAGCCCTCCGACTGCAGACCCCGTTGCAGTGCCACGGCGAGCCGCCGTTCGTCCTCCACCACCAGTACGCGCATGCCGGACAGGATCGCAGGCCCCCGGGACGCCCGGCTGAAGAGGTCTTCAGGTGCCTTCAGCCGGGCTTCAGCATCCGCTCAGCATGCTCTGGGGCGAGCCGGGCACCGTGTCCGGCCGTCAGGAGGACGAGCCGCATGTCTGAAACCGTTCCGCCGCCGCCCGAGCAGCCGCCCGGGAAGGAAGTCCCGGAGGCCGTCGCGCGCAGGCGCGTGGTGCTCTCCCGGCTGGTGCCGCGCAGCCGGCGCGCCCGCTGGGTGGCGGCGGGCGCGGCCGCGGTGGTGGCAGTCGGCGGGGTCACGGCACTGGCCGTGGCCGAGCACCACCATCACCACCACGACCGGGCCGTCCGGGGGCCCCACGCGCTCCGCTTCGAACCCGGCCACGGCGGCGCGTTCGAGCGGGGACCGAAGGACGGGGCACCCGGTGACGGGCGGGCACGGAAGGTTCCCGGCGACCAGGACGGTCCCACGGTGCGCGAGCGGTTCGGGCCCCCCGAGGCCCCGGCCCTTCCGGGCGCCCCCGGCCGCTCCGAGGGGCGCGGCTGGTCCGGAAAGGGCGACCGGGCGCCCGCGCCGCTGCCGTCCCTGTCCATCGGCGACGCGGCCGCCAAGGCCGCGGCGGCCGTGCCGGGCGGAAAGGTGGAGAGCCTGCGTGCGATCGCCCAGGACGGCGGCGGCGGCGCCTGGCTGGCCGTGGTCCTCGGCGCCGACGGCGTCCGCCACGCGGTCACGGTGTCCGGCGCGGACGGCACCATCACCGGCAACACCACCCTCGGCGGCTGAGCCGGCACCCGCGCCGCCCGGACGACCATGGTGCCCCGACGTCGCGCCGCCGCGTCCGTGCGCGGAGCGGGCCGCAGGTCGGGGGCGTGCGCGGGGGGCCAGGGGCGCGCGGGGAAGCGAATGCGCTTCGTTCCCGGGAAATCCGAGGACCGGCTTGCACGATCGGGCTCGTTTTCCGATGGGGTGGTGTCTGAGAGCGCCCGGCGCTCCACGGCTGCTGGTGCGGGGGCAGGCAGCCGGACACCGCACTCCACCGGGAAGGTCCACTCCGACGTGAATGTCGCCGTGACGGTCGCCCTCGCGCTGTCGGTCACCACCAGGGTCGGCGTCGATGCAGCCGATGTGTTCCGGGCGCGCGTGCGCCGGCCCGGCCGCGGATCGGGCAGAGGAGCCGGCGAGCCGTCCGCCGGCAGCCCGCCACCCGTCCCCGCGGCCCGTCACCCCCAGGTCCACGCCGCCCCGACGGGCGACCGCGGACAGCTGTGGGGGAGCGTGTGAACGCAGGAGAACACGACCCGTCGGGAGACCGCGCGGTCTCCAGTGAACTGGCCGGGGTGCTGCCGGTGGAATTCACCGCGTTCCACTCCCAGCAGCACCGCGCCTATCTGCGCTACGCCCACCTCCAGCTGGGAAACCCCAAGGACGCGGCGGAAGTCGTGGATGACGTGTTCACCTTCCTGCTGAAGGTGTGGCGCCAGGCGCTCAAAGAGGCGAGCCTGCACGGCTTCGCGTGGGCGGTGCTGCGCGAGCACGTCGAGCGGCGGCTCGCCGTTCTGGGCCGGCAGGTGGCCATGGTGGAGACGGCATGGTTCGCCGCGCTGCGCCGCTCCTCCCGCGAGCGGCTGGAGCTGCTGGAGTCGAAGCTCGGGCTGTACGCGGCGATCGCCGGCCTGTCCGAGCGGCAGTACGACGTGGTGCTGCTGGCCTTCCTGATGGGCAACGACTGCGACACCGTGGCCCGGATGATGGGGATCTCCCCCGCCACCGTCCGCTCGCACATCCGCGGCGCACGCCGAACCCTGTCCCGCAAGCTCGGGGTGGAGTGGATCCCCGGAGAGGAGAAGGACCAGTGAGCGACATGCCACACCACCACGACATGCCGCCGTGCGCACTGGACGCGGCCCTGGCGGACGCGACGGTGCTCGCGGAGGAGTACGCCGGATACGACGAGGGAGCGGCCCGCCGCCGCATCGCCCGCCGGATCGCCGCCGACCGCGCCCGCACCGTGAGGGGAACCGACGCCGGTACGGCCACGCCCGGACTCGGGCGGGCCGCCCCGGCCGAGACCGACGACCTGGTCCTCGACGCCACCTGCCACGTACGGGCCGCCCGCGGGCTGGAGGACGTCGCCTGGTGCCTGGTGGAGAGCCGGGACTTCGCCGAACTCGCGCTGGCCGTCGACTCCTGGCCCCACGGCGTGGACTCCGCGCTGCTGTTCGCCTGCCTCCTGCACCTGGCCGACCGCACGGAGGGCGCGCAGTTCTGGTTCCAGTACGCGGCCGGGGCCGGTTCGCAGACCGCCGCCCGCTGTCTCTACCTCCACCACCTGTCGCGCGCAGAGGTCACGACCGCCCGGTTCTGGAAGCGCCAGGCCCGCGCCCTGCCGCCCGACGAACACCTGCCGCCCCTGCCCCCGTTCCCGGCCGACCTCGAAGGTGCCCTCACTGCATCCGTCATCTGGACGTCCCCACCCCTCACCACCCAGGACCTCGGCTCACTGGACGGCGGGCCGGGCCGGGCCGGCCGGCCGCCGCTGCGGCTCCCGGCGCGACTGCGGCAGGCCCTCAAGGCGCGCCCCCGCCGGGAGCACCCCGACCTGGGGGAGTTCGACACCCCCGGTCCGCACGTGGCCGTGGCCGTCGCCCGCAACGCGCGGCTGGACCCCCAGCACCTGACGCAGCAGGCCCACGGGTGGTCACTCGCATCGCTGCAACCGCAGGCGACCGCTGGGGTCCGTGCGTCCTGCGGAGGGCGCCCGGCCCCGGCGGCGCTGGAATCCGTCCACCGGGCACTGCGCGTCCTGGAGGTCGTCAACCGCTGTTCGGGCGGGGTGAACCTGACTCAGATCGCCCGGGAGACGAAGCTGCCGCAGCTGGTCCTCGCACGGGCCCTGGAGCAGCTCGTCCGCGCCGGCCTGGCCACGCCGATCGGCCCCGACGCCTACGCGGCCGGCCACGCCGTACGGCTGGGAGAGACGGACGGCGGCGACGGGCGCGGGCACCTGCGTGAGACGCTCGCCTGGGTGCGGGACGCGGTCGGCGCCGCCGTCTACGTCGCCCGGTACACCGACGGCGAAGTCGCCATCACCCAGTACGCGGACGGCCCGGCCACACCGGCGGTGGAGGAGTGGGTCGACTTCCGCGCGGCCGCCCACGCCTCCGCGGTGGGCAAGGCACTCCTGACCCAGCTGGACGACGAGGCCCGTCGCGACCATTTCTCCCGCCACCGTCTCACCGCCTTCACCACCCGCACCATCACCAGTGAACGGGTCCTCTTCCAGCAGTTCGACGCCCGTCCGCCCCACACCCCCCTCCTCGACCTCCAGGAGTACGCCCTCGGCACGGTGTGCGCGGCGGTCCCCATCACCGCCGGCCTGAACCCGGAGTGCGTGGCCCTGTCCATCCCCGTCCCGGACCCCGGGCGGCTGAAACAGGCCGCTCGGATCCTGCAGAGCGAGGCCGCCGGGGTCCTCCTCGGTCTGATCGTCGCCGGCAGCACCCGGCCCGGCGTCCGCACGCCGGAGGACACCATCCTGTCCACCTCCGTCTGAGCAGCCGCGGGCCCTGCGGGCCGGGACCCCGACGGGTCCCGGCCCGGTCAGGAGATCCAGACCAGCAGCGCGTCGCCGTCCCGGGCGGCCGCACGCAGGTACGCCGCGAGCCCCTCCCAGTGGGCAACGACCCAGTCCGGCTCCTCACCCCGCTCCCAGACGATCTGCGGGTAGACGTTCGCCGCGGCCAGATCCGCCGGCGTGACGCCCTCGGCCAGCACATCGGGGGCGTGGGCGTCCAAGGCTTCGGCGGCGGCGCGCACCCGGTCCGCGGGCAGCAGCCGCGGCGGGCCGTAGCCCCAGTCCTGGCCGGCCGGCCAGGGCATGTCGGCCTCCCCGAAGACCACGTCCACCGGGAAGCCGCGCCGGGTCAGCAGGAAGTCGAGTGCGTTCCAGGCCTTGTCGGTCTCGTACAGCCGTGCGGCGGCGGCCGCGTCGTCGCGGTCGTACAGGCTGTGCGCGTACTCGGCCGCCCAGTCCGGGTCGTGGGAGGCGCGCTCGACTTCGGCAGGGGTGAGGCGGAGGTAGCTTCCGATCATGCTCATGTCCCACACCGTAGGCGCGGACACTGACACAGCGGGTCCCCGTGCCGGGCCGTCCGGGTCGGCCGCCGCGCGGATCCGCACGTCGGGATCAGGGGGCGATCGGCAGCTGCCGCTTGTGCTCGGTGGCACGGTAGCGGTTGACGATGATGTCGAGGGCGGCCGCGTCCACCGGCTTGCCCTCCAGCACGTCGTCGATGTCGTCGTAGGTGACGCCCAGCGCCTCCTCGTCGGCCAGCCCCGGCTTCAGCGTCTCCAGATCCGCGGTCGGGGTCTTCCAGATCAGCGCGGACGGTGCGCCCAGCGCCTCCGCCGTGGCCCGGACCCGGCGCTTGGTCAGCCCGGTGAGCGGCACGACGTCGGCCGCCCCGTCGCCGAACTTCGTGAAGAAACCGGACACCGCCTCGGCGGCGTGGTCCGTGCCCACCACCAGGCCGGCGTGCGCACCCGCCACCGCGTACTGGGCGATCATCCGCTGGCGGGCTTTGATGTTGCCGTGCACGAAGTCCTGCTGGTGCTCGTCGCGGAAGACCGTGCCGCCGGCCAGCACCGCCTCCAGGGCGGCGTCGCTGGATGCCTTCACATCGACGGTGAGGACCCGGTCGGGCCGGATGAACTCCAGCGCCAGCTGCGCGTCCGACTCGTCCGCCTGGACGCCGTACGGCAGCCGCATCGCGAAGAACGTCGCCTCGTGCCCGGCGGCGCGCACCCGCTCCACCGCCAGCTGGCACAGCCGGCCCGCCGTCGTGGAGTCCACACCGCCGCTGATCCCCAGGACCAGGGAGCGCAGCCCGCTGGAGATCAGCCGGTCGGCGAGGAAGGCCACGCGGCGCTCGATCTCCTGCGAGACGTCGAAGGACGCGCTCACCCGGAGGTCCCGGGCGATCTCCTGCTGCAGCGATATGGACGCCTGCTCGGTCACGATTGCTCCTCGGTCGGGCCCGCGGACAGTTCGGTTCGCGCCGCGGGGCGGGCCGCAGGCGCGAGGAGGGGCCGTGAGCACTCTAGAGGAAACGCCGCGGAGCCCTGTTCAGGGCACGGCTGTGCTCATCCGGCCGCGACCAGGCCCGGCAGGTCCCGCATGTCGTGGAACACCCGCGTCCCCGGACCCTCCAGCCGTTCGGCCGGCGTCATACCGCCCCCGAAGCCGAAGCACCGCATCCCGGCGGCGCGGGCCGCCTCGACACCCGGACGGCTGTCCTCGACCACCGCGCAGGACGCCGGGTCCACCCCCATGCGCTGCGCCGCGTACAGGAACAGGTCCGGGGCCGGCTTGCCGCGTGCGACCTCCGTCGCGCTGTAGATACGGCCCGCGAAGCGTTCGTAGAGCCCGGTGCGGCCCAGGGTGTGGCGCATCTTCTCGTGGGAGCCGCTGGAGGCGACGCAGGTCGGCAGGGTGATCGCGTCGAGCGCCTCGGGCAGCCCCTCGACGGCGGTCAGACCGGCGTCCACCGCCTCGCGGTGCAACTGCACGAACCGCTTCTCCCACACGTCGGCGGTCGCCCCGCCGAGCCGGGCCGCGATCAGCTCCCGCACGGACGCGTTGGACCGGCCGATGAACAGGTCGACCACGTCGCCCTCGGTGAGCGGCCATCCCAGCTCCGCCCCCAGGGCGACCTGGACGCCCGTCGCGATGCGCTCGGTGTCGACGAGGACGCCGTCGCAGTCGAATATGACGAGTTCAATCGGCTTGATCATCCCCGCAGCATAGGCTCCCGTCCGGCCCGGCGGCCGAGAGGTCCGCGGACCGGGCGGCTGCGTCCGCGCGCATGAGGCCCCGGACCCGGGGCAGGCGGAGTGCACGGGGAGCACGAACACCCCGCACGACGTACGAAGAAGGACGGACGGCAGGGGAGACCCGGCCGTCCCCCGTCCATCGGAGGAGTTGTTCTGCGTGACTGAGCATGTGTGGAGTTACAAGTCGACCTCGGGCCACCTGGCCGGCACCGACCTGACCGGGTACAAGGTCGAGGCGACCGACGGCACCGTCGGCAAGGTGGACAAGCACTCCGACGAGGTCGGTGACGCCTACCTCGTCGTGGACACCGGGGTCTGGATCTTCGGCAAGGAGGTCCTGCTGCCGGCGAGCACCGTCGTCAGCATCGATCCGGAGGAACGGATCATCCACGTGGACCGCACCAAGGGACAGATCAAGGACGCCCCGGAGTTCCACCGGGAGAAGCACCTCGGTGACCGGGACTACCACCAGGAACTCGGCACCTACTACGCCGCCACCCGGCTCGGCCTTCCGCCGCTCTGACCGGCCGGAGTGCGACCGCCGCACGGCCGTGGGCCCGGACTCCCCGAGTCCGGGCCCACGGCCGTGCGGCGTGCGGTGGCGCGGAGCGGCGCGCGAGGCGAGGGCCCACGGACGACCGCATGGCCGACCGGCTCCGGGACACAAGCGCGGTGTGCTGAAACCACTCATCGTCGCCTTCCTCGTCACGTTCGCGGCCGTCGCCTGCGCGGCCGCCGCATTCGTCTCGCCCTGGTGGTCGGCCGCGGCCGCTCCGCTGCTCCTCCTCGCGGCGACGGCCGTCCACGACGTCGTGCAACGGCGGCACTCCGTCCTGCGCAACTACCCGGTCCTCGGGCACCTCCGCTTCGCGCTGGAGGGGCTGCGGCCGGAACTCCAGCAGTACTTCATCGAGCGCAACTACGACGGCCGCCCCTTCGACCGCGACACCCGGGACCTCGTCTACGAGCGGGCCAAGGGCACCGACTCCGAGGAGCCGTTCGGCACCGAGCTCGACCTCTACCAGGCGGGCAGCGAGTACCTCACGCCGTCCATGGCGCCCCGGCCGGTGCGCACCGACCCGCCCCGGGTGCGCATCGGGGGCCCCGACTGCACCCGCCCCTACGACATGGCGCTGCTCAACGTCTCGGCCATGAGCTTCGGTTCGCTCTCGGCCCCGGCCGTCCTCGCCCTCAACACCGGAGCGCGACGGGGCGGCTTCGCCCACGACACCGGCGAGGGCGGCCTGTCGCGCTACCACCTGGAGCCCGGCGGGGACCTCGTATGGGAGATCGGCACCGGGTACTTCGGCTGCAGGACGGCCGACGGCGACTTCGACGAACGGGAGTTCGCCCGCAAGGCCGCCCACGAGCACGTCAAATGCGTGTCGCTGAAGATCAGCCAGGGCGCCAAGCCCGGCATCGGCGGCGTCCTGCCGGCCGCCAAGGTCAATGCGGAGATCGCCCGGGTCCGCGGCGTCCCGCAGGGGAGGACCGTCATTTCGCCGCCCTACCACCGCGTCTACTCCACCCCCCGCGAGCTGGTGCGGTTCCTGGCGCGCATGCGTGAACTCGCCGACGGCAAGCCCGTCGGCTTCAAGCTGTGCCTCGGCTCCCGCCGCGAGTTCCTCGCCGTCTGCAAGGCCATGCTGGAGGAGGGCAGCACCCCCGACTTCATCGTCGTCGACGGTGCGGAGGGCGGTACGGGTGCGGCGCCGCTGGAGTTCGTCGACCACGTCGGCCTGCCCCTCGGTGAGGGGCTGATGGCCGTGCACAACGCCCTCGTGGGCGCCGGGCTGCGCGACCGGATCCGCATCGGAGCCAGCGGCAAGGTCGCCACCGGCAGCGACCTCGTCAAACGGCTGCTCCAGGGCGCCGACTACACCAACGCCGGCCGGGCGATGATGTTCGCGGTCGGCTGCATCCAGGCGCAGCGCTGCCACACCAACACCTGCCCCGTCGGCGTCGCCACCCAGGACGAGCGGCGCGCCCGCGCCGTCGACGTCCCCGACAAGTCGCAGCGCGTGTGGCGCTACCAGGAGGCCACCGTCAAGAGCGCCCTCCAGATCATGGCCTCGCTGGGCGTCGACGACCCGCGCGACCTGCGCCCCCATATGCTGCTGCAGCGCGTGGACCCCTATACCGTCCGCTCCTACGCGGAACTGCACACCTGGCTCACCCCGGGCGAGCTGCTCGCATCCCCGCCCGCCGACTGGGCATCCGACTGGGAAGCGGCCGACCCGGACCGCTTCGCCCACTGAGAAACCCTCACGACCGGAGGACCCTTCCGTGGCACGCACCGTCGCCCACGTCATCGTCGACGCACTCAAGAACCTGGGCGTCCAGCACGTCTTCGGAGTCGTCGGAGACGCCCTGAACCCCCTGACCGATGCCATCCGCACCACCGACGGCCTCGACTGGGTCGGCTGCCGGCACGAGGAGGCTGCCGCCTTCGCCGCCGGCGCCCAGTCCCAGCTCTCCGGAGTCCTCGGCGTGTGTGCGGGCACCGTGGGACCCGGCTCCGTACACCTCCTCAACGGGCTGTACGACGCGGCCAAGAGCCACGCCCCGGTGCTCGCGATCTGCGGCCAGGTGCCCCTCTCCGAAATGGGCGGCGACTACTTCCAGGAGGTCGACAACGACCTCCTCTTCCGCGACGTGGCCGTCTACCGCGCCACCGTCACCTCCCCGGACCAGATGCCGCGCATGCTGGAGTCCGCCGTGCGGGCGGCCGTCGGCCAGGGCGGAGTGGCCGTGCTCACCGTGCCGGCGGACATGGGCGACCGGGAGCTGACCGAGGACCGGCCGGCCCGGTTCGCCCTCGGCCGCGCCGTCACCCGCCCCGACGACACGGCCCTCGCCGAGGCCGCCGAACTCCTCAACAGCGCCTCCCGGGTCACCCTGCTGGTCGGCCGCGGCGCCCGCGACGCCCGCACCGAAGTGCTCCGCACCGCGGAGCGGCTCGCCGCGCCCATGGTGCTCACCCTCAAGGCCAAGGAGGGCTTCGAGCACGACAACCCCTTCGAGGTCGGCCAGACCGGCCTCATCGGCAACCCCGCCGCCGCGCACGCCCTCGACCACGGCGAGGCGCTGCTCATGCTGGGCACCGACTTCCCCTACCGCGACTGGTACCCCGAGGACTGCAAGGTCGTCCAGGTCGACGTCCGCGAGGAGCACCTGGGGCGGCGGGTACCCGTCGACGTCGGCCTGGCCGGCGATGTCGGGGCCACCCTGAGGGCCCTGCTGCCGCTGCTGGAGAAGGCGCCCGACCGGACCCATCTCGACGACGCCCGAAGCCGGTTCGCGAAGTGGCGCGAAGGTCAGCAGCGGCTGGCCGATCCCGGCCACGACCGGCAGGGGACGGGCAGGCTGCGCGCGGCCCTGGACAACCGGGACCATGCCGTCCGGCCCGAAGCCCTCGCCGCCGCAGTGGACGCGTACGCCGACGACGACGCCGTGTTCACCTCCGACACCGGCACGGCCACCGTCTGGCTCTCCCGCTTCGTCACCCTGCGAGGTGACCGCCGCCTGATCGGCTCGTACAACCTCGGATCGATGGCCAACGCCATGCCCCAGGCCATCGGAGCACAGCTCTGGGCGCCCGAGCGGCAGGTCGTCGCCCTCTGCGGTGACGGCGGTCTGGCCATGCTGCTGGGCGACCTGATGACGATCGCCTCGCACCGGCTGCCCGTGAAGATCGTCGTCTTCGACAACCGCCGCCTGGGCATGGTGGAACTGGAGCAGGAGCAGGTCGGCCTGCCCGAGTTCGGGACCGTCCTCGACAACCCGGACTTCGCCGCCGTCGCCACCGCACTCGGGCTCACCGGCATCCGCGTCACCTCCCCGGACGACCTCCACGACGGTGTGCGCAAGGCCTTCGAGACCCCGGGGCCCGTCCTGTTGGACGTCCTGACCAACCCGGACGAGGTGGCGGTGCCCGCGAAGCCGACCGTTGGCCAGGCGTGGGGCTACGCCGTCGCCAAGGCCAAGGAGATCCTCCCCGGTGGTACGGACTGAGGGGCCGTCACCCGTCCGCGACGCGTGATCGGGCCGTTGCCGGGTAGCCGCGCAGCGACGCCCGATAGGCACAACCTGCTGTGCTGCAACCACCCTTGAAGGAGAGGCAAGCGCCATGACGCTGATACCGCACGTGAACGACAAGGCAGTGCCCGCCCCGGCCGAGCTCCGCAAGCACGTCACCCGTGCGACCGGCCGGCTCCGCGACACCGCTGTGCACGTCGGACGCCTCGTGGAGGACAAGACCCCCGATCCCCTCCTCGCGGGGGCGCTGCGCACCGCGACCCGCGTCCGGGAGACGGCCGCCCGCGCAGGCCGGCTCACCGGCCACCGCAGGCTCGACTCCGTGCGGGCCGGGGCCGGTCGGGCCGCGACCCTGGCACGGGCCAACCGCACCGCGCTGACCACGGTCGTGGGCGTCCTCACCGCCGCCGTGCTCGCCCGGCGTGCCCGGCGGACCCGGCGTACGAAGTAGGCGGCGCGGGGGCGGCGCGGGGCGGCCGGGGCCCCTCCGCGCCGCCCCCCTGTGTGCAGGGTGCCCGCACGCGAGGGCCCCGTCCGGCAGGGTCCGGCCTCCCGGCAGCGCCCTCCTCCCGCAGGCCTCCTGCACGGCCCGCCGGGCTCCATCAGGCGGCCGGGCCGCCGCCCCGCGGTCCGGCCCCCGCTCCCCGCGCCCGCTCGGCGTTGAACTGGGCGCCGGTGAGCAGCGCGAGATTGGCGAACCAGAGCCAGATCACGAACACCACGATCCCGGCCAGCGACCCGTAGAGGCGGCCGTAGGTGTCCAGTTGCGTGTACAGCGTGAAGAGCCCCGAGGCGGACAGCCACAGCAGCGCTGCCAGTACCCCGCCGGGCAGGCCCCGCCGCGCGCCGCGGCTCTGGGCCGGTCCGGTCCGGAACAGGACCAGCACCAGGAGCGTCACCACCACCAGCAGCACCGGCCACCGCAGGAACGCGAAGGCTTCCGCACCCGCCGCTCCGAGCGCCCGCGCGGCCCACCGGGCGGGCGGCCCCGACGCGACCAGCCCCACCGCGCCCACCAGGAGCAGCACCAGCAGCAGCGCCGCGTGCACGACGAGCAGGTGCGCGGCCCGCAGCGGGCGCCGCGTGTCCGGCACCCGGTGCATCATGTGCAGGGCGCGGCGGAACACCGCCAGATAGCTGCACGCCGACCACAACGCGCTGACCACCCCGCCGAGCAGCAGGGCCCACATCGAGGAGTACCCCTCCGGAACGCCGCCCAGCGCCTCCCGCAGCACCTGCGCCGACTGCGGGGGCGCGTAGGCGGTCAGCTCCGCGACGAGCCGGTCCCGGCGGGCACCGCCCAGCAGGCCCACGACGGACACGGCAATGACGAGAGCCGGCAGCAGCGCCAGCAGGGCGTAGTAGGTGAGGGCCGCCGCCTGGTCGGCGAGGTTGTCCGTCCACACGCGGACGGCCGTACGCCGCAACTCGGCCCGGGTGCGCCCCCCGAGGCCGGGAACAGCGGTGGCGGGGGCGGGCGGACCGCCTCGACGCGGAGCGGTGCTGGGGATGTCGGTCACCCCGTGCGCGTGCCCTGCGCGCACCCCGCGCATGCGCCCGCCGCCCCCGCGTACCGGCCCGCCGGCCGGGTACACGCGCCCGCATGACGTGGAGCCACGCGCGAGCGCGCGACGAAGAACCGCAGGAAGCGGTGCAGATCGCCACCCCCGAGAAGAACCGCCCGGCCCACCCCGCCGTACGGGCCCTGGCCATGCTGGCCGCCTTCGCCGGCACGGTCCTGTTCAGCGTGGTCCTGGCCCGGCTGACACTGGAACCGTCCGCCGCCTCGGTGGCCCTCGTGCACCCCAACCTCAGGCCCGGCCACTCGATCGGCGCCTACCTGCAGGGGGCCTCGACGGTCGAGGCGGCCCGCCAGATCGGCGGCAACCTGCTGCTGGGCCTGCCGTTCGGTGTGCTCCTGCCCGTACTGCTGCCGCCCGCCCGCGGACTGCTGCGGGTCGCCGCGGTGACCGTGTGCCTGATGACCCTCGTGGAGCTGATCCAGGGCGCCCTCGTCACCGGACGCGTCTTCGACATCGACGACGTCATCCTCAACACCACCGGAGCGCTCCTCGGTTACCTCCTGATCGGCCTGCGACTGGGCCGCGCCGTGCACCCTCGCCGCAGGCACTGGTGGCACCGCCGCCGTTCGTGACTCGTGAGTACTGCACATCCCATCGGTGACAGCCGTGACTGTCGCACCCCGCGCCGGGCGTGACACCTTCAGGTCTGCCACCGACCGAGGGAGCAGGTGTGAACAAGGGGTACGCCGCCTTCTGCGACGCAGACCGCTGGTTCTACGACGCGCCGTACCGGCGGGCCGGCGAGAGCTACCCGGCAGCCCTCGCCCCCGTCCCGGCGGGCTGGCGCTCGCACCGCAGCGGCGACTGGCTCGCCCTGCGCCCCGAGGACGCCGAACTGCCCGCGCAGGGCTGGAAGATCCACGTCTCGGCCACGCTCGACAACGCCGAGTCGGTGCTCGGGACGGTGCACGCCTACTGCACCGAGCGCAACATCGCCTTCAAGTTCATCCCGAGCCGCTACCTGCTGCACCTGCGCAACGCCAAGTACGCCGACCGCGCGGCGAGCGGCAAGTTCATCACCGTGTACCCCGCCGACGAGCAGCAGTGCCGCCGCATCGCCGAGGACCTCGACGCCGCGCTCGCCGGGGCGGCCGGCCCGTACATCCTCAGCGACCTGCGCTGGGGCGCCGGCCCGGTCCACCTGCGCTACGGCAGCTTCACCCTGCGGCACTGCTACGGCGAGCACGGCCAACTCGTCCCGGCCGTCGAGACCCCCGACGGCCGGCTCGTACCGGACCGGCGCGAACCCTCCTTCCACCTGCCCGACTGGCTCCGAGCGCCGGCCTGGCTGGAGCCCCACCTGCGGGCACGGTCCGCCGTCACCCTGACCGGGATCCCCTTCACGGTGGAACGGGCCCTGCACTTCTCCAACGGCGGCGGCGTCTACGTCGGCAAGGACACCCGCACCGGAGAGGCCGTCGTCCTCAAGGAGGCCCGCCCGCACGCCGGACTCGCCGCCGACGGCGCCGACGCGGTGACCCGGCTGCACCGCGAACGGGCCGCGCTGGAGCGGCTGGCGGGCCTGGACTGCGTACCCGCCGTCCGCGGCACCTTCACGGTCGGCGACCACCACTTCCTCGTCCTGCAGCACCTCGACGGCAAACCGCTCAACACCTACTTCGCCCGCCGCCACCCCCTGATCGAGGCCGACCCCACCCCGGACGAGCTCGCCTCCTACACCCACTGGGCCCTGAAGATCCACCAGCGCGTGACCGAGGCCGTCGAAGCCGTCCACACCCGCGGGGTCGTCTTCAACGACCTCCACCTCTTCAACATCATGGTCGCCGAGGACGCCGCGGGCGAACCCTCCGTCGCCCTGCTGGACTTCGAGGCAGCCGCGCACATCGACGAGGGCCTGCGCCAGACCGTGGCCAACCCGGCCTTCGTCGCCCCCGCCGAGCGGCGCGGATTCGGCGTCGACCGCTACGCCCTCGCCTGCCTGCGGCTCGCCCTCTTCCTCCCGCTCACCAGCCTGCTCGTCATGGACCGCACCAAGGCCGCACACCTGGCCGCAGTCGCCGCCGAACAGTTCCCCGTACCACGCAGGTTCCTCGACGAGGCCGTCGAGGAGATCCTCTCCGGCGCACCCGAGGGCCTGCCCGGCGACCGCCTGCCCGCACCGGCCGGACCGTACCTGCCCGTCGAGCCGCGGCACTGGCCGGCCGCCCGCACCTCCATGACCGCGGCGCTGCGCGCCAGCGCCACCCCGCACCGCGAGGATCGCTTCGTCCCCGGCGACATCGCCCAGTTCGCGAGCGTCCACGGCGGCATCGGCTTCGGCCACGGCATCGCCGGCGTGCTCCACGCCCTCGCCGAGACCGGCGCCGCACCCTGGCCCGAAGCCGAGGAGTGGCTGCTCGACCGGACCGCGCAACCGGACTCCGGCACACCGCTCGGCTTCTACGACGGCCTCGCCGGGACCGCCTGGACCCTGAACCGGCTCGGACACCCGGAGCGCGCCCTCGCCCTCGCCGAACGGCTCCTCGACCAGCCCTGGGAGAGCGCCGGCCCCGACCTGTACGGCGGCCTCGCCGGCATCGGCCTCGCCCTGGACGCCCTCGCCACCGCGAGCGGCGAGGGCGAACTGCGCTCCGCGGCCCTGCGCTGCGCCGAGCTCCTCGCCCGGCCCGAGCAACGGCCCACCCGCGCCGGCCTGCTGTACGGCCACTCCGGCCCCGCCCTGCTCTTCGTACGCCTCTACGAGCGCACCGGCGACAAGGAACTGCTGATCCAGGCCGCCCACGCCCTCCACCGCGACCTCGACCGCTGCGTCACCAGCGCGTACGGCACCCTCCAGGTCAATGAGGGCTGGCGCACCATGCCGTACCTGGGCGAAGGCAGCGTCGGGATCGGCATGGTCCTCGACGACTGGCTCGAACACGGCCCGGACGAGCGCTTCGAGCAGGCCAGGCTGGAGATCGTACGGGCGGCGCAGGCCACCTTCTATGCCCAGCCCGGGCTGATGCGCGGCGCCGCCGGCATGATCCTCCACCTGGCCCGGACCACCACCCCGGGACCCGGCACCGGGCCCGGTGCCGTCGCCCGCCAGATCGACGCACTGGCCCGGCACGCCGTGCCGTACCAGGGGCATCTGGCCTTCCCCGGCGAGCAGATGATGCGGCTGTCCATGGACCTCACCACGGGCACGGCCGGCGCCCTCCTCGCCCTCGGCAGCGCGGCGCCCGGCGGGCGCGCGCACCTGCCGTTCCTCCCGCCGCTGCGTGACGCTGCAGCGGCCCACCAGCCGGTCCCGTCCGGGGCCGTGACCCATCGCACCACTCGAGAGAAGAAGAGGAATCTGACATGACGCTTCTTGACCTGCAGTCGATGGAGACCCCCAAGGAAGAGACCAGCGAGGTCGCGATGACCGGCGGCGGCAGCCGGGCCAGCCTGCTCCTCTGCGGGGACAGCAGCCTGAGCATCACGACCTGTAACTGATCCGGGTCATCTCGGGCCCGGGCGGTTCACCGCCCGGGCCCGCACCACTTCCCTGGAGGCATCCGCCGATGAGCCCCCACGCCGCCGGCCCGGCACGGGAACCGGACCCCGCCCCGGCGCGCGAAGCGGACCGGGCGCTCGCCGGGGCCGCCCGGCACAGCGCCGGGCGCACCGCAGCGGTCCTCGGATGCTCCCTGGCCGCCGCCGCGGCGGCGCTCGCCGAACCGGCCGTCCTCGGCCGCACCCTGGACCTGCTGCTGCGCCGCGACCCGTCCGCCCCCGTCTGGACGCTGCTGTGCGCCGCGGTCATCGCCGCGGAAATACTCCTGGACGCCGCCGCCGCCCGCCTGACCGGCGACGTCGACGCCCGCTCCACCGCCCGGCTGCGCCGGCTCGGGCTCGCCCGGCTGCTGGCGACCGCCCCGCACCACGCGGCCGGCCACGCGCCCGGCGACACCGCCGCTCGGCTGACCGCACACGCCGCCGAGGCCGGCAAAGTGCCCGCGGCCGTCGCGCACGGCGTCGCCGCGCTGCTGCCGCCCCTCGGCGCGATGGCCGCGCTCCTCCTCATCGACCTGTGGACGGCGCTGACCTTCCTCCTGGGCCTGCCGCTGCTGGTGCTCCTGCTGCGGGCCTTCACCCGCGACACCCTCAGCAGCGTCGCCCGCTATCAGCAGGTCCAGCTCGCCACCGCCGGACGCCTCGTCGAGGCACTGTCCGGTGCCCGCACGATCGCCGCCGCCGGGACCGCCGACCGCGAACGCGCCCGCATCCTCGCCCGACTGCCCGAACTCGGCGCCGAGGGGCGGCGCATGTGGCAGGTCTACGGCGGCACGACGGCGCGGTCCGCCATCCTCATGCCGATCCTGCTGTACGCGGTCCTGGCCGTCGGTGGCATCCGCCTGTCGGCCGGGGCCGTCGGCGTGGGCGAACTCCTCGCCGCCGTCCGCTACGCGGGCCTCGCGGCCGGAGTCGGCGCGGTGACCGGCGCCCTGGGGGCGGTGGTACGCGGCCGGGCCGCCGCCCGCCGGACCGCCGCCCTCCTCGCCCTGCCCCCGCTCGCCCACGGCCGGGCCCAGCTGCCGGCCGGCGGCCCCGGCACCCTGGAGCTGCGCGGCGTAGATGTCGTGCGCGGAGGATCGGTCGTCCTGCGCAACGTCAGCCTGGTCCTCCCGGGCGGCAGCACCGTCGCGGTGGTGGGCCGGTCCGGAGCCGGAAAAACGCTGTTCGCCGCCGTGGCCGGCCGGCTCACCGACCCGGATGCCGGGCAGGTGCTGCTGGACGGCGTCCCCCTGCGGGAGCTCGCCGCCGACGCCCTCCGCGGCGAGGTGGGTTACGCCTTCGACAGGCCCGCGCTGCTCGGCGAGACGATCGGCGACGCCATCGGCTTCGGCGCCGGACCCGACCCCGGGCCACAGGCCGTCCGGGCCGCGGCGCGGGCAGCGGGCGCCGACCCGTTCGTACAGCGCCTGCCCGACGGGTACGCCACGCGCCTCGCCGACGCCCCGCTGTCCGGCGGCGAGGTCCAACGCCTGGGACTGGCCCGGGCGTTCTGCCACGCCGGCCGGCTGCTCGTGCTGGACGACGCCACCTCCAGCCTGGACACCGTCACCGCCCGGGAGGTCGAGCGGGCGCTCGCCCGCGAGATCCGGCCCGGCACCCGGATCGTCGTCGCCCACCGCCTCTCGTCCGCCGCTCGCGCCGACCTCGTCGTATGGCTGGAGCGGGGACGGCTCCGAGGGGTGGGCACCCACGCCGAACTGTGGCGCAGCGAACCCTCCTACCGCGAGGTGTTCGCCGCGGACACGACGGCACTGCCCGGGGCCCGCCCCGACGACCGTCCCGCGTCCGCGAGCAAGCAGGAGGCCGGTCGATGACACGGACGGGGGTAGGGACAGGGAGAGGGGCAGCGACCGGTACCGAGACGGAGGCGTGGCGCCGGGTCGCCCCGGAGGCCCGGCGCTTCCTGCGCGGCCGCGGGAACGCCCTGGCGCGACTGGCGGCCTGGTCGCTGCTGGAGTCCGCCCACACCTTCCTCGGCGGCTACGGAGTGGCCCGTGCTCTCGACGACGGCTTCCTCGCCGGCCGTACCACCGCCGGACTGGCCTGGCTCGCCGCGGCCGCGGTGGGGGCGGTCCTCGGTGGGATCGCACTGCGCGGCGTGTTCGCCGGGCTCGCCGACCTCGTCGAGCCGCTGCGGGACGGCCTGGTCCGGCGGGCGGTCCGGCAGGCACTGGACCGCGCGGTCGGCGACCCGGCACGCGCCGCCGACACGGGAGCGGTGTCCCGTCTGACCCAGCAGACCGAGATGGCCCGCGACTCCTTCGCCGGACTGGTCCTGACGGTGCGTTCGTTCGTGTTCACGACCGTGGGAGCCCTCGCCGGCATGGCGGCGCTGGCCCCGGTCCTGCTGCTGGTCGTGGTACCGCCCCTGCTGCTCGGCGTGGCCGCCTTCCTGGCCACGCTCCGCCCCATGGCGGCCGTCCAACGCCGCTGCCTGGACACCGACGAGGTCCTCGCGGACCGGCTGGGCGAGCTGGGCGCCGGGCTGCGCGACATCGCGGCCTGCGGGGGAGCGGCGGCCGCCGGGGGACGGGTGGAGCCGCTGATCGCGGACCAGGAGCGGCTGGCCCGCAGGCTCGCGGGCTGGGCGGCCCTGCGGACCCTGGCGCTGGGGACGGCGGGCCGGCTGCCGGTGGTCGCACTGCTCGTCGCGGCGCCCTGGCTGCTCGCCCGCGGCGTCACCGCCGGAACGCTCGCCGGCGGCCTCACCTACCTGGTGCACGCCCTGCTGCCGGCCCTGGACTCGCTGATGGCGGCCCTCGGTGCCGCCGGGACCCGGCTGCTCGTGGTCCTGGAGCGGTTCTGTGCCCCGCTGCCGCCGGTCCGCGCCGCCCGGGTCGACCCCGGCCGCGCCCCGGCGGCGACGGCGCGACCGGCCGGCCGCGCCACGCCGCCGGCTGCCCCGCCGACCGCCGCCGCGGCGGAACTGCGCGGCGTGACCTTCGCCTACGGCCCCGGCGCGGCGCCCGTGCTCGACGGCCTCGACCTGGTCGTGCGACCGGGAGAACACCTCGCGGTCGTCGGCCCGAGCGGCATCGGCAAATCCACCCTGACCGCACTGCTCGCCGGGATGCTCGTGCCCGACGCGGGCACGGTGCTCGTCGCCGGCGCTCCCGCCCGCCCGACCGCGTCCGGCGGGCGCGGACCGGACCCCCGGCGCACCCTCCTGCCGCAACAGGCCTACGTGTTCACCGGCACCGTACGGGAGAACCTCACGCACCTCTGCGACCTTCCGGGCCAGGACGATCCCCGTTCCGAGGACGCCCGGCTGCGGCACGCCGTGGACGTCCTGGGGCTGGAAGGGTTGGTGGAGCGGCTGGGCGGACTGGACGCCGAGGTGCGGCCCGGGGTCCTGTCCCGCGGCGAGAGCCAGCAGCTGGCGCTGGCCGCCGCCTACCTCTCGCCGGCGCCGCTGCTGCTCCTCGACGAAGCCACCTGCCACCTGGACCCGCAGACGGAGGAGCGTGCCGAGCGGGCCCTGGCGGCCCGTCCCGGCACCCTCCTCGTCGTCGCCCACCGTGTCACCTCCGCCGCGCGCGCCGACCGGGTCCTCGTCCTGGACGGAACCCGGGCCGTGTGCGGCACCCATGCCGAACTTCCCGCGCTGTCGGCCCTCTACCGCGATCTGGTGGGGGAGTGGGACGGCACCGCGGACGGGTGATCCGGCGGTTCCGCCCGTCCGCGGCGGCCGCCGATCAGACCCAGCCCGCCCCCCGGGATATCCGGATCGCGTCGATGAGGTTGCGGGCACCGGTCTTGCGGGTCGCCGCGGCCATGTAGTTGCGCACGGTCCCGCTCGCCAGGTGCAGCGCCCGCGCGATCTCGGCGATGGAATCGCCCTCCGCGGCCCGGGCCAGCACGCTGAGCTCACGCGGGCTCAGGGGCAGCGGGTCCGCCTCCATGAAGGCGGAGGCCAGGGACGCGTCGATGAATCGCTCCCCCGCGGCGACCCGCCGCACCGCCCGTACCAGCCGCCCGGGCGAACCGTCCTTGTCGACGTAGCCGCGGGCCTCCGCGCGGAAGGCCCGGTGCAGCGAACCGGGTGCGCCTGCCGAGGCGAGCACCAGGACGGGGGAGGGGGACGAGAGGACCTGGCGGTCGGCGGCGGACCGTCCGTGGTCGGCCAGTACGGCCGTCGTCCCCGGACAGTCGAGGTCCACCACCGTCACGTCCGGCCGTAACGATTCCGCCTGGCGCGCCGCACTCCGCCAGCCCGCGGTGGTGACCTCGAAAGGCCCTTCCGATCTCAGCAGGGCGGCCAGTGCGGACCGGACCAGGCTGACGTTGTGCAGGACCAGGACCTTCGTCATCGTGAGCTCTCCTCGGTAACGAACCAACAGCACCACGCGGCTGCCCCCGCACGGGGGAGATGGAACGTCACTGCGGGGGGCGTGAGGGGGCGCACGGACAACTTGGCCGAGATGCCGACGGATCCTGCTCCGGATCGGCGGGTTACCCCCTTGAAGACCCGGTACGGGCCGCTCCGCCGACCCCGGCGGAGCGGCTCACACCTCGCGCCACCGGGCCATCGCCCAGTCGAACGCCCCGTACAGCGCCAGTCCGGCCGCGACCGCGACCAGCAGCCAGGGGCCCGCGGGCGTCTGCGCGAAGGACCTCAGCGTGTCGTCGAGCCCCTTCGCCTGCCCCGGGTCGTAGCGCAGCGCCGCATACAGGACGAAGCCGCCGACCGCCGCGAACACGGCCCCGCGCGCCAGTCCGCCGCTCACCCCGAGGAAGTCGACGGCCTTGCGCGCGCTCTGCGAGGCCCCGCCCATGGCGAGGTGCTTGCGGAACCTGCGCCGGGCCGCCCGTACCGCGATGACCACGCCCGCAACGGCGATCCCCAGCCCGGCGGCGCCCACCAGCCACTGCCCGGCCGGCAGGTCGAGCGCCTTCGCGGTCATGTCCCGCGACTGCTGGTCACCGGAGCTGCCGCCGCCACCCGTGGCGAAGGCGAAGACCGACGCGGCCACCACCGCGTAGAACACGCACCGGGCCGCCGAGGCCAGTCGCTTCGTGGGCTTGCGGCCCTCCGGCCCGGCCGCACCGAACACCGCTTCCGACAGGCGCCACACCACCATGCAGACGAGACCGATGCCGACGGCCCAGATCAGGACGGAGCCGAAGGGCTGGTCCGCAAGCTCCTGCAGGGCGCCCTGCTTGTCGGCCTCCTGACCGCCGCCACCGATGGCGACGCGTACGGCCAGCACGCCGATCAGCGCGTACAGCACCCCGTGCGCCACCAGCCCGGACCGCCCCGCCACCTCCCGGACCGTGCCGCCGCGCGACACGGTCCGGGCTCCTCTGTTCGCCGCCTCTGTGCTCATCCGGCTCATACCTCGCCCCGCCAGGCGCCCGTCTCGACCCCGCGCCCCTCGATGAACAGCTTGAACCGCTTGAGGTCGCCGGTGACCTGCCGTTTCACGAAGCCGAGCTTGTCGGCGGCGCCCTCGGCCAGGCCCTCGGGCACCCAGTCCATGCGCAGCACGACCTTGGTGGTGCTCGCGTCGATCGGCTGGAAGGTGACGAGCCCGGCCTGCCGGGTCTCCCCGTCGACGGTCATCCACGCCACGCGCTGGTCGGGGAGCTGCTCGGTGATCTGAGCGTCGAACTCGCGCCGTACCCCGTTCACGTTCGTCACCCAGTGGGTGAGGGTGTCGGTACGCTGGTCGATGCGCTCGACCCCCTCCATGAAGGCGGGGAACTCCTCGAACTGCGTCCACTGGTTGTAGGCCGTGCGGAGCGGGACGTTGACCTCGACGTACTCCTCCACGTGCGACATGCGCACCCCTTCCCTGCCGTCGGCTGTTCCGCACCCACGGGTGCGGGCGTCCGTCTGGACGTCTCGCCGCGCGGCTACCCTGGCCCGCCGACCCCATGCGCACCCGGGGGCCGGGGGCGGACACGCGGCGCGTACGCGCGGCGACGCAGGGCACACGCGGGGCATGACCGTACTCAAGACAAGTGTGATCGTCCTGGACTGCGCCGAACCGGAGCCCCTGGCCCGGTTCTACGCGCACCTGCTCGGCGCCACGACGGGCCCGGCCACCGACGACGGCGAGTTGTTCCTGGTCACCGGCCGGGCCGGCCCGCTGCTGGGGGTCCGCCGCGATCCGCACCGCGCGACGCCCAGTTGGCCGCTGCCGGAAGGCTCCCAGGAAGTGCACCTGCGGATCCTCGTGGCCCCGGACGCGCTCGACGAGGCCGAGCGGGAGGCCGTCGCCCTCGGGGCGCGGCCGGTGGCGGCCGAGGACGACGGCACCCGGCCGGACAACCGGACCACGCTGCGCCGCTACGCGGATCCGGCCGGGCACGCCTTCGTCATCGCGGCCGTCCGGGAGGACCCGGCACCCGCGGAATGCCTTCAGCCGTAGGTGACGGTCACCTCGCGGAAACCGAGCGAGCGCAGCAGCCCCTCCAGCATCGACGTGGTGTTCTTCTCGGCGCGGTCGACCAGACCGCTGTCGCGGGCCGCCGCGTCGATGTGCTGCGCGGCGAGCTTCTGCACGGCTTGCTCACCGGCCGGGTTGTCGGAGAACAGGTCGCCGATCCGGTCCAGCAGGCCCCGCTGCTTGGACACCGCGTACGAACGGTTCGGGTCGAGGGACGCCGTGCCGAGCACCGCGTGCGGCAGCCGCAGGGTGGCTTCGGTGCGGTCCTCGTTCACCGTGACGCTGCGTTCGTCCAGTCCGCCCATGTCGACGTACCCGCTGACCGTGCCGGCTCCCACATACAGGGTGCGGGTCCCGCGGATCGCGTCCGGCAGGAAGGCCGCGTCCTTCTCCAGGTCCACGACCACCTGGAAGTTGCCGACGGCCGCCTCGTAACGGTCCATGTCCTGGACCGACTTGAGCAGCGCGGGCCCCGACCGGTCGCGGGTGTCCGTACCGAAGAGGCCGCCGAACCCGGGAACCAGACTGAAGCGTTCCACGAGCACGAGCAGCACCACGACCACCGCCGCAGCGGCGACGATCCGACCCCACATCGGGCGCCGCGTGCCGCCCGGCCGATCCGAAGAGGTTTCCATGCCCCGCGAATACCCCGTGGGCGCGGCTCCAGTACGCCGGGACCGGCGGTCCGCCCGCGGGATCCCTACTGACGTGTCGTGGTGTCGCCGGACACCAGGCGGGCGGCTTCGATCTCGGCCCAGACGACCTTTCCACCCGGAACGATGTCGGCTCCCCAGCGGTCGGACAGCCGCTCGACTATGTGCAGGCCGTGGCCGCCGGGAACGCCCCGCCGGGGGGCCGGATTGCGGTGGGGGAGCGCCGTCGAACCGTCGCACACCTCGATCCGCAACATCTTCCCGCCGCCCGTGATCACGAGCTCGCGGCAGCCGCCGGCGTGCAGCGATGCGTTGGTCAGGAGCTCGGAGACGAGGAGCAGGGTGTCCTCGGCGGTCTCCGTCCCGTCCCAGCCCCAGTCACGCAGGGCCTGGCGCGTGAAATCACGGCCCTTCGCGACCGCGCCGCGGACGCCCGACAGGGCGAGCCGGCGGCGTTGTCCCGCGGCGGGAAGGCCGACACTCACAGGATCACCCGTTTCAGGTCCGACGGTCTCCACTGAGCTCTCTCACCCCCGCGTAGGCACTGGTCTCTGTCACAGGCGTATGCCCGGCGCGGCCACGATCGATGTACGACATCATCCACCCAACATTCGGCGGACCGTGCCCACCCTGACAGGCGCGTGACATTGTAGGCGACGCTCGCCCTCAGGGCGTGGCCACATACAGCCTCAGCGTGAAGCCGCTCTCCGTGGCCCGGACCTCCACCAGGTCGCAGAGCTGGTGGATCATCCACAGGCCACGGCCGCCGTGGGCGGAGGCGAGGGAGGGACGGCGCCGTCCCGCAAGCGGGTCGGCCAGCCGGCCGTCGTCGTGGATCTCGGCGAAGACCCCGGCCCGGGGGCCGGCCACGGTCCACAGGCGCAGCGTGCCCTTCCCCCCACCGTGGGCCAGGGAGTTCGCCGCCGCCTCGCTGATCGCCATGATCAGATCGTTGAGCCGATCCCGGGTCAGGGCCGTGGCGCGGCCCCACCCCTCGGCATACGCGCGCACTTCGGCCAGTCCGCCGTGAGCGTAGGAGATCCGCGCCACCGGTGCCTCGGGTTCGGGCAGCGGGAGGTCGAGGTCGGCGGACAGCCCCGCCAGGCCGGTGTAGCCCGGGCTCGGCAGGGTCCGGTCGTGCTCGATCAGCGTGGGGTGTGTGCGACGGGCATTCCGTATCACGGAGGGCGCCAGCCCGGTCACGTCGTAGGGGCACAGCACCGTGCCGGCCCGGCCGGCGAAAGCCGCGTCGACCAGGGCTTCGTGCCGAGAGACCTCCACCAGCTCGGCCGGGGAGCGGCCGGGCCAGACCGCTTCTCCGACGATCCGCGCGGCCCGGTCGGGGCGCCGGTCGGCGAATTCCTGGACGGCGGCCAGGATGCGGCCGGGATTGCGGCCCAGCTCCGTCATGTCGGTCCAGGTGATCCCGTCACCGTCACCGCCGCCCAGGCTCTCGCGCAGGGCGTCCAGGCGCGGGCCCGGTACGGCGACGAGGACGGGCTCGTCGGCCGCCAGGGCCGCGCGTACGAAGCCGCCCACCCCCGACAGGTACTCGTCGAGGTCCTGGTGGAAGAGGGCAGCATGGACGAAGGCCCCCGGCCCGGAGGGCGCAGGAACTGTGATCATGCTGCGACCTCCAGCGCGGCGCGCTCGTCCGGGAACATCTCCACCACCTTGCGCAGCGATTATGGCGGATGGTGGGGCGACAAGCGCTGCCCCTGCCCGCCCGGGTCCGCCGATGCCCGCACCAGTAGTGCCGCGACCGCCGTCGGGTCGAGGGAGAGTACGCAGGAGAGATCGAGGGGGACGACGCCGCCGGGGAGGCCGGCCACGACGCCGAGGGCGCCGGACAGGGACTACCGGGTGTCGTGGTCGCAGCTGCCGCACGGGCGCACGCCGCGACCGCCCTGCATCGGCAGGGCGGTCGGCGGCGTCTTCACGCTCGTATGCGGCGTCGTCGTGCACGCCTTAGCCCGTCAGCATGCCGGCGCGCAGCCGAGACAGCGTCCGGGACAGCAGTCGGGAGACCTGCATCTGCGAGATGCCCAGCTCGGCGCCGATCTCGGCCTGGGTCTTGTCCTGCCCGAATCGCATCTGCAGGATGCGCCGGTCCCGCTCGTCCAGCTGCTGCAGCAGGGGGGCCAGGGTGTGGAACTCCTCGAAGAGCTCCATGGCCGGGTCGACCTCGCCCAGGCGCTCCGCCAGCGGCCTGGTCGTCCCGTTCGGCGTGGACGGTGCGTCCGCGTCGGCGCCCGCGGCATCCAGCGAGCCGCTGGTGTAGCCGTTCGCGGCCACCAGCCCGTCGATCACCTCGTCCTCGGACAGCTCCAGGTGCTCGGCGACCTCCTTGACCGTCGGCGCCCGGCCCAGGACGTCGGTCAGGGCTTCCTGCGCCTTGGCGAGCTCCGTGCGCAGCTCCTGCAGGCGGCGGGGTACGTGCACCGCCCAGGTGGTGTCACGGAAGTACCGCTTGATCTCGCCCGTGATGTACGGCAGGGCGAGGGTGGAGAACTCGACCTCGCGCTCGAGGTCGTAGCGGTCGATGGCCTTGATGAGGCCGATGGTCCCCACCTGGATGATGTCGTCCATGTCGAGGCCGCCGCCGAGCACGCGGGCCCGGAAACGCCGCGCGGCGAACTGCACCAGGGACAGGTTCATCTCGATGAGGGTGTTGCGCGTGTACTGGTACTCGTGCGTGCCCTCCTCCAGATCCTGCAAGCGCCGGAAGAAGTGCCGCGAGAGCTCCCGCGCGTCGGCGGGCGACATCTCGCGGGCGTTCTCCACCCGCGACACGCCCTCGTCCGGTACCGGTGTTCCCGGGTCCTCCAGGTATTGCGCGGGGACGTGCACGTCGGTTGCACGAACGGGGTCTACAACGGTGGCCGAGCGAGACATGGTTGGCCGTTCCCTCCCGATTGACTGCGGCTGCCTTGCCGCTCTTGCCCCTGCTTCCGGTTTCCACACACGCGGGTTGCAAAAATTTTTTCGCGGCCGCGACCGGGCGCCCCGCGGGCGCCCGGTCGACCCGGGGACGGGGTGTCGACGCCGTGAGCAGGCATACTCCCTTGCGAAGACGAACAGGCGGCGATCCGTGGAGGCGGACATGAGCGGACTCGGGGACGCATTCCCTTCGGAAGTGGTGGGGGAGGGCTACCGGGCGGGCGACGGCTGGGTGGTGTCGGCCCACGGGGAGCTGGACCAGGACACGCTGACCCCATTGGAGGAGGCTCTCACCGCGGCCGCCGGCCGGCACCGGCTGGTGGTTCTGGACGCCGCGTCCATCACCTTCGGGGACTCGTCGTTCCTGAACCTCCTCCTGCGGATGCACCACACCACCGCGTTGCGCGTCGCCGCCCCGGGGGAGCAGCTGCGCCGGCTCTTCGCCGTGACCGGCGCCGACACCGTCCTGTCCGTGCACCCGAGCGTCGAGGACGCCGTCGCGGCGTGAACCGGCCCCGGGTGGTCCCGCTGAGCACGGGTCAGCCGATGCACGACGCGCCTGCGTGCGGGTCGGGGCCGCCGCCGGGCCGGAAGCAGGCGGTGATCGCCTTGCCCCCGTGGCACGCGTGCACGTCCAGGGAGTCGGCCAGCGCGGTGACGATGCCCAGGCCGCGACCGGAGGTGGCACTCGCGTCGCCCTCGGGTGTCCGGGCCCGGGGGAGCCGCGGATCGGAGTCGGCGACGCTGACGTGCAGGCAGCGGCCGTCCCAGGTCAGCACCAGGTGCGCGGTGCCGAGGGCGTGCCGGTGGGCGTTGGTCACGAGTTCGGAGACGCAGAGCAGTACGGAGTGCACGGTGTCGGCCGCCGAGGCGTTCCACGGCAGGGATGCCAGGTGCGCCGCGGTCCACTGCCGCGCAGCTCGCACGCCTTGCGAGATCGGGAACGAACGAGCCCAGCCCACTGCCTTGACCGCCAATGTCCTCACCCCTTTTCCGCCGTTGTGCCGTTCGGTACCGGTTCGTCTACCCGCAGCCCGCGGCGGCATCCGAGGATTTCCGAAGCGCCCTGAAGGAAACGCGAGTTCGGGCCCGTCCGAGCGGGATCCGGGGCGGGTGGCCCCGTCAGGATCCCGGTTGCGCGGGCCGCCGGAGTGATCGACCGTGCTCCATCGCCCCTCCGACGGCGTTAGCCTTCACCGGACCGGTGTCGCGGCACGGACGGATCCCGCTGGAACCGGGCGCTCCGGCATGCCCTGGTTCCAGGGCGCTGTCCTGTCCGCGATTCGGCGCGGCCGGCAACGAGAGTGAGGGTGACGGATGGCGGAGCGGGCGGGTGTGGACCCACTGGGCGGCGCTCCGGCATGGCCGGGCGACGGCGGGATCGGCGAGTCGGAGCTGCGCCAGCTGTTGGCCGGGCTGACCGCCGTACGGGACGGGGACTTCCGCACCCGGCTGCCCGACGGGGCGGACGGGCTGCTCGGCGAGATCGCGACCGTCTTCAACGGGATGGTCAACCAGCTGTCGCTGTTCACGTCCGAGGTGACGCGCGTCGCCCGCGAGGTGGGCACGGAGGGGACTCTCGGCGGCCAGGCCGACGTGCCGGGGGTCGGGGGCGCCTGGTGGGACCTCACGGATTCGGTCAACTTCATGGCCGGAAACCTCACCGCACAGGTGCGCTCCATCGCCCAGGTCGCCACCGCGGTCGCCAAGGGCGACCTCTCCCAGAAGATCGCCGTCGACGCCCGGGGCGAGATCCTGGAGCTGAAGAACACGATCAACACGATGGTCGACCAGCTCTCCGGATTCGCCGGGGAGGTCACTCGTGTGGCCCGCGAGGTCGGCACCGAGGGCCGGCTCGGCGGCCAGGCGGACGTGAAGGGCGTCTCCGGCACGTGGAAGGACCTGACGGAGTCGGTCAACGTGATGGCGGACAACCTGACCGCTCAGGTCCGCTCGATCGCCGAGGTCACGACGGCTGTGGCCCAGGGTGATCTGACGCAGAAGATCCGGGTGGATGCCCGT
>NZ_JOFX01000002.1 GCF_000719345.1 Streptomyces sp. NRRL F-2664
ACGCATCCGAAGCGAGAAAGGCATTCGCTGGGGCGGCAGACCGCTACCGGCCGCGGCCTGACCACCCAACCCGGCAAACCTTCCCGGTCACGGCACTAGACACCTCCACCACACCGGAGGTCTCCGCCATGATCAAGACCCAGCCCTGTTAACAACGCTCGTGATCAATACAGCTAGGCCGCGGGCCGGCGGACTCCCCGGGCCCGTGCCCGTCTGCGGCGCCGTTGCCGGGGGCGCTGCCCCGGGCCCCCGGGTCTCGAACGCCGGCGGGTGGCTGGATGGTGCTGCGGGGGAGGCGTGGTCGGCGGGGTCCGGGCGGGGCGGGGGCGGATAGATTGAGCGGGTGCTCTCTCGTCTCACACGTCTGCCGCGTCCCGCCGCCCTGGCCGTCTGCGCCGCGCCCGTGATCGGGCTGTTCGCCGTCGCCGCCCTCGCGCCGCTGCCCTTCGTGGTCGCCGTGCCCGGGCTCACGGCCGACGTTCTCGGGTCCGACCAGGGGAAGCCGGTCATCACCATCTCCGGGGCCCCGGTCCGGGACACCACCGGCCAGCTGCGGATGACGACCATCCGAGCCACTGGACCGTCCTCGACGATGACCCTGCCCGAGCTCGTCGGCCACTGGTTCAAGACCGACCAGGCGGTCCTGCCCCGGGAGGTCGTCTACTCCACCGGCGGAAGCGACAAGGAGATCGAGCAGCACAATCTGGAGGAAATGGCCAGGTCGCAGTCCGCTGCCGCCGATGCCGCCCTCGGCTTCCTGCGCAAGGACCCCAAGGACGTGAAGGTCGAGCTCAACCTCGCCGACGTCGGCGGTCCCAGCGCCGGCCTCCTCTTCTCGCTCGGCATCGTCGACAAGCTCGACGGCGACGGCAGCGGCGGCGACCTCACCGGCGGCCGCACCATCGCCGGTACGGGCACCATCACCGCCGACGGCAAGGTCGGAGCCGTCGGCGGTGTGGCCCTGAAGACCCAGGCCGCGCGGCGCGACGGGGCCGGCGTGTTCCTCGTACCGCGGGACGAGTGCGCGGACGCGCAGTCTCAGCTGCCCGAAGGGCTGCGGCTGGTGCCCGTCACTTCGCTGACCGATGCGGTGAACGCCCTGCGGGCGCTGAACCGGGGAGAGCCCGCCCCGTCCTGCTGACGTCCCGCCCGGGCTCCATGGCGCGCCAGGCCGGGAAGACCAGCGGGGCGAGCGTGGTGACCAGGTACGTGCCGCCGAAGAGCAGCAGTGCCGTACCCACCCCGAAGCCGTCGACGAGCAGGCCCGCCGCCAGTCCTCCCATCGGCATGGTCAGCTCGCAGCCCGCCGTGGTCACCCCCGCGACCCGGCTGCGCAGCTCCTCCGGGACCTGCTCGTACATCACCGTGGACAGGATCGGATTCAGCATGCCCACGCCCAGCCCGGCCAACGCCATCGTCACCGCGAGCGGCAGCGTCGTGTCGGTGACGGCGGCTACGACGTACCGGGTGGCGCCGGACACCAGGAAGGCCGCCGCGAACACCGTCCGGCGTGGGAACCGCTCGCCCCACGCCCCGTACAGCAGGGCGCCCAGCAGGGCGAAGCCTCCGAAGAGGGAGATCATCAGGCCGATCGTGGTGGCGCCGCCGAGGACGTCGCGGCCGTGCACGGGCAGCAGGACCGAGGACCAGCCCTGGTCCAGGCCGTTGGTCATCATGACCATCACGGTGATGCCCAGCAGCAGCCGTGACCGGGTGAGGAACGCCCAGCCCTCGGCGAGTTCCGCGCGGTAGGCGGCGAACGAGGCCTTGCCCGCGCTCCGTTGCGGCTCGGCGGCCGGTACCCCGCGCAGGAAGGCGGACACGAGCAGCGCCGACACTCCGAAGGTGGCCGCGTCCAGCAGCAGCACCGTCTCGGCACCGAACACCGCGATCAGTACGCCGGCCACGGCCGCCCCGATCATGCGGGCTCCGCGCGAGACGGCGTCGTAGAGGCCGGCGGCCCGGGCGACGGTGGTGCCGGCGTGCTCGGCGAGGTTCGGCAGGAGTACGCCGCGGGCGGTCAGGCCCGGGGTGTGCACGAGGCCGCCGACGGCCATCAGCGCGCACAGCATCCAGAACTCCAGCACACCCAGGTGGTGCAGCAGCGGGATCGCGCCGACCGACAGGCCGCAGACCAGGTCGGAGGCGACGGATACGCGGCGGCGGCCGATCCGGTCGATGACCGGCCCGCCGACCAGGGCGGCCACGATGACGGGCAGCGTGGCACAGAAGGCGACGACGCCGGCCCGGCCGGCGCTCCCCGTGGTCTGCAGCACGAACCACGGGACGCCGATCAGGGTGAGCGAACTGCCGGCGGTGGACACGGCGTTGGCGGCCAGGACGCCGGTCAGCGGACGGCGGCTCATGCGCCGCGGCCCCGCCCGCCGCGGCCGTGGCCGGCGTCGTGGGAGGCGCTGTGGTCGTGGTCGTGGCCGGTGCCGCGGTGGCCGGCGCCGCCCGCTGCCTCGGCGGAGCGGCGCGGGAGGGCATGCGTGTGGAGGCGGACCGTCTCGGTGCCCTCCTCGGCCGGCAGGTCGCGGTAGCTGTTGATCACGTCGTGCAGCCGGTGGACCAGTTCGTCGGTCTGTGCGGCGGTCAGCCGCAGCGTGAAGTCGCTGAAGTCGGATCCGGTCCGCCACTGCGCGGGCCAGGTGTGCGAGGTGGCCAGCCAGGTGTCGACCTCCTGCGCGTGGGTCGCGGCGATCTGGCGCAGGAAGACGTCGGCGGCGGCGCGCGTGGCCTCGTCGCCTTCGTCCACCAGCGTCTCGTCGAAACGGGTGCCGTCGTGGGCGGCCCGCCACCAGCGCTCGCGGCCCTTGCCGTGCTCGGGCGCGTCCTCGACGAAGCCGTGGGCGGCGAGCTGGCGCAGGTGGTAGCTGGTGGCCCCGCTGGATTCGCCGAGGCGCTCGGCCAGCCGGGAGGCGGTCGCGGGGCCGTCCTGGCGCAGGGCGGCCAGGAGGCGCATGCGCAGGGGGTGGGCCAGGCCGCGCAGGGCGCGGGCGTCGAGGGCCCGGACGTCGGGCCGTGCGGACGGCGGGGAGTCCAACGGCTCGGTAGGGGTGGGGGATTGGGCCTTCCTGTTCCGGGTCATGGCGCCACCGTAGAGTTGCAAAGAAATCTATGCAAGGGTTTCTTTGCAACTACTTCCGGAGCGTCTTCTTCCGGCCTCACGTCCGTGTGTCGTCCTCCGCGGCCTGCTGCACCAGCGGGATGATCCGGAACGGCACCGGGTTCTCCATCACGATCGCCGTGGAGGCCCTGACGATGCCGTCGAAGCCGACGACGCGGTCGATCACCCGCTGCAGGTCGGCGTTGGAGCGGGCCACCAGCCGGCACAGCATGTCCCCGTGGCCGGTGGTGGTGTGCAGCTCCAGCACCTCGGGGACCCCGTCCAGGTGGGCCCGTACGTCCGCCCCCTGCCCCTGCTTGATCTCCAGCGTGGCGAACGCCGTCACCGGATACCCGAGGGCCGTCGGATCGACCTGGGGACCGAAGCCGCGGATGACCCCGCTGGACTGGAGTCGGTCCAGGCGCGCCTGCACCGTCCCGCGCGCCACCCCCAGCCGCCGCGAGGCCTCCAGCACCCCGATCCGCGGCTCGCGGGCCAGCAGGACGATGAGCCGGCCGTCGAGTTCGTCGATCCCCATGGGGCCTCCGGTGCCCACGCGTACGCGCGGGTGGTCATAGTGCACAGATGTCTCAGCCAGGGTCGGGCTTCACTGGGCAGTTTGTACAGTCAATCAGGAAACTATTGCGCAGCTTGTGGATCGGCGGGACTCTGCGCTCATGACTGAGTCTCTGGCGAACCTCGAAACCACCCCGCACACCGCGCGTGAGGCAGACCCCTTCCCGGTGAAGGGCATGGACGCGGTCGTCTTCGCCGTCGGCAACGCCAAGCAGGCCGCGCACTACTACTCGACTGCCTTCGGCATGAAGCTCGTGGCCTACTCCGGACCGGAGAACGGCAGCCGCGAGACGGCCAGCTACGTCCTGACCAACGGCTCCGCGCGCTTCGTGCTGACCTCGGTCATCAAGGCGACGACCGACCACGGCCGCTTCCTCGCCGAGCACGTCGCCGAGCACGGCGACGGCGTGATCGACCTCGCCATCGAGGTCCCCGACGTCCGCGCGGCGTACGCGTACGCCGTCGAGCAGGGCGCCCGCGGCCTGGACGAGCCGTACGAGGTCAAGGACGAGCACGGCACCGTCGTCCTGGCCGCCATCGCGACGTACGGCCAGACCCGCCACACCCTGGTGGAGCGCGGCGACTACACCGGCCCCTACCTGCCCGGCTACGTGGCCGTCGAGCCGATGGTTGCGCCCCCGGCCAAGCGCACCTTCCAGGCCATCGACCACTGCGTCGGCAACGTGGAACTCGGCCGCATGAACGAGTGGGTCGCCTTCTACAACAAGGTCATGGGCTTCACGAACATGAAGGAGTTCGTGGGCGACGACATCGCGACCGAGTACTCGGCGCTGATGTCCAAGGTGGTCGCGGACGGGACCAAGAAGGTCAAGTTCCCGATCAACGAGCCGGCGATCGCGAAGAAGAAGTCGCAGATCGACGAGTACCTGGAGTTCTACAACGGCCCCGGTGTCCAGCACATCGCGCTGGCCTCGAACGACATCGTCGCCACGGTCCGCTCGATGCGCGCGGCGGGCGTGCAGTTCCTGTCCGTCCCGGACACCTACTACGACACGCTGGGCGAGTGGGTCGGCGACACCCGCGTGCCGATCGACGAGCTGCGCGAGCTGAAGATCCTCGCCGACCGCGACGAGGACGGCTACCTGCTGCAGATCTTCACCAAGCCGGTCCAGGACCGCCCGACGGTCTTCTTCGAGATCATCGAGCGCCACGGTTCCATGGGCTTCGGCAAGGGCAACTTCAAGGCGCTGTTCGAGGCCATCGAGCGCGAGCAGGAGAAGCGCGGCAACCTCTGACGCCGCCCGCGCGCCTTCAGGCCCCCGGCCCCGGCCGGGGGCCTCGGGCTGCCGTCGGCCCGGTGCGCGCGCGGAAGCGCCGCCGCGTGGTGCCCTCCGGAGGGGAGTGGGCCGACGCGGCGCCCGCCCGTGCACCGGGCCGCACGCGCAGCCCCACCCCCCCCGCGGTGGTGCCGTGCGGCCGCGCCGCCGCCCTTCCGGGCCTGCGGCCCGCGGGTGTCCGCCCGGGCCCGCCCGGGCCGGGTGCGTCAGCGGCGGCCGGACGGAGACGGCTTCGGCGTCGGCGTCGGCGTCGGTTTCGGGAGTTCCGGCTCCACCCAGGGGGTCACCGGCTGCAGGTGCTCCGGACCGCCCGGCGGCGGCTGGCCGATCGCCGCCAGCGCCGCCTTCGCCAGCGGCCCGCGCACCGGCGAGAAGTACGGATTCGTCCGCAGCGCCTCCTGCAGGTGCCGCCGCGCCCCCGCCTCGTCGCCCAGGGCCTGTTCGATCATGGCCCGGTGATAGGCGAAGTCGGCGCTGCGCAGTCCCGGTTCCGTCGCCTTCTTCGCATACTCCAGGGCCGCCGTGTGCTCTCCCGCCCGGTGCAGCGCCCAGCCCAGCGCGTCCGCCGCCTGCATGCTCTTGTTCCGCTCCCACTCCGCCGACAGCCTGCGCACCGCCGCCGCGGGATCCCCGTGGTCCGCCTCGTACAGGCCCACGACCACGTCGTCGTCCACGCCGTTCGCGCCGTCCCGGACCGCCATCGCCGCCACCGCGTCGTACTGCGCGCGCGCCTCCTGGTCGCGGCCCAGCGACTCCAGCAGCTCGCCCAGCTCCCGGGCCAGCTGCGGCACCGGGGTCCGCCCCAGCGCCATCCGGTAGTCCCGCACCGCCTCGCCGGAGCGCCCCAGCCCCGCCAGCGCCCGCGCCCGGCCGGCCAGCGCCTCCGCCAGCGCCGGATCGGTCCGCAGCGCCCCCTCGTACTGCCGCAGCGCCTCCGCCGCGTCCCCCCGCTCCCAGGACAGCTCCCCGAGCCGGTACAGCGCGTACGCCTTCTCCGCGGGCGCTTTCGCCGCGGCCGCCGCGGACTCCATCGACACCACCGCGTCCTCGCGCCAGCCTCGGTCGCGGTACACCTGCGAGGCCTTCATGTGCGCGACCAGCCCCGGCCGCAGCTCCAGCAGCTGCTCCATCGCCTTCTGCGCACCCTTGTAGTCGCCGAGGCCGGTGTACGCGTCCACCAGCACCGGGTACGCCGACCACCGCCGCGGCGAATGCGCCCGTACCAGCTCGCCCCATTTCCGGGCGGTACCGAAGTCCCGCCGGGCATTGGCCAGCGCGCCCATGCCCGTCATCGCGTCGAGGTTGCCCTTCTCCGCCGGGCGCACCTCCAGCGACCGCTTCAGTGCCTTCTCCGCCTTCGGGTACCAGGTCGAGTCCGCGGTGCGCCGCGCCTGTTCGAGGTAGGCGGAGCCCAGCACCGCCCACGAGGCGTCGTCGTCGGCGTGCGACGCCACCCACTTCTCCCGGTCCGCCACCAGCGCCACCACGTCCGCCGCCGAGGCGGGCGCGCCCATCCCCACCGCCGAAGCGGCGCGTTCGCTCGGCCCGGGCGGCCGCGCGTCGTCACCGGTCCGGGCCGGCCGGATCAACAGGGCCCCGGCGATCAGGACCACCGCCACCCCGGCGGCCACGAGCGTCTTGCGGCCGGTGAAGGTCACGGGCGGCGCCGGCGTCTGCGAATCGTCGTCGATACGGTCCATGGGGTCACTGTGCGTCAATATGAAGAGCATGCCGGGGTGTCCGCAGGCGGGCGCGGTCGTGTTCACACCGATGGCCCCGGCTGCCACGCTGGCCCCATGGACGATGACCTCTCCGCACGTCTGCGAGCGAGCCTCCTCGAAGGGCTCCCCGCCGACGCCCTCCTCACCGACCCCCAGGTGACCGCCTCCTACGCCACCGACATGGCAAGCTTCTGCGCCGCCGGCACCCCGGCGGCCGTCGTTCTCCCCCGGACCGTCGAACAGGTCCAGCACGTCATGCGCACGGCCACCGCCCTCCGGATCCCCGTCGTCCCGCAGGGCGCCCGCACCGGCCTGTCCGGCGGCGCCAACGCCACCGACGGCTGCATCGTGCTGTCCCTGGTGAAGATGGACCGGATCCTGGAGATCAGCGCCGTCGACCGGATCGCCGTCGTCGAGCCGGGCGTCGTCAACGCCGTCCTCTCACGGGCCGTCGCCGCACAGGGCCTCTCCTATCCGCCCGACCCCTCCAGCTGGGAGCAGTGCACCATCGGCGGCAACATCGGCACCGCGTCCGGCGGCCTGTGCTGCGTCAAGTACGGGGTCACCGCCGAATACGTCCTCGGCCTCGACGTCGTCCTCGCCGACGGGCGGCTGCTGCGCACGGGCCGGCGCACCGCCAAGGGCGTCGCCGGATACGACCTCACCCGGTTGTTCGTCGGCTCCGAGGGCAGCCTCGGGATCGTCGTCCAGGCCGTTCTCGCCCTCAGGCCCGCGCCACCGCGACACCTGGCCCTGGCCGCCGAGTTCCCCTCCGTCGCCGCCGCCTGTGAGGCCGTGTGCGCCGTCATGGAGGCCGGACTGACGCCCTCCCTGCTGGAGCTGATGGACCGTACGACCGTCCATGCCGTCAACGCCCTCGGCAGAATGGGGCTGCCCGAGGCCACCGAGGCCCTGCTGCTCGCCGCCTTCGACACCGCCCACGCGCCCGAGGACCTCGCCGCCGTGGGGGAGCTGTGCACCGCCGCCGGAGCCACCGCCGTCGTGCCCGCCGAGGACGAGGCGGAGTCGGAACTGCTGCTCCAGGCCCGCCGGATGGCCTTCCCCGCCCTGGAGGCGCTCCGGCCCGCCACGATGATCGACGACGTGTGCGTGCCGCGCTCCCGGCTCGGGGAGATGCTCGACGGGACCGCCGCCATCGCCCGCGCGCAGAGCCTCCTCATCGGCGTCTGCGCGCACGCCGGCGACGGCAACACCCATCCGATCGTCTGCTTCGACCCCGCCGACGAGGACGAGGCGCGGCGGGCCCGCGAGTCCTTCGGCGCGATCATGGAACTGGGCCTCTCCCTCGGCGGGACCATCACCGGCGAACACGGCGTCGGCGTGCTGAAGAAGGAATGGCTCGCCCGGGAACTCGGCCCGGTCGGCGTGGAGATGCAGCGCGCCGTCAAGCAGGCCTTCGATCCACTCGGACTCCTCAACCCCGGCAAGGTCCTCTGACCGTACGAGGCGCAGGCCGCCCGGGTTCCGCAGGGCGCGCGGTATCCGGCGCCCGCCCGGCGTCCGCGCACCGCGCGGCTTCCGGGGACCGCCCGGCTTCCGGGGGCCGTGCGCCATCACAGGTCACCGTCCGCCGACTCGTCCGACGGCCACGGGTCGCGCAGCCACAGGTCGTCGGCCGGGGTCGGGGTGAGCAGCTCGGCCAGCGCCGCGTCCAGGCCGAGCCGCTCGGCCTCGCTGCCGGGCGGGACCGCGCACAGGGTCCGCTCCAGCCAGGCCGACACCGTCGGCGCCGGGGCCTCCAGGAGGGCGTCGCCGTCGGGGGAGCTGAGTGCCATGCAGAGCAGGGCCTCGTTGTCGACCTTCGTGGGCCAGATCCGGACGTCGCCGTGGCCGCACGGGCGGAACACGCCCTCGACGAGCAGCTCGCGGGCGAAGGTCCAGTGCACCGGGGTGTCCGAACCGGTGTGGAAGGTGATGTGGACGGCGTACGGGTCTTCCGCGAGGTAGAGCAGGCGCGCGGGGACCGGGATGCTGCGCTCGGGTGACAGGACCAGCTTCAGTTCCAGCGCGCGCTCGACGGCGGGGTGGTGCATGACGGCCTCACTTCGGTTCGGTGCGTGGGGCCGGATGGCGCCCCGCACCCGCAGAGAGCTCCCATGTGCCCGGGTATGACGCCACTTTCGGCAGCGAACGCGGAATTGGCCGAATCTCGTCGGCTGACCGAAATCCGTCGTGTGGAGTGACGTTCGCTCAATGGCTTGGATTCTCCCGTTACCGGACCTGTCGGCCCACGGTTCTTGGCTATGGTCCTCCCCTTGCACAAGCCTCAAGCCACGATCGGAGTTGGGGACATGACGGCCTCCCCTGGTGACGGCGAGCACGCGGCCCGCGAGGGCTACTACCCGGATCCGTCCATCCCGGGGTACATCCGGTACTGGAACGGCGCGGCCTGGGTCCCGGGCACGAGCCGCCCTGCCCCGGCGGCTCCCGCGCCCGTCCCCGCCCCCGTCCCTGCCCCCGTCCCGGCATCCGCGGCGGCTCCCGCCCCCGCCGTCCGCCCGCCTGCCTCCCCGGCCCCCTCTCCCGTCCCGGACCCCGTCGCCGCGCCCGCCGTCCGCGCCGACGAGACGGGGCCCGTGTTCCTGGACGAGACCTCCGCCACCGAGGCCCTGCCCGAGCCCGCGCCGGACCGGAAGCCGGCGGTGTGGCAGGCCGACCCCGTGCACCAGGCCGGCTTCGGCGGGCCCCGCGACCGCCGGGTGTCCTGGGGCAGCCCGCAGGAACCCGAAACCGAACCGGAACCCGACCCCGCCCCGGCTCCGGCACCCGCCGCCCCCGCCCCTGACGCCGGGCAGCCCTCCGCCCGGCCCGCGGGGGTCTCCCTGGCCCGTACGCCGTCCGCCGCGGCGGCGCCCGCGCGGCTCCACGCACCCTCCACCCCGGGCATCCTGTCGGCGCGCTCCCCGGCCGCGCAGGCCCCCGCGGCGCCGGCCGCGCCGGCATGGCCCGACGCCCCCGGAGCGGGGGGCACCGGCCCCACCGGGGTGACCGCGTCCTGGCCCGAGGCGACCCCCGCTCCCGCCCCGGCCGCCGCGTCCGCCCGGACCCCGGTCGCCGAGCCCCGGCGGCGGGAACCGGAGCCTGCACCGGCCGCCCGGCCCGAGGTGTGGGAACCCCGGACCGCCGGAGTGCGCCCGACGGCCCCCCAGCCCGCCGCGGACGCCGCCCCCGCGGCACCGGAGCCCGGGGGCCGGGCGCCGCGCGGATCCGAGGGGGGCCGCCCGGCCGCCGGTACGGGCCGTACCGGCACGCCCCGGGAGGTCTTCGAGCGGATGGCCGAGCGGGCCGTGCGCCCCGCCGGGGTCGCCCGCCGTGCCCTCGCCCGCGCCGTGGACTGCCTCGTGTACGGCTCTGTGGCCGCCGCCGCCACCCGGCCGCTGCTGCCCGCGGCCACCGCGCACGTCCAGGCCAAGGTGGACACCGCCCGGGCGAGCGGGCGCACCACCACCGTCTGGCTGCTCGACCCCACCATCGCCGGCAGCCTCGCCACCGTCTTCGGCGCCGTGGTCCTCTTCGGCCTCTTCTACGAGGTGCTGCCGACCGCCCGCTGGGGCCGCACCCCGGGCAAGAAGCTGCTGGGAGTCCGGGTGCTGGCCACTGCCACCCTGCGCCCCCCGTCCTTCCGCGCGGCCCTGGGCCGCTGGCTCGTCCACGCCTTCCTGGGCCTGCCCGGCAGCCTGTGGTGCCTGGTCGACCGCCCGCGCCGACAGGCCTGGCACGACAAGGCGGCCGGCACGTACGTGGCCCGCTAGGGGGTGTTGCGAAAGTCCCGCACGGCGCCCACGGCGCCCGGCACGCACTCTCGCCGCACCGGCCGAAGCCCCGAGTACGCCCCGTACGAGGGCCTTCGCCCGGCACGCCGAGAGCACGCACCGAACACCGCGGGCACCGCACAGGACTTTCGCAACACCCCCTAGGGCGCGTCTTTCGGATCATGACGGGCTCGCGGGCGGGTGCGTGCCACGAATGGACGCCGTCCCGTTGCGGGGGCGGCGGGCCCGGGTTCGACTCGGGCCATGAGTACCGACCAGCCGCCGCCGGGCCAGCCGCCCGAGGAAGACCCGTTCCGCAAGAGGCCCGGTGAACCGACGCCTCCGTCGGGCGGTTCGCCGTACGGACCGCCGCCCCCCGGGAGCGGCGGTCCGCCGCCCCCGGGCGGTCCTGGCCCCGGCGGCGGGGGATACCCGCCCCCTCCGCCCCCGTACGGCGGCGGAGGCGACCCGTACGGCGGCGGAGGCGGCTACGGCATGCCCGACCCGCTGGCCGGGATGCCCCCGCTCGCCGACTTCGGCAAGCGGCTCGCCGCACGCGCCATCGACGTGGTGATCGTCGCCGTCCCGCTGTTCCTCATCCAGCTGGCCTTCGGCACGAACCGCTACGTGGTCGAGACCGATCGGGGCGAGGACGTCAGCGAGGTCTTCACCAAGTCGTACAGCGGCAGCGGCCTGTGGATGACCCTCATCTCGATCGTCTTCTACCTCGGCTACGACTGGTTCTTCACCAAGAAGGACGGCCGGACGGTGGGCAAGAAGGCGATGGGCCTGCGCGTCGCCATGCTCAACGACGGCACCGCGCCCGACTCCGGTGCCTCGCTGACCCGGGCCGCCGTGCTCTGGCTGCCGACGCTGATCTGCTGCTTCTGCCTGTGGCCGATCGCGCTGATCGTCTCGATCCTGGTCGACAAGCCGTACAAGCAGGGCCTGCACGACAAGGCCGCCAAGACGGTCGTGGTCCGGGCGACGCCCTAGCCGACGCACCCGCGCACCCGCGACGCGGACGGCCACCCCCGGGGCGGCCGTCCGCGTCGCTGCGTGCCCGCACGGCGGGCGGAGCTCAGTGGTGGACGGGGTGTTCGGCCGAGGCCGTCCGCGCCCCTGCCCTCCGGGCACCCGGCGCCGCCTCCGCCTCGGACGCGGTCGGCGCGCCGGCGCCCGTGCGCGCCGCGTGGCGGCCGCGGTGCCGGGGGACGGGCACGGTGAGGGCGACGAGCAGACCCAGGGCGAGCGCGGCGGCGGAGATGACCGCGACGCCGAGCCCGGTACTCGTCTGCGAGAGCAGCAGCATGGCGATCGTCGACACGATGACCGTGGCGGACCCGTACGCGAGCTGTGCGGCAGTCGGACGCGGCATGGCGATATCCGTCCTCGGTGAGGGGGAGGGGGAGTCGGCTCAACCAACGTCGCGCGTCAAGTGACTCACTGACGGGGATGCCCGGGGCGGGCCACCGGTAAGCGTGACCCAACACACGGTGCCGGAGCACAGGGGGCGCACGGGGTCACTTTCGCGCCCCGACAGGGGGAGAAAGGGGACGGTACGGACGCGTGCGGGGGTCGGGAAGCGCCCTTCGCCCCGTATGGCAGCGGAACGTCCGGATAGCGGAACTCCCAAACCGCATAGTGCAGTTGTAAGGTTCAAGTCAAGGTCTGTCTTTTCTCGCGTCTCTCCGGTCAAATGTCGTCACTTGAGACGCGCGCCGCGCGGAACCCCCCGCTCCTATGGAGAAGTTCCGAACTCAGACGTTGCGGCCGCGGGAGGGGAACACATCAAGTGACCAGCAATTCCGCCAGAAGGCGTGCGATGCGCGCTGCCGCCGTCGCCGTGACCATGGCTGCGTGCGCAACCAGCGCGACCTTCTTCACGGTCACCGCGGCACAGGCCGAGGGCAAGGCCTCGGCCGCCCCGGTGGCCGACCGGCAGGACCCGACCACTCCGGCCAAGGTCGTCGAGCACGACCTGAAGGGCCCGTTCAGCGAGCAGCAGGCCCAGCAGCGCAAGGCCGCCCTGGACCAGGTCCTCCAGGGCAAGAAGGACGTCGAGCAGCGCGGCGCCTCCAAGGTCGTCAAGCTGGACGACAAGAAGTACGTCGAGCTCGGCCGCGAGAAGACCGACAAGATCTTCACGATCCTCGTCGAGTTCGGCGACCAGGTCGACAGCACGACCATGCACGACCCGGACGGCCCCGGCCCCAAGCCGGCCGTGCCGAAGTACGGCGGCACCCCCGGTCCGCTGCACAACACGATCGCCCAGCCCGACCGTGCCAAGGACAACAGCACGGCCTGGCGCAAGGACTTCAGCCGTCAGTACTTCCAGGACCTGTACTTCGCCACCGGCGAGGGCAAGCACTCCCTGAAGACGTACTACGAGAAGACCTCCTCGGGCCGCTACTCGGTCGAGGGCGAGGTCGCCGACTGGGTCAAGGTCCCGTACAACGAGGCCCGTTACGGCTCGAACTACTGCGGCCAGTCCAACTGCTCCAACGTCTGGGACACCGTCAAGGACGGCGTCACGGCGTGGGTCGAGGCGCAGAAGAAGGCCGGGAAGACCGACGCCGAGATCAAGGCGAAGCTGGCCCAGTACGACGTCTGGGACCGCTACGACTTCGACGGCGACGGCAACTTCAACGAGTCCGACGGCTACATCGACCACTTCCAGATCGTCCACGCGGGCGAGGACGAGTCGGCCGGCGGCGGCGTGCAGGGCCCCGACGCCCTGTGGGCGCACCGCTGGTACGCCTACGGCACCTCGGCGGGCAAGACCGGCCCGGACAACAACAAGGCCGGCGGCACCCAGATCGGCAACTCCGGCATCTGGGTCGGCGACTACACGATGCAGCCCGAGAACGGCGGCCTCGGCGTCTTCGCCCACGAGTACGGCCACGACCTCGGCCTGCCCGACCTCTACGACACCTCCGGTGGCGGCGAGAACGGCGTCGGCTTCTGGTCCCTGATGTCGGCCGGCTCCTGGCTCGGCACCGGCAAGGACTCCATAGGCGACATGCCGGGCGACATGACCGCCTGGGACAAGCTCCAGCTGGGCTGGCTGAACTACGACACGGCCAAGGCCGCGACGAAGTCCACCCACAAGCTCGGCGTGTCGGCGTTCAACACCAAGGACAAGCAGGCCCTGGTCGTCGAGCTGCCGAAGAAGAAGGTGCAGACGGACGTCGTCGCTCCCGCCGAGGGTTCCACCCAGTGGTGGAGCAACATGGGTGACGACCTCAAGAACACCCTCACCCGCTCCGTCGACCTGACGGGCAAGACCTCCGCCGCCCTGTCCCTCAAGGGCTGGTGGGACATCGAGGCCGACTACGACTACCTCTACACCGAGGTGTCCACGGACGGCGGCGCCAACTGGACCGCCCTCGCCGGCACCGCCGACGGCACGGCCATCCCGGTCGACGCCGCCGGCAGCCCGTCGCTCACCGGTGTCTCGGGTGCCTGGAAGAACCTGAACTTCTCGCTCGACGCCTACGCGGGCAAGAAGGTCGACCTCCGCTTCCGCTACCAGACGGACGGCGGCGCGGGCGGCAAGGGCTTCACGGCCGACGCCCTCACCATCACCGCGGACGGCTCCGCGCTGTTCACCGACGGCGCCGAGAACGGCGACAACGGCTGGACCGGCAAGGGCTTCTCCCGGATCGGCGCCAACTTCACCAAGGAGTACGCGCAGTACTACCTGGCCGAGAACCGCCGCTACGTGTCGTACGACTCCACCCTCAAGGTGGGCCCGTACAACTTCGGCTTCGGCAACACGCGTCCGGACTGGGTCGAGCACTACCCGTACCAGGACGGTCTGCTCATCTGGCAGTGGGACACCAGCCAGAAGGACAACAACACCAGCCAGCACCCGGGCCAGGGCCTGATCCTGCCGGTCGACGCCAACGCCAAGCCCATGAAGTGGGCCGACGGCACCCTGCTGCGGAACAAGATCCAGCCGTACGACGCGACCTTCAGCGCGTACTCCACGGACGCGTTCACGCTGCACAAGAACGGCGAGGAGCTGTTCCTCAAGCCGAAGCCCGCGAACCTCGTCTTCGACGACCGCAAGGGCAAGTACTACTACGACGAGAACCCGACCGGATCGGTGAAGGTCACTGACACCAACACCAAGATCAAGATCCTGAAGGAGTCCTACGACGGTGAGGTCATGACCGTCGAGGTCGGCCCCTCGAAGTAGTTTCTCGGTAAAACCGCAGGTCAAAGCATGATCGGCCGTCGCCCTCTAGCGGGCGGCGGCCGATCGCGTTTAGATGCCCCGGTACGAGGTTCTTATTGACGGGGGAGATGACATTCATGCCCGGTGGAGGTTTCGTCAGATTGCCAGGCGGCAGCGTGGTCGTCGCGCTCACGCTGCCGAGGCCGTCCGGTGACGGCGGAAACGTCCGGGTGCTGGTGCACGCCGCGAACCGGGCCCGCGCCCTGACCAGGCTGCGGAACCTCGGGATGCGGGCCGTGTACCTGCGGGGCAACGCAGAGCCGCCCACGCCCGACGAGGTGACCGCCGTCCTGCACCACCCGGACGGCCTGCTGTGGCGCGGCGCCCCGGACGCTGCCCAGGAGCTGTGGCACCCCATCCGCGCCCTGCTGGGCACCTCCTAGCCCGCTTCCGGGCCGGGTCCCCGGCCCGCAGCTCCGGCCCGGGCTACGGCCGGGGCCGGACCGTGCCCACGAGGGTCACACCGGCCGTGCGGAGCTCCTCCAGGGCCCGCTCGGTGGTGTGCGGGGCCACCGCCGCCGTCAGGTCCAGCAGGACGCGTGTGGTGAAGCCGGCGCGGGCGGCGTCCAGCGCGGTGGCCTTCACGCAGTGGTCGGTGGCGATACCGACCACGTCGACCTCGGCCACGTGCCGCTCGCGCAGCCAGGCGGCGAGACCCTCGCCGTTCTCGTCGGCGCCTTCGAAACCGCTGTACGCGGCCTCGTAGGCGCCCTTGTCGAAGACGGCGGCGACCGAGCCGGAGGCCACGGCGGGCGCGAAGTTCGGGTGGAAGCCGACGCCCTCGGTGCCGGCCACGCAGTGGACCGGCCAGGAGGTCTCGTAATCCGGCTCGGCCGGCGGGTGCGCGAAGTGCGACCCCGGGTCGACGTGGTGGTCGCGGGTGGCGACGACGTGCCGGTAGCCGGCGGTGGCCTGGCCGATCAGCTCGGTGATGGCGGCGGCGACGTCGGCCCCGCCGGTGACCGCGAGGCTGCCGCCCTCGCAGAAGTCGTTCTGTACGTCGACGACGATCAGTGCGCGGTGCATGTCGCGTGCCCTTCGGCTTGATGGTTGCTGCGGCGGCCCTGTGGTGGGCTCTTCCCCACCCCGCCCCTTCCCACTGTGGTGCACGGCGGCTGCGCCGCGTGGGGGCTCTGCCCCCGGACCCCCGCGCCTCAAACGCCGGCGGGCCGGGATTGCCCGACCGCGCCGCACGGGCTCGCTGCCGAGCGTGCCCGCAGGGCTATACGTACTCCGTGGGGATCACGGCCTCGCCCCGCGACAGCTGGGTCGCCGACAGCGGCAGACCCGCGCGCGCCGCGCGATGCCGGTCCCGGGCCGCCTCCAGCGGCTCGCGGGCGACGACCTCGCCCGCCTTGACCAGGGGGGTCAGCAGCTGGTGGTCGGCCAGGGCCGCGGGAACGGGCCCCACGCCGACGACCTCCGCCTCGGCCACCCCGTCGGCGTCCCGGCGGCGGGCCGCCCACTTGCGGCCGCCGATCGAGGTCTTCCCGCCCGAGGACTTCTTCGCGACCGGCGCCAGCGCCGCCTTCGGGTCGGCCGAGGTGGCCCGCGCCACCAGCTTGTAGACCATGGAGCACGTCGGGTGCCCGCTGCCCGTCACCAGCTGCGTGCCCACCCCGTACGCGTCCACCGGGGCCGCCGCCAGCGAGGCGATGGCGTACTCGTCCAGGTCCGAGGTGACCACGATCTTCGTCGAGGTCGCCCCCAGCTCGTCCAGCTGCTGGCGCACCCGGTGCGCCACCAGCAGCAGGTCCCCCGAGTCGATCCGCACCGCGCCCAGGTCGGTGCCCGCCACCTCCACGGCGGTGCGCACCGCCTCCGCCACGTCGTAGGTGTCCACCAGCAGGGTCGTACCGCGCCCCAGTGAGGAGACCTGCGCGGTGAAGGCGTCCCGCTCGCTGTCGTGGACCAGGGTGAAGGCGTGGGCGCTCGTGCCGACGGTGGGGATGCCGTAGCGGAAGCCGGCCGCCAGGTCCGAGGTGGAGGCGAAGCCGCCCACGTACGCGGCCCGCGCCGAGGCGACGGCCGCCAGCTCGTGCGTGCGCCGCGCGCCCATCTCGATCAGCGGGCGGTCACCGGCCGCCGAGGACATCCGGGAGGCGGCCGCCGCGATCGCCGAGTCGTGGTTGAGGATCGACAGGATCACCGTCTCCAGCAGCACGCACTCGGCGAAGCTGCCCTCCACCCGCAGGATCGGCGAGCCGGGGAAGTACACCTCGCCCTCCGGGTAGCCCCAGATGTCGCCGGAGAAGCGGTACGAGGCCAGCCGGTCCAGCGTCCGCATGTCGACGACGGCCCGCTCGCGCAGGAACTCCAGCACCGCGCTGTCGAAGCGGAAGTTCTCCACCGCGTCCAGTACCCGCCCGGTCCCCGCGACGACCCCGTAGCGGCGCCCCTCGGGGAGCCGGCGGGTGAACACCTCGAAGACCGAGCGGCGGTCGGCGGTGCCGTTGGCCAGGGCGGCCTGCAACATCGTGAGCTCGTAATGGTCCGTGAAGAGCGCTGTCGACGGCACGTCCACCGGCAGGCCCAGGTCCGCAGGGTTCATGGCGGCGATGCTAGCGCACATCTCGTCAAAGTGACGAGATGTGGGTCCCGTTTGTGCAACGGGCCCGCCGCGGTGGCAGCATGGGACGAGTGAGTGTTGCTCCCCTTGAGATCGAACGCACCGAGTCGGCCGAAGAGACCTTCGTGGTCCCGGAACCTGACGTCCCCTGGGTGACCCTGGTGCACAACGACCCGGTCAACCTCATGAGCTATGTGGCCTACGTGTTTCAGGCGTACTTCGGCTACTCGAAGGACGTCGCGCACAAGCTGATGCTCGATGTCCACCACAAGGGGCGGGCGGTCGTCTCGAGCGGCACCCGCGAGGAAATGGAGCGCGACGTGCAGGCCATGCACGGCTACGGCCTGTGGGCGACCCTCTCCCAGGACCGCACCTGATGGGGCGGTCCACCGGGATGTTCGAGTCCCTGAAGGGCGGCGGCGCCGCCATCGCGCTGGACGAGATCGAGATCTCCATCCTGCGCTCCCTGGCGGTCCAGATGCTGGAGCTGATCGGCCCCGGCGAGCCCGAGCCCGCCGAGGACGCCGATCCGCTCGCCGCGCTGTTCGCCGAGGGGCCCAGCGAGCCCCCGTCCGACCCCGCACTGGCCCGGCTCTTCCCCGACGCCTACGGATCTCCTGACGGCACGGGCGACGAGGGCGTGGACCCCGCGGAGCTGCAGGCCCGCTCGGCGGAATTCCGCCGCTACACGGAGAACGACCTGCGCACCCGCAAGCGCGAGGACGCCCTCGCCGTCGTGCGCAGCCTGGACGCGCTCACTCCGGCCGGCGACGGGGCCGCGGTGCTGGAGCTGACCGGCGAGCTGCCGCTGCGCTGGCTCGGCGGGCTCAACGACCTGCGCCTGACCCTCGCCGCCCGGCTCGACATCACCGAGGACGACGAGGGCGCGGCGCTCTTCCGGCTGCCGGACGGCGACCCGCGCAAGCCGATGGTGATGGCGTACCTGTGGCTGGGCGGACTGCAGGAGTCCTTGATCGAAACCCTCTGAGGAACCTCAAGGACGGGCATCGTTCGCTCAGCGGACGCTCAAATCCGGATAACGATCAGATCACCGCCATGCGGTGATCTGTCATGATCGCCGCCCTTTGTCCGGAAATTATGATGCCGTGCGCCACATTTCTCCCCCTCGGGCACCCGTAAGCACGTGATAAATCTTCACGACCGCCGAAGGGACGCCACCCATGTCTCCCGGCCCGCTTGAACCGGCAGACCGCCGGGTGCAACTCCATCCGTATCCGGGGGGATCGAGGACCCGATCCGCAGCCAGCCAAGGCGCGGGTCGGCAGTGGAGAAAGGCGCACCAGACATGACCTCAGTGCAGGTCGAGCAGCACGGCAACACGCCCGGCGAGGGCACCCAGGGCGACAGCGGCGAGGGCTACCACCGCACACTCGGCGCCCGCCAGATCCAGATGATCGCCATCGGCGGAGCCATCGGCACCGGCCTCTTCCTGGGCGCCGGCAAGGCGATCTCCAAGGCCGGACCCAGCCTGATCCTGGCCTACGCCATCGCGGGCCTGGTCATCTTCTTCATCATGCGGGCCCTGGGCGAGCTGCTCATGTACCGGCCCGTCTCCGGCTCCTTCTCGGACTACGCCCGCGAGTTCCTGGGACCGTTCTGGGGCTACGTCACGGGCTGGACCTACTGGCTGTTCTGGGTGGTCACCGGCATCACCGAGGTCACCGCCGCCGCCCAGTACATGGCGTACTGGACGCACGACAGCTTCCCGCAATGGGCCTACGCGCTGATCTTCACGGTCATCCTCTACGGCGCCAACCTGATCTCCGTGAAGCTCTTCGGCGAGCTGGAGTTCTGGTTCTCCATGGTCAAGGTCACGGCCATCGTCGGCATGATCCTGATCTGCGCCGGCATCCTCACCATCGGCTTCTCCGACGCCGCCGACACCGCCACCGTCTCCAACCTCTGGAACGACGGCGGCTTCTTCCCCAAGGGCATCGGCGGCACGCTGATGACCCTGCAGATCGTGATGTTCGCCTTCCTCGCGGTCGAGCTGGTCGGCGTCACCGCCGGCGAGTCCAAGGACCCCGAGAAGACCCTGCCCAAGGCCATCAACACCGTGCCGTGGCGCATCGCCGTCTTCTACGTCGGCGCGCTCATCATGATCCTCTCCGTGGTCCCGTGGACGCACTTCCAGCCGGGCGTCTCGCCCTTCGTCGCCGCCTTCGAGCGCATGGGCCTGGGCGTCGGCGCCGCGATCGTCAACTTCGTCGTCCTGACCGCGGCCCTGTCCTCCTGCAACTCCGGCATGTACTCCACCGGCCGCATGCTGCGCGACCTCGCGCTCAACGGCCAGGGCCCGAAGGTCTTCACCCGGCTCACCAAGGCCGGCACCCCGCTCATCGGCACCACCTTCAGCGCCTCGCTGATGCTGGTCGGCGTCTGGATCAACTACGTCGCCCCCGGCAAGGCCTTCGACTACGTGGTCTCCTTCGCCACCATCTCCGGCATGTGGGCCTGGATCATGATCCTGGTCTGCCAGATCCGCTACCGGGCCAAGGCCGAGCGCGGCGAGCTGCCCGCGTCGAAGTTCAGGGCGCCCGGCGCCCCGTTCACCAGCTGGTTCGCCCTCGCCTTCATCGGCATGGTCATCGTGATGATGGGCGCCGACAAGGACGCGCGCGTCTCCCTGTACTGCGCCCCGCTGTGGGGCGCCGTCCTCGGTGCCTCCTACCTGGTCATGAAGAAGCGCGACCCGCGCGGCGCGGCCTTCACCAAGGCCTCCTAGCAGCCGGTTCCGGCCCACCACCGCGGCCGGGAACCCTGCTCCCGCGGACCTCGCGTCCAGCATGCGGGCCCTTCCGTACCACTCCTCGGTACGGGAGGGCCCGTCTGCTTATCCTGTCGCTCATGCTGACCCTCACCCAGGCCCTGTACGACCGGATCGTCGAGCACGCCCGCCAGGACCACCCCGACGAGGCGTGCGGTGTCGTGGCCGGCCCGGCGGGCACCGGCCGCCCCGAGCGGTTCATCCCCATGCTCAACGCGGCCCGCTCGCCCACCTTCTACGAGTTCGACTCCAAGGACCTCCTGAAGCTCTACCGCGAGATGGACGAGCGGGACGAGGAACCGGTCATCGTCTACCACTCGCACACCGCCACCGAGGCCTACCCCTCGCGCACCGACGTCACCTACGCGAACGAGCCCGGCGCCCACTACGTGCTCGTCTCCACCGCCGACAAGGACGGCCTCGGGGAGTTCCAGTTCCGGTCGTACCGCATCGTCGACGGCGTGATCACCGAGGAAGAAGTGCAGGTCGTGGCCGCCTACTGACCACCATGCGAGCGGGCCGCGTCCACCATGCGGGATCACACTCCAAAGCGGGGACCGGGAATCGTTAACATGACCGCATGGTTCCCCACGACGTGAGCATCGAGACGCCCGGCAGGCTGCTGCTCGTGGCGCGGCTGCACGTCGACCTGTGCCGACTCGCCAGCGCCATCTGTCCTGCTGCCTGAGCACCAGAGCCCCCTCGCGCGGGGGCCGACGAACCGCGCGCCCGCTTCTCCCCCCGCACGCACTTACGCCTACGTCCTGACGACTGGAGCCCAGCCATGGCCATCGAGGTCCGCATCCCGACCATCCTCCGCACCTACACCGACGGCGAGAAGGCCGTCAACGGTGAGGGCGCCACCCTCGCAGACCTGTTCGCGGACCTGGAGACCCGGCACAAGGGCATCGAGGAGCGCATTGTCGACGGCGGCCAGCTGCGCCGCTTCGTGAACGTCTACCTCAACGACGAGGACGTCCGCTTCCTCGACGGCATCTCCACCGCCCTCAAGGACGGCGACAACGTCACCATCCTCCCGGCCGTGGCCGGCGGATCGAAGTAATGCGCTACGACTCCCCGCTGGCCGCGGTCGGCAACACGCCGCTGGTCCGCCTGCCCCGACTGTCCCCGTCGGACGACGTCCGGATCTGGGCCAAGCTGGAGGACCGCAACCCGACCGGCTCGATCAAGGACCGCCCCGCGCTCCACATGGTCGAGCAGGCCGAGAAGGACGGCCGGCTGCAGCCGGGCTGCACCATCCTGGAACCCACCTCGGGCAACACCGGCATCTCGCTGGCGATGGCGGCCAAGCTCAAGGGCTACCGCATCGTGTGCGTGATGCCGGAGAACACCAGCCAGGAGCGGCGCGACCTGCTGGCCATGTGGGGAGCCGAGATCATCTCGTCGCCGGCCGCCGGCGGCTCCAACACCGCCGTCCGGGTGGCCAAGGAACTGGCCGCGGAGCACCCGGACTGGGTGATGCTCTACCAGTACGGCAACCCCGACAACGCGGGCGCGCACTACGCCACCACCGGCCCGGAGATCCTCGCGGACCTGCCGTCGATCACCCACTTCGTGGCCGGCCTCGGCACCACCGGCACCCTGATGGGCGTCGGCCGCTACCTGCGCGAGAACGTGCCCGGCGTGAAGATCGTCGCCGCCGAGCCGCGCTACGACGACCTCGTGTACGGGCTGCGCAACCTCGACGAGGGCTTCGTCCCCGAGCTGTACGACGCCTCGGTGCTCACCACCCGCTACTCGGTGGGATCGGCCGACGCGGTCACCCGGACGCGGGAGCTGCTCCAGCAGGAGGGCATCTTCGCGGGCGTCTCCACCGGAGCCGCCCTGCACGCGGCGATCGGCGTGGGCCGCAAGGCGGCCGCCGCGGGCGAGACGGCCGACATCGTCTTCGTCGTCGCCGACGGAGGCTGGAAGTACCTCTCGACCGGCGTCTACACCGCGGCAACGACGGACGAGGCCATCGAGGTCCTCCAGGGCCAGCTCTGGGCCTAGGGGTCACGGCTCACCCGGGGGCTCCGCCCCCGGGACCCCCGCGCCTCAATCGCCGGCGGGGCTGCAATGCAGCCCGCCCGGCGTTCGAGGACCGGGTCCGGGCGGAGCCCCGGCAGCGCCCGGTCAGTGCGACAAGCGCTCCGCGAGGATCGCCGCATGGCTGGACCCCGGTTCCTTGACCGCGGTCAGCAGCGTCACCGGCCCGCCCCCGACCAGCCCCCGCAGGCGGTCCAGCTCCGCCACCGCCTCCGGCTCCGCCAGCTCCGCCTCGTACCGCCGCCGGAACTCCCCGGCCGACCCCCCGTCGTGGAACCACCTGCGCAGCTCCGTCGAGGGGGTGAGCGCCTTCGGCCACTCGTCGACCGCAGCCGCCGCCTTCGCCAGGCCCCGCGGCCACAGCCGGTCCACGAGGATCCGCAGCCCGTCCGCCTCCGGCTCCGGCGGGTCGTACACGCGCCGCAAGCGGATCTCCGGCATCACCGACCGCCTCCCAGTCCCTTGACCTCGTCCCACACCGCCGGGTCCAGCACCCCCAGCCGCGTCCGGAAGTCCCAGAGCGACACCTCGTCCGGCCGGTCCGCCTCCAGGAAGCCCGCCCGGCCCTGCGCCCCCGGCGTCCCGGGCGGCAGGGGGATCACACCGGCCCGCCGGTCGTCGTACTTGGCGGTGATCCACGCGACCCGCGCCCGGTGCTCCCGTACCGGCCCCACCGCCAGGACCAGACAGGCCCGGCCGTCCACCACAGCCCACAGCTCACCCGCCTGCGGGCGCGGCGGCCGGCCGGTGCCGTGGGCGGGCGGCGCCCGGCGGGGGACGCCCAGCCGCCCCCCGGCGATCAGCATCAGCAGGGCCAGGGCCACGACCGCGGCCACTGCGGGCCACCAGGACGTGTCCATGTTTCGACCGTAGCCGCGCGGGAAGGCCCCGGCACGGCAACGCCCGTGCCAACCGTCGCTCCCCCGGGTGACAGCGCAGGTGATTCCCCCCACAACGGCCTGCCGCGGAGGAGCGACCGGACGTTTCGCGCCTTACGCTCGACCCACGCACGGCCCGCATTCCGTCCACGGACCGTCCACGGAGGTTCACGCTCCATGAAGCTCACCGTCGTCGGCTGCTCGGGGTCGTTCCCGTCCGCGGAATCGGCCTGTTCGAGCTACCTCGTCGAGGCCGACGGCTTCCGGCTGCTCCTCGACATGGGCAACGGCGCCCTCGGGGACCTGCAGCGCCACTGCGGTCTCTACGACCTCGACGCGATCTTCCTGAGCCATCTGCACGCCGATCACTGCATCGACATGTGCGCGTACTTCGTCGCCCGCTTCTACCGCCACGAGGGCGGCCGCTGCGGCACCATTCCCGTCTTCGGCCCCGAGGGCACCGAGAAGCGCCTGACCACCGCCTACGACGACGTTCCCGACGAGCGCTCGATGAGCGAGGTCTTCGACTTCCGCACCCTGAAGCCGGGGACCTTCGAGATCGGCCCCTTCCAGGTCCGCACCGAGCGGGTCGCCCACCCCGTCGAGTCGTACGCCATCCGCATCGAGCACGGCGGCCGCTCGCTCACGTACTCCGGCGACACCGGCGTCTGCCCCGAACTGGGCCAGCTCGCCCAGGGCGTCGACCTCTTCCTCTGCGAGGCGTCCTTCACCCACGGCAAGGAGGACATCCCCGACCTCCACCTCAACGGCCGCGAGGCCGGCGAGTACGCGCACGGCGGCGGCGTCGGCCGCCTCGTCCTCACGCACATCCCGCCGTGGACGGACCCCGCGCAGAACCTCGCCGACGCCCGCGCCGTCTACGACGGCCCCGTCGACCTGGCGTACGCGGGTGCGGTCTACGAGGTCTGAGCCCCCGCACATGCGCAAGCCCCCGCCCTCCCTTCCGGGAGAGCGGGGGCTTGCGCGCGGAGCGGGGCTGCCTACTTGGCCTCGGCCTTCTGCAGCTCGGCGAGCTCCTCGTCGGACTCGCGGCCCGGGGTCGGGAGGTTCCACTTGATGATCGCGAAGCGGAAGATCGCGTAGTACACCGCCGCGAAGCACAGGCCCACGAGGGCGAGCATCCACGGCTTCTCCGCGATGCCCAGGTTCAGCAGGAAGTCGACGAGACCGGCCGAGAAGCCGAAGCCGTCGCGCATGCCCAGGGCCCAGGTGAGCGCCATGGAGACACCGGTCAGCACCGCGTGGATCGCGTACAGCACCGGGGCGATGAACATGAAGGTGAACTCGATCGGCTCGGTCACACCGGTGACGAACGAGGTGAGCGCGAGGGAGAACATCATGCCGCCGACGACCTTGCGGCGCTCGGGGCGGGCGCAGTGCACGATCGCGAGGCAGGCCGCGGGGAGGGCGAACATCATGATCGGGAAGAAGCCGGTCATGAACTGTCCGGCAGTCGGGTCGCCGGCGAGGAAGCGGCCGATGTCACCGTGGACGGCACCGGTGGGGGTGTCGAACGAACCGGCCTGGAACCACGGGAAGGAGTTCAGCAGGTGGTGCATGCCGATCGGGATGAGCGCGCGGTTGGCGACACCGAAGATGCCCGCACCGACGGCGCCGGAGCCGGTCAGCCACTCACCGAGGTTGTGCAGACCCGTGCCCAGGACCGGCCAGATGAGACCGAAGACGATGCCCGTGACCAGGCCCGCCAGGGCCGACAGGATCGGGACGAGACGCCGTCCGCCGAAGAAGCCCGCCCAGTCCGGCAGCTTGGTCCGGTAGAACTTCTGGTACAGCAGCGCGGCGATGAGGCCCATCACCACACCGCCCAGCACGCCCGCGTTGACCGGCGCGTCCACCATGACGATCTTGCCGCCGACGACCTTGGCGACCTGGGGCAGGTTGCTGTCGGTGAAGGTGGCGAGGACCTTCTGGAAGACCAGGTAACCGGTGACGGCCGCCAGCGCGGTGGAGCCGTCCGACTTCTTGGCGAAGCCGATCGCGATCCCGACGGCGAACAGCAGCGCCATGTTGTCGAGGATCGCGCCACCACCGGCGGCCATGTAACCGGCGATCTTCAGCACGAACGTCGGGAAGACGTCCTTGTCGCCGAGCATGTCGTCCGCGCCCAGGCGGAGCAGGAGCGCGCCGGCGGGCAGCACGGCAACGGGGAGCATGAGGCTCCGGCCGATGCGCTGCATGACGGCCATCACGCCAGCGCCCTTCTTCTTCTCCGCCGCGGGGGCGGTAGCCGTGGACACAACTTCCTCCAGTGGGCAAGGCGACGCCGACGGGGAAAGACGGGGGACGGCGACGTCTCAGAAATGGGGGTACACGGGGGCTCTGACAGGCCCGCGTGGTCTACACCAATCGTGGTGTAGACCAGTTGTAGCACGGTGAGGGATAGATAAGGAACCTTCGTTTTCCTGTGGTCTACGCCACACGGAACGGGCGGCGCCGCACCCGCCCCGGCGCCCGCACCTGCGGACAGGGCCAAGGCCCCCGGATCCCTGATCCGAGGGCCTCTCCCGCCCGGGCCCAACGACCCTGCGGGGCAGGCTGCTTACGCCCTGGTGTTGTCCGCCTGCATCGCCGCGATCTCCTCGTCCGACTCCCGTCCCGGCGTCGGGATGTCGAACTTCGTGATCGCGAAGCGGAAGACCGCGTAGTAGACGACCGCGAAGCCCAACCCGATCGGAATGATCAGCCACGGCTTCGTCGCCAGCCCCCAGTTGATGACGTAGTCGATCAGGCCCGCCGAGAAGCTGAAGCCGTCATGGACCCCGAACGCCCACGTCACCGCCATCGACACACCCGTCAGCACCGCGTGGACCGCGTACAGCGCCGGCGCCACGAAGAGGAAGGAGTACTCCAGCGGCTCGGTGATCCCCGTGACGAACGAGGTCAGCGCCACCGACAGCATCAGCCCGCCCACCTCCTTGCGCCGCTGCGGCTTCGCACAGTGCGTGATCGCCAGCGCCGCCGCCGGAAGGGCGAACATCATGATCGGGAAGAAGCCCGTCAGGAACAGGCCCGCGTCCGGGTCACCGCTGAGGAACATGTTGATGTCCCCGTGGACCACCTCACCGTCCGGCTTCGTGTAGCTGCCGAACTGGAACCACACCGGCACGTTCAGGAACTGGTGCAGGCCGATCACCAGCAGCGCCCGGTTCGCGACGCCGAAGATCCCCGCACCCCAGTAGTCCAGGCCCACCAGCCAGTCCGAGAAGCTCTCCAACGCGCCACCGATCGGCGGCCACACCCACAGGCAGAGCCCGGCGAAGCCGATCGCCACGAAGGCCATGATGATCGGGACGAGCCGGCGGCCGTTGAAGAACCCGAGCCAGTCCACCAGCTTCACCCGGTGGTAGCGCTGCCAGAACCACGCGGCCAGCAGCCCCATGACGATGCCGCCGAACACCCCCGGATTCTGGAAGGTGTACTGCGCGAACGTGTCGTCCGGCCCCAGGCAGCCGCCCCCGACGTCCCGCGTCCCCTCGGGGCACGGCACCGGGAACGCGCGCAACACGCTGCGGTACACCAGGAAGCCGACCACCGCCGCCAGCGCCGTCGACCCGTCCGCCTTCTTCGCCATCCCGATCGCGACGCCGACGCAGAAGAGGAGCGGCAGACCGAGATCCGCGTTGAGCAGCGCGCCGCCCGCCGCCGCCATCACCTTCGCGATCTGCGGCCAGACACCCGTGCCCTCGGCGTCGATCAGCCCCAACCGGTTCAGGATCCCCGCCGCCGGCAGCACCGCGATCGGCAGCTGCAGGCTCCGCCCCATCTTCTGCAGACCCTGGTACAGGCTGTTGCGCCGGGACGGCCCTGGTACTGCGGCGGCGCTGCTCGCACTCATCGGCGTCTCCCTGACCGGCCCGGATTTTTGGAAGCGGCAGCACTTGCATGCACACTGGTGTAGACCAGTTGTGGGCAGGTTGCTGCTGATCGTCATCATTCGGCAGGAACCGGACACGCGCCCGCGTAGATGGGCCAACCGTGCGTTACCGTGACAACGCGGGCCGTGCGGGTGGATATCCACGATCCGGCCGCCGAGACTCGTTCTTCGCATCACTCAGGGAGAAACACATGGCCACCAAGGCTGAGAAGATCGTCGCCGGGCTCGGCGGCATCGAGAACATCGAAGAGGTCGAAGGCTGCATCACCCGCCTGCGCACCGAGGTCGTCAACCCCGACCTCGTCGACGAGGCCGCCCTCAAGGCCGCCGGCGCCCACGGCGTCGTCCGCATGGGCACCGCCGTCCAGGTCGTCATCGGCACCGACGCCGACCCCATCGCCGCCGACATCGAAGACATGATGTGACCCGCACCCCCTGAGCCCGGCCCGCCGGCCGGCCAGCACACCGACGGACCCCGTCCCGCACCCCGGACGGGGTCTTCGCGTCGCCGGCCACCCACTAGGCTCGGACACATGTCTCGCATCGACGGCCGTACGCCCGAACAGCTCCGCCCCGTCACCATCGAACGCGGATGGAGCAAGCACGCCGAGGGCTCCGTCCTCATCTCCTTCGGAGACACCAAGGTCTTCTGCACCGCCTCCTTCACCGAAGGCGTCCCGCGCTGGCGCAAGGGCAGCGGCGAAGGCTGGGTCACCTCCGAGTACTCGATGCTGCCCCGCTCCACCAACACCCGCGGCGACCGCGAATCCGTCCGCGGCAAGATCGGCGGCCGCACCCACGAGATCTCCCGCCTCATCGGCCGCTCGCTGCGCGCCGTCATCGACTACAAGGCCCTCGGCGAGAACACCATCGTCCTGGACTGCGACGTCCTCCAGGCCGACGGCGGCACCCGCACCGCCGCCATCACCGGCGCCTACGTCGCCCTCGCCGACGCCGTCGCCTGGGGTCAGCAGAAGAAGCTCATCAAGGCCGGCCGCAAGCCCCTCACCGGAACCGTCGCCGCCGTCAGCGTCGGCATCGTCGACGGCGTCCCGCTCCTCGACCTCTGCTACGAGGAGGACGTCCGCGCCGAGACCGACATGAACGTCGTCTGCACCGGCGACGGCCGCTTCGTCGAGGTCCAGGGCACCGCCGAGGGCGAGCCCTTCGACCGCAAGGAACTCAACGCCCTCCTCGACCTCGCCGCGGGCGGCTGCGCCGACCTCGAAGCCATCCAGCGCAGCGCACTGGGACTCTAGGGGGACTCCCCGTCCAGGCCGGGAGCGCCGGAGCGCCGGAGCGCCGGGCCGCCTCGGGCAACCGCCCGACGCCCCCCGGCGTCCCTACGGACAACGGGCGCACGGTCCAACAGCCGTGCGCCCACCCGTGCCCACCCGCGCCAACCCTGTCAGTCTCGTACACGTCCTCTCGGGAGAACCGCATGAAGCTCCGCACAGCGGCCATAGCCCTGGCAGCCGTCCTCACCGTCCCGGCCCTCACCGCCTGCGACGCCATCTCCACGGCCATGGACTGCGCCAACACGGCGGTCGCCATCACGGACGGCGCGAACGACCTCCAGCAGGCCGTCTCCCAGGCAGGCAACAGCCCGCAGGACGCCAAGAACGCGCTCGACCAGATCGACGCCAACCTCAAGAAGATCGGCGACCAGACGGACAACGCCGACCTCGGCAAGGCCATCGAGTCGATGAACACCGCCGTCAAGAACGTCCGGGCCTCCCTCGACAGCGGCAACACCGTCCCGGACATCAAGCCGGTCGCGGACGCCGCCGGCGAGATCTCCAAGGTGTGCACCCCGGGATAATGGGGGCATGACCTCGACGCCCAGCCGCCTGATCCTCGCGACCCGCAACGCGGGCAAAATCTCCGAACTGCGCGCCATCCTCGCCGACGCCGGCCTGCCCCACGGGCTGGTCGGCGCGGACGCGTACCCGGAGATCCCCGACGTCAAGGAGACCGGCGTCACCTTCGCCGAGAACGCCCTCCTCAAGGCCCACGCCCTGGCCCAGGCCACCGGCCTGCCGGCGGTCGCCGACGACTCCGGCCTCTGCGTGGACGTCCTGCACGGCGCCCCCGGCATCTTCTCCGCGCGCTGGGCCGGCCGCCACGGCGACGACAAGGCCAACCTGGACCTGCTCCTGGCGCAGCTCGGCGACATCGCCGACGAGAACCGCGGAGCCCACTTCGCGTGCGCGGCCGCCCTGGCCCTCCCGGACGGCACCGAGCGCGTCGTCGAAGGCCGCCTCCTGGGCACCCTGCGCCACACCCCGGCGGGCACGGGCGGCTTCGGCTACGACCCGATCCTCCAGCCCCTGGGCGAGTCCCGCACCTGCGCGGAACTGACCCCGGCCGAGAAGAACGCCATCTCCCACCGCGGCCAGGCCTTCCGCGCCCTGGTCCCCTTCATCCGCGCCCTGCTGCCCTGACCGTCCCGGAGACGCCGACGGGCGGTGCTCCTCCTGCGAGGAGCACCGCCCGTTCGTCGTGGGCCCGGTGGGACTCGAACCCACGACACACCGGACCTAAACCGGCGCCCTCTTGCCAGCTGGGGTACGGACCCGTGCGACCACCTTACTGGTCGCCGACGGCGGTTCGTTGCGAAGGGACGGCCTTGCCCGACCGCTTGGCGAAGGTCGGAGTCTGGCTGTGGCACGAGGGGCACAGATAACGCAGGTTCGCCCGCCGGTTGTCCAGCCGGTCGCCGTTCACGTGGTCGATCTCCAGGACGAGTCTCCGGCCGCGCCAGATGTCCCCGATGCCGCATTCGGCGCACCTGTGAGGGACTCCGATGTCGTCGAGGGCTCGGCGGAGGGTAGCCGTCTTGGTGCGTGCGGATCCGTCTTCGAGCCGCCTGAGGATTTCCGCGGCGGACCTGCGGGCGGGGGAGCGGCTGCCGCGGGTGTGGCCCTGGCCCGTGAAGTGCGCGGTCGACAGCCCGTACTCCTCGATGCTCCGCCGTGCCTTGGCACGTCCGGCGCCGTCGAACGGGTGGTGGCCGAGCGCGCGCATGACATCAGCCATGCTCTTCGAGCCGAGGACGGCGGGGGCGATCGCGTCGCGGGCGAACAGGCGCCGCGACATCGGAGTGTCGCGGCGCCGAAAATGCGACGTGTCGATCCCGAACCGTTCGAGAAGCTTGCCGATGTGGACGTGCGCGCTGTTGTAGGGCTCGACGCCCATGGAGGAGAGCATCCCCGCGATGCTGTCCGTACGGGCTGCCGCCTCCCGCAACCGCTCCTCCGTGTAGTGCTGTCGGACCCTCGCGGGGAGCGGCTCGTCCACGAAGTGCGAGGTGTCGATCCCGTAGTGGGCCAACCTGTCACGGAGATACCGGCGGGGGCCTGCCAGGAGCGGGACGTCCAGCAGTCTCAGCAGGTCGACCAGGCTGGTGGCCCGTGGCGCGGTTCGGCTCAGCAGGTCCCTGGTAAACCTGACCTTGCTCACGCCGCCCTCCTCGTCCTGCGGCCGCGGTAGGTGTCTGTGGTCGCGTGACAGTTGGGGCACAGGAGCCGGAGGTTCTCCCGTCGGCTGTCCCACCATTCGCCGTTGACGTGGTCGACCTCGTGCCGGAGGGGCTTGCCGTTCCAGTGGGGACCGACCCCGCACTCGGCGCACTCCTCCGGCACGCCGGCCTTCAGTAAATGCCTCCGCAACCGCTCGCCCGGCACCCTGCCGTCCTCCGGCCTTCTGAGGGACAGCGTCGGTCCCAGGGCCCCTTTGGGCCGGGGAATCCGCGTGGCGGCGAAGTGCGACGTGTCGATGCCGAGGGCTGCGATCCGCCGGGCGATGTGCGTCTGGTTGCCGCCGACGTTGCTGATGCCGAGGCGGTTGACCACGTCGGCGAAGGATGTGGACTCGGCCACCACGTCACGGAGTCGCTCCTCGGTGTGTCGCGCCCATTTTATGGGGAAGTGCGAGTAATCGACCCCGCTCTCCCGCATCTTCGCCCGCACATAGCGTCTGCTGCCCGCGCTGGGCGTGCCCCCGCACCATCGGACGGCGTCGTCCCAGTTGTCCGTCTCGCGAGCCGCGGCTTCCAGCAACTCCCGTGTGAACCTGACCGCCATCTCTCTCCCCTCCCGGCCGCGTGTGCGGCGCTCGTACGGAGCAACGAGGTGATAGTCGGGACGGTCACGGGTGGGGTCGTCCGATAAGCGGAGCGGGGCGTCCCCCCTCAGGGACGACCCGCTCCGGGGGCGGCGGTGTCAGAGGCCGAGGTCCTTGATGATCTTGGCTACGTGGCCCGTCGCCTTCACGTTGTAGAAGGCGTGCTCGACCTTGCCCTCCTCGTCCACGACCACCGTGGAGCGGATGACGCCCGTGACCGTCTTGCCGTACAGCTTCTTCTCGCCGAACGCCCCGTACGCCGCCAGCGTCTCCTTCTCCGGGTCGCCGACCAGCGTGACCCTCAGGCTCTCCTTCTCGCGGAACTTCGCCAGCTTCTCCGGCTTGTCGGGGGAGACGCCGATGACGTCGTAGCCGGCCGCCGCGAGGGCGTCCAGGTTGTCCGTGAAGTCGCAGGCCTGCTTCGTGCAGCCCGGGGTCAGGGCGGCGGGGTAGAAGTACACGATGACCTTGCGGCCCTTGTGGTCGGCGAGCGAGACCTCGTTGCCGTCCGCGTCGGGCAGGGTGAAGGCGGGGGCGGTGTCGCCCGGCTGGAGTCGCTCGCTCATCTGACAGTCTCCTCGGGAGGGGATCGGTACGTCACGAGACTAAGCTGACAGACTGTTCACGGCGGACTACGCCCCCACACGATCACGACCACGACGACGGAGGCAGCGCGGTGTCGGAAGCCAGGACCCCCGCACAGATCGAGGCGGACATCGTCCGCCGCCGCGAGCAGCTCGCCGAGACGCTCGACGAGATCGGCGTGCGCATGCACCCGCAGACGATCATCGGGGACGCGCGGGCCCGGGTCGCCTCGACCGTCGACCGGACCGCCGGGCGTGCCGTCGCCTCCGTGAACCGCCTCGTGACGGACGTGAGCGACGGTCTGCGGCACGAGGACGGCAGCCCGCGGCTGGAGCGTGTCGTCCCCGTCGCGCTGCTCGCGGTGGGTGTGGTGGGGCTGCTCGTGGTCTCGGCGCGCCGCAGGCGCGCATGACCCTGCGGGGTGCGGGGCGCCCTTGGACAGGTAGGTTCGGGGCGTGAGCGAGAACACCACCCACGACAAGCTGCCCATCCGCATGCTGCACGACCGCGTGCTCGTGAAGTCCGACCTGCCCGAGGGCGAGCGGCGCTCCGGCGGCGGCATCCTGATCCCGGCGACGGCCGCCGTGGGCAAGCGGCTGGCCTGGGCCGAGGTCGTCGCGGTCGGGCAGAACGTCCGGACCGTCGAGCCCGGTGACCGGGTGCTGTACGACCCCGAGGACCGGGCCGAGGTCGAGGTGCGCGGGGCGACGTACGTGCTGATGCGCGAGCGGGACCTGCACGCCGTGGCCGCGGAGCGGCTGGAGGGGTCGGAGGACTCGACGGGGCTGTACCTCTGATCCGCTGTCCGATGACCGATGGATGACGACGAGGGCCGGTGGCGGAGGTCACCGGCCCTTCTCGCTGCCGTTTGCTACGGTGGGGAGACCCCCGACGAGACGCGCCGTACCGGGTACGACAAGACGACGCACCCCGTATCGACCGATGTCTCGGAGGTGCCGTCATGGCCTGGGTCCTTCTTCTTCTCGCCGGTCTGCTCGAAGTGGGCTGGTCGATCGGCATGAAGTTCACCGACGGCTTCACCCGGCTGTGGCCCAGTGTGTTCACGGGCGCCGGGATCGTGGCGAGCATGGTGCTGCTGTCCTACGCCGCGAAGACCCTGCCCATCGGTACGGCGTACGGGGTGTGGGTGGGCATCGGTGCCGCGGGTGCGGCCGTGCTCGGTATGGCGGTGCTGGGTGAGCCCGTCACCGCCGCCCGGATCTTCTTCATCTGTCTGCTGCTGGTCGCCGTGGTGGGGCTGAAGGCGACCTCCGGTCACTGACCGCGGGTCGGTGACCCCTGCCCCCGGTCGCTGCCGGCTGCTGCGTCGGCTACTCCAGGAACGCCGACGGGGGGCGGGGGCCTCCGGTCGTCCCGCCGCCGTCCCAGCCGCCTCCGCCGGTGCCCGTGCCGCCGCGGGTGTCGGCGGTGGCGCCGCCGTCGTCGCCCTGGGTGGTGCCGCCGTCGTCCTGGCCGCCCTGGGTGCGGCCTGCGGTGTCCTGGCCGCCTTGCGTCCGTCCGCCGTCGCTGCGGCCGCCGCCGTCCTGGCCTGCGCTGTCGCCGCCTCCGGTGTCGCGGCCGCCCTGGGTGCGGCCGCCTCCGTCCGGTCCGCCGTTGTCCTGGCCGCCGGACGGCGGCGTCGGCCGCCGGGAGGGGGACTGCGTGTCCTCGTCCGGTGTCTGCGGCGGCTGGTTCGACTCCGAGGAGGGGGGCGGGGGCGGTGCGGCGCCCTGCTGGAGGTCGAGGTCGAAGTCGACGGGGTCGGTGGCCTCCAGGGCGCTCTTCGTGTACGCGGCCCAGATGCGGGCCGGGTAGCCGCCACCGCCGATGCGGGGCTCGCCGAGGGCCCCGTACAGGGATTCCAGGCTGCCGGTGTCCGGGTCCTGGCCCATCATGGCGACGACCGTGACCAGGTTCGGGGTGTAGGCGGCGAACCAGGCCGAGCGGTCCAGTTCTCCGGTGCCGGTCTTGCCGGCGGCGGGGTGGCCGGCGGCGAGGGCGGCCGTTCCGGTGCCGTTGTCGACGACGCTGACCAGCATGGAGGTGGTGGTGTCGGCGGCCTCGCGGCTGATGGCCTGGACGGGGGTGCGTTCGGGGAGGGGGATCCTGTCGTCGCCCTTCGCGATCTCCTCCAGGAAGGTGTAGGGGGTGCGGCGGCCGTGGTCGGCGAGGGTCGCGTACGCCTGGGTCATGTCGAGGACGCTGGCCTGGAGGGTGCCGAGCGCCATGGCCGGGCCGACGGCGAAGTTCGGGGTGTCCTCGGGGATGCCCAGGTCGATGGCGGTCTTCTTGACCCTGGCGGTTCCGACGTCGACGGCCATCTGCGCGTAGACGGCGTTGACGGAGAGGTCGGTGGCGGTGTTCACGGTGATGTTCCCGTAGGAGATGCGGCCCTCGTTCTCCGGGGCGAAGCGGATCCGGCCGCCGACGACGGGGCGTCTGTCGTCGCCGTTGTAGAGCGTGTGGGGGGTGATCCGGCGGCCGTCCTGGGTGCGGGAGTCGTTCTCGACGGCGGCCGCGAAGACGAACGGTTTGAAGGTGGAGGCGACCTGGTAGTCGTGCCGGGTCGCGTTGTTCACGTACTGCCGGGTGTAGTCGACGCCGCCGTACATGGCGACGACCTTGCCGGTGGCCGGGTCGATGGAGACGCCGCCGGCCCGCACCACCCGGTCCGCCGTGCGGGTCTGGGGGTCGAGCCTGCTGAGCATCCGGTCGTCGACGGCTTCGACGAAGTCGGCCTGGCGGCGCCGGTCGATGGTGGTGCGGATCCGGTAGCCGCCCTCGGCGAGGGTCTTGTCGTCGAGGATGCCGCGGTCGAGGATGAAGTCCTTGATCGCTTCCACCAGGTAGCCGCGCTGGCCGGACAGACCGGGGGCGGCCCGTACCTTGCCGGGCTCGGGGAACGTCGTGGTCGTGCGTTGTGCGGCGGTCAGCCAGCCCTTCTTGACCATGCCGTCGAGGACGTAGTTCCAGCGGGCGAGGGCGCGGGTGCGGCTCTGCGGGTGGGAGACGACGTCGAAGGCGCTGGGGGAGTTGAGGAGGGTGGCGAGGTAGGCGCCCTCGGCGGTGGTGAGGCCGCCGACATCCTTGCCGTAGTAGGCCTGGGAGGCGGCCTGGATGCCGTAGGCGTTGCGTCCGAAGTAGCTGGTGTTGAGGTAGCCCTCCAGGATGTAGGCCTTGGACTTCTCGCGGCCCAGCTTGACGGCGATGAAGAACTCCTTGGCCTTGCGTTTGATGGTCTGTTCCTGGCCCAGGTAGTAGTTCTTGACGTACTGCTGGGTGATCGTCGAGCCGGACTGGGTGCCTTTGCCGGTGGCCGTGTTCCAGGCGGCGCGGACCATCGCCTTGGGGTCCACCGCCCGTTCGGAGTAGAAGTCCCGGTCCTCCGCGGCCAGTACGGCTTCCTGGACGGTCAGCGGGATCTGCGAGAGGGGCACGTTGACGCGGTTGACCTCGCCGTCGCGGGCGAGCTGGGAGCCGTCGGAGTAGAGGTAGACGTTCGACTGGGCGGTCGCGGCGGCGTTGGCCGGCGGGATGTCGACGAGCAGGTAACCGGCCACGAGGCCGCCGCAGATCAGGAGGGCGAGGAGCAGTGCGGCGCCGAGGAGCGTGCGCCAGGTGGGGAGGAGGCGGCGTGGGCCGGTCCGCCGGGGGCGGGTCTGCTTCCCGGGGCGGTCGGGGCGGCTCGGGCGGCCGGTGCGGTGCGGTGCGCCGGGGTCGCCCCCGCCGTGGGGCGGGGTGTCCGGGTCGCGAGGGGTCCAGCCCGCGGGTGGTGACGGGTCGCTCATCTCCAGGACTCCTCGCCGCTGTTCGAAATATCCACTTCTGTACCTCATGGTGTCTACCCGATGGCCGGTGCCCACCGCCCCGGACGGGGATAAATCGGTCGCGTGGCTCGCCCCTCCGCACTAAGCTCGCGCGCTTTGGCCGACGTAGGAACGACGCGTAAATCGGAGGGGATACGGTGCGCCAGAGAGTGCGCCAGAGAGTGCGCCAGAGCACGCGCCGCGAAGGGCGCGACGGCCTGCGCCAGGACGTACGCGATGACCTGCACCATGACGTGCGCCCGGGAGTGCGGCAGGAAGCACGCCGGAGAGCGGCCCTCTATGCGGCGGTCGCGGCCGGCGGGTTCCGGCGCTACGCCACCTACGGGACGGCGACCGCGGCGGGCGTGTTCACCAACACCGTCTTCGGGTTCATCGTCGCGTTCACGTACATCGCGCTGTGGGAGCAGCGCCCCGGCCTGGGCGGATACGACCAGGCCCAGGCCCTGACCTTCGTCTGGGTGAGCCAGTCGCTGCTGGCCGCCGGGGCGTTGATCGGCGGCGGTTTCCAGGAGGAGCTCCAGGAGCGCGTCCGCACCGGCGACATCGCGGTCGACCTGTACCGGCCCGCCGACCTGCAGATGTGGTGGCTGGCGGCCGACCTGGGCCGCGCCGCCTTCCAGCTGCTGGGGCGGGGGCTGGTCCCGATCGTTGCGGGGGCGCTGTTCTTCCGGCTGGCGCTGCCCACGGACCCGGAACGCTGGCTGCTGTTCCTCGTCTCCGTGGCGCTCGGGCTGGTGGTGAGCTTCGCGGTGCGCTACCTGCTGGGTCTGCTGGCCTTCTGGCTGTTGGACGGGGCCGGGATCAACCTGATGGCGACCGTCGTCTCGATCTTCTTCTCGGGGATGCTGCTGCCGCTGACCGTCTTCCCGGGCGCCTTCGGCGAGTTCGTGCGCGTCCTGCCGTGGGCGGCCATGCTCCAGGTCCCGCTGGACGTACTGCTGGGTGAGCACGCGGGCGCCGGGGACGCGGCAGGGGCGCTGGCCTTCCAGGTCTTCTGGGTCCTCGTACTGCTGTGTGCGGGACGGGTGTTGCAGTCGGCGGCGACGCGGAAGGTGGTGGTCCAGGGTGGCTGAGGCGGTACTGGAGAGGGAGTTCGCGGGCCTGGAGGTGCCGCCGGCGCCGGGCCGGGTACGGGAGGGGCTGCGCGGCTACGGCCTGATCGCCGCCATGTGGATCCGGTCGACGATGACGTACCGGACGTCCTTCATCCTGTCGACGCTGGGGAACGCGGCGATCACGCTCCTGGACTTCGTCGCGATCTCCATCATGTTCTCGCACGTGGACGTCCTCGGCGGGTTCACGCTGCCCGAGGTCGCGTTGCTGTACGGGTCGTGCTCGGCGTCGCTGGGGCTGGCGGACCTGCTGCTGGGGAACACCGACCGGATCGGCGCCAGGATCCGCGACGGTTCGCTCGACACGATGCTGGTGCGGCCGGTGCCGCTGCTGGCGCAGGTCGCGGCGGACCGTTTCGCGCTGCGCCGGCTGGGCCGGATCGGGCAGGGGCTGGGGGTGCTGGGCTGGGCGCTGTGGTCGCTGGAGGTGGACTGGACGGTCGGCAGGGTGCTGCTGGTGCCGGTGATGCTGCTGGCCGGCGGGTCGATCTTCGCGGCGGTGATGGTGGCCGGGGCCGCCTTCCAGTTCGTGGCCGGGGACGCGGCGGAGGTGCAGAACTCCTTCACCTACGGCGGCTGCACGATGCTGCAGTACCCGCCGACGGTCTTCACGACGGACCTGCTGCGCGGGGTGACCTTCATCGTCCCGCTGGCCTTCGTCAACTGGCTGCCCGCGCTGTATGTGCTGGGGCGGCCCGATCCGCTGGGGCTGCCGGGGTGGGCCGCGTTCCTGAGCCCGTTGGTGGCCCTGGCGGTGTTCGTACCCGCGTCGCTGGCCTGGCGTGCGGGAGTCCGTTCGTACCGGAGTACGGGGAGCTGAGCCGTGGTGGATGATGCGCTGATCTCGCTGGACGGGGTCGAGAAGGTCTTCGACGTACGACGCCGGGTGGGTCTGGTGCGCCGGGAGAAACGCCGGGTCAGGGCGGTGGACGGGATCAGTTTCGAGGTCGGTCGGGGCGAGGTGGTCGGCTATATCGGGCCCAACGGCGCCGGCAAGTCGACGACGATCAAGATGCTGACCGGGATCCTGACGCCGAGCGGCGGCCGGCTGCGGGTCGCGGGCATCGACCCGGCGCGGGAGCGGGTGCGTCTGGCGCAGCGGATCGGGGTGGTGTTCGGGCAGCGCACCACGCTGTGGTGGGACCTGCCGCTGAAGGACTCGTACGGGCTGATGCGGCGGATGTACCGGGTGCCGCGGGCACGGTTCGAGGAGAACCTGGAGCGGTGCGTGGACCGCCTCGACCTGGCGGAGCTGCTGGACGTGCCGGTACGGCAGCTGTCGCTGGGGCAGCGGATGCGCGGGGACATCGCGGCGGCGCTGCTGCACGATCCGGACGTGCTGTACCTGGACGAGCCGACGATCGGACTGGACGTGGTGAGCAAGGCGAAGGTACGCGGCTTCCTGCGGCAGTTGAACGAGGAGCGCGGGACGACGGTGCTGCTGACCACGCACGACCTGCAGGACATCGAGCAGCTCTGCGAGAGGGTGATGGTGATCGACCACGGGCGGCTGATGTACGACGGGCCGCTGGGCGGGTTGCATGCGGCGGGGTCGGTGGGGGAGAGCGAGCGGACGCTGGTGGTGGACCTGGAGCGGGAGGTCGCGCCGATCAGCGTGCCGGGGGCGCGGGTGGTGAAGGTGGAGGGTCCCCGGCAGTGGCTGGCCTTCCCGGCCGGGGCGTCGGCGGCGCCGCTGGTGTCGGCGGTGGCGGCCCAGTACCCGCTGGTGGACCTGTCCGTGCGGGAACCGGACATCGAGGACGTGATCGCGCGGATGTACGCGGGGCGTGGTTGAACGGATCCGGCCCGCAGGGGTAGGGGCGGTCTCAGGGTCCGGTCGGGGACGGTCTCAGGGGCGGGACCATACAACTCCCGTCCCTCGGTGCATAGTCTGGTCCGCATGAGTGACGAGAAGCCGTTGCCGGAGTTGAGGGCGTCGGACGCCGACCGGGACCGGGTGGCGGAGCGCCTCAGGGACGCCGTCGCCGAGGGCCGGCTCGACATGGAGGAGTTCGAGGAGCGGCTGGAGGCGGTGTACAAGTCCCGGACGTATGCGCAGCTGGAACCGCTGACGGCGGACCTCCCCGCGGCCGCCGCCCCGGCCGCGGCCCCGTCGGCGGCACCGGCGGTGCCGGCGGCCGGCGCGGCCTGGCCGGGCCGGATCGGCGGTACGGGCACGTCGGCGCTGGCCGTCGCGGTGATGTCGGGCTTCCAGCGCAAGGGGCGGTGGACGGTCCCGGCCCGCTTCGACGCGGTCGCGTTCTGGGGCGGCGGGGAGCTCGATCTGCGCCAGGCGGACTTCGCGCAGCGCGAGGTGGTGATCAACTGCGTCGCCGTCATGGGCGGCATCGAGATCACGGTGCCGCCGGGGGTGGACGTCGATGTCCGGGGCTTCGGCTTCATGGGCGCGTTCGACCAGCGCGACAGCCCGGGCCCGACGGAGCCGGGCGCTCCGCGGGTGGTGGTGACGGGCTTCGCCTTCTGGGGCGGGGTGGAGGTCAAAACCAAGCGCCCCTAGGCTCCCGCCGGGGGTGGCGGTGCGGGTCGGTGGTGCTGGGGCTCCGCCTTGTGGCTCCCGCCCGGGGTGGCCGGTGGTTGCCGGGGCGCTGCCCCTCGGCTGCCGCCGGGGGTGGCGGTGCGGGTCGGTGGTGCTGGGGCTCCGCCCCAGACCCCGCGCCTCAAGCGCCGGCGGGGCTGGGGTGTGCCTGGTCGGGGGTGTGGCTGTTGGGGCGAAACACGGTCATGGCGCGGCGGAGTCGCGGTGCCGGGCAGGGGTGTCTCCTCGGCTCGGCGGGTGCCGTACTTCGCGGTGGTGCTCGGGGGTGACGCCTCGTCCTGCGGGGACACGGACACGGCGGAGTGTCCCCGCAGGACGAGCGCGCGACCTCCGAGTACCGCCGCGATCGCCCGAACGCGCCGAGCCGAGGAGACATTCCGGCGGGGCACCGCCCCACACAGCACCGACACCGAGCAGCAAAATCCAGCCCCGCCGGCGTTTGAGGCGCGGGGTCCGGGGCGGAGCCCCAGCAACCACCGGCCACCCGGGCCCGGGCCCGGACCCCGGTCGGCTGCCCCCGCGGGAGCGGAAGGGTGGGCGCCGCCCCAGCGGGCAGACGGGCCCGGGGGCCGCCCCCGCCGGTCTGCTGCCCCCGCGGGAGCGGACGGGCGTGGCGGGAACTCCACCGGCCCTCCAGGAGTCGGATGCTATGCAGACAAAACCGGCGCCCGGCGCCCCGGGGGAAGGCAGGAGCACGTGGACGACCGCAGCACAACCGGCGGCACAGCCGGAGCCACAGGCGGCGGCACCGCCGCGCCGGCGGCCGCACCGCCCCCACCACCGCCCCCCACCCGCGGAGCGTTCGTGTTCAACGCCACCGACGAGGAGCGCCGCCAAGGCGTGCGCCGGATGAAGGCCACCGCCACCGGCCTGCTGCTCCTCGTCGCGCTGGTCTACGTACTGGCCACGTACGCCGAGCACGCCTGGGGCGCCGGCGCCTGGGCCGGCTACGTCGCCGCCGCCGCGGAGGCCGGCATGGTCGGCGCGCTCGCGGACTGGTTCGCCGTCACCGCCCTCTTCAAGCGGCCGCTCGGCCTGCCCATCCCGCACACGGCGATCATCCCGACCAAGAAGGACCAGTTCGGGGCCACCCTCGGTGAGTTCGTCGGCGAGAACTTCCTCTCCTCCGAGGTGGTCCGCACCCGCCTCCACGCGATCGGCATCGGCGGCCGCCTCGGCACCTGGCTGGCCGAGCCCGCGCACGCCGACCGCGTCACCGCCGAACTCGCCACGGCCCTGCGCGGAGCGCTGACCGTCCTGCGCGACTCCGATGTGCAGGCCGTCGTGGGCGAGGCCATCACCCGGCGCGCGGAGACCGCGGAGATCGCACCGCCCCTCGGCAAGACCCTGCAGAAGATCGTGTCCGACGGCGGTCACCGCCGCGCCGTCGACCTCGTCTGCGCCAAGGCGCACGACTGGCTGGTCACCCACGCGGACTCGATCACGGACGCCGTCCAGGGCGGCGCCCCCGGCTGGACGCCGCGGTTCGTGGACCGCAAGGTGGGCGAACGCGTCTACAAGGAGCTGCTCCGCTTCGTCACGGAGATGCGGGACATGCCGGAGCACCCGGCCCGCGCGGCCGTGGACCGCTTCCTGCGGGACTTCGCGGCCGACCTCCAGTCGGACACGGCGACGCGGGCCCGGGTGGAGCGCCTGAAGTCGGAGATCCTGGCCCGCGACGAGGTCCAGGACGTCATCGCCTCCACGTGGTCCGCCATCCGTTCGATGATCATTTCGGCTGCGGAGGACGAGCAGAGCGAGCTGCGCCTGCGGGTCCGCGCCTCGCTGATCTCGCTGGGGACGCGCCTCGCCACGGACGGGCGGCTCCAGGCGAAGGTGGAGGGCTGGATCGAGGGCGCGGTCGTCTACGTCGTCACCACCTACCGGAGGGAGATCACCTCGCTGATCACCGACACGGTGGCGGGCTGGGACGCCGAGCACACCTCCCGCAAGATCGAGGCCCACATCGGTCGCGACCTGCAGTTCATCCGTATCAACGGCACGGTGGTCGGCGCCCTCGCGGGCCTGCTGATCCATACGGTCTCCCGCGCCTTCGGGGCGTAGGGCTCACGGGAGCGGCAGCTCCAGCTGTGCGTGGCCCCGGGCCGTGACGCGGGGCGGGCGGGGGCGGGCGGCGCCCAGGGCGAGGAGGGTGCGCAGCGCGCCGACCGGTTCCGCCGGCTCGTCCCGCAGGATCCCGGGGGTCGTGCTGACGACGAGGACGCCGCGGGCCTCCAGGCGCAGTCGGCGGCGCAGCGTGGCCTGCCAGGCGTCGCGCGTGTAGTGGTACTCCGCGGAGTCGATCTCCAGGGCCACCCCTTCGTCGGGCCAGTACGCGTCGGGGCTGGCGAGGAAGGCTCCGTCGGGTCCGTAGAGGCGGGCGTTCCAGAGCGGAGTGGGCAGGTCCGTGGCCGCGAGGGCCTCGCGTGCGCGGCCCTCGGCGAGCGAGTGGACCCCGGCGAGCAGTTCGGCGGCCGCCGTCCGGACGGCGGGACGGTGCCGGATGCGGCCCGCGCGCAGCTCCGCGTGCAGGTCGTGGGGGTGGCACCAGCCGCCCTGGACGACGTTCGCGAGGACGGACCGCACCAGGTCCGCGTCGGCGGTGCGGGCCGCGAAGTCGGTGGCGGCCCGTACCGGACGTGTGCTGGGCACGCCGGTGATGGTGATGGTGGGCGGCCAGCGGGTGGTCGAGCAGGGGCGGACGCGGCCGGTGGCCGTCACCGAGCGGGGTGCGCGGACGAGGACGTCCAGTGGGTCGGGTGGTGCGTCGCGGATGCCGAGGAGTGCGAGGGCCGCGCCGCCGGTGAGTGCGGCGGCGGTCCCGGAGAGCGGGTCCGTGGCGGGCGGGGCGGCGTACAGGACGGCGGAGAGGGCCTGCTGCCGGTGGTCGGGCGGGCCGGTCTGCAGGAGGTACACCCTGGGCAGGAGCCGCTGCCAGGGTCCTCCGCGGCGGCTGCGGCCGCTGATGGTGGCGGCCGGGATGCCGGCCTGGCGGAGCTGGTGGTGGGTGGCCAGGTTGAGCTGGCGGTGGGCGATGCGTGTGATCATGCCCCCGGTATGCCCGGTGGCGGGCGGCCGACGCTCACGCCGAGGGGTGGTTCGGGGCGAGGAAGACGACGACGGCGTTCTCCGTGCCGGGCAGCGGCTTCACCTCGTGCCAGCCGAGCCGGTGGTAGGTGGCCACGGTGTCGGTGGCGACGCGTGCGGTCAGCAGCCAGGCCCGGTCGTCGGGGGCGTCGGCGGTGATCTCCGCGAGCAGGGCGCGCCCGGTGCCGTGGCCGCGCGCGTGCGGGCGTACGGCGAGCTCGTCGATCTCCAGGGCGCCGACGAGGAGTTCCCGTACGCGCCGGCGGCCGAGCTGCGCGGCGACGTGTCCGTAGGCGCGGTCGGTGGGGAAGGCGCGGGGGGTCAGCCAGGCGGTGGCGAAGCCGTCGACGCCGAGGGCCGACTGGGCGAAGGCGGTGCGGAAACCGGGGCGCCGGGTGTCGGCGTGCAGCCGTACGGCGAACTGACGAATGGTTTCTGCATCCTCGTTCCACGGCGGCGCGGAGAAGACCTCGCCGTAGGCGTCGGCGAGTTCGTCCGTCAGGTCCAGGACGGCCGGTCCGTAACAGATCACGTGTGCAGCTCCTTGGGCCGGCTCGGGAGGCTCGGGTCGCGAGCGGGTCGCTCGGGGGCGGATCGTCCCCGCCGTGGGGGCGGATCGTTCCTGCCGAGGCCCGAATCTACGCCTGCGCGGTACGGAAGCGGGCATGTCCACAGATCCGGAGGGTGTGCGACAAATCCGACTTCCGTACGGTGTCGTGGACCCCCGTGTCGACCCGCCCCGGCGCGCGTTGGGCCGGGCGTGCGCAACAACCTCCTCAGCCGGGCCCTGATGGGCCTCGCCGCCTGCGCGGTGGCGTTCTTCGTGATCCTGGGGGTCATGGCCGTGCTCCCGCGCCCACTCCAGGACGCGCTTCCGGACAACGTCCTGGGCGGGGCCGCCGTGGTCCTGGCGGTGGCGGCCGCGCGCCGGTTCGCCCGCCGGGCGCGTTAGCCTCGTCCGGTGACGTCCGAACGGCTGGAGGCCCCCACCATGGCGCAGCTCCCCACCTCGCTCGTCGCCGCAGGCGGCCTCGTCGGCGGGTACGCCGCGGCCCGCTGGACGGGGAACCGCCCGCTCGGCGGCGTGGTCCTGGCGGCGGCCGGCACCGTCGCCGCGCGCGCATGGCACCGCCGCACGTCCCCGACGACGACGGCCCTGCTGGGCGCGGCCTACGTCGCCGCCTTCGCGGGCTCCCACCCCCTGGCCAAGAAGATCGGCGCCTGGCCGGCGGTCTTCACCGCGGCCGCCGCCGTGGCCGCCACCACGTACGCCGCCGCGGACCGCTAGGCGGAGGTCCACGGGTCGCGGAGCCGCCGCTAGGGAGAGGCTCCGCCACTGGCGGTGCAGCGACCATAGGTGGTTGCCCAGCCCCGGCGATCGCCCGGGCCGCCGTGCCCGGGCCAGGGGGGCACTGACGACTTCCCCTGTTCAAGCGAATGCTGCGGAGGGCTAGAATCCGAGCCGTTATGACGAACAAGCTGCCCGAGCCCGAGGAGTGGACCCCGCCGGCTGGATCATGGGCATCGTCAGCCGCCAACCGCCGGAGCATGCTCGGCAACAGGAGCCGGGACACATCCCCCGAGCGGGCGCTTCGCTCGCTTCTGCACGCGCGGGGGCTTCGCTACCGTGTGGCCGCCAAACCGCTTCCGAAAATCCGCCGCACCGCGGACCTCGTGTTTGGGCCGACAAAAGTCGCGGTGTTCGTGGATGGGTGTTTCTGGCACGGCTGTCCCCAACATTTTGTCCCACCGAAGACCAACCCCGACTACTGGCGCGAGAAGATCGGCGGCAATATGCGCCGCGACAGGGAGACCGACGCACAACTGGCTGCTGAAGGGTGGCTCGTCCTGCGCTTCTGGGAACATGAAGAAGCGGCTGACTGCGCCGCCGTTGTATGGGACGCAGTCACATCGCGCCGCTCCGGAGCTGGACGGTAGATCCGCTTCCAGCTCAGGCAGGCACGTCGGCAGGTACCGCCATCTCGGCTGCGCGGGGACGGCTGACTCGTGCTGCAGGGGCGAACAGGGTGCCCTCCTTGGCGAGGAGTGAGGAACCAGCGTCCGGATCGTCAGCCATCTGGTAGCCCGAGAGGAGCGAGTCCCGGTGCTCCGGTCGCAGGACAGCTGCGACGGCTCGGCCCACTGCCTCGGCCACCGGCGGTGGGAAAGCATTGCCCACCTGGCGATAGCGTGCGGTTTTGCCGCCGCCTGCGAACGTCCAGTCGCGGAAGCCCTGAACGGCGGCTGCCTGGTCGACCGTGAGCATCGGACCGTCCTTGCGGAACAGATCCCGCTCAGGGACGGTTTGATCCTCGTCATTGGCGACGCCCTTGGCATCCACGCCCAGCGCAGCCCACGCCTTCTTGGCGCGCGTGGGCCCGAGGTCCGCCCCCCCGTGCTTTCGAGAGCCTCCCACGAGCGTGGGTGCAACCAAGAGGCCGCGAGACTGTGCTGTCAGGGCGTTCCGCTCCCAATCGTCGTATGCCTGCGCACCCGTCCGCGTAACACCGTCGGCCGTGTACTCGACGTCCCAGTAAGGTGTGTACCGCTTGCGCATGCTGCTCTGGAGAGTTTCCATCAGCGTTTCTGCCGGCAGGGCGTCCCGAACCGGCCAAACGAAGGCCCCGCTGTTTGCCACGTCCTTGTGAAAAGCGACCAGAATGGCGCGTGGGCGAAGCTGCGGGACGCCGAACGCGTTCGCGTCCATGCGGCGCCATACGCTCCGCATCTTCCGGTCCTGCTGCTGGGGGGTCATAGCGGCGGAGATTTCGGGCACGGAGTATCCGAGACTCTTCAAATCGTTGATGATGGAGCGCCTGTAGTCGATGAAGACCTCAGGCGGCTCCAGGATGCCGCGGACGTTCTCAATGAGGATGGCGCGAGGCTGGAGATCTTCAACGATTCGGAGCATGTCCGGGAAAAGATCCCGCTCATCGTCTTTTCCGAGCTGCTTTCCTGCCAGAGAGAACGGGGGGCACGGTACCCCGCCAGCGAGGAGGTCGATCTTCCGGCCGTGAAGTTTTTCCATCTCTTTTAGCTGCTGGTGCTCAGCGGAGCCGAGAAACTCCCGCACATCGGATGGGCGTAGCGCGTCGACCTTCTCTTGCGTCCAGCCAGGCCAGGTGCCGACGTTTGCCTTCAGAGTCTCGACGGCGTGCCCGTCCCACTCGACCAGTGCCGCGTGGTCGAATCCAGCCTGGTGGAGGCCCGAGGCCTGGCCGCCCGCGCCAGCACAGATTTCAACAGATACCAGTGGATCGTCGAAGTGGGGGCGGGGTCGCCGCGCGGTCATCCCTGGTCTCCTCATGTGTGGCGCGAAACATCCAGTGTGGCAGGTACGCCAGGATGCATCCTCACATGGACCGCCCACATCGGGCGCCAGATCACCTTTTACAGCGACTGGCGCCCGCCTCCCGCTAGGGAGTCCTCACTGCTCGTGCCGAGCCGACCTGATCGGCCCGGCCCTAACGCCGCCTGAGGTGCCGGAGCAGTGCGGCTACATCTGCCGGAGCCAGCCCGGCCGCCACCGAGGGCTCTTCCTGCAGGTCGGCCAGCTGCTGCACAGTCGGGTCGTCAAGGATCTTGCCCATGAACTCCAGCTTCTGGTCAAGGCGGGCCTCCACAACCTCGTCAATCGTCCCGCGGGCCGCCAAGACAGTGACGCGGGTCTCAACGTCAGGCGCCAGCCCCAGGCGGTGGATGCGGTCCAGGCTCTGCAGGTACCTGCCCCCGACGAAGTCGCGGTCCACGTACACCGCGTCGTGGCAGACGTGATGGAGGCTGATCCCTTCACCCAGGGTGGCCGGGTTGGAGACCAACACGTGGCAGTCCTTGCTCTCGCGGAACCTCCGGATCTGGTCATCCCGGTCCGGCGTCCCCCCGTGGACGATGGCGGGCGAGAATTCGGAAAGCAAGCGCTCCAGGGTCCTCAGGCTGCGCACGAAAGTTGACCAGACGAGTGTCTTGCGCCCGTCCTGGGCGTTTTTTCCGATGATCGCTGCAGTTTCTTGGTACTTCGGTGACAGTTCATAGTCGGGTAGATCACGCATAAGCGTGTACAGCGAGTGGCTCCGGGGGATCTCCAGGGGAGGCAGCTGGTAGGCAAGGGGTTCATATCGGCTGCCACCGTCCAATAGGAGGGCCGGGCTGGTGGCTGCCATCAGGAGGCGCAGCGCTGTTTTGCCCAGTGCACTCAAGTCGTCCTGACCCGAACGTGGATTCTGGCTGCCGACCAGGGCCTCGTAAATCTCGGTGTGTAGGGGGGGCAGGTCGACGTAGCGGACGCGGGGCTCCATCGGCGGAAGCCCGAGTTCGAGCTTGGTCGTCCGGGTGAACAGCGGGCGGAGCGTGCGACTGGCCTCTGCCAGGTCGCCTCCGGCCACTGCGCGTGCTACTGCCCGCTGCCCGTGGCCGGGCCAGACGAAGCCGAGAAGGTTTTCCAGGTCCTTCCGGCCATTGGGCGCTGGCGTGCCCGTGAGGATGAGGCGGCGACGGGCCAGCGGCCCCAGCGCCATGCAGGCGGCGCCATAGGTCCCGCGGACGCCGAGTTTCATCCGGTGGGCTTCGTCAAGGATGAGCATGGCAGGTTCGGATTGGAGCCACGCTGTCAGGACCGGGAGCGCGCGGTCGAGACGCTCGTAGTTGACGATGAGGACTTCGGCGTAGTCGTCCATCGTTCCATCGACCACGTGCGGCCGCAGACGGTGGCGGAAGCAAACGGCGGTTTCATATTTCCACGATTCGTAGGCCGACTTGGGGCAGACCACAAGAAGGCGGGAGACATTGCCGCGCGCCTTCTCCGCCGCGTACACCCCAAGTGCTGCGCGGGTTTTGCCCGCCCCCGGCACGCTGAAGTTGGCGCCGTGCTGCAGCGACAGCAGCTTGGCGATGTCCCGTTTCTGGAACTCCCCCAGCTCGGCCTGCCACTCGTCGCCCAGCAGGGGGGGCACATCGTCGGCAGCCATCTCTGCGGCAGCTGCTGCTTCAGGGTCTGCCAGCCGCTGCTCGACCCTGGCCGCATCTTGGATGCTGCCGACGACGAGCTGCTGTAGGTCCGTGGCCCACTCCACGCCGGCCTGGTCCGGCCAATGGGCCAGCTGGTCCACCCGGGTCAGCACGTCGTCAACGTCGGCAACGGCAGTGGTGGGGCTCAGCTGGCCGGCGGTACGGAACCGGGCGGTCAGCTGGACCAGGGCATCGGCATACTCTGCGGACGCTTTGAAGACCACCTTGGTGCGCGACTCGTCGAACTCCAGGCGCAGCGAGGCGCTAGTGGTGCTGCTGCCGGTCACGACGTGCCCCCAGAGACCGCGTCAATCAGCCAGGAGACGCCATCGCCGGGGGCATCGCTGATCTTCTCCGCCTGTGAGGACAGCTTGGCAAGGCTGGCGCGCAGCACGACCAGGGCATCGTCGAAGGCCTGCGCATCGAGGCTCCGGGCGGCACGCGCCTGCACGAGGTCCACCGTGCACTGGTCGATTGCGGAGCAGGCGTCCGCGAGGCGGGCAGGAGCCAGCTGCTTGCGCTTGCGGACCCGGGCGTCACGGCCGGCGTCGTCAATGGCCCTGTCGAAGGCGTTCTTTGCCGCGGAGACGGTCTCGCGAGCAGCCGCCTTCTCCCCCTCCGGGACCTCGGAGCTGTCAGCAACCGCCTTCGCCCGCAGTACGCGGTCGTTGAGTGCCCTGGCAGCGGAGACCTTGGACGCAGTGCCCTTGACGGAAAGCCCGAGGCCAGGGATAGCGATGGCTTCTCCTGCCGTCTGTTCCTCCATCAGCTCCGGAGGAAGGGAACGGGGCAAGTATCCCGCTTTGGCGAATTCCTCATCGATGTGACGGACATCCGTCTTTGAGAACCCGAGCAGGATGGCGCACAGACGCCACTCCTTCAGGACGTCGGCCTCGTCGGCCTCGACTTCGGAGAGGTTCTTGTAGAGCCGCTCCAGTTCTTTCAGCTTCTCCTGGTCCATTTCAAAGTCGATCAGGCTGAGTGAAGCCGCACCAGTCCGGCTGCGCTCAATGAGCTCGCGGATCGCAGCGAGGATCCACCGCTCCTGGTGGTAAGTCTTCGTCTGGATCCGGAACTCCCGGGCGATGTCCTCAGGGGTTCGGCCCAGCTGCGCCTGCTCTTCCATGGCGAGCAGCCGGTTAATGTAGGAGTAGTCACGACGGTGGTCCTTTCGCAGCTGCAAGGACAGCTCGACGGCGTTGATGTCCGCCCAGGTGAAGGATGCTGGGAGGACGCCGACCCGCATGGAAGTCTTTCCAGCCTCCCGCAATGCCGCGGCGCGAGTGTTCCCGTTGACGAGCACACCGTGGTGGGTGACGAGTCCGGGCTCGTTCTGTCCGTACTGGAGAAGGCTTTCCTTCAGCTTGTCGAAGGCCGTGTCGCGGACACGCGGGTCTGACGGGTCCGCTTTCAAGAGGTCGGCGAGGTAGCTCTGGCCGTCCGCGCTGTACGGATCTGCTTCGAGCTGGCGGTCCCGAGCCGGATTGTGGCTCCGCTGCGCGCGGATGCGGTGTGTTCCTGGGTTGAAATAGAGGCTGTCAAGAGGCAGCTCTACTACTTCCACATGGATGGTATTGCCGTTCCAGTCGACACTGACGGTCTCACGGGTTCCACCGGCAGCCTTGACATCCTCAAGCCGCTTGCGGATCAGCTCGCTGAACTCCTCAGCGCGCGGCGGCGGCGCGAATTCCTGGAACACAGTCCACTCCTCTTTTCGGTCGTCTCTTGCGGTATTCGTGCTGCTTCGTGCGACTCGGCTGCTACTCCCGCTCCAAAGCAGCCCGGACGGTGTTCCGCGACGCCCCCGGAAGCGTCTGGAGGACGCCCCACACCCTCTCGAGGGCTCCGCGCGTACGCTGGCCGGCGTCGATATACGAGACCAGGGCGTGCTTTTCGAGCGGGCTCAGGAGGGCGACTTCGGCCAGCACTCCGGCCAGGTCCACCTCGCTCGTGTTGCTGGCCACGCACCTGCCGCAGACGGTCACGAGCTGTTCTTCACCGGTTCCGTCTGCCAGCAGCACCCAGCGGCGGGCAACGGCGAGTTGCGAGGTACCAGACGTCCCATCCGGGTACTTCTCGCCCACGCCGATTCCGCAGGTGCGGCACAGGAAGCTGTCGTCACTCCACACCTTCGCCCGCTGAGTAGAGGTGAGGCTGGCCTTCTGCTTCGAAGCGGTGGCCTGGCCGGGCAGCCAGATGTCGGCTCCCCGGGACACGTACTTCTGCTCCTGCTGCTTGAGCGCTGGATCCTCCCGGTGGGTGTCGATCTGCCAGTTGTGATCCCGGAGTTCGCGTACACGCCGGTCGATCTGGGCAACGTCCGGGAAGGCCTGGCGCAGTTCGGCCTTTGTGAAGACACCGCCGACGCCCACCTGTGTCTCCAGCCAGAGCGCGGCTCGCACCTTTGCCCCGAACTTCAGATCCTGCCAAGAGGGCAGCGCAGTGCTATCAGTACTGTCAGTCATTCCATACTCCGTCCAAAAAAGTGGAAAGTGGAACGAACGGGCTGAATCGGCCGGAGTTCCTCAGCCGACGGAGGTCGACTGGTTGAGAGGGGCAGGACGATGTCCTGGGTGGCCAGCTGACGACTCGGTCATTGTCGCTTGGTGCATGCGGATGCCCGGTAGCTCCTGTGCTCCCCGGGGTCTGCGGTGCCGGATCCGGGAAGCTGCCAACGTTATTTCACATGGCGTCTCGGCTTGTCCAGCCACTTCGGTATTGCCAAATAAATGGCAATGAACCCTTGCCATTTATTTGGCAAGTGCTGGGATCTCGTATTCCGCTGATGCCGGTTCAGTTGAGAAGTTATGGTTCGGGAGGGCGGCAGTTGTGACATGAGCCGCGGGCCGTCTGGGCGCCTCCGCGGAGCAGGAGACTGGCGGCAGTAGGAGGTCTGCATGCTTGAGGGGTGGAGCGAAGTGAGGCAGGGGGATCCGGGGGCGTTGCCCAGCGGCAGTGCGGGACGCGGTGGGTACGCGGCGCGCTATCTGAAGCCGCTGGCCGAGACGGCACGGCGGGGGAGTGCCGGACCGCCAGCTTCTCAGCGCTATGTAGCCCAGATGCTGGCCGAGCGCGGCTTTGAAGTGAGTGAGAGCAGCATGACCCGGTACCTCAAGGGTGACAGACGCCCAGATCTGGCGTTCGTGCGCGCCCTTCACCGTCTGGCGGTAGAGCGCAGCGGGTCGGCCAGGCCAGCCGGAATCGCCTGGGCTGCTGCTGCGGAGGCATACGAGCGCGTCGTCTGGTGCAAGAACTGCGCTGACCTGGACGACGAGCTTGCCGAGCTGCGCAGGGCGGATGAGGCGAGGGCGCAGTCGCTGGCCCGTCTGGCGCAGGAAGTAGCCGGCCTGCGGAAACTCTCAAAGGCCGTGCGGCGGCGAGCGGCGCACCCGCCGGTCCCCCCTTCTGTGGGGGACCGGCGCCGCGAACCATCCGATGTCGACGCAGCTCGGAGCTTCGCCGCTACAGCGTCAGACCTCTACTCCAGCGGCCGGCGGGAGGAAGCTGTGACGGCGTTGGGGGAGGCCGTCAGGTTCCTGACTCCTGAGGAGGCCGTGGCCGTCCTGGAGTTCCTTCACGCCGGGTTGCACACGCAACTCAGGCAATCCCTCACCCAGATGATTGCCCGCGAGCGATCGGCAGGGACAGTGATCGAGGTCGCAGTCGAGCTGAAGGGGCGCCATATGGCCGACCTTGCCGATGGCATCCTGGCGGCGGCGGCCGCCGGTGCGTCTCTGCGCGGCGGATGGGCGTAGGCCGGCCCCGGCTGTGGCCTCTACCAGCGTCGGTAGGGGCAGAAGGGCGGTAACCAAGGGCCGGCGGTCTGACGGTTGGCTGTCGCTTGATCAGGGGGCGGGTTCCCCGTGGCACTCCGCGTACGGCTTGCCCGAGGTGCACCAGCAGGGGGCGGTGGGGGTCGGGGGCCAAGGGGTGGCTTTGCCGCGGGCCGCGAGGGTCGTGGCGTATTCGGCCAGGAGGCTCGGGGAGGCCGGGGAGGTCTTCTCGGAGGCGGCGAAGGCCTCGTACGAGGGGACGCTCGCGGTGACGATCCCGAGATTGGTGGTGCCCGAGGCGGCGAGGGCGCGCAGGGACGTCTCGATGTCGCGCAAATGGGCCTCGTGCGAGGCGTACTCCGATCCGAGCGTCGGGTAGCTGGTCAGCAGCTCGGACAGTTCGCGCTGCGGCCAGTGCAGGATCGCCACCGGGAACGGGCGGGAGAGGGCCGCGCGGCGGTCGCCCAGCTCGGCGCGCAGCCGGGCGATCTCGGCACGCAGCTCGGCGGGGTCGTCGGAGCCCAGGGCCCAGATGCGCTTGGGGTCGTGGAGCTCGTCGAGCGGGATGGGGCCGATGTGGCGGGTGTCGGCGACCATGTCCCAGTCGTCGTGAGGGCGCCCGAGGAGGCGGCGTACCCGGTGGCGGCCCGTCAGGAGGGCGGTGGTGGCCCGGGTCAGCGGGGTCGAGTCCGCGATGAGGAGCGTCGCGGCCTGGGTGAAGCAGTCCTCGGCGGCCTCCAACTCGTCGTGCGCCTCCAGGGCTTCCGCGATGACCTCCCACGGGGCCGGGTCCTTGGGGGAGGCGGCGCGGATGCCGGAGATCAGGGCGCGGGCCTCGGGCTCGTGGCCGTACTCCCACAGGTTCGCCGCCTGGAGGGCCTTGATCAGGTGGGGGTCGGCGGGGGAGGAGGAGAGGAGGCGGTCGTAGAGGGCGCTCGCCCGGTCCCGTTCGTCGGCCAGTTCGAGGTGGGCCGCGGCCTGGAGGAGCAAGGGCTCCTGGTCCTCGGGGTAGCGGGTCGCCGTGCGGATGAGGCGCTCGGCTTCGGCGATGTGCTCGGCAGGCGTGTCGGGGCGCATGGTTCACACCGTACTGCTGCTGGTCAGTTGACGGGGGAGGTCTTAAGGTGCCGCGCGTGCGGGATCGGATACCGGTGGTGGTTCAGGGGCGGGGCCGGCGGGCGCGCCCCGGTCCGGTGGGGGCCCTGTGGGCGGCCGCGGAGCTGGCCGTCACCGTGGGCGTGGTGGTGTTGTTACTGGTGGTGCACCAGGTGTGGTGGACCAACCGGCAGGCCGCCGCCGCGGCGCGCGAGCAGGTCCGGGCCCTGGAGCGGGCCTGGGAGGAGGAGCCCCCCGCTCCCGCACCGCCCGCGCCTTCGTGGCCGACCGACGCCGCCCCCGCGGCCGGGGCGGCTCCGTCCGCCGATCCGGCTGCCTCCCCGTCCCCTCCCTCCCGGCCCGCTCCCGCCGGGTCGCCGTGGGCCGGGCGGGAGCGGGCGTACGCCGTCCTGCGCATTCCGCGGCTCGGCCTGGTCGTGCCCGTCGCGCAGGGCATCGACAGGCGGACCGTCCTCGACAAGGGTTATGCCGGGCAGTATCCGGGGACCGCCGCGCCGGGGGCGCTGGGGAACTTCGCACTGGCCGGGCACCGCAACACCCACGGCGAGCCGTTCCGGTACATCAACCGGCTGCGGGCCGGCGACGAGCTGATCGTCGACCTGCCGGGGCGCCGGTACACGTACGTGGTGGGGCAGACCCTGAGCGAGACGACGGAGCGGGACACCGGGGTGATCGCGCCCGTGCCGCGGAGCGTGGTGAAGCCGGGGTACGGGTACGGCGAGCCGGGCGCGTACATCACGCTGACCACCTGCACGCCCGAGTACAGCTCGAAGTACCGGCTGGTGGTCTGGGGCACCCTCAGGTCCTGACTGCCGCCCAGGTCCCTTGTCGGTGCGCCCGGTTACCCTCGATCGGGAACGGGTGTCGAGGACGAACAGGTCCGAGACGAACAGGTTTCGAGGGGAGGGGGTCCTGTGGTCGGGTCGCGACGCGACGGCATGCCGTCCGCCCGGATCGCCCGGGCCCTCTCCGTGTTCCTCCCGCTGCTGGTGCTGGTCGGGGGTGCCTTCGGCCTGTTCGCCGGTGAGGCCGGGCTGGGTGCCGTGGCCGTGGCCCTCGCCGCGACGGTCGCCGCCGTCGCGGTCGGCGCCGAAGCGATGGCCGCCGCCGCGCGGCTCGTACGGCCCGTACCGCCGCACCGCATACGCACCGCGATCCGTGATCGCGAGCAGCGCACGGCGTTCCTGCCGCAGCGTGATCCCGATGCCTCGGGCCGGTCGCGGCCCAGGGCGCCCGGCCGTCTCGTCCCGACGGCCGCGTAGGGGCGCGCAGTACGCCTTGCCTTCGCCGACTGACCACTGTTGCCGCCCCTCGTGGGTCGTCACGCCGAAATGCACCTCTTTCGACGTTCGACGAGACCCTCCGGAGGGCCCGCGTGTCCGTTTTCAGCCACCTTGTTGCCGAGCTGGGCCGGTTCTTGGAACCGGTACTGGCCGAGTCCGCGACCGCTGCCGCGATCGTGCTGTTCACCGTGCTCGTACGGCTCGCCCTGCACCCGCTGAGCCGGGCCGCCTTCCGCGGGGCGACCCCGGCGGCGGGCTGCCTGCCCCTGCTGCTCCAGCTGCCCGTGTTCTTCCTCATGTACCAGGCGTTCTCGTCGGGCGGTGAGCTGCTGGAGCACCGGCTCTTCGCGGCGCCCCTGGGTTCCCGGTGGACCGAGGCGCTCGGGGAGGGCGGCCCGTTCGGGGCGCAGGGGCTGGTGTTCCTCGCGCTGTTCGGGGCGATCGCGGCGGTGGCCGCGTGGAGTGCCGTGCGCGGACGCCGGACGGCGTCCGCGGCCGCGGCGCAGGCCGCCGTGACCACGGCGACCGCCGGGGGCGCCGTTGCGCGGCGCAGGCCCGCCGGCGGTCCGGCGCTGCCCGAACTGAGCGCCGAGCAGCAGGAGGCCGTGCGCAGGCTGGGCGGCGTACTGCCCCTGCTGTCCTTCGGGACGCTGATCACCGCCGCCGTGGTGCCGCTGGCCGCCGGACTCTACCTGCTGACCGCCACCGCCTGGTCGGTGGCGGAGCGGGCCTGGCTGGAGTACCGCAGGGGGCGTGCCGCCGGGCGGGCCTCCGACCAGCGGCGGGCCGGCGGAGCCGCGCGTTCCAGTCTGTGAACAGGGTCTTGCGGATTGGTCGGGCATCTTGGAGGATCGACCAATCCTCCGATGGCCGCAACCCATCGTCCGGCCCGGGGCATGCCCATGGGCCGACCACCCACGACCACGGGAGAATGCCCATGAAGCTGCTGCGTGTCGGACCGGTCGGATCGGAGCGCCCCGCGCTGCTCGACCAGGACGGGACCCTGCGGGACCTGTCCGGCGTGATCACGGATGTGGACGGCGCCCTGCTGGCCGACGAGTCCGTGCTGTCCCGGGTGCGGGACGCGGCGGAGTCGGGCGGGCTTGCGGCCCTCGACGCCGAAGGGCTGCGGATCGGCGCACCGGTCGGTCGCATCGGCAAGATCGTGGGCATCGGCCTGAACTACTTCGGGCACGCGGCGGAGATCGGCGCGGAGCCGCCGGCCGAGCCGATCCTCTTCCTGAAGGCCGCGGACACCGTGGCCGGCCCCGACGACACCGTCCTGATCCCGCGCGGCAGCGTGAAGACCGACTGGGAGGCCGAGCTCGGCGTCGTCATCGGCAGCACCGCCCGCTACCTCGACTCCGCCGAGCAGGGCCTGGCCCACGTCGCCGGCTACGTGCTGGTCAACGACGTCTCCGAGCGCGAGTTCCAGATCGAGCGCGGCGGCACCTGGGACAAGGGCAAGAACTGCGAGACCTTCACCCCGCTCGGCCCGTGGCTGGTCACGGCCGATGAGATCCCAAACCCGCAGGACCTGGACGTGAAACTGTGGGTCAACGGGGAGCTGCAGCAGCACGGGAACACGTCCGACCAGATCTTCCCGGTCGGCGAGGTCGTCCGGTACCTGAGCCGGTTCATGACCCTGTACCCGGGCGACGTCATCGTCACCGGCACGCCGGCCGGTGTGGCCATGGGCCGGCCCGAGCCGAAGCCGTACCTGCGCGCCGGCGACGTCGTGGAGCTGGAGATCGAGGGGCTCGGCCGCCAGCGCCAGGAGTTCAAGAGCGCCTAGCGAGGACGGGCGGGACGGCCCTCGCGGCGGTCCCGCCCGTTCCGCGTGTCCGCGCCCCTGCGGGTGCGGATGCCGCGGCGGGTAAGGGTGGGGATGCCCCGCGCGTCACGCGATCCCGTGCTCCGGGCTCACGGTGAGCTCGACCGCCACGCCCTCCTGGGAGGACATGCGGGCCGCCTCCAGTACGTCCAGGCAGTGCGCGGCCTCCAGCGCCGTGACCGGGGCCGGCCCGCCCGTGCGCAGGGCCGCCTCCACCGCCGCGTAGTACGCCGGGTAGTCGCCCTGCTCGGTCGGTACCGGGGCGCCGCCGCCGGTCAGCGGGGACTCGCCCGAACCCACCCGCCCCCACAGGTGCGGGGGTTCCTCGCCCCAGGGCAGCCGCCCGTCCGGCCGCAGCCCCTCCCGCAGGGCGCCCTCCTGGGGGTCCAGGCCGTACTTCACGTAACCGGCCCGGGAGCCGAGCACGCGGAAGCGCGGCCCGAGCTGGGCCGCGGTCGCGCTCACGTAGAGGTGGGAGCGGACGCCGTTCGCGTGGGTGAGGGCGATGAAGGTGTCGTCGTCCGTCTCGGCGCCCGGGCGCCGCGTGTCGGTCTCCGCGTAGACCCGTACGGCAGGGCCGAACAGGACGAGGGCCTGGTCGACGACGTGGCTGCCGAGGTCGTAGAGCAGGCCGCCGATCTCCTCCGGGGCACCCGACTCGCGCCAGCCGCCCTTCAGCTGCGGGCGCCAGCGCTCGAAGCGGGACTCGAAGCGCTGGATCTCGCCGAGTTCGTCGCCGGCGAGGAGACGGCGCAGGGTGAGGAAGTCGTTGTCCCAGCGGCGGTTCTGGAAGACGGACAGGAAGGTTCCGCTCCGCTCCGCGAGGTCTGCGAGCGCCCGGGCCTCGGCGGCGGTCGCGGCGAGCGGCTTGTCCACGACCACCGGGACGCCGGCTTCCAGGGCGGTGGTGGCGAGCGGGACGTGGGTCTTGTTGGGCGAGGCGACCACGACGAGGTCGAGGTCGCGCTGCCACAGCTCCTCGGCGGTGGGGGCGGTGTGGACGTCGGGGAACTCCGCGCGGGCCTGGGCCTGCCGGGCCGGGTCGGAGGTGACGACCGTGTCGAGGACGAGGCCCTCCGTGGCGGCCACGAGGGGGGCGTGGAAGACGGAACCGGCGAGTCCGTAGCCGATGACGCCGACGCGGAGCGGTGCGGATGGTGCGGTGGGGGCGGGGGTGCTCATGGTGCCCACTTTGGCAACAGCGTTGCCGAAGTGCAAGGAAGGTGGACAATGGGCCTGTGAACAGGGCTAGCGGGAACCACAACGGCCACACCGGTCACGGGGATGCGCACGGTCGGCGCGGCGGGGTGAACCTGCCCGCGCTGCGCGGCCACAACGACGCCCTGGTCCTGGACCTGCTGCGCGGCGCCGGACCGGCGGGTCTGGGCCGTACGGAGCTCGCCGCCCGCACGGGCCTCACCCCCCAGGCCGTCAGCAAGATCACGGCGCGGCTCGGCGCGGACGGCCTGGTGGCGGAGGCCGGGCGGGCGGCGTCCACCGGCGGCAAGCCGCGCACCCTGCTGCGGCTGGTGCCCGACGTACGGTACGCCGTCGGCGTGCACCTGGACCGCGACGAGCTCAGGGCGGTACGGGTGGACCTGGCGGGCCGCGTCGTCGCCGAAGGCGGCGGCCCGCTGGACTTCGCGGCCGGACCGGAGATGGCGGTGGAGGCGGTCGTACGGGCCGTCGCGCGGGTCGGCGATCCGTCCGGGCCGCCGCTGCTGGGTGTCGGGGTGGCCGCGCCGGGGCCGCTGGACCACCGGGCCGGGGTGATGGGGCGGGTGACGGGCTTCCCGAGCTGGAAGGGCTTCCCGTTGCGGGGGGTGCTGGAGGGGCGGCTCGGCCTGCCGGTGCTCCTGGACAAGGACACCAATGCCGGTGCGGCGGCGGCTGCGGGGGCGTGGCTGCGGGCGCAGTGGTCGGACGCGGACGCGGATGCGGGTGCCGGTGCCGATGTGTACGCGGATGCGGGTGTGGATCGGGATCCGGATCCGTATCCGGGTGCCGAGGGGGGTGCGGGGGTCGTTGCGGGCGGCCGCGCGGGGCGTGGCGCCGTTCTGTATGCGGATGCGCAGGCCGGGCCGGGCGGGGACGTCTACGGCGGTGGGCCGTGGACCTGTGTGTACCTGCATGTCGGGACCGGGCTCGGGGCGGGACTGTGGCTGGGCGGCGGGGTCTACCGGGGTGCGCGGTCGGCGGCGGGGGAGTTCGGCCACCAGGTGCTGCTGCTGGACGGCCCGCCGTGCCGGTGCGGGGCGCGCGGGTGCGTGGAGGTGTTGTGCCTGGAGGCGGTGGCCCGGGGCGATCTGCCGGAGGCGGCGCGGATCGTGGGAGAGGCTGCGGCCAACCTGGTCGCGCTGCTGGATGTGGACCGTGTGCTGCTCGGTGGGCGCGTGGTGGCGGCGGCGCCGGACGTGTTCGTGGCCGGGGTAGGAGCCGTTCTCGCGGCCCGCGCGCTGGATCCGGCCCGGCCGGTGGTCGCCCTGGCGGGGGCGGGGGTGGCGGAGGGGGCGGCGGAGATGGCGCTGGCGCCGTTGTTCGGGCGGGGGTAGCCGTAACCCCAGGACAATCCGGCCTGCGCGCCGCTTCCACGGGCACAGCCCCCGAACCCCGCGCCTCAAACGCCGGCGGGCTGGAGTGGTGCGGGGCGAGGCTGGATCGGGGCGCGCATGGTGCGGCGGGGCCGGGTGCGTGGCGGGTGCGAGATCGGGGCTCCGCCCCGCACCCCGCGCCTCAAACGCCGGCGGGGCTGGAGTGGTGCGGGGCGGGGCTGGAGTGGTGCGCGGCCGGGCTGGAGTGGTGCGGGGCGGGGCCGGGGTGTGCGCGGCTGGGTTGGAGGTGTGGCGGGGCTGGAGTGGGGCTGGATCAGTGCCAGGGTTGACGTCTGGACCGTATGGGCGTAAACCGGGACGGTCCAGGCGTGGTGTGCAGAGGGTCTGCTGGGGGCGTGGGAGGGTGCAGGCAGGCCGGGGTGATTGTCACTTCGTCCGATCATCGTCCTGTCCGGCGAGCAGTGAAGGCCTTCCATGCGACTGCGCCGCAAAGCCCTTGCCCTCACCGTCTTCTTCGCCGCCGCCCTAGCCGCCACCGCCGTGTCCCCCGCCGGCGCGGACATCGGCACCGGCGGGGGTGCCCGCCCCGCGCCCGCTTTCCCCTCCCGCGTGCAGGCCACGTGCGGAGACGGCAAGAGTTCCGCCTTCCCCATCGGCGCACGTATCCGCGGTGGCCCGTCCGTGTACCGCACCGGTGGTGAGCCGCAGACCTGGTTCCTGGACCTGACCAACACCACGGACTCCGAGTGCACGGCCATCCATCCCGTCGTCGTCCTCACCGACAAGGCCCGTGCCCTGCGCCCCGCCCACCTGCGGATGGAGTTCGAGGCCCCGGCCGGCATCCTGCCCGCCGGACTGGAGCGCAGCGACCGGGACGAGATCATCGCCGTCTTCGACGGCGGGGAGGCCTTTCCCGGCTTCACCGTCGGCCCCGGGGGCACCCGCACCGTCAAGGTGAGTCTCGCCTTCGCCCCCGACGCGCCCACGGGTGAGGTCGTCGCCGACGCCGCCCTCGTCCAGCGCAAGGGCGACGACGGGGACTGGATCGGGGAGGCCGGCGGTTACCGGTTCTCCGTCGAGGAGTCCGACGATTCCTTCGAGGGCGGCTCCCTCGCCCACACCGGTCCCCGCGAGTGGACGTACGGTGCCGGTGCCGCGGCCGCCCTCCTCGCCGGGGGCGGTCTGCTGCTGGGCGCCCGCCGGCTGCGCACCGGCGGCCGTGCCCGCACCTCCACCCCCGCCGCTGCCACCCGTACCGGCGGACGAGCCTCCTGACACCGCCCGCGCCCGGAGTCCCGTACGGGGGTTCGGCCGCCCGGCATAGAGTCGCGTCGTGGACAAGAACCTCCAGGACCACCGCCCCGGCTCCCCCGTGCGCTCCGGCATCCCCGAGCACGGCCGCATTCCCAAGTACTACGCCGTCAGGGCGCGGGTCGCCGAACTCCTCGACGACCTCGGCGAGGGCGGGACGCTGCCCACCGAACGGGATCTGGCCGAGCGGTACGAGGTGTCCCGCGAGACCGTCCGGCAGGCCCTGCGCGAACTGCTCCTGGAGGGCCGCCTGCGCCGCTCCGGCCGCGGGACCGTCGTCGCCGGCCCCAAGCTGGAGCAGCCGCTCTCCCTCGCCAGCTACACCGAGGGCGTACGCCGCCAGGGCCGCCGCCCCGGCCGGCAGCTGATCGGACTGGAGCAGTTCCCCTGCCCGCCCGACCTCGCCCCCGGCATCGGGGCCGAGCCGGGCGAGCCCGTCTGGCACCTGGAACGGGTCCTGCTCGCGGACGACGAGCGCGTCGGCCTGGAGAGCACGTACGTCCGGGTGGCCCGGGCACCCCGCCTGGACATCGATTTCACGCCGGACTCCTCCTTCTACGGCTACCTGCGCGACAGCCTCGGCATCTCCTTCGGGGAGGCCGACGAGAAGCTGGAGACCGTGCTCGCCACACCCCGTGAGGCCCTGCTGATCGGCACGCCGCCGGCCCTGCCCATGCTGCTCATCCACCGCTTCTCGCGGGACCAGGACGGTCGGCCGCTGGAACGGGTGCGTTCGCTCTACCGTGGCGACCGGTTCAGTTTCACGGCCCGTCTCGCGGCCGAGTAGTCCAGCAGCAAACCACCCGGAACGACCGAAAAGGTGCGCATTGCAGTCACGGAAAGGTAACGGGTCTGGTCCAAACGTCGGGGGCTGTTCACCGACGAGTCGCCGCGCCGATCCTTCGGAGCCACGGTCCGCGCCCACCGTTGGCGGCGTGAGAGTCATAGTCGTCGGAGGCGGCGTGGTCGGCACCATGCACGCCTGGCAAGCAGTCGAACGCGGCCACCAGGTCGTCCAGATCGAGCGGGAGGCCGAGGCCCGCGGCGCGTCACTGCGCAATTTCGGCCAGATCTGGGTCAGCGGACGGGCCGGGGGAGAGGAGCTCGACACAGCCCTGCGGGCCCGCGAGCTGTGGGAGCGCATCGGCGCCGAGGTGCCCGGCGTGGGCTTCCGGGCGATCGGCTCCCTGACACCGGTCCGCACCGCCCGCGAGTACGCCGTCGCCGAGGCGGCCCTCGCCCGCCCGGACGCCGCGGCCCGCGGCTTCGAGCTGCTCGATGCCCAGCAGGCCCGTACGGTCAACCCGGCACTGCGCGGCGCCTTCGAGGCCGCCCTGTGGTGCGAGCGCGACGCGGCCGTCGAACCGCGCACCGCCCAACTGCACCTGCGCCAGGCCCTGACCACCCGGGCGGCCGGCCGCTACACCTTCCTCCCCGGCCGCGAGGTCCGCGAGGTCACCGGCCCCGGCGCCGTCCGCGACGACCACGGCGACGTCCACCGGGGCGACGCGGTGGTCCTCGCCACCGGAGCCTGGCTCTCCGGGCTGGTCCGCGAACTGGCCCCCGACCTGCCCGTGCGCCGGGTCCGCCTGCAGATGATGCAGACCGCCCCGCTCGGCGAGGCGCTCACCACCTCCGTCGCGGACGCCGACAGCTTCCGCTACTACCCCGCCTACCGGTCCGCCGCACTCGACGAACTGAACGCCGCACAGGCGCAGGCGGCCACCGCCGCCGCGCACAGGATGCAACTGCTGATGGTCCAGCGCCACGACGGCGCATTGACCATCGGTGACACCCACGCGTACGAGCACCCCTTCGCCTTCGACACGCTCGAAGATCCCTACGAGCACCTCACCGAGGTGGTCGAGTCCTTCCTGGGCCGCCCCCTGCCGAAGATCAGGCACCGCTGGGCGGGCGTGTACGCGCAGTGCACCGACACCTCCCGCGTCGTCCACCGCCAGCAGGTCGCCGACGGCGTCTGGCTGGTGACCGGGCCCGGTGGGCGCGGCATGACGTGCGCGCCCGCCATCGCCGAGACCACCGCGAACGAACTGGGCTGGTAAGTCTGATGACCGACACCACCAACACCCCCGACACCACCCACGGCCCCGGGTCCACCGGGACCCCCACCCCCACCGGCACCGGCCAGCTGGTCGTCCTCGACATGGCCGGCACCACCGTCGCCGACGGCGGCCTCGTCGAGCGCGCCTTCGAACGGGCCGCCGAGCACCTCGGCGTAGCGCCCGGAAGCCCCGACCACGCCGAGAAGCTCCAGTACGTGCTCGACACCATGGGCGAGTCCAAGATCTCCGTCTTCCGCCACCTCTTCGGTACGGAGGAGCTCGCCCGGCGCGCCAACGCGGCCTTCGAGGAGGCGTACGGAGAACTTGTCGACGCAGGGCTCGTCACCGCGGTCCCCGGCGCCCGCGCCGCGATCGAGAAGCTTCGCGCCGAGGGCCGGACGGTCGCCCTGACCACCGGCTTCGCCCGCGTCACCCAGGACGCCGTCCTCGACGCCCTCGGCTGGCAGGGCCTGGCCGACCTGACCCTCTGCCCCGCCGACGCGGGCGGCCGCGGCCGGCCCTGCCCCGACATGGTGCTGACCGCGTTCCTGCGCACCGGCGCCGTGGCCGACGTCCGCGACGTCGTCGTGGTCGGCGACACCGCCTACGACATGCTCAGCGGGCAGCGCGCCGGCGCCGGGACCGTGGCGGGCGTCCTCACCGGCGCGCACGACCGCGCGACACTGGTCCGCAACGGCGCGACCCACGTCCTGGACTCCGTCGCCGCGCTCCCCGACCTCCTCCTGGAGTCGGCGTGAGCGGCATCCGCTTCGACGGGGTCAGCGTGGCCTACGACGGCAGCACCGTCCTGGACCGCCTGGACCTCACCGTCGAACCGGGCGAGGTGATGGCACTCCTCGGCCCCTCCGGCTCGGGCAAGACCACCGCCCTGCGCGCCGTCGCCGGCTTCGTACGGCCCGTCGCGGGCCGGGTCCTCATCGGCGGCCGGGACGTCACCGCGCTCCCGCCGCACAAGCGCGGCATCGGCATGGTCGTGCAGCAGTACGCGCTCTTCCCGCACATGCGGGTCGAGGACAACGTCGCCTTCGGCCTCAAGGCCCAGAAGGCACCGAAGGCCGGCATACCCGGCCGGGTGATCGAGGCCCTGGAGCTGACGGGCATGGCCGCCTACGCCCGGCGCTACCCGCGCGAGCTGTCCGGCGGCCAGCAGCAGCGCGTCGCCATCGCCCGCGCCCTCGCCATCCGCCCCGGTGTGCTCCTGCTGGACGAGCCGCTCTCCGCCCTCGACGCGCAGCTGCGCTCCGGGATGCTCGCCGAACTGGCCCGGCTGCACCGCGAACTGCCCGACGTGTCCATCCTGTACGTCACCCACGACCAGGTGGAGGCGCTCACGCTCGCCGACCGGATCGCCGTCATGGACCGGGCCCGACTCCAGGACTGCGGCACTCCGCAGGAGCTGTACCGGGCTCCGCGCACCGAGTTCACCGCGTCCTTCGTCGGCAACGCCAACCTGCTGCCCGTCACGGTGGCCGAGAGCGGCGCGGTCTTCGAGGGCCGCACGCTGGCGCTCGACCGCGGGAGGGCGGCGCCGGGCTCCACCGCGACCCTGTGCGTACGCCCGCACCTGCTCGGCCTCGGCGCCGGCCCGAACGCGCTGAGCGGCACCATCGCCGAAGTGCAGTGGCGGGGCTCGACGCACCGCCTGTACGTCGATGTCGCCGGCCACCGGGTGAAGGCGGACCTCCCCGAGCTGCGGGAGACGCCCGCGCTGGGGGACCGGGTCACGCTGCACTTCGAGCCGCGGGACGCGGTTCTGCTCGCTGCGGGGGTGGCCCGTGCCTGACGCCTCGCGGCGAGCCCTGCCGCCCCTCCCGCCGGAGGATCGGGGCTCCGCCCCGGGCCCCGCGCCTCAAGCGCCGGCGGGGCTGCATGATCGGGGCTCCGCCCCGGGCCCCGCGCCTCAAACGCCGGCGGGGCTGGGAGGGCGGGGCTCCGGCCCGGGGGTGGTGGGTGTCGGCGGGGGGTGGAAGGGATGGGTGGTGCCGCGCAGCGTATGGGCGCTGCCGCCCGTCGCCGTGCTCGCGGTGCTGTTCCTCCATCCGCTCGCGCTCGTCGTGCAGCAGTCCCTCACCCCCGACGGTGGCGGCGGCCCCTTCGACGCCTACGCCCGGGTCTTCGCGTCGCCCGCCTTCCTCGACGCCCTGGGGACCACCGTCCTGCTGGCCGTGGGCGCCACCGCCGGCTGCCTGCTCCTCGGGTTCACGCTCGCACTGATCATCGCCTTCGTGCCCTTCCCCGGGGCCCGGGCCGTCGCGAAGTCCATCGACGTCTTCCTCTCCTTCCCCTCCTTCCTCATCACCCTCGCCCTCCTCTTCGTCTACGGCACCGTCGGTATGGCCAACGGCCTCGTCACCGAGCTCACCGGCGCCGCCGAAGGGCCCTTCCGCTTCCTGGCCACCCCCTGGGGCGTCCTGCTCGCGGAGATCACCTACTTCACGCCCTTTGTGATCCGCCCCCTCCTCGCCGCCTTCTCCCTACTGGACTCCGCCCAGCTGGAGGTCGCCGCGGGCCTCGGCGCCCGCCCCGCCCGCATCGTCCGGCAGGTGATCCTGCCCGAGGCGCTCCCCGCCCTCGGCGCCGGCGGCAGCCTCGTCCTCGTCATGTGCCTCAACGAGTTCGGGATCGTCCTGTTCACCGGGGCCAAGGACGTCACGACCCTGCCGATGCTGATCTACGGCAAGGCCATCCTCGAATCCGACTATCCGGCCGCCTGCGTGGTCGCCGTCGTCAACATCGCGATCTCCGTCGGCCTGTTCGGCCTCTACCGGGTGGTGAGCAGACGTGCTGGTGCATAGCAAGGCCGGCCGCTGGGCGGCATGGTGCCTCTTCGGCCTCCTCTTCCTGCCCCTCTTCGCCCTTCCCCTGCTCGTCGTGGTCGCGGCGTCCTTCGCGACCCACTGGTCCGGCGCCCTCCCCTCCGGCCCGACCACCGCGAACTACGCGGCCGCCGTACGCGGCGAATCCCTCCAGGCGCTCACCACCAGCCTGGTCACCGCCGTCACCGCGAGCCTCCTCGCGCTCACCCTCGGCACCTGGGCCGCGCTGGCCGGCGCCGCACTGCGCCGACGCGGCAGACGCCTGCTCGACGCGCTGTTCGTGCTGCCCGTCGCCGTGCCGTCCGTGGTGGTCGGCCTCGCCGTGCTCGTCGCGTTCAGCCGCCCGCCCGTCCTGCTCAACGGCACCGGCTCCATCGTCGTCCTCGCACACACCGTCCTCGTCACCGCGTTCGCCCACCAGTCGGTCTCGGCGGCGATCGTCCGCCTCGACCCCGCCTACGAGCAGGCGGCCGCCTCCCTGGGCGCCCGCCCCGCGTACGTCCTGTGGCGGGTCCGGCTGCCCCTGCTGCTGCCGTCCCTCACGGCCGCGGCCGGCCTCTGCTTCGCCCTGTCCATGGGCGAGCTGAGCGCCACGATGATGCTCTACCCGCCGGACTGGATGCCCCTGCCGGTCCGCGTCTTCACCGCCACCGACCGCGGTTCGCTCTTCAGCGGCTCCGCCGTCGCCGTGGTCCTGATGGCCGCCACCCTGCTGGTGCTGCTGGCCGTCTCCCGCGTCCGCACCAGGGCCTCGTACCGCTGATACCCGCCGACCCCCCTTCCCCGTAAGGAAGTTCCATGCCCAGAACGCTCGTCCTGCGCACCGCCGGCGCCGTCACCGGCAGCCTCGCCCTCACCGTCTCCCTGACCGCCTGCGGCGGCTCCTCCGCGGCGGACTCCAGGGCCGCCGAGAAGGTCGTCACCGTCTACAGCGCGGACGGCCTCAAGGGCGAGAAGGGCGACGGCTGGTACGACCGGGTCTTCGCCGACTTCACCAGGAAGACCGGCATCGAGGTCAAGTACGTCGAAGGCGGCTCCGGCGAGATGGTGCAGCGCGCCGTCCGCGAGAGGACCAACACCCAGGCGGACGTACTGATCACCCTGCCGCCCTTCATCCAGCAGGCCGACGGCAAGGGGCTGCTCCAGTCCTATGTCCCCCGGGGCGCCGACCAGGTCAACGGCGCGGACAAGTCCACCGAGGGGAAGTGGACCTCGGTCGTCAACAACTACTTCGGCTTCGTCCACAACAAGAAGGAGCTTCCCGAGGCCCCCAGGACCTGGGAGGAGCTCCTGGACGCCCGCTACAAGGGCAGGCTCCAGTACTCCACCCCCGGTGTCGCGGGCGACGGCACCGCCGTCCTCATCAAGGCCATGCACGACTTCGGCGGCAAGGAGCCGGCGATGGACTACCTGAAGAAGCTCCAGGCCAACAACGTCGGCCCGTCCTCCTCCACCAGCAAGCTCGCGCCGAAGACCGACAAGGGCGAGCTGCTCGTCGCCAACGGCGACGTCCAGATGAACTTCGCGCAGTCCAAGTCCATGCCGAACCTGGGCATCTGGTTCCCCGCGAGACAAGGCGGCAGGCCCACCACCTTCGCCCTGCCCTACGCGGCGGGCCTGGTCGACAAGGCCCCGCACGCCGAGAACGGCAGGAAGCTCCTCGACCACCTGCTCGGCGAAGAGGCGCAGAGGCTGGTCAGTGAGGTGGGCGGCGGCTTCCCGGCCCGTACGGACGTCAAGCCCACCGACGCCAACGCCGTCGAACTCACCAGGCTCATGAGCGGAGTGGAGGTCTTCGAGCCGGACTGGGCCGACATCGACAAGAACTTCACCGCGTACGTCGACGCGTGGAAGTCGGCCACCGGAAGCTGACCGGTCGCTTCCCGGTCACCCGGGACCGGCAGAGTCTTCCCTGCATAACGGGTCTGGACCGAGGACCGCACCCTCGGTCCGGGCCCGGCGCATGTCCCCAGCGCCTTCCACGACCACTCCCGGAGGAGTTCGTGTCCCCAGCCGTTCCCGTCGGACGCACCCCCGTCGGACGCACCCTCGCCGTGGCCGCCACCGCCACCGCCCTGCTCGCCACCGCCCTCGGCACCCACCTCGCGACCGCCGCCGCCCTCACCGGCAAGGTCCTCGTCATCGGTGTCGACGGTGCGGTCCTCGACCGCGTCCGAGCCGCCGACGCCCCCCACCTGAAGGGCCTGATGGCCCAGGGGCTGACCGCCCGCAGCACCCTGTACGCGAGCCCGATGGCCGCCACCTCCTCGGGCCCCGGCTGGTCCACCGTCGCGACCGGGGTCTGGCCCGACCGGCACGGGGTGAAGGACAACTCCTTCATTGGCAAGAACTACGCCGCCCACCCCGACTTCCTCACCCGGATCGAGAACGCCCGGCCGACGCTCAACACCTACGCGGCCGCCGACTGGGAGCCCATCACCTCCACCGACCAGAACGGACCGATCTTCTCCGCCAAGGTCGACAAGCGCCTCTCCCTCAAGGGCGACCGCGACGGCTACCGCAACGAGGACCCGAAGATCGCCGCCGCGGCCGCAGCCGAACTGCGCGACCGGAACCCGGATGCCGCCTTCGTCTACCTCGGCGAGATCGACGCCGCCGGGCACTCCCACGGTGCCGCCAGTCAGCAGTACCTCGACGCCGTCGGCCGGGTCGACGCCCTGGTCGGGCAGCTCCTCACCGCGGTGCGGAACCGCCCGACGTACGGCCAGGAGAACTGGAAGATCCTGGTCACCACCGACCACGGCCACGTCCCCTCCGGCGGCCACGGGGGCTCGACCCTCGCCGAGCGGAGCACCTTCGTGATCGCCAAGGGCGCTGGAATCCCGGCCGGTTCGGTCCGCGACGACGTCAAGCTGTCCGACGTGGCCGCGACCGTCCTCGCCCAGGTCGGCGTCAGCACCGCCGGCCTCGACGGAGTCCCGCTCGGCGCCCCGGACGCCGACCCGTTCGACACCGTACGCCCCGCCCTGCGGGGCCGCGTGGACGAGACGGGCATCCCGGCCGATGTGAAGGGCTTCACGCACACCCCGCCGGCCGGCTGGTCCGTCGACAACTCCCGGATGGGCACGGGTGGCGTCACCGAATGGGCCGGGTGGGCCTTCGCGACCGACGAGTTCTGGACCCAGTCGCAGCGCGACCAGTGGCGCGAGCTGAACGTGCGCTCCCGTGACGTCTTCGCCGTCGCCGACTCCGACGAGTGGGACGACAAGGCCCACACCGGCACCTTCGACTCCACCCTCGTCACCCCCAAGTGGCCGGTCACGGGCGGCAGTACCCGCACCCTCGCCTTCCGTACGCACTACCGCCACGAGGCCGGCCAGACCGCCCAGGTCCTCGTCTCCTACAACGGCGCCGCCCCGGCGGTGGTGAAGACCTACACCGCCGACGCCCTGGCCAAGGCGGAGTCCCTGAACCTCCAGGTCCCGGCCGGCGCCACCGACGTCCAGGTCCGCTTCCGCTACAGCGGCGACAACAACTGGTTCTGGACCGTCGACGACGTCCGTCTGGGCTGACCCGCCCCGGCCCCGCCCCGGCCGCCCGCCCCATCGGCCGGGCGGTGCCAGGGCGCCCCGGAGTCCGGGCCGTGGACGTCCCTCCCGTCCACGGCCCGGCCCGGATAGGGTGGAGAAACAGGTGGTACAGACCAGAAGTCGGGGTCGCAGGCACGCGAGAGCGGAGAGCAGTCCAGTGGCAGAGCGCAAGCCGATCGAATCGTGGCTCACCGACATGGACGGGGTCCTCATCCACGAGGGCACCCCGATCCCGGGCGCGGATGCCTTCATCAAGCGGCTGCGCGAGTCCGGCAAGCCCTTCCTGGTGCTCACCAACAACTCCATCTACACCCCCCGGGACCTCCAGGCCCGGCTGTCCCGCATGGGACTGGCCGTCCCCGTCGAGAACATCTGGACCTCCGCCCTGGCCACGGCGAAGTTCCTGGACGACCAGCGCCCGGGCGGCACGGCGTACGTCATCGGCGAGGCCGGCCTGACGACCGCCCTGCACGACATCGGCTACGTCCTCACGGACCACGAGCCCGACTACGTGGTCCTGGGCGAGACCCGCACCTACAGTTTCGAGGCGATGACGAAGGCGGTCCGCCTGATCAACGCGGGCGCCCGCTTCATCTGCACCAACCCCGACGAGACCGGCCCCTCCACCGAGGGCCCGCTCCCGGCCACCGGCGCCGTCGCCGCGCTGATCACCAAGGCGACCGGCAAGCAGCCGTACTTCGCGGGCAAGCCGAACCCGCTGATGATGCGCACCGGGCTCAACGCCATCGGCGCGCACTCCGAGACCAGCGCGATGATCGGCGACCGGATGGACACCGACGTGCTGGCCGGTCTGGAGGCGGGCATGCAGACCTTCCTCGTCCTGACCGGCCTGACGACCGAGCAGGACACCGAGAGGTTCCCGTACCGCCCGACCAAGACGGTCGCCTCGATCGCGGACCTGGTCGACCTGGTCTGACGGGCCTCGGTCGGCGGGCCCCGCGGCCGTCCGCGCGTACTGCGTTCGGGGCGTACGGCTGACACGTACGGCGCCGCTCCGGATGCGCGGCGGCGTGCCGCGCGTGAATCTCCTTGTCGAGGAGGTTCACCATGCGCAGTGTTCCGATCGCTGTCCGCACCGCGACCGTCGCCGCCGTCCTGGCGGCCTGCTCCGCGGTGGCCGCGCCGACCGCCCTCGCGGGCGAGGAGGACCGCGGCGGCCGCGGCAGCATCACCGTCGACCCGAGCCCGGCCCACCCCGGGGCGCAGGTCAAGCTGCGCGTCCACGGGTGCGAGGGCAGCCGCGGAATGGCCAAGTCCGCCGTCTTCGTGGCGGACGCAGCCCTCTACGGGCGGGACGGCGGGCGCCACAGCCCGCTCCACGGTGACGCGATGATCAGTTCGCACGCCTCGCCCGGCCGGCACGCCGTCCGGGTGTACTGCGACGGCGACGAGAAGTTCACCGGTTCCGTCCAGGTGTCCGCCTACCGGCACCCCTCCCACCACGCCTCCCCGATCTGGCCGGTCCACGCCGGCGGCGGCGGTATGGCGGACCGGCCCGCACAGGCCCCCGGCCTGGTCACCGCGGCGAAGAAGGAGCACGACGGCGGCGGCCCCGGCATGCCGCACACGCTGGTCGGCGCGGTGCTCGCCGCGGTGGCCACGCTGGCGGTCGCGGGCCGGGCGCTGACGCTGCGCCGCCGCCGCAGCGGTGAGTGAGGGGACGGGTGCCGCGTGAGCGAGTGGCGGACGGACGACGAGGCCGCCAGGGCCTCCGCCGGCGGTCGGCTGCTGACCTTCGCGGCCTGGTCGGTGTTGGTGCTGGGCCTGTGGCTGTGGGGTCGTGAGCTGACGGTGGCGCCGGCCGCGTCCCCCGGTCGGGCCGGCGGGACGGTGGGCGCGGGCCTTCCGGCCGCGCACGCCCCCCTCGCCGCGTCCCCGCCGCAGCGTGTCGACGTGCCGTCCATAGGCGTCCAGGCCCCGGTGGTCCCGCGGGGCCTGGACAAGGACGGCGCGATCGATCCGCCGCCGTACGACAGCCCGGGCACGGTGGGCTGGTGGGGGCAGGGCGTCCAGCCGGGCGCGGCGGGGACGGCGCTGATGGTGGGGCACGTGGACACGCGCTCCAAGCCGGCGGTCTTCTACGGTCTGAGTTCCGCCCAGCCGGGTGACGCCGTGCGGGTGGTCCGGGCGGACGGTTCGGTCGCCGAGTTCACGATCGAGGACGTACGGGTCTACGAGCGCACGGCCTTCGACGCGCACGAGGCGTACGGTCCGCGGGTCGCGGGCCGCGCGGAACTGCGGCTCGTGACCTGCGGGGGAACGTACGACAAGGCGGCCAAGGCGTACACGGCGAACGTGGTGGTCTCCGCCTACCTGACGGGCGTCGGAGTCCGCCCCGGCACGGCGGCGTGACACCCGGCGCAACGAAGAAGCCCCTCACAGCTTTCACTGTGAGGGGCTTCCTCCGTCTGTGCGCCGCCAGGGACTCGAACCCCGGACCCGCTGATTAAGAGTCAGCTGCTCTAACCAACTGAGCTAGCGGCGCTTGCTGACAGGGAAAACTCTACCCCACCTGTGTGGGTGCTCGTGACCAGCCACGCCCGCCTTGTCCGATTAACCCATGTTTGAGCGGTTTATCGTGCACGATATGTCTGCGCCGACCGCATCTGATGCTTTATCAGGTGCGGCCCCGGTCGACCACCGGAACAGCAGGGGAGTGGACGGAACCGCATGACGATGCAGCCCCCGACGCGTGAGCAGATGCCGATGCCCGCCTTCGAGGAGTACGAGCCCGCGGGCGACTGCGCGTGCCGGGGATGCGCCGAGCGCCGGCGCGCCCTCGCCCGGGCCCGCGCCATACCGCTCCGGGACGGGGGGCACCCCGCGGCGCGCGGCGCCCGGCGGGCGCTGGTCCTCGCCACCGCCGCCGGTGTGGTCCTCGGCGGTGGCGGCGCCACCGCGGTCGCCCTGACCGCACCGGCCACCGGGCCGGTCGCCCTCGACGACCCCGGCAGCCCGCAGGGCGGGCGGACCCCGCTGCACGGCCCGAAGGGCAAGCAGGGCAGCCCCGGGGCCCCCGGCCGGCCCGGCGCCGTGAAGCGGATCGACCGGACGACGATCATCAACCGGGCGAAGCTGTGGCTGGACGCGCAGGTCCCGTACAGCATGTCCGCCTACTGGACGGACGGATACCGGCAGGACTGCTCCGGCTACGTCTCCATGGCCTGGAACCTCGGCTCGAACGAGTGGACCGGCAGCCTCGACAAGTTCGCCACCAGGATCACCAAGGACGAGCTGCTGCCCGGCGACATGCTGCTCTTCCACAACCCGGCCGACCCCACCAACGGCTCGCACGTGGTCCTCTTCGGCGGCTGGGTCGACCGCACGCGCACGCACTACGTCGCCTACGAGCAGACGCGGCCCACGACGCGGAAGCTGGCCACGCCCTACGGGTACTGGGCCAACGCGGCGAAGTACGTCCCCTACCGGTTCAACGGTGTGGCGGGCGGCGTCGTCCCGGAGGCCCCGGGAACCGTCCCCGCACCGCCGGCGGGACCGAAGCCGGGCGACGCCGCGAAGACCTTCCCCGGTGCGGACAAGTTCGCCCCGGGCGCGACCAACGACCACGTCGCCCAGCTGGGCCGGATGCTGATCGAGCGCGGGGCGTACCGCTTCTACCCCAAGGGGGTCGCCGACCGGACGTGGAGCGACCACGACCGGCTGGCCACCCAGGCCTTCCAGCGGGCCCAGGGCTGGACGGGCGCCGACGCCGACGGCGTCCCCGGCGCGCACACCTGGCGCCTGCTCGTCGACAAGCAGGGCAGGAACATCCCGCCGACGGTGGGCGGGGCGCCCGGGCCGGGCGGCGTACGGGCCTGGCCCGGGGCGTCGGTGTTCCGCCCGGGCCAGTCCCACCCGGCCGTCGAGGCCCTCGGCCGGCAGCTGGTGAAGAAGGGCTTCGGCAAGCACTACACATCGGGCCCGGGCGCCCGCTGGGGCGAGGCGGACCGCCGCAACGTCGAGGCCTTCCAGCGCGCGCAGGGCTGGCGGGGCGCCGCGGCCAACGGCTACCCGGGCCCGGAAACCTGGCGCCGGCTGTTCGCATGACGGAGGTAACGATGTACCCCACGCGCACCACGACGACGACGGGCACCCTCCGCGTCCCGGCCGCCCCCGCACCCGCCCCGACCACCTTCGGCTGGGCCACCACGACCCCCACCCTCTCCCTCCGCCTCCCACCCCCGCCGGACCCCACCACCCCGGCGCCGACCGGCGGGGCGCTGCCGGGGGCGAGTGCTCCGCAGTTCGCCCCCGCCGACGCCGCCCGTTCCGGTCGAGCTCTGCCCGGGGTGGCGGCCCCGGAGCCGGCTGCCGCTGCCGCGCCCGCCGTGAGGGCGTCGACGGATCGGGATGCGTCTTCGGCGGGAGCCCCGGAGGCCGCCCCGGCCTCGGTTCTGCGTGCCGTCCCGGCACCCGCCGGGGAGGTTGCGCCCCTCGCGGCAGACCGGTGCGCCGCGCCGCAGGACGAGGCCGGGGCCGGTGCCGAGCTGGACGTCCCGGCCTGGTGCGGCCCGGCAGCGGCACCTGGGCCGCGCGCCGCGTCCGCTTCGACGGGCCGGGCCGGCTCCCGTGCCGGTGCCCCCGAGGTTCCGGCCTCCGTGCCGGACGCCTCGCCGGCGCCCGCCGGGGAGCGTGCGCCGCTCGCGGGAGACCTGCGCGCTGCGCCGCAGGCGCCGGGCCGGGAGGTCGTGCCGTCGTCTGCGGCGGGGCCGGTGGACGGGGCCGAACGGGTCGCCGCCTCCGCGCCCCCCGCCGCCTCGACCCCGGCCGGGGCGGCTTCGCCCTCCGTGGAGGGTCGCCGCGCCGCGCCGCAGGCGCCGGACGGGGCCGGTGCCGAGTTGGACGTCCCGGCCTGGTGCGGCCCGGCAGCGCGCGGCGCATCCGCGTCGACCGGTCGGGTTCCGTCCCGTGCGGGGGCCCCTGCCCGCACGCCGGACGCCGTTCCCTCCCCGGCCGGGTCGCGCGCCGCATCCCCGGCCGGGAATGCGGACGGCGTCGCAGGAGGGTCGCAGGGGGCCGAGGCCGGGCCCGGCCTCGGCCCGGCGCCCGTGGCGGAGCCGGTCGAGGGCGAGGCACGCGCGGGTGCCGCCGCGGTGCAGCCCCGGCGGCCCGTTCCGCCCGGCCCGTATGCCGCGCCGGCTGCGCCGGCGCAGGACGCGCCCGCCGTGGTCCCGGCGCCGGCCGGTGAGGTTCCGGCGCCGGGCCGGGCGGCGGAGCGGGAACTGAGGCCGGCGGGATACGGCACCGGCGCGCCGGCCGCGCCCGTACCGCACGGTGTCGAGCCGACGGTGCCCGCTGCCCGGGAGCAGTCCGAGTGCGAGTCCGACTCCGGGACCGGCGGTCCGGACCTCCCGAACTCCGGCGTGCCCGGCCCCGGGGTGGCCGACATCGTCGCCCTGGCGGTGGCACGCGGCATGGGCACGGCGGAGGAGGACGACGACACGCTGGACCTGCCGAAGGTCACCGCCCCGCACCGCGGCACCGCCGTCACCGAGGTGCCCGTGCACTTCCCGTTCCACGCCGACGCGCCCGCCCCGGCCCCGGCTGCGACTTCGGCCCGGATCCACACCAAGGCCACCGCCCCGGCCGACGGCCTCCCCGCCCGGCCCCGCCGGGCAGCCGCCCCCGGCCGCCGGGTGCCCCGCGGCGACGACCGGTTGCGCGAGCACCGCGGCCCCGTGCTGCCCGGCTGGGTCGGCGTCGCCGTCGGAGGCCTCGCCCTCGCCGGCTGCACCGCCGTGCTCTGGCGGGCCGGCGTCGTCCCCGCCCCCCTCCTCGCCGCCTTCGGCGCGGCCCCCCGCGCCTACCGCGGCCTGCACGCCGTGCACTGGCCACCGCTCGCCTTCCTCGGCATCGTCGCCCTCGTGGCGCTCGGCGGTCTCGGCCGGGCCCGGGCCGGCCACGCGTGGGTGCTCACCCTCTTCGGCCGCTACCGGGGCACCGTCCGCCGTACCGGCCTGACCTGGGTCAGCCCGCTCCTGCTGCGCCGCCGGGTCGACGTACGCCTGCGCCACTGGCGCAGCGACCCGATGCCCGCCGTCGACTCCGGCGGCCTCGCCCTCCAGGTGGTCGTCCAGGTGGTCTGGCAGGTCAAGGACACCGCCCGGGCCACGCTCGCCGTCGCGGACCACACCGAGTACCTCGCCGAGCAGGTCGAGTCGGCCATGGCCCGGGTCCTGTCCCAGCTCCCCGCGGACGCCTTCCACGAGGACGCGCCGAGCCTGCGCGACGCCGAGGCCGTCGGCGACGCGCTGACCCGGATGCTGGCTGCCGAGACCGAGGCGGTCGGGATCGACGTGTTCTCGGCCCAGCCGACGCGCATCGAGTACGCACCCGAGGTGGCCGAGGCCATGCGCCGCCGCCGGGTCGCCGCGATCGACGCCAAGCACCGGGACGCCGTGCTGACCTCGGTGGTGGACGCCGTGGACGACACCGTGCACCGCCTGACCTCCCGCGGTCTCGTCGAACTCGACGACTACGAGCGCAAGGCCCTGGTGAAGGACCTCACGGTCGCCTTCTGCACGGGGCGCACCGAGTAGGCGGGCACATCGGACACGCACCGCAACGGGAACGGGTGGCCGGAAGCGACCGGACCACCCGTTCCCCCATTGGTATGGACATGGCCAACTCCCGTCCATAGTCTGGAACTTGGTCTAGACCTGAATGACCCGCCCTCCCCAACTCGCGCGCGCTCTAGCCGAACTCCCCCCACGTTCAAGGAGCATCATGCGTCCCATTCGCATGCCCGGAAGGGCCGGTGTCGCCGCCCTCGGCCTCGGCCTCGTCGCCGGCGTCACCCTCATCGGCGCCCCCACCGCCAGTAGTCACGGCTACACCGACACCCCCATCAGCCGCCAGAAGCTCTGCGCCAACAGGGCTGTCTCCGACTGCGGCGCGATCCAGTGGGAGCCGCAGAGTGTCGAGGGCTTCAAGGGCTTCCCGGCCGCCGGCCCTGCCGACGGCCGGATATGCTCCGGCGGCCTCCCGCAGTTCGCCGAGCTCGACAACCCGCGCGGCGGCGCCTGGCCCACCACCAAGGTCACCAGCGGGCAGAGCTACGCCTTCCGGTGGCAGTTCACGGCCAACCACTCCACCACCGACTTCAAGTACTACGTCACCAAGAACGGCTGGACCGGTACCAAAGCCCTCACCCGCGCCGACCTCGAACCCCAGCCCTTCCTCACCGTCGCCTACAACGGCGCCCGCCCCGCCATGACCACCGTCCACCAGGGCGCCATGCCGAGCGGCAGGACCGGCCGGCACCTGATCCTGGCGGTCTGGACCGTGAACGACACCCCGATGGCCTTCTACGCCTGCTCGGACGTTCAGTTCTGACGACACGTCAGCTACCCTCCGGCGGCATGCGGACGACCACGACAGCACCCGGAACCGTCGCGGAGCTCATCGCGCGCCCCTGGGGCGACCCGCGGCCCGGCCTGATGTACGAGGACGGCGAACGGCACGTCCTCAGCCACCACCGGACCGCCCGGGAAGCCGCCGCGCGCGCCGCGCTCCTCGTGGACCTCATGCCCGCCGGGGCCGAGCCGCACCTCGGGGTCCTGCTCGACAACACCCCCGAGTTCCCGTTCTGGCTCGGCGCGGCGGCCCTCGCCGGGGCCGCCGTCGCCGGGATCAACCCGACCCGGCGCGGCCCCGAGCTGGCCCGCGACATCCTGCACACCGACTGCCGGCTCCTGATCACCGAGGCCGCCCACCTGCCGCTGCTGCGCGGCCTGGACCTGCCCGGTGTGCGCGTCCTGGTCACCGGCACCGAGGAGTACGCGGCCCTGCTCGCGCCGTACGCCGACGCCAAGCCCGGCGAAGCCGTCCTGCGCGTCCCCGCCCCCGACTCCCGCCTCCTCCTCTACTTCACCTCCGGCTCCACCGGCGCCCCCAAGGCCGCCATCTGCAGCCAGGGCCGGCTCGCCGCCGCCGGTGCGGCACTGGCGCACCGGTTCTCCGTCGGCCCGGCCGACGTGCACTACGTCTGCATGCCCCTCTTCCACGGCAACGCCGTCATCGCCGACTGGCTGCCCGCCCTCGTCGGTGGCGCCGCGGTGGCGCTGCGCCGCCGCTTCTCCGCCTCCGCGTTCCTGGACGACGCACGGGCCTACGGGGCCACGTACTTCACCTACGTCGGCCGTGCGATCCAGTACCTCCTGGCCACCGAGCCGCGCCCCGAGGACCGCTCGCACCGCCTGCGCCTCGGCTTCGGTACCGAGGCCGGGGCCGTGGATGCCGCCCGCTTCGCCGAACGCTTCGGCGTGCGCCTGGTCGAGGGCTACGGCGCCACCGAGGGCGGCGCCTCCGTCCAGCACACCCCGGACACGCCGCCGGGTGCCCTGGGCCGGGCGGGCGCGGGGGACGACCTGGCCGTGATCGACCCGAAGACGGGCCGGGAGTGCCCGCCGGCACTCCTGGACGGGGACGGCCGCCTGCTCAACGGCTCCGCCGCGATCGGCGAGCTCGTCAACCGCGGCCGCAGCTTCTTCGAGGGCTACTGGCGCAATCCGGACGCGGAGGCCGACCGCATCCGGGACGGCTGGTACTGGACGGGCGACCTCTTCTTCCGCGACCCCGCCGGCTTCCTCTACTTCGCGGGCCGCACCGACGACCGGCTCCGCGTCGACAGCGAGAACCTCGCCGCGGCGGTGATCGAGAACATCCTGGCCCGCTGGCCGGACGCGACGGCGGCGGCCGTCTACGGCGTCCCGGACGAGGTGGCCGGCGACCAGGTGATGGCGGCCCTCGCCCTCCGCGACGGCGCTGTCTTCTCCCCGGAGGCCTTCGAGGCCTTCCTCTCCTGCCAGCCGGACCTGGGCACCAAGGCGGCCCCGCGCTACGTCCGCGTCGTCCCGGAGATGCCCGTCACCGCGACGAACAAGGTCCACCGGGTGGCCCTGCGCCGCGCCGGCTTCCGCTGCGCCGACCCGGTCTGGCACCGCACCCCGGCCGGCGGCTACACCCTCCTGACCGGGCCGGCCCTCGACACCCTCCTGGCCCGCTACCGGGCCCAGGGCCGCCTCGACCTGCTTGAGCGCTGAGCCTGCACCGCCCCTCAGGCTTCCCGGCTAGTGGTTTGGAGCACCCCTGCGGACCAGGTAGTATTTTCTCTGTCAGCAGGCGCCGCTAGCTCAGTTGGTTAGAGCAGCTGACTCTTAATCAGCGGGTCCGGGGTTCGAGTCCCTGGCGGCGCACCTGTCCTTCGGGCGGTTTCCGGTTCACCGGGAACCGCCCGAAGTGTTTTCTGGGCCCGGGCCCGGGCCGACCCGAGGTCACCGGCCTGTCGGCTCCGCTAGAGCGTGAGCGACAGCAGCAGCGGTGCGGCCTTCCGGTTCAGGGTGTCGGCCGCGGCCCGCAGCCGGTGCGCGTGCTCGACCGGCATCGACAGTGCCAGGCAGCCGACCGAGGCGCCCGCCGTGATCGGGACCGCCGCGCAGACCGTGCCCACGGCGTACTCCTGCAGGTCCAGCATGGGGACGGTGGCCGGCTGGGAGTCCAGTTTGGAGAAGAGGACCCGCTCGTTCACGATCGTCTTCGACGTCAGCCGGGCGATCTTGTGCCGGGACAGGTGGTCGCGCCGCCCGTTCAGGTCGAGCTGCGTCAGCAGGCACTTGCCCACCGCGCTGGCGTGCGCGGCCGACCGGAAGTCGACCCACTCGTGGACCTTCGGGGTGCGCGGGCTGTCCGCGAACTGCGTGATCTTGACCTCGCCGTCCACGTACCGGCTGATGTAGACGGCCGCGCCGACCGAGTCGCGCAGCCTGTCGAGGGTCTCCTGGAGCTTGTCGGTCAGAGCCTGCTGGCGGTCGGTGCCGGACCCGAGCAGGACGAGGGAGTCCCCTATGGCGTAGGCGCCGTCCGCCACCTGCAGGACGTATCCCTCCCGGCGCAGCATGAGCAGCATCGGGGCGAGGTGCACTGCGGGCAGGCCGGTCTCACGCGCGATCTGCACGTCGGTCACCCCACCGGTGTGACGTGCGATCGTTTCGAGCACGCGCAGGGCGTACTGCACCGAGTGGAACGGCGCGGTCGGCTCGGGCTTCAGCGCCACGGTTTCCCCCTAGCAGGTTGTTACCGCTTGCCCTACCACGATAGCCATCAAGAGGCGCATGTGGAGCGCCTGTTGGGGAGATTGATGGCTCGATCACGTCTGCCGGCCAGGATTTATGCCAATGGCATATGCCAAGGTCACGGGCGCTTCCCTGTGACACCGGGAATGCGACACGTCCGCTCACGGTTCGAGTTCTTCGTACGGTGTCGCACGGACGTCGTGCGGACGGGGACAACGGGACGGGAGCGACGATGAGTGACACCGGAGGCGCGGGCAGGACCGCGCAGCAGGACCGCGACGGCGACGGCATCAGCAACGGCAACGGCATCCGGGGCGCCGCCCTCGGCCGGGCGCCCGTACCGCTGTCCGTCCTGGACCTCGTCACCGTCGGCGCCGGCAGCACCGCACGCGCATCCCTGCGCACCAGCGTGGCCATCGCCCGCCTCGCCGAGTCCCGCGGCTACCACCGGCACTGGGTCGCCGAGCACCACTCCATGCCCGGCGTCGCCAGCTCCTCACCGGCCGTGATCCTGGCCCACCTCGCCGCGCACACCTCCCGCATCCGGCTCGGCTCCGGCGGTGTGATGCTGCCCAACCACGCCCCGCTCGCCGTCGCCGAGCAGTTCGGCACCCTGGAGGCGCTCGCCCCGGGCCGGATCGACCTCGGGCTCGGCCGTGCCCCCGGCACCGACGGCCGCACGGCCGCCGCGCTGCGCGGGCCCGGACGCCTCGAAGAGGGCGCGGACGAGTTCCCGCGCCGGCTGGCCGAGCTGACCCGCTTCCTCGACGACGACTTCCCCGACGGCCACCCGTACGCCCGTGTCCACGCCGTCCCCGGACCGGTGCAGGGCCCGGCCGGCCGGCCGCCGCTGTGGCTGCTCGGCTCCTCCGGCTTCAGCGCGCAGCTCGCCGGCGAGCTCGGGCTGCCGTTCGCCTACGCCCACCACTTCTCCGCCGCCGGCACCCTGCCCGCGCTCGACCTGTACCGCCGCAGCTTCCGGCCCTCGGCCGTCCTCGACGCCCCCTATGCCGTCATCGGGGTCTCGGCGCTCGCCGCCGACACCGACGAGGAGGCGCGCGCCCAGGTGCGCACCGGCGCGCTGTCGATGCTGCGGCTGCGCACCGGGCGCCCGGGACTGGTGCCCACGCCCGAGGAGGCGACGGCGTACCCGTACACCCCGCTGGAGCGGGAGTTCGTGGACGGCTGGCTCGCGAACATCGTCCACGGCACCTCCGACGCGGTCGCCGAGGGTCTCGACGCCCTCGCGAAGCGCACCGGCGCGGACGAGTTGATGCTGACCGCCAACGCGCACAGCGGGGCGGCCCGGCTGCGTTCCTACGAGCTCGTCGCGGACGCGTACGGCATGCCGACGGAGATACCCGACGCCGACTGACCGCGTGAGAACGGGGTTTGGCTGGTTCCTTGCCGAAACCTTGCGGGAGCGTGTCTCAAGGGAACCTTAAACCGCTCGTCACCCGGGGTGGCGGGCGGTTTCTGATGTGCGCTCAGGTCTCTGACTTGGGGAAATGTGTCGGGAGTGGTCTAGTCCTTCTTTGGTCCGAACCATTGACGGGGCGTTGCGGTGATCGCTATCACTGCTTCCACCTGAACTTCCGCACTCTCCTCCCACCCCCCCGGAGGCAGTTCATGCCCATCCGTAAACCCCTCGTCGCGGCCGCCGCCACGGCCGCGCTGGCAGCCGGAGCGCTTGCCTCCTTCGCGGGACTCGGCACGGCCCAGGCCGCCGGCACCGCCACCGGAGCGGCGGCGGGCGGCGTCCGTATCGCCTACTACGACCAGTGGAGCGTGTACGGCAACGCCTTCTACCCCAAGCACCTCGACACCCGGGGCATAGCGGGCAAGCTGGACGTCATCAACTACTCGTTCGGCAACATCCACCCCACCGAGCTCACCTGCTTCGAGGCGAACAAGGCGGCCGGCGACGACAACAACCCCAACGCCGGTGACGGCGCGGGCGACTCCTACGCCGACTACCAGAAGTCCTTCGGCGCGGCCGACAGCGTGGACGGCGTCGCCGACACGTGGAACCAGCCGATCGTGGGCGTCTTCAACCAGTTCAAGGAACTGAAGGCCAAGTACCCCCACCTGAAGATCAACATCTCTCTCGGCGGCTGGACGTACTCCAAGTACTTCCACGACGCCGCCAAGACCGACGCCTCCCGCAAGAAGTTCGTCGCCTCCTGCATCAAGCAGTACATCAAGGGCGACCTCCCGGTGGAGGGCGGCTTCGGCGGCCCCGGCACCGCGGCCGGCATCTTCGACGGCATCGACATCGACTGGGAGTACCCGGGCTCCGCCGGCGGCCACCTCGGCAACCACTACGGCCCCGAGGACAAGCAGAACTTCACCCTGCTGCTCCAGGAGTTCCGCAAGCAGCTCGACGCCGAGGGCGCGGCCGCCGGCGGCAAGAAGTACATGCTGACCGCGGCCCTGCCGGCCGGCCAGGACAAGATCAAGTACATCGAGACCGACAAGATCGGCCAGTACTTGGACTACGCCAACATCATGACGTACGACATGCACGGCGCCTGGGACGGCGACGGGCCGACGTACCACCAGTCGCCGCTGTACCCGTCCGCGGCCGACCCGACCGACCCGATCGCGCCGGGCACCGAGAAGTACAGCATCGACAATGCCATCGACTCCTGGATCGACGGCAATCCGGCCTACGGCATCGCCGGCGGCTTCCCGGCCAACAAGCTGACGCTGGGCTACGAGTTCTACTACCGCGGCTGGAAGGGCGTCCCGGCCGGCACCACCCACGGCCTCGCCCAGACCGCGACCGGCGGCTCCGCCGCGCGACCGCTCAGCCAGCAGGCGGGCATCGCGCACTACAAGGAGCTCGGCGGCATCGTCGACAACGCGGCGACCACCTTCTGGGACGACCAGTCGAAGTCCTCGTACTTCTACAAGGACGGCGAGTTCTTCACCGGCCTGAACCAGAAGTCCATCCAGGCCCGGGTCGACTACGGCAAGCAGCGCGGCCTGGCCGGCGCGATGATGTACTCCCTGCTCGGCCTGGACAACAACGCCACGCTGCTCGGCCAGATCTCCGACGCCCTGGGCGGCACCACGGTCCCGCCGACCACGCCTCCCACGACGCCGCCGACCACCCCGCCGACGACGCCTCCCACGACGCCGCCCACCACGGGCTGCGGCTCGACCCCGGCCTACGTCGCGGGCACGGTCTACACCGCCGGCAACGAGGTCTCCCACAACGGCCGCAAGTACCGGGCCCAGTGGTGGACGCAGAACGAGACGCCGGGCACCACCGGTGAATGGGGTGTCTGGAAGGACCTCGGCGCCTGCTGATCTCCCCCCACCCCGCGCCGAGCGACGCCCCCGCCCCGTCCCCTCTCCCAGGGGCGGGGCGGAGGTGTGTGACATGGTTGCCGAATTCCGGACACCGGGCCGCAGCGGTGTCGTTACGCTCGGCCACAAGCCCGTTTCCCGCTCGGGGGTGCCGTCCCATGGTCCTGGCCCGCGACATCGATCCCAGCGCCTCGCCGCTGGACTACTACAGCTACGAGCTGCGCCGCCTGAGAGAAGAGGCGGGCCTGAAGCAGGCCGAGCTGGGCGCGATCATCTTCTGCACCGGCTCGCTGATCGGCATGGTCGAAAACGGCCGCCGCGTCCCGACCAGGGATTTCTCGGAACGACTGGACGCCGCCCTCGGTACGGACGGTCACTTCTCCCGCCTGGTCGGCCTCGTCCTGCGCAGCGTCCTGCCGACGTGGTTCCAGGCGTATGCGGAGATGGAGGCGCGGGCCGCGTTCATCTCCACCTTCCAGGCGCAAGTGGTCTACGGGCTGCTCCAGACGGAGGCGTACGCGAAGGCCCTTCTCAGCGTGGAGTACCCGGAGCGGGTCGACGAGATCGTGGCGGCGCGCATGGATCGGCAGCGCATCCTCGCACGCGCAGTGCCACCCGTACTGCTGGTGGTCCTGGACGAGGCGCTGCTGCACCGCAACGTCGGCGGTCGAGAGGTGATGCGGGAGCAGCTGGCGCACCTGCTGACGTTCACCGACCGGTCCTGGATCCAGCTCCAGGTCCTGCCCTTCACGGCCGGTGAACACGCTGCCATGACCGGCTCGTTCAACCTGCTGCGCTTCGACAACGACCCGGATCTCTTCTACACCGAGAGCTACGACTCGGGCCGGATGACCGCCAATCCGCAAGTGATCAGGGAACGTTCCTTCGGATACGCTCGATTGCAAGCCGCAGCCCTCTCACCTGAGGATTCGGCCCTTCTGATCGCACGCGTAATGGAGGAACGCTATGGGGACCAGTGTGAACCTGGGCGTGCAGTGGCGTAAGTCGTCCTACAGCAGCACCAACGGCGGGGACTGCGTCGAGTGCGCGCCCCTCGGCAGAGCCGCATGGCGCAAGGCTTCGTACAGCGGTAGCCACGGCATGCCCGGCAGGGTCGCGGTGCGGGACTCCAAGCATCCCGACGGGCCCGCCTTCACCGTCGGGGCGGAGGCCTTCGCCGCCTTCGTCCGGAGCGTCTGACTCACAGCCAGCCCTGCTGGGCCGCCTTGAGGCCCGCTTCGAAGCGGCTCGTGGCGTGGAGGCGTTCCATCAGTGCGGACATCTGCCGTCGGACGGTGCGCAGCGACACCCCGAGCCGCTTGCCGGCGGCTTCGTCGGTCATGCCGGAGGCCAGCAGCTTCAGCAGCTCCAGTTCGGCCGCGCTCGGGCGGGAGCCGTCCGTACGGCCCCGGTCCGCGCCCAGCGGTACGGCCGCCTGCCACGTCTGCTCGAACAGGGTGACCAGGGACGCCACGATCCCCGGAGCGCTCGTGCACAGGGCGCCCAGGCGTGAGTTCGCGGGGTCGATCGGGACGACGGCCACCGTGCGGTCGAAGACCAGCAGGCGCGGCGGCAGCAGCGGGCTCGTGCGGACCTGGCCGCCCTGCTCGGTGAGCCAGCGGGCGTAGGCCAGGGTCGCCGGATCGTTGCGGGCGCTGTCCTGGTAGACCGAGCGCATCTCGATGCCGCGGCCCAGCGCCCGCTCGTCGAGGGGCCGGGAGGACTCCAGGCTGGCCTCGGACAGGGCGCCGCCCGGCAGGATCGCCAAACACTCGCGCTCCAGCCCGTGGGCGAGCTGTTCGAGCCGGCTCTGGATGGCGTCCATGCCCACCAGGCGTTCCGCGCCGTCGACTTCGGTGTTCGGGCGCAGCTCCGCGAACTCGGACACGACCTGTGCCGCCGCCGCCTTGCTGCGGGCCAGCTCCTCCTGCTGCCGGGCGAGTTCCTCCTCCTGGCGGCGCAGCAGCAGCTCCAGGCCCAGCTCCGGCCGGACCGCCCGCAGGGCGCCCGGACAGTCGCGGGACGGTCTCAGCAGGTCCAGGTCGACCAGCCGGTCCAAGCCGTCGCGTACCTGCGCCTCGGTGAGGCCGAGACGGGCGGCCAGCTCGGCGACCCCGCCCGACGGGTCGGCCAGCATCCCCCGGTACACGGTTTCCACCTCGGCCCCGAGACCCAATGCCTGCAGCAAGTCCACGCCCCCCAGCGCTACTTCGGCCGCCCCGGCGGGCCGCCGCCACCGTGATCGTAGGCGATGCCTGGCACCAAGGTGCCAGGCCTTTTGGTGCCAGGTGGAAACCCTTCTTCACCGCCCGCCCGGGCAGCAACATGGTGATCACCGGAACGGCGGGGGCAAGAGCCCCCGGCTCGGGCCAGAGCCTCAAGGACGATCCGGTACAGCGCGCAGCACACCGCACCGCCCGGACCACCACCAGCACCTGACCTCGGGGGAAACCATGTCCCGCACCGCCCGCCTCGCCGCTGCCGCCGCCGCCTTCGCCGCACTCTGCGCCGCCGCCGTCACCGTCACGGTCGCTCCCGCCGAAGGCAGCCGCACCAGCGTCGCCGGCATCGGCGCAGACGCGCTCCCGGCGGGCGCCGCCGGCAGCATCAACTGGGACTAGCCCCCGTGCGCGTCGTCCGGGCTGCCCTCTCCGGCCCGCGCCAGGATCCCGACCACCGCCGCGGCGGGCTCGCGCTCCTCTCCGATCTGATCTGGGCCCACGCCGAGGCCGCACACGGGTTGGAGCACGTACGGGCCAAGGCCGCCGACCACGGCGTCGACCTCTACCTCTTCCTGCGTGCCGCCACCGAGGCCGCCGCCCTGGACCAGGCCCGCGCCCTCCTCTCCGGCGCCCGCGGCCCCCTGCGCGCCCACGGCTACCGCGCCGCCGAACCACACCGCTGACGCCCTCACGAAGGAACACCGTGACCACCACCCTCCGCCGGGCCGCCCGCACGACCGCGGCCGCCGCCCTGTCCAGCGCCCTCGGAGCCGGACTGCTCACCGCCGCCGCGGTCGCCGCCGCCCCCGCGGCGCAGGCCGCGACCACGTGCAGCGGTACCGCGTCCCTCTACGGCGTCCTCCCCGACGGCCGGTTCACCTTCAGCACCATCACGCCCGCCACCGGCGACCTGAAGAAGGTGCTCGTCGGGGCCGACCTGGGCTTCGAGCCCAAGGCCATGGCCACCCTGAACTTCAACACCGTCCTCGTCACCTCGACGACCGGCGCGCTCTACCGCCTCGACGTGCTCACCAACAACACCTCGCTCGTCCTGGAGCGCCCGCCCGTCAAGCTCTTCGACAGCGGCTGGACCCACGACAAGCTCACCTACGACGGTCACGGCCACCTGTACGGCACGGCCGGGGGCATGCTGCTGCAGTACCTGGTCTCCCAGCCCAAGCCGACCGGCTCGGCGCACATCGGGCAGCGCAAGGAGATCGGCACCGGTTTCGTCCTGAAGACCCTCACGGCCGCCGGGGACGACCGGCTCCTGGCGACCACTTCGGCCGGCGCCCTGCACTCGTACAAGATCAACGGTGACGGCAGCTGGGACCGCGACGACCTCAAGTCCTCCGGCTGGTCCGCCTTCGACCAGGTCGTCTCACCCGGCGGCGGCCTCTACTACGGCCGGATCGCCACCACCGGCGCCATGTACTGGTACAAGGACGCCGACCCGGCCGACGGCTCGGGCACCGACATCGCCCACCACAACGACAGCCCCGTCAACACGGGCGGCTGGACCCAGCAGTTGCTCTCCGCACAGCCGGCGACCTTCCACTGCACCACCACCGCGGACCCGCTCGACGGCCGGGACATCCCCGCGGTGAAGGCGGCCGGGCGCGACCTGATGAACAAGCACGACGGCGGCGCCTGGAACAGCTCCACCCAGTGGAACTGCCTGGAGCAGCTGTGGGACAAGGAGAGCGGCTGGCGCTACTGGGCCGACAACCCGAACTCCACCGCCTACGGCATCCCGCAGGCACTGCCCGGCTCCAAGATGGACGCCTTCGGCGACGACTGGCGCACCAACCCCGTCACGCAGATCAAGTGGGGCCTGTCCTACATCGACGGCCGCTACGGCACGCCCTGCGGCGCCTGGAACCACTTCCTGAACAACAACTGGTACTGAGCCGCAGTTCCCGCCGCGCCGTACCGACCCTTCCTTCCCGACTTCCTCCAGCCCGACGCGCGTACGTCCGGGCTGCCCCGAACCGGAGACACCCATGCTCTCGTCGTCCCTCAAGCGCCGCCTCGCCGCCGCCCTCGCCGTCGGTGCCACCACCGCCGGCCTGGTCACCGTGTCCTCGGCGCCGGCCCAGGCCGCCGCCATCTGCGGCGGCGACGTGTCCGTCTACGGAACCCTCCCCGACGGACGGCTCACGTACACGGCGATATCCCCGAACACCGGAGACCGCGTCAAGACGCTGATCGGCGCGAACCTCGGCTTCACGCCGAAGGCCATGGCCACCCTCAACTTCAACACCGTCCTGGTCACCTCGACGGCAGGCGAGCTGTACCGCGTCGACATCCAGACCAACGACAACGCCCTGGCCCTGGCCGGGGTCACGAAGATCTGGGACGGCGGCTGGACCTTCGACAAGATGACCTACGACGGCGCGGGCCACCTCTACGGCACCGTCGACGGTCAGCTCCACCGGTACAACGTCTCCCAGGCCAAGCCCAGCGGACCCGACCACATCGCCAAGCACGTGGTGATCGACGACGGCTTCGTCCTCAAGACCCTCGCCGCGGCCGGCGACGACGTCCTCGTCGCCAGCACGGCGGACGGCAGGCTGCTCTCGTACCAGATCAACGGCGTCGGCGACTGGGAGAGTTCGCAGCTCAAGGGCAGCGGGTGGTCGGCGGTCGACAGCCTGGTCTCGCCCGGCGGCGGCCTCTACTACGGCCGGACGAACGGCGGCATGTACTGGTACCACGACGCCGACCCGACCGACGGCAAGGGCGACGACATCGCCTACCACCCCGGCGACCCGGTCGACGCGAGCGGCTGGACCCAGACCCTGCTCTCCGCCTTCGCGGGCGACTGCACCTACCGCCCGCCGGCCCCGCCCACCCCCACCCCCTCCACCAGGGGCGGCCAGATCACCCGCAGCGAGATCATGAGCCGCGCCGTGAACTGGCTGGGCCGCGACATCCCCTACAGCCAGAGCGCGTACGCCTCCGACCCGGACGGCGACCACACCTACCGCACCGACTGCTCGGGCTTCATCTCCATGGCCTGGCACGCCGCCAGCAGCTACACGACCGCCAGCCTGCCGAGCGTGAGCACCACCATCTCCAAGTCCGACCTCCAGCCCGGTGATGCGCTGAACACCTCCAGCGGGCACGTGGTGCTCTTCGAGAAGTGGATCGACAAGGGCGCCGGGAAGTTCTCGTACATCCACGAGTCCAACCCCAACGACGACATGATGCGCGGCCAGGACTACCTCAACGGCGGCAGCGACGGCCGCATCGCCGGCCACGCCGCCTCGGGCTACGTCGCCCTGCGCTACGACAACGTCGTCAGCGGCTGATCCGTACCGCTCCACCCGCACGGCGAAGGCCGGCCCGCCCCGAGCGGTCCGGCCTCCCGGCGTCGTCGCCGGTCAGACCAGCGGGTGCGGGGCCGGCTCGTCGGGCAGAGGGGCCGCGGTCGGGCCGGCCTCCACCCGGCGGCCGATCATGCGGGCGATGACGTCCGGAGCCACCGCGCGGGAGTACAGCCAGCCCTGGCCCGTGTCGCAGCCGACGCGGCGCAGGCGGGCCGCCTGGCCCGCGGTCTCCACGCACTCCGCCGTCACCGTGAGGCCCAGCCGGTGCGCGAGCTGGACCAGGGCCTCGACGATGGTCTCGTCGGCCGGGTTCGGGTGCGCGCCGTCGTCGTAGCGGAAGCCCCGGACGAAGGAGCCGTCCAGCTTCAGCACCGAGACCGGAAGCCGGCTGAGGTAGGCCAGGTTCGAGTAGCCGGTGCCGAAGTCGTCGATGGCGATGCGGACCCCCATGTCGCTGAGCGCCTGGAGGGCCTGCAGGGGCCGTCCGGCCGAGCCCATCACCGCCGATTCGGTCAGTTCCAGCTGGAGCAGCTGCGGCGCAAGGCCCGTCTCCGCGAGGATCTCCGCGACGTCGCCGACCAGGTCGGAGTCCCACACCTGCCGGACGGCGACGTTGACGGACACGAAGACCGGTGCGTCGCTGGGCTGTTCGATCTGCCAGCGCCGGGCCTGCCGGCACGCGGTGCGCAGCACCCACTGGCCCAGCTGGACGATGGACCCGTCCTCCTCGGCGATACCGATGAACCGATTCGGCGTGAGCGTGCCGAACTGCGGGTGGTTCCAGCGCACCAATGCCTCGACCCCGCGCAGTGCACCGCTCTCCAGGTCCACCAGCGGCTGGTACTCCAGCGCGAACTCGTCCCGTTCCACGGCCGGCCGCAGCGTCGAGGACAGGGCCTGGCGGGTCATGCGGTGCGCGTTGCGCTCCGGGTCGAAGAGGGTCCAGCGGGCCTTGCCGTCCGCCTTGGCCCAGTACAGGGTCGTGTCGGCGGCCTGCATCAGCCCGGTCGCCGAGGTGCCCTCCGCGGCCCGTTCCACCACGCCGATGGACGCGGACACCGACAGCCGCTGCCCGGCCAGGTCGAACGGCTCCTGCACGGCGGCCAGTACGCTGCGCGCCAGGTCGGCGAGCTGCTCGGTGCCGGTGGAGTCCTCCACGAGCAGGGCGAACTCGTCGCCGCCGAGCCGTGCGACGAGGTGGCCGCCGGTGCGCCCGTAGCCGGACTGGTCGGCGCACTGGGTGAGCCGGGCGGCGACGGCCGTCAGCAGCCGGTCGCCGACGCGGTGGCCGAGGGTGTCGTTGACGGCCTTGAAGCCGTCGAGGTCCAGGTAGCACAGGCCGATCCGGCCGGTGCCGCCGCCGTGCTCGTAGGAGGACGCCTCCAGGGCGGCGGAGAGCCGCTCGAAGAACAGCGCCCGGTTCGGCAGGCGCGTGACCGGGTCGTGCATCTGGAGGTGGCGGAGGCGGGCCTGGAGGTCGCGCCGGTCGCTGATGTCGGAGACGGAGAGCAGGACGTTCCCGGTGCCGGGGACGGGCCCCAGCGTCACCTCGGTCCACAACGAGTGCCCGTCGGGGTGCTTCAGGCGGCGCGTGCAGCGCAGGCGGGCCTGCCGGCCGCGCAGGACCTCCTGGTACGCGGCCCAGGTGCGGGCCTCCGCGGCCAGGTCCACCAGGTCGGCGGCGCACCGGTGGACCAGGGCGTGCGGCTCGCTGCCGAGCAGGCCGGCGAAGGCCTGGTTGGCGGTGACGACGTGGCCCTCGCGGTCCACGACCGCCATGGCGAGGTGGGCCGCGTTGAACGCGGCCCGGTAGTCGCGCAGATCGGAATCGGCGCGAGGGGATGCCGACGGCCCTGCCGGCACTGACGGGTGACGCTCCGTAATGGCCGATCGGATGCCGTCGGCCGCCGAACCGGTTCCTTCTGAGGTTCCGCTCACCGTTGGCCCCGCAGTGTTCGTGAGTGTCCGTGCAGGAAAGTGTGCCGATCATAGAGGCTGCCGGGAGGCCCTATCCAGCGGCGTCACCGGTTGGGACGCGGCAGTTCGGCGTGATGACGGATCGTCGGACGAAGATCGCGTGATCGTTTCTGCGCGGCTGTGAGCGGGAGAACACCCCTGCTGATCTCGGGTGATCGGTCGTGACGTTCTGTAGGCAGGCGCGTGAAGCCCGGGGGTCACCGGCTTGCCGCAGTGCTCACTCGTGTGGGGCACCGGAACAGGGCATTAGTAAGACAATCGCCTCAAGGTGGCTAAACAGGTACGAATCCACCACCGGAGGTCGATGTGACGCGACAGCAGACACCCGGGGGAGTGGACCGCTCTCGCGTCCGAAGTACCGCCGCGGCCCTCACTTCCCTCACGGCGCTGGCCGCCATGTCGCTCGTCGCGGGTCCCGCGGTGGCAGACTCCGGCGCCGGGCCCTGCGCGCTGACGCGCACGGGAGCGCACCACTCACTCGGTCTGGACACCTGGAACGGCGCCTATCCCAAGCCGGAACGCACGCTCGACGCGGTCATGGTCTTCCTCTCCTTCCCCGACCACCGCAGCACGGTGACGCCGGAGCTGCTCACCCGCGACTACTTCCCGGCCACCAGCGATTTCTTCGAGCAGGCCTCGTACGGGCGGTTCCGCCTCGTCCCGCACCCGCAGAAGCAGTGGGTCCGGATGCCGCGGCCGTCCACCGCGTACGGGATAAAGCGCGACTGGGCCCCCGGCGACCGGGCCGCCTACCTGCGCGACGCCGTCGCCGCCGCCGACGCGCAGGTGGACTTCGGCAAATACGACATCGTCTACTTCGTCGCCGACCCGGACGCGCCCGGGGTGGACTCCGACGCCACGAAGGTCGTGAACTTCGACCGTCCGATCGCCGCGGACGGTGCCGAGCTGCGGCGGATCGTCACCGTCTTCGAGCGCCACCCCCCGGACCGCAACGTGCTGGCCCACGAGACCGGGCACGTCTTCGACCTGCCGGACCTCTACCACCGGCCCACGGACGGCAAGGGCGACTGGGACACCTACGTCGGGGACTGGGACGTCATGGGCAGCCAGTTCGGCCTGTCGCCCGACCTCTTCGCCTGGCACAAGTGGAAGCTGGGCTGGCTGGACGCCTCCCAGGTGGACTGCGTGCAGTCGGGCTCGTCGCTGCACACCCTGCAGCCGCTGGGCCAGGCCCCGCCGAGCGGCGGCACGGGCGGCACCCGCCTCGCGGTGGTCCGGACCGGGCCCGGCAGCGCGATCGCCGTCGAGGCACGGGGCTCGTCCGGCAACGACGGCGACACCTGCACCGAGGGCGTCCTCGTCTACCGGGTACGCAACGAGGCGGCCTCCGGTGGCGGCCCCATCGAGGTGCTGGACGCCCACCCGGCGACGGAGGCGTGCTGGGACCGCTCGGTCTACCCGCCGCTGGCGGACGCGCCGCTGGACGTCGGCGAGACGTTCACGGTCCCGGGGGAGCGGATCACCATCGAGGTCGCCGACCGCACGCGGTCCGGCGCGTACACGGTGAAGATCACGACGTGACGGCGTGACGCAACGGCGCAACGAAGAAGGCCCCCCACTCGCGTGGGAGGCCTTCTTCCGTCTGTGCGCCGCCAGGGACTCGAACCCCGGACCCGCTGATTAAGAGTCAGCTGCTCTAACCAACTGAGCTAGCGGCGCTTGCTGACGAGGAAGACATTAGCAGGAGGACCCGCGGAACGAAAAATCGATATCCCCAGGTCCTGCCGGTGCTGCGGTGCGGGCCGCCCGTACGAAGGCCCAGAGCAGCGCCTCGGGCCCCGGGAGCCAGGGCTCCCGGGCGTCGGGGGCCACCAGCCATCGGGACGGGCCGGGACCGGCGGCGAGCGGCGGCACCGTGACCGCGTCGCCGCGGCCGTGGCACAGGGGCGCCGGGGCGGACCGGGCGGCGCCCCACTCCTCCCACGCCAGCAGGACGGGCAGCCGGTGCGCGGTGCCGGGGGCGGCGAAGAGCAGCATCCGACCGCGGTGCACGGCCACCGGGCCGGAGCCGGGGCCTTCGGACCACAGCAGGTCCAGGACGCGCCGGCCGAGGACGAGCGGGACGTTGACGACGTCGAAGGCGCGCCCGCAGGGCAGGGTGGCCTGCAGGCCGGGCCGGGCCTCCCACAGCGCGAGGGTGCGGCGCGGGTGGGCGGAGGCCGAGGTGAGCCAGGCGGCGCCCTGCGGGGTGACGTGGGTGGCGGGCGCGGTGCGCGGGTGCTGCACACGCGGGGTGCGGGCGGTGCAGCCGTGGGCCGTCGTCAGCGTCGTCATATGCCAAGGTCTACCCGCCGTAGCGGACCGAACCCTGCGAGTTACCGAAAATCGGGACAGGCGGGTCCCGCCTGGAGTATCTTGCGCCCCGCATATGCCGCTTTCGCGCAGACCGCTCCGCCGCACCCGGGTGCGCGGCGCCGGGCCTACGCCAGGTCGGCGCGGCCGTGCTGGAGGCTCTGGCCGAACTCGATCATCTTGCGGGCGTAGTCCTCGGTCCACTCCGCCCGGTCGGCGATGGCCGCGGGAGTGAGCCGGTCGAAGCGCCGCGCGTCCGCCAGCTGGGCCGCGGCCAGGGCCTGGAACTCCATCGCCCGCTCCTGCGCCGCCCGGAAGGCGACGGTCAGCTCGGTCGCACGCGCCAGCAGCTCGCGCGGGTCCTCGATGGACTCCAGGTCGAAGAAGTGCTCCGGGTCCGCCACGGCCTCCGAGGGCTCGAAGAGCAGCGGCGCCGGCCGCAGCCGCCGCTCGGTCCGCTCGGGCTCTGACATCCCTGTCCTCCTGCTGCGCGTGCGAAAGCGTTCCCGGCCACCGTCCATTGTCCAATGCCCCGCAAGGGCGCGCGCCGACGGCCTGGAACACCTGTACGGCCGGTGAGGTGCGCGGGCAGCCGGGCGGGCCGAGTGGCGGGGGAGTCGCTCACGCGCTCGGGCGGCGCCGGTTGGCTGCCCGGCGGCCGCGCTGACCGGCCGTCAGCCCCGCTCCGGCGCACGCCCTCCCGGCCGCAGGTCGCGCCCCCGCGCGCGAGGGCCGGTGGCCCGCTCAGACGGTGACGGCCTGCGCCGCGCGCTCCTCGGCGCGCTGCGCCGCCAGTTCGGCCACCTCGGCCAGGACGGCGGCCAGCTCGTCCGCGAGCGTCTCGGGGGCCTCGAAGCCCTCGGCCCCGATGAGCTTCGGAATGCCCGGGATCGCGACGGAGTGCTCGGCGGGCAGCATCCCGAGGCGGGTCAGGACCGGCAGCAGCATCTCGGCGGCCGGGGCGCCGCCGGTGGGGCCGGCGCTGTAGCTGACGATCCCGACCGGCTTGCCCTTCCACTCGTTGTAGAGGAAGTCGAGGGCGTTCTTGAAGGGCGCGGTGAACCCGCCGTTGTACATCGGCATCACGAAGAGGAAGGCGTCGGCCGAGTCGACCAGCGCGCTCCAGTCGCGGGTGTGCTGGTGGGCGTAGTTGCCGGTGGAGGCGTATTCGGGCTCGTCCAGGAAGGGCAGCGCCACCTCGGCCAGGTCGACGGCGGTGACGTCGAAGCCGCCGTGGGCGCGGGCCCGGTCGGTGACCCACTGGGCGAGCGGGCGGCCGGACGAGGTGGGGCGGGTGGCGGCGGAGACGACGTGCAGGCGGGTCATGGTGTCGGGTTCCCCGTTCGGTGTGCTTGTTGATGTGTCACCTAAGGAAAGCGTTATGTGAGTGACGTGTCAACCAGGTAGGTGATGTGTCATCGATCTGGCTAGAGTGGCAGACATGACCCCCGCATCCGAGCCCGAGCCCCGCTGGCTCACCGAGGCCGAGCAGGACGCCTGGTACACGTGGCGACGGATGTTCCCGCTGGTCAACGCGGAGATCGCCCGCGATCTGAACCAGGACAGCGGGCTCTCCGAAGCCGACTACGACGTGCTGTCCGTGCTCGGCAGCACGGACGGCCACCGCATGCGCATCAGCGCTCTGGCAGAACTGATGCGCTGGTCGCGCAGCCGGCTGTCCCACCAGCTCACCCGCATGGAGCAGCGCGGCATCGTGCGACGCGAGGAGGTGGCCACCGACGGCCGGGGCGCCGAGGTGGTCCTCACCGACACCGGAATCACCGCCATCACGGACGCCGCACCGCTCCACGTGGAATCCGTACGGCGCCACCTGATCGACTTCCTCACCCCGGACCAGCTCCGGACCCTCGCCGAGATGGGCGAGGCGCTCCGCCACCGCTTCGGCGCCGACCGCAAGGGCAGGGACTGAGCGCAGCACCCGACCCGTCAGGGCCGCCAGCGCACCCGGTGCTCGGCGAGGTGCGCCAGCACCGAGTGGTTCGCCTCCCAGCCGTCCGGGAACTTCACCGTCACGCCCAGCTGCACCGGCTCCGTCGACGGATGGTCGTCCAACAGCTCCGCTATCCCGGCCCGGGCCACCACCACGCACGCGTGCCGGTGCCGCGAGGCCAGCACGCACAACCGGCCCGTCTCCAGATGGAAGGCCGTCGCGTCCGGGCGGCCCGACAGCGGGTGCAGGACCACCGTCAGGTCGTACTCGCGGCCCTGCAGCCGGTTCGCCGTGTCCACCGTGACCCCGCCCACCCCGAGCGACGCCAGCGCCGCGCGCACCGCGGCCGCCTGGTCGCGGTGCGCGGTGCCGACCGCGATCCGGTCCGGCGTCAGCGGGGCCGGCTCCGGGGACTGCTCGTCCGAGGCCACCGCCCCCCGGTCCAGGGCCCGACGGACCACCAGGGCCACCGCGCCCACCGCCTCCGGGTCCGTACGCGGAGTGTGCCGCGCCGGCAGCTCCAGCAGGCCCCAGCCGGCCTCCGCGGCCTCGTCCAGCACCCGGTCCGGGCCCGACCCGTCCGAGGCCACCCCGTACGACAGCCTCCGCTCGCCCGGGCCCGTACCGCTGCGGAACTGCGTGTACGGGTAGAACGCGCGGGAGACCAGCGGCGCCGCCGTCGCCGGGAGCCGCCACGACACCGGCAGGCGGTGCTGCGGCAGCTGCGGATTGTGCGCCAGCAGCGTGCTCACCGCCGACGCCGAAGGGTCGTAGGACAGCCCTGCCCACTGCTCCGCCCCGACCACGCTGAAGGGGTCCAGCTGCCCCGGATCGCCCACGAACAGCGCCCGCTCGAACAGCCCGGCCACCGCCAGCAGCGCGTCCGAGCGCATCTGGTACGCCTCGTCGACGATCGCGTGCTGCCAGGGCTCGACGTCCTTGACGAACGCCCACTTCGCCGCCGTGGAAATGGTGATCGGCAACTCCGCCAGGTCCCCCGGTTTCGCCGACAGCGTCACCGACGGCAGCTCCCGCAGCGCCGGGTCGTAGGCGTCCCCGTCGCTGCTGTGCAGCCGGCCGACCCGCAGCTGCGGATCCTTGGCGGCGAGGCGCAGCACCAGGTCGTCGACCTGCGCGTTCGTCTGCGCCACCACCATCAGCCGGCGCCCCGCCGCGGCCAGCTCCCGCGCCGCGCGGACCACGAGCGTGGACTTGCCGGCCCCCGGCGGGGAGTCGACGACGACCCCCCGCTCGGTCCCGTGCAGCGTGTCGTGCAGGATCTCCGCCGTCGCCCGCGCGGCAGCGGCACCCGGGTCGAAGACGGCGGGAGCGGTCACAGGAGTCACAGGATGTCCTCGTCGGTGACGGCGTCGGGAAGGTGGACGGCGGCAGCGGACCCGGGCGGCCCGCCGTGCGTCCACGGCGTCTGCTCCGGATCCGGGAGCTTCGGACCGCCGCGCGCGTCGTGCTCGAAAAGCGTCCAGCACACGCGGTCGCCCTTCTCCGGCACGGAACCGGGCTCCGGGTCCCGGCCGCGCCCCATCTTGTCGAGCAGCCGCAGCACCACCTGGCCGTCCTCCTCGAAGCGCACGAACTGAGCGCTCTGCGGCCGCCCCTCCACCGAGCGGTACACCTTCACGACGCCGCCGTCCCCGAGCTGCGGCCGGTCCTCCGTGGACACCGTCACCAGCGGTCGCGGGCTCGGCCGCTTGGACTCCGTCCACTCCATCACCACCTCGGTGACCTCACCGGCGAAAGCCTCCCCCGCCAGCCGCCGGCCGGCCATGACCAGGGGGTCGTCCAGCGCCTCCTGCGCGTCCAGGCGCACCTGCTCCGTCTCCCGCGTGGCGAGCTTCTGCGCCGCCGTCACCGCGTCGTCGCGGCGCGGCTGCGGCGGCTCCCCCGCCCGTACCCGGTCCCGGTGTCCGGTGTAGGACCAGCGGTCACGCGTCCAGCGCTCCTCCGCCCGCTCGCCCGCCGGCAGCGCGCGGACCAGGTCGATCGCCTCCCACGTGGCCCACCAGGTGCTGGTCATCTGGCCCACGACCAGCCGCCGCACGGCTTCCTCCGCCGCACGGACCTCGCGGTCGCCGTCGCCGGGCCCGGCCGCACGGGCCGCGCGCGCCGCGTCGTACCGGGCGATCGCCGGGGCCAGCAGCTTGTTGTCGAAGGCCGGATCGGTGGCCGGACCGGCCGGCGGACACAGCAACTGGCCGGACCCGTCGCGGCCCAGCTCCGCCCGCAGGGCCGCCTCGGCCCCCGATCCGCCGCCCGACGGCGCGATCCAGGCCAGCAGCGCGCCCAGGTGCTGGTCCTCCAGGTTGCTCTGGCCGGTCGCCCAGTGCCGCGACAGCAGGTCCGTCGCCGACAGCAGCATCGAGGACCCGGGCACCCGCGCCCGCTCGCCGAGGTGCGTGAACCAGCGGCCCAGCAGCGGCACCCGCGACGGCGCCGGATGCGGTTGGTCCGGATCCTCCTCCGCGGTGCGCCGGAAGCGCATCGACCGCCCCAGCAGCCGCACGTACTCGATGCCCGCCCGGCTCGGCACGATCACCTGCGGGGCGTCCACGCACAGCTCCGTCTCGACCTTGACCCGCTTGCCCGTCTCCGGGTCGGTCTCGGTGCGCTCGGCCGGCTCGACGGCGTCGGCGTACGCGTCGATGTGGGCGAGCACGTGGACCGCGAGGTCCGCGAGGAACGCCCAGCGCAGGTCCCGGTCGCGGGGCTGGGGCACCACGAAGACCCGCGGCTCGTTCCGGTCGGTGCCGACCATCGCGCCCAGCGGCGCCCCCGCCTCACCGGCCGTGGTCAGCGGTACGAAGACCAGCGGACTGCCGCTCAGATGCCGGTGGCGCACCGTCGCGAGCGGCTGGGCGTGACCGGCTCGGACGGCCTCCAGCCGGGCCAGGGTGCTCAGCAGGGGCATGCGGGGGACTCCGGGACGTGCGGGCGGGGACGGGGGAGGTCGGCAGCCGGCGCTGCGTCGCGGGCACTCCCCAGCGCCTCGGCGCGCAACCGGGCCGCGCGGTGCAGGGCGGCGGCCGTGGGGTCCTCGGCGCAACCGGCCCCGGAAGCCGCCGCGAGGGCCGCCTCGACGGTGGTCAGCGCGCCCAGCTCACCCCGTACGGAGCGGCCCAGCGCCGTCACCTCGCCCGCGGAGCGGGCCCGCTCCCGGCAGTGGAAGGCCAGCTCGCAGGCGGCCAGGCACTCCGGGGCGTAGGCGGCGTCCACCGCCGCGACCGCCTCGGCCAGTTCCTCGGGGGTCCGCTCCGGATCGAAGGTCAGCCCCTCGGGCAGCGTGGCGGCCAGCTCCTCGACCCGGGTCAGCCGGTCCAGCTGGCGCCGGGTGACCGAGCGCTCGCGGCGGATGTCGACGGCGGCGGCGGTGGGCAGGTTCGAGAAGTCCTTGGGGCACACCAGCAGCACGCTGTGCCCGACCTCGGCGCCGGCCAGCTTCTGCGCGGTCCGCTCCAGCGCCAGGACGTACACGGCGGCCTGGCGTGCCGCCGCACCCACCTTCGCGGCGTCCGCGGCCGCGTCGATCATGGGGAACGACTTGATCTCCACCACGGTCCAGCGGCCGTCGGGGTGCACGACGACGGCGTCCGGCTCCAGGTAGGCCGGGGATCCGGCCACCTCCAGGGCCAGCATCGGGTGGTCCAGCAGGGTCCAGTCCTTCGCCGCGGTCGCCTCGCGCAGGGCGAGGGCGGTACGGGCGGCGCGGCCCTCGGGCCCGGCGGCGGTGAGGTCGGGGACCCGGGCGCCGGCGCCCGGCGGCTCCGCGCCCGGATCGAGGTGGCCGTGGACCAGCCGCAGCAGCTCGGCGCCGCCGTCGCCCTTGACCTTCGCCTCGAAGGAGTTCCCGCGGACGATGGCGAACTGCGACTGCCCGAACGCGGCGGGCGAGCCGAGGGCCGTGGCGAGGGCGTGCTTGTCCACGCCGGCGCCGTCGAGCAGTGCGCGTCTGCCGCAACCGGGGTTGGCGGCGAGGGCCGCCAGCGCCCGGGCGTCGAGCGGGCGGGGCTGCACGGAGGGGCCTCGCAGGCCGGCGAGCCGCTGACGCAGCGTGGTGGGCTGCGGGGGGCTGCTGGGCGGGTAAGAGCTCACCCGCGGAAGTGTCCCATCCGCCACTGACAATCGTGTGCGGAAGCGGGGAAACGGGCCGGTGGGAGAGCCGACCGGGGGCGTGATGGATGATGGACGGACGAGGAAACGCACTGATCGGGAGATTCGCATGGCCCCCCGCATCCTGCTGGCGCGCCACGGCCAGACGGCGTGGTCCCGGCTCGGTAAGCACACGGGACGCACGGACGTACCGCTGCTGGAGGAGGGCCGACAGGGCGCGAAACTGCTCGGCGACCGCCTGGCCCGCGCCCCGTGGCAGGGGCTGCCCGACCTGGAGGTGCGCACCAGCCCGCTGGTCCGCGCGAGCGAGAGCTGCGAGCTGGCGGGCTTCGGGGTGCGGGCGGAGCCGTGGGACGCCCTCCTGGAGTGGGACTACGGCGACTACGAGGGCATGACCCCGGCCGAGATCCAGGCCGTCCGACCGGGCTGGCTGATCTGGCGCGACGGCGTCCCGGGCGGGGAGTCCGTCGCCGACATCTCGGCGCGCGCCGACGAGGTGGTGGCGTGGGCGCGCTCGGCGGAGCGGGACGTACTGGTCTTCGCCCACGGACACATCCTGCGGACGCTGGCCGCGCGCTGGCTGGGCTTCGACGCGTCCTTCGGGGCCCGGATCCGCCTGGAGCCGACCTCCCTGTCGGTCCTTGGCTGGGCCTACGGCGCGCCGGCCCTGGAACGCTGGAACGACACGGGGCACCTCGACGCCGATCCGCTCCCGCGGGGGTAGCGGTCCCAGGGGCGCTGCCCCGGACCCCGCGCCTCAAGCGCCGGCGGGGCTGGGGTGTGCCTGGTCGGGGGTGTGGCTGTTGGGGCGAAACACGGTCGCGGCGACGGCGGAGTCGCGGTGCCGGGCAGGGGTGTCTCCTCGGCTCGGCGGGTGCCGTACTTCGCGGCCGTACCCGGCGGTGACGCCTCGTCCTGCGGGGACACCCCTGCCCGTCCCCGCTCCGGATGCGACGAGGAGGGTTCCCCAAGCAGGCCGGCTCCGGCGGGACACCACCCCCACACAGCACCGACACCGAGCAGCAAAATCCAGCCCCGCCGGCGCTTGAGGCGCGGGGTCCGGGGCGGAGCCCCGGCAACCACCGGCCCGCACCGCCGCCATGCGGCCGGGCGCTACGTGGAGGCGTGCCGGCTCAGGAACGCACCCACCCGCGGCGACCGCTGATGCGGCACGAGGACCCCGGCCGTCCCCGCGAGCAGCGCCCGCACCCGAGTCGACTGCACCTCCCCCAGCAGGTCCAGCACCCGCGACCCCGCCCACGCCGCCTCGTCCGGTGCGTCCGCCCGCGCCAGGTCGCCGGCCAGCTCGGCGGTGTAGAGCGCCACGTTCCGTGCGAAGTGCGGGTCCTGCAGGTCGGCCGCCCGCCGCGCGTGCCGCGCCGCGCGGGCGTGCTCGCCGAGCGCCGACCAGCACCGCGCCTCCAGCGACTCCAGCTCCGCCTCGCCGAAGAAGGACATCCATTCGGGATCCGCCTCCGCCGGCCCCCGGGAGAACTCCCGATGGGCCCGCGTCAGCGACTCCTCGCACGCCTTGCGGTCGCCCAGCCCCGCCCACCCGCCGGCCTCCCGCAGCGCGAGCAGCGCCAGCAGCCTCGGCGAGCCGAGGGAGGCCGCCGCGCGCCTGCCCGCCTGGGCCGCCCGTACCGCCTCGCGCGAGCGGCCGGTGTCCCGGGCCAGGAAGGACATGTTGCTGAAGGCGTGCGCCTCCAGGCCGGCGTCCCGTACCACCCGGGCCGTGGCCAGCGCCTCCGCGTAGTGCGAGCGGGCGTCGTCGAAGCGGCCGGAGTCGTGGGCCAGCCAGCCGACCGAGACGGCCAGCTCGCCGGCGCCCGAGTGCAGCCTGTCCTCGGTGGACTGCCGCGTGGCACCGACGTCGAGCAGGGCGTAGGCGGTGCGCAGGGGTTCGGACGCCCGGCGGTAGAGGGCGTCGGCCCCGTGCCGGTCGTCCAGCAGCCGGATCCGGCGTACGGCGTCCTCGACGGCCGCGGCCTCGGACTCGCCGACGCGTGCGGGCAGTCGGCGGGTGTCACCGAGCAGGGTGAGGCCGAGCGTCGCGGCCGCAACGGTGGCGGAACCGCCCGCCATGAACGCGCGACGCAGCACGTCGCTCTCCTTGGCACTGGTAGGGGGACAGGGGACAGGGGCGGGATGGTGCGGGCCCCGCTGCGCCGAGCGCCCGCGTACGCTCTCGCGCGGGGAGAAGCCCAGGTCGGCGAGGGTGTGGCCGGGGTACATGTGGAGGAAGACCCGCTCGTAGGCGTAGTTGGGGCAGCGGATCTCGCCGGACTCGACCCGGCCGATGTAGCGCGCGTCGCAGGAAACCGTTTCTCCGATCTCCTTCGCCGCCCGTCGTACCAGGGCCGCGAACTCGGCGGGGGAGCGCTGCCCACGCAGCCGCCGGAACGTGGAGTTGGGTGAGTGGGGGAACGCCGCCATGGACGTGACCTCTCTGGCAAGGAACGCAGCGCCGATGCGGTGGCCGGTGCAGTGGGGGCCGGCGCGCATGAACGTACCGCCGGCGAGGGGGCGTTCACGCGATGTTTAGCTACAAAACGGATATCTCACCCGCGATCCGCCATGAAGTGCCATCCTTTGCGGCGTCTTGGTGCCGCACCCGTTGACGTCCCCGTGCGTTGAACCCATGCGCAGACGGATCGAGGAGGGGTTCCCTTGGTGGAGGCCGGCATGCAGAGCACTGGAACGAACACCGCACCCGAGCCCGGCGCGGCCCCGGACCTGGACCTCGACCTGGTGACCGTGCCCACCCGCCAGGGCCTGGAGGCGGTGGACATCATCCGCCGCGCCGCCGGCGGGTCCGGCCCGGTGGGGCCCGTCCTCCACGACGGGTCCGGTGACACCCTCGGCTTCCTCGTCCCGCCCGGCACCGCCGACGCCTGGGACCTCCCGGGCAGCGCGTGCACGCAGACCGACGGGCGCGGGATGCGCTTCGGCGACGCCGTCTCGCCCACGGCCGGCGCCACGGGCTGGCTGCTCCCGCCGGACGCCGTCGGGCCGGTCACGGACCCCGAGGTGCTGCGCGCGGCGCTCGGCGAGGCGGCCCGGCTGATCGAGGCCGCGGACAACTGCCGCTGACCGCTCCCGGCCCGCCGGACCGCACAATGGGGTGGTGGCGGGCAAGGACAGGAACAAGCACAGGCAGCGCGGGCGGGGCGGCGCGGAGGCGGTCGTCGGGCAGGTGGACGGCGGCCGGGCGGAGCTGGAGCCGGACCGCGAGCGGCCCGGCGCCTGGACCCTGCTGATCGACGGTGCCCCGCAGTCGCACGTGGACCTGGGCGATCCCGCCCACCTGGACTTCGCCTACCAGCGGCGGATCGGCCACCTGATCGACCTCGCCGCGCCGGACCGCCGGCCGCTGAACGTGCTGCACCTGGGCGGCGGTGCCTTCACCCTGGCCCGCTACACGGCGGCGTCCCGCCCGCGCTCCACGCAGCAGATCGTGGAGATCGACGCCGCCCTGGTGGCCTTCGTACGGGAGCACCTGCCCATGGACCCGCAGGCGCGGGTCCGTATCCGGGCGGTGGACGCGCGGGCCGGCCTGGCGAAGGTGCCGGACGGCTGGGCGGACCTGGTGATCGCGGACGTGTTCAGCGGGGCGCAGACCCCGGCGCACCTGACGAGCACCGAGTTCCTGGACGACGTACGGCGGGCGCTGGCGCCGACCGGGTGGTACATCGCGAACCTCGCCGACGGCCCGCCGCTGACGCACCTGCGCGGCCAGATCGCGACGGCGGCGTCCCGCTTCGCGGAGCTGGCGCTGGCCGCCGACCCGGTGGTGTGGCGGGGGAAGCGGTTCGGCAACGCCGTTCTGGTGGCCGCCGACCGCGAGCTGCCCGTCTCGGAGTTCACCCGGCGGGTCGCGAGCGACCCCCACCCGGGCCGGGTCGAGCACGGCCGCGCCCTCGCGGACTTCGCCGGAGGCGCCGCCCCGGTCGCGGACGCCTCCGCCGCCGCCTCCCCGAAACCCCCGCCCTCCGTCTTCCGTTAGAAAGATCAACGCATTCACTTCCGGAGGGCGTTGGCGCTGCGTAGCCTGTGAACCCCTCGGAGGGCCACCCCCTCCCACGGCACCTTCCGGAACGGCGATCGATGTCTGACATCCCCGCATCTCCTGGTGCTCCGCAGCCGAGCACACCCAGCACCGCGACCGCGGACTACACGCGCCGGCTGGCCCGCCTCGAACGGTCCGGGATCAAGCGGCTGCTGCCCACGCAGGCCCCCTACCGCTGGAACCTGCGGCGGCTGCGGTTGGGCCGGGTCCTCGACATCGGCTGCGGGCTGGGCCGCAACCTGGTCGACTGCGAACCCGCCAGCGTCGGCGTCGACCACAACCCGCACTCGGTGCGGACGTGCCGTGAGCGCGGGCTGACCGCCTACACGCCCGACGGGCTGGCAGCGGCGCCGGACTGCGGCCCCGGCTCCTTCGACAGCCTGCTGGTCGCGCACGTGCTGGAGCACGTGGAGGAGGAGACGGGCGCCGGGCTGCTGGAGCGGTACCTGCCCCTGGTCAGGCCGGGCGGTTCGGTTGTCATGATCACCCCGCAGGAGGCGGGCTACCGCTCCGACGCCACGCACATCCGCTGGGTCGGCTTCGAGGAGCTGCGCGCCCACGCCGCGGAGGCCGGGGTGGCGGTCCGCCGGACGTACTCCTTCCCCTTCCCCCGTGCGCTGGGCAAGGTCTTCCCGTACAACGAGTTCGTGCTGGTGGGCACGGTCCCCGTCTGATCCCGGACGGGGTCGGCCTCGCCCTGGGGACCGTTCCGGCGGGGGCGTCAGGGGTCGACGATCTCGACCACCGGCGGGTGGTTGTGCCAGGTGCAGAAGACCGACACCTCGCGGCCGTCGAGGGTGAAGGTGACCCGGATCCAGAAGTCCTGCTTCCACACCTGCATCCGCCAGCCGGCCGCCGGGGTCGCGGAGACCAGTTCGGCCGAGGACGTGCCGAGGGAGAAGGTGACCCTGCCGCCGGAGACCGGATACGCCTTCACCTTCCCCGCGTCCTGACCGACCGGCTGCTGCCGGCCGTCCGGCGAGGCCGAGGGTTTCTGCGCCGGCCCGCCGACCGAGGGCCCGGCGGTCGGTGACGCGGACGGGCCGGGCGACGGGGACCCCGAAGCGGACGCGGACGGCGACGGCGACGGCGAGTGGGAAGGCTGCGCGCTGCGGGTCGGGGAGGACAGCGGCTGCGTGGCCAGGGGCACCGCGAGCGGTCGGTCGTAGGCCGTGCCCGACATGACGGTGTGGACGCCCCACCAGCACAGCGTCACCGCCGCCCCGGTCGCGAGCATCCACGCCATGGCATGCACAAGTCCTCTTTGCATCACGGCACATACTGCACCACGCGTCACAGAAGTGTCCCGACACCCCGTGGGGTCGCCCGGATGGACTACGGTGCGGCCCATGGCAAGTGTGCTCGTGGTCGAGGACGACCAGTTCGTACGTTCCGCCCTCATCCGGCACCTGACCGACGCCTCGCACACCGTGCGGAGCGTCGGCACGGCCCTGGAGGCCCTGCGCGAGGTCGCGCACCACCGCTTCGACGTGGTCATCCTCGACCTCGGACTGCCCGACCTGGACGGGTCCGAGGCGCTCAAGATGCTGCGCGGCATCACCGACGTGCCCGTCATCATCGCCACCGCACGCGACGACGAGGCGGAGATCGTCCGGCTGCTCAACGACGGCGCCGACGACTACCTGACCAAACCTTTCTCCGTCGAACACCTCTCCGCCCGCATGGCCGCCGTCCTGCGCCGTGCCCGGGCCGCCGCCGGGGCCGAACCGCCCTCGCGCGTCCTGCGCGTCGGAGGCCTCGCCATCGACCCGCTGCGCCGCCAGGCCGAGCTCGACGGGGTGGTCCTGGACCTCACCCGCCGCGAGTTCGACCTGCTGGCCTTCCTCGCCGGCCGGCCCGGCGTGGTCGTGGCCCGGCGCGAACTGCTCGCCGAGGTCTGGCAGCAGTCGTACGGGGACGACCAGACGATCGACGTCCACCTCTCCTGGCTGCGCCGCAAACTCGGCGAGACCGCCGCCCGGCCGCGCTACCTGCACACCCTGCGCGGCGTCGGCGTGAAGCTGGAGCCGCCGCAGTGATGCCGCGATGAGATGGGCCCTGGTCAAGGTGTGCCTCGCGGTCACGGCCATGGTCGTCGTGGCTTTCGCCGTACCGCTCGGGCTCGTCGTCCAGGAGATGGCGAGCGACCGGGCCTTCTCCAACGCCGAGCGGCAGGCCGCCAGCATCGGCCCGACCCTGTCGATCACCACCGACCCGGTGCAGCTGCGCAAGGCGGTGGAGTCCACGCAGATGGGCGCCGCCCGGCGGATGGCCGTACACGTACCCGCGCTCGGTGACAGCCCGCCGGTGAGCATCGGCGAGGGCCGGGCCGAGGAGCGTGCGGTAGCCGAGACCCGGCGGATGGGACGAGCCACGACGGCCGAGGTCGCCGGCGGGGGTTCCGCGCTGCTCCAGCCGACGGCGCTCGGCTCCGGAGACATCGCCGTCGTGGAGATCTTCGTACCGGAGCGCGAGGTCAGCAACGGCGTCGCCACGGCCTGGCTGGTCCTGGCAGGCGTCGGCCTGGCCCTCATCGTCGGCTCGGTCGCGGTCGCCGACCGGCTCGGCGCCCGGCTGGTCCGGCCGGCCGAACGGCTCGCCGACGCCGCGCACCAGCTCGGCGAGGGACGGCTCGGGGCGCGGGTGCCCGAGGCCGGGCCGAAGGAGCTGCGCTCGGCGGCGCTCGCCTTCAACGCGATGGCGGACCAGGTCGTCGAGCTCCTCGCGAACGAACGCGAACTCGCCGCCGACCTCTCGCACCGGCTGCGCACCCCGCTGACCGTGCTCCGGCTCAACGCGGCCTCGCTCGGCGACGGCCCGGCCGCCGAGCAGACCCGGGCGGCGGTGGAGCAGCTGGAGCGCGAGGTCGACACGATCATCCGGACGGCCCGGGAGCAGCGCCCGGCGACCGGCCTGGCCGGGGCGGGGGCGGGGGCCGGATGCGACGCCTCCGAGGTGATCCGCGACCGGATGGACTTCTGGTCGGCGCTCGCGGAGGACGAGGGCCGCGAGGTGCGGCTTGCGGGGGTCGACCGTACGGTACGGATCCCCGTGGCGCGGCCCGAACTCGCCGCGGCCCTGGACGCCATGCTCGGCAACGTCTTCCGGCACACCCCCGAGGGCACCCCCTTCGCGGTGGACGTCCACGACGCCGGCGACGCGGTGATCGTGCTCGTCTCCGACGCCGGCCCCGGCATCTCCGACCCGGACGCGGCCCTGCGCCGCGGCAACGACGGCGGCCGCGACGGATCGACGGGGCTCGGGCTGGACATCGTGCGCCGGGTCGCGGAGTCGACCGGCGGCGACGTACGGCTGGGGCGTTCTGTCCTCGGCGGCACGGAGGTCCGGGTGTGGATCGGCCTGGACGGCCGGAGCGCGGGCGGACCGGGTGGGAGGCGGGCGGGCCGCGGCCGACGGGGCGGCCGACGCGACCGGCGACGGCAACCGACGTAACCAGGGCGCGCCACGCCGTGACCGGGGGCGCGCCTAGCAGGCGGGATGTGCTCGCCTCGGTACGGTCCGCGGCATGGACACCCTCATCTTCGGCGGGCTCCTCGCCACGCTGATCGCCATGTACCGGGAGACGTCCCGGATGGTCGTGCTCGGGGCGTGGTGGGTCATGCTCATCGCCGTCACCCTGCTGATGGCACACCACGTGACCGGCAGCCTGGCCCTGACGCTGAGCTGGTGACGATGGCCACGATCGAGAGCCTCGTCCCGGAGCGCACGCCCGAGGCCACGCAGCCGGGCAAGGTCCAGTACTGGTTCGCCTGCTTCTTCGCCGTCGGCTGGGCGGGCGTGGTGGGTGCCGGCCTCTTCCACCAGTTCGGGGCGCGGGAGTTCCCGTCGCCGCTGTGCCTCGTGCAGCGGATGTTCATGCTGCTCGCGGCGATGGGAGCGGCGTACATCATCCGCACCGCGCTGCTGCGCGGCTCGGTGACGGGACGCCACTACATGACGGGCTGGGGTCTGACGCTGATCGCGCTGATGGGCGGCTCCTTCGCGTCCTGGCGGCAGACGACGCTGCACATCCTGCCGGGGGCCAAGGGATACGGGGGCGAGGTGTTCGGCCTCCACCTCTACGTGTGGGCGCTGATCCTCTTCCAGGTCTCCGTGGTCGTCGTGGGCATCGCCCTGGCCACCGCCCACACGACGGCGGAGCACGGCGTTCCGGCGACCGGGCCGGGGCTGCTGCGCACAGCGGGTCTGGGCGTCCTGTGGCTGCTGGGTGCGGTCATCGCCGTGAGCATGGCGGCCGCCTTCTTCGAGGAGGGCTTCCACTGGTTCCTCCCGGACGCCCCTGACCGGTACCGGTTCTTCCACGACATCGGGGTGCTGGGCCGGCCGTGAGCCGGTCCGGACCTCCGTGAGGTCGCCGCGGGCGAGGGCCTCCGCGGCGCCTGTCGTCAGCCGGGTTCGCCCGACGCCAGCCGCTCGGCCTGGGCGCGACCCACCTCGGCGGCGCGGTGCAGGTAGTCGGCGATGACGGCGAGTTCGGAGTCGGAGTAGCCCTCCAGTACGGCGCCGAAGGCGCGGCCCGGGGTGTCCCACGCGGCGGCGATGCGCCGGCGTGCCTCGGGGGAGAGGGCGACGAGGGAGCGGCGGCGGTCGTTCGGGTCGGCCTGCCGTTCGACGATGCCCGCCTTGACCATCCGGTCGACAAGACGGGTCGCCGAGCCCGAGGTCAGGCCGGTGAGGCGGGCGATGTCGCCGGTGCTGACGGGGCCGGGCTCCCTGTCGAGGAGGACGACGCACTGCAGGTCGGTGGGGTGCAGGCCGACGGAGTCGGCCATCGCCTGGTTGAAGAGGGAGTAGTCGGTGTAGTGGCGCCGGCTCTCGGTCACGATGCGCGCCAGCAGCTCGGCGCGGCTCCACTCATCACCCGTACGGGGGGAATCGGTTGACATCGGATTCTCCGTGCTCCAAATTTATCTGTGTGACGCAGAGAGTGTGTGGTGCGGAATCTGCGTCGCGTAGTCATCGTAGCGCGAGTCCACCCCCCTTTCGCGGAATGAGGATCCGTCATGTTCGTTCTTGTGACCGGCGGCGCCGTCGCCCGGCCCGGTGCGGTCCACGGCGACCTCACCGGTCGGGCGGGGAAGGCCGAGGTGGACGGCACCATACCCGGCCCGGACCTACCGCACCCGGGTCGAGGACCACGCCGACCTCCTCGCGTGACCTCGCCCCACGGACGGTCGGACGGTCAGAGGGCTCCCTTCCGGGCCAGACGGGCGTACCAGTGGGCGCTGGAGCGCGGTGTGCGGACCTGGGTGTCGTAGTCCACGTGCACGATGCCGAAGCGCTTGCTGTACCCGTAGGACCATTCGAAGTTGTCCAGCAGCGACCAGAGGAAGTAGCCGCCCACGGGGGCGCCGTCCGCCAGCGCGCGGTGGACGGTGGCCAGGTGGGCCTCCAGGTAGGCGATCCGCTGCGGGTCGTGCAGGTCCGGGGCGTAGGCCGCGCCGTTCTCGGTGACCATCAGCGGCAGGCCGGGCGCCTCGCGGGTGAAGCGCATCAACAGGTCGTACAAGCCGGTCGGGTCGATGGACCAGCCCATGTCGGTCTGTTCGCCCGGGGGCTGGTGGAAGGCGACGGTGTCTGCGGCGGGCCAGGGGGAGTGGGCCGTGGCGCCGTGGCCGTCGGCGCGCGGGCCGTTGCCGTCCGGGGCTGCCGATACCACCGCCGGCGTGTAGTAGTTCACGCCGAGGAAGTCCAGCGGCTGGTGGATCAGCGCCTCGTCGCCGGTACGGACGAACGACCAGTTCGTCAGGGCGGCTGTGTCCTCCATCAGGTCCTGGGGGTAGGCGCCGTGCAGCAGGGGCCCGGTGAAGACGCGGTTGGCGAGCGCGTCGATCCGGCGGGCCGCGTCCAGGTCGGCGGCCGAGCCGGTCAGCGGGCGCACCGCGCTCGGGTTGAGTGCGATGCCGACCCGGGTGCGGGCCGGCAGGGCCGCTGCGGCCAGGCCGTGGGCGAGGTTGAGGTGGTGGGCGGCCCGCAGCGAGTCGACGGGCGAGGTGCGGCCGGGGGCGTGCACGCCGGAGGCGTAGCCGAGGAAGGCGCTGCACCAGGGCTCGTTGAGGGTGGTCCACAGATCCACGCGGTCGGCGAGGGCGTCGGCGACCTGCCCTGCGTACTGGGCGAAGGCGTAGGCCGTCTCCCGCTCGGGCCAGCCGCCCGCGTCCTCCAGCTCCTGCGGGAGGTCCCAGTGGTAGAGGGTCACGCAGGGCCGGATGCCGTGGGCGAGCAGCTCGTCGACGAGTGCGTCGTAGAAGCCGAGCCCGCCGGCGAGAACGCGCGGCCAGGACACGGAGAACCGGTAGGCGCCGAGCCCCAGTTCGGCCATGAGTGCGACGTCCTCGCGCCACAGGCGGTGGTGGTCGACCGCGACGTCGCCGGTGTGGCCGCCGTACACCTTGCCCGGGGTGCGGCAGAAGGTGTCCCAGATGGACGGCCCGCGCAGGGCGGCCGCGCCCTCGATCTGGAAGGCCGCCGTGGCCGTGCCCCACAGGAACCCGTCGGGGAAACGGAGTTCTCCGCCGCCCGGGTCCGTCGCGTTGGCCGTGTGCGCCGCGGCGGAGGCGGGTGATGTGTGCGCCGCGTCCGCCGCGTGCGTCGGGGTGTCAGTCATCCCTTTACCGCTCCCTGCATGATGCCGCCGACGATCTGGCGGCCGAAGACGAGGAACACCAGCAGCAGCGGGAGCGTGCCCAGGAGCGCACCCGCCATGATCACCGACTGGTCGGGGATGTAGCCCCGGCCCAGCCCGGTGAGGGCCACCTGCACCGTCGGGCTGCCGTTCTGGGTCAGCGCGACGATCGGCCAGAAGAAGTCGTTCCAGGACATGACGAAGGTCAGCATCCCGAGCACCGCCATCGCCGGCCGGGCTGCGGGGAAGACCACGTGCCACATGACCCGCAGGGAACTCGCCCCGTCGGTGCGGGCGGCCTCCACCAGTTCCGTCGGCAGCGCGTGCACCAGGTACTGGCGCATGAAGAACACCCCGAAGGCGCACACCAGCGACGGCAGGACCACCGCCTGCAGCCGGTCGGTCCACGACAGCTTCGCGATCAGCATGTACAGCGGCACCACGCTCAGCTGCGGCGGGATCAGCATCGTCCCCACGACCAGCGCCATCAGCATCCGGCGGCCGCGGAAGCGGAGTTTGGCGAAGGCGAAGCCCGCCAGCGTGGAGAACAGGACCGTCCCGACGGTGACCGTGCCCGCCACGATCACCGTGTTCAGCAGGGCCGTGCCCATGTTGGCGTCGGTCCAGGCGATCTGCAGATTGCGCCCCAGGTTCCCGCCGAACCAGAACGGCGGCGGGGTCTGCGCCAGGCGCGTGTTGGTGCGGGACGCCGCGATCGCCGTCCACACCAGCGGGAAGAGCGAACCGGCCGTGAAGAGGGCGAGCACCACATAGGTGAGCCGGCCCGCGCGCAGCGATCTCATCGCGCATCCCCCCGTCCGCGCAGCAGCCGCGCCGCCCCCGCGATCAGCAGCAGGATCAGGAACATCGCCCAGGCGATCGCGGAGGCCCGCCCCAGGTGCAGGTTCACCCAGCCCTGCTCGTACAGGTACAGCCCGAGCGTCTGGAACTGGTGGTCCGAGCCGCCCGTCGCGCCCGCCCCGCCGTTGAACAGCAGCGGCTCGCCGAAGAGCTGGGTCGCCCCGATCGTCGACACCACGCACGTGAAGAGGATCGTCGGCCGCAGCGAGGGCACGGTGACGTGCAGGAACTGCTGCCAGCGCGAGGCGCCGTCCAGTGCGGCCGACTCGTACAGCTCGCCCGGTACGGCCTGCATGGCCGCCAGGTAGATCAGCGCGTTGTAACCCGTCCACCGCCAGATGACGATGGTCGAGACCGCCAACTGGGAGGCGAAGGTGCCGTTCTGCCAGTCCACCGGCCCGAGGCCGACCCCCGACAGTACCCAGTTGATCATCCCGTAGTCCCGGCCGAAGAGCAGCACGAAGACGAGCGTGGCCGCCGCCACCGAGGTGGCGTACGGGGTGAGCACGGCGACCCGGAAGAACGCCGAGCCCCGCAGTCGGTAGTTGAGCAGATGGGCCACGCCCAGCGCGATCGCCAGCTGCGGCACCGTCGACAGCAGGCCGATCGTGACGGTGTTGCGCAGCGCGTTCCAGAAGAACTCGTCGTCCCACAGGCGGGTGAAGTTGCGCAGGCCCACCCACGTCATGGCATCCGGATCGGTGAGCTCCACCTGGTGCAGCGCCGCCCAGCCCGTGTACAGCAGCGGGAACAGCCCGAAGGCGGCGAAGAAGAGGAAGAAGGGCGCCACGAAGGCGTACGGGCTCCAGCGCAGGTCCCAGCGGTAGCGGCGCGAGCGCCACACCTGGCCCCGGCGGCCCCGGCCGCCCCCCTCCGCCGCCGGCCGCTCGGGCGCGGCGGCGGAGGGGGGCAGGAGTGCCGTCTCGTCCGTCACCGGCGCCTCACTGGTCCAGGGCGTTGTCGATGGCCTTCACCGCGGCCTCCCAGCCCTCCTGCGGGCTGCGGCCCTTCTGGTCGACCTGGAGCATCCCGATGTCCGCCAGGTTCTGCGCGATCACGAGGTCCTTCGGGCCGACCACCGTCACCGGCACCCCCTGGGCCGCCTTGGAGAAGATCTCCCCGATCGGGGCCCCGCCGAAGTACGCGTGCTTCGCCCCCGACACCGCCGGCAGCTTGTACGCGGCGCTCGCGCTCGGGAAGCTGCCCCGCTTCTCGAAGAGCTTCGCCTGCTGCTCCGGAGCCGTCAGCCAGGCCGCCAGCTTGGCCGCCGCCTCGGCGTTCTTGCCGGCCTTCGGGACCACCAGGAAGGAACCGCCCCAGTTGCTGGGCTTCGGTGCCTGCGCCACGTCCCACTTGTCCTTGCCCGACGGGCCCGCCTTGTCCTGGATGTAGCCGAGCATCCAGGCCGGGCAGGAGACCGTGGCGAAGGCGCCGTTGGCGAAGCCCTGGTCCCAGCCCGGGGTGAACTGCTGCAGCTTGGCGCTGAGCCCCTCGGTGGCGAAGGACGCCGCCAGGTCGAACGCCCCGCGCACCGCCGGGTTGGTCTTGTAGACGACCTTGCCCTGCTCGTCGTAGAAGCGCTGGGCGCTGCTGCCGGTCACCGCGGCCATGACACCCGACGCCGAGTCCACGAAGGCCTTGCCGTCGCCCGCCTTGGCCTTGTACGCCTTGCCGGTCTCCAGGTACTTGTTCCAGTCGCCCGCCCACAGCGCGCCGACCGCCTCCCGGTCCGAGGGCAGCCCGGCCGCCTCGAACAGGTCCTTGCGGTAGCAGATGCCCTGCGGGCCTATGTCGGTGCCGAGGCCGACCGTGGCGCCGCCCTTCGCGGCGGGCGCCGTGCCCTGCGCCCACTTCCAGGGCAGGTACGCGGCCTTGTCCACGCCGGCCACCTTGCCCAGGTCCACCAGCTTGTCGGCCTGGGTGGCGGTGATCTCGGCGATGTTGTTCACCTCGACGGCCTGGATGTCGGCGAGCCCGCTGCCCGTCCCCAGGTGCGTCAGGAGCTGGGGGTAGTAGTTCTCGTTGCGTTCGATGGAGGTCTGCTCGATGCGGATCCCCGGGTTCTGCGCCATGTACTCGTCGTAGAGCCCGGCCTCCTGAAGGCCGAAGGCCCCGAAGACGCCCACGGTCAGGGTGGTCCCTCCCTTTCCGCCGGCGGAGGCGCCCGGCTTCGGGTCCGTCTCGGGGTCCTGCGCGCACCCGGCGAGCAGCAGTGCGGCGGCGCCCATCGAGGCGACGGCCGTGACGAGGGTTCTTCGGGCTCGCGCTCGGGCGGGGGGCTGGGCTCGCATGGTTCCTCCCTGAAGGGGTGGGCGACAACGTGGGGGTGTCGTGTGACACAGTGTGGGAGCGCTCCCACAGTAGTCAAGGGGTAGATTCACAACCGGGAGGAAGCCATGAACGGGCATGGGCGCAGTGGGGGACGGCCGACGCTGGAAGAGGTCGCGGCACGCGCCGGCGTCGGGCGCGGCACCGTGTCCCGGGTGATCAACGGGTCCTCCAAGGTCAGCGAGCGGACGAGGGCCGCCGTCGAGGCCGCCGTGACCGAGCTGGGGTACGTACCGAACCGGGCGGCCCGGGCCCTCGCGGCCAACCGCAACGACGCCATCGCGCTCGTGATCCCCGAGCCCGAGGCCCGCTTCTTCGCGGAGCCGTACTTCTCCGAGGTGGTCCGCGGCGTCGGGGCCGCCCTCGCGGAGACCGACATCCAGCTCGTCCTCACCCTGGCCGGGAGCGACCGGGAGCGGCGCCGCCTCGCGCAGTACCTGTCCGGGCACCGCGTCGACGGCGTCCTGCTCGTCTCCGTCCACGCCGGGGACCCGCTGCCGGAACTGCTGGCCGAGCTCGGCATCCCCACCGTGATCAGCGGCCGCCGCTCCGCCGCCGAGACGCTGCCCTGCGTGGACTCCGACAACCTGGAGGGCGCCGCAGAGGCCGTACGCCACCTGCTCGACCGGGGGCGCCGTACGATCGCCACGATCACCGGCCCGCTGGACGTGTACGGGGCCCACTGCCGGCTCGACGGCTACCGGCAGGCCCTGGCCGCCGCGGGCCGGCCCGTCGACGAGCGGCTGGTCGCGGTCGCCGACTTCACCGAGGAGGGCGGCCGCCGGGCCATGCGCGAGCTGCTGGAACGCAGCCCCTCCCTCGACGCGGTCTTCGCCTCCTCGGACGTCATGGCGGCGGGGGCCCGGCGGGAGCTGCGTGCGGCCGGCCGAAGGATCCCGCAGGACGTGGCCCTGGTCGGCTTCGACGACTCGGTGCTGGCCCGGCACATGGACCCGCCGCTGACCAGCGTCCGCCAGCCGATCGAGGAGATGGGCCGGACCATGGCGAGGATGCTGCTGGAGCGCGTCGCGGGGCGGCGGGGGAGCTCCGCCGGCGCGGGCGGGCCCGCGGTCGTCCTGCAGAACAGACTGGTGGTCCGGGAGTCGTCCTGACCGTAGCGGCGCCGGACTCGCGGCAGGCGACCACTCCCCGGCCCGCGGACGGCAACCCCCGACATGCAGAAGGCCCCGGTCCGCTTTCGCGTACCGGGGCCTTCCCGCAGGGTGAGTGACGGGACTTGAACCCGCGGCCACCTGGACCACAACCAGGTGCTCTACCAGCTGAGCTACACCCACCATGTCCGGTCGGAAACCGACCGGCCGAAGAAAAGGGTACAGGGTCCGGGAGGGTGCTCGCTCCACCCTTTCCCGCACCCCCTCCGGATGGACGGCGGGCGGAGCTACGCGCCCGGCGCCGTGTGCTTGGCGGCGATGCTGCGGGCGGTGTCCGAATCGGGCCCCGGCTGCGGCACGAAGACCGCCTCCCGGTAGTAGCGCAGCTCGGTGATGGAGTCCTTGATGTCCGCCAGCGCCCGGTGGTTGCCGTTCTTCGGGGGGCTGTTGAAATACGCCCGCGGGTACCAGCGGCGCGCCAGCTCCTTGACCGAGGACACGTCCACGATCCGGTAGTGCAGATAGCTCTCCAGCGCGGCCATGTCGCGGAGCAGGAAGCCGCGGTCGGTGCCGACCGAGTTCCCGCAGAGCGGCGCCTTGCGCGGCTCCTTCACGTGCTCCCGCACGTAGGCCAGGACCTGCGCCTCGGCATCCGCGAGGGTGGTCCCGCCGGCCAGCTCGTCGAGCAGGCCGGAGGCGGTGTGCATCTCGCGCACCACGTCGGGCATGGTCTCCAGGGCCGCGTCCGGCGGGCGGATCACGATGTCCACGCCCTCGCCGAGCACGTTGAGTTCCGAGTCGGTGACCAGCGCGGCCACCTCGATAAGTGCGTCGTCCGTCAACGAGAGCCCGGTCATCTCGCAGTCGATCCACACCATGCGATCGTTCATGTGTCCCACCTTATGCGGTCCCCTGCGGAGCGGACCGCATATGCGGAAGGTCCCCCATCGGCGGTGACCGGTGGGGGACCTTCGCTGTCGTACCCGTGGTGCGCCCTACGCGTGTTCCCGCAGGACCCGGCCCGGGGAGTAGAGCTCCGTCACCGTCGGACCCGCCGCCGCCAGGGCCGCCGCGGCCCGGTGCGGCTGCGGAGTGCGCTGGTGCGGGACCGGTCCGCCCGAGATCTCCGAGACCTGCGCCACGTCGGCCTGCGGGCGGCGCGCACGGTAGGCGGAGCGGTAGGCGGCCGGGGAGGACCCCAGCTGCCGCCGGAAGTGGCCGCGCAGGGCGACCGGCGAGCGGAACCCGCAGCGGCCGGCGACCTCGTCGACCGAGTAGTCGGAGGTCTCCAGCAGCCGCTGTGCCTGGAGCACCCGCTGGGTGATCAGCCACTGCAGCGGCGCGCTGCCGGTGAGCGAGCGGAACCGCCGGTCGAAGGTGCGCCTGCTCATGTACGCGCGGGCGGCGAGGGTCTCCACGTCGAACTGCTCGTGGAGGTGTTCCAGCGCCCAGGCGACCACCTCGGCCAGCGGGTCGGCGCCGATCTCCTCCGGCAGCGACCGGTCGAGGTAGCGCTCCTGGCCGCCCGTACGGCGCGGCGGTACGACGAGCCTGCGGGCCAGGGCCCCGGCCGCCTCGCTGCCGTGGTCGGTGCGCACGATGTGCAGGCACAGGTCGATGCCGGCCGCCGTGCCCGCGGAGGTGAGCACGTCGCCGTCGTCGACGAACAGTTCGCGCGGGTCGACATGGACGGACGGGTAGCGCTTGGCCAGCGTCGGCGCGTACATCCAGTGCGTCGTCGCGGGCCGGCCGTCCAGCAGACCGGCGGCCGCGAGCACGAAGGCCCCGGTGCACAGTCCGACGATCCGGGCCCCCTCCTCGTGCGCCAGACGCAGTGCGTCCAGCGCCTCGGGAGGCGGCGGTGAAGTGATGGAGCGCCAGGCGGGAACGACGACCGTGCCTGCCCGGGCGATCGCCTCCAACCCGTACGGCGCGGTCAGTTCGAGTCCGCCGGTGGTCCTCAGCGGACCGTCCTCACCGGCGCACACGAGCAGTCGGTAGCGTGGAACTCCCGCGTCCTGCCGGTCGATGCCGAACACGGAGAGTGGAATGGAACTCTCGAAGATCGGTCCGCCGCTGAAGAGCAGCACCGCGACGATCTCCCTGCGGCGACGCCCCGCGAGCTTCCTGCCGGCGTCCGCGACGACGGCGGTGGAATCCTGGCTCATGGCGCTAAGCCCCCCTTGGGTGTCGCGACTCCTTGGTCTGGTCGCACCTGCACGTTTCCCCTCGGCCTTGCACGTGGATCCCCCGCCGTAAATACATGATCGAATCTACTGCGTCCCGTGGTGTCGGCGTGACAAGTTCAGCACGCAGCGCTATGTCGACTTCTCAACTTGGCGAAAAGCATTCGATCAGGAAGGGTTCCACTCCGCTACCCGGGTGGGAAGCGCGGAGCGCGGCTGTGGCCAGTACCCGTAGGGCCGGAACGCCCCCCGTCGAATGTCGTCGCTGGTGGTGGGCGGGTCGGGGGAACATTCCGGCAAGGAGGCCACCCTGCCGGGAAGTTGGCTGAAAACGAGCGGGTGTGGGTGTGCGAATGAGTCAGCCGTGCGGGGCCCGGGTCACTCGTGCGGGGAGGCGGACCCGGAGGTGCGGCAGCCGTGGCGGCCCCCGCCCGCTGCGCGCGAGTGCCGGCGGCGGTGCGCCGACAGGGGCCGCTCCTGCGCCCGGACCCGGGCCGCGGCCCGTTCCGAATGGCGCAGGAGGACCAGGCAGGCCGCCGTGACGACGAACAGGCCGAGGGTGGCGACCGCCGCCCCGCCGAGGGACGTCCCGTAGACGACGAGGACGACCGGTACGAGCAGGCAGCTGAAGGCGGCCCAGCGCACGACGTCGCCCGCGGGGTCGTCGTCGGGGCGCCCCGAGGGCCGCACGGACGGGTGAAGCGACCGGCGCGCAGGGGCGGCGAAGCGCGGGCCCGGGTCGGGGAAGTGGACGGACTGGGTCGGCTGAGCTGGCTGGTCGGGGTGAACCGGATGGCCGGACACGGCGTACTCCCTGCGGGCTCTTCCTGAACGGTCGGACGCGTGTCCAACGCCGCTCGAAGGGCCTCGGTCACTGCGCGCACGGGTGGCAACGGGGCGCTGCCGTCACTGGCTGTAGGGGACAGCCGACATTGCCAAGGCGCGCTCGCTCCGGCATGCTCCCTGGGACGCTCTCCAAGTGCGGCAAGCCCTGGGCAGGACAGGAGTGTCGCCGTACCCTGGTGGGTAAGGGCTTGGGAAGATGCTTCCCGGACAGAGCTCGGTCACCCTGCGTCGCTGATTTCGCCCCTGTTGCTTCCTCCAAGGACCTCCTCGCCGAGACACCCATGGCCGGTCACGAATTCTCCGAACCCGCGGACCGCAAGCGCAAACGCCTCGCCGACCCCGCGTCGGCCGCCGAGCTGCGCGCGGTGGAACAGACACGCTCGCCCTGCGACCCGGCCTTCCGGCACGGCGTCGTGGTGGGATTCGACGGCTCGACGTCCAGCGAGCGCGCGCTCGCCTACGCGATCGGCATGGCCCGCCGCTCCGGATCGGGGCTGATCATCGTCCATGTGGCCAACCGGCTGCCCACCACCGTGTGGGCCGGCTGCGAGCCGCCCGTCTTCGTGGACGTGCCGGACCACCGCACCGAAGTGCTCGGGCTGGAGCTGGCCTGCGCCGACTACCTGGCGGAAGTGCCGTGGATCCTCGTCGAGCGCGGTGGTGACATCTGCCATGAGCTGGAGGAGGTCGGCCGGGAGTATTCGGCCGACGCCATCGTGGTCGGCTCCACCCACGGGATCGTGGGCCGGATCTTCGGCTCGGTGGCCGGCCGGCTCGCCAAGCGCGCACAGCGACCGGTCGTTGTCATTCCGTGACCGGTTGTCACGTCGATTGTGCGGTTGTGCCCTCGTGTAAAGGGTAGATAAATGCTGCTGGGATGCAGCAAACAACTGCAGATCGAAGGGAGCCCGCCGTGGACAATGGTGTCTCTGCGGGAAGCACGGCATCGACTTCGACCCTTGGGAACATCGCCCTGGGTCTCACCCTTCTCGCATTCGGTATCGGCCACACCGGTGTCATCGACGGCGTGTCCGCTGCCGGCTCCGTGTCGCTCGCCATGTACGTGGGCGGCGCCGCCCTCTTCCTCCTCGGCCTCCTGGAGTACCGCGGCGGCAACGGATTCAACGGCACCGCGTTCGCGGGCCTCGGCGTCTTCTGGTTCACGTGGGCCAAGGGGGCGGGCGGTTCGGCCTCCGACGAGGCCGCCGGAACGTTTCTGGTCCTGTTCGCCATGCTCGCGCTGACCCTCACGGTCGCCGCCGCGAGCGGCGTGTTCGGCCAGGGGCTGTACGGCCTGCTGACCCTCTCCCTCGTCCTGCTGGCCATCGCGTCCTTCGTGGACAACGGCATGCTGGCCAAGGCGGGCGGCTGGGTCGCCGCGGTCGCCGGTCTGCTGGCCTGGTACGGCGCCACCGCCGCTCTGGCCCACTGGCCGATGGCCTTCGGCCGGGCCCGGCGCAGCGACGCGGTCGCCGCGGGCTGAGCACCACGCGAAGAGCCCCCGTGCGCGGTGCGCACGGGGGCTCTTCGCTGTCCGGCGGCAGCCCGGGGCTGCTACTCGACGGTGACCGACTTCGCCAGGTTGCGCGGCTTGTCGATGTCCCGGCCCATGGCCAGGGCGGTGTGGTAGGCGAGCAGCTGGAGCGGGATGCCCATGAGGATCGGGTCCAGCTCGTCCTCGTTCTTCGGAACCACGATGGTGTGGTCCGCCTTCTCCTGCTCGCGGTGGGCGACGGCGAGGATCCGGCCGCTGCGCGCCTTGATCTCCTCGAGCGCGGCGCGGTTCTTCTCCAGCAGGTCGTCGTCCGGGACGATCGCGACGGTCGGCAGCGACGGCTCGATCAGGGCCAGCGGACCGTGCTTCAGCTCGGAGGCCGGGTAGGCCTCGGCGTGGATGTAGGAGATCTCCTTGAGCTTGAGGGAGGCCTCCAGCGCCACCGGGTAGCCGCGCACCCGGCCGATGAACATCATCGACTTGGCCTCGGCGAACTCGGCGGCGAGCTTCTTGATGTCCTCCTCGCCGTCGAGGATCTCCTGGATCTGCGCGGGCAGCTTGCGCAGGCCCTCGATGATGCGCTTCCCGTCGGTGACCGACAGGTCCCGGATGCGGCCCAGGTGCACGGCGAGCAGGGCGAACGCCACGACCGTGTTGGTGAAGCACTTGGTGGAGACGACGCAGACCTCGGGGCCGGCGTGGACGTAGACGCCGCCGTCGGCCTCGCGGGCGATCGCGGAGCCGACCACGTTGACGACGCCGAGGACGCGGGCGCCCTTGCGCTTGAGCTCCTGCACGGCCGCGAGCACGTCGTAGGTCTCACCCGACTGGGAGACCGCGATGTAGAGGGTGTCGGGGTCCACGACGGGGTTGCGGTAGCGGAACTCCGAGGCCGGCTCGGCGTCCGCGGGGATGCGGGCCATGCCCTCGATGAGGCCGGCGCCGATCAGGCCGGCGTGGTACGAGGTACCGCAGCCCAGGATCTTGACGCGGCGGATGCCGCGGGCTTCCCGCGGGTCGAGGTTCAGGCCGCCGAGGTGGACGGTGCTGAAGCGGTCGTCGATCCGGCCGCGCAGCACGCGGTCGACCGCGTCGGGCTGCTCGGAGATCTCCTTGTGCATGTAGGTGTCGTGACCGCCCATGTCGTAGGAGGCGGCCTCCCACTCCACGGTCTCCGGGGTGGCGTTCGTCGTCGTACCGCTGGTGGTGTACGTGCGGAAGTCGTCGGCCTTGAGGGTGGCCATCTCGCCGTCGTTCAGGGTGACGACCTGGCGGGTGTGGGCGATGAGCGCGGCGACGTCGGACGCGACGAGCATCTCCTTCTCGCCGATGCCGAGGATGACGGGCGAGCCGTTGCGGGCGACGACGATGCGGTCGGTGAAGTCGGCGTGCATGACGGCGATGCCGTACGTGCCCTCGATCACCTTCAGGGCCTCGCGGACCTTCTCCTCCAGGGAGTCGGCCTGGGAGCGGGCGATCAGGTGGGTGATGACCTCGGTGTCGGTCTCGGAGGCGAAGACCACGCCGTCGGCCTCCAGCTTGGCGCGGAGCTCGGCGGCGTTGTCGACGATGCCGTTGTGGACGACGGCGACCTTGTTCTCCGGGTCCAGGTGCGGATGCGAGTTGACGTCGCTCGGGGCGCCGTGCGTGGCCCAGCGGGTGTGGGCGATGCCGGTGGTGCCGGCGAAGCGCTTCGGGACGCGGGCCTCCAGGTCGCGGACGCGGCCCTTGGCCTTGACCATCTTGAGCGCGCCGGCCTTCGGGCTGTTCACGACGATGCCCGCGGAGTCGTACCCGCGGTATTCCAGCCGTGCCAGGCCCTCCAGCAGCAGCGGTGCGACATCACGCTTTCCGATGTATCCGACGATTCCGCACATACGGTCCTGCCCCTCCTGAAGTTCGGTTCCTGTACCCGTTCCCGCCCGGCCGCGCCTGCGGCGGCCGGTCAGCCGTAGACGATGCGGCGCAACTGCCGGAGCGAGAGCTCCGGGGGCGCCACGGCGCGGTGCGGCAGCTCGGCCGCGATCCGCTCGAAGATCTCCGCGTTCACGGCTCCGCCGGCCTGCAGTTCGCGGTGGCGGCGGCGGACGAAGTCCTCCGTCGTCTCGTCGAAGTAGGCGAGCACGTCGAGGACCACCCGGGCCGCTTCCCCCCGCTGCAGCGAGGTGCTGCGCACCAGGTGTTCGACGAGGTCGTCATAGGACGGGCGGCGGTCGAGCACCCGTAGATATTGACTGCTCCCGCCGCCCAAAGCAAAGATCCTGCCCGATTCCGGGCAGGATCCCTCAGGTCTGGACCAGCGGAATGGATGCATCCGGTCAGAATCTACGCAAAACGGCCTGCTTGGCCGCGGCGAACTCGTCGGCCGTGAGCACCCCCGTCTGGTGCAGCTCCCCCAGTTCCCGCAGCCGCCGCAGCAGGGCGTCGTGGTCCTCCGCGACGCCGGCGCCCGGCCCGGCGAGCTCCTTCGGCGGCGCGTCCTCGACGGCCCGGTCCTGCACCGGCGCGGCCGGGTGCGGCAGCCGCACCGCCACGGCCGCGGCGACCAGCGCCATCAGCGGGTCCTTCTTGAAGCCGAACAGCTCCACCGTGTACGGGTCGTACTTGGGCGCGGCGGGCTGGGAGGAGCCGGCCAGGCCGAAGCGCAGCCAGCCGTTGTCGAGTCCCTTGGCGGGGGCCCACTCCACGGCGCGCAGATCCGTGACCCGGAACTCGCGCGGCCCGCCCGAGCGCTTGGCCTCCTCGGTCGTCCAGTTCCACTCCAGCGCGATGCGGTCGCCGTCGAAGGTGACGGTCCCGTCACCCGCGCCCACCGCTATCGGCACGCTCGGGCCCGGCAGCAGATAGCTCTCCGACGGGCCCGGGTCCACCTGGTCCAGCAGCAGGGCGTTGCGCACCTCGTCCACGAAGTACTCCGCCACCCCCGTCCGGTCCGGCTCCACGCTCAGCCGGTACGGGTCGGACGCCTCCGGCAGCCGTCCCCCCGTCACCTGGGTCAGCGGGTCGGCGCCCTCCCGCAGGCGCAGCCGGAGCCGTCCCGCCTTGCGGCCCGGCTCGTGGCTGATGCCCGCGAGCGCGCCCAACGGCACGACGACCTCGCCCAGGGTCTGTCGCAGCAGCCCCACCCCCTTGTCGCGGCCGGGCACGATGCGCACCGCGTCGCCGTCGAACGTCCAGGTTCCGTCCTTCTGGATGATTTCCGCCATTCGGCGATTCTCCCACCGCGCAGCACGGGCCAGTTGGCCTATACCTGGCACATGAGAGTCCTGCGACGCGCGCTCGGCACCCTCCTCGTCCTCGGTGCGGTCTCCTGCACCACCGCCCACGGCGACGACGCGAGCGCCGGCGACGACCCGCCCGCCGCCCTCGCCCCCTTCGAACGCCTCCTGCCGGCGCCGCTCTCCGCACGCGCCGAAGGCCCCGGCTACTCCTTCGGGCCCGGCACGGTCATCCGTACGGGACCGGGCGCGGACGGGGAGGTCCGCCGGCAGGTCCGCCGGGTCGCAGAGCTCCTCGCGGAGCAGCTGCGCGGCCCCAGTGGGCTGCCGCTGCCGGTCGTCGACGGCGCGCGGGGTGAGGGGATCCGGCTCCGGATCGACGCGGCGGCCGAGGGGGTGGGCGAGGAGGGCTACCGGCTGCAGTCCGGGCCGAGCGGGGTCGACCTCGTGGCGCGGACCCCGGCGGGCCTCTTCCGCGGCGGGCAGACCCTGCGCCAGCTGGTGCCCGTGGCCGGTCCCGGGACGGTGCCGGGCGGCACGGTCACCGACCGGCCGCGCTTCGCCCACCGGGGCGCCATGGTCGACATCGCCCGGCACTTCTTCACCGTGGAACAGGTGAAGAGGTACGTGGACCAGCTCGCCCAGTACAAGGTCAACACGCTGCACGTGCACCTCACCGACGACCAGGGCTGGCGCCTGGTGATCGACTCCTGGCCCCGGCTGGCGCAGTACGGGGGCGCCGGCGAGGTGGGCGGCGGCCCCGGCGGCCACTGGACGAAGGCCGAGTACCGCGAGCTGGTGGCGTACGCGGGCGAACGGTACGTCGAGGTGGTCCCGGAGATCGACATGCCGGGGCACACCAACGCGGCCCTGGCCTCCTACGCCGAGCTGAACTGCGACGGGAAGGCCCCCGAGCGGTACACCGGGACCAAGGTCGGCTTCAGCTCCCTGTGCGTCGGCAAGGAGCGGACGTACGAGTTCGTCGACGACGTGCTCGGGGAGCTGGCGGAGCTGACCCCCGGCCGGTACCTGCACATCGGCGGCGACGAGGCGCACGTGACGCCGGCCGCGGACTACGCGGCCTTCATGGACCGGGCGCAGGAGGCGGTGGGCCGCCACGGGAAGACGGTGGTGGCCTGGCACCAGCTGGCCTCGGCGCGCCCGGCGGCCGGGGCGGTGCTCCAGTACTGGGGCCACGACAAGACCTCCGCCGCGGACCGGGCGGCCGTGGCGGCGGCCGCGAAGGCCGGACACCCGCTGATCCTGTCCCCGGCGGACCGGGTGTACCTGGACATGAAGTACGGGGCGGCGACCAAGCCCGGACTGGCATGGGCCGGCTACGTCCCGGTGTCGCGGGCGTACTCCTGGGACCCGGGGGCCTACCTGGCAGGGGTGCCGGAGTCCGCGGTGCTCGGGGTGGAGGCCCCCCTGTGGACGGAGAACGTCGCGACGCGGGCCGATTGGGAGCTGATGGCGTTCCCGCGGGTGCTGGGCCTGGCGGAGCTCGGCTGGTCCCCGGCGGCCGCCCTCGACTGGACCTCGTACAGCCGCCGCCTCGCCGCCCAGGCGCCCCGCCTGGACGCCCAGGACATCGGCTACTTCCGCTCCCCGGAGGTCCCGTGGACCCGGTGACGGGCAGGGCCGCGGACATGGCGAAGGCGTGACCGCGAAGAGGGCCTTTGGCTTCGCGGTCACGCCGTCACACGGGCGGGGCGGGGCGGGTGTCGGGGGACCGTCCCGACGCCCGCCCCGCCCCGTGTCTCACCGTCGGGCGAAGGGCGCGACGGGGTTCTCGAGGGTGCCGATCAGCTGGAGCGCGGCGGAGGGGTCGGAGAGGTCGACCATCTGCTTGTTGTTGCGCAGCTGGAGGCGGTTGAGGCAGGACAGCTGGAACTCCTCTGCGAAGAAGTCGTAGCGCTCGAACTTCTCCTTGAGGGCCGGCATGGACTCCTGGTAGTCGTGGGCGCAGTCGGCCACGGCCCGCCAGAAGGTGTCCTCCGTGCAGATGCCCTCGGTGACGAGGATGGAGGACAGGAAGCGGAAGAAGCAGTCGAAGACGTCCGTGAAGATCGACAGCAGCTTCATGTCCTCCGGGACGTCCGCCCGGATCCGCTCGACCGCGGGCGGCAGTACCGCGTCCGCGTCCATGATGACGATCTCCTCGGCGATGTCCTTGAAGATCGCCCGCTGGACCACGCCGTCCTTGATGACCAGGATGGTGTTCTCGCCGTGCGGCATGTAGGCCAGGTCGTACTGGTAGAAGCAGTGCACCAGCGGCAGCAGGTAGGCGCGCAGGTAGGGCTTCAGCCACTCGGCGGGGGTGAGCCCGGATTCCTCGATGAGGGCGCCGACGAACGACCTGCCCTCGGCGTCCACGTGCAGGAGCGAGGCCATGGTGGCCAGCCGCTCGCCGTCCCGGAGGGAGTTGACCGGGGACTCGCGCCACAGGGCCGCCAGCATCTTGCGGTACGGCGAGTAGCGGTCGGTGGCGCGCTCGTACTGCAGGTGCCGGTAGCCGATGGCCGCGCGCTCGCGGATGATCGAGAAGTCGACGGACCGCAGGACCTCGTCGGACTCGATCAGCTGGTGCAGCCAGTCGTTGATGGCGGGCGTGGCCTCCATGTAGGCGGCCGACAGGCCCCGCATGAAGCCCATGTTCAGGACGGAGATGGCCGTCTTGACGTAGTGCTTGGTCGGGGTGGTGGTGTTGAAGAACGTACGGATGGACTGCTGCGGGAGGTAGGCGTCCTCGCCCTCGCCGAGCAGCACCAGCCGGCGATTGGCGATCTCCGCGGCGAAGGTGATCGTGGTCTTGTTCCACCACTGCCAGGGGTGGACCGGGAAGAGCAGGTAGTCCGCCGGGTCCAGGTCCATGGAGCGCAGTTTCGCGGCGAACAGCTCGACCGCCGCGTCGCCCAGCTCGGCGCGCATGAAGCTGTCGTGCTCCAGGCCGGCGCCCGCCGTGAAGGTGGCGACGTCCTTGTGCGCGGCGGCCCAGATCAGGTTCACGGGGTGGGCGGCCTCGGGCGCGTACGCGTGGTACTCGTGCACGCCGAAGCCGAGCCGGCCGTTGTTGGCGACGAAGCACGGGTGGCCCTCGGTCATGCCGGTCTCGATGTCCTGGAAGGACGACTTCGCCAGCACGGCGGCAGGGACCTGCGGCTTGGTGTACTTGAAGGCCGAGCCCGCCAGGGTGGAGGAGATCTCCTCCAGGTAGACCGGCAGGACCTCCGCGCTCAGCCCCAGGGTCTGCTGGAACTCGATGTGGAAGTCGAGGGCGTCCAGCGGCAGGGACTCGCCGTCCCGGAGCCGGGTGATGCCGGCCTCGTCCACCGCCCAGTGGTCCAGGGTCTGGCGGGTCGCTTCGAAGTGGTACTCCACCGTGCCGTCGTCGGAGACGACCGAGTAGCGGCCGCCGCCGAGGGAGACGGGGCTCAGCAGGCGCTCGTGCGCGAACTCGGCGAGGGCCTTGCGGACCAGGGCGCGGTTGGCGCGGGCCCACAGCTCGGGGGAGAGGTGGGAGACGGCGTCGGAGAGGCTCATATCGACACTCCCTGGGCGATGCCGGTCGCGGCCTCGAACTGCGCGCGGGTGCAGAAGCTCAGCAGCGCTTCCTTCTCCGGCTTGGTGACCTTGCGCTCCGGCACGAAGCCGACGGCCTCGTTCAGGGCGTGCACGGCGGTGTTGGCGACGTCCGGCTCCACCACGACGCGGGCGGTGGCCGGGTCGGCGAAGATCGCGGCCATGACGGTCGTGATGACCGCACGGGTGAATCCGTGCAGCGGCCGGTCGCTGGGTGCGACCAGGAAGTGCATGCCGACGTCGCCCGGCCGGGCGTCGTACAGGCCGACCAGCTCCAGCTCGCTCGGGTCGTAGGTCTCCATCAGGAAGGCCGGACGCCCCTGGTGCAGGCCGATGTAGGCCTGGTGGTGCTCGTGGGCCGCTATGCGCATGTACTCGCGCTCGACGTCCGGCAGCGAGGCGTCCTGCATCATCCAGAACGCGGCCTTGGGGTGCGTGACCCAGCCGTGCAGCAGCTCCGCGTCGGCGAGGGGATCCAGCGGACGGATGGCGAAGTCCCCGAGGACGGAGTCCGTCCGGGAGTAGAGGGTGTCGGTGGTGCTCATGCGTGGGTGCCTTCCGGGGCGGCGAACTGCTGGAACGCGATGGACTTCTCGACCTTGTAGTACTCGCGGCCGAGCAGCTCACCGACGATGTACGCGTTGCGGTACGCGGCCATGCCCAGGTCGGGGGAGGTCAGGGAGTGGTTGTGGGTGGTGCCGTTCTGCAGGTACACCTCGCGGCCGGCGGTGTCGACGCTGTAGTTGCGGGCGGCGTCGAGGCGGCCGCGGCCGTCGAAGTTCAGGCGGTCGCGCACCGGGGCGAGGAAGTCGGGGGTCCGGTACTTGTAGCCGGTGGCGAGGACCAGGCCCTCGGTGGTGAGCGAGAAGTCCCGCTCCTGCTCCTCCTGGCGCAGGCCCAGGGTGTACGTGCCGCTGGTGGTGTCGTACGCCGTGCTGTTCAGCGAGGTGTTGGTCAGCAGGGTGGTGGGCACGGCACCCGGCATGCTGATCCTCTTCTGGTAGAGCAGGTCGAAGATGGCGTTGATCAGGTCGCCGTCGATGCCCTTGAAGAGGTTCTTCTGCTGGGTCTCCAGCCGGTAGCGGGTGTCCTCCGGGAGGGCGTGGAAGTAGTCCACGTACTCGGGGGAGGTCATCTCCAGCGTCAGCTTGGTGTACTCCAGCGGGAAGAAGCGCGGGGAGCGCGTGACCCAGTTGAGCTGGTAGCCGTACACGTCGATCTCGGCGAGGAGGTCGTAGTAGATCTCCGCGGCGCTCTGGCCGGAGCCGATGAGGGTGATGGACTTCTTCTTCTGCAGCTCCGCCTTGTTCGGCATGTAGGCGGCGTTGTGCAGGAAGTCGCCGCCGAGGCCGGCGCAGGCGTCGGGGACGTACGGCGTGGTGCCGGTGCCCAGGACGATGCGGCGGGCGCGGTGCGTCCCGCCCTTGTCGGTGCGGACCTCGTACAGACCGGCGGCCTCGTCGTAGGTGACCTCGGTGACGGAGGTCGAGTACAGGACGTTGTCGAGCCGGTCGGCGGCCCAGCGGCAGTAGTCGTTGTACTCGGCGCGCAGCGGGTAGAAGTTCTCCCGGATGTAGAAGGAGTACAGGCGGTCCTGGTCCTTCAGGTAGTTCAGGAAGGAGAAGGGCGACGTCGGGTCGGCGAGGGTGACCAGGTCCGACATGAAGGGCGTCTGGAGGTGCGCGCCGTCCAGGAACATCCCCGCGTGCCACTCGAAGTGCGGCTTCGACTCGATGAACAGGCCGCTCAGCTCGTCGATCGGCGCGGTCAGGCAGGCCAGTCCCAGGTTGAAGGGACCGAGGCCGATGCCGATGAAGTCGTGGGGCTCAGTGGTGGACGGCAAGGGATTCTCCCAGGAACTGCTCGGCGTGTGCGGCGAGGAGGTCGAGGACGGCGGTGATGTCGGCCGTCGTGGTCTGCGGGTTGAGGAGGGTGAACTTCAGGTACTGCTTCCCGTCCACCTTGGTGCCGGCGACGACGGCCTCGCCGGACGCGAAGAGCGCCTTGCGGGCGTGGAGCTGCGCCTCGTCGAGGAGTTCGGCGGGAACGTCCTCGCCGGGCAGGAAGCGGAAGACCAGGGTGGAGATCTGCGGGGCGACGACGACCTCGAAGCGCGGGTCGGCGGTGATGACGTCGTAGCCGGCGGCGGCGAGGTCGATGACCTGGTCGAAGAGCGATCCGACGCCGTCGGCGCCCATGATGCGCAGCGTCATCCAGAGTTTGAGGGCGTCGAAGCGGCGCGTGGTCTGGATGGACTTGTCGACCTGGTTCGGGATCCGCTCCTCGGCCATGCGCCGCGGGTTGAGGTAGTCCGCGTGGTACGTGGCGTGCTTGAGGGTGTCGCGGTCGCGGACCAGCATGGCGCTGGAGCTGACGGGCTGGAAGAACGACTTGTGGTAGTCGACCGTGACCGAGTCGGCGTGCTCGATGCCGTCGAGGAGGTGCCGGCGGGTGGGGGAGACCAGCAGTCCGCAGCCGTAGGCGGCGTCCACGTGCATCCACGCGGAGTGCTCGGCGGTGAGGCGGGCGATCTCGGGGAGCGGGTCGATGGACCCGAAGTCGGTGGTGCCGGCGGTGGCGACGACGGCCATGGGGAAGAGGCCCTCGGCGGCGCAGTTCTCCAGCTCCAGCGCGAGGACGGAGGTGTCCATGCGGCGGTTGCGGTCGACCGGGACGGAGATGACGGCCTCGTAGCCCATGCCCAGCATGGCGGCGGACTTCTGCACGCTGAAGTGGCTGGCCTCGGAGGTGAAGATGCGCAGCTTCGGCAGGAGTTCGGCCTTGGTCAGGCCGATGCCGGCCTCCATGGCGCGCTGCATGACGGTGCGGCAGGCCTCGTCGCGGGCCAGCAGCAGCGCGTGGAAGTTGGACTGGCTGCCGCCGGAGGTGAAGATGCCGTCCGCCTTCTCCCCGAGGCCGATGCGGCGCGTGGTCCAGTCGATGAGGCGGCGCTCGATGAGCGTGCCGCCGATGGACTGGTCCCACGTGTCGAGGGAGGAGTTGACGGCGGCCATGACGGCCTCGCCGACCACCGCGGGTATGACGACCGGGCAGTTGAGGTGGCCCAGGTAGCGCGGGTGGTGGAAGTAGACGGCGTCGCGGAGGTAGACGTCCTCCAGCTCGGCCAGCGCCGCGGAGGAGTCACCGAGCGGGGTGTCGAGGTCGATCCCGTTGATGACCGGGGCGAGTTCGTCGACGGATATACCGGTGTGGGGCCGTTCGGTGGTGGCGAGCTTGGCGGCGACGCGGTCGACGCCCTCGGTGACAGAACGGCGGTAGATATCCGCGGTCGTCTCGTTCAGCAGATGCTGGCGCATCAACTTTCCTCCGGGCAGGGGGAGAAGGGGAGGGTGGGGTGTGTGATGTTTAGGTTAGCCTAACCTAAACAGAATGACCAAATGGCGATGGGCCCTGGCCGGAACCAGGGCCCATCGCGAACTGCTGCGTGAGGGAACGGAGCTGACTACAGCTCGGAGGCCGGGTCCTCGCTGGGCGCCTTGCCCGCGTAGGCCTCGGCGAGGAGCTGCTCCTCGCTCGCACCGAGCCGCCAGTAACCGGTGAAGCGCACCGAGCGGCGGTCGACGGATCGTTCCTGCACGAAGTGGCGCCGTGCGGCGCGGACGGTGCCCGCCTCGCCCGCCAGCCACACGTACGGCGCCCCGGCGGCCGGCGGCTGCGCCGCGCGCAGCACGTCCAGCACCCGGCCGGTGCGCTCCCGGCCGTCGCCCGCGCGCACGATCCATGTGATCTCCGCGTCGGCGGCGGTGTCCAGGGGGAGCCGGTCCTCCTCGTGCGGGACCTCGAACCAGGCCCGGACCGGGATACCGGCGGGCAGCCGGTCAAGGATCGCGGCCGCGGCCGGCAGGGCGGTCTCGTCCGCGTACATCCACACCGCGTCGGCGTCGGCCGGGGCCTGGAAGCGCACGGACTTGTTGTCGGCGACGGCCGGGCCGATCGCCAGGATCCGGCGGCCGGCGGCCGCGCGCCCGGCCCAGTGCGAGGCGGGGGAGGTGTCGCCGTGCAGAACGAAGTCGATGTCGACCTCGACGGCGCCCTCGTCGTCGCGGCGCTGCTCGCGCACGGTGTAGGAACGCATCACCGGCCGCTCCTCGTCCGCCATCGCGCGCCATGCGCCGAACCAGGTGTCCTCGTCCGTGGACGGCAGCACCGTGTGCTCCACGCCGGACGGCGGCAGGAAGAGCGAGAGGCTCTGGTCGAAGCCGCCGGAGCGGAAGTCCGCGAGGGACTCACCGCCGAACGTGACCCGCAGGAACGAGTGGCCCAGGCGGCGGGTGCGGAGCACTTCGAGCGTGAAGAAGCGGAAGTGCGCCACGGCCGGGGTGTCGGACGCGGTGGCGGTCATGCGGAGGGTCCCCCTGGAAGTCGGTACGGCCTGAGGCGGGTCCAGGGCGCGTCCGTTCGGACACGCCCTGGGGGTGGGCGCCCGGGGTCACCGGGCGCCGCGCGAGGGTCAGGCGACCTTCTTGGCGTTCTGGAGGGCCTTGGCCAGGTCCTCGAGGATCTGGGCGCACTTGTCGTACGAGTAGATCGGCTCGGTGGTGCGCGGGGCGACCTGGCCGGCCTTCACGGCGGGCATCTCGGCCCAGGTGGCCTTGGCCTTCAGCTCCTCCGGCTGCAGGGTGCCGGTGCGGTTGTCGAGCAGGACCAGGTCGGCCTTGTACTTGCCGGCGTTCTCCCAGCTCAGGCTCTCGAAGAAGCCGCCCTCGTCGAGCTTCTCCGGGGTGATGAACTCGACGCCCAGGGACTTGAAGTACTTGAGGTCGGCCGAGGTGTCCGGGGTGGAGGCGTAGAACAGGTCGGCGGAGCCGGAGCCGACGAGGACCTTGATGCCCGGGTTGGCCTTGGTGGCCTCGCGGACCTTGGCGGCCGCGGCCTCGAAGCGGGCCTTGCCGTCCACGGCGGCCTTGGCGTTCATGTCGGCACCCAGCGACTTGGCGAGGTCCGCCGTGCGCTCCAGCGCCTTGTCCATGGAGACGTTGCCGCCGACGCCGACCGCGGCGGCCGGGGCCAGCTTCAGGATCTTGTCCTTGGAGGCCTCGGGCACGTACCAGTAGGAGCCGTCCCAGGTGTTGGTGACGAGGAGGTCGGGCTGGAGGGCGGCGTACTTCTCGACGTTGAACTCGTCGTAGACGTTGCCGATGATCTCGACCTTGGAGATGTCCATCGAGCCGGCCTGGACGTCGGGCTTGCCGTCGGCGGTCTTGGTCGGGCCGAAGACGCCCTTGACGGAGACGCCGTAGTCGTGGAGCGCGGCGGCGGTGCCGGTGAAGGCGACGATGTTCTTCGGCGTGGACTTGGCGCTGACGTCGTTGCCGAGGTCGTCCTTGAAGGTCCAGGGGCCGGAGGACGCGGCTGCGGTGCTGCCCTTGTCGCCGTCCTTCGCGGAGTCGGTGCCTCCGCACGCGGCGAGCGCGGCGACGAGGCCGAGGGCGCCGCCCGCGGCGACGAAGCCGCGACGGGTGAAGGAGAAGCTGCGGGACTTGGGCATAATCGATGTCCGTTTTCGTGCGTACCGGGGCGGCCACCAGCGTGCCGTTCGTGGGGAAGGTTAGCCTAACCTTGGCCGAAATTGGTAAGGGGGCCCTAAGTTTTTTTCGGGACCCCTCACGTCGCCCGCACCGGCACGGGCGTGCGGACTAGCCTGCGAAGCCCAACTCGCGTGCGATCAGCATGCGCTGGACCTCACTGGTGCCCTCACCGATCTCCAGGATCTTCGAGTCCCGCCACATTCGAGCCACCGGGTACTCGTTCATGAAGCCGTAGCCGCCGTGGATCTGCGTCGCGTCACGGGCGTTGTCGACGGCCACCGTGGAGGAGTACAGCTTCGCGATCGCCGCCTCCTTCTTGAACGGCTCCCCGGCCACCAGGCGGGAGGCCGCGTCGCGCCAGCCGATGCGGGCCATGTGGGCGCGCATCTCCATGTCCGCCAGCTTGAACTGGATGGCCTGGTTGTCACCGATCGCCTTGCCGAAGGCGTGCCGCTCCTGGGCGTACTTCACCGACTCGTCCACACAGCCCTGCGCGAGGCCCGTGGCGAGCGCGGAGATGGCGATCCGGCCCTCGTCCAGGATCCGCAGGAACTGGGCGTAGCCGCGGCCCTCCTCGCCCACCAGGTTCGCCAGCGGGACCCGTACGTCGTCGAAGGACAGTTCCCGGGTGTCCGAGGAGTTCCAGCCCACCTTGGAGTACGGGGCGGCCACCGTGAAGCCCGGTGTGCCGGACGGGACGATGATCGAGGAGATCTCCGGGCGGCCGTCCGCCTTGCGGCCCGTCACGGCCGTGACCGTCACCAAAGCGGTGATGTCCGTACCGGAGTTGGTGATGAAGCACTTCGAGCCGTTGATGACCCACTCGTCGCCGTCCTTGACGGCGGTCGTACGGGTGCCGCCGGCGTCGGAGCCGGCGCCGGGCTCGGTCAGGCCGAAGGCGCCCAGCACCTCGCCCGAGCACAGCTTCGGCAGCCACTGGCGCTTCTGCTCCTCGGTGCCGAACAGGTACAGGGGCATGGCGCCGAGCGAGACGCCGGCCTCCAGGGTGATGGCGACCGAGGAGTCGACGCGGGCCAGCTCCTCCAGGGCGATGCCGAGGGCGAGGTAGTCCCCGCCCATGCCGCCGTACTCCTCGGGGAAGGGCAGGCCGAACAGGCCCATGCGGCCCATCTCGGCGACGATCTCGTAGGGGAACTCGTGCCGCTCGTACAGGTCGCCGATCTTCGGGGCGACGACGTCGTGGGCGAAGGCCTCGACGGTGCGGCGGAGTTCCTCGTGCTCGGGGGTGAGCCGGTGGTCGAGGGACATGGTGTGACTACTCCTTGTGGGAGAGGGCGCGGACGGTACGGGAGGGGCTGGGACGGCCCAGCCGTTCGGCCATCCACACGCTCGTGGCGGTGAGGGCGGCCAGGTCGACCCCGGTCTCGATGCCGAGGCCGTCGAGCATCCACACCAGGTCCTCGGTCGCGAGGTTGCCGGTGGCGCTCTTCGCGTACGGGCATCCGCCGAGGCCGCCCGCGGAGGCGTCGACGGTGGTGACGCCGTGCTGGAGCGCGGCGAGGGTGTTGGACAGGGCCTGGCCGTAGGTGTCGTGGAAGTGCACGCCGATGCGGTCGGTGGTGACACCGGCCTCGTTCAGTGCGGTGAGCAGGGCCTGGACATGGCCCGGCGTGGCGACGCCGATCGTGTCGCCGAGGCTCAGCTCGTCACAGCCGAGGTCGAGCAGGGCCTTGGCGACGGAGACGACCTGGTGGACCGGGACGGCACCCTCCCAGGGGTCGCCGAAGCACATGGACAGATAGCCGCGCACGTGCGCCCCGCCCTGCCGGGCCCGGGCCACCACGGGCGCGAACATGGCGAGGGACTCGGCGACGGTGCGGTTGAGGTTGCGGGAGGCGAACGTCTCCGTCGCCGACCCGAACACCGCGATACGGGTGGCCCCGAGGGCGAGCGCCCGGTCCAGGCCGCGCTCATTCGGCACGAGGACGGGCAGCGCGGCGTCCACGTCGGCGAGCAGCGGGAAGAGCTGCTCGGCGTCGGCGAGCTGGGGCACCCACTTGGGGTGCACGAAACTCGTCGCCTCGATCGTGGTCAGGCCGGCGCCGGCGAGGCGGCGGACGAACTCCGCCTTGACCTCGGTGGGGACGGCCGTCTTCTCGTTCTGCAGACCGTCGCGGGCACCGACCTCGTGGATGCGGACCCGGGCCGGCAGGCCGGGGGCCGGAACGTTCATGGGCAGCCCGATCACGCGCCCTCCTCCTCGTCCGGGGTGACGACGGCCAGCACCTGGTCCATGGCGACGGTGGTGCCGGGCGAGACGTCCAGCTCGGTGACCGTGCCGGCGTGCGGGGCGGAGATGACGTGCTCCATCTTCATCGCCTCGACCACCAGCAGGCTCTGTCCGGCCGTCACCTTGTCGCCGACGGCCACCTTGACGACCGTCACGGTGCCGGGCATGGGGGCGGCGAGGGTGTCGGCGCCGGCCCGGCCCGCGCCGCTGAGGTTCGCGACGACCGGGTCGTGGTGCTGGACGTGCCAGGAGTCGGCGTCGCGGCCGAGCCACGTCCCTTCCGGGGATGCGGCGTGGCTGAACCGGTGGGTGGCGCCGTCGACTTCGACGGTGACGGTGTCGGGGGTGCGGGCGACGATCCGGGCTCGCGCCGGTGCGCCGGGGCTCTGCCCCGGACCCTCGAGCGCCGGCGGGGCTGAGAATGCGAGCTCGGTGTCGGAGCCGGAAGGCCGGGTACGGATCTCCACCGGGTCCTGGCCCGGGAGGCGGAAGTGGTGGACCGTCCAGGCCGGGGTGCCACCGAGGCGCCAGCCGTCGGCGGCGTCGAACGGATCGACCCACCCGGTCGCGCGCGACTCCGGGGCGGTGCCCGCCAGCAGGGCGGCTGCCGCGTACACCTCGGCCGGGACCCCCTCCGGGAGGAGCCCGGCGAGGTCCCGTTCGACCAGCCCCGTGTCCAGGTCCCCGGACACCACGTCCGGGTGGGCGAGCAGCCGCCGCAGGAAGCCGGCGTTCGTCTGGACGCCCAGGATCACCGTGTCGGCGAGAGCGGCCCGCAGCATGCGCAGCGCGGCCGGCCGGTCGGGCCCGTGCACGATGACCTTCGACAGCATCGGGTCGTAGGTCGACCCCACCGGGACGCCCGCCGTCAGGCCCGAGTCCGTACGGACCGCGCCGCCCGAGGGCTCCGACAGGGCCAGGACCGTACCGCCGGACGGCAGGAAGCCGCGCGCCGGGTCCTCCGCGCAGACGCGGGCCTCGATCGCGTGCCCGGTCAGGCGGATGTCGTCCTGGGTGACGGGCAGCGCCTCGCCGGCGGCGACCCGCAGCTGGAGCTCCACCAGGTCCAGGCCGGTGATCAGCTCCGTCACCGGGTGCTCGACCTGGAGGCGGGTATTCATCTCCATGAAGTAGTACGAGGAGGGGTCGCCGCCGGGGACGATGAACTCCACCGTGCCGGCGCCGACGTACCCGCACGAGCGGGCCGCGTCGACCGCCGCCGCGCCCATCGCCGCCCGGGTCTTCTCGTCGAGCAGGACCGAGGGGGCCTCCTCGATGACCTTCTGGTGCCGGCGCTGCAGCGAGCACTCGCGCTCGCCCAGGTGGACCACATGGCCGTGGGCGTCCGCCAGTACCTGGATCTCGATGTGCCGGGGCCGGTCCACCCAGCGCTCCACGAGCAGGGTGTCGTCGCCGAAGGAGGAGCGGGCCTCGCGGCGGGCCGCCGCGATCTCCTCGGCCAGTACCGCCTCGTCCCGGACGAGGCGCATGCCCTTGCCGCCGCCGCCCGCCGAGGGCTTCAGCAGCACCGGCATGCCGATCTCCGAGGCCGCCGCGACCAGTTCGGCGTCGGTCAGGCCGCTGCCGGAGGAGCCGGGAACCACGGGCACGCCCGCCGCCTTCACCGTCTCCTTCGCGCGGATCTTGTCGCCCATGAGGGAGATCGCCGAGGCGGGCGGCCCGATGAACGCCAGGCCGGCGTCCGTGCAGGCCTGCGCGAAGGCCGCGTTCTCCGCGAGGAAGCCGTAGCCGGGGTGCACGGCCTCGGCGCCCGTCCGCCGCGCGGCATCCAGCAGCCGCTCCACCGACAGGTAGCTCTCCGCGGCGGCGGCCGGGCCGATGCGGACGGCCGTGTCGGCCTCCCGTACGTGGCGGGCGTCGGCGTCCGCGTCGCTGAAGACGGCCACGGAGCGGATGCCGAGCTCCCGCAGGGTGCGGATGACGCGTACCGCGATCTCGCCGCGGTTGGCGACCAGAACAGTGCTGAACATCGAAGAGGTCCTCATGTCACTCACGTCACTCACGTCACATTCGGAAGATGCCGAAGCCCGAGTCGCCCAGCGGGGCGTTCGCGCACGCGGTCAGGGCCAGTCCCAGCACCTGCCGGGTCTCCATGGGGTCGATGACCCCGTCGTCCCACAGCCGCGCCGTGGCGTAGTAGGCGTTGCCCTGCTCCTCGTACTGGGCGCGGACCGGGGCCTTGAAGGCCTCCTCGTCCTCCGCCGGCCACTCCTGGCCGGCGCCCTCGATCTGGTCGCGCTTGACCGTCGCGAGGACGGAGGCCGCCTGCTCGCCGCCCATCACGGAGATCTTGGCGTTGGGCCACATCCACAGGAAGCGGGGCGAGTACGCCCGCCCGCACATGGAGTAGTTGCCGGCGCCGTACGAGCCGCCGACGACCACCGTCAGCTTCGGGACGCGGGCGCAGGCCACGGCGGTGACCATCTTGGCGCCGTGCTTGGCGATGCCGCCGGCCTCGTAGTCCCGGCCGACCATGAAGCCGGAGATGTTCTGGAGGAAGAGGAGCGGGATGCCGCGCTGGTCGCACAGCTCGATGAAGTGCGCGCCCTTCTGGGCGGACTCGGCGAACAGAATGCCGTTGTTCGCGATGATGCCGACCGGGTGGCCGTGGATCCGGGCGAAGCCGGTGATCAGCGTCTGGCCGAACTCGGACTTGAACTCCTGGAAGCGCGAGCCGTCCACGACGCGCGCGATGATCTCGCGGGCGTCGTAGGGGGTGCGCGAGTCGACGGGGACGGCGCCGTACAGCCCGGCCGGGTCCACCTTCGGCTCCTCCGGAGCCTCCACCGACCAGGGCAGGGCCCCGCGCTCGGGCAGGGTCGCCACGATGTTCCGTACGATCCGCAGCGCGTGCGCGTCGTCCTCCGCGAGGTGGTCCGTCACGCCGGAGACGCGGGAGTGGACCTCGCCTCCGCCGAGCTCCTCCGCCGTGACGACCTCGCCGGTCGCGGCCTTCACCAGCGGCGGGCCGCCGAGGAAGATCGTGCCCTGGTTGCGGACGATGACGGCCTCGTCGCTCATGGCCGGTACGTACGCGCCGCCCGCGGTGCAGGAGCCGAGGACGGCGGCGATCTGCGGGATGCCGGCGCCCGACATGCGCGCCTGGTTGTAGAAGATGCGGCCGAAGTGCTCCCGGTCGGGGAAGACCTCGTCCTGCATGGGCAGGAAGGCACCGCCGGAGTCGACCAGGTAGAGGCAGGGGAGACGATTCTCCAGCGCCACCTCCTGGGCGCGCAGGTGCTTCTTGACCGTCATCGGGTAGTAGGTGCCGCCCTTGACGGTGGCGTCGTTCGCGACGATCACGCACTCGCGGCCGCTGACCCGGCCGATGCCCGCGATGACCCCGGCGGCGGGGGCGGCGCCCCCATACATCCCCTCGGCGGCCAGCGGGGCCAGCTCCAGGAAGGGGGATCCGGGGTCGAGGAGGGTGTCCACGCGGTCGCGCGGGAGGAGCTTCCCGCGGGCGGTGTGGCGGGCGCGGGCCTTCTCGCCGCCGCCGAGCCGGGCCGCGTCGAGCCGGGCCCGCAGACCCTCGGTCAGCTCGCGGTGGGCGGCCTCGTTGGTCCGCCAGGCCTCGGACGCCGGGTCCGCGGCGCTCGTCAGCACTGGTGCCTGCTGCATCGGTCGAGCTCCCTTGCTCGTTCCACTTGCTCGGTACACGTTGTTAATCAGCGTTAACGCGTCTACGGCTCAGGTTAACGACCGCTAACGGCCCTGTCTAGAATGGTTTCCCATGAGCACCAGAGCGGCCGCCCCGACCCGACGCGAGCAGATCCTCAGCGAGGCCGCCCGCCTCTTCGCAGCGCGCGGCTTCCACGGCGTCGGCGTGGACGAGATAGGGGCCGCGGTCGGCATCAGCGGCCCCGGCCTGTACCGGCACTTCGCGGGCAAGGACGCGATGCTCGCCGAGCTGCTCGTCGGCATCAGCGAGCGGCTGCTCACCGGCGGCCGGCACCGGGTCGCCGAGGCGGCGGGGGACCCGGCCCGGGTGCTCTCCTCCCTCATCGACGGCCATATCGACTTCGCGCTCGACGACCGGGCGCTGATCACCCTGCACGACCGCGAGCTCGACCGGCTGCGGGAGGGCGACCGCAAGCTCGTACGGCAGCTGCAGCGGCAGTACGTGGAGCTGTGGGTGGAGGTCGTACGCGAGCTGCACCCCGAGGTCGGCGAGGCGGAGGTACGGGTCGCCGTGCACGCGGTCTTCGGCCTGTTGAACTCCACCCCGCACCTGGCGGCCCTCGGCCGGGAGGCCGTCGAGTCGCTGCTGCGCAGGCTCGCGCACGGCGCCTTCGGGGCGCTGTCGGCATGACCCGGGGCGTCCGCCGACCGGAATGGACGCGCCGCCTCCGGCCCGGCGGCGGCAGAATGGCCCGCATGCCGAAGCCGATAGAGACGTCCGTACCCAGCCGCGCCGAACTCATCGACCACCTGGTCCGCACCCGGATCGCGGGGCAGGTCGCGACGCCGCGCGAGAACAACCTCTCCCACTACCGCAAGCTCGCCAACGGCGACCGGCACTACTGGCTCGGCCTCGAACTGGGCGAGCGCTGGACGGACGAGCAGGACGTCCTCGCCGTCATGGCGGAGCGCTGCGGTGTCGTGGACGACCCGGAGTTCCGCCACGGCCAGGACACCATCGACCCCGAGCTGACGGTGGCCGGCCTGGACCGGCTGGCGGCGCGGCTGCGCAAGGCGGCGGCCGACCGGCAGAGCGTCCTGCTGGCCACCGGGCACCCGGGCGGGCTGCTGGACGTCCACCGCGCAACGGCGCAGGCGCTGCGCGCGGCGGGCTGCGAGATCGTGGTGATCCCGCAGGGGCTGGTGGCGGCCGAGGGCTCGGTGTGGCAGTTCGCGGACGTCGCCGTCCTGGAGCGGGGCGCCACCCTGTGGCACACCCATTCACCGGAGCCGATGGCCGCGATCCTGGACGCCCTGGCGGCCGAGGGCCGCCCGCAGCCGGACTTGGTCGTCGCCGACCACGGCTGGGCGGGCTGCGCGGCCCAGCGCGGCCTGGACGCCGTCGGCTACGCCGACTGCAACGACCCGGCCCTCTTCCTCGGCGAAGCCGAGGGCACCCTCCAGGTCGCGGTCCCCCTGGACGACCACGTCCGCGACCCGCGGTACTACGACCCGCTGGTGGCGTACGTGCTCAATGCGGCGGGGCTGCACTGACGCGACGGCACGGGACACGAAAAGGCCCCGGCCGGGAACTCCCGGCCGGGAACTCCCGGCCGGGGCTTCCTCGTGCGCAGCCTCCGGGAACCCGGCGCGGCGTGAGAACCAGCGCGCGCCCATGTAGCCCCGGGAGCCCCAAGGCGGTTCGGTGGGGAGTGCCCGCCGGACCGCCCCCCCCGTGATCACTGGCCGGCCAGCATCCCGATCAGGCATAGGACGAAGAAGATGGCAGAGGCGAATTCCGGTGCGAGGCTGGACCGCTGCTGGCGCATCGGCCCTCCCGGCGCCCCGGACGCGGCATGTCGCATGGCTTCCATGTCGACCAAGAGTCGCCTTCTTGCATCTTTTCCGTCCAGCGCCCCTTGAAATGCCCGAGGGTGAAATTCTCCGCCGCCGGCTGCTCTATTTACCAGGCAAAGATGATACCCAAGGGGAGTTCGTCGCCATTTCGGTTCAGAAATCTCCGACCATGGAATCCATGCTGTGCGATAGGGCTCGCGAACAACGAGGTACGCCGTCTCGATGCGCAATCCAGGGGTGAATTGGAATCGCCATATGATGCACGCGAAGGCGGGGCAGGCCATCAATGCTGCCATCAGTGGGCGGTACGAGTCATGCGTTGAGCTTATGGCTTCAACCAGGACGATCGCCGGAATAGTGAGGAATATGCCAGAGCAGAGCAGCCCTTTCAGTATATTGCTTATCGACCTCTTCATTCTCGCCAAAGCCCCCTGAATCCGAAAGTCGACACGACCCTGTCGGCTATGCCTTGCGGAACGCTGTATCGGCTAGGTCTCCCACCAAGCCGAGACTCTGCTCGACACAACCCTTGGTTCCGCTGGAATGACGCCCCCTGTCCAATCCCCTTCGTGCGAAGTGGCGCAGGTCACGGTGGTCCGTGCAGAGCGTCCCGCGGGTCACGTGCGCGGGATGCGGACCACGCCCTCCTGGATGACCGTGATCGCCAGGCGGCCGTCCTGGGTGTAGATGCGGGCCTGGCCGAGGCCCCGGCCGCCGTGGGCCGAGGGGGACTCCTGGTCGTACAGCAGCCACTCGTCCGCGCGGAACGGCCGGTGGAACCACATCGCGTGGTCCAGCGAGGCGCCGACCACGTCGCCCACCGCCCAGCCGCCGCGGCCGTGCGCCAGCAGGACCGCGTCGAGCAGGGTCATGTCGGAGACGTACGTGGCCAGGCACATGTGCAGCAGCGGGTCGTCCGCGAGCTTGCCCTGCGTGCGGAACCAGACCTGCGAGCGCGGCTCCAGCGGTTCGCCGACCGTGCCCCAGGGCGGGGTGGTCGCGTACCGCAGGTCCACCGCGCCGCGCGCCTCCAGCAGCCGCTCCACGGTGCCCGGGTCGCGGAAGGTCTCGCGGTACGGCGGCAGCGCCTCGGCGGCCGTCGGCAGCGACTCGGGGTCCGGTGCGGCCGGCATCGGGACCTGGTGCTCCAGCCCCTCCTCGTACGTCTGGAAGGACGCGGAGAGGTGGAAGATCGGCTGCCCGTGCTGGACGGCGACGACGCGCCGGGTGGTGAAGGAGCGCCCGTCGCGGATCCGGTCCACGGAGTAGACGATCGGCGCGCCGGAGTCGCCGGTGCGCAGGAAGTACGAGTGCAGCGAGTGCGGCAGACGGTCCGCGGGCACCGTGCGCCCGGCGGCGACCAGGGCCTGCGCGGCCACCTGGCCGCCGAACACGCGCGGCACCAGGGAGGTGCGGCTGGTGCCGCGGAAGATGTTCTCCTCGATCTGCTCCAGGTCGAGCAGATCGAGGAGGTCCGTCAGTGCCTCGTTCAAGGGGACTTACAGGCCCATCGACTTGGCGATGATGGACTTCATGATCTCGCTGGTGCCGCCGTAGATGCGGTTGACGCGGTTGTCGGCGTACAGGCGGGCGATCGGGTACTCGTTCATGTAGCCGTAGCCGCCGTGCAGCTGGAGGCAGCGGTCGATGACGCGGTGCGCGACCTCGGTGGTGAAGAGCTTCGCGGACGCGGCCTCGGCCGGGGTCAGCTCACCGGCGTCCAGGGCCTCCAGGGCGCGGTCGGCGACGGCCTCGGCGGCGTCCACCTCCGCCTGGCAGGCGGCCAGTTCGAACTTGGTGTTCTGGAAGTGCGCGACGGGCTTGCCGAAGACGGTGCGCTCCTGCACGTACTGCTGGGCGAACCGGACGGCGGCCTTGGCCTGGGCGTACGCGCCGAAGGCGATGCCCCAGCGCTCGGAGGCCAGGTTGTGGCCGAGGTAGTAGAAGCCCTTGCCCTCCTCGCCGAGCAGGTCCTCGACCGGGACCTTCACGTCGACGAAGGCCAGCTCGGCGGTGTCGGAGGTGCGCAGGCCCAGCTTGTCCAGCTTGCGGCCGATGGAGTAGCCCTCGGACTTGGTGTCCACGGCGAAGAGGGAGATGCCGAAGCGGCGGTCCTCGGCGCTGGGGGCGGAGGTGCGGGCGCAGACGATCACGCGGTCGGCGTGGACGCCGCCGGTGATGAAGGTCTTGGCGCCGTTGAGGACGTAGTGGGTGCCGTCCTCGGAGAGCTTGGCGGTGGTCTTCATGCCCGCGACGTCGGAGCCGGTGCCCGGCTCGGTCATCGCCAGCGCCCACATCTCCTCGCCGGAGACGAAGTTCGGCAGGTAGCGCTTCTTCTGCTCGTCGGAGGCGAGCATCTTGATGTAGGGGAGGGCGAGCAGCACGTGCACGCCGGAGCCGCCGAAGTTGACGCCGGCGCGGGAGGTCTCCTCGTAGAGGACGGCCTCGAACTTGTGCGTGTCCAGGCCGGCGCCGCCGAACTCCTCGGGGACGTTGATGCCGAAGACACCCAGCTCGCCGAGCTTGTAGTAGAAGTCGCGCGGCGCCTGGCCTGCGGCGAACCACTCGTCGTAGATGGGGACGACCTCGGCCTCGATGAAGGCGCGGATGGTCTCGCGGAACGCCTCGTGGTCCTCGTTGAACACCGTACGGCGCACGGCCGGCTCCCTTCGTCGCGGCAGTCCGCCGCCTAAATTAAGCGCTTGCTCAGACTAAGTTACCGACGAGTTGACCTGGCTGTCCAGATCCGGTCGCACGCGCGTACGTCACATCGGGCCCGCGGGGTCATCCGTCCGCGCGTCGCAGCGCGAACCACAGCTCCATCCGGACCTCCGGGTCGTCCGGATCCCGGTCCAACAGGGCCGCACAGCGGGCCACGCGCTGGCGCACGGTGTTGCGGTGCACCCCCAGCGCCACCGCCGTGCGGTCCCAGCTGCCGTGGTGCGCCAGCCAGGCCCGCAGGGTCGCGCGCAGCGCCGGGGAGAGCGGGCCGAGCAGCGCCTCGGCATGCGCGCGTGCCTCGGCCTCCCCGACCAGACCCGCGAAGCCGGCGTCGGCGGCGTGCCGGGCCAGCGGGGCACGGGCCGCCTCCGCGCGCTGCAGGGCCCGTCCGGCCTGGGCGTCGGCCGCGGCCAGGGCGTCCGGCGCCGCGGGGGCGCTCACCCCCAGCCGCCACCCCGGCTGGGCGTCGGGCTCCCGGTCGGTCACCAGCCGTACGACGGGCCCGCGCGGGTCCAGCAGTACGGTGCCCAGCGCGCCGGCGAGGGCCCGCGGGTCGCCGCCGCCCCGGGCGTGCACCGCGTACCACGGCCCCGGCCGGTCCAGTGCCTGCGCCGCGGGATCGCCCAGCAGCAGACGGGCCAGCGCCGCGGCCTCGGTCCCGGTGGGCCGGTCGGCGGTGAGCAGGGTCAGCAGGACGGCGGCGACCGAGGCGACCGTGTGGTCGCCGGCGGCGCGGGCCGCGGTGGCGGTGCCGAGCGCGGCGCCGGGTCCCAGGGCGTACGCGGCCAGATGCCGGCCCCCGGCCTGGTCGGTCGCGGTGGCCGGACCCCCGGCCCGGCCGACCTGGGCCAACAGCGCCTCCAGCGCGGACGCCGCCGCGGCGGGCGAGAAGCCGCCCGCGGCCCGGCCGTCCGGCCACAGCACGACGTGCCCGCCCAGGCCCGCGGCCAGGCGGGACAGCACCGCCGGGACCGGATCCGGGCGGGCCGCGGCCGCCGCCAGCGCCTGCTGGGCCTCGGTGACCCGGCGCAGCTCGCGCGTGCGGGCCTCCGCCATCAGCCGGCCCACGCCGCGGGCGACCGCGGTGAAGGGGGTCCCCGGCGGGACCTCGACGAGCGGCAGCCCCGCCTCCTCGCACGCCTCGGCCAACCCGGCCGGCACCACCTCGTGCACCGGCGTCACGCCGAAGCCCAGCGCGGCGGCCCCGGCGCGGGCCAGCCGGCCCACGTACGCCGCCGCCTGCCCGGCCCCCGTCAACTCGGCCCCGGCGGTCAGCAGCAGCTCCCCGCCGAGCAGGTACGGCGAGGGGTCCGCCATCTCGGAGGCGTGCACACCGTGCACCTCCGCCGTCGCCGGCCCCGCCAGGTGGCGCAGGCCCAGCGCGCGCTCGCCGAGGAGCCGGTCGAGCAGTACCGGCGGAGTGAGCGGCTCCATGGATACTCCGTACACACCAGTAGGGCCAGATGGATGAAACGTACACTCCCCAGTCTTCCGAGGCCCGCTTACGCTCGAAGGACCGCACACGTCAGGCCATCAGAAAGAGGCACAGCCATGAGCACGCAGCCGCGCGGACCCGTCGACTCCTCCCGCATCCCGCGCTACGCGGGCCCGGCGACCTTCGCCCGGCTGCCCCGCCTCGACGAGGTCGGCTCCGCCGACGTCGCCGTGGTCGGCGTGCCCTTCGACTCCGGCGTCTCCTACCGCCCCGGCGCCCGCTTCGGCGGCAACGCCATCCGCGAGGCCTCCCGCCTCCTGCGCCCCTACAACCCCGCGCAGGACGCCTCCCCCTTCGCCCTCGCGCAGGTCGCCGACGCCGGTGACATCGCCGTGAACCCCTTCAACATCAACGAGGCCGTGGAGACGGTCGAAGCCGCCGCCGACGAGCTCCTCGCGAGCGGCTCCCGCCTGATGACCCTCGGCGGCGACCACACCATCGCCCTCCCGCTGCTGCGCTCGGTGGCCAAGAAGCACGGCCCGGTCGCGCTGCTGCACTTCGACGCCCACCTCGACACCTGGGACACCTACTTCGGCGCCGAGTACACCCACGGCACCCCGTTCCGCCGCGCCGTCGAGGAGGGCATCCTCGACACCGAGGCCCTCTCCCACGTCGGCACCCGCGGCCCGCTGTACGGCAAGCAGGACCTCGACGACGACGCGAAGATGGGCTTCGGCATCGTCACCTCGGCGGACGTCTACCGCCGCGGCGCCGACGAGGTCGCCGACCAGCTGCGCCAGCGCATCGGCGACCGCCCGCTCTACATCTCCATCGACATCGACGTCCTGGACCCGGCGCACGCCCCCGGCACCGGCACCCCCGAGGCGGGCGGCATGACCTCCCGCGAGCTGCTGGAGATCATCCGCGGACTCTCCTCCTGCAACCTCGTCTCCGCCGACGTGGTCGAGGTGGCCCCGGCGTACGATCACGCCGAGATCACCTCGGTCGCGGCCTCGCACACCGCGTACGAGCTCACCACGATCATGAGCCGCCAGATCGCGGCGGCGAAGGCGAAGTAGGAAGGGCACCGCGCACCCGTGACGCACGACCACGACCTGGTACTCCGTCCCACCGAGGCCCAGACGGCCGCCGCCCTGGCCCCGCCGCCGGGGCGGACGGGCGGGGACCTGGTCGTGGAAACGCTGCGTTCGCTGGGCGCCACCACCGTGTTCGGGCTGCCGGGGCAGCACGCCCTCGGCCTCTTCGACGCGGTGGGGCGCTCCGACCTGCGGCTGGTCACCCTCCGCGTGGAGAACAACGCGGGCTTCGCGGCGGACGCGTACGGCCGTGTCACCGGCGAGGCGGCGCCCCTGCTGCTGTCCACCGGCCCCGGCGCGCTGACCGCCCTGCCCGCCCTCGCGGAGGCGGCGGCCGCATCCGCACCCGTCCTCGCGATCTCCTCGCAGGTCCCGGTCGCGGGCCTCGGCGGCGGGCGGCGCGGCCACCTGCACGAGCTGCGCGACCAGGCCGCCTCCTTCCGGGACGTGGTCAAGTCCGTCCACCAGGCGCGCACCGCCTCCCAGATCCCGTCGGTGGTCGCCGAGGCCTGGGAGTCCGCGCTCACGGCCCCGCACGGCCCGGTCTGGGTGGAGATCCCCGAGGACGTCCTGCGGGCGGAGACGATCGTCCCGCAGGTCACGGGCATGGACGCCACCCCGCACGAGCTCGCCCCCCGCCCCGAGCTGACCGCGGTGGCCGCCCACTGGCTGTCGCAGGCCGCCCGCCCGGTGATCGTCGCCGGCGGCGGGGTCGTCCGTGCGGACGCGTCCGGCAAGCTCCGGCAGCTCGCGGAGCGGCTGAACGCCCCCGTGGTCACCACCTTCGGCGGCAAGGGCGCATTCCCCTGGACGCACCCGCTGTCCCTGCAGTCCTGGCTGGAGGACCGGCACATGACGGACTTCCTGGAGGACGCCGACGTGCTGCTCGTCGTCGGCTCGGGCCTCGGGGAACTGTCGTCGAACTACCACACGTTCTTCCCCACGGGCCGGGTCGTCCAGATCGACGCGGACCTCGGCAAGCTGGAGTCCAACCACCCGGCCCTGGGCATCCACGCCGACGCCCGCCTCGCCCTCCAGGCCCTGCTGGAGACCGTGGGCGAGCGGCAGGACGACCAGGCTCCCGAGCGCGTCCGCAGGGTCCTTCAGGACATCGCGGCCCGCCTCGCGGACCAGGACCTTGCCCTGGAACAGTCCCTGCTGACCTCGATCCGGTCGGCGCTGCCGGCCCGCTCCCCGTCCTTCTGGGACATGACGATCCTGTCCTACTGGGCATGGTCGGCCTTCGACGCCAAGCACCCCAACACCATGCACTCGGCGCAGGGCGCCGGCGGGCTGGGCTACGCCTTCCCGGCGGCCCTCGGCGCGTGCGTGGCCGAACCGGGCACCCCCGTGCTCGCCGTCTCCGGGGACGGCGGCGCCATGTACTCGCTGGCGGAACTGGCCACCGCCCGGCAGCACGACCTGGACGTCACATGGCTGATCGTGGACGACGGCGGCTACGGCATCCTGCGCGCGTACATGGCCGACGCCTTCGAGGGCCGCACCACGGGCACCGAACTCACCCGCCCCGACTTCACCGCCCTGGCGGAGTCCTTCGGCGTCCCGGCGGCCACCACCACCCCGGAGACCCTGACGGCCGACCTCCGCGCCTCCCTCGCCACCCCGGGCCCCTGCGTCCTCGTCCTGCCGGCCACCCTGCGCATGTTCGCCCCGACCCACCTCTGACGCCCGGCGCCGGGCGGCGCGGGGCCCCGGACGGCCCCATGGCAGAGCTCCCGAGATGCGCCGGAGGCTCCCTGCGTACACGTTCGAATCGTTGCGGCGGGATGAAATCCGCCGGTCGGGGCGTTCCCGCTTCCGGCAGCACAGGACCGAACGGGGAGGCCTACGTGGCGGCGGCTGAGACAGCGGCGGGGGAGAAACAGGGCTGGGCGAGGAGGCTGGCCGCCTACACCTGGCGGTACAGGGCCAACGTGCTGCTCGCGCTCGGCTCCTCGCTGGCGGGCATGGCGGTCATGGCGATCGTCCCCCTGGTCACGAAGGTGATCATCGACGACGTCATCGGGGACCGGACCCGGCCCATGGGCCCCTGGGCCGGAACGCTCATAGCCGCGGCCCTGCTCGTGTACGCCTTCACCTACGTACGCCGGTACTACGGCGGGCGCCTCGCCCTGGACGTGCAGCACGACCTGCGCACGGACATGTACGACACCATCTCCCGCCTCGACGGGCGGCGCCAGGACGAGCTGTCCACCGGGCAGGTCGTCGGCCGCGCCACCACCGACCTCCAGCTCATCCAGGGCCTGCTCTTCATGCTCCCGATGACGATCGGGAACTTCCTGCTCTTCGGGATATCCCTCGGGATCATGCTGTGGCTCTCGCCGCTGCTGACCGTCGTGGCGCTGCTGATGGCGCCCGCGCTGTGGTTCATCGCCAAGCGCAGCCGCAAGAAGCTCTTCCCCGCCACCTGGTACGCGCAGGGCCAGGCCGCCGCCGTCGCGGGCGTCGTCGACGGGGCCGTGACCGGTGTCCGCGTCGTCAAGGGCTTCGGCCAGGAGGAGCAGGAGACCGGCAAGCTCCGCGAGGCCGGCCGCCGGCTCTTCGCCGGACGGATGCGCGCCATCCGGCTCAACTCCCGCTACACCCCCGCCCTGCAGGCCGTGCCCGCGCTCGCCCAGGTCGCCATGCTGGCGCTCGGCGGCTGGATGGCCACCGAGGGGCGGGTCACCCTCGGCACCTTCGTCGCCTTCTCCACCTACCTCGCGCAGCTCGTCGGCCCCGTCCGGATGCTCGCCATGGTCCTGACCGTGGCCCAGCAGGCCCGTGCCGGCGTGGAGCGCGTCTTCGAGCTCATCGACACCGAGCCCGCCATCGCGGAGGGCGGCCGCGAACTGCCCGCCGACGCGCCCGCCACCGTCGCATTCGAGGACGTCCACTTCGGCTACGACCCCGAGCGGCCCGTCCTCGACGGGTTCTCGCTGTCCGTGGCGGAGGGTGAGACCGTCGCCGTGGTCGGCGCCTCCGGCAGCGGGAAGTCCACCGTCTCGCTCCTCATGCCGCGCTTCTACGACGCCGACCGCGGCACCGTCCGCATCGGCGGCCACGACGTCCGCGAGCTGACCTACGCGTCCTTGCGCGGCGCGATCGGGCTGGTCCCCGAGGACTCCTTCCTCTTCTCCGACACCATCCGCGCCAACATCGCCTACGGGCACCCCGGCGCCACCGACGAGCAGATCGAGGCCGCCGCCCGCGCCGCCCAGGCCGACGGGTTCGTCCGGGCCCTGCCCGCCGGGTACGACACCAAGGTCGGCGAACAGGGCCTGACGCTCTCCGGCGGCCAGCGCCAGCGCATCGCCCTGGCCCGGGCCATCCTCACCGACCCCCGGCTGCTGCTCCTGGACGACGCCACCTCCGCCGTGGACGCCCGCGTCGAGCACGAGATCCACGAGGCCCTGCGCGCGGTCATGGCCGGCCGGACCACGGTGCTGATCGCCCACCGCCGCTCCACGCTCGCGCTGGCCGACCGGATCGCCGTACTCGACCGCGGCCGGCTCGCCGAGATCGGCACGCACGAGGAGCTGGAGAAGCGCTCACCGCTCTACCGCAGGCTGCTGACCGATCCCGACGCGCTCGGGGCCGGGTCGCCGCGGACCCCGGACGCCCTCGCGATGGCCGAGTTCGAGAGCGACCTCGACCGCGACCTCGAACGCGACATCGAGCTCGAGGCGGAGATCGACTCCGAGCCCGTCAACGCCAAGCGCCGGGTTCCCGCGGGGATCACCCCCGAACTGTGGCGCCGTCGGGAGGAGCCCGACCCGGCCGGCACCCCCGCGGCACCCGCCGCCGCGGGCAGGGCCCCCGGAGCCGGCCACTCCATGGCCGGGGCGGTCGCCGGGATGCCCGCCACCCCCGAACTGCTCGCCCAGGTCGCAGCGCTGCCGCCCGCCGACGACCGGCCCGATGTGGACGAGACCCGCGCCGCGGCCGCGGAGGAGAGCTACGGCCTGCGCCGCCTGCTGAGGGGCTTCTGGGCTCCGCTCGCCATCAGCCTCGCCCTCGTCGCGGCGGACGCGGGCGCCGGACTGCTCCTGCCGATCCTGATCCGCCACGGTATCGACCAGGGCGTCGAGCAGGCCGCGCTCGGCGCCGTCTGGGTGGCCGCCGGCCTCGCCCTCGCGGTCGTCCTCGCCCAGTGGGCCGCGCAGTTCGCCGAGACCCGGATGACGGGCCGCACCGGCGAGCGCGTCCTGTACTCCCTCCGCGTCAAGATCTTCGCCCAGCTCCAGCGGCTCGGCCTCGACTACTACGAGCGCGAGCTGACCGGCAAGATCATGACCCGGATGACGACGGATGTGGACTCGCTGTCCACGTTCCTGCAGACCGGTCTGGTCACCGCGGTGGTCTCGCTCTTCACCTTCTTCGGGATCCTCGTCGCGCTGCTCGTCCTCGACGTCGAGCTCGCACTGATCGTCTTCGCGACCCTGCCCGTCCTGGTCGTCGGCACGATCGTGTTCCGCCGCAGGTCCGTCGCCGCCTACGAGCTCGCCCGCGACCGGGTCAGCCTGGTCAACGCCGACCTCCAGGAGTCCGTCTCCGGCCTGCGGATCGTCCAGGCCTTCCGCCGCGAGGGCTCCGGCGCCACCCGCTTCGCCGAGCGCAGCGACTCCTACCGCCGGGCCCGGGTCCGCGGCCAGTGGCTGATCTCGGTGTACTTCCCGTTCGTGCAGCTGCTGTCCTCGGCCGCCGCGGCCGCCGTGCTCATCGTCGGCGCGGGCCGGGTGGAGGCCGGGACGCTCACCACCGGCGCGCTGGTGGCGTACCTGCTCTACATCGACCTGTTCTTCGCCCCGGTCCAGCAGCTCTCCCAGGTCTTCGACGGCTACCAGCAGGCCACCGTCTCCCTCGGCCGCATCCAGGACCTGCTGCGCGAGCCGAGCACCACCCCCAGGCCCGACGCCCCGCGCGAGCTGCCGGAGCTGCGCGGTGAGATCGCCTTCGAGGACGTCCGCTTCCGGTACGGGACGGCCGCCGAGCGCGGCGAGCAGGGCGAGGCCCTGGCCGGCATCAGCCTGCGCATACCGGCCGGGCAGACCGTCGCCTTCGTCGGCGAGACCGGCGCCGGGAAGTCCACCCTGGTCAAGATGGTGGCCCGGTTCTACGATCCGACGTCCGGCCGGGTCACCGCCGACGGCACCGACCTGCGGGAGCTCGACCTGACGGCGTACCGCCACCGGCTGGGCGTCGTCCCCCAGGAGTCCTACCTCTTCCCGGGGACCGTCCGGGACGCCATCGCCTACGGGCGGCCGGGGGCGACCGACGCCGAGGTCGAGGCCGCCGCCCGCGCGGTCGGCGCGCACGCCATGATCGCCACCCTCGACGGCGGCTACCTGCACACCGTCGCCGAACGCGGCCGCAACCTCTCCGCGGGGCAGCGCCAGCTGATCGCGCTGGCCCGCGCCGAGCTCGTCGACCCGGACGTCCTACTGCTCGACGAGGCCACCGCCGCGCTCGACCTGGCCACCGAGGCACAGGTCAACCGGGCGACGGACCGGCTCGCGGGCAGGCGCACCACCCTGGTGGTGGCCCACCGGCTGACCACGGCCGCACGCGCCGACCGGGTCGTGGTCATGGACCGCGGCCGCGTCGTCGAGGACGGCTCCCACGCCGAACTCCTGGCGCGCGGCGGCCGGTACGCCGAGCTGTGGCGCACCTTCGTCGGCGAGGACGAGCGCGCCGCGGCCTGAGCGGCCCGAGCCGCCCGAGCGGGGGGCCCGGCCCCGGGGATCAGAACTCGCCGAACAGCAGGTTCCCCGGGGCGTCCTCGTCGGTGCCGGTGTAGTACTCGCGTACCGCGCCGAGGAGTTCGTCCACGGTCAGCGTGCCGTCCCCGTCCGCGTCGATCCGCCGGAACAGGGCCTCGGTGTGGGCGGGGCTCAGGTTCGTGTCGAAGGCCTCCTGCGCCCGGTGGAACTCCTCCGGGCTGATGCGGCCGTCGCCGTCGGTGTCCACGATCGTCAGGATCGCCCGCATCATCGGGCGGAACGAACGGTCGTAGGCGGGCCCGCCCTGGGCGTACAGCCGCGTCATGCCCTGCTTGTACTCCTCCGGCGTGACCTTGCCGTCCCGGTCCGCGTCCAGCTCGGTGAAGAGGTCCTGCCAGAAGTCGGCCAGCCCGCCCATCACCAGCGTGGCCTTCGGCGAGTCCGCGGGCTCCTTGAGGGCGGTCAGCAGCCGGGAGCCGAGCGCGATGATGTCGTCCGCGTCGATCACCCCGCTCCGGTCGGCGTCCAGGTGCGTGAAGGCGCGGGCCAGCTTGCGGTCGAGCAGGTCGTTGGTCATGCGGGTGCCTTTCACGGCTGCGTCCGCACCGGCGCGGACAGGGTGAGCGGGCTTGCGCCACCCAGCGTAGGCCTCCCGGCGGAGCCCGAACTTCCGCTGTGCTCCCGGGGAGTTGCGGATGCACCCGTACGAGGGAGGCCGTCGTCGGCGGGGCGGCCAGGTCCTCGGCCGGGCGCAACCTTCCGGAGCCTCCGGGCGTCGTACGTCCGTGCGTACTTCGTCCGTGCGCACGAGCGATCGGGGGACCGGATGAGGCAGGGGTGGAGTGGGCGCAGTCGCCGCGCCGCGTCGCTGGGAGCGCTCACAGCGGCCCTGTGGCTCTGCGTCGGCGGTCTGTTCGCCGGGCCGCCCGTCCAGGCCGCGGGCGGCGGCTGTACCGGACGGCTGGCGCGGACCGTGCCCTTCGACGCGGGTGAACTGCGTATCTACAAGAGCCGCAACCAGGCCTGCGCGGTGACCGTGGCCCGGACCCCCGGCGGGCGGCGCGGGATGGCGGTGAGCATCCAGCCGCGCGGCGGTGCGCCGGTGCGCGATGTCGGGCGGTTCACCCGATATGCCGGGCCTGTCACGGTCGGGGCGATCAGCCGCTGTGTGTATGTAAAAGGGGGCGTGGGAACCGCCTCGATCGACTCCGGCTGGATCCTGTGCTGAGGGTCGGTCCCAACTGGGTCTGTTCAGCGGCGTGTTCGCCCGGCTAGGTTCACGGCGACCGAAGTGAACCCAAGGGGAGGGCGAATGCGCAAGACGCTCGGATGGCTGCTGTCGCTCGTGGTGCTGATCGGCACCATGGGCGCGGCCGGCTCCACGGCACAAGCGGCGACCGCCGCGGAGCCGGCGGCCGCCGCGGACATCAAGGACCAGATCCTCGGCATTCCCGGCATGAGCCTGATCGAGGAGAAGCCGTACCCCGGCTACCGATTCTTCGTGCTGAACTACGAGCAGCCCGTCGACCACCGGCAGCCGTGGAAGGGCACCTTCAAACAGCGCCTGACCCTGCTGCACAAAGACGTCTCACGGCCGTCGGTGTTCTTCACCTCCGGCTACAACGTCAACACCAACCCGCGCCGCAGTGAGCCGACGACCATCATCGACGGCAACCAGGTGTCCATGGAGTATCGATTCTTCACACCCTCCCGGCCCGACGCGGCCAACTGGGCCAACCTGGACATATGGCAGGCCGCCAGCGACCAGCACCGCATCTTCACCGCGCTGAAGAAGATCTACAAGAAGAACTGGCTGGCCACCGGCGGCAGCAAGGGCGGCATGACGGCGACGTACTACGAGCGCTTCTACCCGCGTGACATGGACGGTGTCGTCGCGTACGTCGCGCCCAACGACGTCGTCAACAAGGAGGATTCGGCCTACGACCGGTTCTTCGCCAAGGTCGGCACCAAGGAGTGCCGCGACAGGCTGAACGCCGTGCAGCGCGAGGCGCTGGTCCGCCGGGAGCCCCTGGAGGCCAAGTACGCGGCCGCCGCCGCCGAGAACGGCTGGACCTTCACCACCGTCGGCAACCTCGACAAGGCCTACGAGGCCGTCGTCCTCGACTACGTGTGGGCGTTCTGGCAGTACAGCCTGCTGGCCGACTGCGCCTCCGTCCCGGCCGCGGCCACCGCCACCGACCAGGAGATCTGGGACTCGATCGACGCGATCTCCGGCTTCTCCGCGTACAGCGACCAGGGCCTTGAGACGTACACGCCGTACTACTACCAGGCGGGCACCCAGCTCGGCTCCCCGGACATCAAGCAGCCGCACCTGGGTAACCTCAGCCGCTACGGCTACCAGCCGCCGCGCAACTTCGTGCCCCGCGACATCCCCATGACCTTCCAGCCGGGCGCCATGGCCGACATCGACGCATGGGTGCGCGACCACGCCCACCAGATGCTGTTCGTGTACGGGCAGAACGACCCGTGGGGCGCCGAGCCGTTCCGCATCGGCTACGGGGCCCGCGACAGCCACGTGATGATCGCCCCGGGCGCCAACCACGGGGCGAACGTCGCCAAGCTCATGGACGGCGAGAAGGCCCTGGCGACCGCCAAGATCCTCCAGTGGGCCGGGGTGGCTCCGGCCGCCGCGCTCGCCGACGCCGGCCGGGCGGCCCCGCTGGCCGCGCCGGACGCCGAGCTCGACCGGCGCGACCTGGAGCGCGAGCCGCAGCTGCGTCCGTAAGGGGCCAGTGCGCCTGCGACGACGAGGGCGTGTCCGCACCGGTGCGGACACGCCCTCCGTCGTCTGCGCGGCCGGCCGGGCTCAGGTGTCGAGGGAGAGCCCGTGGCCCAGCGGGTAGCGGCCCGGCACCGGCACGGGCAGCCGGCCCGCCGGCCGGGCCGCCCCGGTCAGGACCCGGGCCGCCGCCCGCATCTCCGCGTCCCCCCACGAGTACGTCGCGACCTCCGCCGCGCAGGCCGGCAGCCGGGCCGGGTCGTAGGGGTTGCGCAGCGCGACCAGGATCACCGGCACGCCGGTGGCGACCAGGTCGGCCACCAGGGTGCGCTGCGGATCGTCCCCTTCGGGGACGTTGTAGGTGCACACCAGTACCGCGGCGTGGTCCGCCGCCGCGGCCACGGCGCGCACCGGCGCCACGGCCGTCGCCCGGCAGCCCAGCGCGGTCAGCTCCCGGGCCAGGACGACGGTGGGCGGGCCGGTGGTGCCGCTGGGGGAGGCCGGGTCCGCCCCGGTGACCAGCAGCTGCGGCGCGGCCCCGGCGTCGATCGGCACCACGGCGCCGGGATTCGCCAGCAGCGTCGTGGTGGGCGCCGCGATCCGGTCGGCGGCGTCGAGGTGCTCGCGGACGCCGACAACCGCGTCCACCGCCGCGGACGAGGGGGACGCCTCGTCGAACAGGCCCCGGCGGGACTTGAGTTCCAGGATCCGCAGCACCGACTCGTCGATCCGGGCCTGCGTCAACTCGCCCGACTCCACGGCCGCCAGCACGCTGCGGTGGGCGACCGGCAGGTCCGGCGGGTTCAGCAGCTGGTCACAGCCTGCCAGCAGGGCCAGTACGGGCACGCGTTCGGGACCGTACTTCTGGCGTACCCCGGCCATGTCCAGGGCGTCGGTGACCACCACGCCCCGGAAGCCCAGGCGTTCGCGCAGGATGCCGGTGACGATCGGCCGGGAGAGGGTCGCCGGGTCCCCCGAGGGATCCAGCGCGGGGAAGACGATGTGCGCCGTCATGATCGCGTCCACGCCGGCCTCCACCGCGGCCCGGAAGGGCGGCTCGTCCAGCGCCTCCCACTCGGCACGGGTGTGCCGCATGACCGGCAGGCCCACGTGGCTGTCGGTCTCGGTGTCCCCGTGGCCGGGGAAGTGCTTGGCGGTGGCGGCGATCCCGGCCCCCTGGTAACCGCGCACCTGGGCGGCGACGAGCTCCGCCACGGCGTGCGGGTCGGAGCCGAAGGAGCGTACTCCGATGACCGGATTGGCCGGGTTGACGTTGACGTCGGCGACGGGGGCGTAGTCCTGCCGGATGCCCATGGCGGCCAGCTCGGAGCCGGCGATGCGGGCCGCGCGCCGGGCGTCGGCGGCGGAACCGGAGGCGCCGAGCGCCATCGCCCCCGGAAAGAGCGTCGCGGGCCTGCCGATCCGGGCGACCGCGCCGTGCTCCTGGTCGGTGGACAGCAGCAGGGGGATCCGGGCGCCGGAGCCGAGGGCCGCCTGCTGGAGCCCGGACGAGAGCGCGGCGATCTGCTGGGGGGCACGGGTGTTGTGCGCCCAGGCGAAGTAGACGATCCCGCCGAGGTGGTAGTGGGAGACCAGCTCGGCGGCGGTGCGCACGCCGAACAGGGCCTGGTTCTGTTCGGCGTCCGCGGGGTCGGGGTCGGTCGCGGAATGCCCGTACGCACGGGAGACGAAGAGCTGCCCGACCTTCTCGGCGAGGCTCATCCGGTCCACGACGCGCCGGAGGGCGGCCCGGTCGGGCCGGCGTCCCGCAGACCCGTCGGGGTTGCGGGCGTCGTCGGCGGCCGTGGCGGTCCGGGGGGTGCCCGAGGCGGCGGCGACCGCCCCCGCGGCCGTGGCGGTGGCCGCGGCGGCCGCGGCGAGCAGGGTCCGGCGGGAGGCGTGGTTCGGCACGGGCCGGACCCTACCGCTGCGGTCCGGGCGCCACCGGGCCGCGGCGCGGTCTCGGCGTGTCGGCGCGCGGCGGTTCTACGGCCTCCCCGGCGGGGCGGCGGGCCGGCCGACTCCGTGCCGGGGCGGCCAGTGCGCCTGGAGGGTGCGGACCGTCTCGGTGATGGCCGGGCGGCGGGCGGCGCCGGTGCGCCACAGGGCGTACAGCCTGCGGACCGGTCCCGGCTGCAGCGGTACGGCCACCGCCCCCGGCGGCAGGGTGCCGGTGCCCAGCCGGGGCACGACCGCCACCCCGAGCCCGGCCGCGACCAGGGCGACGATGGTGTGGTTCTCCTCCGCGACGTGCGCGATGTCGGGCTCGAACCCGGCGGTGCGCAGCGTCCGCATCAGCCAGTCGTGGCAGACCCGGCCGGGCGGCTGGCACACCCAGCGCTGGCCGCCGAGGTCCGAGCGGCGGACGGCCCCGCGGGTGGTGAAGGGGTGCCCGGCCGGCACCACGAGGTCGCACAGGTCGTCCCCGACGAGGGCCTGTTCCACCCCCTCCGGCGCCGGCAGCGGGGCGATGTCCCAGTCGTGGGCCACCGCCAGGTCGGTGACGCCGCGGGCCACCAGGTCCACCGACAGGTGCGGGTCGACCTCGGTGAGGCGCACGTCCAGCGCCGGGTGCCGGCCGGCCAGGTCGGCCAGCACCCCCGGCAGCAGCCCGCGCGCGGCCGACGCGAAGGCGGCCACCGTCAGCAGCCCGCTCGGCCGGCCCCGGCGCTCCTCCAGAGCGGTCTCGGCGCGCTCCACGATCGCCAGCAGCTCCTGTGCGGTGTCGGCCAGGTGCCGGGCCTCCTCGGTGAGTGCCACTCCGCGCCCGCGCCGTTCCAGCAGGGTGGTGCGGGTCTCCCGCTCCAGCTTGGCGATCTGCTGCGACACCGCCGAGGGGGTGTAGCCGAGGGCGGCCGCCGCGCCTGCGACCGAGCCGTGGACGGATACGGCGTGCAGGGCGCGCATCCGGGCGAGATCGAGCATGCTGCCATCCTATTCGGTAGCGGTGCTTCATCCATGGGTGAAGACATCCGCGCTGGTGCTACATGGTCGGGCGGTCGATGCTCGGTGCATGCGTCCCGTACACACCGCCCTCGCCGTGCTCGTCGCCGCCGTCTGGGGCGTCAACTTCGTCGTCATCGAGATCGGACTCGACCACTTCCCGCCCCTGTTGCTGTCGGCCCTGCGCTTCCTCGTCGCCGCCCTGCCCGCCGTGTTCTTCGTCGGGCGTCCCAAGGTCGCCTGGAAGTGGATCGCCGGAGTCGGGATCGCCCTCGGCATCGCCAAGTTCGGGCTGCTCTTCACCGGCATGGACGCGGGCATGCCGGCCGGGCTGTCCTCCCTCGTCCTGCAGATCCAGGCCGTCTTCACCGCCGTACTCGCCGCGGTCCTGCTCCGCGAGCGGCCGGGCCGGGTGCGGGTGGCGGGCATGGCCGTGGCGCTGGCCGGGATCGCCGTCGCCGCCGTGGACGGGGGCACCTCCGGGCCGGTGCTCGGCTTCACCCTGGTCGTGGCGGCCGCCGCCTGCTGGGGCGTCTCCAACGTCCTGACCCGGAAGGCCTCCCCGCCCGACGCGCTGAACTTCATGGTGTGGGTCTGCACCGTGCCGGTGCTGCCGCTGCTCGCGCTGTCGCTGCTGCTGGAGGGGCCGGACCGGGACCTGGCCGCGCTGCGCTCCCTGGACTGGTCCGCAGCGGGCGTCATCGTGTACGTCGCCTGGGTGTCGACCGTCTTCGGCTTCGGCGCCTGGGGCTATCTGCTGCGCCGCTACCCGGCCTCGTCGGTGGCGCCGTTCAGCCTGCTCGTGCCCGTGTTCGGGATGTCCTCGGCGGCCCTGGTCCTCGGCGAGGAGGTGTCCGCCCTGCGCTGGCTGGCGGCCGTACTGCTGGTGGGCGGGGTGGCCCTGACGTCGCTGGCTCCTCCGCGGGCCGCGGCCCCCGGAGCGGGCGTCACCGCGGCGAGTCGTCGGCCGGCAGGGGCAGGCGCCGGTCCTGCCCGACGAGGAACACCCCGTACGAGCGGTGCGGGCGCTCGGCGACCAGTGTGAGGCCGGCCCGCCCTGCGCCGTCCGGGTGCCCGTCGGGCTACTTTCCGCCGCCGCCGAGGATCCGGCCCAGCAGATCGGCGAGTCCGCCGCCCGCGCCCCCGGGACCGGCGGGGCCCGCGCCGGAGGCTCCGCCCGCAGGGGTGCCGGCGCCCGTCGGGCCGCCCGCGGTCCCGCCGGCGCCCGCACGCTTGGCGAACACGGCCAGCACCACGGGGATGAGGATCTCGACGAGCCGGCCGACCGTCGGCGCGGGAATGCCGGTCTTCTTCGCGACGGCGTTCGCGACGGGCCGGCTCAGGCCGGTCGGCACCCCTGCCGTCGTCCCGCGCGGGGGCTCGGAGACCTCGGCGAAGGCCCGGCGCACCGCGGCGCCGTCCTCGTCGTCGGCGGCGGCCCTCTGCCGCAGGTCGCCGGTCATGGCGGCGACCGTGGTGGCGACGGTGTCGCGGGCACCGGCGGTGTCCGTCCCGAGCAGCGAGGCGATCTCGGTCAGCCGGTCGTCGCCGAGCTCGCCCAGCACCTCGTCCTCGAAGGAAGACTCGTTCATGCCCGAAACGCTACTTCCGTACCGTTTCGCCAGCACCTCGGGTAGGCGCCGGGTAACAGAAACGTAAATCCGGGGCTCCAGGTGCAACCCTTCCGGGCGGCCGCGGGTCGTATGGGGCGTCGGTACTTCCGGGGAGGGATCTGGGGGGATCGGGAAGTCCGACGAGGGAGGGGTAACCGTGAGGGGGTCCGGCCGCGAGGCGGGACCCCCTTCGCGCTGTCCCCGGGCCTGACGGGATGTCGGCGCCGCCCGGTAGCTTCGGGTCATGGCAACGGACGGGGTACGGGCCGCGGCGGAGCGGCCCGCGGTGCAACTGGCGGTGGTCGAGGGTGTGCTCGAACGCATCACGTATGCCAACGAGGACACCGGCTACACGGTCGCCCGCGTCGACACCGGCCGCGGCAGCGGCGACCTGCTCACCGTCGTCGGGTCCCTGCTCGGGGCGCAGCCCGGTGAGTCCCTGCGCATGGAGGGCCGCTGGGGCTCCCACCCCCAGTACGGCAGGCAGTTCACCGTGGAGAACTACCGCACCGTGCTGCCGGCCACCGTCCAGGGCATCCGGCGCTATCTGGGCTCCGGCCTGATCAAGGGCATCGGCCCCAAGATCGCCGACCGGATCGTGGAGCACTTCGGCACCGACACCCTGGACGTGATCGAGGCCGAGCCGCAGCGGCTGATCGAGGTGCCGGGGCTCGGCCCCAAGCGGACGAAGCTGATCGGGGCCGCCTGGGAGGAGCAGAAGGCCATCAAGGAGGTCATGGTCTTCCTCCAGGGCGTCGGCGTCTCCACCTCCATCGCGGTGCGCATCTACAAGAAGTACGCCGACGCCTCCATCTCCGTCGTCCGCAACCAGCCCTACCGGCTCGCCGCCGACGTGTGGGGCATCGGCTTCCTCACGGCCGACCGCATCGCCCAGGCCGTCGGGATCCCCCACGACAGCCCCGAGCGGGTCAAGGCGGGGTTGCAGTACGCCCTGTCCCAGTCCACCGACCAGGGCCACTGCTTCCTGCCCGAGGAGAAGCTCATCGCGGACGGCGTCAAGCTCCTCCAGGTCGACACCGGGCTGGTGATCGAGTGCCTGGCCGAGCTGGCCGCCGACCCGGAGGGAGTCGTACGGGAGTCCGTGCCGGACCCGCAGGGCGGGCCGGACCCGCTGACCGCCGTGTACCTGGTGCCCTTCCATCGGGCCGAGCTGTCACTGGTCGGCCAGGTCCGCCGGCTGCTGAACGCCGAGGACGACCGGATGCCGTCCTTCCAGGACGTGGACTGGGACAAGGCGTTCGGCTGGCTCGCCGGGCGCACGGGCGCCACGCTCGCCCCCGAGCAGCGCGACGCGGTCCGGCTGGCCCTGACCCGCAAGGTCGCCGTCCTCACCGGCGGGCCCGGCTGCGGCAAGTCCTTCACCGTGCGCTCCGTCGTCGAGCTGGCCCGGGCCAAGAGGGCCAAGGTGGTGCTGGCCGCGCCGACCGGCCGGGCGGCGAAGCGGCTCTCGGAGCTCACCGGGGCCGACGCCTCCACGGTGCACCGGCTGCTGGAGCTCAAGCCGGGCGGGGACGCCGCGTACGACCGGGACCGGCCGCTGGACGCCGACCTCGTCGTCGTCGACGAGGCCTCGATGCTGGACCTGCTGCTGGCCAACAAGCTGGTCAAGGCGGTCGCGCCCGGCGCCCACCTGCTGCTGGTGGGGGACGTGGACCAGCTGCCGTCGGTCGGCGCCGGCGAGGTGCTGCGGGACCTGCTGGCGCAGGGCGGCCCGGTGCCCGCGGTGCGCCTCACGCGGATCTTCCGGCAGGCCCAGCAGTCCGGCGTGGTCACCAACGCGCACCGGATCAACACCGGGGTCCAGCCCATCACCGACGGTCTGCCGGACTTCTTCCTCTTCGCCGAGGAGGACACCGAGGCGGCGGGCGTGCTGGCCGTGGATGTGGCGGCCCGCAGGATCCCGGCCCGCTTCGGTCTGGACCCGAGGCGGGACGTGCAGGTCCTCGCGCCCATGCACCGGGGCCCGGCGGGCGCCGGGAACCTCAACGGGCTGCTGCAGCAGGCGATGACGCCGGCCCGGCCGAATCTGCCGGAGAAGCGGTTCGGCGGCCGCGTCTTCCGGGTGGGCGACAAGGTCACCCAGATCCGCAACAACTACGAGAAGGGGGCCAACGGTGTCTTCAACGGCACCGTCGGCGTCGTCACCGGCCTGGACGTCGACGAGCAGCGCCTGACGGTGCGGACGGAGGAGGACGAGGAGATCGGCTACGAGTTCTCCGAACTCGACGAGCTGGCCCACGCATACGCCGTCACCATCCACCGCTCGCAGGGGAGTGAATATCCCGCGGTGGTGATCCCGGTCACCACCGGCGCCTGGATGATGCTCCAGCGGAATCTGCTGTACACGGCGGTGACCAGGGCCAAGAAACTGGTCGTGCTCGTCGGGTCCCGGAAGGCCCTCGGCCAGGCGGTGCGTACCGTTTCCGCAGGCAGGAGGTACACGGCGGTCGCGCCGCGGCTGTCCGGACGGATACCGGTGGGAAACATCACCTAGATGATCGATCATTTGGGGTTCCCGCCGCCGTGCGGAGGGGGCAGGATGAGCAGGTTGGCGGCACTCAGTGCCGTCGACGAGACCGAAGGCCGACCCCGAGTGCACTCTCCTGCGCCAAATGGGGGAAGGTAGAGGCAGTCAGGGCACCTCGAAGAAGAGGCACTACGTCGGTGAGGGATGACGTGAGCGACAACTCTGTAGTACTCCGGTACGCGGACGGCGAATACACCTACCCGGTGGTCGAGAGCACCGTCGGCGACCAGGGCTTCGACATCTCGAAGCTGCGGGCCCAGACCGGGCTCGTGACGCTGGACAGCGGCTACGGCAACACCGCGGCCTACAAGTCCGCGATCACCTACCTCGACGGTGAGCAGGGCATCCTGCGCTACCGCGGCTACCCGATCGAGCAGCTGGCCGAGCGTTCGTCCTTCATCGAGGTGGCGTACCTGCTGATCAACGGCGAGCTGCCGACCGTCGACCAGCTCGCGTCGTTCCGCAACGAGATCACCCAGCACACGCTGCTGCACGAGGACGTCAAGCGCTTCTACGACGGCTTCCCGCGCGACGCGCACCCGATGGCCATGCTGTCCTCCGTGGTCAGCGCGCTGTCGACGTTCTACCAGGACAGCCACAACCCGTTCGACGAGAAGCAGCGCCACCTCTCGACGATCCGGCTGCTGGCCAAGCTCCCGACGATCGCGGCCTACGCGTACAAGAAGTCGGTCGGCCACCCGGTGGTCTACCCGCGCAACGACCTCGGCTACGTCGAGAACTTCCTGCGCATGACCTTCTCCGTGCCGGCCCAGGAGTACGACCTGGACCCGGTCGTGGCGTCCGCGCTCGACAAGCTGCTGATCCTGCACGCGGACCACGAGCAGAACTGCTCCACCTCCACCGTGCGCCTGGTCGGCTCCTCGCAGGCGAACATGTTCGCCTCGATCTCCGCCGGCATCTCGGCCCTGTGGGGCCCGCTGCACGGTGGCGCCAACCAGTCCGTCCTGGAGATGCTGGAAGGCATCAAGAACGACGGCGGCGACGTCGACGCCTTCATCCGCAAGGTGAAGAACAAGGAGGACGGCGTCCGCCTCATGGGCTTCGGACACCGTGTCTACAAGAGCTTCGACCCCCGCGCGAAGATCATCAAGGCGGCGGCGCACGACGTCCTCTCGGCGCTCGGCAAGAGCGACGAGCTGCTCGACATCGCGCTCAAGCTGGAGGAGCACGCGCTCGCCGACGAGTACTTCGTCTCGCGCAACCTCTACCCGAACGTGGACTTCTACACCGGTCTGATCTACCGGGCCATGGGCTTCCCGACCGAGATGTTCACCGTGCTGTTCGCGCTCGGCCGCCTCCCCGGCTGGATCGCCCAGTGGCAGGAAATGATCAAGGAGCCGGGTTCCCGCATCGGCCGCCCGCGCCAGATCTACACGGGCGAGGTCCTGCGCGACTTCGTGCCCGTCGAGGCCCGCTGACCCGAGGCCCTCTCCGGCGCCCCCTACGACGGTGCGGCGCCGCAGGAGACATACGAGAAGCGCCCCGCCGTCGATCCCCCCACGGGTCGACGGTCGGGGCGCTTCCCTTTTCCCCCCGAAGCGGATTCCCCCCACGGGACCCGGATCGGGGCGTCCTTGAGCCGGGACCCGTTCGGGTCGGGAGGGCCGCTCAAAGCCTCCCGCGGGCACGTGTCCCGGCCGGCGGATGCCACGGAAAACCCCCAAGGTTTCCGTGGAACGTCCCCCAAGACGTTCCTGGCATCGCCCCATTAGACCCGCCGCGACCCCGGATGGTTACGTTGAGGTCACTGTGATCTGCGTCTCCCGTGAAGGAAGTGTGGGAACGATGCGAAGGCGATCCACTAGCGGAAGGAACGCAACCGCAGGCTGTTGGTCACCACGAAGACCGAGGAGAAGGCCATCGCCGCTCCGGCGATCATCGGGTTGAGCAGGCCGGCCGCCGCCAGCGGCAGGGCGGCGACGTTGTAGCCGAAGGCCCAGAAGAGGTTCCCCTTGATGGTGGCCAGGGTCCGCCGCGACAGCCGGATCGCGTCCGCCGCCACCCGCAGGTCGCCCCGTACGAGGGTCAGGTCGCCGGCCTCGATGGCGGCGTCGGTGCCGGTGCCCATGGCGAGCCCCAGGTCCGCCCGGGCCAGCGCGGCCGCGTCGTTGACGCCGTCGCCGACCATGGCGACCGTACGGCCCTCGGCCTGGAGGCGGCGGACGACGTCCACCTTGTCCTGCGGGAGGACCTCGGCGATCACCTCGTCGATGCCCACCTCGCGGGCCACCGTCTCGGCGACGGCCCGGTTGTCACCGGTCAGCAGGACCGGGGTCAGGCCCAGTTCCCGCAGCCGGACGACGGCCTCGGCGCTGGTCTCCTTGACCGCGTCGGCCACGGTCAGGACACCGCGCGCGGCGCCGTCCCAGGCCACCAGCACGGCGGTGCTCCCCTCGGCCTCCGCGGCGGCCTTGGCCCGCGCGAGCCCGGCCGGCAGGGTGATCGACCAGTCCGCCAGCAGCTGCTCACGGCCCACCAGGACGGCGCGGCCGTCGACCACGCCCTGCACACCGAGGCCGGCGACGTTCTCGAAGCCCTCCGGCACGGGCAGGGCGCCCGCCCGTGCGGCGGCGGCGGTGGCCACGGCCCGGGCGATCGGGTGTTCCGAGGCGTGCTCCAGGGAACCCGCCAGGCGGAGCAGTTCGAGCTCGTCGACCCCCTCGGCGGCGATGACGCCGGCCAGCGTCATGCGGCCGGTGGTGACCGTGCCGGTCTTGTCCAGGACGACGGTGTCCACCCGGCGGGTGGACTCCAGCACCTCGGGGCCCTTGATCAGAATGCCGAGCTGCGCGCCCCGCCCGGTGCCGACCATCAGCGCGGTCGGCGTGGCCAGGCCCAGGGCGCACGGGCAGGCGATGATCAGGACGGCGACGGCCGCGGTGAAGGCGGCCGTCGCATCGCCGGTCACCAGCAGCCAGGTGATCCACGTGCCGAGCGCGAGGACCAGGACGACGGGCACGAAGACACCGGAGATCCGGTCGGCGAGGCGCTGCACCTCGGCCTTGCCGTTCTGCGCGTCCTCCACCAGCTTGGCCATCCGGGCGAGCTGGGTGTCCGCCCCGACCCGGGTGGCCTCGACGAGCAATCGCCCGGAGGTGTTGACGGTGGCGCCGGTGACGGAATCGCCCACCGACACCTCGACCGGGACGGATTCCCCGGTCAGCATCGAGGCGTCCACGGCGGAGCTGCCTTCGACGACGCTGCCGTCGGTGGCGATCTTCTCGCCGGGGCGGACCACGAAGCGGTCGCCCACGGTGAGGGAGGACACCGGGATGCGCACCTCTTGGCCGGCCCGCAGGACGAAGACGTCCTTGGCGCCCAGCTCCATCAGGGCTTTCAGGGCCGCGCCGGCCTTCCGCCGGGAGCGGGCCTCCAGGTAGCGGCCGAGCAGGAGGAAGGTGACGACCCCGGCGGCGACCTCCAGGTAGAGGGCGGAGGAGCCGTCCGTGCGCGAGATGCTGAGGTCGAAGCCGTGCCGCATGCCGGGCATGCCCGCGTCGCCGAAGAACAGGGCCCACAGCGACCAGGCGAACGCGGCCAGCGTGCCCACGGAGACCAGGGTGTCCATGGTGGCGGCGCCGTGCCGGGCGTTGGTCCATGCGGCCCTGTGGAAGGGGAAGCCGCCCCAGACCACCACGGGGGCGGCGAGGGTCAGCGAGAGCCACTGCCAGTTGTCGAACTGCAGGGCGGGGACCATCGCGAGCAGGACGACGGGCAGGGCGAGCACGGCGGAGACGAGCAGTCGCTGCCGCAGGGCGGACAGCACCGGGTCGGGCGCCTCGGGCCGTTCCTCCGCAGCGCCCGCCGCAGGGGCGGGCGGCGCGGGCGGTGCCGGTTCCTCGGCGGTGTAGCCGGTCCTGACGACGGTCGCGATCAGGTCCGCGACCTGGACGTCGCCGCCGTAGGAGACGTGGGCCTTCTCGGTGGCGTAGTTCACCGTGGCCTCGACGCCGTCCATCCGGTTGAGCTTCTTCTCGATGCGGGCCGCGCAGGAGGCGCAGGTCATCCCGCCGATCGAGAGTTCGACCGCCGTTATCGGTCCGTCGTGCACTGTGCTGGTCATGTTCCGGCTCCAGGGGGATGGCCGGGCCGTACGGGTCCAGTATGAGCTGGCCGGCACGGCCCGGCGGGGTGCTGCGAAGTGCCGCGGGTGCTGCCGAAGGGAATGCGGGTACCGCTCAGACCTGTCCGGCGAACTCGTAGCCGGCCTCGTCCACGGCGGCGCGGACGTCCTCGTCGGCGAGCGGGGCGGCGGAGACCACGGTGACCTCGCCCGACGCGGCGACGGCCTTGACCGAGGTGACGCCCGGCAGGGCGGCGATCTCGCTGGTCACCGCGCCCTCGCAGTGGCCGCAGGTCATGCCGGTCACCCGGTAGACGGCGGTGGTCTGGGTGTCCGTCTCGGCACTCATGTCGTTCTCCTCTTCAGGGGCGTGTCGGTCACCGGGAGGGGCGGCCGATGACTCCAACCGTCCTCCCGACGATCCGAGCCTATACCCCTAGGGGGTATTAAGCGAGCACGGGCGTGCGGACTTTCTCCGCCGTCGCGCGGTTCAGTTCTCACGGCGCCCCCGATTGCCCGGCCTGCGGGCCACCCAGGCGCGGACCGTCTCGGCGTACCAGTAGGGCTTGCCGCCCTCCACGTGGTCGGGCGGCGGGAGAAGTCCGTGCTTGCGGTAGGAGCGCACGGTGTCCGGCTGGACCCGGATGTGCGCAGCGATCTCCTTGTACGACCACAGCTGTCGGTCGCTCATGCGGACACCTCCTGGTCCACGCCGCCGGGCCGGCCGGGCGGCCGTCGGGGGAGCCGGCGCGTGGACGCTGACGATCACTCGCGTTGTGCCCGGGGAACGACGCGCGACGAGGGCCGGGGAGGGGCTGTCGACCTCCTGTGACGCACCACCCGCGTAACGCGGACATCCGTGACACGAGGGCGACCCCTGTGACCGGAGAGTCACAGGGGTCGCCGGAGGTTGCGTGGGGCTCAGCCGCGGGTCAGCGGTACAGGACGGGCCGCTCCACCAGGGACACTTCGGTCCGTGCACCGCTGCGCGCGGCCGCGAGCCCCGCCTCGGAGACGGCGGCCGCCGCGTAGCCGTCCCAGGCGTCGGGGCCCGCCACGCCGCCGCGCGCGGCGGCGGCCACCCAGCGCCGCAGCTGCCGGTCGTAGGCGTCGGCGAAGCGCACGGTGAAGTCCTGGTCGATCGCACCGCCCCAGCGGCCCGCCGCCTGCACCACCATCGCGTGCCCGTCACCGATCCGGGCGCTGCCCGCCTCGCCGACCGCCTCGCACTGCACCTGGTAGCCGAAACCGCAGTTGACGAAGATCTCCACGTCGACGACGGCGCCCCCCGACGTCTCCAGCAGCACCAGACGGGGATCGGCGAGCCCCTCGGGCGCGGCCGACGACGGCCGCGGCGAGAGCACCGTGACCGCGGTGACCTCCTGGCCCAGCAGCCAGCGCGCGGCGTCCACCTCGTGCACCACGGAGTCGCTGATCAGCATGTCGCTGGTGAAGAAGGACGGCGACGAGGCGTTGCGGTGCCGGCAGTGCAGGAAGAGCGGACGGCCGATCCCGCCCCCGTCCAGCAGCTCCTTGAGCCGCTCGTACTCGGCGTCGTGGCGCCGCATGAACCCCACCTGCACCAGGCGTCGCCCCAGTCGCTGCTCGGCCTCCATGATGCGCAGCGCCCCCGCCGGCTCCGGGGTCAGCGGTTTCTCGCACAGCACCGGCAGCTCGCGCTCCAGGGCCTGCAGGATGGCCTCCTCGTGGGCGGGCCCGGGGGAGGCGACCAGTACGGCCTGCACCCCGGGCGCGGCTATCGCCTCCGCCGGGTCCGTGTGCGCACTCGCACCGTCGAGCGCGCCCGCGACCTCCTTGACCCGGTCCCCGTCCGGGTCGGCCACGGCCACCACCCGGGCCCCTCCCACGGTCCGCCCGAACCGGCGCACGTGGTCCGCGCCCATCCTCCCGGTGCCGATGACGGCGATGCCGAGCGTGCTGGTCATGTCGGGTACCTCCGGAAGGTCAGCGGGCGCCGCAGGAGCGCAGGTAGGCACGGGTACGGCGGGCGATCGGCAGCGGCCGGTCGGGCGGGCAGGGATACATGTCCTGCTCCACGATGGCGAACAGGTCCACCCCCAGCCGCTGGGCCGCGGCCAGGACGGGCTCCAGCGCGGGCACCCCCGACGGCGGCTCGCACATCACGCCGCGGCCCACGGCCGGCCCGAAGGGCAGCCCCTCGGCGACGACTTCGGCGAGAATCCGCGGGTCGACCTGCTTGAGGTGCAGGTAGCCGATCCGCTCACCGAAGGCCTCCACGGCCCGCACGCTGTCGCCGCCGCAGTACGCGTAGTGGCCGGTGTCCAGGCAGAGGGAGACGAGGCCGGGGTCGGTGGCGTCCAGGAAGCGGGCCACGTTCTCCGGGGTGTCGATGTGGGTGTCGGCGTGCGGATGGACGACGATCCGCAGCCCGTACCGGTCCTGCACCTCGCGACCCAGACGCTCGGTCTGGGAAGCGAGGTCGCGCCACTGGGCCGGGGTGAGGGTGCGGTCCTCCAGCACCTTCCCCGTCCTGTCGTCGCGCCAGAAGGAGGGGATGACCACGAGGTGGGCCGCGCCCACGGCCCGGGTCAGCGCCGCGATCCGCGACACGTGGTCCCAGGTCTCCTCCCACACGGCGGGCCCGTGATGGAGTCCGGTGAACACGGTCCCGGCCGACACCCGCAGGCCGCGTGCGGCCGTCTCCTCGGCGAGCCGGACGGGATCCGTGGGCAGGTAGCCGTACGGTCCGAGCTCGATCCACTCGTAGCCCGCCTCGGCCACCTCGTCGAGGAAGCGCCGCCACGGGGTCTGCTGCGGGTCGTCGGGAAACCAGACACCCCAGGAGTCCGGGGCCGAACCGATGCGGATACGGGTCAACGCGGGCGGGGAGGACGTCATAACGGCCACCTTAGGGTGGAGGACGAGTGGGAGGACTGACTGTGACCGGCACCGGCGATCCGTATCCGTTCGACCTGATCACGATGGGCCGGATCGGGGTGGATCTCTACCCGTTGAGGACCGGCGTACCACTGGCCGAGGCCGACACCTTCGGCAGGTTCCTGGGCGGCTCCCCGGCGAACGTGGCCGTCGCGGCGGCCCGCCTGGGCCGGCGGACGGCGGTGATCAGCCGCACCGGGGCGGACCCGTTCGGCGCGTACCTGCGGACCGAGCTGCGCGGTTTCGGGGTGGACGACCGGTGGGTGACCGAGGCCCCCGGGCTGCCCACGCCGCTCACCTTCTGCGAGATGTTCCCGCCCGACCGCTTCCCGTTGTACTTCTACCGGCTCCCGAAAGCACCGGACCTGGAGATCACGGCGGACGAGGTGGACCTGGAGGCGGTACGGGCGGCGCGGATGTTCTGGGTGACGGGCACGGGCCTGAGCGAGGAGCCCTCGCGGACGGCGACGCTGGCGGCGCTGGCGGCCCGCGACCGCGAGGGCGCGGGGACCACGGTGTTCGACCTCGACTGGCGGCCGATGCTGTGGCGGGAGAAGCCGGAGCCCTTCTACGAGCGGGCCCTGGAGCACGCGACGGTGGCCGTCGGCAACCAGGAGGAGTGCGAGATCGCCACGGGCGAGTCCGACCCGCACGCGGCGGCCCGGGCGCTGCTCGCCGCGGGGGTGGAACTGGCGGTGGTCAAACGGGGCCCGGAGGGCGTGCTGGCGGTCCACCGCGACGGAACGGTGGCGCAGGCCGAGCCGGTCGCGGTGGACGTGGTCAACGGACTCGGCGCGGGCGATGCGTTCGGCGGGGCCCTGTGCCACGGACTGCTCGCCGGTTGGGAGTTGGGGCGTGTCGTGCGGTACGCGAACGCGGCGGGGGCCATCGTGGCCTCGCGGCTGGCGTGCTCCAGCGCGATGCCGTTCCCGCACGAGGTGGAGGAGGTGCTGGGGCGTGCCGGTGCTGTCTGAGTGGGCGATGGAGTGGACCCGGCTGCGGGTGCTGGCGCTGGAGCCGGGCGAGACGTACGCATTCGCCTGCGGCGACGCGGAATGGATCGTGCTCCCGCTGTCGGGCGCCTGCGAGGTCCGTTGCCGGGCTCTGGCCGGACCCGCGCCTCACACGCCGGCGGGGATGGGACTTCCTGCGGAACTCGCCGAGAGCGGGCGGCGGCCGGATGCAGCCCCGCCGGCGTTCGAGGCGCGGGGGTTCGGGGGCGGCGCCCCCGCAGCGGAGCCGCAGTTCTTCCGACTGCGGGGGAGGACGGGGGTGTTCCACGCCGTCACCGACTTCGCCTACGTGCCCCGGGACGCGCACACCGAGGTCGGCTCCGCCGCAGGCGGCAGGTTCGCGCTCCTCGGGGCGCGGTGCGAGCGGCGCCTGCCCGCACGCTACGGCCCCGCCGAGACCGTTCCCGTCGAGCTGCGCGGCACGGGCCACTGCTCGCGCCAGGTCAACAACTTCGCCGCCGCCGGCCCCACCGGCTTCGCATGCGACCGGCTGATCGCCGTCGAGGTCCTCACCCCCGGCGGGAACTGGTCCTCGTACCCCCCGCACAAGCACGACGAGCACCACCCCGGCGAGGAGTCCCGCCTGGAGGAGATCTACTACTTCGAGATCGCCCCGCACGGGGACACCCCCGGCCTCGGCTACCAGCGCGTCTCGCCCTCCCCCGCCGGCAGGACCGACGTCCTGGCGGAGGTGCGCACCGGCGACGCCGTACTGGTCCCGGACGGCTGGCACGGCCCGTCCATGGCCGCCCCCGGTCACGACATGTACTACCTGAACGTGATGGCCGGACCGGACACCGGCAGCCCGCGGGAGTGGCTGATCCGCGACCACCCGGACCACGCCTGGATCCGCGGCAGTTGGGAGGGACAGGACGTCGACCCCCGGCTGCCCTTCCCCCGGGCGGAAGCGGAGGACCACCGATGAGGCTCACCGTCGCACAGGCACTCGTACGCTTCCTCGCCGCCCAGTACACCGAGCGCGACGGCCGCCGCCACCGGCTGGTCGCCGCCACCTGGGGGATCTTCGGGCACGGGAACGTCGCCGGCATCGGCCAGGCACTCCTGGAGACCGGCGCCGACGGCCCGGACGGCATGCCCTTCCTCCAGGGCCGCAACGAGCAGGCCATGGTGCACGCCGCCGTCGGGTACGCCCGGCAGAGCGGCCGGCTGTCCACCCACGCCGTCACCACCTCCATCGGCCCCGGCGCCACCAACCTCGTCACCGGCGCCGCCCTCGCCACGATCAACCGGATCCCGGTGCTGCTGCTGCCCGGGGACACCTTCGCCACCCGCCCCGCCGATCCCGTGCTCCAGCAGCTCGAAGTGCCCTACGCCGGGGACGTCTCCGTCAACGACGCCCTGCGGCCCGTCTCCCGCCACTTCGACCGGATCACCCGCGCCGAGTCGCTCGTACCGGCCGCCCTCCAGGCGGTCCGCGTGCTCACCGACCCGGTGCAGACCGGCGCCGTCACCCTGGCGCTGCCCCAGGACGTGCAGGCCGAGGCGTACGACTGGCCCGAGGAGTTCTTCGCCGAGCGGGTCTGGCGAGTACGGCGGCCGCGGCCCGACCGCGCCGAGCTCGCCGCAGCCGCCGAGGCGCTGCGCGGCTCCGCGCGCCCCCTGATCGTCGCCGGCGGCGGGATCCGGCACAGCGCGGCCCAGGCCTCCCTCGCCGCCCTCGCCGAGGCGACCGGAATTCCGGTCGCCGTCACGCAGGCGGGCAAGGGCGTGCTCCCGCACGGCCATCCCGCCGACATCGGCGGGATCGGCCACACCGGCACGGCCACGGCCGCCGGCCTGGCCCGGGAGGCCGACGTGGTCCTCGCCGCCGGGACCCGGCTCAGCGACTTCACCACCGCCTCGGCGACCCTGTTCCGGCATCCCGGCGTCCGGTTCGTCGGCCTGAACCTGGACCCGTACGACGCCCACAAGCTCGCCGCCCGCCCCCTGGTCGCAGACGCCCGCGAGGCGCTGGACGGGCTGCGGGAGGCGCTGGCGGGCCACCGGGTGGACGCCGCGTACGAGGCGGCGTACCGGCAGGAGGCCGTCCGCTGGGACGGCCTCGTCGACCGGGCGTACGCCGTGCCCGCGTCCGAGGAGGACCTCCCCCCGACCCAGGCGCAGGTGCTCGGGCTCCTCGACGGCCTCGTCGACGCCTCCGACGTCCTGGTCAACGCCGCCGGCTCGCTCCCCGGCGACCTGCACAAGCTGTGGCGGGCCCGGTCCGCGGACCAGTACCACGTGGAGTACGGCTACTCCTGCATGGGCTACGAGATCCCGGCCGCCCTCGGGGTCGCGCTCGCCGCACCCGGCCGGCCCGTGTGGGCGCTGGTCGGCGACGGGACGTACCTGATGAACCCGACCGAGATCGTCACGGCCGTCCAGGAGGGCGTCCCGATCCGGGTGGTGGTCCTGGACAACCACGGCTACGCCTCCATCGGCGGCCTCTCGGGAGCGGTGGGCGCCGAGGGCTTCGGCACCGCCTACCGCTTCCGGGCGCCCGACGGCACGTACACCGGCGATCCCCTCCCGGTGGACCTCGCGGCCAACGCGGCTTCCCTCGGCATGGCCGTCATCCGTGCCCGCACCGTACGTGACCTGCGGGAAGCTCTCGCCGAGGCCCGCTCGGCAACGCGTCCCACATGTGTCTACGTACAGACCCGAACGCCCGACACTGTGTCGGGCCCGCCCCCGGCACCGGCGTGGTGGGATGTTCCTGTGGCCGAGACCGCGACCCGTAAGGCGGCGGTGGAAGCCCGTGAAGAGTACGACCGGCAAGCCGCGCAGCGACGTCGCCATCTGTGAAGGAGCAAAAGGCATGAAGACCGTCAACCACTGGATCGGTGGCAAGACCGTCGAGGGCGCGTCGGGGAACTACGGCCCGGTCACCGACCCGGCCACCGGCGAGGTCACCACCCAGGTCGCGCTCGCGTCGGCCGAGGAGGTCGACGCCGCGGTACAGGTCGCGAAGGAGGCCTTCCTGACCTGGGGCCAGTCCTCGCTGGCCGCCCGCACCAAGGTGCTCTTCGCCTACCGGGCCCTGCTCGACGCCCACCGTGACGACGTCGCCGAGCTGATCACCGCCGAGCACGGCAAGGTCCACTCGGACGCGCTGGGCGAGGTCGCGCGCGGTCTGGAAATCGTCGAGCTGGCCTGCGGGATCACCACGCAGCTCAAGGGCGAGCTGTCGACATCGGTGTCCAACCGGGTCGACGTCTCCGCGATCCGCCAGCCGCTGGGCGTCGTCGCGGGCATCACGCCCTTCAACTTCCCGGCGATGGTGCCGATGTGGATGTTCCCGCTGGCGATCGCCTGCGGCAACACCTTCGTCCTCAAGCCGAGCGAGAAGGACCCCTCGGCCTCCAACAAGCTGGCCGAGCTGATGGCCGAGGCCGGCCTGCCGGCGGGCGTGCTGAACGTGGTCCACGGCGACAAGGTGGCCGTCGACGCGCTGCTGGCCCACCCCGACATCGCGGCCGTCTCCTTCGTCGGCTCCACCCCCATCGCCCGCCACATCCACACGACCGCCTCCGCCAACGGCAAGCGCGTGCAAGCCCTCGGCGGCGCCAAGAACCACATGCTGGTCCTGCCCGACGCCGACCTGGACGCGGCCGCCGACGCGGCGGTCTCCGCCGCCTACGGCTCGGCCGGCGAGCGCTGCATGGCGATCTCCGCCGTCGTCGCCGTCGGCTCCATCGGCGACACGCTGGTGGAGAAGATCCGCGAGCGCGCCGAGAAGATCAAGATCGGCCCCGGCAACGACCCGACCTCGGAGATGGGCCCGCTGATCACGGCCGCCCACCGCGACAAGGTCGCGTCCTACGTCAAGGGCGCGGCCGCGCAGGGCGCCGACGTGGTCCTGGACGGCACCGGCTACACCGTCGAGGGCAACGAGAACGGCCACTGGATCGGCCTGTCGCTGCTCGACCACGTGCGCACCGACTCCGACGCCTACCGCGACGAGATCTTCGGCCCGGTGCTGTGCGTCCTGCGCACCGAGACCTACGAGGAGGGCGTGGCCCTCATCAACGCCTCGCCGTTCGGCAACGGCACCGCGATCTTCACCCGTGACGGCGGCGCCGCCCGCCGCTTCCAGCTGGAGATCGAGGCGGGCATGGTCGGCGTCAACGTCCCGATCCCGGTGCCGGTGGGCTACCACTCCTTCGGCGGCTGGAAGGACTCCCTCTTCGGCGACCACCACATCTACGGCAACGACGGCATCCACTTCTACACCCGCGGCAAGGTCGTGACGACCCGCTGGCCGGACCCGTCGGACGCCCCGGCGGGCGTGGACCTGGGCTTCCCGCGCAACCACTGACCGCGCACCGCCCGGACGTCCCCGGACCGAGCCGCCCCCCGCACGCATCACCGCGGGGGGCGGACCGGCGCTGCCGGGCCCCGGCGGCGCAGCGCATGGGCGAGGGAGCGGTCGCCGCGGCTGTCCGGGACGAGGAACGGTGCGGCGACGTTGTGAGCCGATGACGGCTCTGAGCGGTGATGGCCGGACACCGTCACCCGGGGACACCTTGGCCGGTCAGCGCGTTCCGGCCAAGTCCAGGACGGACTGCTCCTGGTCGCTCTCGGCGCGACGGCGCCGGCGCAGTACCCCCACGGTGCCGCCCGCGCCCGCCAGGACCAGCAGCAGACCGACGGCCGGCCAGGGCACGGCGACGAAGTCGCTCTCGGCGCGCGAGACCAGGCCGGGATGGGCCGCCGCACCCGCCGTGATCCTGACGGTCACCCAGTCCGACTGGGGGGCGTCCGGCCACGGTTCGGTCAGCTCGATCCGCTGGCCCGGCAGCAGGGCCAGCTGCAGCTCGCGCCCCGGCCGGTCCAGCACCCGCCGGCCGAACAGGCCCTCCGCGGAGATCGCCACCTCGGGCCCGACCACCACATTGCCCCGGTTGACCAGCGTGTACGAGACGGTGGCGCGGGCGTCCTGCACCCAGGGCAGCAGCGGGGCGGACCGGCTGACCCGCACGTCCTCCACGCTCAGCCCGGGGGTGACGGGCCCCGGGACCCTGAGGTACAGGCGGGCGCCGACCGAACGCTTCACCCCGACCTGCACCTTGCCGTCCTGCTGCACGCCCTCCACGGCCGTGCCCAGGGCCACGATGCCGCCCACGTGGTCACCGGGCGTCGCGTCCGCCGGCACCTGCACGGTGAAGGGGATGTCCTTGCGGCCCTTGGCCGGCACCGTGACGGTGCCCGCCGCCTCCGGGGCCAGGGAGATCCACGCCCCGACGTCCTTCGGCCTCGTCTCCACCGGCAGCAGCGCGAACGCGCCGCCCGCCGGGGTGTTGACGGCGTCGGTGGCGAAGACCTGGAAGGTCAGTTCCCGGTCGGAGGAGTTCAGGACCGTCACGCTGTCGGTGAGGGTGGTGCCTGCGGCGCCCTCGTGGAAGAAGTACGCGCGGTCGGTCGTGGCGGCGCCTGCCGTGGGCGTCGGGAACACCGCCCACGTGCCGTTGTCGGCTGCCGTCGCCGGGGCGGTCGGCAGCAGGCCCGCGACCAGCACGAGCAGGCCGAGGAGCAGACCGTGCAGGGGGCTCAGGGCGCGGGTGCGGCTGTGTCTGCGGCGGGGCGTACTGCTGCGGGGGCGCATGGGCGGTCTCCAGTCGGCGCGGAGCGGGGAAAGGGGTGGTACGGCGCCGGAGCGCCGCACCACCCTGACGGAGCGGCCTTGCGGTCGTGCGGGGTCGCACGGGTCAGGCGATCGAGAAGGTGACGACCGTCCGGTAGGTGTCGGCGAACATGAAGGGCGGGAGCTGGATCATCCCGGCGCCGCCGACGGCGAACTCGCCACCGGTCAGCTCGTCGCCCCCGGCGGCCTGGGACGCGACCTTCATCGGGACGTCCGAGATCGCGCCGGGCGTGCCCGCGGTGCAGGTGCTCGGGCTGTCCGGGTTCGTCACGGTGCAGGACGGCTGGATGCCGATCTGCGCCTTCGGCATCGAGTGGCCGGTGGTCTGGTTCAGGAACGGCGTGCGCGTCGCCGTCACGTCCCAGCCGAGCGAGCCGCCGCGGAAGTCCTGGACGGTCGCGGCGTTGAACACACCGACCACCGACTGGGGCTTGCCGTTGATGGTGACCGCGCCGAAGCTGACGGCCGGCTGGCCGTCCTTCGGGCCCAGGGCCAGCGGTCCGGGCAGGATCTCGACGTCGACCGGGTTCTTCACGCCCGGCTGGTCCTCCGTGAACACGAAGGCCTTGTACGGCGTGATCGAACCGTCGATCCTGATCGTGTCGGCCTTCTTGGTGACTGTGATCGTGCAGGTCGCGGCGCCCGAAGCGTCCGCGGTACCGGTGCCGGTGTCACCGGTCGCCGCTCCGGCGAGCAGGGCGGAGCAGGTGACCGGACCGGCCGGGAAGTTGGCGCCGTTCACGACGACGGCGGTGCCCGCCGGACCGCTGTTGGGCGTCAGCTTCGTGGTGACCGGATCCTTGGGCAGGGCCTCGACCGCGACCGATCCGAGCGAGGCGCTCGGCCGGGGGGCCGGGGTACAGGTGGTGGTGAAGACGGAGCCGGAGAGGTCCGCGTCCGTCACCGCCAGATCGAGGGCGACCTGGACGGTGGTGCCCTCGGTGCCGTCGGGGATTCTGATGGTGCCGGAGAACGCCTTGGGGTCGAGCGGCTGCCCGGCCACGACGGACACGGTCTCCGGTGGGCTGGTCACCACCTGGGTGGTCGCGCCGACCTTGAGGGTGATCTTGGAGGTGTTCACCGTGGTGACGGAGAACGAGGGGATCAGGGGGCTCGCACCCGGGTCGATCGTGATCGGGACGACGTCGCCCGCCTTCGCGCCGTCGGGCAGCGTGACCGTCCAGTTCTGGTTGCCCGAGCCGTCCGGCTGCGGCGCCGGGGCGTCACAGTTCTCGAAGACGACAGTGGTCCTGGTCGCGGCCTGCGCGGGGCCCGCCAGGCCCGCCACGGCGCCGGTGAGGGCCAGCGACAGGGCCGCCGCCGCTGCCGGCACTCTGCGTCGATGCGTTCTCGTACTCACTGGGTCGCGACTCCTTCGTCGTGACGAAACCTCCCCCCACCCGCTGTGTGGGGGAGGCCGAGCCGGTGCGGTGGCCGATATTGACGCGTCACGGTGATGAGAAGTCAATGACTTGCTTTGTCCGGAAGCACACAGAAATTGATGGGCCATCAGGGAAGGGCTGATGGCCCATCGGGCGGCCCGACGGACACCGACCGATCGGGGTGGGCGGCGTGTCCGCCGGCCCGGCCCGGGGTCCAGGCGCTATCCGGCCTTTTCCGGCCGTCGGGCCCCGTCCGGCCGTCGGGCCCCGTCCGGCCGTCGGGCCCCGTCCGGCCGTTGGGCCCCATGCGGCAGTTGGGCCCCGTCCGGCAGTCGGGCGCTATCCGGCCGGGGCCACGACAGCCGGATTCCCGACGCCGGGATTCCCGACGGCCGGGTTACCGGCGGCCGGGGGGACGGTCGGTGGGGCGGCCGGGTGCATGACGGCCGGTGGTGCCTCCGGCTTCACCGCGGCCGGGTGGACGGTCGGGATGTGCAGCAGCCGGTTCGGGGTGCCGGCCGGCAGCCCGGTGATGCGGCCGGGAACGGCTCCCCGCACCAGCGCCTCGGCCACCTCGGCCGGGGTGCGCACCGTGCCGCCCGCCAGCAGCAGCGCGGCCGCGCCGGCCACGTGTGGCGCGGCCATGGAGGTGCCCGAGGAGCGGGCCGTGCTGGTGGCGGAGTCCTTCGAGGCGGAGACGACGGAGACGCCCGGCGCGAACAGGTCCACGCACGAGCCGTAGCTGGAGAACCGCGCCCGGCGGTCCTCGGCGTCGGTCGCACCGACGGTGACGGCCTGCGGGACGGAGGCCGGGGATCCGCCGCACGCGTTCCTGCCGTCGTTTCCGGCGGCGGCGACGAAGGTGATCCCGGAGGCCGTGATCCGCAGGACGGCGGAGTCGAGGGCGCGGCTGCGGCTGCCGCCCATGCTCATGTTGGCCACGGCCGGAGTGCCGGGGGAGCGGGCCGCGTCCTTCACCACCCAGTCGAGCCCCTTGATCATGGCCGACAGGCGGCCGTCGCCGCGGCAGTCGGCCACCTTCACGGAGACGAGGGAGACACCCTTGGCGACCCCGTACGTCGCCCCGCCCACGGTCCCCGCGACGTGCGTGCCGTGCCCGTTGCAGTCGCGGGAGCCTTCCAGGAACACCGCGTTCGTCCCGGAACGGGCGCGGCCGCCGAACTCCTGGTGACGGGTGTTGATCCCGGTGTCGACGACGTAGACGGTGACGCCCTCGGCCTTCGTGGCGTACGTGTACGAACCGTCGAGCGGCAGCTCGCGCTGATCGATCCGGTCCAGCGTCCAGGGCGCGGGGCTCTGCGGCTGTACCTGGGGGGTGTCGATGCCGGTGGTGGTGTGGAACACCGCGTCCGGTTCCACGGAGGCCACCCGCGGGTCGGCGGCCAGGGCGGCGGCCCGCGCGGCGGTGGTGCGGACGGCGAAGCCGTCGAGGACGGCTTCGTAGACGGGGCCGACCTCGTCGCCGGCCTCCGCGGCCTCGGCGGCCAGGGCACGGGTCGGGGCGCGCGAGGCGGTGTCCTTCAGGGTGACGACGTAGGGGGCGACGGGTCCGTCGGGCGCGGCGGCGGTGTCCGGCGGTGGGGCGAGGGTGGTGGCGGCGGCCGCCAGGAGCGCGGCGGGGACCAGCGGAGCGAAGGGGGTCATGCGCCCGATGCTCGGCGAACGGCGGTACGGACGCGCGGAGGGTGCGCCGAGTGGCCGCACGACACGCCGCCGCCCGGGGGGCGCCGGCCCGCGGACGTCCGGGCCGGATCAGGGGGCGAGGGGCCAGCCGCGCATGGTGAACACTCCCTCGTCGCGGGCCCCGGCCGCGTCGTAGGTGGCCAGGGCCGCCTCGTTGTCCGTGTCGACCCCCACCCACATGCCGTAGCAGCCGCGCTGCCTGGCCTCGTCCGCCAGGGCCAGCGTCAGGGCGCGGCCGATCCCGCGGCGGCGGTAGCCCTCGTCCACCGACAGCTCGTAGAGGCACATCTCCGTTCCCTTGTCGGGGTGGACCATTTCGATGCCGGAGACCATCCCGGCGGGTACGCCGTCGACGTACGCGATGAGCATCAGGTGCCCGGGGGCGGCGAGGAAGCGCTCGGACCACTCCTCGCGGGCGGGCCCGTCGAAGAGGGATGCGGCGGCCGCGAGTTCGGCGGGGGTGAGGGCCCGGCGGATGTCCATGGCGGTCACGATATGCGCGCGCGGCCGCCCGCCGCACGCATCGCGGCACGGCGTGGCGGGCGGCACGCACACACCGGCCGGTGACACACCGCAGTCGTCAACCGGTGCGTACCGTGGCTGACTTGGAGACCAGTGGCGGGCTGCGTACCCACGACATGGTCACGCCGGAGGTGACCGGATCCGCTGAGTCGCGCTGCCGGGCGTTGCGCCGCCGAAGCGTGTCGTTCGGAGCGTGCCGGAAGGCGTGCCGGCTCCCTAGCCGTCGGCGCGGGGGGACGGGGTGCCGTCGGTCCAGGCGTAGACCCGCTTGCCGTGCACCGCGACCTGGTACTGGTGGAAGTCGCGGCACTCCGTACGGACTTCGGCCTCCCGGGTGTCCGGCCGCCACCACCGGGCGTGCAGGTCCGGGGCGCCCTGCTGCCTGGGGGTGCCCGCCGTGCAGCGCGGGCCGTCCAGCGGCGTCTTGCCGAGGTCGAACCGGATCAGCCGGGACTCCCCGCTGGTGCGCACCCGTATGCGGACGTCGGTGGCGTCCTTCGGTATCCAGGAGGGCAGCGCGAACGGCGCCCCCGCGCGTGCCGGGGCATCGGCGGCGGTCGCGAAGCGCTTGCCCTTCTCCTTGAACACCTTGTGGTCGATCGTGTCGGTCACCGGGTTGGGCGGCAGGTCGGGCAGGGCGAAGGCGGCGGTGGCGAGGACCCCCACGGTGGCGGCGGCGATGACGAACGGGCGGCGGTTCATGCCCTCCAGTGTCGGCGGGGGCGACCCGCTCGCGCGTCCTTCCTCAGAACGAACCGTGCCTTGGCCGCAGGTAGCACACGGCCTCATACCTGGGAGGGGGCTCCGCCCCCAGCGGTGGCCCTCGGAGACCGGCCACCCCGCCGGCAGCCGTACCGCCCACCGACCGGGCCGCCCAGTAACCGCGCGGCGGCCGCCCCCGTTGGCGGGTTGACCGTCCGTCCGGCTCCCGAGGACCCCCATGCGCCGTCGCCGCCTCCTGCCCGCCCTCGCCACCTGCACCGCCACCGCCGTGCTCGCCCTCGCTCCCGCCGCCTGGGCCGCGCCCGAGGTACCGGCCGACAAACCGCAGGTCCTGAGCCGCTGGACCCAGCCCGGCGCCGCCAGTTACGCGGCCTGGGCCGACGCGCGCGAGCACCGCGCCGCGTGGGCCGCGTACGCCTTCGACTGGTCGACCGACCAGTGCACCACCTCCCCGGACAACCCCTTCGGCTTCCCCTTCGCCGCTGCCTGCGCCCGCCACGACTTCGGCTACCGCAACCACCGCGCCGCCGGCATCTTCCCCGCCGCCAAGGCCCGGCTCGACGAAGCGTTCCACGCGGACCTCCAGCGGGTGTGCGCCCGCTACTCGGGCAACCGCAAGCGCTCCTGCGACGGCACCGCGTGGACGTACTACCAGGCGGTCAGGCTCCTCGGCATCTCCTGACGGCCCGTCCCGGAACGGGTCAGACGCAGAGCACGTGGACCCGTTGCACCGCGTTGTTGCCGAAACCGCCGCGGTTCCAGGGCTGTTCGAGCGGCTGCGTCCGGCCCTCGGTGTCCGTCGCGCGGACGCTGAGGACGTGGCGGCCCGGCGCGGCCGTCCAGACCCAGCTCCAGGCCTGCCAGGCCCACGGGTGCGGCTGCGCCGCCGCCACCTCGGCCCGCGACCAGGTCAGGCCGTCGTCGGCGCTCACCTCCACCCGGGCGACGGCCCCGTGGCCGGACCAGGCCCGCCCCCGTACGCGGACGCGCCCGGGGCGCACGATGCGGGTCCGCGACATGAAGTCGGGGAAGCCCGGCGGGATCATCAGCGCCCGCGGCGCGATCCGGGTGACCGGCTCACCGGGGTCGTCCGGGCCGTCGGCGGCCCGCCGGAAGCGGTAGGCCACGGACTGCTGGAAGCCGGTGAACGGCGCGTCCACGAGGGTGATGTCGCGCAGCCATTTGACGTGTGCCATGCCGTACCAGCCGGGGACGACCAGCCGCAGCGGGTAGCCGTGCTGCGGCGGCAGGGGCAGGCCGTTCATGGCGTAGGCGATCAGCACACCGGAGTCCTCCCCGGTGGCGTAGGGCAGCGGCAGACTGCGCCGGTAGTCCTGCTCCACGCCGCGCTCCACGCCGTGGTCGGCTCCCGAGAACACGGCCTCGACGGCGTCGGACCGCACCCCCGCCCGCTCCAGGACGAGGCTCAGCGGCACCCCGGTCCAGTCGGCGGTGCCCACCGCCTCCACCAGCCACGGCTGGCTGACCGGCCGGGGCGTCAGCCGCGCCCGGCCGTTGCCCGCGCACTCCATGGTGACGCGGCGGGTGACCGCGGGGAACGCGCGCAGGGCGTCGAGGCCCAGCGACAGCGGTGTACGGACCAGGCCGCCGACGGTCAGACTCCAGCCGTCCGCCTCGGCGTCGGGGATGTCGTAGTGGACGAGGACGTAGTGCAGCCCGGGCGGGGTGACGTCGTAGCGCAGGGCCTCCAGCGGCAGGCCGTGGTTGCGGGCCGCGAGGGCCAACTCGTCCTCGCCGATGCCCTCACCCGCCCGGGCGATGCGCGCCGGGCCGCTGACATCCCCCGCGGACGCCTGCTCCATCTCCCCATCGTCGCGCGCCCCGGCCCCGGCGGCACCCCAGGGGATGTCCCGCCGCCCCTCGCCCCGACCGACCCCGGTCCGCCCGACAGGACCTAAGGCGCCAGGTACCGGGTGAACCAGTCACCGGCCAGGCGCGCCACCGCCTCCAGGGCGCCCGGCTCCTCGAAGAGGTGTGTGGCTCCCGGCACGACCTCCAGCCGGTTCTCGCAGCGCAGCTCCCGCTGCGCCCGGCGGTTGAGGTCCAGCACGGTGGTGTCCTCGCCGCCGACGACGAGCAGCGTGGGAGCCCGTACGGCGGCCAGCCGGGGCCCGGCGAGATCGGGCCGGCCGCCCCGCGACACCACGGCCCCGACATCCGCTGCGACGTCGGCGGCGGCCCACAGTGCGGCCGCAGCGCCGGTGGACGCCCCGAAGTAGCCGACCGGCAGGGGCGTCCGCCGGCGCAGCCAGGCGGTGGCGTCCACGAGCCGTCCCGCCAGGGCCCCGATGTCGAAGACGTTGGCCCGGTCGGTCTCCTCGGCGGGCGTCAGCAGGTCGAAGAGCAGGGTGCCCAGGCCCGCCCGGTGCAGCTCGGCGGCGACCGCCCGGTTGCGCGGGCTGCGGCGGCTGCTGCCGGAGCCGTGGGCGAACATCACGACCGCCCGGGCGCCCTCCGGCAGGGCCAGGTCCCCGGCCAGCGGCAGGCCGCCCGCGTCCACCTCGACCGCGGCCGCCGGCGGGGCCTGCCCGGCCGCGGGGCCGGCCGCCGCCCGCGCCAGCAGCGAGACGACCTCCTCGTCGGAGGTCTGGGCGAAGTCCCGGTACCACTCGCCGACGGCCCGGAAGGCGGGTGGCGAGGAGAGGCACACCACCTCGTCGGCCGCGGTGCGCAGCCACGCGACCGCGTCGGGCGGCGCCACCGGCACGGCCAGCACCACCCGGGCCGCGCCCTGCGCCCGTACGACCTGGCACGCGGCGGCGGCCGTGGCGCCCGTGGCGATCCCGTCGTCCACGACGATCACCGTCCGGCCGTCGAGGGCCACGCGGGGCCGGTCACCGCGGAACGCCCGGGCCCGCCGGGTGAGTTCCGCCTCCTCCGCGCGCTCGACCGCCGCCACGTCCTCGGGCGTGAGCCGGCCGGTGCGGACGATGTCCTCGCTGATGACGCGTACCCCGCCCTCCCCGATGGCGCCGAAGCCGAGCTCCCGGTGGGAGGGCACGCCGAGCTTGCGGACCACGATCACGTCGAGCGGGGCGCCGAGGGCCCGCGCCACGGGGAAGGCCACCGGGACGCCGCCGCGGGGCAGGCCCAGGACGACGGGACGTGCCGCCTCCAGCGGGCGCAGGGCCGCGGCGAGGCGCTCTCCGGCGTCCGAGCGGTCGGTGAAGAGCACGGGGTTTCACCCCCAGGTCGAGGGGAGAGGGGCAGGGCGGGAAGGAACCGGGGAAGGGACCCGCACTCCTTTCGACGCAACCCCACGCCGCGGCTTCCCGCAAGTCGGTCCATGGGGGAAGGGGAGGAGGAGGGCGGTGGTGCCGCCCCGCCGCCGACCCGTGGCGCGCCAACTGCGGGGATTGCGGGGCGTAGAGGGTGCTACCACCGCCGCCACCTGCGCAAAAGCCCTCCGCGGAGGGAGGGCTTGTGGTGGAGAATGTGTACCCCCGGCAGGACTCGAACCTGCGGCCAAGTGCTTAGAAGAGACCTACGTGCTCCGCCGAGGTCAGGGCGCTGACCAGCGGCGGAGCTGCCTCCTCGCTGCTTTGAGCGGCTACCGTCACGCGCATTCACCGGAAGCACCAGTTCCGCCACGAGGCCGTCATCCGATCAGCAATCAACGAGCCCTACGGAACAGGTACAAGCCGACGATCTTCCCCTTGACCGCCACCCGATCCTTCGACAAGAGCCCGTCGGGCCGGGACTCCTCGCTGAGGTGCACGTAGACGTACTGGGCGGTGTGGAGGGACCACCCCTCATCCTCAATCCGAGACAGCAGGTCACTCCGGGGCGAGGCCCCGCCCGGCCTCGGCCGGGTGGTCTCGCGCTTCGTGGGAGCCGGCCCGCCGAAGTCCACCGCAGCGGCCCCGTAGACCGACCAGCCGCTCGTACTGCGCTGATCGACCTCGGCTTCGAACCAGCCATCGCCCCGTTCGAACGCGTGGATCGCCGCCGTCACGATCACGCTCTCTGCGTCCTCGACCACCGCATCATGCCGCTCAAGAGCTTTGGCATCCCGAGCCTCGTTCCTGGCAGTCATCTCGCTCTGCCTGCTCTGCCACCGCTCCTGCATCCATGTTGTTTCCCTCGGTAGCCGGTTCGTAGGTGCACTGATGATGCACGCCGGCTGCCTGCTGGCACCGGGGAACTGCGAACGCCAAACAGGGGTGTGATCCGATGTCTCGGGGCACTCCACCGGGTCCTGCTCTGTATGGGCGTCAGGGTTTGAACTCACGACCTCTTCGCCCCGAAGCAGCGCAGGCCAGTGGCCGAGCGGTGACCTGTGTGCCGCTGACCAGTGCCGATCGTCCGTAGGCGTCCGCCTACGTCCGCCGCTGTGCGCCGTGGGTGTCACCCAGTTAGACACTCACCGCCAACGAGCGGCTGAGAGGCCGACTGAGGTGCTGTCCACCGTCGCGGACCAAAGCCGTACCACGGCACCCGTAGCTCGCTAGCATCGCGAATATGGGCCACGAAGCAAGTGAGACAAGGGCAGGATCATCGGCCGAGTCCGGCGTCAAGGCCGCAACCGGAGCGATCGTCGCAGTAGTCGGTGCAGCCAACCCAATCGCAGGCATAGCACTCGGGGCACTCAAGGAGTTCGTCGACGCCCCGCTCCTGCGCCTTGTCGAGATGGATCGCGCACGCCGTGCCGAGCGAGGAAGGCAGGCGCTTGCTGCTAGTTCTCGGGAAGCGGGTCAGTCTCTGGACAGGCTTGTTCAGACGATCGAGACCAGCTCTGATCTCCTGACGTTGATGTCGGAGACCGTACAGAGCGCCATGGCAACGCCCCTGGATGAAAAGATCATTGCGCTCGGGCGGTGCTTGGGACGCGGGGTGCGGGACGAAACCACCGTCGACGCGGAGCGTCTCCGCGTTCGCGGACTCGCAAGCATCGAGCCGCCAGAGGTCAAGCTCCTGGAGGTCATCTCCAGACAGACGTACCCGGCGCCGACAGGCTGGGCACAAGATCGCCTGCCTGGATGGAGGCGACCCGAGATCCTCAACGAGCTGCCCGGCTTCGCCATGGCTCTAGACGCCTCGATCGCCCGTCTGACTGCGGAGGGACTTGTCATAGATGACGGGATCGGCAGGCTCCCCGGAGACGATGCCCCAGACGCACGTGAGATGTGGGTCCTAACAGATTTCGGGCGGGACTGCTTGGCTCTCCTTAGGGCGGTCTCCCCTATCGGGGAGGACGGTGTCACGTGAGCTGAAACGTGCAGGGCATGAGCCGGTTAGCGAGTTGCGTCATCGGCAGCACCTCCTTTTTGCCCCGCGAGATACGGAAAACACGGCTGCCGTAAATGTATGTCGACCCGTATGGCAGTACCACTCGCACTCCAGATTGCTCTGCATTCTGAGGTTGTGTGGATTTCGGTTCGGATCCTTCAGGCAGCGAATGAATCGAGATGCGATTTCGGGCTCTAGTTCCGCAAGGGACTGGCCGGGGGGTGCAGAGGAGCGTGCTTTGTTGTTGCTTGAAACTCCTTGACGGTGACAGAAATGGCAACCTGATCCCTTGGTCGCTCTGTTTCGAATGGTGCTTTCCCACGTGCGGCCGCATTTGTGGCACTGCCATTCTGCGACATCGGATGAAGACGGAGAGCGCAAGGAAAGGTCGAATAGCGGGTTTGTGAGATTCCTTCTGAATTCGGCCACAAGGTGCGGATGTTTGGTGGCGGCTGACGCATACCTGACTTTTCCTTTAGTCTCCGCCCACGCCTCCGCGGCTTTAAGGAGGGCTTGTTTGATTCCCTCTGTGGGCAAGGGATTGAATGGCAGTCCGTGAGCTGTCATAAGTGGGCGGAGTGTCGAGGTCCAGATGTGAGGGTCGATTCCGTCCCTCGTCGCGTCGTTGACAATTAGAGTCTCGCCTGGAATTTGAGGAAGTCCCCGTGCGCGAACTCTGACATAGTTCAGGTTGCGCAGGAGAAGACTCTTTCGGGTGTCGTTTGCGATAGTGCGCTCGGACTTGTGAGTGTGGAGCGGATCCAAATCAATGTACAGCTGTATCTCGGGTACGAACAGATCCACTCTGGGTGATCGGCCCGAAGCTCCACTAAGCTCCTTGATTTCGAAGTCGCACAGTATGTCCGTGCCGGTGGATGCTTCTAGGAGAAAGCGCACTTCGAGCTCGAATCGCGACCTGCCGGCCGATGAGCATCTTGGGCACTCGGACCCGTTGGTCCGTGTAAGAACGCGAGCCTCCCACTCATGTCCGTTCGGGCACCTCCACCGGCAGCGGTCATTGCTGCCGACTTTCAGCTGCCCGGGGCCCTCACCGGGTGTGGTCAGATTCTCAACAAAGCTGCGGCTGATACGCGGATGGCGATCATTGAGTGACTCCCCTTGCTTGGGGAGCCGGCGGTGGGTGGCGATACGACGGTCGTAGCATTTGCGGCACCCGGAGCCGGGTCGATTTCGATGCGAGCGGACACGCGAGGCCACCGTTGCCACCCAAATGTGGCCGCAGGTAGAGCAAATCCAGTCGCATTTATCTGCAGAACCCGGCTTAAGCTCGGTCAGGCCAACTCCCGGAGTTGTTAGATTTTGGACGAACTCGTCGGCAATATCCCCCAGAATTTCATGGGCGGTTCGTGACGTGCCATCGGGGTGGCGCTTCCATTTTCCGCGTCTTGCGGCGAAACATGAGGGGCAGCCAGTGTTTCCACGTGTTCGATTTTGTGGAGTCGCAATCCATTCGTGACGGCATGTTCCGCAGCGCCATCTACATTGGTAGGCGCTCTGGGGTTTGAGCTGGACGGCTGTGAGTTCGTTCTCGAGGTTTTCGATGAACTCCGCTGCAACTTGCGGATAAATGTCCGTCAGGGATTTTCCCGGCTGCGCTATCCTGCGCGCGTTAATAGTTCGCAGGCGTCCACACTTCGGGCATCCGCTTCCTGCACGGCCGGAAGTGCGCTTCTTGGCGCTGGCAATCCATTCATGAGTGCAAGCCGTGCATCGCCATTCGCAAGGGTGTGGCGCAAGAGGGTGCAAGGTCTCACGTGTTATGTCATTGAATCCGATCACCGATACCAGCTCATTCGCTATGTGTGGATGAGTGGTAGCGATTGAATACTGCCCGTGAGGCGCTGAATCCGGACTCGTCACGATTACCCCCAGTTCGAAAGCGAGGTCAATCTACAAGGTTTCCCGTGATCATCGTTCAGGGGGTAGTGATCAATCTGCTGGTGAAACCCTGGTCGCGCAGGCGTTCATAGGCGGTGAGAGCGGTGTCCGGCACCGGCATGTAGACCATGAATCCCTGATCCGGGTAGAGCTGGAGGCGTTGGAAGGCGCCGACGAGCATGTCGATGACGACCTTCGGGTCACCGATGGAATCGACGTACTCCGTGAAGGTCATCGGCGTGGACGCACTGATGACCTCGACCTCCGGCCACAGCTTCCGCGCAGTGGCGTACGCACGCCGCTCTTCGTACGGCTTGCTGATCAGCAGTACGGATTCGATGGGGCGGCCGGCGTCTTCCAGCAGGGTCCGGGTTAGCCGGATGTTCTCTCCGGTGTTGCGGGCGTTGGGCTCCACGAGGACGTCCTCAGGCGGGACGCCCAGCTCCAACGCCCGCTCGCGGTAGTGCACCGCCTCCCCGCGCGGCATCCGGGCTCGGGTCGTCGGGCTGGTGGCGCCGGTGAACACGATCAGGGGCGCCAAGCCGCGCTGATAGAGGTCGACCGTGGTGTCAGCCACGCCCAGGTCGTGACTGCCAAGGCCGACCGCGACTGAGCAGGGGCGCGGCTCATGGTGCATCTGGTGGAAGTCCCAGATGAGTTCCGCGTCCGCCCACGCCTGCTCAGAGATCACTTCTGTTCGCCACCCTCGGCCGAGTCCGGGACTTTGAACTCATACTCCCAGGCGAAGCGCGAAGCGGCGTGGACCCCTATGGCGAACTCGACGACTGTCCCGTCCTCGGTGTACGTCGTGCGGTGGAGCTCAACTACGGGCTCGCCCGTCGGCAGCTTCAGGAGCTTGATCTCGTCGGCTGTGGGGACGCGCGCGAAGATGCGTTCCTTCATGTGGTCGATCTCGTAACCGGCGTCGTACAGGACCCGGAAACCGCCGCCGCGGCCCGCGGGCCCGGGGGTGGGGTCGACGATGCGCGTGCCCTCGACGTGCTCAGGGCGGTAGTAGCTGGTGAGCGTGTGCGTCGGCTGCTCACCCTCCTTCACGAGGCGAGCGCGCGCGTACACCTGGGCGCCGGCGGGCAAGCCGTGCGCCTCAGCCGCAGGGGCGGGCGCTTCGATGAGGCTGACGGACTGGGTCTGCTCGCCACGCCGGTAGGTACGACCGGAAGCGACCCGGTCCGCGATGAACGCGACCTCGTCCCCGTCCCGCCATTTCGCCTTGTCGTAGCGGCTGATTCCGATGCGCTTCAACGGGGTCTGTGCGCGCACCATCGTCCCCACGCCGCGCGACGACGTGACGAGCCCCTCGGCCTCCAGGGCCTTGTAGGCGGCATTGACGGTGGCCTTGGAGCCCTCGCCTGCCTCGACCAGGTCGCGAATCTGCGGCAGCAGTTGGCCAGGGGTGTAGTCGCCGTTCTTGATCTGCTCGGCCAGTTTGTCGGCCAGCTCTCGCCACTTCGGTGCCACCGGGCACTCCTCTCGACATGGCCAGTTTCCCACAGTCCTAGGACATTGACAGTCCTAGGACTGGAGTGTCATGGTCTACCTCAACGGCGAACAGTCCTAGGACAAGTCGCTCCTCTTGGAGTTGCTGTGCTCGCCCGAGTGAGTGCTGTCCCTGCTGCATCCCAACGCAGTGCAGCCCCCGGCGTTCCCGCGCCGGAGGCTGCTGTTGGGTCCCGTTCCTCTCTCGAAGGAGCAAGACCCGTGAAGTCCATCGTTGCACTTCAGAAGCGCGTTACCCCGTGGTCCGACGGTCTGGAGCCGTCGGCCGCGGAGCTGGACGCGATCGAGGAGGAGATGCCGGTCATCTCCGCCGAGGTCGAGTTGCTGGACGTTCGCATCGCCCTGATGGACCGGGTGCCGAACGAGCTGGACGAGCGCCGGTTCCGGCGGGCGGTTCACCGGCTGCTGGAGGCTCGCCGCACGTTCGCCGCCGCGACGCAGCAGGTGCCGGGTGGTGCCGCGTGAATACGGCCAGGCAAACCCTGAGCCGAGCGCAGAAGGTGGTGCTGACCGCGGCGTTCGTGCCGATGGTCGCCACAGGTGTGGCCGGCGGGTTCGGTACCTACTCGAACATCTCGGCCGCCTACGGTGCGGGGACAGCATTGGGTGCGGTCGCGGCCGGTGAGGGTGCGACGGCCGTGCTGGCGCTGGTGCTGCTCGGGCTGACGATGCTGGGGCAGTCCTCGCCGATGGTGATCCGGGCGGGGCTGTGGGCTCTTCCCGCCGCCGCGGCGGTCATGTCTGCGATGGCTGCCACCGACCCCGGCGAGACCGTGATCTACGCCCTGACCCCGATGGGCATGACCACGGCCGCCGAGGGCGCGGCGTTCCTCGCCCGCCGGATCGTGGTCCACCGTGACGGACGCGACGCCGAAGCCGACCGGAAGGCCGCCGCCATCGTGCAGGCACTGGCGTACCGGCAGGCGGTGGCAGCGAGTCACCCCGACGAGAAGGTGCGGCAGAAGTCCGAACTGGTGGCGTGGAAGCTTGCCGGGAAGGTCGGCGCCGGTGACCTCGCCCTGGGTGAGCGGCTGCTCGATGTTCAGCGCGACCGCGTCACGGCCGGCGCCGACTCCGCCCTGGCCGCCATGTTCGGAGCCTCAACTCCCTTGGCGATCGCGGTGGCGGGCCCCGCCCCGGTGGTGGAGCTGGAGGTCGACCGATCCACCGAACCGATCCACCCCACAAATCAGCAGCAATCTGAGCAGATCGGTATGGAGCGGTCTACCTCTGAGCAGTCACTGCGGGCCCTGGAGCCCCCTCCGGTCGTCCCCGATCCGCTCCGGACGGAAGAGCCCACCCAGTCGCCTGCCGTGGATCCGGCGGAGTCGTCCGATCGGCCGGTGATGCGTGCGGTTGCGGCTGACGGGCCGGTCCGTCGTCGGGCCACCGGCCGGGTGCCGGAGATCGCCCGCACCAGCGTCCCGCGCCGTACCCGGGAGGAACTGCTCGCTGAGGCCCGGCAGCTGACCGAGTCCTGGCCCTCCGAGCACGTGACCGGTGACCGGATCCGCAAGGCGCTCCGCACATCCCCGGTCAACGCCCGGTGGCTGCGGGAGACGCTGCGGGCCGAACGCGACGCCTCGACCGGCTGATGGCGACGCTTCCCGTCTACCGATGGCGTCTGGCACCGGACGGGTTGGCCACGCGCCGCCAGCTCCGAGCGGCAGGGCTGCGGCCCGGCGGTCAGGACGTCGCCGCCCAGCTGGAGCGGCCCCGCCGCCGGCGCGGCCCACTGATCGCCTACCTGTACCGGATCGACCGCGCCCGCCCCGTCCGCCCGATGACCCCCGCCAAGACCGCCGCTCTGGACCGGGCGAACGCCGCCCGCCGTACCTGCCCCGCCTGCCGTAACGACGTCGGATACGTCATCCCGGTCTCCCTCGGCATGTGTGTCCCGTGTGCGTATCCCGCTGCCGACAGCACGTCTGACCTGCCCGGAAGGGGCTGTCATGTTCGCTGAGATCGCGTTTCTGCTCTACGTCGGGCATCTGCTGGCCGACTACCCGTTTCAGACCGACCACCAGGCCGCCCACAAGGCCGGATGCGGACGCATCGGTTGGGCCGCCAACGTCTCCCACTCCGCCACCCACGTGCTGATCTGCGGCCTGCTCCTGGCCGTCGGCTCGGTCGGGCTGGGGTGGCATCTTCCCCTGCTGCCCGCGGTGGCCGCCGTCGTCTGGATCGGCATCAGCCACGGGTTCATCGACCGGCGGTGGCCCGTCGCCGCGTGGATGCGGCTGGCCCGCCAGCAGGGCTGGGCCGCCCACGGTGGCGCCGCGCACGTCGACCAGACCGCGCACGTCCTGGCCCTGACTCTCGCCGCGCTCTTCCTCGCTGTCTGACCGAAGGGATCTTCCATGTCCAGCAACGACATTGCCGTCCAGTACCGCACCGCCGGCGGCGCCACCGTCACCGTCTACGGACGCGGCTTCGAGTACCGGGCCGAATGCGCCGGCTGCAGCGACTGGACCTTCAGCGGAAACCTCAAGAGCTGGGCCCAGCGCCACGCGCGGCGCTGCCTCGCCCTGCCCCGCCGCTGACCACCGGAGAGGAGTACACCCGATGAACCACCTGCCCGAACCTCACCGGCCGCCCGGCATCGTGCAGCTCCCCGACGGCCGCCACGTCTACGCCGACCAGCTGCCCGCCACGTACGCCGGGCCGCAGGTCGTGCACCAGCACATCCACCAGGCCGCCCCCGACAAGACCGTCCAGCGCATCGCCCTCGGCTCCGGAGTCGGCGCCGGCGCGGTCGCGGCGGGGGTGTACTTCGGCCCGCTCCTCGTCGCCGCGCTCACCGCGATGGCCGCGAACCTCGCCTTCCTGACCCTCCTGGCCCTGATTCTCGGCTGGGGCGTGCACACGGTCGTGAAGTCGATCGGCAGCCCCGAGGCCGGAGTCGCTGCGAAGAACGTCCGTAGGGCCCGCCGCCGGGGCTGACGGCTGCCTGATCCACCCGCCCCCGCAGGGCGGGTGGTGAAGGGGAGCCGGACAGCCCGGACTCCAGACGAGATTGGGACCCGTGATGGCCAAGGACCCGAAGTTCACCGCTCGTGAGATCACGCAGATCGGCTGGTACACGGCCCGGATGGCCAAGCGCGGGATCGGCGGGGAGAACGTTCACCTCGGCGACCTGCAGAAGAAGGTCGACCGGATCATCGACGGCGCCCGCGACCGCGAGGCCCAGCAGGCCGCCGACCAGGCCGAGGCCGAGAAGGCCGCACGCAAGGCCCGTGCGAAGAACCACCGCAAGTAGCTGCGCTCCTGGGGCGGCCGCCCTCTCGCCAAAGAATGCCGGCCGCCCCGGGCTCCACTTCCCGCCTCTCGACGAGACCCGGAGGTCTCATCATGTCCCAGTCCGTTCCGGACGCGTCCGTGCACAGCCTGGAGGAGCACCGTGCCGCGAAGGACGCCGCGGCCACCCCGATCCAGCCCGACACCACGGACGCGTCGGCCGAGGTGGAGGCGGTGGACCGGCCGGACAACCCGCTGGCCGACTGGCTCACCGTGCCGGACGCGCCGCTGCTGCCGGTGTGGGCCCGCTCGTGGAAGTCCATCAACGCCAACGTCACCGCCCTGGGCCGCCTCACGTGGTGGCACTCCCGCTACCACTCCATCCGCGTCCCCAAGTACCTGATCAAGACCGTGCTGCTGGCCTGCCGCGGCTTCTACCGGGCCGCGAAGGGCTTGTGGCCGACGCTGTCGGCGCAGGACCACTCCGCGACCGTGAAAGCCCTGCGCGCCCAGGTCAAGGTCCGGCCCGAAGACGTCGACCTGGCCACCCGCCACCAGGCCGCGCACGCCGCCCGGACCCACGCCCGACGGTGGCGGTTCGGCGCCGCCGCCACAGCGGTCGCCACGGCCGCAGTGGGGATCGCGCTGGCCGATCCGCTGGTGCAGACCGGCATTGCCAGCGCCATCACCGTGCCGCTCGCCTACCTCGGCCGCGGTGAGGAGACCCAGCTGCTGGACCACGCCACGCCGCCGCTGCGGGTGGACATGTCCGCGCAGCAGCTCAACGACGCCCTGCGCGCGGCCGGGCTGATCAAGCAGGGCAAGGGCGACGACGAGGGACCCAAGGTGTCCTGCATCATGGGCCCGGTCCGCGACGGACGCGGTTGGGCCGTCGTCTTCGACCTGCCCCGCGGCGGCGGCAAGACCGCCTCCGACGTGCTGGCAAAGCGGGAAGTCCTCGCGCAGGAACTCGGCGTCGACGAGATCCAGATCGTCATGTCCCGCGTGAGGGCAGCGCAGGGCGGCAACGCCGGCCGGGTGTCGATGTGGGTTGCCGACGACGACCCTTACCTGGCCGATCCGACGCCGTCGCCGCTGGAGGAGCTGGAGCGGTTCTCGATCTGGGAGCCGATCCCGTTCGGGCAGGACGCCCGCGGCACGCGGGTGTCGGTGCCGGTGGTGTGGCAGTCGATGTTCTTCGGCGGCCTGCCCCGCCGCGGCAAGACCTTCACCCAACGGCTGCTGACGGCGGCCGGGCTGCTCGATCCGTGGGTGCGGCACTACGTGGCCGACTTCAAGGGCGGGCAGGACTGGATGCAGATGCGGCAGGTCGCCCACCGCCTCGTCCTCGGCGCCGAGGACGACGCGATCGCCGCGTTCAAGGACATGCTCCAAGAGCTCCTCACGGAGATGGAGCGGCGGTTCGCGATCATGCGGGAGCTGCCCACCTCGATCTGCCCCGAGGGCAAGCTCACCCCGGCCATCGTCGAGAAGTACAAGATGCCGTTCATCCTCTTCACCGTCGACGAGCTGCAGGAAGCCTTCCTCGCCCTGGGCGACGAGAAGGAACGCAAGGCCGTCATCGACGACATGGCCCGCATTGCCCGCCGCGGACCGGCCGCCGGATTCATCTCCAACTACGCCAGCCAGCGCCCCGATGCCGAGTCCGTGCCGACCAAGCTGCGGGAGATCATCACCATCCGCGCCTGCACCCAGGTCACCGACCAGACCTCCTCCGACATGGTCCTCGGCAAGGGCAAGGCGTCCATGGGCGCCGACGCGTCGGTCCTCTCGGAGGACCACAAGGGCGTCGTCGTCCTGGTCACCGGCCCGGCGTCGTTCGCCACGGTCAAGAACGACCTGCTCACCACGGCCGCGTTCAACGCCATGTGCGCCAAGGGCCGCGCCATGCGCAAGGACATCGGCCAGCTCACCGGCGACGCCGCCGGCGACCTCGCCACCGCAGCCGCCGAGAACGGCGTCCGGATCCCGCCGATCCTCTCCGACGTGCTGGAGGTCATGCAGCACTCCCCGCGCATGTACACCCGCGACCTCATCGACCGCCTCGTGAACCTCGACGAGGACACCTACGGCGACTACGACGCCGAGTCCCTGGCCAAGGAACTCGAAGCGGCCGGGGTCAAGCGCACCAGCAAGCAGGTCAAGATCAACGGCGTCAACGGCGCCGGATACCAGCGCCGCGACATCGAAGGCGCCGTCCCCGTCACCACCTGAGGTAGCGGGCCCCCGCCCTACCCACCCCGCCCCACGCACCCTGTGACCCGCCCCGGCTGGAGCCTTCCCGCAGGGCCGCGAAGTAGAGAGCCCTCTTTACCCCGGTAGCGGGGGCGGTAAAGGCCCCTGACCTGCGAGGTAGCGCCGGTAGAGGGGCCCTGGCGGGCCCCTGGAAACCCGCCCCACACCACCAAAAGCACAGGGCGGCCCCGTCTCGCCAAAGCCGGGCCGCCCTGCATCCCCAGTCCATCAAGAGACCTGTGGAGGACCCCAACATGACCCCCCCGACCGGCATCCCGCGAGACCCCGGCGCCGTTGCCTTACCCGCCACCCTCCACACTGCTCTGCAGCTCGCCGCACAGAGCCTGCCCGTGCTGCCGCTGCGGGAGGGCAAGGGCCCCATGGGCAACTGCCGCGCCTGCCGCAAGAACGCCTGCGGCGGCCGGCCGAACATGAAGACCCCCGGCCCCTGCAAGTGCCCGGCGCCCTGCCACGCATGGGCCGCCGCCACCACTAACCCGCACATCCTCACCTCACCCGCGTGGGCTCCGGCCTGGCGGCAGGCCGCAGCCGTCGCCTACCACCCCGGCGGTGCCGGGGTCACCGTCGTCGACCTCGACAACGCCGAGGCAGTCGCATGGGCCCGCCAGAACCTCCCGGTGACCAGGACTGTGGCGACCACGCGCGGGGAGCACTGGATCTACCTCGGCACCATGACCTCCCCCAACGCTGTACGTCCCGGCGTCGACATCAAGTCCGTCATGTCCTACGCCCGATGGCTCGGCACCGGAACCGGCACCATGGCGCCGCTCCCGGACGTCGTGCGTGCCCTCGCCGTGAAGGAGGCCACTGCAGCCCGGCCCGTTTCGAGCGCCCTCACCGTTTCGGCGCCAGCCGGGGGCGGGCAGTGCCTTCACCGCTCGCCCGCCTACCTGGAACGGGGCATCGCCATGGCGGAGCAGCGGATCGAGGAGGCCCCGGACGGCATCCACCGGACCGTGTACCGGATGTTCCTCGCGGTGCTGTCCGCGCACGGCCGCTGCGGATGCCTCACCGACACGCACATCGGCCGGTTGTTCACCGCCGCGCAGGCCAAGGGCGAGTCTCTGCAGCACTGCGAGGACGCCTGGACCAACGCCCGCACCCAGTTGGGGATGTGACCGTGACCGACGATGACAAGACCCCGGCACGGCAGATCATCACGGACTACGCGCAGGACCACTTCCGGTACTTCCGCACCACCGAAGGCACCGTCTACGCGCAGAAAAACGGCCACCCCGTCGCCCGCCCGATCCGCTCCCAGGGCACCACCGGAAGCCACCGGCAGGAACTCATGGTCGGCCTCTACAACGACGGCCACGGCTCCTTCAACGGCTCCGCCCTCAAGGAGGCACTCGACTTGATCGAAGCACTCGCGCTCAGCCAGGACGTACAAGCCACCCACATCCGCGTCGCCCCTGGGCTCGACGGTGCGACCTGGCTGGACCTGGGCCGCGACGACGGCAAGTCCGTCCGAATCCACCCCACCGGCTGGGACATCCGCGTCCCGGACCCGCGTGAGGTGTGCTGGCGTCGCACCCAGCTCACCGGCGAACTGCCCCTCCCGGAGAAGGACACCGACGGCAAGGGCATCGACGCCTTGCTGAGGCTGTGCAACTTCGCCAACGCCGAGAGCGAGTGCCTCGCCGTCGCGTGGCTCATCGGCTGCTTGGAGCCGTCCGTGCCCGTTCCCGCACCGTTCCTCACCGGCCCCCAGGGCGCCGGCAAGTCGACCGGCGGGCGGATGCTGGTGCGGATCATCGAGGGCATGACGGGTGACCTGCGCCGCGCTCCGAAGGACGAGGAGAACCTGATCACGGCCGTCGCCGCCGGATGGGTCACCGCGCTGGACAACCTCTCTCACCTGCCGCCGGACCTGTCCGACCTGATGTGCTGCATCGTCACCGGCGCCGAGAGCATCAAGCGGGCACTGTTCAGCGATGGGGACGTCTACCGCTCGCGCTACCGCCGGCCGCTCCTGCTCACCGGCATCGACGTGGGCGTCATCCGCCCCGACCTCGCCGAACGCCTTCTGCCGTTGCGCCTGGAGCGGCCCCGTGTGCGGCGGACGGAGGCGGAGCTGTGGGCGGACTACGCGCAGGTGCTGCCCGTCATCCTGGGCTCGCTGCTGGACCTCGCGGTGAAGGTGCGGGCGACCGAGGCCGAGATTCCCACCGACCTGCGGATGGCGGACTTCGCCCACCTCTGCGCCCAGCTCGACGCCGCCACCGGCCTCGGCGCGCTGGGCGCCTACCGGGCCAGCCTCGACGACCTCAACGACGACGTGATCGAAGGCGACCTCCTCGCACAGACCGTCCTCAAGCACGCCACCGGCCTCGACCTCGGCGAGGAGGTCCGGATGACCTCGACCGAGTTGCTGCACGCTCTCACCCAGCTCTACACCGGAGAGGACTTTCGGCCCCTGCCCAAGGGCTGGCCCACCACCGGCAAAGTCCTCTCCGACCGCCTCAAGCGGCTCCAGCCCACCCTTGCCGCCCGCGGCGTCCTCGTCGACTGGGGCCGCACCAGTACGGCCCGCTACATCGAGATGACCCGCCCGGCCGCCGCACCACCCGGCCAGCAACAGGCCGCGTTCTGACCCGCGCAACCGCACCACCCGCGTTCAAGCAAGAAGAGCACCCGGCGCCCCCGGGGGCGTGCTCCTCTTGCTGTTCCGGCGGCTTGCCGCCGCTGCAAGGGACGTGCCGCGCAGCGGCCCCCTCTTCACGCTCGAAGACGCACCGCACCACTACAGACACCACCCCTCTCTTTTTCCTAAGAGAAGAGACGCTGCGTCACCCACGTCACCACAGCGCAGGAAACAGCACGTGACCTGCGGCTACACCCGTGACGCAGACGGACAACGGCTACGTCATCACGCGTCACCCGCGTCACCCGCGCGCGTCACTCCGGTGACGGTGACGCAGGCCGGTGACACACAGCCCAGCTACGACGTCATCGAAAGCCGCAGGTCAGACCGGCTGATGACCCAGACGACGCGATGACGCAGAAATCCGAACCTCGGACAGATGCGGGAGCCCTGCGAAGCCCCGAGTCCATCCTGCAACCCACCAACGTGACCCCCCGACTTCACCCCGAGAAGGGACACCCATGCCTGCCGCGCCCACGTCCCGCGTGATGCTCACCGTTCCTGAGCTGTGCGACGAACTCGGCATTTCTCGCTCCACCTTCTACGACTGGCGCCAGAAGCGGCGGGCTCCCCGCTGCATCAAACTGCCGAACGGCGACCTCCGCGTCCGCCGCACCGACCTGGAGATCTGGCTGAACGAGTGCGAGGACGCTGCCTGATGGACACCACGTACGACGTGAAGCTGTGGAAGACCTCGGTGTATGAGGGAAAGAAGAAGACCACCCACACCGTCCGTTGGGAGTTGGCGGGCAACGAGTGGCGGAAGCCGTTCGCCACAGGACCTCTTGCGGAGTCCTTCCGCTCGGGACTCGTGACCGCGGCCCGCAAGGGAGAGGCGTTCAGCCTTTCCACGGGGCTTCCCGTCTCGTACCAGTCCGGCGCTGCCAGCGTGAAGTGGTACGACTTCGCGGTGCAGTTCGTGGATCAGGTCTGGGAGCGGACGTCCGCGAACAATCGACGGAACGTGGCAAAGGCGCTCACCCCCGTCACGGTGGCTCTGCTCCGCAGCAAGCCGTCCATGTTCGACGGGGTGGACGTCCGCCGGGCCCTGCGCGAGTACGCCTTCAACACCGGCCGGCGCGACGAGGCCCCGCCGGAGGTCGCCGTGATCCTGCGGTGGGTGCAGCGCAACAGCCTCACCATGGCGGCCTGGGAGGACGAGGGCACCGTCGAAGCGCTGCTCCGCGCTGCCGGGACCAAACTCGACGGCGCGTCAGCGGCCCCCAGCTCCGTCCGGCGGAACAAGCGGGTCCTCAATGTCCTGATCGAGCACGCCATCAAGAGGAAGGTGCTAAGGGAGAACCTCCTGCCGAAGGGCAAGGGCACCACGGCGGCCAAGACCTCCTCCGCCGTGGACAAGCGGTCGCTCCTCAACAGGGAGCAGGCCGCCGCCCTGCTCGCCTGGATTTACGCGCGGCCGAGGGGCGGCCGGCGGCTCCACGCCTTCTTCGCCACGATGTACTACGCCGGCGCCCGGCCCGAAGAAGTCGTGGCACTCAAGGTCGCGGACGTCCGCCTGCCCAGCGCGGACGCCGATGATCAATGGGGTGAGCTGCTGATCCATACAGCTCAGCCCGAGGTGGGCCGGCAGTGGACGGACACCGGCGAGGTTCGGGAGCTGCGGGGACTCAAGGGGCGGGCCGCCGACGACATGCGCACGGTGCCCTGTCGCCCCGCCCTCACTCGGATCCTCCGCGCCCACATCGAGAAGGAGGGGCTGAAAGCCGGAGACCTCCTGGTCCAGGGGGAGAACGGGGGACTCCTGGCAGGCTCGGTCATCCGCCGAGCCTGGAGGCGAGCCCGAGCGGTGGCTCTTCCGCCTCACGAATACGAGTCGCCTCTCGCCCGCCGCGTTTACGACCTTCGGCACACCTGCCTGACCAACTGGCTCAATGCCGGCGTCCCCGCCGCGGACGTGGCGGAGTGGGCGGGCAACAGCGTCCCCGTGCTCCTGGCCACGTACGCACGGTGCATCAACGGGCAGCTCGACGACCTCAAGCAGCGGATCGAGCGGGCAGGGGAGCTGCCGGATCCGGCCGCGCCCAGCACCTGATTTTTCACCGCGTATTCTCCGCAGCCACCCGCAGAAACCCGGTAGCAACCGGACACCGCTGGACCTGCTCGCCCCCGCCGAGGGGATCCGGTGATACCTGCTTCCGGCGCTACCAAATGTCCCTGACCAGCAAAAAGGCCCTCCCGTGGGAGGGCCTTCACATATGTGCCCCCGGCAGGACTCGAACCTGCGGCCAAGTGCTTAGAAGGCACCTGCTCTATCCACTGAGCTACGGGGGCCGGAAGGTGGCCCTGGTGGGCCTGGAGCCCCTGGTGGGGGTGGGACTTCGGTCCGTACCGGGTCAAGGATAGGGCTCCGGCCGCCTTGTCCCGGTTGCTTCACTCGCGGGCCACGATGTGGAGGTTCCGTGAAGCGGTCCCGATAATCGCAGGCAGGTGCGATTCTCGCATCGCTTTTGCGCCGCGGCGCCCTGGGTGTTGTGCACTCGTTATGCCTGCGCCCCACTCGTCCGCCGTGCCCGGAATGTCCCACTGAAGTCGCGGTCGGCGCGCAGGGGGCGTATAAGCTTCAAAAATGGTCCTAAATTGGGCATTCTTCGCATGTGGTGACCTTGGATGTTCGGCCTCAGCTGCTCGATGCCCTGTCCGCCCTGCGCGACCGGGTCGCGTCCGTACGTCTGCCGTTGCCCCTGCCCGGCACCCCACGGGCCCGCCAGACCAGAGCCGAGCTGCTCGCGCAGCTCGACGACTACCTCGTACCGCGCCTGAAGGCGCCCGAGGCGCCCCTGCTCGCCGTGGTCGGCGGGTCGACCGGGGCCGGTAAGTCCACCCTCGTCAACTCCCTCGTCGGACGCCAGGTCAGCGAAGCCGGCGTCCTGCGGCCGACCACCCGCACCCCGGTGCTGGTCTGCCACCCCGACGACCACCACTGGTTCGCCGGCATGCGCGTACTGCCCGACCTGATGCGGGTGTGGGTGCCGCACGAGGACGACGACACGCCGCCCAAACCGCCCGTCCGCGGCCGCAGACGCAGCCACACCGGCAGCCGGGGCGGCGCCGAGACCCGCGAGATGCGGATCGAGACCGTCTCCACCCTGCCGCGCGGACTCGCCCTCCTCGACGCCCCCGACATCGACTCCCTCGTGGTCGAGAACCGGACACTGGCCGCCGAACTCATCTGCGCCGCAGACGTCTGGGTGATGGTCACCACCGCCTCGCGGTACGCCGACGCAGTCCCCTGGCACCTGCTGCGCACCGCCAAGCAATACAAGGCCACCCTCGTCACCGTCCTGGACCGGGTCCCGCACCAGGTGCTCGCCGAGGTCTCCCGCCAGTACGGCGCCCTCCTCACCAAGGCCGGACTGGGCGACGTACCGCGTTTCACCGTCCCCGAGCTCCCCGAGTCGGCAGGCGGCGGCGGGCTGCTCCCCGCCAGCGCCGTCGCCCCGCTGCACGCCTGGCTGGCCCACCACGCGCAGGACCCCGCCGCCCGGCAGTACGCCGTCGGGCGCACCGCCCTCGGCGCCCTGGACTCCCTGCGCAGCCGGATGCCCGAACTCGCCTCCGCCGTCGCCGCCCAGCACGCCGCCGCCGTCCGGCTGACCTCCGCCGTCGAGGACGCGTACCGGCGCGAGGGCAAGCGGGTGCGCGGCCGCCTCGACCAGGGCGCCGTACTGGCCGGCGACGCGCTGACCCGCTGGCGCGGCTACCCCCTCGACACCAGCGCCGCGGAACTGCTGGACTCGCTCGCCGAATCCCTCGCCGCCCTGCTCCAGTGCGCCGTCGCCGCCGCCGACGAACGCATCGCCGAGGCCTGGCGGCGCGAACCGGCCTCCGGAGCGCTGGCCCTGCCCGCGCCCGACAAGGAGGCCGCCGAGCGCATCGGCGTGGCCGTACGCCGCTGGCGGCGGGTGCTGGAGGAACTGGCCGAGGAGGAGGTGGCCGGCCTCGACCAGCAGCCCGCCCCCGACGCCGAGGGCATCGCGGCCCTGCTCGTCGCCGCCCTGCTCGGTGGCAAACGGGCCCGGCCCGCCGGGGAGAAGCTCGCCGAACGGATCGGCGCCCAGGCCGCCCTGCGCCTGCGCGACAAGGGCGGCGAACTGGTTGGCGACCACCTCGACGAGGTGCTGCGCGGCGAGCGCGACCGCCGCCTGGCCCCGTTGGAGGCACTCGAAGTGACCCCCGAACCCCAGGCCGAACTGATCGCCGCGCTGTCCGTACTGCAGAAGGAGAGGTGACGCCGTGACCGCCCTGACCGACCGCACCGACGACCGATGGGACGACGGACTCATCGCGCGCTCCCGCCCCCGCCCCGTCGACGCGGGCGAGGAGGACGCCGCTGAGGCGGGCGACGAGGGCGACGAGGCGCTCGTACGGGCCGTGTCCGGCGCCGGCAGCGACGGCGGCAAGTCGGCCGCGCCCCCGCTCAGCCCCGAGGCGCGGGCCCTGCGCCAGCGCCTCGACGCGCTGCGCCAGCTGGTCGGGCTCTCCCGCACCCGGCTCGACGGCAAGACCCTCGCCGAAGCCGGACGGGTGCTGGACGAGGCCGCCGCCCGCCGCGGCCTCTCCCCCCAGCACACGGTCGTCGCGGTCGCCGGAGCGACCGGAAGCGGCAAGTCCACGCTCTTCAACGCACTCGCCGGGGTGCAGATCTCCGAGACCGGGCTGCGCCGCCCGACGACAGCCGCGCCCATCGCGTGCAGCTGGTCGGACGGGGCCGCAGGGCTGCTGGACCGGCTGGAGATCCCGGGGCGGCTGCGGCGCCGCCCCCGCGACACCTCCGGGGCCGAGACCCTGCGCGGGCTGGTCCTCGTCGACCTGCCCGACCTCGATTCGGCGCTCGGCACCCACCGCGACCACGTGGACCGCGTACTGGCGCTCGTCGACGCCGTCGTGTGGGTCGTGGACCCCGAGAAGTACGCCGACGCGGTGCTGCACGAGCGGTACCTGCGGCCGCTCGCCGGGCACGCCGAGGTCACCTTCGTCGTGCTCAACCAGGTGGACCGGCTGCCCGGCGAGGCCGCCGACCTCGTCCTGGACGACCTGCGCCGGCTGCTCGACGAGGACGGCATCGCACTCGGCGAACACGGCGAGCCCGGCGCCACCGTCCTCGGGCTGTCCGCCCTCACCGGCGACGGCGTCGGCGAGCTGCGCGAACTCCTCGGGCAGTTCACGCAGGAGAGGGGTGCCGCGACCCGGCGCATCTCGGCCGACGTGGACCGCGCCGCCGTCCGGCTCCGCCCGCTGTACGTCGCCGACGGACACCCGGGGCCCGAGATCGGGGAGGCGGCGCGCGCCGAGTTCGAGGACCGGCTCGCCGAGGCGGTCGGGGCCTGCGCGGCCGGTCTCGCCGCCGAACGGGCCTGGCGGCGCAACGCCGGCAAGGCCTGCGGCACCCCGTGGCTGCGGCTGTGGCGCTGGTACGAGAACCGGCGCGCTCCGCGCACCCTGGCCGGGCTGGCCGCCCTGGCGGCGATCGGCGGCCGCGGCCAGCCGGCCGTGCAGGCACCGGCCGAGGAGGAGGTGACCGCGCGTCAGCGGGTGGAGCAGGCGGTGCGCGTCGTCGCCGACGAAGCGGTCGCGGGCCTGCCCGAACCGTGGGCGCAGGCCGTCCGGGAGGCGGCGGTACGCGGAGCCGACGGGCTTCCGGAGGCGCTGGACGAGATCGCGGTGACCCTCGGGGCGGCGGTTGCGGTACCGACCGCCAAACCGCCGCGGCCCGCGTGGTGGCCGGCGGCGGTCCTGACCCAGGCGGCCATGACGCTGCTCCAGATCTTCGGCGGGCTGTGGCTCGTCGGGCAGATCGTCGGGGTCCTGGAACCGGAGCTGATGCCGCCGGTGCTGCTGATGGTGGCGGGCATCGTCGGCGGACCGCTCGTGGAGTGGGCCTGCTCCATCGCGGCCCGGGGGCCGGCCCGCCGCTACGGCCAGGACGCGGAGCGCAAGCTGCGCCAGGCGGCGGCCGGCTGCGGCCGCGCCCGGGTACTGGAACCGGTGGCCGCGGAGCTGCTGCGCTACCGGGAGGTGCGCGAGCAGTACGCCACCGTCGCCGCAGGGGGGAGCCGGTTGTCCACAACCCGCCAGTAATCCACAGGCCGAAGCGGGGGCCGGCCGGCGGGCGCAGCATGGCTCCCAGCCCGTACGGATGGTCCGTGCGGGCCGGGACGACGGGGGAGGGCGGCCGGGATGTACGACACCCAGGTGACGCTGGTGGGGTATGTGGCGACGCAGGTCGACTACAAGGAGACGGTGAACGGCCCGTCGGCGCGGTTCCGGTTCGCGGTCACGCCCCGGTACTTCGACCGGCGCAAGGAGGCGTGGACGGACGGAGCCACCAGCTTCTACACCGTCTGGGCACGGCGCACCCTCGCCGTGAACCTCGCCGGATCCGTGTCCGTCGGTGAACCGCTGGTGGTGCACGGGCGGCTGCGCGTGCGGGAGGACCCGCCCGACGGGGAGGGCAACCGGCGCTTCGGTGCGGAGATCGACGCGACCGCCATCGGGCACGACCTGAACCGGGGAACGGCGGCGTTCCGGCGGGTGATGAGAACCGATCATCCGCTGATGGGCACTCAGAAGGCGACGGTGGGCTGAGTGTTGGAGACGGATAGGATTCCCCGGTACTCACGGGCACCTGGGTCTTTGGCCCGAAGGGGAAGACTGTGTCGATTGCCGTTCCCGCATCCTCCGCTCCTGCTCCAGCTCCTGCACCTGCCTCTGGTTCTGCTTCTGCGTCCGCTCCTGCCCCCGCGTCCCTTCTTGTTTCCGCTGCGGCTCCCGCTGCTCCCGCACCCGCCGTTCCTGCACCGGCCCCCGTCGAACCCGCCGCCGCGGGACGGGGCTCCGCGCGCCGGCCGCTCGCGGCCGCCCTGCTGGCCGCGGCCCTCACCGCCGCGCCCGGCGCCCGGGCCGCCGCGGACTCCGGCCCGGTGGCACCCCGCGCGCCGGAGGGCGCGAGCGCCGTGCTGGACGGGCTGAAGACGTACGGGCAGGCGGTCCTCCACGGCGGCGACGGATCGGTGCGGCAGATCCCGGCCGGCCTGTACGAGATGCGGGTCGAGGGCGGCGGGATGCTCCAGACGTACGGGGTAGGGGTGGCGGGCACCGCACAGCCGCAGGCCCGGTACACCGAGAGCGGCTGGAGCGGCAGCCCGCTGGCCGGCAACGGCCAGGCCGGCCGGATCCGCTGGGTGCTGGAGCACTCCTACCCGCAGCTGAACGACCTGGCCGGCCTCGCCAAAGCGGCCGGAGCCGCCTCGCTCACCGCGGAGAGCGCGGCGGCCGGGACCCAGGTGGCGATCTGGCGGCTCGCGGACGGAGTGCGCGTCGAGGCGGCGGACCCGTCCGCGGAGAAGCTGGCGGACTACCTCCAGCGGGCGGCGGGACAGATGCCGGAGCCGCCCGCCTCGCTCGGGCTGGATCCCGGCGACGTGTCGGGGCCGGTGGGGACCCGGCTCGGCCCGGTGACCGTGCGCACCGGGGCGCGGAGCGTGGCGGTCGTCCCGGACGCGGCGGCCGTGGCCATGGGCGTCCGGGTGGTGGACGCCCAGGGGCAGCCGCTGACCACGGCGGTCAACGGCAGCCGGCTCTACTTCGAGGTGCCTGCGGGCACCCCCGACGGGACGGCCTCGGTCACCGTCCAGGGTGCGACCAGGGTGCCGGTCGGGCGGGTCTTCACCAGCGGGGTCCCCGCCCGGGCGCAGATCGTGGCCGGCTCCAGCGAGTCCGTCGCGGCCGCCACCGCGCGGGCGGCCTGGGCGCCGCCGCCGGCTCCCGAGACCGGCCCGGGCCCGGCATCCGGCCAGGGCGCGGCGGACGGCTCGGCGGCGGTCGCGCTGGGCGTGCAGTCCGCGTCCCTGCCGACGGCCTCACCGGACGAGGAGCGGCTGGCGACCAGCGGCAGCTCGGCCGCCACGCCGGTCATCGCCTCCTTGGCGGTGGGCCTGGTCGTGCTGGGCGGACTGGTGGTCCTGCTGCTGCGCAAGCGCCCCATCGACGAGGAGGAGTAGAGGAGGGGCGGACGAGGAAGGAGGGCGGGAGGGGATCCGGCAAGGGGATACGGGGTAGAGGCAGAAGATGGTTGATCAAGAACTGACCTGGACCGGCGTCCTCGCACGGTGGGACCGCCGGCTGTTCGACGCCGTGGCCCGCAGGCACTGGCCCGGCGCCGACCGCGTGCTGCCGCGCCTCGGGCGGGCCGCCAACCACGGCGTGCTGTGGGGCGGGGCCGCAGCGGCCCTCGCGGTCTTCGGTTCGGCCGGGACACGCAAGGCCGCCGTGCGCGGCGCGGCCTCGCTCGCGCTGGCCTCCGCCACCATCAACACCGTCGGCAAGTGGTCCGTACGCCGCCCGCGGCCGCTGCTGGAGGGCGTGCCCGCGGTACGGCGGCTCGCCGTGCAGCCGCACACCACCTCCTTCCCCTCCGGGCACTCGGCGTCCGCCTTCGCCTTCGCCGCCGGGGTGGCGCTCGCCTCCCCGGCCTGGGGGGCCGTGCTGGCGCCCGTCGCCGCGTCCGTGGCCTTCTCGCGCGTGTACACCGGCGTGCACTACCCCTCGGACGTGGCCGCGGGCGCGGCGCTCGGCGTGGGCGCCGCGTTCGTCGTACGCCGGCTCGCACGCGACGTGCGGGAGGCCCGGGCCGTGCCGGGCGACGAGCGCAAGGCCATCGGGGTGCCCGCGCTGCCCGAGGGGGCCGGGCTGACGGTGGTGGTCAACACCGGGTCGGGCACCGCCTCCACCGTCCCCGGCCTGCTGCGCACCCGGCTGCCCAAGGCCGAGGTGATCGAGTGCGAGGGCGAGGAGCTGCTGCCCGTCCTGGCGGAGGCCGCCTCGCGCGCCACCGTCCTCGGGGTGTGCGGCGGCGACGGCACCATCAACGCGGCCGCCACCGCGGCGCTGCGGGCCGACGTGCCCCTGGCCGTCTTCCCCGGCGGCACCCTCAACCACTTCGCTCTCGACCTCGGCCTGATCGGCCCCGAAGGGACCTGCGAGGCACTGGAGCACGGGGAAGCCGTCCGCATCGGAGTCGGCCGCTTCTCCCCGGGCCCCGACGGACAGCCCGGCTACTTCCTCAACAACTTCACCATCGGCGCCTACCCGGAGCTGCTGCGCCACCGCCTGCACTGGGGTCCGCGCATCGGCGGCGGCCCGGCCGCGCTGCTGGCGGCCTGGAAGGTGCTGCGCGCCGAGCGGCCCGTCCGGCTGAACCTGGCCGGGCGGCGCCGCAGCGTGTGGCTCCTCTTCGCCGGCAACGGCACCTACCACGGCACCGGCCCCACCCCCGGCCGCCGCGACAGCCTCGGCGAGGGCCACCTCGACCTGCGCCTCGTGTACGGCGGCGGGCGGCCCGGCCCCCGGCTGCTGGCCGCCGCCTTCGCGGGCCCCCTGAGCAAGTCCCCGGTGCACGCCGCCACCCACCTGCGCAGCCTGCGCATCGCAGACGTCCCGGAGGGCACCCCCCTCGCCTACGACGGCGAATACGCCAAGGCCCCCCGCTCACTCGTCCTCGACGCCCTCCCCGACGCCCTTACGGTCTACCGCCCCATCTGACCCCGCCCGGCCGCCCCACCCACCCGGGGCGGCCTTCACACGACGGGCGGGAGCCCGACCGGCTCGTCCGCCACGCCGAGATCCGCCCGCATGGCGCCGAGCAGCCTCTCCCACTCGTCCCAGATCCGGGCGAAGTCCGCGCGGATCTCGTCGAACGACCCGTTCAGATCCGGCCGGCCCTCCTCCAGGCACATGATCCGCCGGTAGGTCTCCGACAGCGTCCTCGTCATGCCGTTCAGCTCGGCCAGGACCCTCGCGGAGGCGACCATCTGCGCCTCGGCCATGACCGAGTGGTGATCACGCCGGGCTTCCTCCACCACCTCCCGCGCCTCGTCGGTCACAGCGCCCTTGTGCACGGTCCAGAGGAAGTTCAGCAGGTGCGTCCGGTAGCGCCGCAAAGCGGCGTTGACGTTCATGTAGCCCTCGCGCCGCCGGTCGAGCTCGGCGACCCGCTGCTCCCGCAGCCACTGGGCCTCGGCCTCCTGCTGCTGGCGCGCGAACTGCTCCACCTGCACGCGTGCCGTCATGCGCTGCGACAGCACGGACGCGATGAGCGTCCCCGTGACGCCCACGACCGCCGCCGCCAACCCTATGAGTGCGCTCCCCACCGAACTGAACCCCCTGAAAACCGGTCCGACCCTCCAGCCGCATCCTCCCCCGACGCGGGCGGCTCTGACCTACCCATTCGCCCGCGGGTATGGACGTACGGCAAGATGGGGTGTTTCTGGCGAAATCAGAGCCCCAAAGGGCCCCTGACCTGCGGCGGAACCGCCAGTCAGGGGCCGTCTCGGGGCCGTGGGCCGTCTGTGGGCCGTCAGGCTGCCTCAGGGGTGCTCCGGGGGCCGCCGAAGACCGCCGAAACGGCCGCGCGTGTCCGCTGCTCGCTGCTCGGCATCAGGTGCGTGTAGATCCGCAGAGTGAAGCCGGGATCGGAGTGGCCGAGGTATACGCTCAGCGCCTTGATGCTCTCACCGCTATCCAGGAGCACCGACGCGTAGAAGTGCCGCAAGGCGTGCATGCCGTCGTCTGGCGCCGCAGCATAGCGCTTGCCGCGCTCCCTGGCCGGGATGACGCCGGCAGACGCAAGGGCGGCCTTCCACACGTGATCGTCGAAGTAGCTGCGCCAGATGGCATGGCCCACAGCACTCGTGAAGACGAGCTGGCGGGACACCAGCGGCCCGTCCGGAGTCTTCCAAGGCAACTTCACCTCGACCGGCGGAAAGCGCTTCATATGGGTGTTCAGGGCCTCAGCAGTCACGGGGCTCAGGGGCACATCCCGGAGCTTGCCTCGCTTCGGCGGTGCGAACACGAGCTTCCCGCCAACACGCTTGACCTGCTGCCGTACGTAAAGCCACCCCGACGCGGCGTCGATGTTCTCTCGATCCAGACCGAAGATCTCCCCCTGCCGCAGGCCACAGCCACCGCCGACGTCCACTGTTGCGGCGAAGCGGTCGGGCAGGCCGGCCCGGACTGCCAACACGCGCTTCTCAGACCACGGCTGGACAAGCCGCGGGTCAGGCTCCGGTGCCTTGACCGATTGGGCATGGCACGGGTTCGCCCGAATCACGCCGTCGTCCTTGGCGGCGTTGAACAGGGAGGACACGGAGTCGTAGATGGCGCGCCGGTATGTCGCGTTGGGGAGCGAGGTCGCGAGGGTGCTCAGCCAGGCGCGTACGTGCTCGGGCTTGAACGACCCCATCGGGCGAGTGCCCAGATGGGGGACGGCGTGCAGGCGAATCCGCCTCTTCACCGCCTCCTGGCTGACGATGTCGGTCGTCAGGCCACCGAGCCACTTCTCGGCGTACTCACGGAAGGTGATCCGTCCGGCCTTCGGGTCGAAGAACTGCCCCGAGTCCATATCGGCCTTGATCCGGGTGAGCCACTTCTCGGCCCGGCCCTTCTCCCGGTCCGGGAAACTCTGCGACTGCTCGGTACCGTCGGGCCCGACGTACCGGGCGCGGTAGCGCATGCCCGTGCCGTAGCGGTCGGTTTTGACCCGCCGGGTCTTCCCGTCGGGCCCGGTCTCGGTCTTGTACCAGCGGTCTTGGATGTGGCCTGCCACGTGAGGGCCTTTCTGGGGAAGCGCTGAGGGCGGGCCCTGGTGGGCCCGCCCTCGTGATCGGGTGGTGGTTAGGCGGCTTGGCTGAGGTCCGCGCGCTTCTGCTCGGCGATCCAGGCGTAGACGTCGGCGGGGTCGTAGCGGAGGTGTTTGCCGACGCGGAATCCAGGCGGACCGGTGCGCTTCTTGCGCCACTGGTAGACGGTCTCCACCGGAACGTCGAAGAGTTCGGCGATGTCGTCGGGATTCAGGTATCGGTCGGGGAGGCCGGCGCGCAGGATGGCGCGGGGGTCGCTCTGAGCGGGCATTGCTCCTCCGGAAGCTTGGGTGGGCCCGTATCTGTCCGAGGTTCGGATTTCTGCGTCATCGCGTCACCTACGTCATTCAGGGACCTGACCTGCTGCTTTGGGTGACATAGGGGGTATGTGTGCGTCACCGGTCTGCGTCACCTGTGTCATCGGGTGACGCAAGGCGGTGACGCAGGTGACGCGGGATGACGCAGCCGTGGGCCGTCTGCGTCACCCGCTTATCCGCAGGTCACAGGCGGTTTCGCGGCTGATGGTGACGCGGGTGACGCAGACCTTCCCTTCTTAGGAAAAAGGGAGGGGGTGTCTGTTGTGGTGCGGTGCGCCTTCAAACGCGAAGAGGGAGCCGCCAAGCGGCACGTCCCTTGCAGCGGCGGCAAGCCGCCGGAACAGCAAGAAGAGCACGCGGCGCCGGGAGCCGGGTGCTCTTCTTGCTTGTGCGGGAGCGAGCCCGGGGCGTGGGCTAGAACGCCTCCGCCTGCTCGTGTGGCGCCGGGGGGGCCGGGCGGGTCATTTCGATGTAGCGGGCGGCTTTGGTGCGGCCCCAGTCGACGAGGACGCCGCGGGCGGCGAGGGTGGGCTGGAGGCGCTTGAGGCGGTCGGAGAGGACTTTGCCGGTGGTGGGCCAGCCCTTGGGCAGGGGCCGGAAGTCGTCTCCGGTGTAGAGCTGGGTGAGGGCGTGCAGCCACTCGGCGGAGGCCATCCGGACTTCGGCGCCCGGGTCGAGGCCGGCGGCGTGCTTGAGGACGGTCTGGGCGAGTAGGTCGCCCTCGATCACGTCGTCGTTGAGGTCATCCAGAGTCGCCCGGTACGCGTTCAGGGACGCGAGGCCGGTGGCCGCGTCCAGCTGAGCGCAGAGGTGGGCGAAATCCGCCATCCGCAGGTCGGCGGGGATCTCGGCCTGAGTGGCCCGGACCTTGACGGTCAGGTCCAGCAGTGAGCCGAGGATGACCGGCAGCACGCTCTCGTACTCCGCCCACAGCTCCGCTTCCGTCCTGCGTACGCGGGGACGCTCCAGGCGCAGAGGCAGCAGGCGTTCGGCGAGGTCGGGGCGGATCACGCCGACGTCGATGCCGGTCAGCAGGAGCGGGCGGCGGTAGCGGGAGAGGTAGACGTCCCCGTCGCTGAACAGCGCGCGCTTGACGCTCTCGGCGCCTGTGACGATGCAGCACATCAGGTCCGACAGGTCCGGCGCCAGGTGGGAGAGGTTGTCGAGGGCGGTGACCCATCCTGCGGCGACGGCCGTGATCAGGTTCTCCTCGTCCTTCGGCGCACGGCGCAGGTCGCCCTTCATGCCCTCGATGATCCGCACCAGCATCCGTCCGCCGGTCGACTTCCCGGCACCCTGGGGGCCGGTGAGGAACGGCGCGGGGACAGGCACCGACGGCTCCAGGCAGCCGATCAGCCACGCGATGGCCAGGCACTCGCTCTCGGCGCCCGCGAAGTTGCACAGCCGCAGCAGAGCGTCGATGCCCTTGCCATCGGTGTCCTTCTCGGGGATCGGGAGTTCACCGGTGAGCTGGGTCCGGCGCCAGCACACTTCCCGCGGGTCAGGGGTGAGGACGTCCCAGCCGGTGGGGTGGATGCGAACCGACTGGCCGTCGTCACGGCCCAGGTCCAACCAGGTCGCACCATCGAACCCGGGCGCGACCCGGATATAGGTGGCCTGTACGTCCTGGCTGAGGGCGAGTGCTTCGATCAAGTCCAATGCCTCCTTGAGCGCGGAGCCGTTGAAGGAGCCTTTGCCGTCGTTGTAGAGGCCGACCATGAGTTCCTGCCGGTGGCTGCCGGTCGTGCCCTGGGAGCGGATCGGCCGGGCGACGGGGTGGCCGTTCTTCTGCGCGTAGACGGTGCCTTCGGTGGTGCGGAAGTACCGGAAGTGGTCCTGCGCGTAGTCGGTGATGATCTGCCGCGCCGGAGTCTTGTCCTCGTCGGTCACGGTCACATCCCCAGCTGAGTGCGGGCGTTGGTCCAGGCGTCCTCGCAGTGCCGCAGGGACTCACCCTTGGCCTGCGCGGCGGTAAACAGGCGGCCGATGTGCGTTTCGGTGAGGCAGCCGCACCGGCCGTGCGCGGACAGCACCGCGAGGAACAGCCGGTACACGGTCCGGTGGATGCCGTCCGGGGCATCCTCGATCCGCTGCTCGGCCATGGCGATGCCCCGTTCCAGGTAGGCGGGCGAGCGGTGCGGGCACTGGCCGCCCCCGGCCAGCGCCGAAACGGTCGGGGTGCTCGTTGCGGGCCGGGCCGCGGTGGGCTCCTGCTGGGCGAGCGCGCGCACGGCATCCGGGAGCGGCGCCATGGTGCCGGTGCCGGGGCCGAGCCAGCGGGCGTAGGACATCAGAGACTTGATGTCCACTCCCGGGCGTACGGCGTTGCGGGAGGTCATGGTGCCCAGGTAGAGCCAGTGCTCCCCGCGGGTGGTGAGCACGGTCCGCGTGGTGGGCAAGTTCTGCCGGGCCCAGACGATCGCATCGGCGTTGTCCAGGTCAACTACGGTGAGGCCGGTACCGCCGGGGTGGTAGGCGACGGCCGCGGCCTGCCGCCAGGCCGGGGCCCACGCGGGCGAGGTGAGGATGTTCGGGTCGGTGGTGGCGGCGGCCCATGCGTGGCACGGCGCCGGGCACGCGCAGGGGCCGGGGGTCTTCATGGTCGGTCGGCCGCCGCAGGCGTTCTTCCGGCAGGTGCGGCAGTTGCCCATGGGGCCCTTGCCCTCCCGCAGCGGCATCACTGGCAGGCCCCGCTCGGCGAGCCGGAGAGCGTTGGCCAGGTGGCCGGTCAGCGTGGTCATGCGGCCACCGCCATGGTGTTGAGGTGGGTGAGGGCCTGGCGGCCGATCCAGTGGGTGTAGGCCGGGGGGATGCATTCGCGGATGCCGTCGCGGTTCATCCAGGGGACGCCCATGTCGGAGCGGACGTACGGGACGTTGGAGAAGTTGCCGACGGCGTGGTACCAGTCGCCGTCCCTCAGCGGGCGGCCCATCTTCGTGAGCGGGGCGGTGTGCGGCTGGTGGGCGGGCGGGGTGAGGGTGAAGCCGCCGCCGGTCTCGAACAGCCGGTGGCGGTAGGTCCGCATCCCGAACACAGCCGCGCACATCACCACCGGGTCCCGTAGTTCAGGTACGGCCTCTACGACGTTCTCGATGACCCACGGCCGCCCGGTGGCCTCCAGCGCCTCGCGGACGGGTGCGATCAGGTCGGGGTGTTCGCGGCCCTGGATCTTCTGCGTGCGGGAGTAACGCTGGCAGGGCGGGGAGGCGTGGATGAAGTCGAACCCGGCACCGAACTCGCGAATGAACGCGACGGCGTCGCCCTGGTGGAAGCCGAGCGGGTAGCGGGTCTGCGCGGTCAGGTCGACGCCGGTCACGTCGAATCCGGCCCGGTGGTAGCCCATGCCTGCGCCGCCCTGGCAGCAGAACGCGTCCAGTAACAGCGGCCGGTGCTCTCGCCGGATGTGGGTGAGGTGGGTCATGCTGGAGTCCTCCACAGGTCTTGGATGGGTTGTGGATGAGGGCGGCCCGGTCTTTGGCGAGAGGGGGCCGCCCTCGTTGTGTTCAGTGGCGGGTGTGGTCGGTGGCCAGGTCGGTCAGCCGCTTGGCCTCGTCGGGGGTGACGTGGCGGTAGCGGACCGAGACCCGGCAACCGGGGTGCGGGCAGCGCACGGTGCGCATGCCGGTGAGCAGTGCGAGCGCGTCGGCGGCGCGCTCGGGCAGGGGCTGGTTCACGCGGTGGCCTTTCAGCGGTTGTTGAAGGTGCCGGTGGCGCGGCCGAAGACTCCGGTCGCGGTGATGTTCTGGGTGATGTGGTGGACAGGCCCCGCTCCCCGTCCGCCGCGGCTGCGGCCGGTGCGGAGGAGGAGCGTGGCGAGGCCGCCGGCGGCGATGACGGCGACGGTGGCCCAGAGGGCTTCGGCCATGGCGAGGACTCCCGGGGCGGCGTAGGAGATCCCGACCCCGGCGGCGGCGATCCCGCCGCCAAGCGTCGGGGCGAGGAGCGCGGTGGTCTTGGCCCAGCGCGGAATCGGCTCCCGGACCGGTTCCGGTTCGGGAGTCGGGGCGTAGTGCGGCTGGGTGTAGGCGAGGGTGCGGATCCCGTTGGGGAGGGTCACCCAGTCGATGCCGGGCGGGACCTCGGTCGGCAGCAGGACGGTGTGCGGCTCGACCGGTAGGGGGCGGTGGATGGGGTCGCCGTAGCGGGTGGCGGGGGTGAGCGGCTGGTGGGGTTCGGTGTGCACAACGTGGTCCCTTCAACGGGACGGGCACCACACCTCAACGTTGAGGTGTGGTGCCCGTGCGGCTTGTCGCCTGCTTGTCGTCCCGCTTGTCGTGTGCCCTGTCTTGTCGCTTGTCTTGTCGCTTGTCGCCCCCGAGGTCAAAGCCCGTTTCCGGCCCTCCAGAGGGCCGGGGAGAGGTCTTGGCGTTGGGGAGGCGACAAGCGACAAGGGGTCACGCGTCGGGGGCGTGGTTGCGGTGGACGTAGCGGGTCTTCGTGCCCGCCCCGACCCGCACCGCCAGGCCCTCGTCCGCCCACTCCTGGAGCCACCCACTGATCGTCTGCCGGTTGGTGCCGTAGGTGTCGGCGAGGGCTCGGGCGATCGCCGATGCCCCGGTGCCCTCGGGCCCGGCCGCCTCCAGAGCGGCGAGGGCAGCCGCCTGTGCGGCGTTGTCCTGCTCCCCTCGCAGAGCAGACAGGTTCAACCCGCCCGGCACCGCCTTGGGCGCCGGAGGGGATTCCGATTCCGGGTCGGGGGTGGTGGCGAACTGGGCGTCGATCTGCGCCCGGAAAGCCTCGGCCAGCCGGTCCTCATGCGACGCGGTCGCCGTGGGCTGCCGGTGGGCGCTCAGGTTCAGCCCACCCGCCGGCGCGGCGGTCGCCGTGGTGTCGTGCGGGCTGCCCGAGTCGTCGGTGTGGTCGTTGATCCAGGCGGTGCGGGTGGTGTCCCAGCGGCGGGCGTAGTCGGGCCCGGCGGCCTTGGCGGAGATGTCGTCCAGGCGGGGGTGTCGGTCGGAGGTCGCGTGGACGATGTCTCGGATCTGGGCGGGCTTGATCCGCCAAGACTTGAACAGGGCGGCCGGGGATTCGGGGGTGCCGAGGAACCCGGCGCCCTTGTAGGGGGCCTGCTCGATGCTCAGTCCGCGGCGGCCGGGGAAGAGCTTGGCCAGGTCCATGCCCTCCTTCTCACCACCAGTCAGCGCGATACGGACCTTCGCTTCCCGGCGGATCATCAGGTTTCCGAGCACCGCCCCGGTGGCGCCGAGCGCGGTGAGGAAGGTGCGCAGGCCCATGGCGCGGGAGATCCGGATGACTTCCAGGATCTTCGCCGCGAGTGCCTTCATGGCCTTGTCGCGGCTGGCGAGGATCTCGGCGCCCTCGTCGATGATCAGCTCGATCTGCGGGATCCGACGGCTGATGGGCAGCAGGTCGGTGTCGGCGTCGGCCATGAGCTGCTGGTAGGCGACCTTCCGCCGTTTGGCGATCGCGATCGCCGCGTCGAGCATCCGGTGGGCTTCCTCCGGGGTGGAGGCGAGCCAGTCGATTCCGGGCCGGACCACCTGGCCGTCGGTGGGGGTGAGGGCGGGGCGGACCCAGGGCAGGCCGGCGGATCCGGCGTTGAGGTCGATGACCCAGCCGAGCATGTCCTCGGCGCGGGCTACGGCCCCGATGAAGGTGTGGACGAAGTTGGTCTTGCCCGATCCGGTGGGGCCGACCGCGATCGCGCACTGCTCCCGCAGGAACGCATCCGCAGACCGGCCGTCGGTCCGCACCCCCAGCGGCAAGCCGGTGTGGACCGACAGGGGGCCGTAGTCGGTGGGGTAGGCGATGTCCTCGGCCAGGACGTTGACGGTGGTGACGTCGATCAGCACCCGGCCCTGGTTGATGCCGGCGGACGCGGCGGCAGTGCAGCCGTTCGGCAGCCGCGCATCGGCGGAGAGGGCGGCGTTGTACTGGGCGACCTTGTGCCAGGTCGCCCCGCCGGGCGGCAGGTCGGCGTCGATCGTGAACCCTGTCCCGGTCGGCCACGTCTCCACCGCGAGGATCCGCAGCGTGAGCCCGCACACCCGCTGCACCCGGTCCACCCACTCCGCGGCGATCGCACGGCGTTCGGCGGACAGTTCACGGGCGACCTGCCGTTCCGCGGCGGCGATGGCCTCCAGCTCCCTGGCCTCCTCGTAGAAGCCGACCGAGCGGGCGGCAGCGCCCATGCTGACGCCGAGCACGGCCAGGGCGCCGAGCTTGGTCCACTCCAGCGGCCCCGTCGCCAGAGCCCAGGTGGTCCAGCCGGATCCGAGGAGCCAGGACGCGGCGCGGGAGGTGATGGTCCGGCCGGCCAGCTTCTGTCGCAGGCCCGACGCGGTGTGCCCGATCGCGCCGACCGTGCCGACGGCGAGGGCCCAGCCGGGGGGCATGTGGGCGAGGGTACCGACCGTGGCCACCGCGTACGCGCCCGTGGTCGCCGACAGCGCCCCGGTGACCGGGCCGTGCCCGGCCGCCCAGTCCAGAGCCAGGCCCCGATGCTCGACCGCTTTCGTCTTGCCCTTGGTCTTGGTGGCCATCAGACGTTCCAGCCCTTCTCGGCATCGGGGCCGTTGCGGGGGTCTTCGTGGCGGGCGATGTCGGCCTCGTGGGCCTGCCGGAACACCGGACCGAGGTCCTCGGCGACGGCGGTGGCAGAGTTGAGGGCGCCGTAGATGTCGGCGAACCCGTCCGCCACCTCCTTCTCCAGCGGGAACTCGCTGTCGGAGCGCTCGGCGAGGATCTGCATGATGTTCGCGATGGAGGCCAGGGCCTCGGGGAGGCCTTCGACCATGGCGAGGATCTCCATGGCGTTCTCGGGCTCGTAGGCCTGCGCGGCCTGCTCCATCTCCGCGGCCAGTTCCTCGAACCTGAACCCAGACGTGCTGCTGTCCATCAGCTGTACTCCTTCACCAGAGTGGGGTGCGGGGGTGGGGGTGTCGGGACGCTCGGCGCGGTCGCCGAGCCGGTCGCCTTCGGTGTCCTGCTCGTGTTCGGCGTCGGCCTGCTCCTCGGCGGCCCGCTCGGCGTCCTCAAGCCCGTTGTGGATGTCCGCGTCCCGGTCTTCGCGCTCGGCGCGGGCTCGGCCGAGCAGGTAGCGGTAGAGGCGGCGGCCGGGGTGTTGCAGCCACGCCCAGCCGAGCTTCCGGCCGAGCGGCGTGGTCACCATCCCGAGCAGGCCGAGCGCACCGCCGAGGGCGGCGGCCAGGGCCCGGCGGGCGTGAAAGCGGGCCGCGGATCGGCGCAGCGCCTTCCGGGCCACTTTCTGGGCGGGGGCTTTGAGCTGCGCGACCCGCGCCCGGTGCGCGGCCTCACGGACGCCCGCCCGGCCGTTGGCCACGGCGCGGCCGGCGGCCCGGTCCCGCGCGCTGCGGGTGGCGGCGGCGGCCTTGTCGCGGACCGCCGCGGCCTTGGTCATGCCCTTGGCCAGCGTGCGGGCAGCAGGACCACGGGGCTTCGCCCCGGCGGCGGTGGCCGTACGCTCGGCGGCTTTGGCGGCGCGGCGGGTGTCGGCGACCTGCCGGCGCGCCTGCACCGCCGCCGTACGAGCTGCGGCCTTGGTGGGGGACTGGGTACGGGCCTGCTGGCGCAGCGCGTGCACCTGACCGGCCCGGCCACCGGCCAGACCACCCGCCGCGTGTGCGGCGCGCTGCCGGACCGACGGCTTACCGGGCGTGTTGTGCTTGCCGACCGAACCGCCGGACCGGGCCAAGCCACCCGGGTCGCCCGCTCGCTGGTTGCTGCGGCCGCCTGCGGACTTGCGGAAGCCACCGCCGCCGGGCGTTCGGGGCGTGGTGCGAGGTTGCGCCGGGATGCGGCCCAAGGGGCCACGCCCCGCGCCACCGCTTGTGTTCTTGGCTGTCGCCTGGGAGGTCTTGGCCGGGGCCTTCTTGCTGCTGTCCTTGTTGCGGTGGTGGGCGGCGGCGGTGCCGAGGACGGCGGCGCCGGTCATCGCGATCGCCGCGGCGACCGGCCCACCGGCGAGCGCGGCCGTGGCGAACAGACTGGCCGCGGTGTTCGTCCCCGACAGGGACAGCGGTACCACGGGGAAACCGCCCGGGGTGTGCTCCACCTCCTTCCCGGCCTTCGGACTGCCGGTGTCTGCGGGTACCGGGGTGGGGGTGGCTTCTTCGGGGGGAGCCTGCGGTTCGGTGATGGTTTCGGTCATGCTGAACGTGCTCCTTCACGGGAGAGAGAGCCCGGCCGGCGCTGTAGGAGGCTGGCGGCCGGGCTCTCGTGCTGATCAGGCGACGCGCTGTTCATCCGGGTACGCGCACGGGGTGCACATACCGAGCGAGGCCGGGATCACGTACCCGGCATCGCGGCGGCAGGTCGGGCACCAGCGGCGAGCCGCGTTGGCCTTCGCCAGCGCTGCGGCCCGCCGGGCGGTCATCGGCCGGACGGGCCGAGCCCGATCGATCCGGTACAGGTAGGCGACCAGCGGGCCGCACCGACGGCGGGGCCGCTCGACCTGGGCGACAACGTCCTGTCCTCCGGGGCGGAGGCCGAGCGCTCGGAGCTGCCGGCGGGTGGCGAGCCCGTCGGGGGCGAGGCGCCAGGGGTACACGGGCAGGGTCGCCATCAGTGCAGGCGGTGGTAGGAGGCCTGGCAAGCCGCAGCGTGTCCGTTGGCGTCGTCGCGAGTGATGCTCAGGTCGTAGTCGACGTGACTCTCGCCGCAGCCGTGGCAGGACCAGCGGGCCCGGTTGACGGCGCCCATGACGTCGACGGCGGCGCCAACCTGGTTGTGCATCCGGATCAGGAGGTTGTCCGGCTCGACAGGGGCGGTGTTCGGGGAGAGCTTCACGGGGTGGCTCCTTCGAGTGCCGGGCGCGGGGTGGGGGCGGTGAGTTCGCGCAGTTCCTGGTAGCGGGCAGCGATCCACCCGGCGGACCAGCCGGTGAGTTCGACGGCCTGCCGCTGCGTCAGCCCGGCCGCGTACGCGGCCTGCGCGACCTGCCGGGCCTGAACCTCGTCGAGCTTCTCCGTAGCGGGGCCGGCGGAAAGCAGTTCGGCGCGCTCACGCTCCGCCCGCTCCGCCGCCGTCTGGCGTTCCTGCTCGGCGCGTCGGCGGTCTTCCGCGGCGCGCTGGGCGGCGGCCTGCCGGGCAGCCTGCTCACGAGCCTTCGCGGCTTGCTCACGCTCGTGCTCACGGCGCTCACGCTCGTCCCGCGCGGCCTGCTCGGCCCGCCGCGCAGCCTCCGCGCGGTCGGCCTCTTCACGGAGGATCCGGGCCCGGCGCTCGTCGGCTTCCCGTGCCAGCTTCGCCTCGTGCTCACGCTGCTCACGCGCCTGCGCAGCCTCGTACTCACGGCGCTCACGCTCCGCCCGAAGCCGGTTCTCCTCCCGCTCCGCAGCCGCTCGTACTGCCGCGTCCCGCTGGGCTTGCTTGCGTTCCTCGGCGGCGAGGACGGCGGCGGTCAGGGCGCGGCGGTAGGCCAGGCCTGCCTCAGCGGTGACGATCAGCAGCAGGGGTGCGACCGCGTGGACCGCGACCCCTACCATGTCTCCGACCAGGGCGGATGCGCCGATGTTCAGCAGGAGCGTCATGGCGCCGGTCATCCAGCGCAGGGCCACCGGCCACGGGCCGCCCTGCCCGCCCATCCGGGCCAGCACCGAGTCGAGGCGGACCACGATGAGCACCGCCGCGTCCACGACGAGCGGCAGGATCGGCGCCGTCCAGTCCCACGCGTCCGGGGTGTGGGCGGCCATCAGCGGCGTGACCGTGAGAATCGAGTAGAGCATCGCCCCACTCACGATCAGCCACGTCCCGAACGCCAACGCGCGTTCCGATGAGCGCAGATGAGCATCGCTCACGACACACCCCCCACGACCGGCTCGACGGGCGCGAGGGCGATCAGGATGACCGGCGAGGCCGGGTCGTCAAACCGCTCGCTGTCCTCGGTCCAGGACCAGGCCGCGCCGTCCATGAGCGCGAAACCGAGCGCGGTGAGCGCCCGTGAGCGCTCCTGAACACTCGGCACGGCCGGCCCCGTGAAGTAGTGCGTCGGCCAGTGAGCCACGCTGCCGGGCAGCGCTACGAACAGTCGCCACCGGCCATCCCGGTGGACCAGGTGCGCGCTGCGCATCACGCCACCGCCGGCGGAACCGGGCAGCTCTTGTTCGCCGCGTCCCGGCGGGCCGCCAGCACCCGCCGGTGCGCCCGCCGGATCCGGCGGGCGTCGAACTCCGACGCCGGCCGATCCAGCAGCACGATCAGCGCATCCAGCAACTCAACCTCAGCCAGGATCACAGGCATCTCGGCCTCGATCACGTTCAGCTCCGCGTCCGACGGCTCCAGGCCGTCGGACCACGGGGTAACAGCGTCGTGAAGTGCAGCGATGGACTTCATGGGTCTTGCTCCTTCTGTGGAGGAACGGGACTCGACAGCAGCCCTCGGCGCGGGAACGCCGGGGGCTGCACTGCATGCGTTGGGTGAAGCAGGAAGCACACCGGCTCCCCTCGACCCCGCCCGTACGGCCCAGAATGCCGGACGGGCGGAGGAGGCAACCGGCCGCGGCAAGGCCGCAGGATTGGGGTGGTCTCGATTCGGGGACGCGGCTGCCGGATCAAGGAACAGCTCGCTAGGGCCCCGTTGTAGGCAGAGACCGCCTGCCGTATGGGCTGCCAAGGACCGCGCCCGAAAGCTGCGCGGCTGCCCACCACCCTCGCCCCGCTTTCGCGGGCCTCGATGCCCTGACCTGCGCCATAAGGGCACAGCTCACCCGTTCCAGCCTGACTTACTTGGCTAGCCCGGTGGGCATGGGAATAACGTAGCCAGCTTGGCTAGCCACGTCAACATCTGGCTATCCAAGCTGCTCAAATAGTCAGGTTGGCCGTAGCATCGGGCCATGACCTTTGCGCTTGAACCCCTGGACCCGGACGACGACCGGCCGCCGTACGAGCAGGTGGCGCGCAGTCTCGGAGCCGCGATCCGAACGCGGAAGCTCGGCCCTGGTGAGAAGCTGCCGTCGCACAAGATGCTGACGGACCACTACGGCTTCGCTCGCGCCACGATTCAGCGGGCGCTCCGGGACCTCGAAGATGAGGGGCTGGTCGTCTCCCGCAAGGGGAGCGGCGTGTTCGTCCGCAACCGCACTGAGCGGCCGGCGGGCCTGCGGCCGTACGTCGAGCAGGCTTTCGCCAGTCGCAACGTCACGATCGATTTCGCGGGGTTCTCCAGCGAGACCCTGCACGGCGCACTTCAAGAGCCGCTGGACAAGATCCGGATCGGTCGGCTCACCCCGACCAGCATCCGGATTCGCATCCTGGTGCCGGACATGGCCGTGCCGCAGGCGGCTCCTGTCCGGCGTGAGGACTGCGCGGACGACGCCCGGCTGCGCAGCCGGATGCACGACATCATGGTCGGCTACACCCGCAGCATCTCGGACGCCATAAGCGAGCTGAGCCACCTCGGGCTGGTCCAGGAGAGCAGCGTCAGTGTGCGCGTCCACAGCGGTACGCAGTTCTTCAAGCTGTACGTGATCAACAACGAGGACGCGTTCTTCGGGTACTACCCGATCAGGCCGAACAAGGTCGTGGCGCAGGGCGAGGCCGTCGAGATCTTCGACCTTGTCGGCAAGGACACGATCCTCTTCCACCACTCGATGAACGACGGCGACTCGTCCAGCGGCGCACAGCAGGTCGAGCAGGCGCGCATGTGGTTCGACAGCATCTGGGACACGATCGCGAGGGACGCCGATGCCCACACCCTCTGAGGCTCTGGCTGACGTCATCGGGGCGTCCGCTGGGGTGCTTTTCGACTTCGACGGACCCGTCTGTGACGTGTTCGGAGGGCTGCCTGCCCCGCAGGTAGCAGTCGAACTGGCCGGCATCGTCGCGACCCGTGCGCCGTCCCTCGCGGACCGTGCCCGCGCGACGGACGACCCGATGGAGATCCACCGGCTCTCGCAGGAAGGCGGAGCGGACCTCCTTGCCGCGGTGGAGGCTGCGTTGACGACGGCCGAAGTCGCCGCGGTCAAGGTTGCCGGGCCGCCGGTGGCTGGCGCCGTGCAGACGCTCAAGGCCGCCCGTGCATCGGACCGGCGCGTCGCCGTGGTGAGCAACAACTCAGCCGAGTGCGTTCGGGAGTATCTGGAGCTCCACGGCATCGCCGGGGCGGTCGAGGTCGTAGTCGGGCGCCCGGTGCTGCGGCCGGACCTCATGAAGCCCGCTCCGCACCCGCTGCTCGCCGCAGCCGCTGCCCTGGATGTCGAGCCCGCCGCCACTGTGCTGATCGGGGATTCGACCACGGACGTAGAGGCAGCCCGGGCCGCGGGCACCCGCAGTATCGGATTCGCGAACAAGCCGCAGAAACACTCGACGCTTGCCGACGCCGGCGCGGACGTCGTGGTGCAGAGCATGGAAGCCGTCGCAGACGCGCTCGCTTCGGCGGCTGCCGCAGACCAGCTCCCGTAGCCTCTACCTGCGTAAAGGTTAGGACGGGCTGTCCGGAGCTGGGCCGTCTCTGGGCCGTCGGAGGTGGCCCAAGGACGCCCACCGAGGACCAACGACGACCACGATCGCGCGGGGCCCCTGACTTTCGACCCCAGGTCAGGGCCCCCGGGCCATACGCGTTTCCCCCGGGGTATGGACGCCTGGCAAGATGGGGTGTATCTGCCCACCATCGATCTGCCGGACGGTTTCTCTTGGCTGAGTTCATCTACACCATGCGCAAGACGCGCAAGGCACACGGCGACAAGGTGATCCTTGACGACGTCTTCCTGAACTTCCTGCCCGGCGCGAAGATCGGTGTGGTCGGCCCGAACGGTGCCGGTAAGTCCACCGTTCTGAAGATCATGGCGGGCATCGAGCAGCCGTCCAACGGCGACGCCTTCCTCTCGCCCGGCTACTCCGTCGGCATCCTCATGCAGGAGCCGAAGCTGGACGAGTCCAAGACCGTCCTGGAGAACGTCGAGGACGGCGTCGGCGAGATCAAGCAGAAGCTCAACCGGTTCAACGCGATCGCCGAAGAGATGGCGACGAACTACACCGACGAGCTGATGGAGGAGATGGGCAAGCTCCAGGACGACCTGGACCACGCCAACGCGTGGGACCTCGACGCCCAGCTGGAGCAGGCCATGGACGCCCTGGGCTGCCCGCCCGGCGACTGGCCCGTCACCAACCTCTCCGGTGGTGAGAAGCGCCGCGTGGCCCTCTGCAAGCTGCTGCTGGAGGCCCCCGACCTGCTGCTCCTCGACGAGCCCACCAACCACCTCGACGCCGAGTCCGTGAACTGGCTGGAGCAGCACCTGGCCCAGTACAAGGGCGCCGTCGTGGCCGTCACCCACGACCGCTACTTCCTCGACAACGTCGCCGAGTGGATCCTGGAGCTCGACCGCGGTCGCGCGCACCCCTACGAGGGCAACTACTCCACCTACCTGGAGAAGAAGGCCGAGCGCCTCAAGGTCGAGGGCAAGAAGGACGAGAAGCGCGCCAAGCGCCTCAAGGAAGAGCTGGAGTGGGTCCGCTCCAACGCCAAGGGCCGCCAGGCCAAGTCCAAGGCCCGCCTCGCCCGTTACGAGGAGATGGCGGCCGAGGCCGACAAGATGCGCAAGCTGGACTTCGAGGAGATCCAGATCCCGCCGGGCCCGCGCCTGGGCTCGATCGTGGTCGAGGTCAACAACCTCTCCAAGGCGTTCGGCGACAAGGTCCTCATCGACGACCTGTCCTTCACGCTGCCGCGCAACGGCATCGTCGGCATCATCGGCCCGAACGGCGCCGGCAAGACCACGCTCTTCAAGATGATCCAGGGCCTGGAGAAGCCGGACTCCGGCGAGATCAAGGTCGGCGAGACCGTCAAGATCAGCTACGTGGACCAGGGCCGCGCCAACATCGACCCCAAGAAGACCCTCTGGGCGGTCGTGTCGGACGAGCTGGACTACATCAACGTCGGCAACGTCGAGATGCCGTCCCGGGCGTACGTCAGCGCCTTCGGCTTCAAGGGCCCGGACCAGCAGAAGCCGGCCGGTGTGCTCTCCGGCGGTGAGCGCAACCGCCTGAACCTCGCGCTCACCCTCAAGCAGGGCGGCAACCTGCTGCTCCTCGACGAGCCCACCAACGACCTCGACGTCGAGACCCTGGGCTCGCTGGAGAACGCGCTGCTGGAGTTCCCCGGTGCGGCCGTGGTCGTCTCCCACGACCGCTGGTTCCTGGACCGCGTCGCCACGCACATCCTCGCCTATGAGGGTGACTCGAAGTGGTTCTGGTTCGAGGGCAACTTCGAGTCCTACGAGAAGAACAAGATCGAGCGGCTCGGCCCGGACGCGACCCGTCCGCACCGCGCCACCTACAAGAAGCTCACCCGAGGCTGAGGGGAGCGCTGAGGTCACGGCCATGGCCAGACACCACTACCGCTGCCCGCTGCGCTGGGCGGACATGGACGCCTTCGGGCACGTCAACAACGTCGTCTTCCTCCGCTACCTGGAGGAGGCGCGGATCGACTTCATGTTCCGTCTCGCGCCGGGCGAGGGCAGCGAGTCCTTCACGGGCGGATCCGTCGTGGCCCGCCACGAGATCGACTACAAGCTGCCTCTCGTGCACCGCCACGAGCCCGTCCTCATCGAGTCCTGGGTGACCCGGATCGGTGCCGCTTCCCTGACCATCGCCTACGAGGTCAAGGACGAGGCGACCGAGGACCGGCCCGAGACCGTCTACGTGCGCGCGGAGACCGTGGTCGTGCCCTACAACCTCGCCGCCGGCCGGCCCCGCCGGATCACGCCCGAGGAGAGGCACTTCCTGGAGGAGTACCTCGACAAGCCGCGCGCCGAGGCCGTCGCGGCATGACCGAGCAGCTGCGCTTCGCCGATTCCGGGGAGGCGGCGGACCTCGCCGCCTTCCTGGGCCGGCTGGTGCACTACGACCGGGCCGCCGCCGTCCGCCTCCAAGGGGCACCTCCCACGGCCGAGGCCGTGGGGGAGGACGGCGGGGCGCTCGGCGTGTTCGGACGGCCCCCCTCCTTCGAGGTGCTGGCCGTCCGTACCGTCCGGCTCGCCGTCCCCGTGACCGCGCCGCTGGACGTGACCGTCTCCGCGGGCGAGCTCCTGGAAGCCGTGGACGAGGCCTCGGCCCGGGCGGTCGTACCCGGCCCGGTCACCGGCCCGCCGTGGACCGGGGTGCTCCCGCCTCGCGGCGGCTGGCGGCAGCTGCCCGGCCTGCCCGCCCCCGAGGCGATCGCGCAGGTCCTGGCGGCCTCCGTGGCGGAGTTCCGGGCCCGCGACGAAGCCCTCCCCGCGCAGCACCGCACCCGGTCCGAGCGCGACCGCATCGGCCGCGAGATCTGGTCGCGCACCCTGGGCGACACCGAACTCCCGCTGCGCGTCGCGCACGCCGCGCAGTCCCTGGGCTTCCTGCGGCCGGTACGGACCACCGTGTCCGCCCCCGCGTCCGCAGGCTCCGGCCCCGGCACCGCCCCCGTGGCGCTGCTCGCCGCCGGGAGCTGGCTGAGGCTGCGTACCCCGTACGGCTCCGTCGCCACCCGCCGCCCCGGCGCCACCGGCGGCCTCGGCGCCTTCCGGGTCAGCCCGGTCTGACCGGTCCCTCGGTCGGCCGCGCTCCTCAAGGGTCCTGAGCGGCCGGCCCGGTCCCACCGGCCCGCCCCGGGGCCGGCTCCGTCGCGGGCCCGGGGTGCGTCTAGCCCGCCGTGTTGATCATCGATGCGGCGGCGTAGGTGAGGTACTTCCACAGCTGTGCCTCGTGCTCCGGCGCGAGGCCCAGCTCGTCCAGCGCCACCCGCATGTGCTTCAGCCACGCGTCGTGGGCCGCGGAGTCGACCGGGAACGGCGCGTGCCGCATCCGCAGCCGCGGGTGGCCGCGGTGCCGGCTGTAGGTGTTCGGACCGCCCCAGTACTGCATCAGGAACAGCGCGAAGCGCTCCTCGGCGGGACCGAGGTCCTCCTCCGGGTACATCGGGCGCAGCAGCGGGTCCTCCGCGACCCCCTGGTAGAAGCGCCGCACGAGGCGACGGAAGGTCTCCTCGCCACCCACCTGCTCGTAGAACGTCTGCTCCTGAAGGCCGTCCGGCGGAATCTCATTCACCCGACCATCGTCTCAGACGCCCGGCACCACCCGGGGGGCCCTGCGCGTTCGCACGGGACGGCCGGGCGCAGGACAGTGGAGGCATGGGCGCACACACGCCACGCACCGCCCGCACCACCGAGGCGCGCACCGAGGCGCGGGACCTGCGGGAGACCGCGCACGCCGCCCAGGTGCGCGAGCTGACCGCGGCCGGCGTACTGGACGACCCGCGCTGGCGGGCCGCCTTCGCCGCCGTGCCCCGGCACGTCTTCGTCCCGTACTTCTGGACCGACCGCGGCGCCGGCCACGAACGCCTCTGGGCCGAGGACCCCGACCCGGGCCAGCGGGCCCGCTGGCTGCGCGGCGTGTACGTCGACGCCCCGCTCGCGACACGGCTGCGCGACGGCCGGCTCGTCTCCTCCAGCAGCCAGCCCTCCCTGATGGCGAAGATGCTGACCGCCCTCGACGTGCGCGACGGCGACGACGTCCTGGAGATCGGTGCCGGCACCGGCTACAACGCCGCCCTGCTCAGCCACCGCCTGGGCGACGAGCACGTCACCACCGTGGACCTCGACGAGGAGATCACCGAATCGGCCCGCTCCCACCTCGCCCGGCTCGGCTACCACCCGACCGTGGTCACCGGGGACGGCGCCCGCGGCTGCCCCGCCCGGGCCCCCTTCGACCGGATCCTGGTGACCTGCACCCTCCCCCTGGTCCCGCAGGCCTGGCTCGGCCAGTGCCGGCCGGGGGCGCGGATCCTCGCCCCGCTCTCGACCGGGCTGATCGCCCTCACCGTGCGGGACGCCGACTTCGCGGAGGGCCGCTTCCTGCACACCGCGGCGTACTTCGTCCCGCTGCGCGGGGCCACGGCCGTGCCGCCGCCCGACCGGCCGGCGATGGGGCGGGGGCTACCGTACGAATTGGTGGAGAACGAGCGCTTCCAGTTCATGCTCGTGCTGACCGCCGGGGTCCTGCACCCCCGCGAGGCGCTGGACCTGTGGCGCAGCGAGGGCCGCCCGTCCCGCGAACGCTTCGGCGTCACGGTGTGCCCCGACGGCCAGTGGTCATGGCTGGACGACCCCCAGGGACCCTACGTATGGCCCCTGGGGCAGGCGGATCCGCCGGGGCCCTGATCAGCCGCGACGGATGGTGATCGTGGTCCAGGCGCCCACGTGGACGCGGTCGCCGTCGGCGAGCGGGACCGGGACGTAGGGCTGGATCGGGTCCTCGCCGCCGTTGATGGTGGTGCCGTTGGTGGAGTTCTGGTCCACCACCGCCCAGCTCATGTCGGGCTGCTGCACCAGCACCGCGTGCTGGTGGGAGACACCGGGGTCCTCCGGGGGCACCGACAGGTCGATGTCGGGGGACTCGCCCGTGGAGGCGCGGCGGCGGCCGATGGTGATCTGGCCGCCGGACAGCGGGAGGTGCTGCTCGGGGGAGTACGCGGGCAGGTTGAGGCCGGTCGCCTCCGGTCCGCTGCGCTGCATCATCGCCATGAAGTAGGAGCGGTCCGGGCCGATCGTCGCGGTCCAGGAGCCGCCCTGCGGCGGGAGGGACTGGTACGACGGCGTCCGGGGCTGCTGCCGGTACTCCTGCTGGTACTCCCCAGGCTGGTGGTGCTGCTGCTGGTGCTGCTGCTGCGGGGGCTGCTGCTGGTACGGGGGCTGCGGTGCCTGCTGGTACGCCGGCGGCGGCTCGTGCGCGGGCGGCGACAGCATCCAGTCCTCCTCGCGCTGGAGCGGCTCCGCCGGGCGGTTGACCCGCGACGGGCGCGAACCCTGGTACTCGAAGTGGTCCTGCGCGTACGTCCCCGGCGCGGGCACGGGCGGCGGGGGCGGACTGCCCGGACGCGGCCCCGCGGGCGCTCCCGCGCCCGTCCCCGGGCCGGGCGCCGACGGCGCCGGGTCCGCCGCGGCGGAGGGGTACGCGGGCGGGGTCGCGGAGCGCGTGAGGAAGTTGTACCGGCACTCCTCGCAGAACGGGGCCATGGCCTCGCGCGGGGTTCGGCACTGGGGGCACAGCTCGGCCTGGGCGGTCGGTTCACCGGCGGTCGGGGGGAAGCCGTAGCCGTAGGAAGGCGCCGCGGGGGGTCCCTCCGGGGTACCCATGCGGTGGCCGCAGACCTCGCACCAGTCGTCGGAGGCGGACTGGTGCCCGTTCGGGCAGGTCGGCATGGCGGCTCTTCCCCCTTCTTCTCCCTGCGTCATCGCGGGAGGCTCTCAGGACTTCTTCACTCGGACGGTCTGCGTCGAACGTGTTTCGAGAGTCATCTCGTCGGCGTCGGCGACCTTCGCTTTCAGCCGCACAGTACCTGCCACCGCGTCCACCACATCCACCACCTTCGACAGGAGTCGTGCTGTGTCGGCGTTCCCGGAGGCACTGGCCAGTTGCACGGCCCGCCCGAGTTTGGCCGTAGCCCCGTCGACATCGCCCAGTTTGCGGGCTTCGAGGCCCTGCTGGATAGCCTGCGCCAGCTCCGCCTGCCCGGTGTAGTGGGCGACCTGCGGGTTGATGGCGGTGGACGCGGCGACGTCGTTCGTCCACACCGCCCGCACCAGGCCCTGCGCCAGGACGGCCTCGGGCTCGCCGCCCGCCCCCCGCGGTCGTAGGAGCGTGACCCGGGACGCGAGCATCTCCTGGCCGACGGCGGCACCGGGGACCCGGACGCACACGTGGTACTCGCGGGACTCGTCCCCCCAGGACCCGGTCGGATAGTCGCCGGCGCGCGGGCCGGTGTCGGTGCGGCGGGCGGTGAGGTCCTGGACGCTGGGCGCCACCTGCTTGACGTACTGGATCTCCGCGCCGACCGGGGTCCACAGGCGCAGCGAGACGTCCGCGACCTCCTTGCCCATGACCTTCTCCATCATGCGCGTGAAGTCCTCGGCGAGGTGGGCCGGATCGGCCACGATGTCGGCGGAGCCGAGCAGTGCGCCCGCGATGCCGGTGACCTCCTTCACCTCCCAGTCGGTGCCGACACCGCGGGCGTCGCAGGTGAAGCGGCCCGCGCAGGCGTCGAGGGTGGCGCGCAGGACGGCCGGCTCCTCGTGCTCGTTGCGCCCGTCGGTCAGCAGGATGCCGTGGCGGATGGCGGCGGTGGAGCCGCGCAGCAGGCCGTCGGCCAGGCGCAGCCAGGTCCCGATGGCGGTGCCGCCGCCCGCGGTGAGGCTGCGCAGCGCCTCCTTGGCCTGCGCACGGGTGGCGGGGTCGGCCACGGCGAGGCGGCCCCGGCCCGGATAGACCTCCTTGGCCACATGCGTGCCGGCGATCACCGCGAAGGCGGTGCCGTCGCGCAGGGTGTCGATCGCCGCCGCGGTGGCCTCGCGGGCGCCGCGCATCTTCTCCGGGGGGTACTCCATCGAACCCGAGCAGTCGACCATGATCACCACGGCGGCCGAGCCGTCGGCGGGCGTTCCGCGGGTCACGCTGCCGCCACCGGTGGCGGTGACGGTGACGATGGCGTGGACGTCCCGCCCCCCTTCGGGAAGGAACTCGTTCTGGTACACGTCCACGCTGAAGCGCGGCGCGCTCGGCTTGGCGAAATTCGCCATCGGCAGGACTCCTAGAGGGCTCGGGCAGGCGGGTCAGACCTGCGGGCGCGCTTCCGCTTCCGCTTCCGGTTCCGGCGCCGGTCCGGGCTCCGGGGCCGCACCCGGTTCCCGTTCGGTCTGCGTGGCGAACGGCACGACGGCCACGGTGATGTTGTCGTGGCCGCCGCCGTCGAGGGCGTGCCCCACGAGCACCTGGGCGCTGTGCAGCGGGCGGACCGCGGCGTCGGCGGGCAGCACCTGGGCCATCTCCCGCGCCGACTCCGCGTAGTTCCACAGCCCGTCGGTGCAGACCACCACCACGCCGGGGTGGTCCGGCTTGAAGATCGCGGTGTGCGGTTCCAGGTCGTACGCGTCCGCGCCGAGCCAGCCGGTGATGGCGTGCGCGCGGACGTCGGCGTAGGCCTCGGCCTCGCCCATCAGGCCGGCGGCGACCATCTGGGCCGCCCACGAGTCGTCCTCGGTGAGGCGGCGCGGGAGCGCGGCACGGTCGTCGGGCACCCAGTAGGCGCGGCTGTCGCCCACCCAGCCGATGGTCAGCAGACCGCCGCTGACGACGGCGCCCACCAGGGTGCAGGCGGGCGCGTTCTGCGCGCCGGGAACCTCGGGGGCCAGGGCGTTGACCGCCGCGGCGGCGGCCAGGATCGCCTCGTGCATGGCCTCCTGCGGGTGCGCGCCGCGGGGCAGGGCGTCCAGCAGCGCCTCGTTGGCGGCGGCGGCCGCTGCGGCCGAGGCCTCGTCGGGGCGGCTGGCGGAGGAGACCCCGTCGCACACCACGGCCACCGTGGCGGCGGAGCCGTCGGGCAGGGCGGTGGCCGACACGGCGAAGGAGTCCTCGTTGCGGTGGTGGCGCAGCCCCCGGTCGCTGACGGCGGCGACGCTGCCCAGCTCCTCCTCGACGTGGTCGCGCTCGCGGGGCTGGGCGTGGCCGCAGTGCTCGCAGTAGCCGTCGGTGTCGACGTGCCCGGCGCGGCAGGCGACGCAGGTCTTGCCGCCGGGGACCGGGCCGGCCGGCGGCGGGCCGTCGTAGGCGGTCCCGTACGGGCTCTCGTGCGGGGCCTCGTACGGGTTCTCGTGCGGGGCGCCGCCGGAGGGGTCGCCGCCCGGCCGGTCGTGGCGGGTCTCGGGGACCTCGGCCGCGCCCCGGACCGTGTCGGGACCGTACGGGTTCTCGTGCCCCGGGGCCGGGTGCGAGGCTCCGGCGGGGTACGGCCGGGACTCCGGCACCGGCTCCGGCTCCGGTTCGGGCCCGGACTGTGCCGGGGCGGTGGCCCAGTCGCCCGGGTCGCCCACCAGGGTCGGCGCGGCCGAGGCCACGCTGCCCCAGCCGGGCGCGGGTTCCCCGGCGCCGGAGGAGCCGTGCGGGCCCGCACCCGCGGCCGGGCCGCCGTATCCGGCCGCGGAGGCCGACCGGACGGGCGCGGGGGGCGGGACCGGCCCCGGTGCCCGTGCCGGTGGCGCCGGGGGCGCCGGTGGGACGGGCAGGGTCGGGTGGTCCGTGGCGGCGGCCGGGGGAGAGGAGGTCAGGGCGTAGCCGCAAAGGCCGCAGAAACGGTCACCCTCTTCCAGGGGCTCCGCGCAGCTGGGGCAGCCCGACGGCCGATGCATCGACATCAATCACACCCACGTCCGGGGACGGAAACGGTTGGCCCGTTCCACCAGTTCGATCCTCTCCTCGCCACGCCGTGCCAGCCGTGCGAGAACGCGGTACGAGCGCTCCAGTCCGAAGCGCAGGCCCCGCTCGTCCAGTTGACTGCCGAGCAACGAGGTCCGGCCGGGGTCGGCACCCCGGCCACCCGACAGTACCCAGTCCAGGGCCGAGCCCAGAACCTCCGTCGTCAGCAACTCCTGCCGTTCCGGGTCCAGCCCGAACCGCCGCAGGGCCTCCACCTGGTCGGCGGCCGCCGAAAGATCGGCCAGCAGCGGCTCGTCCGGTGACCGGTCGCGCAGACGTGCGCGTACGGCCGCCACCCGCGCGGCGGTGTAGTGGATGGACGCCTCCGGCACGGACTCCAGCGTGCGGACGGCCCCCTCCCGGTCACCGGCGGCCAGTTGCACCCGGGCCAGCCCGAAGGCCGCGCTGACGAAACCGGGGTCGGTGATCCAGACCAGGCGGTAGTACTCGGCGGCGTTGTCCAGTTGGCCCAGCACCTCCGCGCACAGCCCGAGAGCCAGCTTCGGCGCGGGCTCGCCCGGGAAGGCGTCGTAGATCGCGTCGAAGGACAGGGCCGCGGTCTCGTCGTCACCGGTAGCGAGGGAGGCGATGCCGCGGGCCCAGACGACACGCCAGTCGTCCGGGTGCCGGGCCTCCAGCTCCGCCAAGGCCTCGCCGGCGGCGGCCGGTTCGCCCAGCTCCAGCCGGGCCCGCAGCTCACGCAGCCGCAACTCGGCCGATTCCGCGGGGGCGGTGGCGAGGGCGCCGAGCAGGTCCGCGGGCGCGGAGGCCAGCAGGCCGGTCAGGAAACCGGCGTTGGGGTCCGCCGGGTCCACGAGGGGCACGGGCAGGGCGAGCGCGCTCTCGCGGGCGTCCACGCGGGTGGCTCCGGCGGGGCCGGTCGCGGCCGTGGCGGGCGGCGGCACCGGTGCAGGGGCCGCCGCGCCGCCCGGCACCTGCCGAGCCCGCGGCACACCGGCCCCGGCCACGCGCGTCGCGCTGCTCCCCACCCCACCGACCCCGCCGGAGGGTGCCGCGTACGCGGCGACGCCGCCCGGAGCGGGATGCCAGGCACCGGCCGGGGTGCCCGGGGCGCCCGCTCCGCCGCCGGCCGCCGCCCAGGTCCCGGGCGCGCCGCCGGTGGCCGGGCCGGGCAGGCCGACACCGCCGGGCAGGGAGGTGCCGGCGGGCCCCGTCGGCCTTCCGGGCACGGGTGCAGCACTCGGCGGCGTGGGCGCGAGGCGGGCCAGGAGGGCGGACAGGGCGGCCGCGCGGCGCGGGGCCGTGGGGCGGTCGCCGAGGCGGGAGACCACCGTGTCCGCCGTGTCCGTACCGGTGAACAGCCGGGTGTCCGGCACGCGCAGTTCGGGACCGAAGAGGGTGGACAGCTGCGGCCGCGGCCGGCCCGTCTGCAGGGCGACCACCTCCCGCAGCACACCCGTCAGCTGGTCCGCCATCTCCTGCGCGGAGGCGAACCGCCGACCGGGGTCCGGGTCGGTCGCCCGGACGAGCAGCCGGTAGAAGGACTCGTACCGCCGGAACACCTCGATGTGCTCCGGATCCGGCAGCGAATCCACGAAGACATTGGTGTAGCCCTGGAAGTCGAAGGTCAGGACGGCCAATGTCCGGGCCACCGTGTACAGGTCGGAGGCGACCGACGGACCCAGCTCCGCGACCTCCGGGGCCTGGTAGCCGACGGTGCCGTAGATGGCCGACTCCTCGTCGTCCATCCGCCGCACCGCGCCCATGTCGATCAGCTTCAGCTGGTCCTGCTGCTGGATCGCGTTGTCGACCTTGAAGTCGCAGTAGAGGAGGTTCCGGCTGTGCAGGTGGCCCAGCGCCTCCAGCGCCTCGATGCCGTACGCACACGCCTGTTCCACCGGCAGCGGGTCGCGCCGCCCGTCCGGCCGGCGCCGCTCGTTCGCTATCTCCTTCAGCGACTTGCCGCCGACGTACTCCATGACGATGTACCCGTCCAGCGAACCGGTGCGCTGGTCCAGGTGCTCCACGAAGTTGTAGATCCGCACGATGTTGGAGTGCTCGATCTCCGCGAGGAAGCGCCGTTCCGAGATCGCGGCCTCCATCGCGTCCTGGTCACCGGTGTCCAGCAGGCCCTTGAGAACCACCCACCGGTCCGCGACCGCCCGGTCCACCGCCAGGTACACCCAGCCGAGCCCGCCGTGCGCCAGGCAGCCCGCCACCTCGTACTGCCCGCGCACCACTTCACCGGCGCGCAGCTTGGGCACGAAGGAGTACGGGTGCCCGCACTTGGTGCAGAAACCCTCCGTCCGGCCCGGCCGGTCGCCGCGGGCCCGGCCCACCGGGGCGCCGCAGTCCGCGCGCGAGCAGAAGCGCTTGCGCTCGGGCACCTCGGGGTGTTCCAGCACCGCTGTCGAGGGATCGGGGCGCGGCACTTCCGGAACGGTGACCAGACCGGCACCCAGCCTGCTGCGGCCCGAGGAGGGGGCGGCCGAACCCGAACTGCGCACCGACACCGACCGGGTCGAGGACGGGCCGCCGCCCGTGAGCGACCGCGAGAGCCGCCCGGACACCGAACGGCGGGACGAGGAGGACCGGGAGGACCGGGCCGACGCCGAGGAGCGCGCCGAACCGCGCGACCCCTGGGAGCCCTGGGACCCGTGGGACCCGCCGGACCCCAGGGCGCCGCGGGCCGCGCTCGTCATCCCCGTGGGCGGCGACACCAGTTCCCCCGCGCCCGCCGCGACCGAGCCGGCCGGGGCCAGGCCGCAGGTGTCGCAGTACAGCCCGCCGTCACCCATGTCCTCGTACGTTCCCGGGCAGCCGAGGCGAACGCACGCCGTTCCGACCATGCTCATGCGTCCTCCGTCCCCGGCCCCTCGGGCCGCACCGCCTGCTCGGGCACGGGCCGCGGCGCCAGCGACTCCGCGGCCGCCTGCTGGTAGCGCAGGACGGCCTGCTCGGCGGCGCGCAGGTCGCAGGGCGCGCTCCACAGCATGCGCCGAGCCGCGTCGTACCTTTCGATCAGCAGGGGGTCCTCCGCCAGGCCGTGCCGCGCCACCTTCGCCTTGTAGGCGTCCAGGCGCCCGCGCAGCTCGGCCCGCACGGCCAGCGGCGCCGTCACGGCGGTCAACGATTCACGGGCCCTGCGCAGTTCCTCCTCCGCCCGTTCCTCCAGGGATTCCAGCAGCGGCGAGAGCCGGTGCCAGCGTGCGTGCCGCCGGTGCTCGGCCGCCGCCGCGAGCTGCTCCTGCAGCACCGTCGGGGGCCCGCTGACCGCGGGCACCTCGGACGCGGCGATCTTCGCCAGTACCTCGCCGCGCGCCGTCCGCGCCTCCGCCAGTGTCCGGTCGGCCCGTGAGAGCACGTCGCGCAGGCTGATCAGCCGCTGCTCGGCGTCCTGCCGTACGGCCAGTACCGCCTCGACCTCCCGCCGTACGTCCTCCAGCGCGAGCGCGGCACGGTCGTACCGGCCGGTGTCCGGGCGGCCGCCGCCCGGCGCGGAACTCCCGGCGGCGGGACGCCAGAAGGCCAGCGGATCCGAGATGACCTCGGTACGCAGCTCCGCGAGCTCGGCGGTGATGTATTCCAGGTCGTCGCCCGACGGGTGCTCGCCCGGGCGAACACCCACCGAGTGGGCCAGCGAACGGGTGCGGTGCAGTTCGGCGGCGAGCAGGTCGATCCGGGCGGGCAGTGCCGACCAGACGGCGTCGGCGGCGACCACCACGTCCAGCGAACGCGCGTAGAGGTCGTTCATCCGGGTCACCAGCTCGGCGAGGGAGAGCCGCTCCGCCAGGGCGGCGCCCTCGGTGGCGGCCCCGGCGATCAGGACGCCGGGCCCGCGCAGCCGTTCGGTCAGCTCGATCAGGTCCTCACGGTGGGGCCAGCGGCGCCGCTCGCGGACCTCCCGGGCGGCGGTCAGCGCACCGCTGTAGGCGTCGAAGTACGTCCACAGCCTGGTGATGTCCGCGTCGGCCGCCGCCCAGCGCTCCTTGGTGAGCCCGGTCAGCTCGGCGCCCTCCAGCAGCCGCCGCCCCGCGTGGTCCTGGAGGGCGAGCAGGGAAGTCTCGACGGCCTCGTGCTCCGCGCCCAGCCGGGCCAGGGCACGGTCGACACCGTCCCGGTCCATCACACCAGACCCCGTCTCCACCGGCCGTGCCTCCGCTTCCGCCGCCGCCTCCGTGTTCGCTTCCCCGCCCGCGTCCGCGCCCGCGTCCTCGCGCGCCGTCCTACTCATCCCCGCGTCCGGTCTCGCGCCCGGTCCCGTGTCCGCCACCGCCACCGGCCTCAGCCGTCCCGGTACTTGGGTGCGGGCGGCGCGCTCACGCCGGGCAGCACGGGCTGGAGGTGCTTGAGGTACGCCTTCATCCACGGGCTGTCATTGCCGCCCGCGCGGTAGTTCTCCAGCACCTTGTTGACCCGCCGGACCAGGTCCGGAGCGTCCTTGTTCATCGCGACCCCGTAGAACTCGCGGGTGAAGGGCGAGCCCACCAGACGCACCGAGGGGTCCTGCGCGGCCTGGCCGGCGGCGAGGGCGTTGTCCGTGATGATGCCGTCGACCTGGTGCAGCTGCAGCCGGACCAGGCAGTCCAGCTGGTTGGCGACGGTGACCGGCTGTGCTCCGTACGACTGCGCCTTGAGCGCGCTCTCCGCAGTGGAACCGGCCGCGACGCAGATCCGCTTGTCCTTCAGGGAGGCGTCGTACCCGGTGATCGGCGACCCCTTGGGGGCCAGGACCTGCTGTCCCGCCTCGAAGTAGGCCGTCGAGAAGGCGACGTCCTCCAGCCGCTTGCAGTTGATGGTCATGGTCCGCACGACGATGTCGACGCGGCCCTCCTGCAGGGCGGGGATGCGCTGGCTGGTGGGGATGGCCCGGTAGATGACCGCGTTCTCGTCGCCCAGGATGTCCTTGGCGATGGCCTTGACCAGGTCGATGTCGAAGCCGTCGAGGCGGCCGCCCTCCGCGGTCTGGTTGCGGTACCCCCAGCGGAAGCTGTTCTGGTCCACACCCGCGACGAGCTTGCCCGCCGCCTTGATCCGCGCGATGGCCGCCCCGTCCACGTCGGACGGGCGCAGGCTGGCCTCGGGGTCCTGGCAGGTGTCGGTGAGGACCCATGGCGCCGCCGGGGCCGCCACCGCCGAGGCGGGTCGGCGCGGCACGCCCGGTGCGGTGTCCGGGGTCGCGTGGGCCAGCGGCAGCAGCACCGCCGCGGCCGTCACCGCGCAGGCGACGGCCATCGCGCTCACGCCGCCCCAGCCGCGCAGCCGTCCGGCGGCCCGCCGGAACCCGGACGCCCGGCCCCGGGTCCGCGTGCGGGCCCGGTGTTCCCCGAGCACCCCGTGATCCCCGAGCACGCTGTGTTCCTCACCCGCCCCGTGGTCTCCGAGTGCCTTGTGCCGCACGTGTTCCCCGTGCTGCGCACGGCGGTCGTACTCCCCTTGGCCCCCGGCGGCCCGCCTCGCCCGTATCCGCATCGCTCTCACCTGTACTCCGACAGCCTGCGCCCGATACCGAGCAGGGCCGCTGTCGCGCCGGCGACCACCAGGACCGCCGAACCCGTCACCAGGCCGCCCAGCGCGCCGATCCCGTCCCGGGCCGCGCGCGTGAACTCCCGCTGCTCATGGGCGACGGCCCGGTCCAGGGAGGCGTCCACCGTGTCGAAGGCGGCGCCGCTGCTCTCCTTGTGCTGCTCGTCGCCGACGACCTGGGACAGCGCGGCCTCGTAGTCGCCCTTCAAGTCCGCCTCCCGGGCCGCCGCGTGCCGCTGCTTCCACTGCTCCACGCCGTCCACGGCGCGGCTCACGGGCGACCGGCCGTCCTCGTCGTCGGCCAGCCGCAGCGCGGTCGCGAGCCCCGCGTCCAGCTGCTTCATGTTGTTCGCGAAGTCCACGTCGTACTTGTCGGACTTCTTGTCCTCGGCCAGTACGGCGCCCCGCGCGATCAGAGTCAGGTTCTCACTCGCGCGGGCCTGGAGGGAGGCGATCCGCGCGTCGTTGAGCACCTTCATCGACTCCTGCCCGTCCGTGCGGGCTTCACTCAGCGAGGAACGCGCCACCGTGTGGCCGACGGACAGCCAGAGCAGCACCACGGCGGAGGCCGCGGTCGCGGCCACCAGACCGTGGTTGAACACCCGGTTGGTGTGCCGGTAGTTGCGCCGCTGCGCCCACACCAGGGCGGCCAGGGCGAGCAGGCCGAGGCCCAGCGAGCCCACGGGCCAGGCGCGGGCGTCGTCGTCGTCGGTGTACAGCCGCCGGGTCTCCGCCTCGTAGAGCCGCTGGGCGGCCGGCAGCAGCTGGGTCGTCATCTGTTCGTTGGCGTAGCGGAGGTAGGCGCCGCCGAGCGGCAGGCCCTGTCGGTTGGTGGCCCGGGCCTGCTCGATCAGCCCGGTGTAGCGCGGCAGCTGCTCGCTCAGCAGGGTGATCTGCCGGCGGGACTCCTCGCTGCCGCCGGTGTTGGCGGCGGCACTCACCAGCAGGCGGGAGGCGTTGGCGATGTCCTTCTCGTAGCGCTCGCGGACCTCGCGCGGCTCCTGCGCGCCGAGCAGGAAGCCGCTGGAGGAGGTGGTGTCGGCGTCGGCCAACGAGCGGTAGATGCTGGCCGCGTCGGCGCTCAGCGGCTGGCTGCGTCCCACCACATCGTCGGCGGCGGTGGCCCGCTCGGCGACCTCCCACACGCTGACCATGCCGAACAGCATGATCAGGGCGGCCAGTACGGCGCCGATGATCCGCAGCCGGCCCGGCTCGGTGGTGGCCGCCTCGCGCAGCCGCTGCACTCCCTCGGACCAGGCGGTGCGCCGTCCCGGTGGCCCGCCGGGCGACGGCGCCGGCGCACCGGAGGGCGGCGCGGAGGCACCACCCCCGGGCGCGGGCGCGCGTGAAGTGATTGCCACGGTGACCTCCCCCTCGGTCCTGTCGTCCCCCAGTCGGCGCCGGGGGTCCCCCTGCGCAGCAGCAGTATGGCCGTAGTGCCGGTGGACCACAGCACCCGGTGCTGGATCCGGGGCGATCCGCCCCCGCGGGTGCCTTTCGTCACCCCTTCACCGTCAATACGTCCTTACGGGCGCAACGGTTCCAGACCGGGCGCCTCCCGGGGCCGGTTCACCCGAAATGGGCACGGAGATTTCCGTGGGACTGCGCCGAGGCCCCGACCGCGTCCAGGCCCAGCAGTGCGGCGCCCAGGACCGGGGGCGCCGTGACGACGGTGACGCGGGCGCGCGGGGCCCGTTCGGCGAGGCCCGCCGCGATCCGGTCGTCGAGCCGCGCGTGCCGGGCAGTCAGCACTCCGCCGCCCAGCACCACCGGCACCTCCTCGCCCAACAGTCCCAGCCGACCCAGCGCCACCACGGCCATGGCGACGACCTCGTCCGCCTGGCGGTCCACCAGCGACAGCGCCACCGCGTCCCCGGCGGCGGCCACCTCGAACATCACCGGCGCCAGTTCGTGCCGCCGTGCGGCCGGTACGCGGCCGAGGTGCAGCGCCTCGATCAGCGAGGCCATCGAGGCGTGGCCGAGACGGGCGGGCAGCGCCCGGGCCAGCTCCGTGGCCGCGCCCCGCCCGTCCTCCGCCCGGGCCGCGCACCACAGGGCCTCCTCGGCCAGCCCGCCCCCGCCGCCCCAGTCGCCGGAGATCCGCCCGATCGCGGGGAAGCGCGCGGTCCGCCCGTCCGGGGTCATGCCGACGCAGTTGATGCCCGCCCCGCACACGACCGCGACGCCGCGCGGCTCGGCGCCCGCGGGCAGTCCGGCGCGCAGCAGCGCGAAGGTGTCGTTGTGCACGGCGGTGGACCGCCCCCAGCCGCGGCGCCCGATCTCCTGCGCCAGCAGCCGCTCCTCCACCGGGAAGTCGGCGTTGGCGAGGCAGGCGGACACGTGCGCCGCGACGGGCCGGGCGCCGCCGGTGTGCAGCCCCGCCGAGGCCAGTGCCTCGGCGAGGACGTCCACGGCCGGCGCCACCCCGGTGCGGGGCGGCTGGAAGCCGCCGGCCCGCCCTTTGGCCAGCACGGACCCGTCGCGGCCGACGAGGGCGACGTCGGTCTTGCTGTTGCCCGCGTCGATCGCCAGGACCGGAGGGAGGGTCACGCCCATGGCAGGTGCTCCTTGTTGTGCGCGAGGAGCCGGTCGGTCAGCCCTTCGGCCAGGTCGTACTGGCCGATCAGCGGGTGCGCCAGCAGCGCCTTGAACACGCGGTCGCGGCCGCCCCGCAGGGCCGCGTCCAGCGCGAGGTCCTCGTACGCCGTCACGTGCTGGACCAGCCCGGAGAACAGCGGGTCCAGCCGCGGTACCGGCAGCGGTACGGGGCCGGTGCCGCCGGCGGCGCGGACGCGGGCCTGGACCTCGACGACGGCGTCGTCGGGCAGGAAGGGCAGGGTGCCGTTGTTGAGGGTGTTGACCACCTGCACGGCGGAGCCGGCGCCGCCGAGCAGTGCGGCCGCCAGGTCCACGGCCGCCTCCGAGTAGAAGGCGCCGCCCCGCTTCGCCAGCAGCGCGGGCTTCTCGTCGAGCGCCGGATCCGCGTAGAGGGCGAGCAGTTCGCGCTCCATCGCGGCGACCTCGGCGGCGCGCGAGGGCTTGGTCCCCAGTTCCCGTACGACGTCGTCGTGGGCGTAGAAGTAGCGCAGGTAGTACGAGGGGACGACGCCCAGCCGGTCCAGCACGGTCCGCGGCAGCCGCAGGTCCGAGGCGACGGCCTCCGCGTGCGCGGCGAGCAGGCCGGGCAGCAGGTCCTCGCCGTCCGGGCCGCCCTTGCGCACGGCCAGCTCCCAGGTGAGGTGGTTGAGGCCCACGTGGTCCAGGTGGACGTCGGCGGGAGCGAGCCCGAGCAGGGCGGCGAACTTGCGCTGCAGGCCGATGGCGACGTTGCAGAGGCCGACGGCCCGGTGCCCGTCCCGCAGGAGGGCCCGGGTGACGATCCCGACCGGGTTGGTGAAGTCGATGATCCAGGCCTCGGGGGCGGCCCGGCGGATCCGTTCGGCGATGTCGAGGACCACCGGGACGGTGCGCAGGGCCTTGGCGAGCCCGCCCGCGCCGGTGGTCTCCTGTCCGATGCAGCCGCACTCCAGCGGCCAGGTCTCGTCCTGGAGCCGGGCGGCCTGCCCGCCGACGCGCAGCTGGAGGAGGACCGCGTCGGCCCCGGCGACGCCCGCGTCGAGGTCGGTGGTCGTGGTGACGAGGCCGGCGTGGCCCTGCCGGGCGAGGATCCGGCGGGCCAGGGCGCCGATCGGCTCCAGCCGGTCGGCGGCCGGGTCGATCAGCACCAGCTCGCCGACCGGGAGGGTGTCGCGCAGCCGTGCGAAGCCGTCGATGAGTTCGGGGGTGTAGGTGGAACCGCCGCCCACCACTGCGAGTTTCAACGTCGTCAGCCTTTCACGCCGGTCGGGGTGACTCCCTCGACGAACGCCTCCGGGGCGACGGGGAGAGGGCGGTCACCGGGGCCGGGACCGGCACGGTCACGGCCATGGTCGGGGTCAGGTCCGTTCCGGTCGGGTTCCGGTCGGTTCCGCTCGGTGCGGTGCACCCCCTTGCAGGACTCAGTCCATGTCCGGGCGTCCAGCCGGGGGGACGGTCACAGGGGTGGATCTGTGGGGCCGGGAGGTGTCGAAGACCTCGTCGCGGGTGACGGCCAGCGCGCTCTCCAGCGCGCCGTGCAGGACGGGCCGCTCCAGGACTTCACCCGGGACGAGCGGGGGGCAGGACGGGGCCAGTTCGGCGAGCTCGGCCTCCAGCAGCGCGTGCAGCGGTCGGCCGCCGGCGCTGATCGCGGCCCCGGCCAGCACCACGACTTCCGGGTCCACTACGGCGACCAGCGAGGCGAGGCCCGTGGCCAGGGCGGTGGCGTACTCCTGGAGGAAGCGCAGGTGCGCCCCCTCGGGCGCGGCGGCGGCCCGCGCGAGCAGTGCGACGGCGGCCGCGACCGCCGGGCCGTACGGCGCGCCGGGTGGGGACGCGGTGGTGTCCGAGGGGGTCTCGACGCCCAGTTCCGCGGCGAGCCGGGGCAGCGCCGCCACGCCGGCCAGCTCCTGGTAGCCGCCGGAGTTCGCCCGGGTGACCCGGCGGACCAGGGGGCGGCCCGGCACGGGCAGGAAGCCCACCTCCCCCGCGCCGCCGGTCCGGCCGCGGTGCAGCCGCCCACCGAGGACCAGGGCGGCGCCGAGGCCCTGCTCGTTCCACAGCAGGACGAAGTCCTCGCGGCCGCGGGCCGCGCCGAGGCGCTGCTCGGCGACGGCGGCGAGGTTGACGTCGTTGTCGTACGCGACGGGCATCGGCAGGGCTGCCGCCAGGTCGTCGAGGAGGGTGGGGGAGTGCCAGCCGGGGAGGTGGCCGGCGTAGCGCAGCCGGCCGGTCTGCGGGTCGAAGGCGCCGGGCGTGGCGACGACCACGCGGTGCAGGTCCGAACGGTGCAGCCCGGCGGCCTCGACGGCCCCGTCGAGGGCCTCGGCCACCTGGTGCACGGCGTCGGCGCCACCGGCGCAGCGGACCTCGTGGGTGGTGACGACGGTGCCCGTGAGGTCGGCGACGGCCGCGAGGATGCGCTCCGGGGTGACGTCGAGGCCGCCGACGTACGCGGCCCGCGGGTTGACGGCGTACAGCTGGGCACTGGGGCCGGGGCGGCCGCCGTCCGTGCCGGTGGCCACGACCAGGCCGGCGGCCTCCAGCCGGGCCAGCACCTGGGAGGCGGTCGGCTTGGACAGCCCGGTCAGGTGGCCGATGCGGGTCCGCGACAGGGGGCCGTGCGCCAGGAGGAGGTCGAGAGCGGCCCGGTCGTTCATGGCGCGCAGCAGGCTGGGCGTTCCGGGTGTGGCGGCGGGCATGCGGCTCTCCTCACCGAGGTCTGTCAGGTAACTTTCCTATTGGTGTCGGCCCGTGTCAACGCCGCTGCCCCGCGGGCCGGGTCCGTGCGGACCCCGCCCGCGGGGCAGCGGGAGCAGTGGCGTGGAGGCTACTTGGTGATCCGCGGTCCGGACGGGGACGGGATCGGGGCGGTGGCCAGGGACTGCGGCGAGGCGGGGTTCGCCAGCGCGGAGGGCGCGGCGACGGAGGCCGTCGGGTCCGCCGGGGCCCCGTCCTCGTCGTCCGTGGCCGGCACGCCGCCGATGATCCGGATGCCCGCGGCGTCGAAGGCCTCCTTGATCCGCCAGCGCAGCTCGCGCTCCACCGCGAACTGCTGGCCCGGCATCGTCTTCGCGGACACCTTCACCGTCATCGAGGCGAGCAGCACCTCGTCCAGGCCCAGCACCTCCACCGGACCCCACAGGCGCTCGTCCCAGGGCGACTCCTTCGCCAGCGAGTCGGCGACCTGCTGCACCACCTCGCGGATCCGCGTGAGGTCCTCCGAGGGCTTCACCTGCACGTCCACGGTCGCGGTCGCCCAGCCCTGGCTGAGATTGCCGATCCGCTTGATCTCGCCGTTGCGCACGTACCAGATCTCGCCGTTGTCCCCGCGCAGCTTCGTCACCCGCAGGCCCACCTCGATGACCTCGCCCGACGCCACCCCGGCGTCGATCTTGTCACCCACGCCGTACTGGTCCTCCATGATCATGAAGACGCCGGAGAGGAAGTCCGTCACCAGGTTGCGCGCACCGAAACCGATGGCTACACCGGCGACACCGGCACTGGCCAGCAACGGGGCCAGATCGATCTTCAGGGCGGCGAGGACCATCAGCGCGGCCGTGCCGAGGATCAGGAAGGACGCCACCGACCGCAGCACGGACCCGATCGCCTCGGACCGCTGGCGGCGCCGCTCGGCGTTGACCAGCAGCCCGCCGAGCGCGGTGCCCTCGACCGCCTCGGCGCTGGTGTTCATCCGGTTTATGAGCTTGGTCAGCGCCTTGCGGACGACCGAGCGGACCACGGCGGCTATCACCACGATCAGCAGGATCCGCAGACCGATGCTCAGCCAGGTGGCCCAGTTCTGCTCGATGAAGCTGGCGGCCTCGGTGACGCTCTCCTGCGCCTCCTTGACCGAGGCGGGCGCGTCCGGGACATCGGCTGCCAGCGGCAGCAGAGCGGCGGGCCAGGGCACGACAGGAACCTCCAGATGTAGCGGTCTGCCCGCCGGGGGTCCCCTCGGACGGAGTCCGCGGGCGGATGTGCGGGGCAGACCATCCACACTAACGGGGCAATCCCTCCACCTTGGCGCCCTGTTCGAGGGAGAGACCAGACTCACCCGGGGATGACCGACTGTGGTTGAAAACACCTCGGACCCGTTACGGGCGAGTGGTGGCGCTTCGACCAGCCGTAAGGAGAGACTGGAGAGCAGATCGTCCCGGCGCGAGCCACGCGCCGCCGGCGTACAAGGAGGCAGTCCGTGCCGCACGTCCTGGTCCTCAACGCGTCGTACGAGCCCCTCGGCGTCGTACCGCTCCGCCGCGCGCTCGTCCTCGTCCTGGAGAACAAAGCGGTCTCCCTGGAGGAATCCGGCGCCTATCTGCACAGCGCGACAAGGGTCGTCCCCGCGCCCAGCGTGGTACGGCTCAAGCGCTTCGTGCGGGTCCCCTACCGGGGGCCCGTTCCACTCACCCGGCGCGCCCTGTTCGCGCGGGACGGAGGCCGCTGCATGTACTGCGGCGCCGTCGCCACCAGCGTCGACCACGTCATTCCGCGCAGCCGGGGCGGACAGCACGTCTGGGACAACGTCGTCGCGGCGTGCCGGCGCTGCAACCACGTCAAGGCCGACCGGCACCTGCTGGAACTGGGCTGGCGCCTGCGCCACCAGCCTGCCCCGCCCTCGGGGCTGGCCTGGCGCATCATCGGCACCGGGCACCGCGACCCCCGGTGGATGCCCTACCTGCAGCCCTACGGTGCCGACGACGCGCTGGAACGGATCGGGATCGGCGTCGCGGCCTCGTAGCAACCGCCGGACGGATCGCCCCGCCCCTGCGCTGCGCCGGCCGCCCGGAGGGCGGGCGGGACCGCGCGGCCACGACCTACGGCGTGACCGCGTAGGCCTCCGCCGACCACAGCGAGCAGCCGTAGCGCGTCGCACGGCGCTCGCAGGTCACCCGCAGGAAGCGGGTGTCCGCTGCCGGCGCGTCCAGCCGCAGGGACTCGCGACCGCCGCGGGACCCGGTGACGGACGCGGCCGGCCGCCAGGTCACCCCGTCGGCGGAGGTCTCCACCCGGTAGGCCGACGGGTACGCATCCTGCCAGTGCAGCTCCAGCCGTCCGACCCGGGCCGGGGCGGGCAGCTCCGCCTGCCACCACGCGCCGTCCGCCGCCGGTGACGACCAGCGGGTGGAGGGCGAGCCGTCCACGGCCGCCGAGGCGGGGAACGCGGCGGTCTCGTTCCCCGACGAGCTCGCCCGCGCCGTGCGCAGCAGATCCGGTCCGCCGGTCCGGGGCACCGCCCGCACCGTCAGCGTGCGGGTCTCCCCGTCGAAGGCCACCGGGATCCGGTAGCTGCCGGGCGGGGTGTTCGCGGCGACGAGGACCTCCAGCGGGATCGACGCCCGGCCGCCGCGCGGCACCACCGCGGTCTGCGGCAGGCGCACCTCTATGCCCGCCGGCGGCTGCGCCGTCAGCGGTCCGCGGACCTCCCCGGGACCCAGCGCGGACAGCTGCGCCGTGACCCGCTGCGCCGCGCCGCCGATCTCGGCGTCGGCCCGGCCGCCGTCCGCCAGCTCGAAGCGGGCCCGGGGGCCGTCCCCGAACCACGGGACCACCTGGTGCACCACGGGCGCGTCCCCGGCCCAGGCCAGGCGAACCGCGTCCGCGCGCAGGCCCGCCGTGTCGGCCTGGGTCCAGCCGGACGCCGCCGCGTCGGCGACCTTGCGCCAGCCCTCGCCCGGTATGTGGACCTCCACCACGGCGCCGCGCGTGCCGCCCCCGAGCGGGTCCGTCATCACTGTCACCGCCGACACCGGGCGTACGGCGTCCAGCCGGACCGTCCAGGACTGCCCGTCCTTCGCCACCGTGCCGGCCGTGCGGGCCAGGCCGGTCCAGGCGTCCGCCTCGGCCGCCGCCTGCTTCAGGAACGGATCCAGGACCGCCTTGTCGACCTGGGCCGGGCCCGGCTCGGCCAGCGCCCGGCGGGCCTCGGCGAGGGAGCGGGAGGCCTGCCAGGCGGCCGCACCGTCCCCGCGCGCCTGGGCCTGCAGGACGTCCACGGCCAGTTCGCCGGCCGTTCCGTACTGCGCGAGCCGCTCCATCCAGGGGCCCGCCTCGTCCGACAGGGCCGTCAGCCGGTCGGGAGTCTCGCGCATCACCGTGAACGCCTTGCGCAGGGCGGCCCCGGCCGCCGGATCCCCCGCGGCACGTGCCTTCCAGAACTGCTCCACCAGCGGCCGCAGGTACGCCGACTCCTCCTGCTTGAGCCCGGACGCGGTGGTGTTCCCGGCCAGCGCCGCCACCGCCTCGCGCTCGCGCGGGTCGGACCCCGACAGGTCGCGCACCGCCGCCTGCCACGACTCCCCGGCCCGGTAGCCGCGCGGGTTCCAGGCGAAGTCGGCAGCCGTGAAGAGCGGGATGCGCGACAGGACGGGCTGCTGCATGGCGTTGGCCAGCAGCGCCGCCGAACCGCCCGCCACCGCCGGTTCGCGGCCCGCGTAGGGGCCGAGGAAGATCCGGCCGGGATCCCAGTCGTTCACCGGGTAGTTGTCCATGGTGATCAGCGGCTGGTGTCCCAGCGCGGAGCGTGCCCCGGCCAGTTCCCGGCCCGTGATCGTGCGCGGTACGACCCCGACGCCCGTCCAGGCCACCTCCACCCGCGCGTCCAGCGTGCGGGCGAGTGCGGTCCGGTAGGCGGTGGCGCCCTCCTGGTAGTACTCGGTCGGCAGCAGCGACAGGGCGGGCGCCCCCGGGTACCGGGCGGCCAGGTGCGCGGCCAGTTCGTTCGCGACCTCCGCGTGCGCCTTCGCGGCCGCCTCCGGGCCCCTCCCGTAGCGCTCCCGGTCCGCCCGGCAGCCCCATTCGGTGTAACTGACGTCCTGGAACTGCACCTGGAAGGCGCGGAAGCCCAGGTCCCACATCGCGTCCAGCTTCCGGGCGAGCGCCGCCCGGTCGGCCGACGACGCCAGGCACATGGACTGTCCCGGCGTGACGGCCCAGGCCAGGACGACCCGGTTGGCGCGGGCCCGCTCGGCCAGCGCGCGGAACTCCTCCTGCTGCTCCCGCGGGTAGTCCTCGCGCCAGCCCGTCGTGCGGTACGTGTCGTCGCCGGGCGCGATCAGCAGCCGGTTCTGCTTGGTGCGGCCCATGAAGTCCACCTGGGCCAGGCGCTGCTGCTGGGTCCACGGCTGCCCGTAGAACCCCTCGGTGATCCCGCGCACCGGTGCGGCCGGCCAGTCCCGCACCAGGACGCCCGGTACCTTCCCGCGGTGGGCGGCGAGCAGCTGACGCAGCGTCTGCGCCGCGTGGAAGAGCCCCTCCTCGCCGACGCCGGCCAGGGCGACCGTGTCGCGCCCGCCCGGCCGTCCCACGGCCAGCCGGTAGCCGCCGTGCGGCAGGTCCGCGGCCCCGGTCGCACCGAGCGCCAGCAGTGCCTCCTGGGCGGCCGCGTCCTGGAGCCGTACGAGGGTGCCCCGCTCGGGCAGCGGCTCCCCGGGCCCGGGCTCGTGCAGGGTCTTCACGCCGGCCCGGCGCAGGGCCTCGCGCACCACCTGGACCGCGTACGGATCCGCGTCGGCGGGGGCCACCAGTACGGCCTCCGTGCCCAGCGCCAGCTCGCGTGCCTGATCGGCGGCCATCGACTGCGGCCGGGGCCACACGGCGGGCCCTTCGGAGGCTGCCCGGGGGGTGTCGCCGCCGGGGTCGAGCACGGGGCCGACGGCGCCGTTCGCGCCGACGCCGCCCGCACCGGCGGCCCCCGGGGCGGGTGTCGGCACGTCCGGCACGGAGGGGCCCGCGAGGAAGCCGGGCGGCGCGGAGGCCACGGCGCCGCCGAGCAGCGACCCGATCACCGCGATGGCGGCGGCGGTCGACCGTTTCCTGCCCCTGAGCTGCACAGAGCCTCCTCGTCCCGAGACGTCCCCCACTCGCACGAATGAGCCCGAGCCCACCACCCGTGCGGCTTGAGTGTCAATGCGGGTGGGTGATCTGCCCCGGATGCGACAGGAATGCGATCCCTCCGAGTGGGTATGGCTGCGGTGTTCCCCGGCGGCGTCCCGCTTCTGTGCTCCACGCTTCTGACCCACCCTCATCCCCGCCTGCCCGCACGCACGAAGGAGCGCCCGTCCATGGACGACCTGGCCCGGCTCGCCGCCCTCCACGGCATCGCCACCGCCTACCGGCCCGCAGCGGACGTCACCGTCCCGACCCCCGAGGCCACCGTCAGAGCCGTCCTCGGCCTGCTCGGCGTGGCCGTCGGCGACCCCGAGGACCTCCGGGCGCAGGCCGACCGGGCCGAACGGGAGCAGGCCGAACGGCTCCTCCCGCCGACGGTGGTGCACTGGCGGACGGAGGGCGCGCCCTCCGCGCAACCGCCCGTCCTCGCGGCGCTGCCGCCCGGCACCCGGATCCGGGTGGTCCTGGAGGACTCGGGCGCGAGCGTGCCGTGGAGTCCCGGGCTGCCCCTGGGCGTCCACCGGGTGAGCGCCGAGTCACCGGACGGACGCAGTACCGAGGCCGTGCTCGTCGTCGCCCCGGACCGGGCCCCCGCCGCACCAGAACGGGCCCACGGGCTGCTCGTCCAGCTCTACTCGCTGCTCTCGGACCGCTCGTGGGGCATGGGCGACCTCGCCGACCTGGCGGAGCTGGCCCGCTGGGCCGCCCGGACCCACGGCGCGGACTTCATCCAGGTCAACCCGCTGCACGCGGCCGTGCCGGGCGCCCCGACGGACCCCTCGCCGTACCGGCCGTCCTCGCGCCGCTTCCCCGACCCCGTCCACCTGCGCATCGAGGACGTCCCCGAATACGCCGACTGCCCCGAGCGCGGGGCACTCGCCGACCTGGCGGCGCAGGGCGGGCAGCTGCGCCGGGAGGTGCTGGAGAAGGGTGCGCTGATCGACCGGGACGCGGTCTGGGACCTCAAGCGCCGGGCCCTGGAACTGCTGTACACCGTCCCGCGGACCGCCGAACGGGAAGCGGAGTACGGGCGGTTCTGCGCGGAGCAGGGCGCCGCGCTGGACGAGCACGCGGCCTGGTGCGCGGCCGCCGCGGGCGAGGAACCGGGGCGGCGGGCCGACTTCCACCGGTGGACGGTCTGGCTGACGGACGGCCAGCTCGCCGCCGCCCAGCGGGCCGCGCGCGGGGCGGGGATGGCCGTCGGCATCGTGCACGACCTCGCCGTCGGGGTGCACCCCGACGGCTCCGACGTGGTCACGGGCTCCTTCCACGCCCGCGACACCTCGGTCGGCGCCCCGCCGGACGCCTTCAACGCGCGTGGCCAGGACTGGGGTCTGCCGCCCTGGCGGCCGGACCGGCTGGCCGCCACCGGCTACGCGCCGTTCCGGGCCCTGCTGCGCGGGGTGTTCCGGTACGCGGGCGCGCTGCGCATCGACCACGTCATGGGCCTCTTCCGGCTGTGGTGGATCCCCGAGGGGACGCCGCCCGCCGAGGGCACGTACGTCGGCTACGACGGCGAGGCCATGCTGGCGGTCCTGGTCCTGGAGGCCCACCGGGCCGGTGCCCCGGTCATCGGCGAGGACCTCGGGACGGTGGAGCCGCACGTGCGCCGCGAGCTGGCCCGGCGCGGGGTGCTCGGCACGTCGGTGCTGTGGTTCGAACGGGACTGGGCGGGCGACGGCGGCCCGCTCGCCCCGGAGGCCTGGCGGGCGGACTGCATGGCCACCGTCACCACCCACGACCTGCCGCCCACGGCGGCGAAGCTGGCCGGCGGCCATGTGGAACTGCGCGACCGCCTCGGCCTGCTGACGCGGCCGGCCGAGCAGGAAAGGGCCGAGGACGCCGCCGACACCGCCGAGTGGCTGGAGCTACTGGACGGGCTCGGCCTCGACACCAAGGGCGAGGAGGCAGCCGTCCAGGCCCTGTACGGCTTCCTGCTGCGCACCCCCGCGCGCATGGTCGGCGTATGGCTGCCGGACGCGGTGGGCGACCGGCGGCCGCAGAACCTTCCGGGCACCTGGGACCAGTACCCCAACTGGCGGCTGCCCCTCGCCGATGCCTCGGGCAAGCCCCTGACCCTGGCCGAGCTGATGGCCTCCCCCCGGGCGAACGCGCTGCTCAGCGCGGTCCGGGAGGGGGCGGGTCCCCGTACGGCACCCCCGGGCGCGCGCCGCGTTTAGGTGTTCGCTACGTTTGCACCGTGGACAAGAAGAACGCTCTGCGCGCCGGCGCCGTCTCGGCCGGAACGACGCTGATGATGCTGCTGATGACGTCTCCGGCCCTCGCGCTGACCCGCGACGACGGCGACGACCCGGGCCCGGGCCTGAGCATCGGCGAGACGCTCGGCCTGTACGTGGCCCTGCCGCTCGTGATTTTCCTGGTCATCGTGGGCCTCGTGATGGTCCTCGACAAGTCGGACAAGCCGCAGAAGAAGCAGGCCTGACCCGCTGCGGCCCCCTCGGGGGTCGCAGCCGCGTGACCTCCCCGGGCGCCGGGGGTCCGCACCGCCGATCCTCGTCGGCCGTGCGTCGACCCCCGGCGCCCGGTCATGTCCTCAGACGCCGGCCAACAGCTTGCGGAGCAGCCCGGTCAGCCGGCCGACCTCCTCGTCGGTGAGCCCGGTGAGTGCGGCGCGCTGCACCTCCAGGCCGGCGGTGACGGCCTCGTCGATGAGCGCGAGGCCGCGATCGGTGATCGTCACCTGCAGTCCCCTCCGGTCGTGCGGATCGGGCTTGCGGCACAGCAGCCCGGCCTTCTCCAGCTTGTCCAGCCGCCCCGTCATACCGCCCGTCGTCAGCATGAGCGTGGCCGAGAGCTGGCGGGGCGAGAGCGTGTACGGGGCGCCCGAGCGACGCAGTGTGGCGACGACGTCGAACTCCCCGCGCGAGATGCCGAAGCGCTGGTAGCGCTCCTCCATGGCGTCGCCCATGGCCTTGGCGATCCGGTAGATGCGCCCGAAGACGGCCATGGGGGTCGTGTCCAGGTCGGGGCGCACGGCGAACCACTGGGCCGTGATCGCGTCGACCGCGTCCGGCGGGTCCTTGTCCTCACTCATGAACGCAGTATTCCGGCTCGGCAGGATCGGTCGCAAGAAAGTGGCTTGACGGTAAGTAGCTTAGCGGTAAGCTACTTACCGGCAACTGAATCGGGGGAGGGACCGTCGTGGCAGTGTTCAGGGACAGGACGCCGACAACCGGGGAGGCGAAGGTCGCGGGGGAGCGGTCGCTTCTCCTCGGCATCGGTATCGGCGCGATCGGGACCGGCATGTACGTTCCGTTCTCGCTCGTCTTCTTCCACCACGTCACCGGCCTCTCCTTCACCCTCGTGGGCCTGGTCCTGACGGTCACCGCGGTGGCCGGGCTGGCCTTCATGCCGCTGGCCGGCTCGGCCGTCGACCGGTTCGGCGCCCAGCGGCTCAGCCTGCTGCTCCACGCAGTCCGGGCGGTCGGCTTCGCCCTCTACCCCTTCGCCGGCTCCCTGCCCGCCTTCGCGGCCGTCGCCCTGGTCACCGCGCTCGCCGACCGCTCCTTCCCCGTCGTCCAGCAGTCCCTGATCGGGGAGGTGGCGCACGGCCCCGCCCGCGACCGGCTGCAGGCCTCCACCCGGGCCCTGCAGAACGCCGGGATGGGCGCGGGCGCCCTCCTCGTCTCCGGAGTGCTGGCGCTGTGGGGCACCGGCGGATTCACCGGCACCGCCTGGGCCAACTCCGCGGCCTTCGCCCTCGCCGGACTGCTCGTCGGCCGGGTCCGCCCGGTCCCCGCCGGGCCCTCCGCCGGGCGGCCGGCCGCCGGCTACCGGATGGTCCTGCGCGACCGCCCCTTCCTCGGGCTCACCGCCGCCAACTTCCTCACCGCACTCGGCTACGCCGCCCTCTCCGTGCTCTTCCCGCTCTACCTCTCCACCTGGCTGGCGGCCCCCCACTCCCTCACCGGAGCCGCCTTCACCCTCAACACCGCCCTGTGCGCCGGTATCGGCGTGCTCGTCGCGGGCCGGGTCCGCCGCTCCGGCGCCCGCCGCACCCGCTCGGCCGCCCTCGGTGCGGTGCTCTTCGCCGCCGCCTTCCTCGGACAGATCGTCCTCGGCACGCTGCGCCCCGGCCAGAGCGCCACCCTGGCCGCCCTGCTGGTCATCGTCGTCGTCTACACCCTGGGCGAACTAATGCACAGCCCCTCCGGCGGCGCCCTGTCCGTCTCTGCCGCCCCCGAACCGCTCCGCGGCCGCTACCTGGCCACCTACCAGCTGTCCTACGCGCTGGCCACCGCCCTGGCCCCCTCCCTCTTCACCGCCCTGCTCGCCGTGGACGGCCGCCTGCCCTGGGCCGTGCTGGCCGTCGCCGCGCTCGGCGCCGCCCTGGCGCTGCTGCGGCTGGAGCGCCACCTGCCGGCCGAGGCCGTGCACGCCGAGCCCCCCGGCACGGCGGCGGTCACCGCGGGCCGCCGGCCGGCCGCGGCCACCGTCTGAGCCCCGGCGCCCGGTGCCCGCAGTCCCCTTTGCCACCCGCCCCGAGGAGCCGTCCGCCATGAAGCGTCCCGCCGTCGTCGCCCTGACCGCCCTCGCCCCCGTCTCCTGGGGCTCCACCTACGCCGTCGCGTCCGAACTGCTCCCCGCCGACCGGCCGCTGTTCACCGGCGTCATGCGGGCCCTGCCCGCGGGACTGCTCCTGACCGCCCTCGCCCGTACGCTGCCCAAGGGCGAGTGGTGGTGGAAGTCCGCGGCCCTCGGCACCCTCAACATCGGCGCCTTCTTCCCGCTGCTGTTCCTCTCCGCCTACCGGCTGCCCGGCGGCGTCGCGGCCGTACTCGGCTCCGCCGGGCCCCTGTTCGTCGTGGGCCTCGCCGCCCTCGTCCTCGGGGAGCGCGCGAGCCTGCGTACCGTCCTGGCCGCCGTCGTGGGGGCGCTCGGGGTGAGCATGGTGGTCCTCACAGCCGAGGCGGCACTCGACGTGGTCGGCGTCTTCGCCGGCGTGGTCTCCTCCGCCTCCATGGCCGCGGGCACCGTCATGACCAAGCGCTGGGGGCGCCCCGAGGGTGTCGGGCCGCTGGCGATGACCGGCTGGCAGCTCACCGCCGGCGGGCTGGCCATCGTCCCGGTCGCGGCCCTCGTCGAAGGCGCGCCGCCCGCGCTCGACGGTGGGGCCCTCCTCGGCTACGGCTACATGATGCTGATCAACACCGGCCTCGCCTACTGGCTCTGGTTCCGCGGCATCGGACAGCTCAGCGCCACCTCGGTCACCCTGCTCGGGCCCCTCTCCCCGCTCACCGCGGCCGTCATCGGCTGGGCGGCCCTCGGCCAGGCGCTCACCGCCGTCCAGGTCGCCGGCATGGCGATCGCCTTCGGAGCCACCCTCGCCGGGCAGCTCGCGACGGCGCGCACCCGACAACCGTTCAGTTTGCCTGAAGAGAATGATCGAAACATTTCGATGGACCTGACAGATGGGCGGGTGCGACGGTAGGTCCCTCACCACCCGACCGACCCCGAGGGGGAGACGCACAGTGGCCGTCACGGACCGCGCCCGCACCGTTTCGCACGCCGGACCCCTCAGCACCGGCACGCCGGGTGCCGCCGGGTTCGGCGTGCTCCTCGCCCTCCTCGCGACGGTCGTCTGGTCCGGCAGCTTCGTCGCCACCCGCGGCATGGCCGACAGCGTCCCGCCCGTCCAGGCGGTCTTCTGGCGCTGGATCATCGCCCTGCTCGCCGTCGCGCCCTTCGCCGCCCGCCAGGCCTGGGAGCAACGCGCCCTGATCCGACGCCACCTGCGCTTCGTCGCCCTCGCCTCACTGTTCGGCGTCACCCTCTACAACACCCTCGTGCACCAGGCCGGACTGACCACGTCCGCCTCCAACATGGGCATGATCATGGCGGCCTCGCCCGTCATCATGGCGCTCTACGCCCGCCTCGGCGGCGAGCGCCTCGGCGCCCGCCGGACCGCCGGCATGCTGCTCGCCGCCCTCGGCGTGCTGCTGCTCGTCGGAGACGGCTCCATCGGCCTCGACCTCGGCGCCGGCGACCTGTGGATGTTCGCCGCCGCCCTCTCCTTCGCCACGTACAGCGCCCTGCTCAGGCGCAAGCCCGCCGAACTCGGCGGACTGGCCTTCCTGATCACCACCTTCGTCCTCGGCGCGCTGATGCTGGCCCCCGCCTACGCCGTCTCCGTCCACGTCCAGGGCGGCTTCGCGGTCACCGCCGGCACGGTCGGACCGCTGCTGTACGTCGGGGTGTTCTCCTCCGCCGTCGCCTTCTTCGCCTGGAACAAGGCCGTCTCGGTGATCGGCGCGGCCCGCGCGGGAGTCGTCTACTACCTCCAGCCGGTGTGCGTCGCCGGACTCGGCCTGCTGCTGCTGGGCGAGCCGACCGGGCCCGTGCAACTGCTCTGCATGGCGCTGATCCTCGGCGGGGTCGGGCTGGGAAGTGCCCGGCGGTAGGTTCGGGCCCATGACCGAGTGGGACATCAAGAAGCTGCGGATCCTGCGCACCCTCGCCGAACAGGGGACCGTGACCCGGGCGGCCGAGGCCCTGCACATGACGCCCTCGGCCGTGTCGCAGCAGCTGACGAACCTCGCCCGGCAACTGGGGGTGGTCCTGCTGGAGGCGCAGGGCCGCCGGGTCCGCCTCACCGACGCCGCCCACCTCGTACTGCGGCACGCGGAAGCGGTGTTCGCCCAGCTGGAGCAGGCCGACGCGGAACTGGCGGGCTACCTGGCCGGGGACGTGGGGGAGGTACGGGTCGGCGCGTTCTCCACCGCCGTGCCCGCGCTGGTGGTCCCGGCGGTGGCGCACCTGCGCACGGCCCACCCGGGGGTGGAGGTCCGGGTCCGCGAGACCGAGGCCGCGGAGTCGTACGAGCTGCTGTCGGCCGGGGGAGTGGACCTCGCGCTGTCGCTGGCCGCCCACGCACCCACCGCCCGGGACCGGCGGTTCACCCGCGTCACGCTGATGGAGGACCCGCTGGACGTGGCGCTGCCGCCGGGGCACCCGCTCCGGGACGCGGCGGACCTGCGGTTGGCGGACCTGTCCGGGGATCCGTGGATCTACGGGGGCAGCGGCCCGTGGTCGCAGATCGCGCGGGGCGCCTGCGAGGCGGCGGGATTCGTCCCCGAACAGGCCCACTCCGCGTCGGGCTGGACCGCGATCCTGGCCATGGTCGAGGCGGGGATGGGCGTGGCCCTGGTCCCGCGGATGGTTTCCAGCCGGGCGTCGGGGGTGGCGGTGCGTGTGCTGTCGCAGGACCGGCCGACGCGGCACGTGATCGCGGCCGTCCGCCGCGGCGCCGAGTCCGCTCCCGCGGTGGCGCACGTCCTCACGGCCCTCCGGTCCGCCGCCGCGCGCCCCTGACCCCGCGCTCCCGGGGCTCTGCCCCCGTGCCCCGAGCGCCGGCGAGGCCGAAAGAGCGGACCCCGCGCCCCGAACGCCGGGCGGCTGGTGGATCCAGCCCCGCCGGCGTTTGAGGCGCGGGGGTCCGGGGGCGGAGCCCCGTATCGGGCCCGGGGCCCTAGACCTGAGCGGCAGCGGCAGCCGCAGCGGCGTCGGCCGCCTGGGCCTTCAGCGCTCGCTCGACGCCCGCGCGGGACTCCGAGACCAGCCGCCGCAGCGCGGCGTTCGGCTCTGCGGAGGCGAGCCACGCGTCCGTCGCGTCCAGCGTCTCCCGCGAGACCTGGAGCGCCGGGTAGAGGCCCACCGCGATCTGCTGGGCGATCTCGTGGCTGCGGGTGTCCCAGACCTCCTTGACCGCCGCGAAGTACTTCTCGGTGTACGGCGCCAGCAGCTCGCGCTGGTCGGTCTGCACGAAGCCGCCGATCACCGCCTCCTGCACCGCGTTCGGCAGGTCGCCGGACTCCACCACCGAGGCCCACGCCCCGGCCTTGGCCTCCGCCGTCGGGCGGGCCGCCCGCGCCGTCGCCGCGTGGCGCTCGCCGGCCGCCGTCGCGTCCCGCTCCAGCTCCGCCGCGATCGCCGGCTCGTCCGCGACACCCGTCGCGGCCAGCCGCTCCAGGAACGCCCACCGCAGCTCGGTGTCGACGGCCAGGCCCTCGATCTCGGCCGAGCCGTCCAGCAGCGCCGACAGGAAGGCCAGCTGCTCCTGCGTCCGGGCGGTCGCCGCGAAGGCCCGGGCCCACGCCAGCTGGTGGTCGCCGGCCGGCTCCGCGGCGCGCAGGTGCTCCAGAGTGGCCTCGGTCCAGGCCGCCAGGCCCTCCTCCCGCCACGCCGGGTCGGCGTACAGGTCGATGGCCAGCTTCACCTGCCGGTGCAGGGACTGCACGACGCCGATGTCGGACTCCTTGCCGATGCCCGAGAGCACCAGCGAGAGGTAGTCGCGGGTGGCGAGCTCGCCGTCACGGGTCATGTCCCAGGCCGAGGCCCAGCACAGGGCGCGCGGCAGCGACTCCGCGAAGTCGCCGATGTGGGCGGTGACCGCCGCGAGGGACTCCTCGTCGAGGCGGACCTTCGCGTACGACAGGTCGTCGTCGTTCAGCAGGACCACGGTCGGGCGGGCCCGGCCCACCAGCTCCGGCACCGTCGTCAGGGCACCGTCGATGTCCAGCTCGATCCGGTCGGTGCGCACGAGCGCGCCGTCCTGGAGCTCGTACAGGCCCACGGCGATGCGGTGCGGGCGCAGGGTCGACTCGCCCTTCGCCCCGGCGGGCAGCGGCGGCGCCTCCTGGCGGATGCCGAAGGCGGTGATCACGCCGTCGGCGTCGGTGGTGATCTCCGGGCGCAGGACGTTGATGCCGGCCGTCTCCAGCCACGCCTTCGACCAGGCGGTCAGATCGCGGCCCGAGGTCTCCTCCAGCGCGCCCAGCAGGTCCGACAGGCGGGTGTTGCCGAAGGCGTGCGCCTTGAAGTAGGCCTGCACGCCCTGGAAGAACGCGTCCGTGCCGACGTAGGCGACGAGCTGCTTGAGCACCGAGGCGCCCTTGGCGTAGGTGATGCCGTCGAAGTTGACCATCACGTCGTCGAGGTCGCGGATGTCCGCCATGATCGGGTGCGTGGACGGCAGCTGGTCCTGCCGGTAGGCCCACGTCTTCATCGAGTTGGCGAAGGTGGTCCACGCGTGCGGCCACTTCGAGCCCTCCGCGTACGCCTGGCACGCGATGGACGTGTAGGTGGCGAACGACTCGTTCAGCCACAGGTCGTTCCACCACTCCATGGTGACGAGGTCGCCGAACCACATGTGGGCGAGCTCGTGGAGGATGGTCTCCGCGCGCACCTCGTACGCAGCGTCCGTCACCTTCGAGCGGAAGACGTACTGGTCGCGGATGGTGACCGCGCCCGCGTTCTCCATCGCGCCCGCGTTGAACTCCGGCACGAAGAGCTGGTCGTACTTGGCGAACGGGTAGGCGTAGGCGAACTTCTCCTGGAACCAGTCGAAGCCCTGCCGGGTCACGTCGAAGATCGCGTCCGCGTCGAGGAACTCGGCGAGCGAGGGCCGGCAGTAGATGCCGAGCGGCACGGACTGGCCGTCGGGGCCCTCGTAGGAGCTGTGCACCGCGTGGTACGGGCCGACGATCAGGGCGGTGATGTACGAGGAGATGCGCGGCGTCGGCTCGAAGCGCCAGACGTTGTCCTTGACGTCCGCGGGCTCGGGCGTCGGGGAGTTCGAGATGACCGTCCAGCCCTCGGGGGCCTTCACGGTGAACTGGAAGGTGGCCTTCAGGTCGGGCTGCTCGAAGCTGGCGAAGACCCGCCGCGCGTCCGGCCCCTCGAACTGGGTGTAGAGGTAGGCCTGCTGGTCGACCGGGTCGACGAAGCGGTGCAGGCCCTCACCGGTGTTGGTGTACGCGCAGTCCGCGACGACCCGCAGTTCGTTGGCCCCGGCCGCGAGGTGCGCCAGCGCGATCCGGGAGTCGCGGAAGACGGCCGCGACGTCGAGCGACTTGCCGTTGAGGACGACCTCGTGCACCGCGGGGGCGACCAGGTCGATGAAGGTCTCCGCCCCGGCCTCGGCCGACTGGAAGCGCACGGTGGTCACGGACGGGTAGGTGCCGCCCTCCTGCGCACCGCTGAGATCGAGTTCGATCTCGTACGAGTCGACGGTGAGCAGCTTCGCACGCTGCTGAGCCTCTTCACGGGTGAGGTTCGTGCCTGGCACGCGGTCATCTCCTTCGATGGTGACGTTGCCCCGCCATCCTTCCACGGGGGGACGGGTCACCGCCCCGGAGTAATCCACGGGCGAACGCACCGCCGCGGGGGCCGCGCCCCCGCACCGGTGGGAGGGAGGGCGCCGGTGGCGGCCGCCCTCCCCGGTGTCCCGGCGGGTCAGCCGCGCAGTTCCTCGGCGACGAGCTCCGCGATCTGGACCGCGTTCAGCGCGGCGCCCTTGCGGAGGTTGTCGTTCGACACGAACAGCGCGAGGCCGTTCTCCACCGTCTCGTCGACGCGGATGCGGCCCACGTACGAGGCGTCCTGGCCGGCGGCCTGCAGCGGGGTCGGGATCTCGGAGAGCTCCACGCCCGCCGCTTCCTTCAGCAGCTCGTAGGCGCGCTCGACGCTGATCGGGCGGTCGAAGCGGGCGTTGATCTGGAGGGAGTGGCCGGAGAAGACCGGCACGCGCACGCAGGTGCCGGAGACCTTGAGCCCGGGGATCTCCAGGATCTTGCGGGACTCGTTGCGGAGCTTCTGCTCCTCGTCGGTCTCGAAGGAGCCGTCGTCGACGATCGAGCCCGCGAGCGGCAGCACGTTGAAGGCGATCGGACGCTTGTAGACGCCCGGCTCGGGGAAGTCGACGGCCGCGCCGTCGTGGACCAGCCCGGTCGCGCCCTCGGAGACGGCCTTGACCTGGCCGTCGAGTTCGGCGACACCGGCCAGGCCGGAGCCGGACACGGCCTGGTAGGTGGTGGCGATCAGGGCGGACAGGCCGGCCTCGTCGTGGAGCGGGCGCAGCACCGGCATGGCCGCCATGGTGGTGCAGTTCGGGTTCGCGATGATGCCCTTGGGCCGGTTCTTGATCGCGTGCGGGTTGACCTCGGAGACGACGAGGGGGACCTCGGGGTCCTTGCGCCAGGCGGAGGAGTTGTCGATCACGACGGCGCCCTGTGCGGCGACCTTCTCGGCCAGGGCCTTCGAGGTGGCGCCGCCCGCGGAGAAGAGCACGATGTCCAGGCCGGTGTAGTCGGCCGTGGAGGCGTCCTCGACGGTGATCTCGCGGCCCTCCCACTCGATCGTCGAGCCGGCGGACCGGGCCGAGGCGAACAGGCGCAGCTCGTCCACCGGGAACTTGCGCTCGGCGAGGATGCCGCGCATGACTGCGCCGACCTGACCGGTGGCTCCGACGATTCCGACCCTCACGTTGACTCCTCTTGATCCGTACGTCGCGTGCGCGCGTGGGGCCATCATGCGTTCGACCCCACGAGCCTTGTCCAATCCATTGTCCGAGGACCGGACGGTGTTCTGCATGCGAACACCCGTGACGGGTGCCCGGCGGCCTTGTCCTGGGCCCGCTGTGTGCCCGTTCTGCCTGGTGGGGGCGGGTTGACGTCCGGTCTGTCGCGTCCGCTCTCCGGACATGATCGACCGAAGGCCGAAACCCGCCCCTGGAGGGATCCACCGTGCCCGCGCCCGGCAGGTGGCGGGCCGCGGAACGGCCCGAGGGGGCGGCGCTCGTCAGAGCGCCGCCCCCTCGGGTTCCCTGCGCAAGGTGCTACGGGAGGACCTTCTCGATCTGCACGCTGCCGGTGCCGGCGGCGGTGCCGCGGGCGTTGAGCAGCTCGACCTGGCCGAAGAACTGGCGGCCCTCGGGGGCCGCGCTGGTGACCAGGACGTTCGCCGAGACCTGCGCGGTGGCGCCGGTGGCGAGGTTCACCGCGGCGGCCTCGTCGACCTGAACGGAGCCCAGGGCGGCCGAGAAGAACACGTCGCGGTAGTCGTACGTGGTGGAGCCGGCCGGGACCGCGTAGCCGATCACCTTGACCGTGTAGGTGCCCGCGGCCGGGTTGACCAGGCTCACGGACTCCTCGGAGTCGCCGTCGGCGGCGGAGCCGACCTTGACGCCGTCCTTGTAGACCTCGAGGTCGAGGTCGGCGGCGGTGTCGGACACCTTGCCGATCGCGACGTCGAGGCGCGAGGTGCCGGCCGGCACCGCGATCTCGGTGGTGTGGGTCTCACCGTTGGCGATGGTCGGCTTGGCGACCTTCGCGGAGCCCAGCGGACCGCCCTTGAGCTTGCCGCCGCTGATGGCCGCGCCGCCGTTCTTGACGCTCCACTGGACGGGCGCCGGGGTGCCCTGCTTCACCTCGGGCAGGACCTTGACCGCGGGGTCGAAGGCCGCGCCGAGCACGGAGACGTCCAGCTTGTACGGGTTGTCCAGGACCGGCGACGTACGGCGGGCCTCGACCTCGATCTCCCAGACGCCCGGCGTCGGCTCGGGGTACGAGCGCACGTCGGGCCGGCAGGTGTTGGCCGGGTTGTCGTAGTTCGGGTAGCAGTTCGTCGTGGCCGTCGGGTCGACCGGCACGCCGTACGGGTGGATCGCGATGAAGCGCGTCTGGGCGCCCGCCGCGAGACCGCTGAGGGCGACCTCCAGGCTCTTGGCGCCCGGCGGAACGGTCACGAAGTACGACGTGTGCGAGTTGCGCTGCACCGAGGCGGACTGCGACAGGGAGAACGACGGCGCGGCCAGGGGGGCGGAAGCCACGACGGTCGTGAGGATCTGCTTGTCGATGCCCTCGGTGGTCTCGTCGTCCAGCTGCAGGATGCCGCTGTGGACGCCGGCGGTCTTGGCGTTGGCCTCGACCTTGATGGTGACGGGCTTGTTCAGCGGCAGGGTGACGTAGTCGTAGCCGCCGACGACCTTGAAGGTGCCGTCGTTGTTGCGCCAGCTCAGGTCGTGCCGGGTGCCGTACTTGACGCCCGTGGTGCGGGTGACGACGACGTTGTAGACCTTCTTCTGGCCGACCTTGAGGCCGCCCTCGCGGTCGTACAGGCCGGTGCCGAAGCCCGGGGTCTTCAGGAACTGGTCGATCGCGGTGTCGACCGGCGCCTTGACGGTGAACTCGTTGGCCTTCGCGTCGCGCTGGACGGACTCCCACGCGCCGTTCACGTCGATCAGGCCCGAACCCTGCGCGTGCGCCGGGACGTTGTCGATCTTCTTGGCGGAGCTGGTGAGCGCGATCCGCAGGGAGGCCGGGGTCAGCTTGATGCCCTGCTGCTTCGCGGCCGAGATCAGCAGCGCGCTCGCGCCCGCCGCCTGCGGCGACGCCATCGAGGTGCCCTGGAGCATGCCGTAGCCGGCCGGCAGGGCGTAGCCCGCCTCCTTCACCGGCGCGCCGGGCAGCCAGGTCTGGATGGTGTTGATGGCCGCGCCGGGGGCGCTGATGGTCGGCGTGAAGCCGCCGTCCTCACGCGGACCGCGCGAGGAGAAGGGGAACATGTTGTACTTCGTGCTCACGCCCGAGCCGTAGTTCGCGGCCCACGTCTCCTTCGAGACCGAGGCGCCCACGGAGATGACCTTGTCCGCGAGGGCCGGGTCGCCGATGGTGTTGACACCGGGGCCGGAGTTGCCGGCCGAGATGACCAGCTGGACGCCGTAGGTGTCGACGAGGTTGCGGTAGAGCTCGGCGCGCGCGTTGTTGCCGTCGTTCAGCGCGGGCAGGCCGCCGATCGACATGTTGACGATGTCGACGCCGCGGTTGACGACGAGGTCGATCATGCCCTCGGTCAGCGCGATGTTGGTGCAGCCGCCGGACCAGGAGCAGGCGCGCGAGGAGACCAGCTTGGCGCCGGGCGCCCCGCCGTTCATCTTGCCGCCGAACAGGCCGTTGGCGGCGGTGATGCCGGCGACGTGCGTGCCGTGCTCGGACTCGATGATGCCGATGTTGACGAAGTCGGCCTTCTTGCCGACCCAGTCCCCGCCCAGCGGGTCCATCGGGACGTCCTTGCGGATCTCGATCACGAACGGAATCCGCTCGGCGACCTCGGTCGCCGGGTTGTCCGTGCCGAAGTAGCCGATCTGGTAGCCGTCCTTGTACGGCTTCATCGGCTCGTTGTTCGTGAAGTCGCCGTCCTGGTCGGTGTCGACGCGGACGGTTCCGGCGGCGGCGTCGTAGAGCATGCCGAACCGGTCGGTGGTGTCACCGTCGCGGTTGACGTCGCCCGCCATGTCGCCGGTGGCCGTGATCGACTCGCTGAACCGGCTCCACTGGAAGCTGCCCTCGGGCGCCTTCCAGCTCTGGCCGCCCGCGGTGAAGGAGCCGCCCGCGGCGGTCACCGGGGTGATCTGCGCGCGCCAGGTGCCGTCGCTGTCGGTGATCGGGTCGGTGGCCGTCACCCAGTCGACGATCTTGCGCTCGCCGGTGGTGGTCTTCTGCAGGGCCGGGTGGCCGAGGTCGACACCCGAGTCCATGATGCCGATGGTCACGCCGCGGCCGTCGGCCTGCGGGTTGTTCGCGACGAAGTCGACCGCGCCGGTCTCGAAGGACGGGTTGTACGGGTTCTTCGCCGGGGTGTCCTTGTCCGGCGCCGCGTACGACTCGGCCGCGGTCTTCTTCACCGTGCCGGCCTCCCGGCCGGCGTCGGGACGCGGGTCCGGCAGCTGGATCTCGTGCCGCAGGTCGATGCCGTGCACCGAGGACAGCTTGGCGGCCGCCTTCAGCGCGGCCTCCGCCTTGCCGGTCGGCAGGGTGGCGCGCACGTAACCGAGGTTGTCGTACGTCCGGCCGACCGAGGCGCCCTGGACGGCGTCCAGCTGCTCGGCGACCTGCTTGGTCTGGCCGGGGGCCGTCGCGACCATGACGGTGACGTTCGCGTCACCCTTGGCCTTGGCCTCCTGGAGGAGCTCGACGTCGGCCGAACCGAGCTTCTGATCGGCGGTCTTGACCGCGGGCGAGGTGCCCGGGGTCTCCGCGCCGGTCGCCGCGAACGCGGGCGCGGCGCCGGTCGCCGCGAGGGCGGCGACCAGGCCGGCCGCGGCCGCGACGCGCGCGACGCGTCTGGCCCCGGGTATGGAGCCGGGGGATTCGAGGGTCATCAGCATCCCTGGTAAGTGAAAGATACGGTCCGGATTTCGGTGCCGGATGACCGGTCAGCTTTCCTCAACCGACAGGTCTTTGGGGAGGGATGTCATCGACCGAGACCTGCGGTGGCGGAGACCCGCCAGCGCGGAACATCCGCCAGTGAGGCCGTATCGGGGCACAGTGGTGCGAACCTCGGGGGTCGAAGAGTGGCTTTGTCGACTTGGAGGCCTCGCGCCGCTACCGGTGCGGGATGGTCCGCCGACCCGGGTGTGACAGATTTCGCCCCGTCAGCGCTCGCGCGTGCGCGCGTAGTGGCGCGAGGCCTTCGCCCGGTTTCCGCAGGCGGACATCGAGCACCAGCGCCGGGTGCCGTTGCGCGAGGTGTCGTGGAAGTGCAGGACGCAGGTCTCCGCGGCGCACTTGCGGATCCGATCGGGCGCGGAGGCCAGCAGCTCAAGGTAGTTCCGGGCGGCCGTCCAGGCCGGACCCCAGGACGGGTCGTCGAACTCGGCCCGCTCACCCGGCCCTTGCGCGGTCAGGGTGGCGCGGATGCGGCCGTGCTCCAGTACGGCGTCGACCAGGGCGCGGGCGCCCGCGTCGGCCGGGTCCGCGACCGCGCGGGCCAGTGCCTCGCGTGCGGTCATCAGGTGGACGAGGGTGGGGGCGTCGGCCCGGAAGCGGCCGGCCAGCCCGGCGGACTCCAGCCACACGGCGAGCCCTTCGACCCTGCTCAGCCCGAAGGCGCCGGCGAAGAGGTCGACGGGCTCGCCCTCCTGCACCCAGCGGGTGTTCAGCAGGTCGAGGGCGATCGGCTCCCCGGTCAGGGGCCGTGCGTCCGCCGTCGTCATGTCCGTCTCCTCGCTCGCTAACCACTCAAGAGTACGTGAGCGGTTGACGCCTCCTGTTCTAACCTTTAAATTGCATTTAGAAGGTTAGAACTCGTGGAAGCAGTCTTCGGGGAAGGACCCGTCATGACCACCGCCATCAGCACCCTCCGCACCGGGCACGTCGGCCTCAACGTCACCGACATCGAGCGCTCACTCGCCTTCTACCGGGACGCCCTCGACTTCGAGGTCCTGGCCGAGGGCAAGGAGGAGGACCGCCGCTTCGCCCTGCTCGGCCGGGACGGCGCGCTCGCCCTCGCGCTCTGGCAGCAGGCCACCGGCTCCTTCGCGCCGGCCGCGGCCGGACTGCACCACCTGGCGTTCTCGGCGGGCGGAGTCGAGGAGGTGCGCGGGTACGAGGAGCGGCTGCGCGGCCTGGGCGTCGTGTTCGCCTACGAGGGTGTGGTCGCGCACGGCGAGGGCGCCGCCTCCGGCGGCATCTTCTTCCACGACCCCGACGGCACCCGTCTGGAGATCTCCGTACCGGCCGGGGCCGAAGGCGCGCCCGCCCCCGTCGCCGGGGCGCCGACCTGCGGGTTCTTCTAATGCCCGGCGCCTACCACTGGGGTTCGCTGGCGGTGCAGGAGCGGGTGGGCGTACGCGGGGCGGCCGAGCACGTCGGCCGCTCGATCGGTACGGGCATCCGCGATGTCGCCGCGGCCTTCCTGGAACTCCAGCCGCACCTGGTCGTCGGGGCCGCCGACGGAGCCGGCCGGATGTGGGCCTCGCTGCTCACCGGCCCGCCCGGCTTCGTGCGGGCCACCGGCCCGCACCGGATCTCCGTCGCGGGAGGCGTACCCGCCGCGGACCCCCTCGCCGAGGCGCTGGCCGCGGACGGGACCCGCGTCGGGACCCTCGCGCTCGACCCGCGCACCCGGCGCCGGATGCGGCTGAACGGGACCCTCTCGGCGACCCCTCGGGGCTTCGCCGTCGAGGCCGAACAGGTCTTCGCCAACTGCCCCAAGTACCTGCAGAAGCGGCAGCCGCTGGAGCGGGTGGCGCAGGGGGCCGGCGTCGTGCGCCGCGGGGAGGCCCTGACCCCCGGCCAGGTGGATGCCGTGCGGAGCGCCGACACCTTCTTCGTCGCCACCACGGCGGAGGCGGACGGGGTCGACGCAAGTCACCGCGGCGGCCTGCCCGGCTTCGTGGACGTGCTCTCCCCCGCCGAGCTGGCCTGGGCGGACTACGCGGGGAACGCGATGTTCCTGACCCTCGGGAACCTGACCGCGGACCCGCGGGCCGGACTGCTCTTCCCGGATTGGGAGACGGGGGCCGTCCTCCAGCTCAGCGGCCGGGCCCGGACGGAGTTCGCGACCGACGGCGGCCGCCGCACCCGCTTCCGGGTGGAGTCGGTGGTGGAGGCGCTGCACCCGGGGCGGCTGCTGTGGAGCACCCCGGAATACTCGCCTCACCTGGGCAGCACCACCAGATAGGCGGCGGGCTCGCGGTCGTCGGACGCCGTCAGGGCGGTCCGGATGACCGCGGCCTGCTGCTCGGGCCAGTCGCGGAGCTTGCGCGGGGTGATGTGCACGACGGTCACCCCGAGCCGCTCCAGCGTCTCCCGCTTGCGCACGCACTCGGACCACTCCTCGTCCTCGCCCTGGCGCGGGGCGCGGGTGTCGATCTCCACCGCCACGGAGTGCTCGGGCCAGTACGCGTCGACCCCGCCGAGGTGCGGGCCGCCGGGGATCCGCAGGTCCACGTTCCAGACGGGGTCGGGGAGCTCGTGCCCCCGTACGAGGTGGTACAGCCGGTCCTCGGCCATGGCCCTGCCCTCCGCCAGGAGGGACTCGACGGCGTCGACCACGTGCTCCCGGTTCAGCAGCCGGGCCACCGTCAGCTCCCGTACGATCGCCGCCGGTTCGCAGTGCCCGCTGCGGACGGCCTCGCTGAGCAGCCGCCGAACCGTGCCCGCGTCGGAGAGCTGCGCGACGGCGTCGGCGACGGCCCGCGCGACCGGCGCCACCGGCAGTCCGGTGACCTCCTGCGGCCGGGGCGGGGTGTGCGCACGCACGATGCGGACGTCGCCGGTGGACCGCAGCCGCCGGATGCCCGGCACCAGGACGTCGATGTGTGCGAGGGCGAGCAGCGGCGGCGCGGAGGCGAAGCGGTACAGCGCCAGCGCCGCCAGCCCGGTGATCATGCCCTCGCCCCCGCCGCGCCGCCCCGCGTACAGCAGCGCCGCGTGCAGCCGCTCCTCGCTGGTCGCCGGCCCGGAGTGGAGCAGGAACACACCGGGCAGGATCTGCCGCCACGGCCGCTCGGCGGCGTCGGAGGCGCTCACGCCGTGTTCGCGCAGCTGTGCGAGGGTCAGCACGCGGGGGCGGTTGCCGGTGAGGTGGGCGAGGGGGAGGGGTGCGTTGTGGTTCATGACGCAGTGATTCCCTCAGGCCATGGCCTCGCTAACCCCTGTTACACGCCTGTCGGCAAATGCGGACAAGCTGGGGCTAAAGTACGGGCGTTCGACTGCCGATAGCCTGCCGCGCCGCGTCCCCGGACCGCTGCTGCCGGGGGCGGCGCCCCCGGCAGCGGCGCCGCAGGTCAGGCTCCCGCCGCGTCGCACGCCTGGGCGCGCAGGGCCCGGGCCAGGTCGTCGCGGGACTCCAGCACCAGGCGGCGCAGGGCGGGGGCGGCGTCCTCGTGCCCGGCCAGCCACGCGTCCGTGGCCTCCAGCGTGGCGGCGTCGCCCTGCAGCGAGGGGTAGAGCCCCCTGACGACGTCCATCGCGATCTGGATCGACCGGTCCGCCCACACCCGCTCGATCACCTCGAAGTAGCGTCCCGTGTGGGCCGCCAGCAGCTCCCGCTGCGAGGACTGCTGCATGCCCGCGATCGTCGCCTCCACCAGGGCGTTGGAGAGCGCATCCGACTCCACGACCGCCGCCCACGCCTGGTCCTTGACCGCCTGCGAGGGACGCGCCGCCAGGCACCGGACCTGGTGCCGCTTGCCCGACGCCGTGTCGTCCCGGGCCAGTTCCGCGGCGAGGACGCCCTCGTCCACCGCCCCGTGCGCCGCCAGCGGCAGCAGGAGGTCCCAGCGCATTTCCTGGTCCACCTCCAGCCCGTCGATCCGCGCCGACCCCTCCAGCAGTCCGCGCAGCAGCTGGAAGTCGCCCTCGGTCGCCGCGCACGCCGCGAAGAACCGGGCCCAGGTCAGCTGGTGCTCCGAACCCGGCTCGGCCACCCGCAGCTCGTGCAGCGCACCCGCCGCCAGGTCCCGGCCGCTCTGTTCGCGCCGGTCGGGAGCCGCGTAGTGCGTGACCGCCGTCAGGGCCTGCGCGTGCAGCATCTGCAGGACGCCGACGTCGGTCTCCCGGCCCGCGTGCGCCAGCAGCAGCGCGACGAAGTCGCGCGCCGGCATCAGGCCGTCCCGCGTGAGGTTCCACAGCGCCGACCAGCTCAGGGCCCGGGCCAGCGGGTCCGTCAGGTCGCCGAGGTGTCCGCGCAGCGTGGCCAGCGACCCCTCGTCGAAGCGGATCTTGCAGTAGGTGAGGTCCTCGTCGTTCACCAGGACCAGGTCGGGCCGGTCGGCACCGGCCAGCTCCCCGATCACCGAACGGGCGCCGGCGACGTCCGCCTCGGCCCGCGCGTAGCGGACCAGCGCGCCGTCCGGCTCCAGCCGGTACAGGCCGACGCCGATCCGGTGCGGCCGGAGCTCGTCGCCCTCCTGGACGACCGCGAGCTCGGTGATCCGCCCCGCCGCGTCGTAGGTCACCACCGGGGTGAGCGCGTTCACGCCCGCCGTCTGCAGCCAGGCCCGCGACCACTCGGTCATGTCCCGCCCGGACACCTCGCCGAGCACCGACAGCAGGTCGTCCAGGGTGGTGTTCCCGTACGCGTTCGCCTTGAAGTAGCGGCGCGCGCCCTCCAGGAACGCCTCCCGCCCGACGTAGGCGACCAGCTGCTTGAGCACCGCCGCGCCCTTGGCGTAGGTGATGCCGTCAAAGTTCAGCTTCGCGTCCTCCAGGTCGCGGATGTCGGCCGTGATCGGGTGGGTGGACGGCAGCTGGTCGGCGCGGTAGGCCCACGACTTGCGGCTGTTGGCGAAGGTCACCCACGCCTGGTCGAAGCGGGTGGCCTCGACGAGCCCGAAGGAGCCCATGAAGTCCGCGAAGGACTCCTTCAGCCACAGGTCGTCCCACCACTTCATGGTGACCAGGTCGCCGAACCACATGTGCGCCATCTCGTGCAGGACGACGTTCGCGCGCCGCTCGTACGACGCCTGCGTGACCTTGCCGCGGAAGATGTACTCCTCGCGGAAGGTCACCATCCCCGGGTTCTCCATGGCGCCCAGGTTGTACTCCGGCACGAAGGCCTGGTCGTACTTGCCGAAGGGGTAGGGGTAGTCGAAGATCTCGTGGAAGAGGTCGAAGCCCTGCTTGGTGACGAGGAAGACGTCGTCGGCGTCGAAGTGCTTGGCCAGTCCCTTGCGGCACATCGCGCCCAGCGGGATCGTCAGGTCCCCGCGGGTGTAGGTGTCCGTCACGTAGTGGTAGGGCCCCGCCACCACACAGGTGATGTACGTGGAGATGGGCGCGGTCTCGGCGAACCGGCGGGTCTGCCCCTCGCGGGACTCCTCGGCGCCGTTGCTCCAGACCTGCCAGCCCTCCGGTGCCGTCACCTCGAAGCGGTAGGGCGCCTTCAGGTCCGGCTGCTCGAAGTTCGCGTACACGCGCCGGGCGTCGGCCGGCTCGTACTGCGTGTACAGGTAGACCTCGCCGTCCTCCGGGTCCACGAAGCGGTGCAGGCCCTCGCCGGTCCGGCTGTAGGCGCAGTTCGCGTCGACCACCAGCACGTTCTCGGAGGCCAGATCGTCCAGGGCGATCCGGGCCCCGTCGAAGACGGCGGCCACGTCCAGCGCCCGCCCGTTCAGGGTGACGGAGTTGACCGAGGGGGCGATCAGGTCCGCGAAGGTGGCGGCGCCGGGGGCCGCGGACCGGAAGCGGATCGTCGTCACCGAGCGGAAGGTCCGCGGGCCCTGCGCCGGCTCCGCCTCGTCCACCGCGGACCTGATGTCGAGGGCGACCTCGTAGGCGTCGACGGTCAGCAGCTCGGCCCGCTCGCGGGCCTCCTCGCGGGACAGATTCTCTCCGGGCACCTGCACTCCTTCGTGCGTGATCGCGTTCTTGGGTCGAATCCTCGCACGGGGGGAATGCGTGCGAGGGCGTCCTGGTTGGCCACGGAGGACATGCGCCGTTGATGCCTTTTTCCACCCGAGACCGACACCGAGGAGAGACATGACCGAGACCCGGGTGCGCGAGAAGACGCCGGTCGACTTCTGGTTCGACCCGCTCTGCCCTTGGGCCTGGATGACGTCCCGTTGGATGCTGGAGGTCGAGAAGGTCCGCGACGTCGAAGTGCGGTGGCACGTGATGAGCCTCGCCGTCCTCAACGAGAACAAGCTCGACGAGCTGCCCGAGGTCTACCGGGAGCTGCTCGGCCCCAAGGGCTGGGCCCCCGTGCGCGTCGTCATAGCGGCCCAGCAGAAGCACGGCGACGAGGTGACCGGCAAGCTCTACACCGCGCTCGGCACCCGCATCCACAACGAGGACAAGGGTCCCACCCGCGAGGTGATCGCCGAGGCGCTGGCCGAGGTCGGCCTGCCGGCCGAGCTGATCGCGTACGCCGACTCCGACGAGTACGACGAGGTGCTGCGCGCCTCGCACAACAACGGCATCGACCGGGTGGGCCAGGAGGTCGGCACCCCCGTGATCTCCGTTCCGGGCGCCGACGGCGAGGGCGACGTCGCCTTCTTCGGCCCGGTCGTCACCCCGACCCCGCGCGGCGAGGCCGCCGCCCGGCTGTGGGACGGCACCCTGCTCGTCGCCTCCACCCCGGGCTTCTACGAGATCAAGCGGACCCGCACCGAAGGTCCCCGCTTCGAGTAGTCCGCACGGCGCACACGAGCACACAGAAGACCCCCGTGAGTCACGTCCTCACGGGGGTCTTCTGCTGGACACGCCCGCCGGTGAAGGTGGAGAAGACGATCACGAGGCGGACGGGCTCGGGGGTGCGATCAGCCCTTGACGGGGATCAGCAGCGGGGTGTTGGCCTTGGCGTCGGCGTAGCGCCGGGAGACGTCCTGCCAGTTGACGACGTTCCACATGGCCTCGATGAAGTCCACCTTCTGGTTCTTGTACTGCAGGTAGAAGGCGTGCTCCCAGGCGTCGAAAACCAGGATCGGGGTGCTGGCCACGCCCACGTTGCCCTGGTGGTCGTAGACCTGCTCGACGACCAGGCGTCCGCTGACGGGCTCGTACGCGAGCACGCCCCAGCCGGAGCCCTGCGTGGCGGAGGAGGCGAAGGTCAGCTGCTTCTTGAACTTCTCGAACGAGCCGAACGACTCGGTGATCGCGTCGGCCAGGTCGCCCAGGCCGTCGGCCGCGGTCGGCTCGCCGCCGCCCTCGCCGGTCTTCGGGCTCGCCATGTTGTGCCAGTAGATGCTGTGCAGGATGTGCCCGGAGAGGTGGAACGCGAGGTTCTTCTCCAGGCCGTTGAGCGCGCCCCAGTTCTCCTTGTCGCGCGCCTCCGCCAGCTGCTCCAGCGTGTTGTTGGCGCCCGTGACGTAGGCCGCGTGGTGCTTGTCGTGGTGCAGCTCGATGATCTGCGGGTTGATCACCGGCTCCAGCGCCGCGTAGTCGTACGGAAGTTCAGGAAGCGTGTAGATGGCCATGCGTGTTTCCGGTCCCCTCGGCGTGCCAATCGCTAATTGCAATTAATGCGCAACTGCACGCTAGCAGCATCTATTCCAGCTCACACGTAAGGGTTGCCTCTGTGGAACGCAGGTGGGCCCCGTGCGCTCGCACGGGGCCCACCTGCGGTCGGGGTCGTCAGCGGGCCGTGGCCGCCGACCGGCGCTGCAGGACGTAGCCGATCGCGGCGAGGGCGACCGTGAGCCCGCCGGTGAAGAACACCTGGACGCGGGTGTCCTCGCCCAGCGCCATCAGCGCCAGGACCCCGGCCACCCCGGCCAGCGCCACCCAGGTCAGGTACGGGAAGCCCCACATGCGCACGACGAGCTTCTCGGGGGCCTCGCGCTCCAGGCGGCGGCGCAGCACGACCTGCGACACGGCGATGAAGCCCCAGACGACGAGGATGACCCCGCCGACCATGTTCAGCAGCCAGGCGAAGAGGGTGTCCGGGTACCAGTACGACAGCAGGACGGTGACGAAGCCGAAGCCGGAGGAGGCGAGCACCGCCCGGCGCGGCACCCGGCCGGCGAGCCTGCCGAGCGCCTTGGGACCCTGGCCGCGGGCGACGAGGGAGTAGGCCATGCGCGAGGAGCCGTAGATGTTCGCGTTCATCGCGGACAGCAGTGCGACCAGGACGACCGCGTTCATGATCTGGCCGGCCGCGGGGATGCCCAGGTGGTCCAGGGTGGCCGCGTACGGGCCCTGCTCGGTGACCTTCGGGTCGTTCCACGGCAGCAGGGTGACGATGACGAGCATGGAGCCGACGTAGACGACGGCGATCCGCCACATGGTGGTCCGCACCGCCTTGGCCACGCCCCTGACCGGGTCCTGCGACTCGGCGGCGGCGATGGTGACCGTCTCCAGCCCGCCGTAGGCGACGACCGAGGCCAGCAGGCCGACCAGCAGGCCGTCCACGCCGCGCGGCAGGAAGCCGCCGTCGGGCAGCAGATTGGCGGTGCCGGGGGCGCCGGTGCCCGGCAGCAGGCCGAGGACGGCCAGCACACCCAGGCCCAGGAAGAGGCCGATGGCGCCGATCTTGAGGGCGGAGAACCAGAACTCGAACTCGCCGAAGTTCGAGACGGCCGCCAGGTTGGAGCCGCAGAACAGCGCCATGAAGACCAGCACCCACATCCACGACGGGGTACCCGGGAACCAGCCCGTCATGATGTGCGCCGCGCCGATGGCCTCGATGGCCACGCCCACGCACAGCAGCGTCCAGAACATCCACCCGGCGGTGAAGCCGGCCCACGGGCCGATCGCCCGCTCGGCGTGCACCGAGAAGGAGCCGGAGGCCGGGTCGGCGGCGGACATCTCGCCGAGCATCCGCATCACGAACATCACGAGCAGTCCGGACGCGGCGTAGGCGAGCACGATCGAGGGACCCGCCGCGGCGATGCCGGCTCCGGACCCGACGAAGAGGCCGGCGCCGATGACGCCGCCGAGGGCGATCATCGAGAGGTGGCGCTGCTTGAGTCCGTTGCCGAGGGGGGAGGCCCCTGAGTCGGTCGGCGGGGGCTCGGGAGGTGCGACGGTGGTGCTGTGGCTCATGGGGTGGGTGCCTGTCCGGTGCGGGGGTGGAGCGGGCCCCAGTGTGCCGAGCGTCCGCTGACCGGACGTCTTTCGTCCGATATTCGGACGCCCGCTTCACGGATCGTGATCACGTCCGCACGTCCCGGGGACGGGGAACCACCGGACGGACAGGACCCCCGCGCCGGGGCACGGGGGTCCTGAGGGTGTCCGCGGACGGACGCGGGGTCAGCCGGTGCGCCGCTCGCGCAGCTCGCGGACGCCCGCCACGGCGAGCACCAGCAGGGCGGCGCCCGTCGACCACAGCAGCTGCGGCCGCGCGGAGTCGTCGAACAGCATCAGGACCAGGACCGCCGCCATCCCGGCGAGCGCGGCCCAGGTGGCGTACGGGAACAGCCACATCGGCAGCGTCAGCCGCTCGGGCATGTCCTGCTCGATCCGGCGGCGGAGCTTCAGCTGCGAGACGGCGATCAGCGCCCACACGAACAGCAGGACGGCGCCGACGGCGTTCAGCATGTAGAGGAAGATCGTGTCCGGCCACAGCAGGTTGAGCACCACCGAGACGAAGCCGAAGGCCACCGACGCGAACACCGCCCGGCGCGGCACGCCGCCGCCCGAGACCTTCAGCAGCCCCATCGGCGCCTCGCCGCGCTCGGCGAGCGAGAACACCATGCGCGAGGAGCCGTACAGGTTCGCGTTGAGCGCCGACAGCAGGGCCACGAACACCACGATGTTCATGATCTGGCCGGCTGCCGGGATCCCGATCGAGTCGAGGACGGCGACGTACGGGCTCTGCCCCGGCTCCAGCGAGTCCCACGGCAGCAGGGTCACGATGACCACCATCGAGCCGACGTAGAAGAAGAGGATGCGCCACACGGCGCTGCGCACGGCGCGGGACACCGACCGGGCCGGGTCGTCTGACTCGGCGGCCGCGATGGTGACGACCTCCAGGCCGCCGAAGGCGAAGATGACGGCGAGCATGCCGGCGACCACGCCGCCGAAGCCCTCGGGGAAGAATCCGCCGTGCCCGGTGAGGTTGGCCATCCCCACCGGGTCGGTGTCCGGGAGCACGCCGAAGATCGCGAGGGTGCCGAGGACCAGGAAGAGCACGATCGCGCCGACCTTGAGGGCGGCGAACCAGAACTCGAACTCGCCGAAGTTCTTCACCGCGGCCAGGTTGCTCACGGTGAAGACGACCATGAAGAGCAGCACCCAGATCCACTGGTCGACCGCGGGCACCCAGCCGTTCGCGATCTTCGCGGCTCCGGTGGCCTCGACCGCGAGCACCACGACCAGCAGGAACCAGTACAGCCAGCCCGCCGAGAAGCCGGCCCAGCGGCCGAGCGCCCGCTCCGCGTAGACGGAGAAGGAGCCGGAGGCGGGCATCGCGGCCGACATCTCGCCGAGCGCGCGCATGACGAGCATCGCGAGGACGCCGGCGAGGAGGTAGGAGCAGATGATCGCGGGACCGGCGATGCCGATGCCGGCGCCGGAGCCGACGAAGAGGCCGGCGCCGATCACACCGCCCAGCCCCAGCATGGTCAGGTGGCGCTGCTTGAGGCTGTGGCTGAGGGGTTCCGCGGGCAGGTCGCCCGTCGTGGGAGGTGCTTCTGGCAGGCGCTCACGCATGAGGAGTGCTCGTACTCTCGTTCGGCCCAGCGGTGATGGGGGCCCGCGCTTGGCTTGGCGGGATCCAACAGTCTTGCTGAGCGGCGGCCGTCCGTGCAAAACGGACGTGTTGTCAGATGTTGCTCGTGACGAGGATCACGCCGATCCGATCGGGGGAGCGCGCTTTGTGCATTCCCCACCAACGCGGGGAGCGGGGCTTTGTACCGGGCGGCGGTGGGGCGGCCACGGGGCGCGCACTAACGTCGGTGATCGTCCCCACCCCCACCACCTCGCGGAGCCCCCTCATGAGCACTGCTTCCGTCTCCCTCCGGCCCGGCGCCGTCCTCGCCGACCTGCTGCCCGCGAGCCGCGTGCGCGACATCGCGCTCGTGGTCGGCGGCGCCGCCCTCACCGGGATCGCCGCGCAGATCGCCGTGCCCGTCCCCGGCTCCCCGGTCCCCGTCACCGGCCAGACCTTCGCCGCGCTGCTCGTCGGCACCGCCTTCGGCGCCCGCCGCGGCTTCCTCTCCCTGGCCTTGTACGCCCTCGTCGGCATGGCCGGGGTGCCGTGGTTCGCGGGTGGCACCTCCGGCGCCGGCGGTGCCTCCTTCGGCTACGTGCTCGGGATGCTGCTCGCCGCCACCGTCGCCGGCGCCCTCGCCCGCCGCGGTGCCGACCGGTCGGTCCTGCGTACGGCGGGCACGATGGTGCTCGGCTCCGCGGTGATCTACGCGGTGGGTGTGCCGTACCTCATGGCCGCCACCGGGATGTCGCTGGGCGCGGCCGTCGCGGCGGGCCTGACGCCGTTCCTGATCGGCGACGCCCTCAAGGCGGCCCTCGCGATGGGTGCCCTGCCGGCCGCCTGGAAGCTGGTCGGCCGCCGCGGCTGAGCCCGGCCCCGGAGCGCCCCCGTATCGGCCGGAGCCCGGCCCGCCTGACGAGGCGGGCCGGGCTCCGGCGTACGTACGGGACGGGTGCGGGCCGGTCAGCCCTGGACGGCGGTCCGCTTGCGGCGGAAGTCCAGGACCACGCCGACGGCCACGACCAGGCCGGCGACGACGGTGGACAGGGTGACCACCTCGCGGTTGGCGTCGTCCACGAACATGTAGCCGATCACGAACAGGATCAGTGCGGCGGTGGCCCAGGTGAGCCACGGGAAGAGCCACATCTTCACGGTCAGCTTCTCCGGGGCCTCGCGGACCAGGATCCCGCGCATCTTCAGCTGGGTGAAGCAGATCACCAGCCACACGAAGAGCGCGATCGCACCGGAGGAGTTCAGGAGGAAGTTGAAGACCGTGTCCTTGAACGCGTAGTTGAAGTAGACGGCGACGAAGCCGAAGACCGTCGAGCCGAGGATCGCGGCAACCGGCACGCCCTTGGCGTTGACCTTGGCGAACGACTTGGGGGCGTCGCCGCGCTCACCGAGCGAGAAGGCCATGCGGGAGGCGGTGTAGAGGCCGGAGTTCAGGCAGGACAGCACGGCGGTCAGGACGATGACCTCCATGATCGTGCCGGCGTTCGCGATACCGATCGAGTCGAGGGCGGCGACGTACGAGCCCTTCTCGGTGATCGACTTGTCGTTCCAGGGGAGCAGCGTCAGCACGACGAAGATCGAGCCGAGGTAGAAGACGCCGATGCGCCAGATGACGGAGTTGGTGGCCTGCGTGACCGCCTTGCGCGGGTTCTCCGACTCGCCGGCCGCCAGGGTGACGATCTCGCTGCCCATGAAGGAGAAGACGACCATCAGCACACCGGTCAGGACCGCGCCGTAGCCGTTGGGGAAGAAGCCGCCGGTGTCGGTCAGGTGCGCGAAGCCCGCACCGGGGTTGTCCGAGCCGGGCAGGACGCCGAAGACGGCCAGCATGCCGATGACGACGAAGGCGCCGATCGCGACGACCTTGATGCCCGCGAACCAGAACTCGAACTCGCCGTAGGAGGCGACCGAGCCGAGGTTGGTGGCGGTCAGCACCGCCATCACGATCAGGGCCCAGGCCCACTGCGGGACGGCCGGTATCCAGTTCTCCAGGATGGCGGCACCGGCGGTGGCCTCCACCGCGAGCACGACGACCCAGAAGAACCAGTACAGCCAGCCGATGGAGAAGCCGGCCCAGCGGCCGAGCGCCCGGTCGGCGTAGGCCGAGAAGGAGCCCGAGTTCGGGCTGGCGGCCGCCATCTCGCCCAGCATCCGCATCACGAAGACGACCATCGCGCCGACCAGCGCGTAGGAGATCAGGATGGCGGGACCGGCCTTGGCGATGCCGCCACCGGAGCCGACGAAGAGACCGGCGCCGATGACGCCGCCAATGGCGATCATGGACAGGTGGCGGTTCTTGAGACCGGCCTTCAGACCGTCGGAAGGCTGACCGTTACCGGGGTTGCCGGCGGGGTTGCCTTCCTTCTGAAGGGTCGTCGTGGAGCTCATGGACGGATCCTTAGGTTCTCGGGTTGCGAGCCCCGGCATTCAAACCTGAGATGAACGCAGGACGGAAGACCTCAATCCGGATCGTTGCCTTGGGACGAACGTCCAGGACCCACGTCCTGCCGTGTCCCATCTGCGTTCTTTGGGTTTACTTGAGCTTTAGAAGTGACTTACGCGACACCCACTGCGGGTCGTCCGGGCTCCCCGTGCCACACTCGTCCCATGCGCGTGTACCTCGGATCCGACCATGCCGGCTTTGAGCTCAAGAACCACCTCGTGGACTGGCTCAAGAACAACGGCCACGAGCCCGTCGACTGTGGCCCCCACATCTACGACGCCGTGGACGACTACCCGCCCTTCTGCCTCCGCGCCGCGGAGAAGACCGCCGCGGACGAGGGCAGCCTCGGCATCGTGATCGGCGGCTCCGGCAACGGAGAGCAGATCGCCGCGAACAAGGTCAAGGGCGTCCGCGCCATCCTGGCCTGGAGCGTCCAGACCGCCCAGCTCGGCCGTGAGCACAACAACGCCAACGTCATCTCCGTCGGCGGCCGCATGCACACGCAGGACGAGGCCGTCAGCTTCATCGAGGCCTTCCTGGCCACCCCGTACTCCGGCGAGGAGCGCCACACCCGCCGCATCGACATGCTCTCCGCCTACGAGCAGACCGGCGAGCTCCCCCCGATCCCGGCCCACCACCCGCAGGGCTGATCCCGCTTCCGGCCGTGCCGTCCCCAGGTGGGCGGCACGGCCGTCGACGTCCTTCCCAGGAGTGCGCCGTGCCCGAGGGGCATACGATCCACCGCCTCGCCCAGGACCACACCGAACGGTTCGCCGCCCGGCCGGTCCGCGTGAGCAGCCCCCAGGGCCGCTTCGCCGAGAGCGCGGCCCTGCTCGACGGGCGCCCGCTGGAGAGCGCGGAGGCCCACGGCAAGCACCTCTTCCTCGAACTGGGCGACGCCTGGATCCACATCCACCTCGGACTCTTCGGCAAGCTCGGCTTCGGCCCCGCCCCCGCCCCGCCCGCGACCGAAACGGTACGGCTGCGCCTGCTGAACGACGAGCACTACGCCGACCTGCGCGGACCCACGGCCTGCGCCCTGATCGGCGAGGGGGAGAAGAAGGCGATACACGGACGGCTCGGCCCGGACCCGCTGCGCCCGGACGACGACCCCGACCGGGCCTGGGCCCGGATCTCCCGCTCCCGCACCACCGTCGCCGCACTGCTCATGGACCAGAAGGTCGTCGCGGGCGTCGGCAACGTCTACCGCGCCGAGGTCCTCTTCCGGCACGGCATCGACCCGTACCGCCTGGGCAAGGACCTCACCCGCGCCGAATGGGACGCCATGTGGCAGGACCTCGTGGTCCTCATGCGCCAGGGCGTGCGCTACAACCGCATCGACACCGTCCGCGACGAGCACCTCCCCGAGGCGATGGGCCGGCCGCCGCGGGTCGACGACCACGGAGGCGAGGTGTACGTCTACCGGCGGGCGAACCTGCCCTGCCACATCTGCGGCCACGAGATCCGCACCGCCGGCCTCGCCGCACGCAACCTCTTCTGGTGCCCCACCTGCCAGCGGCACTAGCGCGCGGCAGCCGGACGGATGTTCGCGCTGCGACAGCGGACATCACACCCACCGGCCCGCAAACCGTGCATCTCCAGAGCCATGCGGCGCCATACGGCCATCCCCGCCAGGGCAATCCCTACCGGCCCGGCTGATTTCGGGCACTCCCCGCCCCACCCCCGCGGCCGGGTCCGGGGGTACCCCTGCGCATTCACAGCCAGGATCGATAGGGTCCCGAAGCAATGGCCGGAGCACGCGTGGAGACCTTCCTGGCCCGGATGCGCATGCGGTCGCACCGGGGCCGCACCGTCCTGCGCAAATCGGCCGTCGACTACTTCCGCGGCGACGCCTCCGACTGGCTCGCCTTCATCGGTTTGCTGCTCACCGTTCCCGCCATAGCCTGCGGCACGCTGATGCTCCCGGTCTGGTTCTCGCCGTCCGCGCTCGTCCTGCCCATCGTGGCCGGCGGACTCCTGCTGCGGCCCGCCAGCCTCCTCGCCCTCTACGCCGCCTCGGCCGCCGCACTGATCGTCGAGGCCCTGGTACTCGGCCCGTACACCCAGGGCCCGGCGCGCGTCACCCCCGGCACCGTGCTGGTCGTCGCGGCCTGCGGCTTCTTCGGGCTGGTCATCGCGCAGTTCCGCAGCCGCGTCGGCGTGCCCTGGCGGCGCGGCGGCACCATGCTCTTCGACCTGCGCGAACGCATCCGCGTACAGAGCAAGCTGCCCGCACTGCCGCGCGGCTGGCACCGCGAGATGGCCCTGCGCCCCGCCGGCGGCCAGTCCTTCTCCGGCGACTTCGTCGTCGCCGCCCGCACCAACGGCGGCCGGACCCTGGAGATCGTCCTGACCGACGTCTCCGGCAAGGGCATGGAGGCGGGATCCCGCGCCCTGCTGCTGTCCGGCGCGTTCGGCGGGCTGCTCGGCGCCCTCCCGCCGCACGGCTTCCTCCCCGCCGCCAACGGCTACCTGCTCCGCCAGGACTGGGACGAGGGCTTCGCCACCTCCATCCACCTCGTCCTCGACCTGCGGACCGGCGACTACGAACTGCTCTCGGCCGGCCACCTCCCCGCCCTCCAGCTCTGCGCCGGCACCGGGCGCTGGCAGGAGAAGTCCGGCGAGGGCCCGCTGCTCGGCGTCTACGACGGAGCCGAGTTCACCCCCACCCGCGGCAACCTCCGCCGCGGCGACGTCCTGATGCTCTTCACCGACGGCCTCGTCGAGACCGCCGACCGCGAGATCAGCGAGGGCATCGACCGCCTCACCGGCGAGGCCGACCGCTATGTCTCCGCCGGCTGGGAGGGCGCGGCCTGGCACCTGATCGAAAAGGTCGCCAAGGACGTCAACGACGACCGCGCCCTCCTCCTCATCCGCCGCTCCGCCTGACGCGGCCCGGGGCCGATCCGGAGCCTCCGGTGCCCCCGGGGGCCGCGGGGCCGCCCCGCAACCGGGGCCGCCCGGCCACTCGGGCCGAATTGGCACGTCCGCGGCGGAGCCGGCGGGGCCTACCGTGCCCCCATGGACCGCACGCTCGCCGCCGACCTCGCCCGGCTCCCCGACCTCCTCGACACCACCCGCCGCGCCGCCGCCGAAGCGCTCACCACCCTCGACGAACGCCCCGTCGTACCGCACCCGCCGAAACCGGCCGACCCCGAACCGCTCCCCGAGCACGGCTCCGGCACGGAGACCGCCCTCGCGGCGTTCCGCACCCGCTGGGAGCCACGGCTCTCGGCCTCCGCCGGCCCCCGCTACTTCGGCTTCGTCACCGGCGGAGCCACCCCCGCCGCGCTCGCCGGTGACTGGCTCACCGCGGCCCACGACCAGAACTCCAACTCCGCCATGGACGGCGCCGGCCAGGACCTCGAACGCGAGACCGTGGGCTGGCTGCGCGCCCTCTTCGGCCTCTCCGACGCCCACACCGGCACCTTCGTCAGCGGCGCCACCATGTCCAACACCACCGGCCTGGCCATCGCCCGCGAATGGCTGGGCGAGCGCCTCGGCGTGTCCCCCGCGGACGACGGAGCCGCCGCCCTCGGCCCGGTCCGCGTCCTCTCCGGCGCCCCGCACTCCTCCATCGCCAAGGCCCTCGCCTTCCTCGGCCTCGGCCGCAACTGCCTCGTGCGCGTCCCCACCCTGCCCGGCCGCGAGGCCGTGGATCCAGCAGCCCTGGACCGCGCCCTGGCCGACACCCCCGGACCGGCGGTGGTGGTGGCCAACGCCGGCACCGTCAACACCGTCGACTTCGACGACCTCACCGCCGTCGCCGCCCTCCGCGCCCGTCACGACTTCTGGCTGCACACCGACGCCGCCTTCGGCGCCTTCGCCGCACTCTCCCCGCAGCACGCGCACCTGACCGAGGGGCTCGACGCCTCCGACTCCGTCTGCGTCGACCTGCACAAGTGGCTCAACGTCCCCTACGACAGCGCCGTCCAGTTCACCCGCCGGCGCGACCTGCAGGCCCGCGTCTTCCAGAACGCCGCCGCCTACCTCGGCCCCCTCGGCGAACACCCCGACCTCGTCCACCTCACCCCCGAGAACTCCCACCGGCTGCGCGCGCTGGCCGCCTGGTTCACGCTGCGCGCGTACGGCCGCCAGGGACACCGGGAGATCGTCGAACGCAACATCGCCGGCGCGCGCGCCCTCGGCGCGGCCCTGGCCGAGGACCCCGCCTTCGCCCTCCTCGCCCCCGTCCGCCTCAACGTCGTCTGCTTCACCCTCGCCGGCGACCCCGACCCGGCCCGGCTGACCGCGCTGCGCGAGGCGGTGTCCGCCGAGGTGTTCGTCACCCCGACCGTCCACGAGGGAACCGCCGGCCTGCGTGCGGCGTTCTCCAACTGGCGTACGACGCAGGCAGATGTCCGCAGGGCCGCCCGAGCCCTGCGCACGGCAGCGAGGGAGATCGCATGACGAGCAGTCCCCTGACCCTCCTGGAGGTCGAGGCCCTGGCGCGGGAAGCGCACGAGGGCCAGACGGACAAGGCCGGCAGGCCCTACGCCGAGCACCTCGCGGCCGTCGCCGAGGGCGTGCGCTCGCGTGGCGGCAGCCCCGAACAGCAGGCCGCGGCGTGGCTGCACGACGCGATCGAGGACGAGGCGCTCAGCCTGACGTGGCTGGAATCCGCCGCCCTGCCGCAGGCCGTGAAGGACATCGTCCTCGCCGTCACCAAGCGGCCCGGCGAACCGGTCGAGGAGTACGCGGCCCGCATCCTGGCCACCCCGGGCGCCCTGCTGGTCAAGGAGGCCGACCTCGCGCACAACGCCGACCCGGCACGCCTCTGCGAACTGGACGCCCCCACCCGTGACCGATTGTCCGCGAAGTATGCGTATGTCCGATCCCTCTTGGGCCTCACCGCCCCCTGACCCCTCCACCCCCCAGGCGGTTGGCGAAAACGGAACCATGGCCTTTCGTCACGGGGCGTATGACCGCGGCCGGTTGGTGGGAGGATGGTCCATGTGGGGGCATTCCCGGCCGTGCGCCCCCGGCCGACCAGGGGACGACCGAAGGTGTGATCAGTAGTGGCCATTTCGCTGTCAGTGGTGGTTCTGTTGGCGGTCATCCTGGTGGTGCTGATCCGCGGCAACCACATCAAGACGGGCCCCGCCATCGTCGCGGCCCTCTTCGGCTTCTTCCTGGCGTCCAGCTCGATCGCGGACGACGTGAACCGTTTCCTCAACTCCCTGGCGACGATGATCGCCAACATCAAGCTCTAGCGTCCCCGGGCAGCACCCCACTCGCCCCGCCCCGCCTCCGGGCCCCGGGAACGACCTAGGGCCAGGAGGAGGAAACATCCTCCGACCTGGCCCTTCGGTACGCAGAGCGGGCGCCGGGAATCGAACCCGCGCAGCTGGTTCGGAAGATCGCGTACGCCCCCGCCGCCCGACCGGCCAAGCCCCTGGCCTGCACCCGGGCCGAGCACCTACCGCGGTTGACCGTGTTTCCCCGCCACTCGCGCCGCCCGATCGGGCACGTGAAGGGCGCGCCGGCGAACTCGGACGTCAGAGGAACCTCTCCGGCATCGGACACGCCTCCGGCGCCCCGTCCGGCCGGTCGGCCCAATGCAGTAGGCGCGTAATCGGCCATGCCGAGGACGCCAACAGCGTTGCGGCGCCCGGCCCGGCTGGCTTTGTCCATGAGAACGGGCTGTGGCTCAAGTTCTGTGATGGGTCGCCTGGTCCCGGTTGAGCGCATCAGCCAGCTGCGTGCCTGGGTCGCCGGTGGGGCGGCGACGGGAGGGCCCGGTCGGCCAGGTGGAGATCCCGTCGTCCACCCATCGCGGAACGACATGGAAGTGCATGTGAGGCACGGACTGTTCCGATCCCGGGCCACTGGCACTCAGGATGTTGACACCCGAGGCGCCCAAGGCGGTCCTCATAGCCGCCGCGACGCGCTGGACCAGCGCCATCGACGCGGTCAGGACATCGGGCGGGATGTCGAACATGCCCTCGTAGTGACGGGTGGGAACCACCAATGTGTGCCCCGGCGCGAGCGGGTTCAGCGGGGTGAAGGCACAAGACTCGGCGTCGCGGGCCACCCAGCGCGCGGTGCCCTCACGGATGAGTCGGCAGAAGACACAGTCCATCCGTCCAACCCTGTCACATGCCGCTCCGAGGCCCACTGCGGGACGGACACCGTGGCCCTCGGGGCGGACTGTGCCGTGTGCTTCCACAGATGAGCCAGAACCTGAGAACGGGTTCTGGCACACATTCCGTGAGGCGTGCACCGTGGGTGACGGTTGAGGCCGCTCCTACCGTCCGAAGCGATGGTGCTCCGGCTGGAGAAGCTGCGGTTCCCGGCGATCGTGGCTGGGGCGGGGTCAGCGCTGATCGGGCGCCGTGTCCGTCCCGCGCTGCCCGCAGTGTGGGCAGCGCTCGCGGCCGTCCCATGCGGACCAGCCGAAGTCGGTCGGGGTGAGGGCGTGGCCCTCCAGCTCGTTGCGGACGGCCTCACGGTAGGCCCAGACGGCGTCCAGGTAGGGGTGGTAGATGTCGTGGAATGCGGGGGTCGAGATGCCGGCGCCCGCGGCGACCGTCCTTCGGAGGGCGCGGAGGCGTTCGAACATGGTCTGGCCCGTTCCCGCGATCCGGGCGCTGGCGTCGAGGAAGAGGCGCTCGCGCACCTCGTAGATGCGGGCGTCCGTCAGCGCCAGGCGGCTTGCTTCCTCCAGGTCGGTCGCCTCGGCGCCGCTCTGCGCGAGGCGGCGCAGTTCGGTGTGGGCCGCGCCCGCCGCCGCGATGAACTCCGTGTAGACGTCCCGGCGGCGCGCCTGAAGGCCTCGGCGGTGTTCCTGACGGGTGCGTAGGCGGTCGGCCAGAACCGTGCCCGCTATCGCGATCAGACCGCCCCCCAGTGTGGCGACCAGCGTTCCCCACTCCATAACGTCTCCCCCAGTCGGTGCTCCGGAAGGGCGCGCCCCCCGCGCCGTCCCGTCCCGCAGATCATGCCCGACGCCCGGTCCGACCGAGTACGCCCCGGCTCAGATGTTCGGCCGGGCCAGCTCCGCCACTGACTTCACGCTCAGTCAGCCCTCCACGGAAAGTGAGCCAGAACCCGAGAACGGACAGCAGGTGTTCACGACTCCGAGCAGCGTGGGCCGGGGTGCTGTTCGAATGCCGCCGGCCTGCGGCAGTCAGCGCAAGAACGCCATGTGATACCCGATCCGTCCGAGGTCATACCGGTCAGAAAGACAGTTCGCATCATCGGGCGATCTTGGCTCCGACGTGGCCCTTCCATGGGTTTTGGGAAGAATCCGACGCCTAGTCTCGGGGCGGACGCGTCGACGCGCCCGCCCCGCCACTCCCGCGAAAGGACGATCATGGCCACCGTCGCCACTGACCCGATCACCATGAAGCTGGACCAGCTGTTCGCCGCCACGGACACCAACAGCGACGGCTATGTCGACTGGAGCGACTACCAGCGCCTCGTCGACCGCTACCTGAGCACCTACAAGATCGACAAGCGCGACCGTCGGGCGCAGGCGCTGCTGACCTCGTACCAGATGCAGTGGGTCGAGCTGCTGCGGCACGCGAACGGCGCCGACCGTCTCTCCAAGGAGCAGTTCCAGGCCGCCAACCGCGCGGTGAGCGTGGACACCAGCCGCTTCAACATGGTCGAGGGCGTGCCGCACGCCATCTTCGACATCATGGACACCGACGGCGACAACACCATCAGCAAGGCCGAGTTCGCGCAGTACCTGAAGGTCTGGGACATCTCCGACCCCGGCGCCCTGGACACCTTCGTCCATCTGGACACCGACGGCGACGGAGAGATCAGCCGGCAGGAGTTCATCCGCGCGGTCAGGGAGTTCTTCTACTCTTCGGACCTGGAGGCCCCGGGCAGCCTGTTCTTCGGGCGCCTGTCCGCCTGAGACGCGAGGTCTCCCACCCGCAGCGGGCCCTGCGGGGCCCGAGCCGGCTCGGACGACTGCCTGATCCTCACCCGGCGGTGGTCCTCCGGGGCGTTGCACCTGGAAGCGGCCCGGGTCCGGAACCATGGATGGTGGTTCCGGACCCGGACCGCTTCCGACAGTACGGGACAGGCTTTGCGGCCCTCCCGGCGTTGTCCGCATCGAGCTCGGCGCTGGTCTTACAGGACCGACCAGAGCAGGCACCGCTCGGTGGCGTTCGATTCTGAACCGCCCTCGGTACCTCCCGAGCCGATGAACATCGAAGGCTGCCATGGCCGCCCTCGCAGATGGCGCCGACCACGTCGTCCGGGCGGGCGTGGACTTGTCTTCCAAGGACTACGCCCGGCGCTACGAGAGCCGGCGAAGGCTGTACCAGTGGAGGGGCACAGAGACCCTCGTGACTCTCCGCCCACACGGGCACAGCAGCCGCAGCCAGCGCGGCTGTGCGGGCCATCCGCTCCGCGTCCCCAGAGATTCCCCTCTCTCCTCCTGCGGCTGCCCTGACGGCCCACAGGCACGCGGGGAACACGTCGCCCCCGTCACAGCCCCGGGAACGCCTCAGGGCCAGGTCGAGGAAACATCCTCCGACCTGGCCCTGAGCCATCAAGAGCGGGCGACGGGAATCGAACCCGCGTAGCTAGTTTGGAAGACTAGGGCTCTACCATTGAGCTACGCCCGCAGTGCGCGTGTCGCAGGTCCGGGGACCGCGGCACGGACAGCATCCTAGCGGGTCGTTCCCGCCGCGTGCACACCACATTCCGTGCCCGCGCCGCCGTCCGTGCGAAACGGCTCGGGAAACACCGCGCATCGGAGGGTCTCCGGGCATGTACCCTACGTGTCGCACCGACGGGGTGTGGCGCAGCTTGGTAGCGCGTCCGCTTTGGGAGCGGAAGGTCGTCGGTTCGAATCCGGCCACCCCGACCACGCACAGTCCACCCGCAAGATCGCGTTGTGGGCTGATTGCCGCGTGCGGCTACTATGCAAGCTGCGTGCCCGTGTGTCTGATGTACCGGGCCGAAGTCCGCCGGGCCGCTGATTCCAGCGAGACGGCAGATCCCCCAGCAGTCAGCCACAAGGAGACCGAACCGTGAAGAGCGCCGTTGAGACCCTGAACCCGACGCGGGTTCGGCTCACTGTTGAGGTGCCCTTCGAGGAGCTCAAGGACAGCCTCGACGCGGCGTACAAGAAGATCAACCAGCAGGTCACGGTGAAGGGCTTCCGCAAGGGCAAGATCCCGGCCCGCGTCATCGACCAGCGCTTCGGCCGCGGTGCGGTGCTGGAGGAGGCCGTCAACGACGCCCTCCCGAAGTTCTACACCGAGGCCGTCAACGAGGCCGACCTGAACCCGCTCGGCCAGCCCGAGGTCGACATCACCGAGCTGAAGGACGGCGAGCTGCTGGCCTTCACCGCCGAGGTCGACGTGCGCCCCGAGATCGAGATCCCGGACTACTCCGGCATCGAGGTCGAGGTCGACGCCGTCGAGGTCTCCGACGAGGACGTCGAGAAGTCGGTCGAGCAGCTGCGCAACCGCTTCGCGTCCACCAAGGACGTCGAGCGCGCCGCCGCCGAGGGTGACGTCGTCACCATCGACCTGGAGGCCAAGGTCGACGGCGAGGTGCTGCCCGACGGCGTCGCCTCCGACGTCTCCTACACCATCGGCTCCGGCGAGCTGCTCGAAGGCATCGACGAGGCCGTCACCGGCCTGGAGGCCGGCGGCGAGGCCACCTTCACCTCGCAGCTGAAGGGCGGCTCCGCCGAGGGCAAGGACGCCGAGGTCACCGTCAAGGTCACCAAGGTCTCCGCCAAGGAGCTTCCCGAGCTGGACGACGAGTTCGCCCAGATGGCCAGCGAGTTCGACACCCTTGAGGACCTCAAGGCGGACAGCCGCAAGCGCCTCGAGAACATGAAGCAGTACGACCAGGCCACGCAGGCCCAGGAGCGCGTCCTGGAGAAGCTGCTGGAGCTCGTCGAGGTGCCGATCCCCGAGAAGCTGCTCGAGGACGAGGTCAACACCCGCAAGCACAACCTGGAGCACCACCAGCTCGGCCAGATGGGCCTGGACCTGGCGAAGTACCTGGAGTTCCAGGGCAAGACGGTCGAGGAGTTCGACGCCGAGACCAAGGAGCAGGCGATCAAGGGCATCAAGACCCAGTTCGTCCTGGACGCCCTGGTCAACAAGGAGAAGCTCGGCGTCAACCAGGAGGAGCTCACCGAGCACCTCATGCGCCGTGCCCAGTCCTCCGGCATGTCCCCCGACCAGTTCGCCCAGGCCGTCGTCGAGGGCGGCCAGGTCCCGATGCTGGTCGGCGAGGTCGCGCGCGGCAAGGCCCTCGCGGTCGTCGTCGAGGCCGCCAAGGTCGTCGACACCAACGGTGACGTCGTGGACCTCTCCGACGAGGAGGACGAGGACGAGGCCGCCGCCGAGACCGTCGAGGCCGCCGCCGAGGGCGACGACGAGGTCAAGGGCGACGAGGCCAAGTAACCCCTCGGGCGAGGCCGGGTGACGCCCCGGCCGGAGCCCGTCGAACAGTGCCCCGAAGAGTGCCCCGAAGGGCCCGGACGCAGCCGCGTCCGGGCCCTTCGGCATGGCCGCGGCGCGGTCCCCGCAAGGGTTCGGGAGCTTGCGCTCCGAGCGAACAGTTCGGGAAGCGGGATGGCGTTGTCCGACCTGCGCGTTAGGGTCCATGAATACGAGGGCACGTGAGTACCCGGGCGCCTGCGGACCCGTCCGCGTCCCGGCCGGACCGTGCCCCAGAACGAGACGCTGAGACGGCACATGGCCGTCGGAGACGAGCAGGTGGATACGTGACGAATCTGAAGCCTTACGCCGCGGGTGAGCCGTCCATCGGTGGCGGCCTCGGCGACCATGTCTACAACCGGCTGCTCGGCGAGCGCATCATCTTCCTCGGCCAGCAGGTCGACGACGAGATCGCCAACAAGATCACGGCGCAGCTCCTGCTCCTGGCCGCCGAGCCGGAGAAGGACATCTACCTCTACATCAACAGCCCCGGTGGCTCGGTGACGGCCGGCATGGCCGTCTACGACACCATGCAGTACATCCCCAACGACGTCGTCACCATCGGCATGGGCATGGCGGCCTCGATGGGCCAGTTCCTGCTCACCGGCGGCGCCAAGGGCAAGCGCTTCGCCCTGCCGAACACCGACATCCTGATGCACCAGGGCTCCGCCGGCATCGGTGGCACCGCGTCGGACATCAAGATCCAGGCCCAGTACCTGCTGCGCACCAAGCAGCGGATGGCCGAGATCACCGCGTTCCACTCGGGCCAGACCGTCGAGGCGATCATCCGCGACGGTGACCGCGACCGCTGGTTCACCTCCGAGGAGGCCAAGGAGTACGGCCTCATCGACGAGATCATCTCGGCCGCGTCCAACGTTCCGGGCGGCGGCGGCACCGGGGCCTGATCCCCGGAGCACCGCCAGTACCCAGCAGCCGACAGCCCGCAGAACGCCACCAGGATGGTGAACACCCAGATGCAGAACAACTTCTCCGCGAGCTCCGCGAGCGGCCTCTACTCCGGCCCGCAGGTGGACAACCGCTACGTCATCCCGCGCTTCGTCGAGCGCACCTCGCAGGGCGTGCGCGAGTACGACCCGTACGCGAAGCTCTTCGAGGAGCGCGTGATCTTCCTCGGCGTGCAGATCGACGACGCCTCCGCCAACGACGTCATGGCGCAGCTGCTGTGCCTGGAGTCGATGGACCCGGACCGCGACATCTCGATCTACATCAACAGCCCCGGCGGATCCTTCACCGCGCTGACGGCGATCTACGACACGATGCAGTTCGTCAAGCCCGACATCCAGACGGTCTGCATGGGCCAGGCGGCCTCCGCCGCCGCGGTCCTCCTCGCGGCCGGCACGCCCGGCAAGCGCATGGCCCTGCCGAACGCCCGCGTACTGATCCACCAGCCCTCCGGCGGCACCGGCCGTGAGCAGCTCTCCGACCTGGAGATCGCGGCCAACGAGATCCTGCGCATGCGCGACCAGCTGGAGACGATGCTGGCCAAGCACTCGACGACGCCGATCGAGAAGATCCGCGACGACATCGAGCGCGACAAGATCCTCACGGCCGAGGACGCCCTCGCGTACGGCCTGATCGACCAGATCATCTCCACCCGCAAGAGCACCAAGCTCTGAGCCTTGCCGCCAGTTGGCGCGGGCACACCTCCGGATGATTCGGGGATGTGAACCACGTCAAGGGGGCCCCGCACGGGGCCCCCGGCAAGGTACCGTCGGATATGAGGCACCAGGAGCGCTGAACCAGGCGTCTCCCAGGCGAAGGGGAAGCACCTCGTGGCACGCATCGGTGACGGCGGCGACCTGCTCAAGTGCTCGTTCTGCGGAAAGAGCCAGAAGCAGGTGAAGAAGCTCATCGCAGGACCCGGTGTGTACATCTGCGACGAGTGCATCGACCTCTGCAACGAGATCATCGAAGAGGAACTCGCGGAGACCTCCGAGGTCCGGTGGGAGGAACTCCCCAAGCCCCGCGAGATCTACGAGTTCCTGGAGAGCTACGTCGTCGGCCAGGAGCCGGCGAAGAAGGCGCTCTCGGTAGCGGTCTACAACCACTACAAGCGGGTCCAGGCCGGCGAGAACGGCGGCGCGCAGGGCCGCGAGAACGCCATCGAGCTGGCGAAGTCCAACATCCTGCTGCTGGGCCCCACGGGCTCCGGCAAGACGCTGCTGGCGCAGACCCTCGCCCGCATGCTGAACGTCCCGTTCGCCATCGCCGACGCCACGGCGCTGACGGAGGCGGGGTATGTCGGCGAGGACGTCGAGAACATCCTGCTGAAGCTGATCCAGGCCGCCGACTACGACGTCAAGAAGGCCGAGACCGGGATCATCTACATCGACGAGATCGACAAGGTCGCCCGCAAGAGCGAGAACCCGTCGATCACGCGCGACGTGAGCGGTGAGGGCGTGCAGCAGGCCCTGCTGAAGATCCTGGAGGGCACGACCGCGTCGGTGCCGCCGCAGGGCGGCCGCAAGCACCCGCACCAGGAGTTCATCCAGATCGACACGACGAACGTGCTCTTCATCGTGGGCGGCGCCTTCGCCGGCCTGGAGAAGATCATCGAGTCGCGCGCGGGTGCGAAGGGCATCGGCTTCGGGGCGACGATCCGCTCGAAGCGCGAGATCGAGGCCAGCGACCAGTTCCAGGAGGTCATGCCGGAGGACCTGGTGAAGTTCGGGATGATCCCCGAGTTCATCGGCCGTCTGCCCGTCATCACCTCGGTCCACAACCTGGACCGCGAGGCGCTGCTCCAGATCCTCATCGAGCCGCGCAACGCGCTGGTGAAGCAGTACCAGCGGCTGTTCGAACTCGACGGTGTGGAGCTGGACTTCGAGCGCGAGGCGCTGGAAGCCATCGCGGACCAGGCGATCCTCCGCCAGACGGGCGCGCGCGGCCTGCGCGCCATCATGGAGGAGGTCCTGATGTCGGTGATGTACGAGGTCCCGTCCCGCAAGGACGTGGCCCGGGTCGTCATCACCGCGGACGTCGTCCGCTCCAACGTCAACCCGACGCTGGTCCCGCGCATCGTCCCGAAGGACCAGGGCCCGCACGAGAAGTCGGCGTAGCCGAAAGGCAGTAGAGCGGCAGAAGACCGGTAAGCGAAAGGGGCGCCCCCGCCGGGGGCGCCCCTTTCGGCATTCAGGACTTCGTCGCGCAGTAATCGGCCAAGTGCTCGACGACGGCTGGCGGGAGCGCGTGTTCCTTGATCAACTTTTCAGGGAGAGGTCACTGCGGAGGGATGAAGAATGAAGAAGAAGCGGACGTTCAGCACTCTCGCAGCCGTATTCGCTGCTGCTGCCCTGCCCATAGTCGCCGCTTCGCCGGCGTCGGCCTCTTCGGCCGACTGCCAGGTGTACCTGCGAAACGTCGGTTACAACGTGGGTGCGCAGGTGCAGGCCGCGTGCGACCACGCCGCTGCATGGGACATGTCGGGCATGAATCGCCATGCCTGCTATGCGAGTCTGGTCAACCTTGGAGTGAAAGCCAACGACGCTTCGACGGCCTGCTATCAGCTCGCGTGAGGGCCACACGGTCGGCGTAGGGTTCCCCCTGCGCCGACCGCTGCACCCGTCATGACTTGACGCGGGCGGTGTTGTAGAGCTTCGCGGCGAGATCCGCGGCCTGCTCCTGGGTGTAGCCCGGCTTGCCGGCCAGGATCGACGCCACGTCGGAGGCGCTGACCATGGAGAGGGTGCTGTAGTCACCCCAGATGCAGAACGGCACCGTGGCCTCCTTGGGGCCCTTGGTGCTCGTGTCCTTCGAGGTGAACTTGATGTCCTGGCACTTCATGACGGCGCCCTTGAAGTTCGGCGGGGACATCTCCTTCGGGCTGCCCAGGAGCTGCACTTCGGACTTGCCGTCCTTGGCCGCCTCCAGCCGGGCCTGGGCGAAGTAGCCGTCCACGGCCTTCTCCGGGTCGGAGATCTCGCCGTACACGCCCGAGAAGTTGAGCCCCTTCAGGGTGAGGGGGTTCTTCGGGTCGCCGGACTGGTAGTTCATGCCCACCTGGGTCGGGTTCTTGACGCCCGCGGCCTCGGCTTCCTGCCGGTCCTTGTCGGTGAAGGGCTTCGCCGCGTACTTGGGGTCCTTCTTGAAGTCGTCCACCGACTCCGGGGCGACCAGCTTGTAGCCCTTCGTGTCGGCGGAGATGCTGCCGCCCGCGCCGCCGCCCAGGAGGTACCAGCCGCCGCCCGCGATGACCGCCACCGCCACGACCACGCCGATGATCACGCCGGCCTTGGACTTCTTCGGCGGCTGGCCGCCGTACGGGGCCTGCTGGGGGTAGCCGTAGGCCGGGGTCGGCGGCTGCTGGGGGTAGCCCTGCGGCGGGACGCCCGGCTGCTGCGGGTAGCCGTAGCCCGGCTGCGGGGGCGCGGGCTGGCCGCCGTACGGGCCCGGCTGCGCGGGCTGGCCGTACGGGCCGGGCGGCGGCGTGGGCTGCTGCCCGTACGGTCCGGGCTGCTGAGGCTGCTGTCCGTAAGGTCCCGGCTGGTTGTAGCTCATCCCGCGTCCCCCTCTGAGGTTGCTTATGCGTTCCTCACATCCTGTCCCAAGCCGAACCCCGCCAGGGCGCCGGGCCCCTCCCTAACCGGTTTCATGACTGGACTGTTACGGCCCTAAACTGGGCCCCGTGACCGAGAACACGCAGACACCCAGCAGCCCCGACTCCGAACTGCCGACCGCCTACACGCCGGCCGATGTAGAGGGGAAGCTCTACGAGCGCTGGGTGGAGCGTGGGTACTTCACGGCCGATCCGGCGAGCGAGAAGCCCCCGTACACCATCGTCATCCCGCCGCCGAACGTCACCGGCTCCCTCCACCTCGGCCACGCCTTCCAGCACACGCTGATGGACGCCCTCACCCGCCGCAAGCGCATGCAGGGCTACGAGTCCCTGTGGCTGCCCGGCATGGACCACGCCGGCATCGCCACCCAGAACAAGGTCGAGCAGCAGCTCGCCGAGGAGGGCAAGTCCCGCCACGACCTGGGCCGTGAGGCGTTCGTCGAGCGCGTCTGGCAGTGGAAGGAGGAGTACGGTGGCAAGATCCTCGGCCAGATGCGCCGCCTCGGCGACGGCGTCGACTGGTCCCGTGAGCGCTTCACCATGGACGAGGGCCTGTCGAAGGCCGTCCAGACCATCTTCAAGAAGCTCTACGACGACGGCCTGATCTACCGCGCCGAGCGCATCATCAACTGGTGCCCCCGCTGTCTGACGGCCATCTCCGACATCGAGGTCGAGTACCAGGAGGACGCGGGCGAGCTCGTCTCCATCCGGTACGGGGAGGGCGAGGACTCCCTCGTCGTCGCCACCACCCGCGCCGAGACGATGCTCGGTGACACCGCCGTCGCCGTCCACCCCGACGACGAGCGCTACAAGCACCTCGTCGGCAGGCAGATCAAGCTGCCGCTCACCGACCGCACCATCCCGGTTGTCGCGGACACGCACGTCGACCCGGAGTTCGGCACCGGCGCCGTCAAGGTGACTCCGGCGCACGACCCGAACGACTTCGCCATCGGGCAGCGCCACAACCTGCCCAACCTGACGATCATGGACGAGCACGGTGTCATCACCGTCCACGGCCCCTTCCTCGGCCTGGACCGCTACGAGGCCCGTTCCGCGGTCGTCGGCGCACTGCGCGAGCAGGGCCGGATCGTCGCCGAGAAGCGCCCGTACCTGCACTCCGTCGGGCACTGCTCGCGCTGCAGCACCACCGTCGAGCCGCGCCTGTCGCTGCAGTGGTGGGTCAAGGTCGAGACCCTCGCCAAGGCCGCCGGCGACGCGGTCCGCGACGGTCGCGTCGCCATCCACCCGGTCGAGATGGAGAAGCGCTACTTCGACTGGGTCGACAACCTCAACGACTGGTGCATCTCGCGCCAGCTGTGGTGGGGCCACCGCATCCCGGTCTGGTACGGCCCGGACGGCGAGGTCGTCTGCCTCGGCCCCGACGACGAGGCGCCCACCGGCGAGGGTTGGACGCAGGACACCGACGTCCTCGACACGTGGTTCTCCTCCGGCCTCTGGCCGTTCTCCACGCTCGGCTGGCCGGAGAAGACCCCGGACCTGGCCAAGTTCTACTCCACCGACGTCCTGGTCACCGGCCACGACATCATCTTCTTCTGGGTCGCCCGGATGATGATGTTCGGCCTGTACGCCATGGACGGCGAGGTCCCCTTCAAGACGATCGCGCTCACCGGCCTGGTCCGCGACGAGCGCGGCAAGAAGATGTCGAAGTCCTTCGGCAACGTCGTCGACCCGCTGGACTGGATGGACAAGTACGGCTCCGATGCCGTCCGCTTCACCCTGGCCAAGGGCGCCAACCCCGGCACCGACGTCCCGATCGGCGAGGACTGGGTCCAGGCGTCCAGCAAGTTCGCCAACAAGATCTGGAACGCCACGCGCTTCGCGCTGATGAACGGCGCCACGATCGAGGGCGAACTGCCGCCGGTCGAGCAGCTGTCGGCCACCGACCGCTGGATCCTCTCCCGCCTGAACAAGACGATCGCCCAGGTCGACGCCTACTACGAGGACTTCCAGTTCTCGAAGCTGAGCGAGGCGCTCTACCACTTCGCGTGGGACGAGGTCTTCGACTGGTACGTCGAGCTGTCCAAGACGACCTTCTTCGCCGGCGGCGAGCAGGCCAAGGTCTCCGCCCGGGTCCTCGGCGAGGTCCTGGACGTCATGCTGCGCCTGCTGCACCCGGTGGTCCCGTTCGTCACCGAGACCCTGTGGACCACCCTCACCGGCGGTGAGTCGCTGGTCGTCGCCGACTGGCCGAAGGACAGCGGCTTCCGCGACGACGCCGCGGAGGCCGAGATCGGCAGCATCCAGACGCTGACCAAGGAGGTCCGCCGCTTCCGCAAGGAGCAGGGCCTCGACGACAAGCAGAAGGTCCCGGCCCGCCTGGACCTGGCCGGCACCGTGCTGGCCGCCCACGAGGCCGCCATCCGCCAGGTGCTGCGACTCCAGCCGGAGGGCGAGTCCTTCAGCGCCACCGCCACCCTGCCGGTCGCCGGCGCCACGGTCGCGCTCGACCTGTCGGGCACCATCGACGTCGAGGCCGAGCGCAAGCGCCTGACGAAGGACCTCGGCGCCGCCGAGAAGGAGAAGGCGCAGGCCGAGGCGAAGCTGGGGAACGAGGCGTTCCTGGCCAAGGCCCCCGACAACGTCGTGGACAAGATCAAGGGCCGGCTGGCCAAGGCCGAGGCGGACATCGCCCGGATCCAGGCCCAGCTGGAGACGCTTCCCGCCGCGTAGTCCCGCCCCTCGTACGACGCGTCAAGGCCCCCGCACCGGTCCGCCGGTGCGGGGGCCTTCACCGTGTCCAAAGTATCCCGAAGTGCCCTACGTCACTCCGGTTCCCGGGCGGTGGGATCTCATCCGCGGTGCCGACCACGGATGATGGAGGGCATGCACGTCAAGTCCGTCGCCCCGGTGTTCCAGCGCGGCGTGGCCGCCGGCCGCCGGCTGACCGACACCTGGGGCGCGTCCCCGCGGGCGGTCGACGTGCTCACCGCGCTCGGCTGCCTCGGGCTGATGGCCCTGGACCTGCCGGGACTCGCCGCCGCCGACAACTCCCTCAGCGGGCCCGCCGCGGCCGTCGTACTCGCCCTGGGCTGCGCGACCCTGCTGGTGCGCCGCCGGCTGCCGTGGATCTCGTACCTGGCCGCGCTGCTCTTCATCGGGTGGCTCCACGAGCTGACCCTGGTCCAGTTCGCGCTCTACTCGATCGGCCGCTTCCGCGGGCGCCGGGCCGGAATCCTGGCGACGCTCGGGTACATCGCCTTCGCGCTGCTGATGTTCTGGGCGCCGGGCCGGCCCGAGCCCGACGGGCAGACGCTCAGCGGCTTCCTCAGCATCGTCGTGTCCGTCGGAGCGCTCGCCTCGGCGGTGGGGATCGCCGCCTACCGCCACGACCTGGTACGGGAACTGGCCGCCCGGCGGGCCGAGTCGGCCGTGCTCCGCGCGGTCCAGCAGGAGCGCGCCTCCGTCGCCCGCGACGTGCACGACTTCGTCGGGCGGGAGCTGACCCTGCTGACGGTGCGCTCCGAGGTGCTGTCGGTACGGGCGCGCGAGACGGCGCACGCCAAGGACTTCGAGGAGCTGGCCGACACCGCGCGCCGGGCCCATCTCGTCCTCAACGAGATCATCGTGCAGCGGGGCGAACGGGCCTCCACCCCGGGAGTGGACGAGCTGCCCGCGCTCGCGGAGGAGAGCGGACGGGCGGGATCACCCGTCCGGCTGGCCGTGGACGAGGGCGTGCACGGGCTGTCGCCGCTGCGTCAGGCGGCCGTCTACCGGGTGGTGCAGGAGTGCCTGACCAACGCCGCCAAGCACGCGCACGGGGAGACCGTCGACGTGTCGATCGCGGCGGACGGCCCGCAGCTGCGGATCGCCGTCAGCAACGCGCTGCCGGCCGGGATGCGGGGCCGGGCCCCCGTCTCGGCGGGCTCGGGCACGGCGAGCATGTCCGAGCGCGTCCGCAGCCTGGGCGGCACCCTGACGGCGACCCGCACGCACGACGCGTACGAGGTCGTGGCGACGCTCCCGAGGGGCTGAGCCGGGTCCGCACGCTCCTGCCCCGCCGCTGTCCGCTGCGCGCAAGGCCCCCGTGACGATCAGGTCGCTTCCGGCGCCGAAGGTCCCGAAACGCCAGGGCCGGAACTCCTCGCGGTGGCCGTCCGTAGACTGGCCCTGTGAGTGACCAGCAGCCCGAGAGCCACGACCGCCACGACGACGAAGACCTCGCCGGCCCCTTCGACGAGTTCGATCAGATCGTGGCGGAAGAGTCCGACCGCGACCCCGACCTGGCGGTGATCGAGGCCGGCAGCCGCACCCTGCGCGCCCAGGCCGGCCCGCCCCAGGGGGACCCGGTGCCCGCCCGGCCCGTCGACCCCGAGGTCGCCCGGGCGCTGCTGGAGGTGGAGCAGGAGCTCTCCACCCGCTGGGGCGAGACCAAGCTGGAGCCCTCGGTGTCGCGGATCGCGGCACTGATGGACGTACTGGGCGAGCCGCAGCGCGCCTACCCCTCGATCCACGTCACCGGCACCAACGGCAAGACCAGTACGGCCCGCATGATCGAGGCCCTGCTGAACGCCTTCGAGCTGCGCACCGGCCGCTACACGAGCCCGCACGTGCAGTCGATCACCGAGCGGATCAGCCTGGACGGGGCGCCGATCGACGCCGAGCGGTTCGTGGAGACGTACCACGACATCAAGCCGTATGTGGAGATGGTCGACGCCGCCGAGGAGTTCCGGCTGTCGTTCTTCGAGGTGCTCACCGGGATGGCGTACGCGGCCTTCGCCGACGCCCCGGTGGACGTGGCCGTGGTCGAGGTCGGCATGGGCGGCAGCTGGGACGCCACCAACGTCATCGACGGCGCCGTCGCCGTCGTCACCCCGATCAGCCTGGACCACACCGACCGGCTCGGCTCCACGCCCGGTGAGATCGCCGTCGAGAAGGGCGGCATCATCAAGCAGGACGCGACCGTGATCCTGGCGCAGCAGCCGGTGGACGCGGCCCAGGTGCTGCTGAAGAAGGCCGTCGAGGTGGACGCGACGGTGGCCCGCGAGGGCATGGAGTTCGGCGTGGTCGCGCGCGAGGTCGCGGTCGGCGGCCAGCAGCTGACGCTGCGCGGGGTGGGCGGTGAGTACGACGACATCTTCCTGCCGCTGTACGGCGCCCACATGGCGCACAACGCGGCGGTGGCGCTCGCCGCGGTCGAGGCCTTCTTCGGGGTCGGCGGGCAGCACGCCCGGGTGCTGGACGTGGACACCGTGCGCAAGGCCTTCGCCTCGGTCACCTCGCCGGGCCGCATGGAGGTCGTACGGCGCAGCCCGACGGTCATCCTGGACGCGGCGCACAACCCGGCGGGGGCGGCGGTCACCGCGGAGGCGGTCACCGAGGCGTTCGGGTTCAGCCGGCTGGTCGGCGTCGTCGCCGCGAGCGGGGACAAGGACGTGCGCGGGGTGCTGGAGGCCTTCGAGCCGATCTTCGCGGAGGTCGTGGTCACGCAGAACTCCAGCCACCGGTCGATGGGCGCGGACGAGCTGGCGGCCGTCGCCGTGGAGGTCTTCGGCGGGGACCGGGTGCAGGTGGAGCCGCGGCTGGACGACGCCCTGGAGGCGGCGATCACCCTGGCCGAGGAAGAGGCCGAGTACGGAGGGGCCGGGGTCCTGGTGACCGGTTCCGTGATCACGGTGGGCGAGGCCCGCCTGCTGCTGAAGAGGGGCTGAGGATGCGCACGCTGTGTGCGAGCACGCTGATCGGCGAGTTCTTCGTGATCGGCTTCGCGGGACTGGTCGCCATGAAGGACCCCGACCTGACCCAGGCAACGGTCTGGACGGTGTGCGGGGTCGCGATGCTGCTGTCGTTGCTGCTGTGCGGGATGCTGTCGCGGCCGGGTGCGGTCCCGCTGGGCTGGGCCCTGCAGATCGGTCTTGTCGCGAGCGGGTTCGTCGTTCCCACGATGTTCTTCCTCGGTGCGGTCTTCGCCGGCCTGTGGTGGTGCTCCGTGCACTACGGGCGGAGGATCGACGCGATCAAGGAGCGCTGGGCCGCCGCGCAGGAGACGCCGTCGGCGCCCGCGGCGTCCGACCCCGCCTGACGGGCCTCAGGCCCCCTCCCGCCGGCCTCCGGACCCCGGCCGTCCGGGCCACCCGGGCGGCCGGACCGCCCCGGACGGCCCTGTAGATTCGTCCTACCGCACCCGTATGCCGCAAGGAGCCGCAACATGACCCAGCGCACCCTCGTCCTGCTCAAGCCCGACGCCGTCCGTCGCGGCCTGGTCGGCGAGATCATCGGCCGCATCGAGCGGAAGGCCGGCTGGACCATCCCCGCGCTGGAGCTGCGCACGCTCGACCAGGAGACCCTGGAGGCGCACTACGGCGAGCACAAGGGCAAGCCCTTCTACGAGCCGCTGATGGGCTTCATGTCCAGCGGCCCGGTCGTGGCCCTGGTGGTCGAAGGGGAACGCGTGATCGAAGGTGTCCGCCGGCTGGCCGGGCCCACCGACCCGATCGCCGCCACGCCCGGCTCCATCCGGGGTGACTTCGGCACCATCACCCGGGAGAACCTGATCCACGCCTCGGACTCCGAGGAGTCGGCCGAGCGCGAGCTGAAGCTCTTCTTCCCCGCGCTCTGATCAGTCACTCCTGACGAGACATCAGCCGAATAGCGCTCATGACCTGGGGCGACCGAAGTAATTTCGGTCGCCCCCAGGTATTTCCGGGTCCGGGCGGGAACGCCTGGGCAGGACACGTCGTCACCAGTAAGGGGGCGGGTATCCATTCCGGCGGGATTGCCGGAGTCCCGTCGCGCGGTGTCGGTACAACCGTGACTACGATGGGGCCTCCACCCACACACCCACCTCGCCGACCTGACAGCAGCCGCTATCAACTGGAAGGCCAGACGCTCCTCATGGGGAACAAGGGGAACAACATGTCGTTCATCGGCCGTGACATGGCGATCGACCTCGGGACCGCCAACACGCTGGTGTACGTGAGGGGCCGGGGGATCGTCCTGAACGAGCCGTCCGTGGTCGCCATCAACACGAACACCGGCGGCATCCTGGCGGTCGGCTCCGAGGCGAAGAAGATGATCGGGCGCACGCCCGGCAACATCGTCGCCGTACGGCCCCTCAAGGACGGCGTGATCGCCGACTTCGAGATCACCGAGCGTATGCTCCGGTACTTCATCCTCAAGATCCACAAGCGCCGCTATCTGGCGCGTCCGCGCGTCGTGGTCTGTGTGCCCTCCGGCATCACGGGAGTCGAGCGCCGCGCGGTCATCGAGGCGTCCACGCAGGCCGGCGCCCGCCAGGTGCACATCATCGAAGAGCCCATGGCCGCCGCCATCGGCTCGGGCCTGCCCGTCCACGAGGCCACCGGCAACATGGTCGTGGACATCGGCGGCGGCACCACCGAGGTCGCCGTCATCTCCCTCGGCGGAATCGTCACGGCGCAGTCCATCCGGGTGGCCGGCGACGAGCTGGACAACGCGATCATCCAGCACATCAAGAAGGAGTACTCGCTCCTCCTCGGTGAGCGGACGGCCGAGCAGATCAAGATCACCATTGGCTCGGCCTACGACCTCGACAAGGACGAGCACACCGAGATCCGGGGCCGGGACCTGGTCTCGGGCCTGCCCAAGACGGTCGTCATCTCGGCCGCCGAGGTCCGCAAGGCCATCGAGGAGCCGGTCAACGCCATCGTCGACGCGGTCAAGACAACGCTCGACAAGTGCCCGCCGGAGCTCTCGGGCGACATCATGGACCGCGGCATCGTCCTCACCGGCGGCGGCGCCCTGCTCCGCGGCCTGGACGAGCGGCTGCGCCGTGAGACCGGCATGCCGATCCACATCGCCGAGGACCCCCTCGACTCCGTCGCGCTCGGCTCCGGCAAGTGCGTCGAGGAGTTCGAGGCCCTCCAGCAGGTCCTGGACGCGCAGCCCCGTCGCTGACGACACCCCTCCCTCCCGGGGAGGGGGTAAGCGGAACACAAGGATCCGCCGTACGGGTGCTACCGGGCCCGTGCGGCGGATCGTTGATATACAGGCAAAGAGAATTCCGACGAGGAAGGCACGGCCGCCGCACGTGAGGGACACACGAGAAAGCCGGCTGCTCCTGGTGCTTCTGATCGCCATCGCGTTCGCGTTGATCACGGTGGACATCAGGGCAGGCGAGGAGTCACCGGTCGACGGTGCCCGACAGGCCGCCGCGGCGGTCTTCGGACCGGTCGAGGAAGGTGTGGCGACCGCGGTCGATCCCGTCGCCAACGCCATAGGGGCGGTACGGGACTCCGGCGAGCGCCACAACCGCATCGCCACGCTGGAGCGCGAGAACGCCGCCCTGAAAGCCAAGCTGGGCAGCGAGGACCAGACCCGCAGCCGCATCCACGAACTCGACGAGATGCTCAAGCGGGCCGGCGCCGGACAGTACGGCATCAAGGGCGCCGAGGTCATCGCCATAGGAGCGGCCCAGGGCTTCTCCTGGACCGTCACCATCGACGCCGGCAGCAAGGACGGCATCGAGCGCGACATGACCGTCCTCAACGGCGACGGGCTCGTCGGCCGGGTCACCACCGTGGGCCCCGACACCGCCACCGTCGTCCTCGCCAACGACCCCGACTTCACGGTCGGTACGCGCCTGGAGAAGACCGGCGAACTCGGTTTCGCCACCGGGCAGGGCGACCGCGCCCTGTCCGTCCAGATGCTCAACGGCAAGGCCAAGGTCAGCCCCGGCGACCGGCTCGTCACCTTCGGCTCGCGCGGCAACAAGCCCTTCGTGCCCGGCGTCCCGATCGGCGAGGTGGTCAAGGTCGACCCCTCGCGCGGCGACCTGACCCGCACCGTCTGGGTGCGTCCGTTCGTGGGCTTCTCGCGACTCGACATCGTGGGCGTCGTCGTGATGCCCCCGCGCGAGGACCCGCGCGACACCGTCCTGCCGCCCAAGCCCGAGGCCCCCAAGCCCACCCCGACGGTCACCGTCACGGTCACTCCGTCCGGGTCCGCCAGCCTGGCGGCCCAGCCGGCCGACGACTAGGAGCCGACCCCGCATGCGCTTCAACCGGATCCTGCTCTCGGCCACGCTCGTCGTGGTCGCCCTCGTCATCCAGGTCACCGTCCTGGGCCGGCTCCAACTGCCCGGCGCCGTTCCCGACCTGCTGCTCCTCACCGTCGTCTCCCTCGCGCTCGTGTACGGGCACGTCAGCGGTGCGCTCATCGGCTTCGGCGCCGGGCTCCTCGCCGACCTGGCACCGCCCGCCGACCACGCGGCCGGACGGTACGCGCTCGTCCTGTGCGTCATCGGCTACGTCGCCGGCCTGGTCCGCCCCGACGGCGGACGGTTCCGCTCCGCCTGGGGCCCGATGCTGACCGTCGTCGCCGCCGCGATCGGCTCCACCCTCCTGTACGCGAGTGTGGGCGCCCTGGTCGGCGACACCGCCGCCCGCCACGTGGGCCTGACCGGGCTGGTGTTCACCGCCACCCTCTACGACCTCCTGCTCGCGCCGTTCACCGTGCCGTGGATCATGGCGCTCGCCCGGAAGGCCGAGAACGACCCGATGGCCGTCGAGGCCGGAGGCGGCCCCACCAACAAGGCCGCCGACGTCTCCGCCGGCTGGCTGGCCGGCGGCACCGGCCTGCGCATCGGCAGCCAGCGCGGCGGCCTGCGCCTGAAGACCGCGCGGGTCCGCGCCAACAAGGCCGTCCGGATAAAGGGCGTCAAGCCGGCCAAGGGTGTGAAGAGCGTCAAGAAGCTGTGAGGGAGGAGCAGACGTGACCAACGTCCCGGAGACCGGCCGCACCTCCCGGGTGCAGATCAGGCTCGTCATCATGCAGGTCCTCGTCTTCTCGATGTTCGTCACCCTCGGCGGCCGGCTCTGGTTCCTCCAGATCCGCAACGGCGCGGAGTACTACCACGAAGCGAAGAGCAACCACGTCCAGCGGGTCGTCCAGCCGGCCGTGCGCGGCTCGATCCTCGACGCCCGCGGCGTCCCCCTCGCCGACAACGAGACCCGCCTCGTCGTCTCCGCCAGCCGCACCGCGCTGATGAAGATGAAGGACAAGGGCAAGGGCGTCATGACCCGCCTCGCCGACGTCCTGGACATGACCCCCAAGGAGGTCATGGACAAGGTCCGGCTCTGCGACTCCCAGACGCCCAAGCCCTGCTGGAACGGCTCCCCCTACCAGCCGATCCCCGTCACCCTCGAAGCCACCACCCAACAGGCGCTCCAGCTGCGCGAACGCCCCGAGGAGTTCCCCGGCATCACCGCGGAGCCCACCGCCGTGCGCCGTTACCCGGCCCCCGGCGGAGCCCGTACCTCGCAGGTCCTCGGCTACCTGTCGCCCGTCACCGACGACGAGATCCAGAAGGCCAAGGACACCGACTCCCCGCACCTGCGGTCCGACCAGGTCGGCCGCTCCGGCATCGAGCGCACCTACGACCGCCAGTTGCGCGGCAAGGCCCAGGTCACCTCGTACGAGGTCGACAACCTCGGCCGGGTCATGGGCCAGACCAGGTCCGACCCCGGCGTCGCCGGATCCACCCTCGTCACCAGCATCGACGCCCGGGTCCAGGCCGTCGCCGAGTACGAGCTCCAGCAGGCCATGAAGGTCGTCCGCAACGAGACCGACAACATCACCGGCCGCAAGTACGAGGCCGACTCCGGCGCCGTGGTCGTCATGGAGGCCAGGACGGGCCGCATCGTGGCGATGGCCTCCCAGCCCGACTACGACCCCAACGCCTGGGTCGGCGGAATCTCGGGCGCCGACTACGCCAAGCTCACCAGCAAGAAATCCAACTACCCGCTGCTCAACCGGGCCATCCAGGGCATGGCCCCCGCAGGCTCCATCTTCAAGGTGGTCTCCGCCAGCGCCGCCGTCCGGGCCGGCTACAAGTTCAACGACAGGTACAACTGCAGCAGCTCCTACAGCCTCGGCGGCCGGAGCTTCGCGAACTTCGAGTCGAAGGGGCACGGCCCCATCACCCTCGGCGAAGCCCTCAAGTTCTCCTGCAACACCGTCTTCTACGCCCTCGGGCACAAGGAGTGGCAGCGCGACGGCGGCCTCAGCCCCAAGAAGGACGCCCACGACTGGTTCTACCGGACCGCACGCGAGTTCGGACTCGGCTCCGAGACCGGGATCGACCTGCCCAACGAGGTCAAGGGCCGCATTCCCGACCGCCAGTGGAAGCAGAGCTTCTGGGCCGCCAACAAGAACTCCTGGTGCAAGCAGGGCAAGCGCGGCGGTACCTACGTCGAGCAGATCGCCTACGAGAGCTGCCTCGAAGGCAACCAGCTGAAGGCCTACGACAGCATCAACTTCGCCATCGGCCAGGGTGACGTCCTCGTCACCCCCATCCAGATGGCCACCGCCTACTCCGCCATCAGCAACGGCGGCACCCTCTACAACCCCACCGTCGGCAAGGCCGTCATCAGCCCCGACGGCAAGCACGTCGAGATGATCAAGCCCCAGTCCCACGGCCGGCTCCCCATCGGCGCCCAGACCATCGCGGACCTCGACCGGGGCCTGCGCATGGTCGTCGAGCCCGGCGGCACCGCCGCATGGCGCTTCGGCGGCTGGCCCCAGGACAAGATCCCGATGCACGCGAAGACCGGTACCGCCCAGGTCTACGGCAAGCAGACCACCTCGTGGCTCGCGACGTACACCAAGGACTTCACGATCGTCATGACGATCTCCCAGGGCGGCACCGGCTCCGGCGCCTCCGGACCCGCCGTGCGCAACCTCTACAACGCCATCTACGGTCTGACGATGGACGGGAAGCAGGACCCCGAGCGGGCCCTGCTTCCGACCCCGGAGACGAAACTGCCCAGGATCAACCCCGACGGCTCCATCGAGTCCCCCGAGATCCGGCCGTACGTACCGCCGTCCCCGGAGGAACTGGCGCCGCCGGCGCTCGCCGGGCCACCCCCGACACGGCACGACTGAGGACCCCATACCGACATGCCAACCGCCAACAAGTTCTCCGTCTCCCGCTACGCGCCCGAGCGCGGCCCGATGGCCAAGCTCACCGCCCGCGACTCCGTGCTGCGCCGGCTCGACTGGCCGATCCTGCTCTCCTCGCTCGCCCTGTCCCTCCTCGGCGCCCTGCTCGTGTGGTCCGCGACCCGCAACCGGACCACCCTGAACCAGGGCGACCCCTACTACTTCCTCGCCCGGCACGCCCTGAACACCGGCATCGGCCTGGTCCTGATGATCGGCACCATCTGGCTCGGCCACCGCACCCTGCGCGGAGCCGTGCCGTTCCTCTACGGGCTCTCGCTCCTGCTGATCCTCGCCGTGCTGACCCCGCTCGGCGCCACCATCAACGGCGCCCACGCATGGATCGTGATCGGCGGCGGCTTCTCCCTCCAGCCGTCCGAGTTCGTGAAGATCACGATCATCCTCGTCATGGCGATGCTCCTGGCCACCCGGGTGGACGCGGGCGACCTCGCCCATCCTGACCACCGCACGGTCGTCAAGTCGCTCTGCCTGGCCGCCGCGCCGATGGGCATCGTCATGCTGATGCCGGACCTCGGCTCGGTCATGGTCATGGTCGTCATCGTGCTCGGCGTGCTGCTCGCCTCGGGGGCCTCCAACCGCTGGGTGATCGGCCTGCTCGGCTCGGGCGTGGCCGGAGCCGTCCTGATATGGCAGCTGGGCGTCCTCGACGAGTACCAGATCAACCGCTTCGCGGCCTTCGCCAACCCCGAGCTCGACCCCGCCGGCGTCGGCTACAACACCAACCAGGCGCGCATCGCCATCGGCTCCGGCGGCCTGACCGGCTCCGGGCTCTTCAAGGGCTCCCAGACCACCGGCCAGTTCGTGCCCGAGCAGCAGACGGACTTCGTCTTCACCGTGGCCGGCGAGGAACTCGGCTTCCTCGGGGCGGGCCTCATCCTGGTCCTGCTCGGCGTCATCCTCTGGCGGGCCTGCGTGATCGCCCGTGAGACCACCGAGCTCTACGGGACGATCGTGTGCGCCGGCATCATCGCCTGGTTCGCCTTCCAGTCCTTCGAGAACATCGGGATGACCCTCGGCATCATGCCGGTGGCGGGTCTGCCGCTGCCGTTCGTGTCCTACGGAGGCTCGTCGATGTTCGCCGTGTGGATAGCGGTGGGCCTCCTCCAGTCGATCAAGGTCCAGCGGCCATTGTCAGCCTGATGTTCCCTTCATCCTGCAGACGCGCTCCGTTCAGGACTAAGTTCGGTACATGGCGGACACAAAGCGCGAGATCGAGCGCAAATTCGAGTTCTCCAAAGCCACCTCTGCCCGGCGCGGGGTGCCGGATCTGACGGGGACGGCCGCGATCGCGGCCGTCACCGACCAGGGCACCGTCGACCTCGACGCCGTCTACTACGACACCCCCGACCAGCGGCTCGCCGCCGACGGCCTCACCCTGCGGCGCAGAACGGGGGGCGCGGACGAGGGCTGGCACCTCAAACTGCCCGTCTCCCCGGGAGTCCGCGACGAGGTGGGGGCCGCGCTCAGCGACACGGTCCCGCCCGCCCTCGCCGCCCTCGTCCGCTCCCGCGTCCGGGACGCCACCCTCCGGCCGCAGGTCCGGCTGGTCTCCTCGCGCCACATCAGCCACCTGCTCGACGCCGACGGCGCGCTCCTCGCCGAACTGAGCACCGACGAGGTCGTGGCCGAACGCGGCGACGCCACCGCCGGCTGGACCGAGGTCGAGGTGGAACTCGCCGACGGCGTCGACCCCGACCTCCTGAACGCCGTCGAGAAAGCCTTCCGCAAGGCCGGCCTCCGGGTCTGCGACAGCCCCTCGAAACTCGCCCGGGCCCTCGCCGAGACCGACGCACCGCCCCCCGCCCGGCCCGGCGACGGCGGTCCGCACGGCACCGCCGGCGCCCACGTCGTCGCCTACCTGGCCGAACAGCGCGACGCCCTGGTCGCCCAGGACCCCGCCGTACGACGCGACCTGCCGGACGCCGTCCACCAGATGCGCGTCGCCACCCGACGGCTGCGCAGTGCCTTCAAGACCTACCGCAAGCTCCTGGACCGGGACATCACCGACCCCCTCGGAGAGGAACTGCGCTGGCTGGCCGCCGAACTCGGCGTCGACCGCGACCAGGAGGTCCTGATGGAGCGGCTCCAGGCACACCTCGCCGAACTCCCGCGCACGCTCCTGACCGGCCCGGTCCGCAGCCGGCTGCGGACCTGGAACACCGCTCGCCGTTCCGGATCGCGGCGCAGGGTCCTGGCCGCACTCGACAGCGACCGCTACATCGGCCTGCTGAACGCCCTCGACGCGCTGCTGACGGCACCCCCGCTGCTCGACGGCGCCGCCAAGTCCCCGAAGAAGGCCCTTCCCAAGGCGGTCCTGCGCGACTACGCCCGCCTCGCCACCCGCATCGACGGGGCGCTCGCCCTCGACGGGGGCCGCGAGCGGGACGTGGCCCTCCACGAGGCCCGCAAGGCGGCCAAACGCGTCCGGTACGCGGCGGAGTCGGCCGTGCCCGAGCTCGGCAAACCGGCGAAACACCTGGCCAAGGCCGTCAAGGAGGTGCAGACCCTGCTCGGCGACCACCAGGACAGCGTGGTGGCCCGCGAAGCCCTGCGCGGCCTCGCCGCCCAGGCGGCGGAGGCAGGGGAGCCGACCTTCACCTGGGGCGTGCTCTACGGCCGCGAGGAGGCGCTGGCCGAGCGGAACGAACGGGAGCTGCCCGACGTCTGGGCGAAGGCGTCGGCCCCCGCCCTGCGCAGTGCCCTGTAGTGATCATGCGGGTGGGGGCGGCTGAGCCATCGGGGTACGCTAGATAGCTGCCCCCTGCCCGCTTCACGAAAGTCGCGTGATGACCGAGTCGGTCTTCCCTCAGCTTGAGGCCCTGCTTCCGCACGTGCAGAAGCCCATCCAGTACGTCGGCGGTGAACTCAACTCCACGGTGAAGCCGTGGGAGAGCTGTGACGTCCGCTGGGCCCTCATGTACCCGGACGCATACGAAGTCGGGCTGCCCAACCAGGGCGTCATGATCCTGTACGAGGTGCTCAACGAGCGCGAGGGCGTCCTCGCCGAGCGCACCTACAGCGTATGGCCCGACCTCGAAGAGCTGATGCGCGAGCACAAGGTGCCGCAGTTCACCGTGGACAGCCACCGCCCGGTCTCCGCCTTCGACGTGTTCGGCCTGTCCTTCTCCACGGAGCTGGGCTACACCAACATGCTCACGGCGCTCGACCTCGCGGGCATCCCGCTGGAGTCGCGCAACCGCACCGTCGACCACCCGATCGTCCTCGCGGGCGGCCACGCGGCCTTCAACCCGGAGCCGATCGCGGAGTTCATCGACTGCGCGGTCATCGGGGACGGCGAGCAGGCCGTCCTCGACATGACCGAGATCATCCGCACGTGGAAGGCCGAGGGCAGGCCGGGCGGACGCGAAGAGGTCCTGCTGCGCCTCGCCAAGACGGGCAACGTCTACGTGCCGGGCTTCTACGACGTCGAGTACCTGCCGGACGGCCGCATCGGCCGTGTCGTGCCCAACCGCTCCGGCGTGCCGTGGCGCGTGTCCAAGCACACCGTCATGGACCTCGACGAGTGGCCGTACCCCAAGCAGCCCCTGGTCCCGCTCGCCGAGACCGTCCACGAGCGCATGTCCGTGGAGATCTTCCGCGGCTGCACCCGCGGCTGCCGCTTCTGCCAGGCCGGCATGATCACGCGCCCCGTGCGGGAGCGAAGCATCACCGGCATCGGCGAGATGGTGGAGAAGGGCCTCAAGGCGACCGGCTTCGAGGAGGTCGGCCTGCTCTCGCTGTCGTCCGCGGACCACACCGAGATCGCCGACATCGCCAAGGGCCTCGCCGACCGCTACTCGGACGACAAGGTGGGCCTGTCCCTCCCGTCGACCCGCGTGGACGCCTTCAACGTGGACCTGGCCAACGAGCTGACCCGCAACGGCCGTCGCTCCGGCCTGACCTTCGCCCCCGAGGGCGGCTCCGAGCGCATGCGCAAGGTCATCAACAAGATGGTCTCGGAGGAGGACCTGATCCGCACCGTCGCCACCGCCTACGGCAACGGCTGGCGCCAGGTGAAGCTGTACTTCATGTGCGGCCTGCCCACCGAGACCGACGAGGACGTGCTCCAGATCGGCGACATGGCGGTCAACGTCATCGCCAAGGGCCGCGAGGTCTCCGGCCAGAACGACATCCGCTGCACGGTGTCGATCGGCGGGTTCGTGCCCAAGCCGCACACCCCGTTCCAGTGGGCGCCGCAGCTGTCGGCCGAGGAGACGGACGCCCGCCTGGGCAAGCTGCGCGACAAGATCCGCGGCGACAAGAAGTACGGCCGTTCCATCGGCTTCCGCTACCACGACGGCAAGCCGGGCATCGTCGAGGGCCTCCTCTCCCGCGGCGACCGCCGCATCGGCGACGTCATCCGCGCCGTGTACGAGGACGGCGGCCGCTTCGACGGCTGGCGCGAGCACTTCAGCTACGACCGCTGGATGCAGGCGGCCGAGAAGACGCTGCCGGCCTACGGCGTGGACGTCGCCTGGTACACCACCCGCGAGCGCACCTACGAGGAGGTCCTGCCCTGGGACCACCTGGACTCCGGCCTCGACAAGGACTGGCTCTGGGAGGACTGGCAGGACGCCCTCGACGAGACTGAGGTCGACGACTGCCGCTGGACCCCGTGCTTCGACTGCGGCGTGTGCCCGCAGATGCAGACCGAGATCCAGATCGGTCCGACCGGCAAGAAGCTGCTTCCGCTGTCGGTCGTGAAGTAGCACCGGCGACGTAACCCTTGGGTCACGAGAGGCCCCTGCCCGCAACGGGTGGGGGCCTTCGCCGTGTCCTTCACCGCATGGACATGGACAAACGGCCTCCCGGCGGCGGCGACGGGTGCCTGGTGGGCGCCATCAGGATCCCCGTCAAGATCGTCGCCGTACTCGTCGTACTGCCCGTACGGGTGATCTGGGAACTGCTGGTCGGCGCGGGCCGCGCCCTGCACCGCAACGTCCTCGGGCCGCTGTACGTCCACGTCCTGGAGCCGCTGCTGCGTGCGCTGGGACGGCTGGTGGGCACCCTGCTCAAGCTGGTCCTCCTCTGGCCGTGGGTCGGGCTGTGGCGCTACGTGATCACTCCGGTCGGGCAGGGCGTGGCGTGGCTGGGGCGGGGGCTGTACCAGCGGGTGCTGGCCCCGGGCGGACGGTTCCTGACCGTTCACGTGCTGCGTCCGCTGGGGGAGGCGCTGGCATGGGTCGGCCGCGGCGGCATGCGCTACCTGCTGGCCCCCCTCGGCCGGGGCGCCGCCCGGCTCGTGCGGTTCCTCGGCATGCTGCTGTTCGTGTGGCCGTGGGTCGGGCTGTGGCGGTACGTGCTCGCGCCGGTCGGCCGCGCGATCGCATGGCTCGGCGCCGCGGCGTACCGGTACCTCCTCACCCCGGTCGGGCACGGGCTCGTGTGGCTCGCGGTCGCGGTGTACCGGTACCTGCTGCGGCCGGTGGGGCTGGGTGTGGCCTGGCTGGTGGTCGGGGTGTACCGGTACCTGCTGCGGCCGGTCGGGCTGGGCCTGGCCCGGCTGGCCTCCGCCCTGTACCGGTACGTGCTCTCGCCCCTCTGGCAGGTCCTCGTCCAGGCCTGGCACCTGGCCGGGCGGATCACCGCCGCTCTGTGGCGCGGGCTCCGATGGGTCGGACGGGTTCTCATCGGATGGCCCGCGTCCCGGGTGTACCGGCATGTGCTCACCCCCGCCGGACACGCCGTGCGCGAGGTGTGGCGGACCGCCCGCGCAGCGGTCCGCGAAGCGCGGGCCACCGTACGCCGTGCGCTGTTCGGTACTCCTCCCTGGGAACCGGCGAGGTCACGGGCGCGTACTCTGGGTAGTACGACAGCCGCCGACGCGGCACCCGCTGACGAGATCTCCCTGCCCCGACGGCGGGGGTGAGCCGGAGCGGGTCGACAGACCTCAGGGCGATGCGCGAGCCGCGGAGCCCCGCACAAGGAGAAGAACCACTGGGCAAGCGACAGCCCGAAGGCCCGCCTCCCGCACCGGTGGTGCAGCGCATCCGACTGCGCTACACCAAGCGCGGCCGCCTCCGGTTCACCAGCCACCGAGACTTCCAGCGCGCCTTCGAGCGGGCCCTGCGCCGCGCCGAGGTGCCGATGGCGTACTCGGCGGGCTTCACCCCGCACCCGCGCGTGAGCTACGCGAACGCCGCCCCCACGGGGACCGGCAGCGAGGCCGAATACCTGGAGATCGGCCTCGCCGCACCGCGCGACCCCGAGACCCTCCGCGAACTGCTCGACGCGTCGATGCCGGCCGGCCTCGACATCATCGACGCCGTCGAGGCCCGCACCTCCGGCCTCGCGGACCGGCTCACCGCCTCCGTGTGGGAGCTGCGGCTGGACGGCGTGGAGCCCGCCGAGGCCGAGCGGGCGGTGGAGGTCTTCCTCGCCGCCGAGACCGTGGAGGTGCAGCGCAAGACCAAGAACGGCGTGCGCACGTTCGACACCCGTGGCGCGGTCGTCAGCCTCGAAGCGCTTCCCGCGCCGGCTGATAGGCCCCTGGACAGTGCTTGTGCGATACTGCGGCTGGTTGTTCGGCATCTGACACCTGCCGTGCGACCCGACGACGTCCTGTCCGGTCTCCGAGCTGTGGCCGACCTGGCGCCGCCGGTCCCCTCTGCGGTGACCAGGCTGGCGCAGGGGCTCTTCGACGAGGAGTCCGGCACGGTGACCGACCCGCTCGCGCCCGACCGCGAGGCAGACACGGCCGCCCCACCCACGGTCGCCGTGACCGCCGACGCGAAGGCGCCGGAAGGTCCCGCCGCGTAGGGATCGTCGTCGTCGCGCAGCCCTGGCACTCGGGAGCCACCTGGGTCGGGCCGCGTACAGACCTGAAGACTTCCGCCAGGCCGTACGGACCAACACGTACGGAACCGGCGGCCATGGACTACAGCTCCCGTGTGGCGCACGCGCCCCGGAGGCCGGCTCCGCGTCATCGCGCGCAGCCGTGCCGGACCGGAAGTCAGCCGCGGCGCCCGGGAGCGTGACGGGAGAACCGCCCGCAATGCCCAACAACGAAAACGAAACCACCCCCGCCGGTGCCGACAGCAGCAGCCCCAGCGACAACCTGCCCCCGCGCAGGCGCCGCCGCGCCGCCTCCCGGCCCGCCGGCCCGCCCGGCGGCGCCCCCGCGGCCGAGGCGGCCCCGGTGACGGAGCCCGCCGCGGTCGAGGAGGCCGCTCCGGTCGAGGAGGCCGCTCCGGCCGCCGCCCCCGCCCGTCCCCGCCGCCGGGCCACCCGTGCCGTCGCCGCTCCGAAGACGCAGGCCGCCGAGGCTGTCGTGGAGTCCGCCGCCGAGACCCCGGCCGCCGAGGCCGCAGCCGCCCCGGTCGTGGAGGAGGCCGCTGCGGCGCCGGCTCCGCGTACCCGGCGTCGTGCCACCCGCGCTGTCGCCGCTCCGGCCGGCGAGGCCTCGGAAGCCGCCGAGGTTCCGGTTGTCGAGGCTCCGGCCGCCGCCGAGGCTGCTGCCGCCCCGGTCGCGGAGGAGGCCGCTGCGGCGCCGGCTCCGCGTACCCGCCGTCGCGCCACCCGCGCCGTCGCCGCTCCGGCAGTCGAGGCCGCAGAAGCCGCCGAGGTTCCGGTGGTCGAGGCTCCGGCCGCCGCCGAGGCCGCAGCCGCCCCGGTCGCGGAGGAGGCCGCTGCGGCGCCGGCTCCGCGGACCCGGCGTCGTGCCACCCGCGCCGTCGCCGCTCCGGCAGTCGAGACCCCGGCCGCCGAGACCGCCGCCGAGCCCGCCCCGGCCGCCGAGGAGGAGGCCCCCAAGGCCGCCCCCCGCGCCGTGACCGTCGCCGACGCCGTGGACGCCCCGAAGCGCGGCCGCCGCCGGGCCACCCGGTCCACGACCGCGCCCGCCGCCGCCCCGCAGCAGCCCGCCGCCGCCGCGCCGGAGGCCGCCGAGGCACCCGCCGCCCCGGCCCGTGCCCGCCGCGCCGTGCGTCCCGCCGTGGCCGTCTTCCAGGCGCCGGTCTTCACCGAGCCGATGTTCCAGACGCCCGAGACCGCCGCCATGGCCGCCGCGGCCGCCGCCGCGATCGAGGCCGAGGAGATCGACGAGGAGGAGACCGGGGCCGCCGCTCCGGTCGAGCCCGCGCAGCCCGCCGGCCGTCGCCGTCGCCGTGGCCGCGGCGCCACCGAGGTCGCGCCGGCCGCCCGTACCGAGGCCCCCGCGGAGGAGGAGCCCGAGGCCGCGGCCGCCGAGGCCGAGGACGAGTTCGCCGAGGCAGCCGACACCGCTGAGTTCGACGACGGCGACGAGTCGGGCGAGCGCCCCTCGCGCCGCCGCCGTCGCGGTGGCCGTCGCCGCCGTCGCGGTGAGGCAGCCGACCTCGACGAGTCCGCCGAGGACGAGACCGAGGCCGAGGCCGCCGAGCAGGAGGCCGAGACCGAGGAGGACAGCGCCGAGTTCGACGACGGCGAAGAGGCCCTGGGCTCCACCTCCAGCCGCCGTCGCCGCCGTCGCCGGCGCCGCAGCGGCGACACCGGTGCCGACGTCGCCGAAGCGGGCGACGAGGACGGCGTGCGCACCGTGGTCAAGGTCCGCGAGCCGCGCCCGGCGCGCGAGAAGGCCGAACCGTCCGACGAGGTCCAGTCCATCAAGGGCTCGACCCGCCTGGAGGCGAAGAAGCAGCGCCGCCGCGAGGGCCGCGAGCAGGGCCGCCGCCGTGTGCCGATCATCACCGAGGCCGAGTTCCTGGCCCGCCGTGAGGCCGTCGAGCGCGTCATGGTCGTCCGCCAGTCCGGCGAGCGCACCCAGATCGGCGTCCTTGAGGACAACGTGCTCGTGGAGCACTACGTCAACAAGGAGGAGGCCACCTCGTACGTCGGCAACGTCTACCTGGGCAAGGTCCAGAACGTGCTGCCGTCGATGGAGGCCGCCTTCATCGACATCGGCAAGGGCCGCAACGCCGTCCTGTACGCCGGTGAGGTCAACTTCGAGGCGCTCGGCATGGCCAACGGGCCGCGCCGCATCGAGTCCGCCCTCAAGTCCGGCCAGTCGGTCCTGGTGCAGGTCACCAAGGACCCGATCGGCCACAAGGGCGCCCGCCTGACGAGCCAGGTCTCGCTGCCCGGCCGCTACCTGGTCTACGTGCCCGAGGGCTCGATGACCGGCATCAGCCGCAAGCTGCCCGACACCGAGCGCGCGCGTCTGAAGACCATTCTCAAGAAGATCGTCCCCGAGGACGCGGGCGTCATCGTGCGCACCGCCGCCGAGGGCGCGAGCGAGGACGAGCTGCGCCGCGACGTCGAGCGCCTGCAGGCGCAGTGGGCGGACATCCAGAAGAAGTCGAAGCAGATCACGACGTCCTCCCCGTCCCTGCTCTACGGCGAGCCGGACATGACCGTCCGGGTCGTGCGCGACATCTTCAACGAGGACTTCTCGAAGGTCATCGTCAGCGGTGACGGCGCCTGGGAGACCATCCACGGCTACGTCTCGCACGTGGCCCCGGACCTGGCCGACCGGCTCCAGCGCTGGACCTCCGAGGTCGACGTCTTCGCGACGTACCGGATCGACGAGCAGCTCGCCAAGGCGCTCGACCGCAAGGTGTGGCTGCCCTCCGGCGGCTCCCTCGTGATCGACAAGACCGAGGCGATGATCGTCATCGACGTCAACACCGGCAAGTTCACCGGCCAGGGCGGCAACCTGGAGGAGACCGTCACCAGGAACAACCTGGAGGCGGCCGAGGAGATCGTGCGCCAGCTGCGGCTGCGCGACCTCGGTGGCATCGTCGTCATCGACTTCATCGACATGGTCCTGGAGTCCAACCGCGACCTGGTCCTGCGGCGCATGCTGGAGTGCCTGGGCCGTGACCGCACGAAGCACCAGGTCGCCGAGGTGACGTCGCTGGGCCTGGTCCAGATGACCCGCAAGCGGGTCGGCCAGGGTCTGCTGGAGTCCTTCTCCGAGACCTGCGTCCACTGCAACGGCCGCGGTGTCATCGTCCACATGGAGTCGCCGGCCTCGATCGGCGGCGGTGGCAACGGCAAGCGCTCGAAGCGCCGTGGCGGCCGTGCCGACTTCGACCAGCACGACCACGAGGTCGAGACCGTCGAGGCCCCGGAGGCCGAGGTCTTCGAGTCCGAGGCCGAGGTCGCTGCCGAGGTGGCCGCGCCGAAGGCCCTGCCGGAGCCGGAGTTCGTCCCCGGCGAGGAGCTCTACGGCTCCCCGGCCGAGGCCGAGGCCGCCGCGGGCCTGAGCGGGCGCCGCAACCGGCGCCGCGCCACCCGCAAGGCGACCGCTCCCGCGGGTGCCCCGCGGCGCGAGGCCGCTCCGGCGCAGCCGCTGGCCCCCGTGGCCGAGGTCGTGGCCGAGCCGGTGACCGAGCCGGCCGACACGGTCCTGGAGCCGGTCGCCGAGGTCGTCGCCGAGGCCGTCGAGGCCGCGGAGTCGGTCGAGGCCACTCCGGCCCCGGTCGAGGAGGCCGCGCCGAAGGGCCGTACCCGTCGCCGGGCGACCCGCAAGGCCACCGCGCCGGCGGCCGCCGCCGAGCAGGTCGTGGTCGCGGAGTCCGAGCCGGCCCCGGCGGCTGAGCCCGCGCCGGTCGCCGTCGCGGAGCCCGAGCCCGTCGTCGAGCCCGAGCCCGTCGTCGAGCCCGAGTCGGCCGCCGCGGCCGAGGCGGCCCCGGTGGCGGAGGCCGCGCCGGCCCGTCCGCGCCGTCGTGCCACCCGCAAGGCCACCGCACCCGCCGGTTCCCCGGCAGGCGCGGCGGAGGCCGCCGTGGTGGTCGTCGAGGCACCCGTGACCGAGCCGGCGGCGCCGGCCGAGGAGTCCGCCCCGGCCGAGGAGCCCGCTCCCGCCGAGGAGGCCGCCCCGGCCAAGAAGGCCGCCAGGAAGGCTCCGGCCAAGAAGGCGACCGCCGCGAAGAAGGCCCCGGCCAAGAAGGCCGCGGCCGCCAAGAAGACGGTGGCCAAGAAGACGGCCACCACCAAGAAGACCGCGACGAAGCGGGCGACGAAGAAGACCGCGGCGGCGGAGCAGCAGGCTGCCCCGTCCGTCTCGGCTCCGACCGAAGCCTGATCCGTCCCGTGACCGTGGGCCCCGCCGAGCGGCGGGGCCCACGGCCGTGCGGGGCCCGGTTTGACCCTCCGGAACCGGGCCCGTAACCTAGACCGTCGGCGTGTCCTGGACGATTTCCGTCCGGCGCGCGCCGAGCTCCTGAGCACCTTCCTCCCGCCCCCGGCGCGCAAGCGCTGTACGGGAGAGGCCGCTCGTCCATTCCGGATCAGCGCGGGCCCCGGCCCGCCTGAGCGGCTGGCTTCAGGAGCATCCGTCCCGAGTGAGAGAGAGATCCGCGTGTACGCCATCGTGCGCAGCGGTGGTCGCCAGCACAAGGTTGCTGTCGGCGACATCGTTGAGGTTGACAAGATTTCCACTGCCAAGGTTGGCGACACGGTCGAGCTCTCGACCCTGCTCGTTGTCGACGGCGACGCCGTGACCAGCGACCCGTGGGTCCTGGCCGGTATCAAGGTCACGGCCGAGGTCGTGGACCACCACAAGGGCGCCAAGATCGACATCCTGCGCTACAAGAACAAGACCGGCTACCGCCGTCGCCAGGGTCACCGCCAGCAGTACACGGCGATCAAGGTCACCGGTATCCCCGCGGCTGCGAAGTAAGAGGGACTGAGACATGGCACACAAGAAGGGCGCATCGTCCACCCGGAACGGGCGCGACTCCAATGCCCAGCGGCTCGGCGTGAAGCGCTTCGGCGGTCAGGTCGTCTCCGCCGGCGAGATCCTCGTCCGCCAGCGCGGCACCCACTTCCACCCGGGCTCGGGTGTCGGCCGTGGTGGCGACGACACGCTGTTCGCGCTGCAGGCCGGTGCCGTGCAGTTCGGCACGCACCGTGGCCGCAAGGTCGTGAACATCGTTCCGGCCGCCTGATCCAGCTCCTGCTGATCAGGCGTTCGTAACTTCCCGAGGGCGGATCTCAGCTCTTCCCGGCACATGCCGGGAAGAGAGGTCCGCCCTCGGCGCGTTGTCACATAGGCACGTTTAATGGGCAGTAAGGCCTGCCCGGGACATTCCCGTATGTATCTGGAGGAACAACCATGACCACCTTCGTGGACCGCGTCGAGCTGCACGTCGCCGCGGGTAACGGAGGCCACGGCTGCGCCTCCGTTCACCGGGAGAAGTTCAAGCCGCTCGGCGGCCCCGACGGCGGCAACGGCGGCCGTGGCGGCGATGTGATCCTGGTCGTCGAGCAGGCGGTCACCACCCTGCTGGATTACCACCACAGCCCCCACCGCAAGGCCACCAACGGCAAGCCCGGCGAGGGCGGCAACCGCTCCGGCAAGGACGGCCAGGACCTGGTCCTGCCCGTGCCGGACGGCACCGTCGTCCTCGACAAGGAGGGCAACGTCCTCGCCGACCTCGTCGGCCAGGGCACCACCTACGTGGCCGCCGAGGGCGGCCGCGGCGGCCTCGGCAACGCCGCGCTGGCCTCCGCCCGCCGCAAGGCGCCCGGCTTCGCGCTCCTCGGCGTCCCCGGCACCACCGGCGACATCGTCCTGGAGCTGAAGACCGTCGCCGACGTGGCGCTGGTCGGCTTCCCGAGCGCCGGCAAGTCCTCGCTGATCTCGGTGCTCTCCTCGGCCAAGCCGAAGATCGCGGACTACCCCTTCACCACCCTGGTCCCGAACCTGGGTGTCGTCACCGCCGGCTCGACCGTCTACACGATCGCCGACGTCCCCGGCCTGATCCCCGGCGCCAGCCAGGGCCGCGGCCTGGGCCTGGAGTTCCTGCGGCACGTCGAGCGCTGCTCGGTGCTCGTGCACGTCCTGGACACCGCCACCCTGGAGTCCGACCGCGACCCGATCGCCGACCTCGACGTCATCGAGGAGGAGCTCAGGCTCTACGGCGGGGGCCTGGAGAAGCGCCCGCGCCTCGTCGTCCTGAACAAGGTCGACATCCCGGACGGCCAGGAGCTCGCCGACATGGTCCGCCCGGACCTGGAGGCGCGCGGCTACAAGGTCTTCGAGGTCTCCGCGGTCGCCCGTACGGGTCTGAAGGAGCTCTCCTTCTTCCTCGCCGAGGTCATCGCCAAGGCCCGTGCCCGCAAGCCGAAGCAGGAGGCGACCCGCATCGTCATCCGGCCGAAGGCCGTGGACGACGCCGGCTTCACCGTCACCTACGACGAGGTCGAGGACGTCTACAACGTGCGCGGCGAGAAGCCGGAGCGCTGGGTGCGCCAGACCGACTTCAACAACGACGAGGCCGTGGGCTACCTCGCCGACCGCCTCAACCGCCTCGGCGTCGAGGACGCCCTGAGGAAGGCCGGCGCCCGCGCCGGTGACGGCGTGGCCATCGGCTCCGACGAGAACGCGGTCGTCTTCGACTGGGAGCCGACCATGATGGCCGGTGCCGAGATGCTGGGCCGCCGCGGTGAGGACCACCGCATGGAGGCGCCGCGCCCGGCCACCCAGCGCCGCAAGGAGCGCGAGGCCCGCCGGGGCGACTCCGCGCAGCAGGAGTACGACGAATTCCGGCCGTTCTAGTCCACTCCCGGGGGAAGCTGTCCCGGAGGGTTTGAAGGCGTCCTTATGCGGGTCGCCTAGGATCCTCCGGGTGAACAGCAGCAAGCTCCCCACCGTTTCCGTCGTGGTCATCGCGTACAACGACGCCGCGCTCGTGGGCGAGGCCGTCTCCTCGGCCCTCGCCCAGGGCCCGGTGGTCGCCGAGGTCATCGCGGTGGACGACGCCTCCTCCGACGGCACCTCGCAGGTGCTGGACGAGCTGGCCGCCGTCCATCCCCGCCTCAAGGTCGTGCACCGGACGGAGAACAGCGGCGGGTGCGGCACCCCGCGCAACGACGGGATCGCGGCGGCGTCCGGCCGGTACGTGCTCTTCCTCGACAGCGACGACATCCTGCCACCGGGTGCGGCGGACGCCCTGGTGCGCACCGCCGAGGAGCACCGCGCCCCGGTCACCGTCGGCGCGGCCGTGCGGCGCGAGCTGCCCCAGCACCACGACGTGCCGTGGATGCCCGGCCTCTACACCCCCGGCGACGTCATCGAGCGCCCGGCGGACCGGCCCGAGCTGGTCCGCGACACGCTCTGCGTCAACAAGCTCTACGAGCGGGCCTTCCTGGAGGAGCACGGCCTGCGCTTCCCGGACGGCCGCTTCGTCTACGAGGACTTCGCCTTCACGGCCCGCGTGCTTGCCGCGGCCCCCCGCATCGCCGTCACCGGCGACCTCGTCTACGTGTGGCACGTGCGCCGCAGCGCCGCCCAGGTGTCGATCTCCCTGGACCGCAAGGACGTCGGGAACTGGCGCTCCCGCATCGAGGCCCACCGCACGGCCGCCCGCACCCTGGCCGCCGCGTCCCCGGTGCTGGGCAGCGCCTGCCACGTGAAGTTCCTCGAATACGACCTGCGCATGTACCTGCGCGAACTCGGCGCCGACCCCGAGTACCGGGCGGCCTGGTGGACCCTGACCCGCGACTACGTCGCCACCTTCGCCGGGGCCGACGTCGAGGCCGCCGCCGCCCACGCCCGCTGGATCGTCCGGGTGCTGCGCGCCACCGCGACCCCGCCGGCCGACATCGAGCGGCTCACCCGGTTGGCCGCGCAGCCGCCCCGCCTGCTGCCCCCGTACGCGGTCGGCGCGTCCGGCGAGCCGGTGTGGAGCGAGGAGCTCCCGGTCGAGCTGGACGGCCTGGCTGCGCTGCCGGTCGAGGAGCTGCCCGTCACCGTCGACGCCGAACCGGCCGGCCGCGGCGCCGTCCGGATCCGCGTGCACGACCTGTACGGGCGCCTGGCCGAGGCCGGCCCGCAGACCGCCCGGCTGAGCTTCCTGCCCCGCGCGGGTGGCGAGCCGGTCCTGGCGCGCCCCGTCGAGCTGCTGCCCGACCGCAACGGCGGCTGGACGGCGGTACTGGCGTTCCGCCTCGCCGACCTGGCCGTCACCGGCCGCCGCCAGGGGCTGCGCCGGATGCAGGCCTGGAACGTCGGGGTGGGCGTGCAGTGCGCCGACGGGAGCTCGCTGTTCACCTCCCTGCGCCCCCGCGGCCGCCTCCTGCGCCGTCGGGCCCTGCCCAGCAGCCGGTACGGTGTTCTGCTGGCGCAGCCCTACCGGACGGGGGCCGGCGCCCTCGCCCTGCGCCTCGCGCCGGGCGCCGAGGGAGCCCTGTACCTCGTACGCAACCGCCTGCACCGGGCCAGGGCAGCCCGCGCGGCGGGCTGAACCGATGCGCCCCGCTGCGCTTTCCCCACCGAAGTCGGACAGGACCAAGGAGATACACATGACGTTTCTGATCACCGGTGGCGCCGGTTACATCGGCGCGCACGTCGTCCGCGCGATGCTGCTCGCGGGGGAGAAGGTCGTCGTCCTCGACGACCTCTCCACGGGCAACGAGGACCGCGTCCCGGAGGGCGTCCCGCTGGTGGTCGGCTCGGTCCTGGACCGGCTGGTGCTGGAGAAGACCATCCGCGAGCACAAGATCACCGGCGTGGTGCACCTGGCGGGCAAGAAGCAGGTCGGCGAGTCCGTCGAGAAGCCGCTGTACTACTACCACGAGAACGTGCAGGGCCTCACGGTCCTGCTGCAGGCCGTGGCCGACGCCGGTGTGCGCAACTTCCTCTTCTCCTCCTCCGCGTCCGTGTACGGCATGCCCGACGTCGACCTGGTCACCGAGGACACCCCGTGCGCGCCGCTGAGCCCGTACGGCGAGACCAAGCTGGCCGGCGAGTGGCTGGTGCGCGCCGCGGGCAAGGCCCACGGCATCTCCACCGCCTGCCTGCGCTACTTCAACGTGGCGGGCGCCGCGACCCCGGAGCTCGCGGACACCGGCGTCTTCAACCTGGTCCCGATGGTCTTCGAGCGGTACGACGCCGGCCAGGGCGCCAGGATCTTCGGTGACGACTACCCGACGCCGGACGGCACCTGCATCCGCGACTACATCCACGTCGAGGACCTGGCGGAGGCCCACGTGGCGGCCGCCCGCAAGCTGGCCGAGTGGGCCTCCGCCGAGGACTACAAGGACCTCACCGTCAACATCGGACGCGGCGAGGGCGTCTCCGTCGCCGAGATGGTGGCCCTGCTGAACGAGGGCACCGGGCACGACCTCGCCCCCGTGATCAGCCCGCGCCGTCCCGGCGACCCGGCGAAGGTCGTGGCCTCCGCCGACAGGATCAACACCGAGCTGGGCTGGAAGGCCCGCCACGACGTCCGTGAGATGGTCACCTCCGCATGGGCGGGCTGGGAGGCCAACAAGACGGCCCGCAAGGACGCCCACCGCGACGTCCACAAGGCCTGACCGGCACACCGGCCGAACGACGAAGCCGCCCGCCCCCCGGACATTCCGGGGGGCGGGCGGCTTCGTCGTGGTGGCGTGCCGCGCCACTGCGCCGCGCGTGGTGCCGTCAGCGCTCCAGGAAGGAGAACAGCTCCTCCCACCGGTCGGTGATCTCGGCGCTGGAGTAGCGCTTCACCGCGTGGAAGGCGTTGTCGCCGAGCCGGTCGCGCAGCTCACCGTCGGACATCAGCACGTCCAGGTGCCCGGCCAGCTCCATCGTGTTGCCGAGCCGGGCCAGGAGCCCGTCCTCGCCGTGCCCGACGATCTCCCGTACGCCCGGCGCGCAGTCGAAGGCCGCAACCGGCAGACCCGCTGCCATCGCCTCCAGCAGCGTGATCGGGAAGCCCTCGGCGCGCGAGGCCTGAGCGAAGACCGACGCCCCGCGCAGCGCGCCCAGCACGTCGTCGGTGCTGCCCATCCACTCCACGGAGTCGTCGAGCCCCAGGCCCGTGCAGTGCGCCCGCAGCGCCGCCTCCTCAGCGCCCGCGCCGTAGATGCGCAGCACCCAGTCGGGGTGGTGCGGCGCCGCGTCCGCCCACGCGTCGAGCAGCAGGTCGACGCCCTTTTCGAAGGCGAGGCGGCCGACGCTGGCCACGACCTTCTCGGTGCGCGGTGCGGGGGTGTCCGGCATGAAGGGGATCGGGTTCGGCATGCTGGCGACGTTCTCCATGCCCGTCCGGATCCACAGGTCCGCGTCCTCGGCGGTCAGCACCAGCAGCCGGTCGACCTCCCGGTAGTGCCGGCGGACCCGCTCGCCGCGCGTCGACTTCTGACTGGCCTCGAAGGACTCGTGGCTCATCCCGATGACGGACAGCCCCTTGGTGTCGGCGAGCGCCACCCACTCCATCGCCCACACCTGGGTGACGATGACGACGCCGCCCGGCCGGGCCCCGCGCAGCAGCTCGCTCAGCCGGTCCGCCCTGACCCGCATCTGCGCCCGCCGGGCCGCCTGCCGGCGCCGCTCGGGGGCGTTCAGCCGGCCCTTGATGCCGCGCAGCCGGCGCGCCGCCGGCGGGTGGGCGTCGTACAGCGTGGTCGTCTCGTACGGGAGGTCCTGCGGGAGCTTCTGCCGGATCTCCTCGGCGACGGGCGCGATGCCGACGATGTGGACCCGGTGGCCGCGTTCGGTGAACAGCCGGGCCATCTGGTGCGACCAGGTGGTCACGCCGCCGATCTCGTCGACGCTGTTGGAGACGATGAAGATGTCCCGGCTCACTTGCCGCTCCCGGTGAAGAACTTCTCGACGATCTGGCGGGCCGCGTCCCCGCGGTCGTACTCGCCGAACTCGGCGAGGAAGCGCTGGCGCGCCTCCGCGTACTTGGTGTCCGCCTCCTCGAAGGCCGCCAGCACCTGCAGGAGTTCGTCCGCGGTGGCCACCACCGGACCCGGGGCCTTCTCCTTCAGGTCGAAGTAGGTGCCGCGGATGTCATTGGCGTACTTGTCGTAGTCGTACGCGAAGAACACCATCGGCCGGTCCAGGACGGCGTAGTCGAACATCACCGACGAGTAGTCCGTGATCAGACCGTCGGCGAGGGCCAGCAGCGGGGTGATGTCGTGGTGGCGCGACACGTCGACGACCCGTCCGGCCACCGACGGCGGCAGCGAGACGCTGTTGAGGTAGTGGGTGCGCACCAGCAGCGTGTAGCGGTCGCCGAGCCGGTCGGCGAACTCCTCCACGTCGAAGGGGAAGGTGAAGCCCTCCACCGCGCCGTCCGCGCCTGCCCGGAAGGTCGGCGCGTACAGCAGGACCTTCTTGTCCGGGTCGATGCCGAGCTCGGCGGCGAGCGGGCCGCGGATCCGTTCGCCGCTGTCCGCCTCGGCCCGGTGCGCCTCGACGAGGGCGTCGTTGCGCGGGTAGCCCGTGCGCAGCAGCACCTCGTCACGCAGCCGGAAGGCCTTGGCGAGGGTGCGTGCGTCGTGCTCGGAGCGGATCAGGAAGTGGTCGAAGCGGTCCACGGCTGCCTGGAAGCGGGCCTGGCCGGCCCGGCCCTGTGCCTTGGTGCGGGGCTCGTGGAAGCCCATCCGCTTGAGTGCGGAGCCGTGCCAGGTCTGGATGTAGGTGGTGCCCGGGCGCTTGGCCAGGGCCAGCGGGAAGCCCTGGTTGTCGACCCAGTACTCGGCCTGGGCCAGGGCGCGCAGGTACGGCCAGCTCCAGCGCTTGACGAGGGTGGCCTCCTTCGGGAAGCCCGTGGGCCTGGCGCCCGCGTACGACCAGATCGCCTCGAAGGGGACGCCCTGGCGGACCATCTCCTCGTAGATGGCCTTCGGGCTGTCGCTGTACTGCTTGCCCATGTGGCTCTCGAAGACGACCGTGCCCTTCTTGACCGGCAGCTTCGAGAAGACCTCGTGGTAGATCTTCACCTTCTGCTCGCCGGAGCCCATGTTCCGGCGGGCTCGCAGCGCCTTGCGCAGGCCCCGCTTGACCACGCCCGCCGCCCTGCCCTGTATGGCGTTGTTGATCAGCGACTGGGTGCGGACGGCGGCGGCGCCCTCGGCGGTCAGGACGTAGGAGAGGTTGCCCTTCTTCGTCATCTCCGCCGCGAAGCGGTCCGAGACCAGGCGGGTCAGCCGCGGCCGGACGCGCAGCCGGGCCGCCGAGTCCAGGTCGAGGCCGCCGACCGAGACGCGGGTGATGATCCGGTCGGCCCCGGCGGTCAGCTTGAGGCGGACGTCCCAGACGGCGTCGATGATGCCGAGCGGGCGCACGGTGCCGCCGATGTCGGCGGTGGTGCGCCACTCGATCGTGTCACCGGCGTGGCGGACGGTTGCCACGGGGAAGCTGAACGAACGGACGCCGATCTGGCGGCGGGCCCGGAGCTCCAGCGTCGCCTTCAGCTCGGCGTCGGCGTCGATGCGGCCCAGCGGGTTGACGACGGTGCCGGACAGCGTGACGGTGCCGCGGCCGTCGTCCTCGTAGGAGGTGAGGCGGTTGCCCAGGGTGAGGGACGGCAGGGGAGTGGTGTGGAAGCCCTGCTCGGTGACGTCCAGTATCCGGCGGGCCTCGGCGGCGTCGGGGCCGTCGATGTGCTGCGCGCACCAGTAGACGCGGCCGTCGCGTTCGGCGAGCGGGGAGGTCAGCCGCCCCTTGTTGATCATGGCGTCGGCGGCCGGGAGCAGGTTGTCCCAGTCCTCCTTGCCCAGCAGGTACGCGCAGATCGCCTGGAGGTGGGTGACGTGCTCGTACGCCTCCGGATCGATGCCGGCGAGGTAGCCGTTGGCCAGGCGGGCGAACTCCTGGCGGTACTCGTCGCTGAGCAGGGGCAGGTCGCGCAGGTGCAGGACCAGGTCGTGCTTGAGGAACTTGGCGTCCTTCGCGGACTTGATGTCCGTGTGGCCCTTGGCCGCCAGCAGCTCGTCGACGCGCCGGTGGATCTCCATGCGGTGCACGAAGTTCGCGATCTCGTGGCGCCGGTTACTGATCGACTTGGCCGCGGCCTTCTCGACCACGTTCCAGAAGTACACGTGGTTGGGGATCAGCGTGATGCGCCGGGCCGCCACGTACGCCTTTGCGGAGAACAGCAGGTCCTCGTAGTGGATGCCGACCGGGAACTCCAGGCCCTGCTCCAGCAGGAACGCGCGCCGGTAGCACTTGTTGGTGGAGAGGGTGTCGTAGACCAGCAGGTCCGGGAACTCGGTGATCGACTCCAGGGTGCGCGTGTGCGCGTAGATCCAGGGGTACCACTCGGTGGTCTTGCCCCACCGGTTGTCGAGGTGCACGCGGACGCACATGCCCGAGACCAGGTCCGAGCCGGTCCGCTCGGCGGCGGCCAGCATGTTCCGGCAGGCGTTGCGCTCCAGCACGTCGTCGCTGTCGAGGAACATCACGTACGTTCCGGTGGCCTGCTGGATGCCGTGGTTGCGCGGCGCACCGCAGCCGCCGCTGTTCTGCGGGAGCTGGAAGGCGCGCACCCTCCCCGGGTGCGCCGACTCGAGTTCCTGGGCGACCGCGAAGGAGCGGTCCTGGCTGCAGTCGTCGACGATCACGACCTCGACGCCCTGGAGTGTCTGGTCGAGAACCGACTGGACTGCTGTCGACAGACGGTCTGCGTCGTTGTAGACGATGACGACCACGGAGACGTCGGGCACGTGCACCTCGATCCCTTCGTTTCGTTCCGCTCATTCCGCTTATCCCGTCAAAGCTACCGTGTGCCGCCCTCGGCTCAGGCAGGGCGACTCTCGGTAGCCCCTCGCCGTGCATACTTCTAAGGAAGAGGTGAGAGGCGGGTCCGGTCGCCGACAATCACCCGTTCGGATCCAGCAGGAAGTGTTCATGACCAAGCTGTCCGTAGTTGTCCCCTGCTACAACGAAGAGGCCGTCATCGACCGCTTCGACGTCGAGATCCGCAGGGTCCTGGACTCCCTGCCCGTCGAGTACGAGGTCTGCTACGTCGACGACGGCAGCCGCGACGGCACCCTCGGCAAGCTCCGGAAGATCGCTGCCGAACACGGGGAGCAGACCCGCTACGTCTCCTTCAGCCGCAACTTCGGCAAGGAGGCCGGCATGCTCGCCGGCCTGCGCGAAGCCACCGGCGACGCCGTAGTGATCATGGACGCCGACCTCCAGCACCCGCCGGAGCTCATCGCCACCATGCTGGAGCACTACCGGCAGGGCCACGACCAGATCATCGCCCGCCGCACGCGCGAGGGCGACAAGAAGGTGCGCTCGGCCCTCAGCCGCCTCTACTACCGGGGCGTCAACCGCTGGGTCGACGTGGAACTCACCGACGGCGTCGGCGACTTCCGGATGCTGTCCCGCCCCGCCGTGGACGCCCTGCTCTCCCTGCCGGAGTACAACCGCTTCTCCAAGGGCCTGTTCTCCTGGATCGGCTTCGACACCGTCCACTTCGACTACCGCAACGCCCAGCGCGAGGCCGGCGAGACCAAATGGAAGTTCGGCTCCCTGCTGAACTACGGCATGGACGGCCTGATCTCCTTCAACAACCGGCCGCTGCGGATCGGCATCTGGTTCGGCGTGTCGCTGGTCGCGCTGACCGGCCTGTACGCGCTGTGGATCACGATCACGGCGATCACCAACGGCGTGGACTCCCCGGGCTACGTCACCCTGGTGGCCATCATCACCGGCCTGGGCGGCGTCCAGCTGATCATGCTGGGCCTCGTCGGCGAGTACATCGGCCGCATCTACTACGAGACCAAGCGCCGGCCGCACTTCCTGGTCAAGGAGTCGCACGGCTCCGGCCCCCTCCCCGGGACCCCGGGCACCACCCCGGCGGCGGAGCCGACGATCGCGGAGCGCAGCACCCGATGAGCCGCAGGGAACAACTCGGCCAGGTGTTCCGCTTCGCCCTGGTGGGCGGGGTCAACACCGGCACCTTCTTCGGCCTCTACCTCCTGCTCCACCCGTGGATGCCGTACTTCGCCGCCTACTCGCTCGCTTTCGTACTGGCGATGGTCGGTTCGTTCTTCATGAACACCTACTTCACCTACCGGACCCGGCCCACCTGGAAGAAGTTCCTCCTCTTCCCCCTGACGAACGTCACCAACTACGTCATCCAGTCCGCCGGCCTCTACGCCCTCGTCGCCTGGGCCGGGATGGACACCCGCATCGCCCCGCTCGTCGCGGCGGTCGTCGCCATCCCCTTCACCTTCCTGCTGTCCCGGAAGATCCTCGTGCCCGGCGCGGCCCGGGCCGGGGAGGAACCGGAGGAGCGCCGGGGCCGGGCCAGGACCTCGTCCACGGTCTGAAACCCCTGAGCGGCCCCCGTCGGCCACCCCGTAGATTGAGGTGGCAGGCAATGAAGGCAAGGGGCAAGGGGAAGAACGTGTCAGCGGCTAGGCAAGGTGTCGTGGACGCCCGCAGGATCGTGGTCAAGGTCGGCTCCTCCTCTCTGACCACCGCGGCCGGCGGGCTCGACGCCGACCGGGTGGACGCACTCGTCGACGTCCTGGCCAAGGCCCGCAGCGGCGGTGAGAAGGAGATCGTCCTGGTCTCCAGCGGCGCCATCGCCGCCGGGCTCTCCCCGCTCGGCCTGCGCCGCCGCCCGAAGGACCTGGCCCGCCAGCAGGCCGCCGCCAGCGTCGGCCAGGGCCTGCTCGTCGCCCGCTACACCGCCTCCTTCGCGCGGTACGGCGTGCGCGTCGGGCAGGTGCTGCTGACCACCGACGACACCAGCCGGCGCGCCCACTACCGCAACGCCTACCGGACCCTGGACCAGCTGCTGGCCATGGGCGCCCTGCCGGTCGTCAACGAGAACGACACCGTTGCCACGGACGAGATCCGCTTCGGCGACAACGACCGGCTCGCCGCCCTCGTCGCCCACCTCGTCCGCGCCGACCTCCTCGTCCTCCTCTCCGACGTCGACGGCCTCTACGACGGCGACCCGTCCCTGCCGGGCACCACCCGCATCGAGGAGGTCCGCGGGCCCGAGGACATCGCGCACGTCTCCATCGGCAGCGCCGGCAAGGCCGGCGTGGGCACCGGAGGCATGGTCACCAAGGTCGAGGCGGCCCGCATCGCGGCCGCCGCCGGCATCCCGGTGGTGCTCACCTCCGCCAGCCGGGCCGCCGACGCCCTGGCGGGACGCGAGACCGGCACGCACTTCCACGCCACCGGCCGCCGCTCCGCGGACCGGCTGCTGTGGCTCCAGCACGCCTCGACCCCACAGGGCCACCTGGTCCTGGACGACGGCGCCGTCCGGGCCGTCACGGAGCGGGGCAGCTCGCTGCTCCCCGCGGGGATCGCGGCGGTCGAGGGCGACTTCGTCGCGGGCGACCCGGTGGAGCTGCGGGCCGCGGACGGCCGCGCCGTGGCCCGGGGCCTGGTCAACTTCGACGCCAAGGAACTCCCGCAGCTGCTCGGCCGCTCCACTCGCGAGCTCGCGCGGGAACTCGGACCCGCGTACGAGCGGGAGGTCGTCCACCGTGACGATCTGGTCCTGCTCCAGGGCTGAGGTTCGGCAAAACCGCAGCGCGGCCGCCCGGGGACTGGTCAACTGTGAGGGCGGGAGCAGGCGGACACGCGTAGCGGAGACAGGAGGCGGCTGGTGAGACGAGCGCTGACCAGCGTCGGTCCCGGGGACGGTGACGGCGGTGGGTACGACCAGGTCGAGGCCTCGCGGCTGTGGCACGTGACCCTGAGCGTCTCCGGCAAGCCGGCCCCGCTCTCCGAGGTCCGGCGGGGACTGGAGCAGCTGGCCCACGACCACCCGTTCCTGCTGACCAGCAGGTACGCCGACGACCACGCGGAGATCCGCTACTGGGAGGAGGCGCGCGACCTCCACGACGCGGCGGCCGTCGCGCTGCGCCTGTGGGGCGAGCACCGCTCCTCGGCACAGCTCCCGCCGTGGGAGATCGTCGGCCTGGAGGTCATCGACCGCGCGACGTACCACCTGCGCGTGGCGGAGGGCTACGGCCCACCCCCGGCCCACCCGGTGGGCGTCCACCCGTACTGACCCGGCCCCACCGGGGCCGCGTCCCGGGCCGGAGTTGTTCCAGCGCCGCCGGCGTTCGAGGCGCGGGTCCGGGCAGCGCCCGGGAGACGGAGAAAGGGCGGGGCGGGAGAAGGCGCCGGGCAGCGGCACCCGGCCCCGTCTCGCGGGCTGGAAGCACCTCCGGAGGGGCACCCCGGGCGGACTACCCTGGTCGGCATGACCTCGCTCGACGACGCCACCGCCACGGCCCCCGCCACCTCCCCCGTCCTCGCCACCGCGCAGGCGGCCCGGACCGCCGCCGCGGCCATCGCCCCACTCCCGCGGTCCGCCAAGGACACGGCCCTGCTGGCGATCGCGGATGCGCTGGAGGCCCGCACCGCCGAGATCGTCGCCGCCAACGCCGCGGACACCGACAAGGCCCGCGCCGCCGGCACCAGCGAGACCGTCATCGACCGACTCACCCTGACCCCGGAGCGGGTCGCCGCCATCGCCTCCGACGTACGCGACGTCGCCGCCCTCCCCGACCCCGTCGGCGAGGTCGTCCGCGGCAACACCCTCCCCAACGGCATCGACATCCGCCAGATCCGGGTCCCCCTCGGCGTCGTCGGCATCATCTACGAAGCCCGCCCCAACGTCACCGTCGACGCCGCCGCCCTCTGCCTCAAGTCCGGCAACGCCGTCCTCCTGCGCGGCAGCTCCTCCGCCTACGCCTCCAACACCGCGCTCGTCGCCATCCTGCGCGACGCCGTCGAGAGCGCCGGCCTGCCCGCCGACGCCATCCAGCTGGTCCCCGGCGAGTCCCGGGACTCCGTCCGCGAGCTGATGCGCGCCCGCGGCCTCGTCGACGTGCTCATCCCGCGCGGCGGTGCCTCCCTCATCAAGACCGTGGTCGAGCAGTCCACCGTCCCCGTCATCGAGACCGGTACCGGCAACTGCCACGTCTACGTCGACGCCCAGGCCGACCTCGACATGGCCGTGGACATCCTCATCAACTCGAAGGCCCAGCGGCCCTCCGTCTGCAACGCCGCCGAGACCCTCCTCGTCCACCGCGACATCGCCGACGCCTTCCTGCCGCGCGCCCTCGACGCCCTCGCCGACGCCGGGGTCACCGTCCACGGCGACGGTGCCGTCCTCGCCGCTGCCGAGGGCACCAAGGCCACCGCCCTGCCCGCCACGGACGAGGACTGGGCCGCCGAGTACCTCTCCTACGACATCGCCGCCGCCGTCGTGGACTCCCTCGACGACGCCGTCACCCACATCCGCCGCTGGACCTCCGGGCACACCGAGGCGATCGTCACCACCTCCCAGGCCGCGGCCCGCCGCTTCACCCAGTTGGTCGACTCCACCACCGTCGCCGTGAATGCATCCACCCGGTTCACCGACGGTGGCCAGTTCGGCTTCGGCGCCGAGATCGGCATCTCCACGCAGAAGCTGCACGCCCGGGGCCCGATGGGGCTTCCCGAGCTCACCTCCACCAAGTACATCGTCACCGGCGACGGTCACACCCGGTAGCCGGACCGTCCACCGGGTGTGGCCGGAATTCGGCGGACACCCTGCCCAAAGGCTCCCCCCAGGTCTAGTCTGGTCCCGTGCCGGACGACGTGGGGGGCAAGCCGTTCCCGGACGACGGGGAGCCCGACGACGACCGCGGAGGCGCGGAGAACGACTTCGCCTCCGTGGTGTTCGACGAGGACTTCGTCCGGAACGCCGAGATCCATGAACCGAGCGCCGCCGAGCGCCAGCGGGCGGCCGACCGGGCGCGCGCCGAGGCGGAGGCCGCCCGGGCCGTCGCCGGCGGCTGGACCGGTGACGACGACCACGACGGCTACGGCTACGGCCACCCCGAGGGGTACGACGCCGACGCGTACGACTGGGACCACGAGGGCGACCACGAGCGGGCGTACGGCCACCCCGACGGACCGTACGGGGCCTACGGCGGCAGCCTGCGCCCCTACCGCGGCCGCGCCCCGTGGCTGCGCCCCGTCGCCTGGGTGCTCGCCTTCGTAATGGGCCTCGGCATGGTCGCGCTCGCCTTCAGCGCCGTCTACCGCAGCGCCTCCGGCCAAGCGGACCCCGCTCCGGCACCCGCCAGCACCCCCCGCCGCGAAGTCACCGGCGTCGGCGCGTTTACGTACCCCTCAGTACGCCAACCCTGAAGGTACGACCCCACTCCCGTTCGCCGGAGCCGGGGGCTTCTCTGAAGCGGGGACAGCGGGGAGAAGCGATGGCCGTGCCAGGAGATCCACCCGACGGCACCCCCGACGGCACCGGCGGGGGCGACGACGACTTCCGGTCGGACGAATACCGGTCGGTGGTGTTCGACGAGGACTTCGTCCGTGCTGCCCGGCTCCAGGAGTACTCCGCCCGGGAACGCATGGGCGAGCACGCCCGGGCCGTCCGCAGCCGGTCCATCTGGTCGAGCGGCGCCGCGCCGCGCACCAGCACCCCAGGCCGCGGCGCCCGGCAGGGCATGCTGCTCGTGCTGCTCATCGCCACGGCCTTCGCCGTCGCCGTCTACATGGGGCTGCGCAACCCGTACGTGCCCCCGGCCGACGGGCCCGCCCAGCCGCTGAGCAGCACCGTGGTCCCGCTCGCGCCGACCACGGCCGTGCCCGGCGGGCTGCCGCCCGACCTGTATGCGAGGAGCCCCGCCGCCGGCTACCGGGTCGGGGCGGCCGGGATCAGCCTGCCCGCCGTGCGCCGCACGCACCACTTCACCGACGTCCAGGTCGTCACCGCCCTGTCCATCGCCAAGGACTACCTCGTGCAGTCCTCGCTGGACCCCGACGTCCTCGCCGGGACCGCCACCCGGCCGGTGCGCGTCCTGCTCGACCCCGACCAGCTGGAGCAGTTCGACCGCAGCATGACCTCGCCCGCCGGCGACGGCCGGCACGCGGCCACCGGCTGGCTGGTCCGCTTCGACCCGGCCACCGCCGTCATGGCCGACCCCAGGATCCGGGTGAGCGGCACCTTCACCTACGAGGAGGTCGCCCAGGACGTCCTGGAGGTCACCACCGATCACACCTTCGTGTACGCGGTACGGCCGGCCACCGGGTCCCCGGCCGCCGCCGGGGGCGCCTCGCTGTTCACCGTCCGGCGCGAGCTGCGGCTGCGCTTCGACCGGGACGACCTCGGCGCCCGGAGGCTGGAGCTGGCGTCGGCCTACGTGATGGCCGGGCCGCACGACTGCTCCGCCGAGCCGGCCGGAGGCTTCCGCCCGCTCCTGGCCGGAGCCGGCCCCACCACTGTGGGACCGGCCGCGAGCGACCCGTACGCCAGCGGCCACCCGCGGCGCACGGCCGGGCTGTGCGGCGTACTGGCCCCGTCCGTGCCGCAGGGCGCCCCGGTCAGCCCTGCCCCGTAGCCCCTCGCGGGGCGCCCGGGCCGGCATCCGAACCGGTGCCGCCCCCGGCGCCGGCACCGGTGAACTTGTCGCGCAGCCGGCCCCCCATGTCGGCCGCGCCGCCCGCGATGTCGCCCACCAGCTTGAACAGCGGGTCCTTGCTGGTGCGCACCGAATCGGCGTAGTGCGTGGCGGACTCCCGGAAGGAGTCCCTGACCGAGGCGTCCTTGTCCTCCTCGCGGCGCGGGTAGTGGCCGTCCATGATCCGCTGGTAGTCCCGGCTCTGCGACCACTTCTTCAGCTCGGCCGCCCGGACCGTGGTGAAGGGGTGCGTGCGGGGCAGCATGTTGAGGATCTTCAGCACGGAGTCCCGCAGGTCCCCGCCCTTCTCGTACTCGTCCGCCTGCTCCAGGAAGGCGTCCACGTTCATCTCGTGGAGGTGGTTGCCGCCCGCCAGCTTCATCAGCCCGCGCATCGACGCCGTCACGTCCTGCCCCACCAGCAGCCCCGCCCGGTCGGCCGACAGCTCCGACTTGCGGAACCACTCCCGCAGCGCCGTCACCAGCGTCATGACCGCCACATTGCCCAGCGGGATCCAGGCGACCTTCAGCGCCAGGTTCGTCAGGAAGAGCAGGATCGTGCGGTACACGGAGTGCCCCGACAGCGCGTGGCCCACCTCGTGGCCGACCACCGCCCGCATCTCCTCCTCGTCGAGCAGCTCGACGAGGCTCGTGGTCACCACGATGATCGGCTCGTCCAGCCCGATGCACATGGCATTGGGCCGCGGGTCCTGCTGCACGTACATCTGCGGGACCTTCTCCAGGTCCAGGATGTGACAGGCGTCGCGGAGCATGGCGTACAGGTGCGGGAACTGCGTCTCGCCCACCCGCACCGAGTCCGACAGGAACAGCAGCCGCAGGCTCCGCTCCGGAAGCAGGCCGCTGAGCGCCTTGAGGGCCGTGTCGAAGCCGCTCAGCCTGCGCAGCGCCACCAGGGCCGAACGGTCCGCCGGGTGCTCGTACGCGCGTGAGGAGATACCGGGGAACCTCCTGCGGTCCCGCGCCGGTGCCTTCTCGAATCCCGTGTCCGTCATTGCGCCCTCCCCTGATGGAACTGCTCGACCATGCGTCTATCCTCTCCAACGCCTGAGTCGGCGCGAGCGTGCCCCGGGCACCCGCATACGATGTGAGCGAAGTCTCCGCCCGCTCCCCGACTCGATAGGTACCTGCCTGATGAGCCTCTCCTCCACCGCCCACAACCTGGTCGTCCTCGCCTCGGAGGGGGCCGAGCAGCACGGCGGCAACCACGACAGCCTCAACCCCTACGTGACCGGCGGCGCCGCCTTCATCATCCTGATGCTGATGCTCTGGGTCACCACGCGCCTGAACCGCGACCGCTAGTCGGACCGGTCCGCCGGGCCAGTAGGCTCTGCGCTCATGGGAGAGCAGGAAACGCCTACCGGTCCGGTCAAGCGCCGGCTCGGCGTGATGGGCGGGACATTCGACCCGATCCACCACGGACACCTGGTGGCCGCCAGCGAGGTGGCCGCCCTTTTCCACCTCGACGAGGTGGTGTTCGTGCCGACCGGCGAGCCGTGGCAGAAGTCCCAGCGGGCCGTCTCGCCCGCCGAGGACCGCTACCTGATGACGGTCATCGCCACCGCGTCGAACCCGCAGTTCTCGGTCAGCCGCATCGACATCGACCGCGGCGGGCCGACCTACACGATCGACACCCTGCGGGACCTGAAGGCGCTGAACGACGACGCCGACCTGTTCTTCATCACGGGCGCCGACGCGCTCGCCCAGATCCTGACCTGGCGGAACGCCGACGAGCTCTTCTCGCTCGCCCACTTCATCGGAGTCACCCGGCCGGGCCACGTGCTCACCGACGACGGACTGCCGGAGGGCGGGGTCTCCCTGGTCGAGGTACCCGCGCTGGCGATCTCGTCCACCGACTGCAGGGCGCGGGTCGCCCAGGGGGATCCCGTCTGGTACCTGGTGCCCGACGGCGTCGTGCGCTACATCGACAAGCGTGAGCTGTACCGGGGAGCCTGAGCTTCCGGAGAGAGGGGCCCGCGGTGAACGACCGACAGGATCCGTACGACCCGTATGCCGCGCAGGAGCAGCAGCTCATCGGCTACGACGCGTACGGGCGGCCGGTGTACGGCCAGGCGCCCGCGCAGCCCGCCACCCAGTACGAGCAGCAGTACGGCTACGACTACCAGGACTACGGCCGGCCGCAGCAGCAGTACTACCAGCAGCAGCCGGCGGCCCCGGAGTACGGGCAGCAGGGGTACGCCCAGGAGCCCTCCTACGGGTACGACGGTCAGCAGCCCGGGCACCAGGCCCCGCAGTACACCCAGGCGCAGGCCCAGCAGTGGATCCCGCAGCAGACCGCACCCGAGCCGCCGGCCGCCGAACAGCCCGCCGCCGCCCCGGCACAGCGGCCGGCCGGGGCCCAGGTCCCCGAGCCGCGCCGGCCCGAGGCCGGCTCGGACACGGGCTCCGAGGTGGGCCGGGACTACCGCACCGAGATGTTCGCCTTCATCGACCAGCCGGACGAGGACTCCGAGGACGTCATCGACTGGCTGAAGTTCACCGAGAGCCGCACCGAACGCCGTGAGGAGGCCCGCCGCCGCGGCCGCAACCGCGTGGTCGCGCTGATCGTCGTCCTGGCGGTGTTCGTCGTCGCCGGGCTCGGCTACCTCTGGTACGCGGGCAAGCTGCCGTTCCTCGACGGGCCCGGCGGGAAGAAGACCGCCGCCACCGCGGACGCCGCCGCGCAGAAGCGCGACATGATCGTCGTGCACCTGCACAACACCAAGAAGGGCGGCACCTCCTCGGCGCTGCTCGTCGAGAACGTCACCACCCGGCAGGGCGCCACCGTCCTGCTGCCGAACGCCCTGGCCGTCGCCGGCCAGGACGGCACCTCCGTCCCCCTCGGCAAGGCGGTCGAGGAGGGCGGCCTCGGCACCCGCGAGGCCCTGGACGCCGTGCTCGGCACCCGCATCGGCGGTACCTGGCGCCTGGACACCCCCTTCCTGGAGAACCTGGTCGAGCTGGTCGGCGGCATCGAGGTCGACACCGACACCGCGGTCCCGGCCGACGACGCGGCCAAGACCCCGGCCGTGGCCCAGGGCCAGAAGCAGAGCCTGAGCGGCCCGATGGCCGTCGCGTACGCCACCCACCGCGCCCAGGGCGAAGCGGAGGCCAAGCAACTGGAGCGCACGGGCAAGGTGCTCCACGCGGTCCTGCGCAAGTTCCCGAGCGACCCGAAGGCGGGGGCGGTGACGGTCGAGAGCATCGGGCAGATCCTCGATCCCGCGCTCGACGCGCAGACCCTCGGAGCCCTGCTGGCCAAGCTCGGCGCACACGCCAAGGTGGGCGCGTACCGCACCGACGCCATCGCGGTGAAGCCGGACGGGACGCTCACCGACGAGGCCACCAAGAAGGTCGTCAAGGAGGTGCTCGGCGGCTCCGCCGACGCCGCACAGCCCGGCGCCACCCCGCGCGTCGGCCTCAGGGACGCCACCGGCGACGAGAAGACGCAGGTCGCGGCGAAGGCGGCGCTGATGAACGGCGGCTACACCTTCGTGGACGGCGGCAAGGCCGACAAGACCGCTTCCGCCTCGCAGATCACCTACCAGGACGACGCCCAGCGCGACCGCGCGATCGAGGTGGCCAAGACGCTGGGGCTGCCCGAGACGGTCGTGAAGAAGGCCGAGAACGCCGTCAACGCCGAGGTCGTGGTGATCCTCGGGAAGGACTACAAGCCGTCCTGACCCGGCCGCTGTCCCCGGCGGAAGGGCACTCGCGCCCGCGCGGAACGTTCCGCGCGGGCGCCGTCGGCGGTACATGAGACCCTTGTAAGGATCTGCCCGCCAACCCGAAAGCATGGCCAGTGACCGCCACGGACCGCTCCATCGAGCTCATCACCACCGCTGCCCAGGCCGCGGCCGACCGGCTCGCGCACGACATCATCGCGTACGACGTCAGCGACGTGCTGTCGATCACCGACGCCTTCCTGCTCGCCTCCGCGCCCAACGACCGCCAGGTCAAGTCGATCGTCGACGAGATCGAGGAGCGCCTGCAGAAGGAGCTCGGCGCCAAGCCGGTGCGCCGCGAGGGCGACCGCGACGCCCGCTGGATCCTGCTCGACTACGTCGACATCGTCGTCCACGTCCAGCACAGCGAGGAGCGGGTCTTCTACGCGCTGGAGCGCCTGTGGAAGGACTGCCCCGAGATCGAGCTCCCCCAAGACGCCAAGCTCACCATCGGCAAGGCCGAGGAGCACGCCAAGCTGCGCGAGGCGGCGGGCGACGAGGACCTGGACGGTGATCTGTTCTGAGCACGACCACCTCGGGCCGGTCCGGCAGGAAGATCGTCCTGTGGCGGCACGGCCAGACCTCGTGGAACCTGGAGCGGCGTTTCCAGGGCTCCACGGACATCGAGCTGACCGAGACGGGCCTGGCGCAGGCGCGGCGCTCCGCACGGCTGCTCGCCTCGCTGAAGCCGGACGCCATCGTCGCGTCCGACCTGAAGCGTGCCGCGGCCACCGCGGCCGAGCTGGCCGCCGTCACAGGCCTGTCCGTGACGCACACCGACGCGCTGCGCGAGACGTACGCGGGCGAGTGGCAGGGCCTCACGCACGAGGAGATCGTCGAGAAGTACGGCGAGCAGTACGCGGCGTGGAAGCGCGGCGAGCCGGTGCGCCGCGGCGGCGGTGAGCTGGAGACCGAGGTCGCCGACCGCGCCGCACCCGTGGTGTTGGACCACTCCGACCGGCTGCCGGCGAACGGCACCCTGGTCGTGGTCAGCCACGGTGGCACGATCCGTACGACCATCGGCCGCCTGCTGGGCCTGGAGGCGCACTCCTGGGAGAGCCTGGGCGGGCTCTCCAACTGCTGCTGGTCCGTCCTCGGCGAGGGCGCGCGCGGCTGGCGCCTGCTGGAGCACAACGCCGGCACGCTGCCGGAACCGGTGCTCGGCGACGACGACTGAGCGAGCTCCCTGCCGCTTCCCGACGGGGCTGCGACCCGGATTTCACTTTCCGGCTGGTCACAGGCTAGAGTTCTTCTTGTTCGCAGCGAAGAACACCGGAGACGGGGGAAGCGCAGCGGAGAGCGGGGCTATAGCTCAGTTGGTAGAGCGCCTGCATGGCATGCAGGAGGTCAGGAGTTCAATTCTCCTTAGCTCCACAATCAGGATCCCGTCCCCAAGTGGGGGCGGGATCCTTGTTTTTGTACCCTTTGCGTTTGCTGACCTGGCCCGCACCGGCGTGGCAGAATCGGACAGCCGGAGGGGGAGTCGACGGCCCGACGCGGGAGGGAGTCGCGAACGGATGGGTGCACACCGGCGCCGGTGCGACTGGTGCAACAACGGGACGCCGATCGTGCGGGACATGGACCCGGTCAACCCCGACTACCAGTACTGGTGCGAGGAATGCGCGCGGGCGCTGATCATAAAGGGCGACCCGATCGAGACGTACCGCGAGCTGGAAGGGGAGCCGATCTATGGTCGGCTGCTCGACGAGCACTGCACGCTCAAGCGCTTCTACCAGTTCGCGAGAGCGTGACAGATCGTCTCACATCGGACATGGCCCGCGGTTCACGGAAACCGATTTTTGGACCAGGGCCATGACCGTGTAATGTTTGGGACGTCGCCGAGGGGAACCGGCAAGGGAAACCGAAGCGGCAAGCAGGGCAAGGGGCTATAGCTCAGTTGGTAGAGCGCCTGCATGGCATGCAGGAGGTCAGGAGTTCAATTCTCCTTAGCTCCACAGTGAGAAGCGGGCCACCCGGATCGGGTGGCCCGCTTCTCGTTGTGCGCCCACCGGGTGGAACGTCCGAGCGTCGGCGGGGGCCGCTGCGGTACCCTGACGCCATGCGTGCCGTACGCCTCCTGCTTACCGAGCCGCGCTGATCAGTACCGACCTTCGAAACGGTCGGCCTCGGCGCGGCGCCCCCTCCTGTGCGAGGGGTTTTTTCGTTTGGGCAGGCAGAGACGGCAGAGACGATCGATGGAGCTTCAGAAATCATGAGCGAGACGAACACCCCGGCCCCCGAGGCGGCCGAGGCGCACCGTTACACGGCTGCCATGGCCGCCGCCATCGAGGCACGCTGGCAGGACGTATGGGACGCGCAGGGCACCTACGAGGCCCCGAACCCGACCGGTGACCTGGCCGGGGACCCCGCGGTCGTCGCGCGGCCCAAGAAGTTCATCATGGACATGTTCCCGTACCCGTCCGGCGCGGGCCTGCACGTCGGCCACCCGCTCGGCTACATCGCCACCGACGTCTACGCCCGCCACCAGCGGATGACCGGGCACAACGTCCTGCACACCCTGGGATTCGACGCCTTCGGCCTGCCGGCCGAGCAGTACGCCGTGCAGACCGGCACGCACCCGCGCGTGTCCACCGAGGCGAACATCGAGAACATGAAGGTCCAGCTGCGCCGACTGGGCCTGGGCCACGACAAGCGCCGCTCCTTCGCCACGATCGACCCGGACTACTACAAGTGGACCCAGTGGATCTTCCTGCAGATCTACAACTCCTGGTACGACGCCGACGCGAAGAAGGCCCGGCCGATCGCCGAGCTGGTCGCCGCATTCGAGGACGGCTCGCGTGAGGTTCCGGGCGGCCGCGCCTGGGCGGAGCTGACCGCCGCCGAGCGGGCCGACGTACTGAACGGCTTCCGGCTGGCGTACTCCTCCGACGCGCCCGTCAACTGGTGCCCCGGGCTGGGCACCGTCCTGGCCAACGAGGAGGTCACCGCCGACGGCCGCTCCGAGCGCGGCAACTTCCCGGTTTTCAAGTCCAAGCTGAGCCAGTGGAACATGCGGATCACCGCCTACGCGGACCGGCTGCTGGACGACCTGGACGCGCTGGACTGGCCGGAAGCCATCAAGCTGCAGCAGCGCAACTGGATCGGCCGCAGCGAGGGCGCGCGCGTCGACTTCGCACTGGGCGACGAGGCCGTCACCGTCTTCACCACCCGCCCCGACACCCTGTTCGGCGCCACCTACATGGTGCTGGCGCCCGAGCACCCGCTGGTCGAGAAGTTCCTCCCGGCCGCCTGGCCCGAGGGCACCCACGACGTGTGGACGGGTGGGCACGCCACGCCGGCCGAGGCCGTCACCGCCTACCGCAAGCAGGCCGCCTCGAAGTCGGACGTGGAACGCCAGGCCGAGGCCAAGGACAAGACCGGCGTCTTCACCGGCGAGTACGCGATCAACCCGGTCAGCGGGGAGAAGGTCCCCGTCTTCATCGCCGACTACGTCCTGATGGGCTACGGCACCGGCGCGATCATGGCCGTTCCGGCGCACGACAGCCGGGACTTCGAGTTCGCGCGCGCCTTCGAGCTGCCGATGCGCTGCGTCGTGCAGCCCACCGACGGCCGCGGCACCGACCCGGCCGAGTGGGACGACGCCTTCGTCTCCTACGACGCGACGCTGGTCAACTCCACCGGCGAGGGCATCTCCCTGGACGGCCTGGGCGTCGTCGAGGCGAAGGCCGCGATCACCGCGTGGCTGACCGAGCGCGGCATCGGCGAGGGCACGGTCAACTTCCGCCTGCGCGACTGGCTGTTCAGCCGCCAGCGGTACTGGGGCGAGCCCTTCCCGATCGTCTACGACGAGGACGGCGTCGCGCACCCGCTGCCCGAGTCGATGCTGCCGCTGGAGCTGCCTGAGGTCGAGGACTACTCGCCGCGCACCTTCGAACCGGACGACGCGGACTCCCAGCCGGAGACCCCGCTGTCGCGCAAGGCCGACTGGGTCAACGTCCCGCTGGACCTGGGCGACGGCGTGAAGTCCTACCGGCGCGAGACCAACACCATGCCCAACTGGGCCGGTTCCTGCTGGTACGAGCTGCGCTACCTGGACCCGCACAACGCCTCCGCGCTGGTCGACCCGGAGATCGAGCAGTACTGGATGGGCCCCCGCGAGGGCGCTCCGCACGGCGGTGTCGACCTGTACGTGGGCGGCGCCGAGCACGCCGTGCTGCACCTGCTGTACGCCCGTTTCTGGTCCAAGGTGCTGTTCGACCTGGGCCACGTGTCGTCGGCGGAGCCGTTCCACAAGCTGTTCAACCAGGGCATGATCCAGGCGTACGCCTACACCGACGAGCGCGGTGTGTACGTCCCGGCGGCCGAGGTCGAGGAGCGCGACGGCGCGTACTTCCACCAGGGCAAGCAGGTGAAGCGCGAGCACGGCAAGATGGGCAAGTCCCTGAAGAACGCCGTCACGCCCGACGAGATCTGCGAGGAGTACGGCGCCGACACCCTGCGCCTGTACGAGATGGCGATGGGCCCGCTGGACGTCTCGCGCCCCTGGGACACCCGCGCCGTCGTCGGCCAGTACCGTCTGCTGCAGCGCCTGTGGCGCAACATCGTGGACGAGGAGACCGGCGCGGTGACGGTCGTCGACGCCGAGCCCGGCGAGGACACGCTGCGCGCCCTGCACAAGGCGATCGACGGGGCCGGCGCCGACATGGCCGGGCTGCGGTTCAACACCGCCATCGCCAAGATCACCGAGCTGAACAACGCGCTGACGAAGGCGGGCCGCCCGCTGGAGCGCTCGGTCGCCGAGCGGCTGGTCCTGCTGGTCGCCCCGCTGGCCCCGCACATCGCGGAGGAGCTGTGGCACCGGCTGGGCCACAGCGACTCGGTGGTCCACCAGGACTTCCCGGTCGCGGACCCCGCGTACGTGGTCGACGAGTCGGTGACCTGCGTCGTCCAGATCAAGGGCAAGGTCAAGGCGCGCCTGGAGGTGCCGCCGACGATCTCCGAGGGCGACCTGGAGCAGCTGGCGCTGGGCGACGAGGCGGTCGTGGCGGCGCTGGGCGGCGCCGAGATCCGCAAGGTGATCGTGCGCGCGCCGAAGCTCGTGAACATCGTCGTCTGAGGGCCCGCCCCGCGCATAGGGGGGATCCCGTACGGGCAGGTTGGGGGTTCGATTGGAACCCCTGGCCTGCCTGTGGCGTTTACGGTGGAGGGGAAGAGCCGACGCCTGGGGAAAGGGGCCGTCATGGAGGCCGCGTTGATCATCTTCGCGCTGATGTTGCTGACCTTGGTCGGCCTCGGCGCGTACCTCACGGTCAAGGCGGTGGGCGCGGCCAAGCGGGGTGTGGAGCGCACCGTCGTGCAGGCGCGGCGCACGGTGGAGGACACCACGCTGCGGGCCAAGAGCTTCGGCCAGGTCGGAGTGGTGGGCGCGCTGGCGCAGCTGCGGCTGGACCTGAGGACGTCGATGCGCGCCACCCAGCAGGCACTGGCCGAGGGGGCCCGGGCGGATGCATCGCTGCGGGAGTCCCTCGGGCTGTTCGAGCGGCTGAGCGCGCACGGTCACGAGCTCGACGGGGAGCTGAAGCGGCTGGAGCAGGAGCCGGACCGGCGGCGGACCGCCGAGCTGCTGCCGGACCTGCGGGAGCGCGCGAGCAGGATCATCCAGGCGGCGGACTCCCTTCGGTGGGCCGCCCGCGACCGGGCCCGCCGCTTCGCGGAGGACGAGCTGTCCCTGCTGTCGGAGCAGATCGAGATGGAATCGGGCGCGCTGCGCGACTGGTCGCGCGAACCGGTGGACGACCTGGCGGCGGCGGCCGCGGAGTGGGACGCCACCCACTCCGCGCCGCCCCAGCCGCAGTCCCAGCCGCAGTCCCAGCCGCAGTCCCAGCCGCAGTCCCAGCCGCAGTCCCAGCCGCAGTCCCGGTCCGCGACGCCCCCGCCGGCAGCCCTGAACCCGCCCACCCCGACGGTCCAGTACCCCTGGCAGAAGACCCCCCGTCCGGAAAGCGCGGGCTGAGTGTCGGGCTCGGGGTGAGCCGGAAGGGGTTCCAGGGGCGGAGCCCCAGGGGCTTCGGGGCATGACCCGGGGGCGGGGTCTCGGGGCGGAACACCGAGCCTCGGGCAGGGACGGGGTTGCGGAAGGCTCAGCAGAGCCCCCGCCGCGGAGGCGCCAGGTGGGGAAGGCCCCGCGCGGCCTCCGCCGTGGAGGTGCCGGGCCGGCCCTGCCGACGCCCCGGCCGAAGCCGACACGGCGCCATCGCGCACCTTCGCAGGGGCCCCGGCTGCGCCCCCGCCCCGCCGAGCGGTAACCTCCGCCTCATGTCCCGCCATGTCGCCATCGTCACCGATTCCACGGCCTACCTGCCCCGACCGGCCATGGCGCGGCACGGGATCACCGCCGTCCCGCTCACCGTGGTGCTCGGCGGCGAGGCCCTGGAGGAGGGCACCGAGATCTCGGCGCGCAGTCTGGCCCAGGCCCTGCAGAAGCGCCGTTCGGTGACCACCTCCCGCCCCAGCCCGGAGGAGTTCGTACGGGCCTACCGGGCCGCCGCGGACGCCGGGGCGAGCGGCATCGTCAGCCTGCACCTGTCCGCCGAGTTCTCCGGGACGTACGACGCGGCCGTCGTGGCCGCCAGGACCGCGCCCGTTCCGGTACGCGTCGTGGACACCGGCATGGTGGCGATGGCCCTCGGGTTCTGCGCGCTCGCCGCGGCCGAGGCCGCCGAAGCGGGCGGCTCCGTGGACGAGGCCGTGGCGGCCGCCGAGAAGCGGGCCGCGGACATGTCCGCCTACTTCTACGTCGACACCCTGGACTACCTGCGCCGCGGCGGCCGCATCGGGGCCGCGCAGGCCCTGCTCGGCTCGGCCCTGGCGGTGAAGCCGCTGCTGACCCTGGACGGCGGGCGGATCGAGATGCTGGAGAAGGTGCGTACGGCCTCCAAGGCCATCGCCCGCCTGGAGGAGCTGGCCGTCGAGCGCGCCGGCTCCGCCGGTGTGGACGTGGCGGTGCATCACCTGGCGGCGCCGGAGCGGGCGGAGAAGCTCGCCCAGCGGCTCCGCGAGCGGATTCCCGGACTGGTCGAGCTGCATGTCAGCGAGGTGGGAGCGGTGATCGGCGCACACACCGGACCGGGACTCCTGGCGGCGGTCGTCTCGCCGCGCTGATCACCGGAAGGAGTGGCCCGGTTATCCACAACGGGGCTGCTGTCCACCGGAATTGATGGCTCCGAACGGCGGTCGGGAGCTGCCCCTACGGTCGTGGCATGACTCTTCGAACGCGTACTCCGTATCCGTCGGGCGCCACCAGCGGCCCGGGCCGTTCCCGTCTCTCCGACGGCCGTCTGCGGCACGGGCGTGTCCGCGGCAGGCGCCGCCACGCCCTCCGGGCCGCGCCTGCGGACCCGTCCCCGGGTCCGCGGCCGAGCCCACCGCCCGACGTGTCTCCACACCCCGGACCCGGCCTGCGCCCTGGGCCCAGTGCCGGCCGGAGTCCCACTTCCACTTCCACTTCCGGTCCGATTCCGGACGCGGTGCGCCGACGGGCCGAAGCCCTGTTCGGGGGCGGCAGCCCGCAGCAGCCGCCCACGCCGGCCGCGGAGGACCCTCCTGCACCGTCGGGGGAGCCGGCCGTCCTGCTGCCCGGCACGGTGCGAAGGCTGGCCGTGCGGGAGCGGCTTCCGGTGTGGCTGCAGGCCCGTTGCGCGGTGGAGCCGCGGACGGTGGCCGCGGTCGGTGTGGTGCTCGTCGTCGCCGTCGGTTTCGCCGGACAGCAGTACTGGTCGGCCCGGCCGCGTGAGGTGACGGCCCCCGCACCGGTCGCGCCGGCGGTCCTGCCGGCGAGCGCCACGGCCTCCCCCGGGGCACCGCCCGCGGCCGGCGGTGGTGCGGGATCCGGGCCCGCCGCAATCGTCGTCGACATCGGCGGCAAGGTCCGGGATCCGGGGGTCCGCCGGCTGCCCGCCGGGTCCCGGGTCGAGGACGCGCTGGCAGCTGCCGGAGGAGTGCGCCCGGGTACGGACACCACCGGGCTGAACCGGGCCCGGGTACTGGTGGACGGCGAACAGGTGCTGGTGGGCGTGGCCGCGACGGCCCAGCCGCCGCCGGCAGGTGCCGCGGGCGGGCCGCGCTCAGGGCCCGCCGCCGGGCCGCTCAGTCTGGGCTCGGCCACCGTCGAGCAACTGGACGGCCTGCCGGGAGTGGGGCCGGTACTGGCCCAGCACATCGTCGATTTCCGCACCGCCCGCGGCGGCTTCCGCTCGGTGGAGGAGCTCCGCCAGGTCGACGGAATCGGCGAACGGCGCTTCGCCGACCTGCGCACGCTGGTGCGGCCGTGAACCGGCCGGAGGGGGAGGGCCCCACGGATCTGCGTCTCGCGGCACCCGCCGCGGCCGCCTGGGCGGCGGCCGCCCTGGCCCTCGGCGCCCCCGGCGGGCGGACCGCCCTCGGCGTGGGCCTGGCGGTGGTCGGCGCCGGGCTGCTGATGCTGGTCCAGGGCCGGCGCCCGGGAGCCCTGTGGAGGGTCGCTCCGGCCGTGGCGACGGCCCTGCTGGCCGCTGCCGCGGGAGCTGGTGTTGCCGCGCTCCAGGTGGCCGAGGCGCGGGCCGGGCCGGTAGCCGGGCTGGCGGACCGGCATGGCCGGGTCCTCGCGGACCTCACCGTCGCCTCCGATCCCAGGACCGCACGGAGCGGCAGCGGGCCGCCGCTGGTGGTGCTCGACGCCGTGGTGACGCGGGTGACCGGGCCCGACGGGACGAGTACCCGGGTCGCCACTCCGGTGCGGGTGCTGGCCGGGCATGGGGGGTGGGCCCGGCTGCTGCCGTCGACCCGGGTGGCGGTGGTGGCCCGGCTGGCCCCCGGTCGGGCCGGGGAGCGGGCCGTGGCACTGCTCCGCCCGGCCGGTGACACGCCACCGCGGGTGACCGGCGGCCCGGACGCCGTCCAGCGGCTCGCGGGGCGGCTGCGGGCCGGGCTGCGCGACGCCACCGAGGGGCTCCCGCCGGATGCGAGGGCCCTGCTGCCGGGGCTGGTCGTCGGGGACACCTCCAGGGTCCCGCCCGACCTGCACGAGGCCTTCCGGGCCACCGACCTGCTCCACCTGCTGGCCGTCTCCGGGTCGAACCTGACCGTGGTGCTGTTCCTGCTCATCGGCCCGCCCGGCCGGGCGCAACAGGCGGAGCGGCGCGGGCTGGCGCCCCGGCTCGGGCTGTCGTTGCGGGCGACCGCCCTGTGCGGGGCGGCCCTGACGCTGGCGTTCGTGGTGGTGTGCCGGCCGGAGCCGAGCGTGCTGCGGGCCGCGGCCTGCGGGGCGGTCACGCTGCTGGCCATCGCCACCGGCCGCCGCAGGTCGCTGATCCCCGCCCTCGGGGCCGCGGTGCTGCTGCTGGTGCTCTACGACCCGTGGCTGGCCCGCAGCTACGGCTTCCTGCTCTCGGTCCTCGCGACCGGGGCGCTGCTGACCCTGGCTCCCCGGTGGAGCGGGGCCCTGCGGCGGCGCGGGATGGGGCCGCGGCTCGCCGAGGCGGTGGGCGCCGCCGCTGCCGCCCAGGCGGTGTGCGCACCGGTCGTCGCCGTACTCGCTGCCCGGGTCAGCCTGGTGGCCGTGCCGTGCAACCTGCTGGCCGAGCTGGCGGCCGGTCCCGCGACCGTCCTCGGCTTCGCCGCGCTGGCGGTGGCGCCGCTCTGGATGCCCGCCGCGGAGGTGCTCGCCCGGTGCGCGGGGGTGCCCGCGGGGTGGATCGCCGCCGTGGCGCGGACCGGTGCGAGGTTCCCCGGTGCGGAACTCCCTTGGCCCGGCGGGCTCACCGGCGGGCTGCTGCTGGCCGCCGCCACCCTGGCGGTCGTCGTCCTCGCCGCCCGCTGGGGGCGGCGGCGGTGGCTGTGCTCCGCGGTGGCGGTGCTGCTGCTCCTGGCGGTGCTGCGGCCGCCGCAGCTCACCCGTACGCTCACCGGCTGGCCGCCGCCCGACTGGAGCTATGTCCAGTGCGCCGTGGGGCAGGGGGACGCAGCCGTCCTGGCCACCGGCCCGGGGGAGGCACTCGTGGTCGACGCCGGCGCCGACCCCGGGCCCGTGGACGCCTGCCTGCGCGAGCTGGGGGTGCACCGGGTGCCGATGCTGCTGCTGACGCACTTCCACGCCGACCACGTAGGAGGCCTCGCGGGCGTGCTGCGGGGCCGGTCCGTGGGGATGATCCAGGCCACCGTGCTGGAAGAGCCCTCGGGACAGGCCGAGTTCGTCCGCAGGACCGCCGCGGCCGCGGGGGTGCCGGTCGTACCGGCGGTGCAGGGGGAGCGGCGGCGGGCGGGCCCGTTCGCGTGGCAGGTGCTGTGGCCGCCGTCGGGCCCCACGTCCTTCGAGGGGCCCAACGACGCCAGCGTCGTGCTGCTGGTGCGGGGTGCGGGGCTCACCCTGCTGCTGCTCGGCGACCTCGAACCGGCAGGACAGCAGGCACTTCTGAGGGAGCATCCGCAGCTGGGGCCGGTCGACGTCCTCAAGGTCGCGCACCACGGGTCCGCGCACCAGGATCCCGGGCTGCACGAGCGGATCCGGCCGCGGCTCGCGATCGTCCCGGTCGGCGCCGGCAACCGCTACGGACACCCCGCTCCGGGGACGCTCGCCCGCCTGCGGGCAACCGGAGCCACGGTGCTGCGCACCGATACCGACGGTTCGGTCGCCGTCAGCGGAACCGGCGTCCGGCTGCGTGCGTATCCCAGCAGGAGACGCCGCACGGGACGCGGGCATACCGGGCGCGACCGCTCTGTTTGCCCACAACCCGACAGCATGATCGAATGCGTCTTCGCCAGAACGGTCCCAGTCCACACAGCACGGGGGTGCACACGTCATGTTCGGTCGCCGACGGGGGATGGAGTCGGCCGGAAGTTCCAGCCCGCAGACATCCGCGACACTGACGTTGCCGCCGACGGCGCGTCTGCTCAGCTGCCGCGTCCTCGACACGGTCCACCGGCCCGTCCGGCAGGCGGCGTTCGAGGTGACGGACCCGATCGGCCGCCGGATCGTCAGGGGCGAGACCGACCCGTTCGGCGGCTTCACGGCCGCCGTGCCGGAGGGGGAGTACCGGCTGTCCGTCACCGCCGAGGGGTACACGCCGTTCCACGGGGTCACGCTCGTGGGGGACCCGGCGCAGCCCGGTACGGGGGAGATCATCCTCGACGCGGTGGAGCCGCCGATCCTGCCGCAGCCCGGCCACTGGGAGCTCGACCCGACGCACTCGTCGATCGGCTTCACGGCCCGGCACATCGGCCTCGCCCGGATCAACGGACGGTTCAACACGTTCGCCGGGGCGGTACGGATAGCCGAGCGCATGGAGGACTCCTCCATGCACGTGATCATCGACACGGCGAGCATCGACACGGGGGTGCGGCTGCGCGACGACCACCTGCGGTCGGCGGACTTCCTGGACGCGGTCCGCCACCCCACGGTGGAGTTCTACAGCGAGCGGTTCATCCACCGCACCGGCAGCCGTTGGGCCGTCGCGGGAGCCCTGACCCTCCGCGGAGTGAGCCGGTCGGTGACCTTGGACACCCAGTACCTGGGACTCGGGACGGGCATGGAGGGCGAGGTGCGGGCGGCCTGCCGTGCCACCGCCGAACTCCACCGGGAGGACTTCACCCTCAACTGGCAGTCGATGCTGGCGCACGGGATCGCCGCGATCGGTTCGAGCGTGGACGTGACACTGGACGTCCAGATCGTGCACAAGGCCTGACCCCGCCGGCCGGGGCCTACGGAGCCTCCAGCCAGCCCTCGTACTCGGCGGCGAGGTCGTCCAGGGCGGTGGCGTCGAGCCGTGCGCGCGGGTCCTCGACGACCACCAGCCACTGGGCGTCCTCGGCGTCGTCCTCGCCGGCCAGCGCGTCGCGCACCAACTGCGGTTCCTCCGGGAGGCCGAAGCGGTCGACGACCTCCTGCGCCACCTCCTCGGCGGAGTCGCGGTCGGGCAGGACGAGTACATGGCGCACGTTCACGCGGACATTGTCGAACACGGGGTGGAGGGGACCGGGGCGCGGGGGGCTGTCGGTGGGGCGTGGGATGCTGGGGACGATGGCCACCAGGAAGAACTCCACCGACGATCCCCTTGCCCCGATCACCCTCGCGGTGGGGCAGGAGGAGCTGCTGCTCGACCGCGCCGTGCGGGAGGTGGTGGCGGCGGCCCGGGCCGCCGACACCGACACCGACGTCCGCGACCTCACCTCCGACCAGCTCCAGCCCGGCACGCTCGCCGAGCTGGCGAGCCCCTCGCTCTTCTCCGAGCGCAAGGTGCTGGTCGTGCGCAACGCGCAGGACCTGTCCGCCGACACGGTCAAGGAGGTGAAGGCCTATCTGGCCGCGCCCTACGAGGAGATCGCGCTGGTCCTCCTCCACGCGGGCGGGGTCAAGGGGAAAGCCGTGCTCGACGCGGCCCGCAAGGCCGGTGCCCGCGAGATCGCCTGCCCGAAGATGACGAAGGCCGCGGACCGGCTCGCCTTCGTGCGGGGGGAGTTCCGCACGCTCGGCCGGTCGGCGACGCCGGAGGCGTGCCAGACACTCGTCGACGCGATCGGGAGCGACCTGCGGGAGCTGGCGAGCGCCGCGGCGCAGCTGTGCGCCGACGTCGAGGGAACCATCGACGAGGCCGTCGTCGGCCGCTACTACACCGGCCGGGCCGAGGCCTCCAGCTTCACGGTCGCCGACCGGGCGGTCGAGGGGCGCGCCGCCGAGGCCCTGGAGGCCCTGCGCTGGTCCCTGGCCACCGGGGTGGCCCCGGTCCTGATCACCAGCGCCCTGGCGCAGGCGGTCCGCGCGATCGGCAAGCTCGCCTCGGCCCCGCGCGGGGCCCGGCCCGGGGACCTCGCCCGCGACCTCGGTATGCCGCCGTGGAAGATCGACCGGGTCCGGCAGCAGATGCGCGGCTGGTCGGCGGACGGCGTCGCGGACGCGCTGCGCGCCGTGGCCGCCGCCGACGCGGGGGTCAAGGGCGGGGGCGACGACCCGGAGTACGCCCTGGAGAAGGCGGTCGTCGCGGTGGCCCGCGCAGCCCGCGCCCAACGCCGCTGACCGCCGCCGAGCGGCCACGGCGACAACCCGGGTACGGCAAGGGCCCGGGCACGCCCGCGGCCCGGTGGCACGACGGGGGTCGGGGAACGGCGAAGGCCCCGGGCGCCGCCCTGGGGAAGGGCGGAGGCCGGGGCCTTCGGTCACTGCTCTGTGCGCCGCACCCGCGTGGCGAACGCTTCGTGTGCGGAGCGGGGTGCCGGTCAGGAGCGGGAGAGAGGGCCCGCTGGGTCCCTTCCGGCGATCACATCGAGTGCGGAACTCAGATGGCGGCAACCTTGGAGGCCAGCGCCGACTTCTTGTTGGCGGCGGCGTTCTTGTGGATGACACCCTTCGAGACGGCCTTGTCCAGCTTCTTGGAAGCCAGGCGGGCCGCAGCGGTGGCCTTCTCCGCGTCGCCGGCGAGGATGGCCTCGTTGGCCTTGCGGATGAAGGTGCGCAGCTCGGACTTGACCGACTTGTTGCGAAGGCGAGCCTTCTCGTTGGTCTTGTTCCGCTTGATCTGGGACTTGATGTTCGCCACGAAAGAGCCTTTTCAGGTTCAGGATTTGATCTTCGGATGGTGTCTCGACTGCTGAGAGGGCACACGAGACACAGTCGCCCAGGCTACCAGGCGTGGTTCGACCGGCCCAAACCGAGCGCATCGCCCCGTCCATGGGACCATGGAGCCTGCGTACCGTTCGACAGTAGATCCGACAGCGACCCGAGAATCAGGACACTGCGTGCCCGCCATCCCCAGCCACGTGCCCGAGCCGAGCCGTACCGACCCGGCGCTGATCCGCAACTTCTGCATCATCGCGCACATCGACCACGGCAAGTCGACCCTCGCCGACCGGATGCTCCAGCTCACCGGTGTCGTCGACCAGCGGCAGATGCGCGCCCAGTACCTCGACCGCATGGACATCGAACGTGAGCGCGGCATCACGATCAAGTCGCAGGCGGTGCGCCTGCCCTGGGCCCCCACCGAGGGCCGGGGCACGGGGACCACGCACATCCTGAACATGATCGACACCCCCGGGCACGTCGACTTCACCTATGAGGTGTCGCGTTCCCTCGCCGCATGCGAGGGCACCGTCCTCCTGGTGGACGCCGCCCAGGGCATCGAGGCCCAGACCCTCGCCAACCTCTACCTGGCGATGGAGAACGACCTGGCGATCGTCCCGGTCCTCAACAAGATCGACCTGCCGGCCGCCCAGCCGGAGAAGTTCGCCGAGGAACTGGCGAACCTGGTCGGCTGCGACCCCGACGACGTCCTGCGCGTCTCGGCCAAGACCGGCCTCGGCGTCGACGCGCTGCTCAACCGCGTCGTCGAGACCGTCCCGCCGCCGGTCGGCGTCAAGGACGCCCCCGCCCGCGCGATGATCTTCGACTCGGTGTACGACTCCTACCGCGGCGTGGTCACCTACGTCCGTGTCGTCGACGGCACCCTCAACAAGCGCGAGCGCATCCGGATGATGTCCACCGGCGCCACGCACGAACTGCTGGAGATCGGCACCAACTCGCCCGAGATGCTGCCGGCCGACGGCCTGTCCGTCGGCGAGGTGGGCTACCTGATCACCGGTGTGAAGGACGTCCGCCAGTCCAAGGTCGGCGACACCATCACCCAGCAGACGGGCGGCGCCACCGAGTCCCTCGGCGGCTACAAGGACCCGAAGCCGATGGTCTTCTCGGGCCTGTACCCGCTCGACGGCTCCGACTACCCGGAGCTGCGAGAGGCCCTGGACAAGCTCCAGCTCAACGACGCCGCCCTGGTCTACGAGCCCGAGACCTCCGCGGCGCTCGGCTTCGGCTTCCGTGTCGGCTTCCTCGGCCTGCTCCACCTGGACGTGGTCCGCGAGCGCCTGGAGCGCGAGTTCGGCCTCGACCTGATCGCGACCGCGCCCAACGTGGTCTACCGGGTGGTGCTGGAGGACGGCAAGGAAGTCACCGTCACCAACCCGAGCGAGTTCCCCGAAGGCAAGATCAAGGACGTCTTCGAGCCGGTCGTCCGGGCCACGGTGCTCGCCCCGACCGAGTTCATCGGCGCGATCATGGAGCTGTGCCAGCAGCGCCGCGGCACGCTCCTCGGCATGGACTACCTCTCCGAGGACCGCGTCGAGATCCGCTACACCCTCCCGCTCGCCGAGATCGTCTTCGACTTCTTCGACCAGCTGAAGTCCAAGACCCGCGGTTACGCCTCCCTCGACTACGAGCCCACCGGCGAGCAGGCCTCCAGCCTGGTCAAGGTCGACATCCTGCTGCACGGCGACAAGGTCGACGCCTTCTCCGCCGTCTGCCACAAGGACGCCGCCTACGCCTACGGCGTGCGCCTCGTCGCCAAGCTGCGCGAGCTCATCCCGCGGCAGGCCTTCGAGGTGCCGGTCCAGGCCGCCATCGGCTCGCGCGTCATCGCCCGCGAGACCATCCGGGCCATCCGCAAGGACGTCCTCGCCAAGTGCTACGGCGGTGACATCTCCCGTAAGCGGAAGCTGCTGGAGAAGCAGAAGGAAGGCAAGAAGCGCATGAAGATGGTCGGCTCCGTGGAGGTCCCCCAGGAGGCCTTCATCGCCGTCCTCTCCAGTGACGAGTCCAGCGGCAAGAAGAAGTAGCCACGGATCCGCCACCCGGCGTACTCGGGCCCCCGCGCATCGGCGCGGGGGCCCGTTTCGTTATGAACCGGCCGCTCGCGGGCTCTTACGCGCACGCCGGACGGCCTCTAGTCTGATCACTGCTCGACGGTTACTCGCCAGTTCGGAAAGTCGACGGCTGCAAACCCGCCAGTCCCAAGCGCCCCCAGCGCCCCACGCCCACGCACTTCCCGCGTGGTTCGGTCCGGAGGATGTCGTGAGCGACACACAGACCTATCTCGAGAACCGCCCGCCCACCGTGGCGGTGCTCTTCCTTGAGCGCGTCGCAGCGACGCCGGATGCGGAGGCCTACCGGTACCCGGTGCCCGCGGCCGGCGGCCCGGGCGGCGCCGACGACTGGAAGTCGCTCAGCTGGAGCCAGGCAGCCGAGCGGGTCTTCGCCATCGCGGCCGGACTCATCTCCCTCGGACTCGAAACGGAACAGCGCGTCGCGCTCGCCTCCAACACCCGGGTCGAGTGGATCCTCTCCGACCTCGGCGTGATGTGCGCCGGCGGCGCGGTCACCACGATCTACCCCAGCACCAACGCGGACGAGTCCGCCTTCATCCTGTCCGACTCCGAGAGCCGGGTGCTCATCGCCGAGGACGCCGCGCAGCTCGCGAAGGCGCGCGAGCGCCGCGCCGACCTGCCGGGGCTGCGCCACGTCGTGGTCCTGGAGGCCGCGGACGCGGTGGCCGCCGAGGGCGACCCGGAGGGCTGGGTGCTCTCGCTGGCCGACCTGGAGGCCCGGGGCAAGGAGTACCTCGCCAAGCACCCCGAGGCCGTGGACGAGCGCATCGCGTCCATCACCCCCGAGCAGCTCGCCACCCTCATCTACACCTCCGGCACCACCGGCCGGCCCAAGGGCGTCCGGCTGCCGCACGACAACTGGTCGTACATGGCCAAGGCCATGGTCGCCACCGGCCTCATCGGCAAGGAGGACGTCCAGTACCTGTGGCTGCCGCTGGCCCACGTCTTCGGCAAGGTCCTGACCTCCGGGCAGATCGAGGCCGGGCACGTCACCGCCGTCGACGGCCGCATCGACAAGATCATCGAGAACCTGCCGGTGGTCCAGCCGACCTACATGGCGGCCGTCCCGCGCATCTTCGAGAAGGTCTACAACGGCGTGGCCGCCAAGGCCCGGGCCGGCGGCGGTGCCAAGTACAAGATCTTCCAGTGGTCCGTCGGCGTCGCCCGCGAGTACGCCAGGGTGACCCAGGACAACTTCCGCCGCACCGGGCGGGCGACCGCCCCCTTCGCGCTGACCACCAAGCACAAGGTCGCCGACGCGCTCGTCTACTCCAAGCTCCGCGAGGCCTTCGGCGGCAGGCTCCGCGCCGCGGTCTCCGGCGCTTCCGCCCTCGCGCCCGACATCGGCTTCTTCTTCTCCGGCGCCGGCGTCCACATCCTGGAGGGCTACGGCCTGACCGAGTCCAGCGCGGCCTCCTTCGTCAACCCCGGCGAGGCCTACCGCACCGGCACCGTCGGCAAGCCGCTTCCCGGCACCGAGGTCCGCATCGCGGACGACGGCGAGGTCCTGCTGCGCGGCCCCGGCATCATGCAGGGCTACCACCGGCAGCCGGACAAGACCGCCGAGGTCCTGGAGCCCGACGGCTGGCTGCACACCGGCGACATCGGGGAACTCTCGGCCGACGGCTACCTGCGCATCACCGACCGCAAGAAGGACCTGATCAAGACCTCGGGCGGCAAGTACGTCGCCCCGGCCGAGATCGAGGGCCGGTTCAAGGCGATCTGCCCGTACGTGTCGACCATCGTCGTGCACGGCGCCGACCGGAACTTCTGCACCGCCCTGATCGCGCTCGACGAGCCGTCGATCCTGGGCTGGGCGGCCGAGAACGGACTGGAGGGCCGCGCGTACAAGGAGGTCCTGGCGGCTCCGGAGACCGAACGGCTGATCGAGACCTACGTCCAGACCCTGAACGAGGGCCTCCAGCGGTGGCAGACGGTCAAGAAGTTCCGGATCCTGCCGCGCGACCTGGACGTCGAGCACGGCGACCTCACCCCCAGCCTCAAACTGAAGCGGCCGGTCGTCGAGCGTGAGTTCAAGCACCTGATCGACGAGATGTACGAGGGAGCCCGCGAGGCGTAGCGCCTGCCGCGGGCCCGGTGGGGCGGGGCTGGGCGGCCGGGCCGCCCCGCCGCCCTCCTGCCGCGCAGCGGACGCCGGCGGGCCGGAGCGGGCGTCCGGTACGGGATGATGGGGGTATGCCTTCCGCACTCCCCGACGGTGAACCCATGCCCGAAGACGGCTCGCTGCCGTCGCACGCCCTGGCGGGCGCGGGGGAGCGGCCGCTCGGCTTCTACCTGCACGTCCCGTACTGCGCCACGCGCTGCGGCTACTGCGACTTCAACACCTACACGGCCACCGAGCTGCGGGGCACCGGAGGGGTGCTCGCCTCCCGCGAGAACTACGCGGACACCCTGATCGACGAGGTCCGGCTGGCGCGCAAGGTCCTCGGCGGCGACCCGAGGCCCGTCCGCACCGTCTTCGTCGGCGGCGGCACACCGACGCTGCTGCCCGCCGCCGACCTCGTACGGATGCTCGCGGCGATCCGGGACGAGTTCGGCCTGGCCGACGACGCCGAGGTCACGACGGAGGCCAACCCCGAGTCCGTGGACCCGGCGTACCTGGCCGAGCTGCGCGCCGGCGGCTTCAACCGGATCTCCTTCGGCATGCAGAGCGCCAAGCAGCACGTCCTGAAGGTCCTGGACCGCACGCACACGCCCGGGCGCCCCGAGGCGTGCGTCGCGGAGGCGCGCGCGGCGGGCTTCGACCACGTCAACCTCGACCTGATCTACGGCACGCCCGGCGAGACCGACCAGGACTGGCGCGACTCCCTCGCCGCCGCCCTCGGCGCCGGACCGGACCACATCAGCGCCTACGCCCTGATCGTCGAGGAGGGCACGCAGCTGGCCCGCCGGATCCGGCGCGGCGAGGTCCCCATGACCGACGACGACGTCCACGCCGACCGCTACCTGATCGCCGACGAGGTCATGGCCGAGGCCGGCTACTCCTGGTACGAGGTGTCGAACTGGGCCGCCTCGCAGGCCGGCCGCTGCCTGCACAACGAGCTGTACTGGCGCGGCGCCGACTGGTGGGGAGCCGGACCGGGCGCCCACTCCCACGTGGGCGGGGTCCGCTGGTGGAACGTCAAGCACCCCGGCGCCTACGCCGCGGCCCTCGCCGAGGGACGCTCCCCGGGCGCGGGGCGCGAACGGCTCTCCGAGGAGGACCGGCGCGTGGAGCGGATCCTGCTGGAGCTGCGCCTCGTGGACGGCGTCCCGCTGTCGCTGCTGGCCCCCGCCGGCCTCGCGGCGTCCCGCAAGGCCCTCGCGGACGGCCTGCTGGAGCCGGGCCCGTACGAGACGGGGCGGGCCGTGCTGACCCTGCGCGGGCGGCTCCTGGCCGACGCCGTGGTCCGCGACCTGGTCGACTGAGTCGAGCGCTTCGGCAGCGGGCCGGACACGGGCGACTGCGGCACCTTCGAGCGCGTCAGGCCGCGCCGTCGCCCGTGACGAAGTCGATGAGCTCCTCCACGCGGCCCAGCAAAGTCGGCTCCAGGTCCTTGTAGGAGCCCACCCGGGACAGGATGTGCTGCCAGGCGGCGCCGGTGTTCTCCGGCCAGCCCAGGGCCCGGCAGACGCCCGTCTTCCAGTCCTGGCCGCGCGGGACCACCGGCCAGGCCGCGATGCCCAGCGCGGACGGCTTCACCGCCTGCCAGACGTCCACGTACGGGTGGCCCACCACCAGCACGTCCGGCGAGGTGACGGAGGCGGCGATACGGGACTCCTTGGAGCCCGGCACCAGATGGTCCACGAGCACCCCCAGCCGGGCGTCCGGCGTCGGACCGAACTGCGCCACCACCGCGGGGAGGTCGTCCACGCCCTCCAGGTACTCCACGACCACGCCCTCGATGCGCAGGTCGTCGCCCCAGACCCGCTCCACCAGCTCGGCGTCGTGCCGTCCCTCCACGTAGATCCGGCCCGCCCGGGCCACCCGCGCCCGGGCGCCGGGCACGGCGATCGACCCCGACGCCGTACGGGCCGGCGCCGCCGGACCCCGGGGCGGCCGGACCAGGGTGACCACCGCGCCGTCCAGCAGGAAGCCACGCGGCTCCATCGGGAAGACCCGGCGCTTGCCGAAGCGGTCCTCCAGGGTCACCGTGCCGGCCTCGCAGGCCACCACCGCGCCACAGAAGTCCGTCCCCGCGACCTCGACCACGAGGTCCGGTTCCGCGGCGACCTCCGGTACGGCCCTGGGGCGCTTCCACTGCGGGGTGAGATCGGGGGAGTACTCGCGCATCCGGCCGAGAGTAGGAGAGCCGTGCCCGCCGCGGCTACGACACGCCGGAACGGGCCGCCAGTGTGGCGCGTTGCGCACGCACGAAGTCCGCGGTGACCACCGCTCCGTGACCCGGCACGTACAGCGCGTCCTCACCGCCCAGCGCCAACAGCCGGTCCAGGGCGGCGGGCCACTGCCGCGGCATCGCGTCGGGGCCGGTCGACGGCTCGCCCGACTCCTCCACCAGGTCCCCGCAGAACACCGTCTCCCGTTCGCCCGGGACGAAGACGGCCAGGTCGTGCCCGGTGTGACCGGGCCCCACGTTCGCCAGCAGCACCTGCACCCCGCCCAGCTCCAGCGTCCGCTCGCCCGAGACCGGGTGCCCGGGCAGTACCAGCAGGTCCACCGCCTCGGCGGCCTCCGCCTCCGCGAGTCCGTGCCGCACCGCGTCCCCGCACAGCTCCTCCCGGCCCGACGCCAGCAGCGCGTCCAGTCCCACCGCGCCGAAGACCTGGACCCCGGAGAAGGCGGACGCGCCCAGGACGTGATCGAAATGCCCGTGCGTGAATGCGATATGGGTCACGCTCCGGCCCGTCAGCCGCTCGGCCTCCGACCTCACCCGCGCGCCCTCGCGCACGCTCGAACCGGGGTCGATCAGGAGGACCGACTCGTCCCCCACCACCAGTCCCACCGTGCAGTCCCACACCGGAAGCCGCTGCCGGCCGACCCGTCCGGTGAGCCGTTCCCAGCCCGCCTCTTCCCAACGCACGTCCATGCCGCGACGCTACCCTGGCGGGCCTCCCTTGCCACGGTCTCACCACCCGGCCGTACACTGAGCGGGGGCTCTTTGGCACTCGCACATACAGAGTGCCAACGAACGGCCGAACACGGCAGAACACGGCAACGGATGACGCTGGAGGTGCGCGCGATGCTCAGCGAACGCAGACTCGAAGTGCTGCGCGCCATCGTCCAGGACTACGTCGGGACGGAGGAGCCCGTCGGCTCCAAGGCGCTCACCGAGCGGCACCGGCTCGGCGTCTCGCCCGCCACCGTGCGCAACGACATGGCGGTGCTGGAGGAGGAGGGCTACATCGCCCAGCCCCACACCAGCGCCGGCCGGATCCCCACCGACAAGGGCTACCGCCTCTTCGTCGACAAGCTGGCGGGGGTCAAACCGCTGTCGACGCCCGAGCGCCGGGCCATCCAGAACTTCCTCGACGGGGCCGTCGACCTCGACGACGTCGTCGGCCGCACGGTGCGGCTGCTCGCGCAGCTCACCCGGCAGGTCGCGGTCGTGCAGTACCCCAGCCTGACCCGGTCGACCGTCCGGCACGTGGAGCTGCTCTCGCTGGCCCCCGCGCGCCTGATGCTCGTACTGATCACGGACACCGGGCGGGTCGAGCAGCGGATCGTCGACTGCCCGAGCCCCTTCGGAGAGGCCTCGCTGGCCGACCTGCGGGCCCGGCTCAACAGCAGGGTCGTCGGCCGGCGCTTCACCGATGTGCCGCCGCTGGTCAAGGACCTTCCCGAGTCCTTCGAGGCCGACGACCGCGGCACGGTCTCCACCGTGCTGTCGACCCTCCTCGAAACGCTGGTCGAGGAGGCGGAGGAGCGGCTGATGATCGGCGGCACCGCCAATCTCACCCGCTTCGGACACGATTTCCCCCTGACGATCAGGCCGGTGCTGGAGGCGCTGGAGGAGCAGGTCGTGCTCCTCAAGCTGCTCGGCGAGGCCAACGAGTCGGGGATGGCCGTACGGATCGGGCACGAGAACGCCTACGAGGGGCTCAACTCCACGTCGGTCGTCTCGGTCGGTTACGGTTCGGGCGGCGAAACGGTCGCCAAACTCGGCGTGGTCGGACCGACCCGCATGGACTACCCCGGAACGATGGGAGCGGTACGCGCAGTGGCACGTTACGTCGGACAGATCCTGGCGGAGTCGTAAGTGGCCACGGACTACTACGCCGTTCTCGGCGTGCGCCGCGACGCATCGCAGGACGAGATCAAGAAGGCCTTCCGGCGCCTCGCGCGTGAACTCCACCCGGACGTGAATCCGGACCCGAAGACGCAGGAGCGCTTCAAGGAGATCAACGCGGCCTACGAGGTGCTGTCGGACCCGCAGAAGAAGCAGGTCTACGACCTCGGCGGCGACCCGCTGTCCTCCTCGGGCGGCGGCGGTGGCGCCGGCGGCTTCGGAGCGGGCGGCTTCGGCAACTTCTCCGACATCATGGACGCCTTCTTCGGCCAGGCCTCGCAGCGCGGCCCGCGCTCGCGGACCCGGCGCGGCCAGGACGCCATGATCCGCCTCGACCTGGAGCTGGACGAGGCGGCCTTCGGGACGACCAAGGACATCCAGGTCGACACGGCCGTCGTCTGCACCACCTGCTCCGGCGAGGGCGCCGCCCCCGGCACCTCGGCGCAGACGTGTGACATGTGCCGCGGCCGCGGTGAGGTCTCGCAGGTCACCCGGTCCTTCCTGGGCCAGGTCATGACCTCGCGCCCCTGCCCGCAGTGCCAGGGCTTCGGCACCGTCGTCCCGACCCCCTGCCACGAGTGCGCGGGTGACGGCCGGGTCCGCTCCCGCCGCAGCCTCACCGTCAAGATCCCCGCCGGTGTCGAGAACGGCACCCGGATCCAGCTGGCGGGCGAGGGCGAGGTCGGCCCCGGCGGCGGCCCCGCCGGCGACCTGTACGTGGAGATCCACGAGCTGGCGCACCCGACCTTCCAGCGGCGCGGGGACGACCTGCACTGCACGGTCACCATCCCGATGACGGCGGCCGCACTGGGCACCAAGTGCCCGCTGGAGACGCTGGACGGCCTGGAGGAGATCGACATCCGGCCCGGCACCGGCTCCGGCCAGGCCATCCCGCTGCACGGGCGCGGCGTCACCCACCTGCGCGGCGGCGGCCGCGGAGACCTGATCGTCCACGTCGAGGTCACCACCCCGACCAAGCTGGACGCCCAGCAGGAGGAGCTGCTGCGCCAGCTCGCCAAGCTGCGCGGGGAGGAGCGGCCCATGGGCCAGTTCGCGCCCGGCCAGCAGGGCCTCTTCAGCCGCCTGAAGGACGCGTTCAACGGTCGCTGACGGCACGGCGCGCACCGCTTCGAGCCCGGCCCGGGTCCTCCCGGCCGGGCTCTTCGCGTGGCCCCGGAAAACCGTCCGCGGACCCGCCGGGAGGAGGAATGTGCCAGGCGAATGCGGTGATTCGGCCGCCCGCGCGGGACGTGGCACGATGCAGTGCATGTCCACCGCGGCGAACGGTCTCTCCTCCCATCCGATCGTGCAGGCCCCCATGGCCGGCGGCGCCTCCTGCCCGCCCCTCGCCGCCGCTGTGTGCGAGGCGGGCGGGCTCGGCTTCCTGGCCGGGGGCTACAAGACCGCCGACGGGATGTACCAGGAGATCAAGCAGGTGCGGGCCCTCACCCGCCGCCCCTTCGGGGTCAACCTCTTCATGCCGCAGACCGGGTACGTCGACCCGGCCGCGGTGGAGGCCTACCGCGGGCAGCTGGCCGGCGAGGCCAGCTGGTACGAGATCTCGCTCGCCGAGGAGGACCTCATCGGCACCAGCGACGACGGCTACGACGCCAAGCTCGCCATCCTCCTGGAGGACCCGGTGCCGGCCGTGTCGTTCACCTTCGGCTGCCCCTCCCCCTCCGCCCTCGCCGCCCTGCGCAAGGCCGGTACGTACACCGTCGTCACGGTGACCTCCGTGGAGGAGGCCCGCAGTGCGCAGCAGGCGGGCGCCGACGCCGTCTGCGTCCAGGGCGTGGAGGCAGGCGGGCACCAGGGCACCCACCGGGACGACCCCCAGATCGACGGCACGGCGGCCGTGGGACTGCTCGCGCTGGTGGCGCAGGTACGGGAGGCCGTGGCCCTGCCGATCATCGCCGCCGGCGGGGTCATGCGCGGTGCGCAGATCGCCGCGCTGCTGGCGGCCGGTGCGGCGGCGGCGCAGCTCGGGACGGCCTTCCTGGTCTGTCCCGAGTCCGGCGCGGACCCCCTGCACAAGAAGGCCCTGACCGACCCGCTGTTCGTCCGGACGGAGCTGACCCGCGCCTTCTCCGGCCGGCCGGCGCGGGGGCTCGTCAACCGCTTCGTGCGGGAGCACGGCCCCTACGCCCCCGCCGCCTACCCCCAGGTGCACCACCTGACCTCGGGTCTGCGCAAGGCGGCCGCGGCGGCCGGCGACGCACAGGGCATGGCCCTGTGGGCGGGCCAGGGGCACCGGCTCGCACGGGCCCTGCCGGCGGCGGAGCTGGTGGAGGTGCTGGCGGCGGAACTCGCCGAGGCACGGAGCACGTTGAAGGACATGCAGATGAGGAGTGCGTCATGACGGCCCCGGTGTTCGTGGTCGAAGAGATCCCTGAGGGGACGGAGTCCGTCCTGGACGGGCCGGAGGGCCGGCACGCCGTGTCCGTCAAACGGCTCGCTCCGGGCGAGCGGCTCGTCCTGACGGACGGCCGCGGCGGCTGGGCGGAGGCCGTCGTGAAGGCGGCCGAGGGCAAGGACCGGCTCGTCGTCGCGGTCTCCTCCACCGGCCGGGAGGAGGAGCCCGCCGTCCGTATCACCGTGGTGCAGGCGCTGCCCAAGGGGGACCGGGGCGAGCTGGCCGTCGAGACCATGACGGAGACCGGCGTGGACGCGATCGTGCCCTGGCAGGCCTCCCGCTGCATCACCCAGTGGCGCGGCGAGCGCGGGGCCAAGTCCCTGGCCAAGTGGCGGGCCACGGCCCGGGAGGCGGGCAAGCAGTCACGCCGGGTCCGCTTCCCGGAGGTGGCCGAGGCCATGTCCACCAAGCAGGTCGCGGCCCTGCTGGCCGGCGCCGACCTGGCGATGGTCCTGCACGAGGACCGCGACACCCCGTCGCAGGCCCTGGCCACGGCCGCGCTGCCGGCCTCCGGCAGTGTCGTCCTGGTGGTGGGCCCGGAAGGCGGCGTCTCCCCGGAGGAGCTGGAGGTCTTCGCCGCGGCGGGCGCCCACCCCTACCGCCTGGGCCGGTCCGTCCTGCGGACCTCCACCGCCGGCACCGCCGCCGCCGCGGTCCTGCTGGCCCGCACCGGCCGCTGGGCCTGACCGGCCGGAACACATCCCCGCGGCGGACGCCCGGATGGATACGATGCCCGGACCGATCAACATCACGGGAGGGTGAGCAATGGCCGGGGAACCGCAGGCCGACTGCCTGTTCTGCAAGATCGTCGAGGGTGCCGTCCCGGCGACGGTGGTCCGGGAGAGCGACACCACCGTCGCCTTCCGGGACATCAACCCGCAGGCGCCCACGCACGTGCTCGTCATCCCCAAGGTGCACTACCCGGACGCGGCCTCCCTCGCGGCGGCCGAGCCGGGCGTCGCCGCCGACGTACTGCGCGAGGCCGCACAGGTCGCCGCCGACGAGAAGATCGACGACCCCGGCTACCGGATCGTCTTCAACACCGGCGCCGGCGCCGGGCAGACCGTCTGGCACGCCCACGCCCACGTCCTGGGCGGCCGCGGCCTCCAGTGGCCCCCCGGCTAGCCCGTGTCCGCCAGAGAGTTCGTGGTGCTGGGCACCGCCAGCCAGGTGCCCACCCGCCACCGCAACCACAACGGCTACCTGCTGCGCTGGGACGGCGAGGGCATCCTCTTCGACCCGGGCGAGGGCACGCAGCGGCAGATGCTGCGCGCCGGGGTGGCCGCGCACGACATCAACCGGATATGCATCACCCACTTCCACGGGGACCACAGTCTCGGCCTCGCCGGGGTGATCCAGCGGATCAACCTGGACCAGGTCCCGCACCCCGTCGCCGCGCACTACCCGGCATCGGGACAGAAGTTCTTCGACCGGCTGCGGTACGCCACGGCCTACCGGGAGACCGTGCCCCTCCGGGAGGAACCCGTCGCCGAGGACGGCCCGGTGGCGCAGGGGGGCTCGTACCTCCTCGAGACCCGGCGGCTCTCCCATCCGGTGGAGTCCTTCGGCTACCGGATCACCGAGCCCGACGGGCGCCGGATGGTGCCCGAACGGCTCGCCCGGCACGGGATCAAGGGCCCCGACGTGGGCCGGATCCAGCGGGAGGGACGGCTCGGCGGCGTCACCCTGGAGGACGTCAGCGAGCCCCGGCCCGGCCAGTGCTTCGCGTTCGTCATGGACACCCGGCTCTGCCCCGGCGTGCACGCGCTCGCCGAGGGCTGCGACATGCTCGTCATCGAGTCCACCTTCCTCGACGAGGACGAACGGCTGGCCACCGACCACGGGCACCTCACCGCCGGACAGGCGGCGCGGGTGGCGCGGGAGGCGGGCGTACGCCACCTCGTGCTCACGCACTTCTCCCAGCGCTACACCGATCCCGCCGAGTTCGAGCGCCAGGCCCGGGCGGCGGGGTTCGAGGGGGAGCTCACCGTGGCCGCGGACCTGATGCGGGTACCGCTGCCGAAGCGGCGCTGACGCGGCCGGCCCGGGGACGCGCGCCGTCCCCGGGCCGGAGGGCACGTGTCGAAGTGATCTGCGCCACACTGGGTTCTGCTCCCGTCGCGGGCGGGAGACCTGGCAGATTTCACCGAGAAACGGCCCTTCGAGACCGACAGGGGAGACCACCGTGACCAGTGGGGACCTCGACAGCCGCACCGCAGCCCTGGACCCGCTCGGTCCGGTGCGCGACCCGGAGGAACCGGGCTGCGACGTCTTCCTGACCGGCACGGTCTTCCTCGACATCATCTTCACCGGCCTCGACTCGGCGCCCGTGCGCGGTACGGAGTCCTGGGCACGCGGCATGGGCTCCAGCCCCGGCGGGGTCGCCAACATGGCCACCGCCCTGGCCCGGCTCGGCCTGCGCACCTCGCTGGCGGCGGCCTTCGGCGACGACCACTACGGCGAGTACTGCTGGGACGCCCTGGAGCAGGGCGAGGGCATCGACCTGTCCATGTCGCGGACCGTCCCCGGCTGGCACAGTCCGGTCACCGTCTCGATGGCGTACGAGGGCGAGCGCACGATGGTCTCCCACGGCCACGAGGCCCCTCCGCCGGCGGGCCCCGGGCCCTTCCCGCAGTGCCCGCCGCGGGCCCGCGCCGCTGTGGCCTCGCTCGGGCCGGGCCGCGGCGAGGAGTGGATCGGCGAGGCCGCCCGGCGCGGCTCGCGGGTCTTCGCGGACGTGGGCTGGGACGAGAGCGGCCGCTGGGACCTGGGCGCCCTGGCCGACCTGGAGCACTGCGAGGCCTTCCTGCCGAACGCCGGCGAGGCGATGCGGTACACGCGCACCGAGTGTCCGCGGGCCGCGGCCCGCGCGCTGGCCGACAAGGTGCCCATCGCGGTCGTGACCATGGGCCCCGAGGGCTCGTACGCGGTGGACGGGCGCACCGGTGAGTCGGCGCACGTCCCCGGCATCACGGTCGACGCCCTGGATCCCACGGGCGCGGGCGACGTCTACGTGGCGGGGTTCGTCACCGGAACCCTGGCCGGCTGGCCGCTCGCGGACCGGCTGGCCTTCGCCGGACTCACCGCGGCCCTGTCGGTCCAGGAGTTCGGCGGCTCCCTCTCGGCCCCCGGCTGGCCGGAGGTGGCCCACTGGTGGCGGGGCGCCCCGGCCGCGCTGCGCGGCCGCTACGGCTTCCTGGACGACCTGATCCCGTCGGCCGCGACCCCGGCCGCCCGGCGCAGGGCCGTCCCCACGATCGGCTTCCGGCACTCCGCGTAGCCGGGGGACGGCGGAGCAGCGCCGTGCCGGGGGCGGCGGGGAAAACCTCTCGGGCAAGCCGCGGCGGCGACGTACGCTTGGTACTCCGGAGGCCGTCGATCGGCGCGGCCCCTCAGCAGGAGGTATGCGCAGGCCACAGTGCCGGCCCATGACTCAGACATCGACAGCCCACACCCCCGCGCCGGGGCAGGCGCGAGCGCACTTCACCGTACCGGCGACGCACCCGATGGTGACGGTGCTCGGCTCGGGCGACGCTCTGTTGCGCGTGATCGAGAAGGCCTTCCCGAAGGCCGACATCCATGTTCGGGGCAATCAGGTCAGCGCGATCGGTGAGGCGGCGGAAGTCGCACTGATCCAGCGACTGTTCGACGAGATGATGCTGGTGCTCCGCACCGGGCAGCCGATGACGGAGGACGCAGTGGAACGCTCGATCGCCATGCTCAAGGCGAGCGCGAACGGTGACGGCGACGGGCCCGAGACGCCCGCCGAGGTGCTCACGCAGAACATCCTCTCCAGCCGCGGTCGCACCATCCGCCCCAAGACCCTCAACCAGAAGCGGTACGTCGACGCGATCGACAAGAACACGATCGTCTTCGGCATCGGCCCCGCCGGTACCGGAAAGACCTACCTCGCCATGGCCAAGGCGGTTCAGGCCCTCCAGTCCAAGCAGGTCAGCCGGATCATCCTGACCCGGCCCGCCGTCGAGGCGGGGGAGCGGCTCGGCTTCCTGCCGGGCACCCTCTTCGACAAGATCGACCCGTACCTGCGCCCCCTGTACGACGCGCTGCACGACATGCTCGACCCCGACTCGATCCCGCGGCTCATGGCGGCGGGCACGATCGAGGTCGCGCCGCTGGCCTACATGCGAGGCCGCACGCTCAACGACGCGTTCGTGGTCCTCGACGAGGCCCAGAACACGACCACCGAGCAGATGAAGATGTTCCTGACCCGGCTCGGCTTCGACTCGAAGATCGTGATCACCGGTGACATCACGCAGATCGACCTGCCCGGCGGGGCCAGGAGCGGTCTGCGTCAGGTTCAGGAAATCCTCGACGGGGTACCCGACATCCACTTCTCCAGGCTCACGTCCGAGGATGTCGTCCGGCACAAGCTGGTCGGCCGTATCGTCGACGCGTACGAGAAGTACGACGACGGCCAGCAGGCCGCCAACGGCTACCAGCGGAAGTAGAACCCAGCGCACCATGTCGATCGACGTCAACAACGAGTCCGGAACCGAGGTCGACGAGCAGGCGATCCTCGACATCGCCCGCTACGCGCTCACCCGGATGCGGATCCACCCGCTCTCGGAACTCTCCGTCATCGTCATCGACGAGGACGCCATGGAGCAGCTCCACATCCAGTGGATGGACCTGCCGGGCCCGACCGACGTCATGTCCTTCCCGATGGACGAGCTCCGTCCGCCGTCGAAGGACGACGAGGAGCCCCCGCAGGGGCTCCTCGGCGACATCGTGCTCTGCCCCGAGGTCGCCAAGAAGCAGGGTGAGGAAGCCCCCACGCAGCACTCCATGGACGAGGAACTCCAGCTCCTGACCGTCCACGGGGTGCTGCACCTGCTCGGCTACGACCACGAGGAGCCGGACGAGAAGGCCGAGATGTTCGGCCTCCAGGCCGCCATCGTGGACGGCTGGCGCACCGAGCGCGGGCTCACCGGCCCGTCCCCGGCCCCCACCGTCTCGTGAGCGCCCCGCAACTGATCACCGGCGCGGTGCTGCTGGTGGTCGTGGCCTGGTTCGCGGCGTGCGCGGAGTCCGGCATCGCCCGCATCTCCATCTTCCGGGCCGAGCAGGCCGTACGGGAGGGCAGGCGCGGCAGCGACAAGCTCGCCCAGGTCGCCGGCGACCCCACCCGCTACCTCAACGTGGCGCTGCTGGTCCGGGTCACCTGCGAGATGGCGGCCGGTGTCCTCGTCACCTACGTCTGCCTGGACGAGTTCGGCGAGAACTGGACCGCGCTGCTGGTGGCCATCGCCGTCATGGTGCTGGTCTCCTACGTCGCCGTGGGGGTCTCCCCGCGCACGATCGGCCGCCAGCACCCCCTGAACACGGCGACGGCGTCCGCGTACGTCCTGGTGCCGCTCGCACGGATCATGGGACCGGTCCCGCAGCTGCTGATCCTGATCGGCAACGCGCTGACGCCGGGCAAGGGCTTCCGCAAGGGGCCCTTCGCCTCCGAGGCCGAGCTGCGCGCGATGGTCGACCTCGCCGAGAAGGAATCGCTCATCGAGGACGACGAGCGCCGGATGGTGCACCAGGTCTTCGAGCTCGGTGACACGCTCGTGCGCGAGGTGATGGTGCCGCGCACCGACCTGGTCTGCATCGAGCGCTACAAGACGGTCCGCCAGGCGACGACGCTCGCCCTGCGGTCGGGCTTCTCGCGGATCCCCGTCACCGGGGAGAACGAGGACGACATCGTCGGGATCGTCTACCTGAAGGACCTGGTCCGCAAGACGCACGTCAACCGCGAGGCCGAGACCGACCTGGTGTCGACGGCGATGCGCCCGGCGGTCTTCGTGCCGGACACCAAGAACGCGGGCGACCTGCTGCGCGAGATGCAGCAGGTGCGCAACCACGTGGCGGTGGTGATCGACGAGTACGGCGGCACGGCCGGCATCGTCACCATCGAGGACATCCTGGAGGAGATCGTCGGCGAGATCACGGACGAGTACGACCGGGAGCTCCCGCCGGTCGAGGACCTGGGCGAGGACCGTTACCGGGTCACGGCGCGCCTGGACATCACCGACCTCGGCGAACTGTTCAAGGTCGAGGCCTTCGACGACGAGGACGTCGAGACGGTGGGCGGGCTGCTGGCGAAGGCGCTGGGCCGGGTACCGATCGCGGGCGCCTCGGGGGTGGTGGAACTGCCCGACGGGCGTCCCCTGCGGCTGACGGCCGAGTCGCCGGCGGGCCGGCGGAACAAGATCGTGACGGTGCTGGTCGAGCCGGTGGCCGCGGCGGAGCCCGCGGGGGAGGAGGGCGCATGACCCCGGCGCAGCTGCGGGAGTTCCTGCTGGGCTTCAACGCGGCCGTGGAGGAGTTCCCCTTCACCCCCGAGACCTCGGTGTTCAAGGTGAGGGGCAAGATGTTCGCGCTCAGCGCGCTGGACGCCGAGCCGCTGAAGATCAACCTGAAGTGCGAGCCGGAGCTGGCGGTACGGCTGCGCGAGGAGCACGCGGCGATCGCGCCGGGCTACCACATGAACAAGCGGCACTGGAACACGGTGACGGTGGGCGGGGTCCCCGACGCACTGCTGCGCGAACTCGTCGAGGACTCCTACGACCTGGTCGTCGCGGGACTGCCGAGGGCCGAGCGCCTGAAGCTCGACCGGCCCTGATCCGGGCACCGGTCCGGGCGGGGCGGGGTCGTTGCGCGGGGCGGGCCCGGCGCTCCCTATGCTTTCGACCATGACGGAGAGCACCGGGATCGACCCCGAGGACAGCAAGATCATCACGCTGGCGCGCAGCGCCCGGGCCCGCAACGGCGTGCCCGAGGGGGCGGCGGTGCGGGACGAGACCGGACGTACGTACGTCGCGGGGACGGTGGAGCTCGACTCCCTGAAGCTGAGCGCGCTGCAGACCGCGGTCGCGATGGCCGTGGCCAGCGGGGCCCGGTCCCTGGAGGCGGCGGCCGTCGTGAGTGCCGCGGAGTTCCCGGCGGAGGCCGACCGGGCTGCCGTCCGCGACCTCGGCGGCCCGGACACCCCGGTACTCCTGGCAGCCCCCGACGGCACCCTGAGGTCCACGACCCCGGCCGGCTCCTAGTCCCCACCCCCGCCGCTGGTCGGCGCGCCATTCCAGTCTCGTCGGCGTTCGAGGCAGGGGTCCGGGCAGAGCCCGGGGCCCGGCGGGGCCGGGTTCCTGGTGCCGCCCCGGAACCCGCGGCCCCGTCGCTGCGCAAGCGCGTGCGGGCGGCCCCTGGGGGTGGGCCCGACGGCCCACCGGCGCCCGTCCCGCGCGACCGGCGGGGCCCCGGGGGCCGGCGTCCCGCTGCCATCTCCTGATGGGCCATCAGTCGATGCGGGGCCCGCGCATTGACTTCTTCCGCTGCCCGCTCGTGAATGGCCCCTGCGCGGGGCTCGGCGCGAGGCGACCCAGGGGCGGGGGCGGGCAGTGCGAACACGGGCGCGGAACCGGAGATGGTCGGCGGCGGTCGGCGCGTTCGCCCTCGCCGCCACGGCCGGGGGCGCCCTCGGCGGACCCGCCGCGGCCCAGGGTGAGGCGCCCCCGGGGCAGGTGGAGTTCCCGACGCAGTGCCGGGCCCCCCAGGAGGCCGGTCTTGCGCCCGTCGACGGCCCCACCACCGCCCGGATCACCGTGGACGACCCGGCACCCGGGGTCGGCGACACCGTCACCGTGACCTACCAGGTGGTCAGCACCCCCGCCGCGCCCCCGGTCGGCGGTGTCGGGGACGGCGGCGCACTTCCCGCAGACGTGCCCCCACCGACCGGCCGGATCCTGCTCGGGGGTGCCCAGAGCGGAGAGGTCACCGTCGTCGCCCGGCGCAACGACCCCGTTCCGGCCGGCGCGCCCCTCCCCGCCGTCACCATGACCGGCACCTTCCCCGTCACCCCGCCCGGCGAGATCACCCTCGCACGCGCGCCACCTGCTGGACCCCGGTACCACCTGCACCCCCGTCGTCACCGCCCCCGCCCCGGCCCGGCTGACCGCCACCGAGCTGCCCACGGCCAACCTCCGCAGCGTCTTCCCCGCCTCCGGCCACGGCCGGCCCGGAGCCCCGGTCAGGGTGACCGCGGCCGGATTCCCCCCGGGTGCCGCCGTGACCGTCGCGGGCCGGGCCGGCGCGGCGGAGACCACCGACCGGGCGGGCGCCACCGCCGACGACCTGGGCACGGCCGTCGTGGACCTGACGGTCACCGACCGTGCGACCACCGCCGTGGTCGCCTACGAGGGCGAGGCGTGGTCCGCGCGGCAGGGCTCGGGCCCGGCCGCGTACACCGTCGTCGCGGACGCCGCCGCCCCGCCGGCGTCCGGCACCGGGAAGGCCACCGCCACCGTCGGGCCGGGCGCGCTCGGCATGACCCAGACCGGCCGGGACATCACCCTCGGCGCGGTGGCGTACGGCGGCGGCGCAGCCGCCCCCGGCCGGATCGGCACCGTCACCGTCACCGATGCCCGGGGCGGCCCGGCCGGGTGGACCCTGACCGGCAGGATCACCGACTTCACCGGCCCGGGCGGGGTCGCCGTCCCGGGCGCGTCCCTGTCCTGGACCCCGTCGTGCACGGCGGCCCCGGGCAGCCCGAGCCGCTGTACGCCGGGCAGCCCGGGCGCCGTCGGCCCGGAGGGCGCCCTCCTGGCGTCCACCCCGGACGGGCCGCAGACGGGCGGCACCTTCACGATCGACGCCGTGGTCACCCTCCACGTCCCTCCCTACACCCGACCGGGCGCCTACACGGCAGTCCTGACGCTGACCCTGTCGTGACCCCCCCGGACAGCGCCGGCGCAGCGCCTCCCGGCGCCGCCGGCGCGTGGTGCCGCCCACGGTCCGCGCAGGGGCTGGGGACACGGCTCAGGGACGCACCTCCCACGCCGCCCACCCCTCGCTCGCGGCTGTGGTCCCCGTCACCGCCCCGGTCTGGTCGGCGCGGGGAGCCGCATCGGGGAGAATGGCCCGTATGAGCGATCGTTCCCCCGAGTCCACCGCCCCGCACCGTGCGGGCTTCGCCTGCTTCGTCGGCCGTCCCAACGCCGGGAAGTCGACCCTGACCAACGCACTCGTGGGCACGAAGGTCGCGATCACCTCCAACCGGCCGCAGACCACCCGCCACACCGTCCGCGGCATCGTGCACCGCCCCGACGCCCAGCTCGTCCTCGTCGACACGCCCGGCCTGCACAAGCCGCGCACGTTGCTCGGCGAACGCCTCAACGACGTCGTGCGCACCACCTGGGCCGAGGTCGACGTCATCGGCTTCTGCCTCCCGGCCGACCAGAAGCTGGGCCCCGGCGACAAGTTCATCGCCAAGGAGCTCGCGGGGATCAAGAAGACCCCCAAGATCGCCATCGTGACCAAGACCGACCTGGTGGAGTCGAAGGCCCTGGCCGAGCAGCTCCTCGCCATCCACCAGCTGGGCGCCGAGCTCGGCATCGAGTGGGCCGAGATCGTCCCCGTCTCGGCGGTCGGCGACAACCAGGTCCAGCTGCTGGCCGACCTGATCGCGCCGCTGCTTCCGGAGAGTCCGCCGCTCTACCCGGAGGGCGACCTCACCGACGAGCCCGAGATGGTCATGGTCGCCGAGCTGATCCGCGAGGCCGCCCTGGAAGGCGTACGGGACGAGCTGCCGCACTCCATCGCCGTGGTCGTCGAGGAGATGATCCCGCGCGAGAACCGCCCGGCCGACCGCCCGCTGCTCGACATCCACGCCAACGTCTACATCGAGCGGCCGAGCCAGAAGGGCATCATCATCGGCCCGAAGGGCTCCCGGCTGAAGGAGGTCGGGATGAAGTCGCGCAAGCACATCGAGGCGCTGCTGGGGACTCCCGTCTTCCTCGACCTCCACGTGAAGGTCGCCAAGGACTGGCAGCGGGACCCCAAGCAGCTCCGCAAGCTCGGCTTCTGACCGGCTGCCCCTGATCCGCCGGAGCGCCCCTCAGGCGAGGCGCCGCACCTTCAGCAGGTTGTCGGGGCGGGTCCCGGGCCGGCCCTCGGGATCGGTCATGGGCTGCAGGTGCTCCGCCGCGCTCAGGACCTCCCAGCCGCCCTCCGGCAGCTCCAGTTGGGCGAGGACCTCCTGCGGGGTGGGGAAGTGGATGTCCGCGTGGGCGTCCGGGTTCCACGAGGGTCCTCCGGCGTGGCCGACCACGAGCAGGGTCCCGCCGGGCGCCACCGCGGCGGCGGCCCGGCGCAGGATCCGCTCGCGCGGGAAGTCCCCGTAGCTGTGCAGGAAGCACGCCGAGACGAGGTCGAACTCCCCCTCGGGGAAGGACTGCGCGAAGTCGTGGCGCTGCCACTCGACGCGGTCGGCCACCCCGGCCTCCGCGGCGTGCTCGGCGGCGCGGCCGAGCGCCACCGTGGAGATGTCGGTGGCGGTGACGCGCCACCCGCGGCGGGCCAGCCACACGGTGTCCGCGCCCTCGCCGCAGCCGAGGTCGAGGGCCCGGCCGGGCGGGAGGTCCGCGGCCTCGCGGACCAGGAGGGCATTCGGGTTGCCGCTCCAGATGCGGGTGCTTTCGCTGTAGCGCCCGTCCCAGAACTCCTCGCCGCCCGGGACGGGACCGTTCCCGCTCTCCTCCGCAGTGTCGTGCGAGTGCGGGTGGGGGTGCTGGTGCTTCGACATGGGGCCTCTTCCGCTCGGGGTTCGTCGTGCCCCCGATGCTGCGCCCCTCCCCGCCCTGTCGGCAAACCTTGTTGCCGACCCGGCAAAAGCGGGCGGGCGCCCGTCAGCGCGGCCCGGGCCGCAAGCAGCCGTTCACGCCCCGGGCGCGGCCGGCGGTTCGGCGATCAGGGCCGTCGCCAGGCGGCGGAAGCCGGCGCGGCCGTAGATGCGCGCCACGTCCTCGTCGCCCGCCGAGAGGAAGACCGTACGGGCGCCCCGCGCGCGGGCCTGTGCGACGAGGGCCGCGGTGACGCCGAGGGCCAGGCCCTGGCGGCGGGCGGACGGGAGGGTGCCCACGCCCACGACCTCGGCGACATCGCCGACCGGGTTGAACATGCCCGAGCAGAGCACCACACCGTCCCGTACGGCGGCCGCCATCCCCGAGGTGCCGGCCGCGAGCTTCGCCGCGACGTCCGCCCGGCGCGACTCCGTCGCCGGGTCGGCCGTCGCGGCCGCCAGTTCCGCCGGACCGGCCTCGCCGACGGCGGTCCCCGGGTCGGCGAAGGCCAGCGCCGGCACCGCGACCGCGGCCGCCAGCAAGGGGTCCTCGGCGTCGAGGAGCCGCACCTCCGGGTGCCGGGGCAGCTCCTCGGCGGCCTCCAGCACCATCAGCGGGTGCGCGTGGACGCGCAGACCCGCCGCCTCCACCGCGGGGCGCAGCGCCGGGCTGGTCTCGGCGACCCATTCGAAGGCCTCGGGCACCCCGAGCTCGCGCTGGCGGGCGAGCACCCGTTCCACGTCGGCGGCCGTCGCGTCGGAGCCGCCGAGCGTGGGCCGCGCGTAGTACGGCCAGCCCGAGCCCTCCTGGACGAAGAGGGTCAGGGCGCCGAAGTCCTCGGCGCGGGCCCCGCCCACCCGCGGCACGGTGTCGTAGTAGCGCTCCAGCTCGGACAGCGTCGAATCGATCATGCGAGAGGTCATCCGGACATCCAAGCAAAGGTGCGTCGGTCAGGCACCTTCTTTCAGGACCCGGGAGATGAGCGCCCGCTGTGCCTCCGACAGGTGCGGCTCGACGCACGTGACCGTCCGCCCGTCCACCGTGATCCGGTAGGAGAAGCCGTCCCGGACCCGGTCCGCCGGGTCGCCCGGCGGACCGGGCCGCAGTGCGAGCTGCGCCAGGGCCTGCCACTCCCGTTCGTCCGGCAGGCCCGAGGTGTCCACCTCGGCCCGGCGCTCGATGCCCGCGAAGCCGCCCGTCCGTACCACCAGAATCCGCATGGGAGCCGTCTACCCCGCGAACGGGACGCCCACGACCGACCACGCCTTCTGCAGCGCCTGGTGCTCCGCCCCGCCGTCCCCGTAGCGGGCGGCGGCGGCCGCGGTGGAGAGCCGGGCGAACTCCGCGAAGTCCGCCTTCGGGGTGAGGGCCCCGCCGGTCAGGGTGTCGTACCAGATCTGTCCGGCCCGTTCCCAGGCCTTGCCGCCCAGCTCGGTCGCGGCGATGTAGAAGGCGTGGTTGGGGATGCCGGAGTTGATGTGGACGCCGCCGTTGTCGCTGTGGGTGGTGACGTAGTCGTCCATGGTGGCCGGCTGCGGGTCCTTGCCCAGTTCGTCGTCGTCGTAGGCGGTGCCCGGTGCCTTCATGGAGCGCAGGGCGACCCCGGTGACGTCGGGGCCGAGCAGCCCGGCGCCGATCAGCCAGTCGGCCTCGTCGGCGGTCTGCTCCAGTGAGTACTGCTTGATCAGGGAGCCGAAGACGTCGGACATCGACTCGTTCAGGGCGCCGGACTGGCCGCGGTAGCGCAGGTTCGCGGTGTACTGGGTGACGCCGTGGGTCAATTCGTGTCCGATGACGTCCACCGAGACGGTGAAATCGAGGAAGAGGTCCCCGTCCCCGTCGCCGAAGACCATCTGCCGGCCGTCCCAGAAGGCGTTGTTGTAGTCCTCGCCGTAGTGGACGGTGGCGTCCAGGGGGAGTCCGGAATCGTCGATCGAGCGGCGCCCGAAGCCCTTCAGGAACAGCTCGTACGTCGCCCCGAGTCCGGCGTAGGCGCGGTTCACCGTGGCGTCCTTGCTCAGCGGGTCGCCCTCGCCGCGGATCTTGGTCCCGGGGAGCTGCGTGCGGTGCTGGGCGTCGAAGACCGTGCGCCGCGGGTCGTCCCCGGCCGGCGCGGCGAGCGCGGGCGCGATCCCGCGCACGGCGGTGACCCGGCGCCGGGTGCGCAGCAGGGAGTCGCGTTCGAGGGTGCGCTGGGCGAGATCGGCGCGGCGGGTGTTCCCGGACAGGGCGGCCTTGTCGAGGAGGTGGGGCGGCACGACCGTGCAGAAGACGGGGTGGCGGGAGGGGGTGTGGGAGGCATCCATGCCCGGCAATGTGGCACCGCGTGACGTCGGTGTCACTAGCTGCAACCATGATTCATTCGGTTGTGTCACCTTCCGCCGGTGCAGAAACGTGCCGGGGTGCGTCGCGGCGGGTGGCGTCCGGCGGTGGTGTGATCGCACGGCCCGGCCGGGGCGCGCCTCGGGGGATCGGCCCGACCTGCTCCGGGCGAACGAGGCTTGGCTTACATTTGGTGCAAATCGGACGCGCGGGTCTTGCATACTGAAACAGGTCCTCGCGTTACGGCGCGGCTCGGCTAGGCTCGGCCCATCATGCGTTTCGGGCTGCTTCTCCTTAGCTGCCGCGGCGAGGGTCTGTAGTCGTAGGCCGGCCCCCTCCCCGCGGAGTTTGGTGTTGCGGTTTTCACTACCGCCGTCGGCCGTCCCAGCGAACTACCGCGGACACGCGAGGAGCCCCACGCCATGAGCCAGCAGCCATTTGTCGGTCGCCCCACGCCCATCACGAACGCGACCCACTCCCAGAAGCCCTCCGGCATGCCGATCCACAAGTACGGCGCCTACGAGCAGGTGGACATCCCCGACCGGACCTGGCCGGACGCCCGCGTCACCAAGGCCCCCCGCTGGCTGTCCACCGACCTGCGGGACGGCAACCAGTCGCTGATCGACCCCATGACGCCCGCCCGCAAGCGCGAGATGTTCGACCTGCTGGTACGCATGGGCTACAAGGAGATCGAGGTCGGCTTCCCGTCCTCCGGCGAGACCGACTTCGCCTTCGTGCGCTCCATCATCGAAGAGGGCGCGATCCCGGACGACGTGACCATCTCCGTCCTGACCCAGGCCCGCGAGGACCTGATCGAGCGGACGGTCGAGTCGCTGGTCGGCGCCAAGCGCGCCACCGTGCACCTGTACAACGCGACCGCGCCGACCTTCCGCCGGGTCGTCTTCCGAGGCTCCAAGGAGCAGATCAAGCAGATCGCCGTCGACGGCACCCGCCTGGTCATGGAGTACGCGGAGAAGCTGCTCGGCCCGGAGACGACCTTCGGCTACCAGTACAGCCCGGAGATCTTCACCGACACCGAGCTGGACTTCGCCCTGGAGGTCTGCGAGGCCGTCTGCGACGTATGGCAGCCGGCCGAGGGCCGCGAGATCATCCTGAACCTGCCCGCCACCGTGGAGCGCTCCACGCCGTCCACCCACGCGGACCGCTTCGAGTGGATGGCCCGCAACCTGACCCGCCGCGAGCACATCTGCATCTCCGTACACCCGCACAACGACCGCGGCACCGCCGTCGCCGCCGCCGAGCTGGCCCTGATGGCAGGCGCCGACCGCATCGAGGGCTGCCTGTTCGGGCAGGGCGAGCGCACCGGCAACGTCGACCTGATCACGCTGGGCATGAACCTGTTCTCGCAGGGCATCGACCCGCAGATCGACTTCTCGCAGATCGACGAGATCCGCCGCACCAGCGAGTACTGCAACCAGATGCCGGTCCACCCGCGCCACCCCTACGCGGGCGACCTCGTCTACACCGCCTTCTCCGGCTCCCACCAGGACGCCATCAAGAAGGGCTTCGACGCCATGGAGGCCGATGCGGCCGCCCAGGGCAAGACCGTCGACGACATCGAGTGGGCCGTCCCGTACCTGCCCATCGACCCCAAGGACGTCGGCCGCTCCTACGAGGCGGTCATCCGGGTCAACTCGCAGTCCGGCAAGGGCGGCATCGCGTACGTCCTGAAGAACGACCACAAGCTGGACCTGCCGCGCCGCATGCAGATCGAGTTCTCGAAGATCATCCAGGCCAAGACCGACGCCGAGGGCGGCGAGGTCACGCCGAAGGCCATCTGGGACGTCTTCTGCGACGAGTACCTGCCCAACCCCGAGAACCCCTGGGGCCGCATCCAGCTGCGCTCTGGCTCGACGGCCACCGACAAGGACGGCACGGACACGCTGACCGTCGAAGCGGTCGTGGACGGCGTGGAGACGGTGCTGAACGGCACCGGCAACGGTCCGATCTCGGCCTTCTTCGACGCGCTGGCCGGCATCGGCATCGACGCCCGCCTGCTGGACTACACCGAGCACACCATGAGCGAGGGCGCGTCCGCCGTCGCCGCCTCCTACATCGAGTGCGCGATCGACGGCCGGGTCCTGTGGGGCATCGGCATCGACGCCAACACCACCCGCGCCTCCCTGAAGGCGGTCATCTCCGCCGTCAACCGCGCGGGCCGCTGACCACCCCGGCCGTGGACCCCGCTCCTGCCGACCAGGGGCGGGGTCGCGCCGTTCCCGGGGCCGCCCCCGGCGGGCGTCAGCGGGCCAGGTAGCCGCCGTCCACGGGGACGATCGCGCCGGTCACGAACGACGCCGCGTCCGAGGCCAGGAAGGCGATGACGCGGGCCACCTCCTCCGGCTCGCCGAGCCGGCCCATCGGGTGCGCCCCGGTGACCTCCGCCAGGTACTCGGGCCCGCCCGGCTCGTCCTGCAGCGCGATCACCCGCTCCGTTCGGATCGTTCCGGGAGCCACCGCGTTGACGCGGATCCCGTGCGCCGCCCACTCGACCGCGAGGTGCTTCGTCAGCCCCGACGCGACGAACTTCGCCGGACCGTACGCGGCCTGGCGCGCCTGCCCCGCCACCCCCGAGATCGAGGACACGCAGACCAGCGCCCCACCGGGGCGCGGCTGCGCGGTCATCGCCTCGATGGCGTACTTGCAGGTCAGGAACATCCCGCGGCCGTCGACCGCCATCACGTGGTCCCAGTCCTGCGCGGTGGTCTCGCGAACGTCCGACAGAGGGAGCACCCCGGCGTTCGCCACGGCGACGTCCAGGCGCCCGTAGGCCTCCACGGCGGCGGCGACCATCGCCCGGCTGTCGTCCGGATCGGAGACGTCAGCGACCACCGCGGTGACCGCGAGGCCCTCGGCGGCCAGATCCGCACGGAGGGCCTCGACCCCCGGGCCGTTGATATCGGCCGCGGTCACCCGGGCACCGGAGCGGGCCAGCAGTACCGCGGTGGCCCGCCCGATCCCACTCGCGGCCCCGGTCACCAGACACGACTTCTCGTCCATGCGGCAGACCCTAAGCGGAACCGGGGGTGCAGATCGGCCAACTCCCGCTCGGGGGGCATGTTGTCTTGTCGCACGACTGACGCAGCCTCACCGATGTGGCTAACATCACGCCAACCCGGCGATGCTGCCGGACGACCACGGAGGTGCGACGTGCTGCCAGTTCGGGGTGGGGACGGCCGGAAGCTGACGGTCTGGGGCATCCGTACCACCTGGAGCACCGTGGGTGACGGGGAGTTCTTCTGCCCGGACTGCGGGGGCGACCGGAACTACCGCAGGCGCACCGGCCGCCGCCGGTTCACCGTCCTCGGCGTGCCGCTGCTCCCGCGCGGACACGCGGGACCCGTCGTGGAGTGCCAGGGCTGCCGCGCCCGCTTCGGCACCGACGCCCTGGACCACCTCACCACCACCCGGTTCACCGCCCTGCTGCGGGACGCCGTCCACACCGTGGCGCTCGCCGTCCTCGCCGCGGGCGGGACGGCCTCGCGCAGCGCGCTGGAGGCCGCCGTGTGCACCGTACGGGCCGCGGGCTTCCAGGACTGCACCGAGGAGCAACTGGAGTCGCTCGTGGAGGCGCTGTCCGCGGACGAGGGCCGGCTCGGGCTGTACGACATCCCGGAGTGCTGCGGGGCCGCGCTGTCGATAGAGCTCCACGAGGCCCTCGAACCGCTCGCGCCGCACCTGGCGGGTCCCGGACGGGAGTCCGTCCTGCTCCAGGGGGCCCGGATCGCCCTCGCGGACGGTCCGTACATCCCGGCCGAGCGCGAGGTGCTCGCCACGGTCGGAGCGGCTCTGCGGATCGGTGCGGACGACGTGGCCCGGCTGCTGTCGGCGGTGCGCGCGCCCTGAGAGTCCCTGCGTACGCCCGGGGGGCGCGCGGAAGCGTCCGGAACCGTTCGACAGAGTGCGGTCCGACGTAACGATCCGGCCTCGCGAGGGCCGAAATCTCGCCTGGTGAACACTCCGTGGGCCGCGGAGCCGATTGCTCCGGGCCCGTTCAGGTCGCCCGCCGGGGTGCCCGGACGGGCCCTTCGCGTATGCGTCGCTGAAGCGCCGCACAGAACGTCCTGCCAGCTCACAGGCGGTGCGTCGCACGCTCGCCCGGCCGGGGCGCCCCGCCGGAAGGCCGCCGGCCCATACCCTCACCCGCGGTGCATCACCACTGGAGAAATCCACAGATCTGAAGCCCGTCGCGGTCAACAGTTTGTAGAAGTCGACGATATCTGTGAGGCCTCCCACAGGCGTTCAATTCCGGTCACACGCCGAGAAGCCGCCGCCCCGCACAGCGGGACTTCGATCCACGTGACGTACGGAAACCCTGGCGAACCAACGGGTTAGCGACCCACTTCGCCCAGGGACAACCAGATCTCCTCTCACGTACCTACCTTGAAGGGCAAGGCTGAGATGGCACGTGTCGCCGCCCGGCTTTCCACCGACGGAAAGCAGAGCACGCACCCGGTCGACGAGGTGCTCCCCCTCCCCAAGCTCGCGCTGTACGGCTTCCAGCACGTACTCGCCTTCTACGCCGGCGCGGTGATCGTCCCGATCATCGTGGGCAGCGCACTCAAGCTGAGCCCCGAACAGCTGGTCTACCTGATCAACGCGGACCTCTTCACCTGCGGCATCGCGTCGATCATCCAGGCGTGGGGCATCGGTCGGATCGGCGCGCGACTGCCGCTGATCCAGGGCGTGACCTTCACCGCCGTGTCCCCGATGATCGCCATAGGCCTCGGGGCGGGCGGCGGAACAGCCGCCCTGCTGGTCATCTACGGCGCGGTCATCACCGCCGGCATCGCCACCTTCGCCTTCGCCTGGCTGCCCGCCAAGGCGTTCCGGGCGGTCATGCGCCTCTTCCCGCCGGTCGTCACCGGCACCGTGATCACCGTACTCGGCGTCGTCCTGATCCCGGTCGGCCTCAACGACGCCGCCGGCGGCCTCGGCAGCCCCGACTTCGGCGAGCCGAAGAACTTCGCCTACGCCGGCGGCACGATGCTGTTCATCCTCGTGCTGATGAAGCTCGGCAGGCCGTTCCTCTCCAGCATCGCGATCCTCCTCGGCCTGGTCGTCGGCACCGGCGTCGCCTTCCTGCTCGGCGACGCGAAGTTCGGCGACGTCGCCAAGTCCGACTGGATCGGCGTCACCACCCCCTTCCACTTCGGCGTCCCGAAGTTCGAGTGGTTCCCGATCGTCCTGATGCTGATCGTCATGCTGATCACCATGGTCGAGACGACCGGGGACACCTACGCCGTCGGCGACATCACCGGCAAGGAGGTCGACAGCGAGACCGTGGCCCGCGCCCTGCGCGCCGACGGCGCCGCCACCGCCCTCGGCGGTGTCCTGAACTCCTTCCCGTACGTCGCCTTCGCCGAGAACGTCGGGCTCGTGCGCATGACGAAGGTGAAGAGCCGGTTCGTGGTCGTCGCCGCGGGTGTCTTCATGATCGTCCTCGGTCTGCTGCCCAAGGCCGCCGCGATCGTCGCCGCCGTTCCGCACGGAGTCCTCGGTGGCGCCGCCACCGTCATGTTCGCCATGGTCGCCCTGGCCGGTATCCAGACCCTGGGCAAGGTGGACCTCAAGGAGGAGAAGAACGCGCTGATCGTCGGCGTCTCCCTCGCCTTCGCGCTGCTCCCGGCGACCGTCCCGGTCTTCTTCACCGAACACATGGACGCCGACCTGTCCTCGCTGCTGAACAGCGGCGTCACTCTCGGAGCCACGGCTGCCATCGTGCTCAACCTCATCTTCAACGGACCGGCCAAGGACGACGCCCACGGCGCCGCTCCGGAGGAGGGGGCCAAGGCCCTCGCCGGCGCCGAGGTCGACACCGCGCCCGGCTCCGGCGCCCCCGCCGAGGGCGTCGTCGCCGACGCGGTCCCGGCGACGGTGCCGGCCCAGGCCCCCGCCGCCGCCCCCGCAACCGAGAAGGCGGGCGACGCCGACCCCTCGCCCTCCCCGTCCTCCTCCTGACCTCCCAAGGGGTGCCGACCCCTCGCCCGGACCACGACCCCGGGCGAGGGGTCGTCGCTGCCCGGTGCTGGACAATGGGCGCATGAGTCTGTTCCGCGACGACGGCATCGTGCTGCGCACCCAGAAGCTCGGCGAGGCGGACCGCATCATCACGCTGCTGACCCGCGGCCACGGCAGGGTGCGGGCCGTCGCACGGGGGGTGCGCCGCACGAAGTCCAAGTTCGGCGCCCGGCTGGAACCTTTCTCCCATGCCGACGTGCAGTTCTTCGCCCGCGGCAGCGAACTGGTCGGCCGCAGCCTGCCGCTCTGCACCCAGACCGAGATCATCGCCCCGTACGGCAACGGCATCGTCACCGACTACGCCCGCTACACCGCCGGCACCGCCATGCTGGAGACCGCCGAGCGGTTCACCGAGAACGAGGGCGAGCCCGCCGTGCAGCAGTACCTGCTGCTGGTCGGAGCCCTGCGCACGCTCTCGCGCGGCGAGCACGAACCGCACCTCATCCTCGATGCCTTCCTGCTGCGCTCGCTCGCCGTCAACGGCTACGCACCCAGCTTCGACGACTGCGCGAAGTGCGGCATCCACGGTCCCAACCGGCACTTCTCCGTCGCCGCGGGCGGGGTCGTCTGCGGGGACTGCCGCGTGCCCGGCAGCGTCGTACCCTCGTCGGAGGCCATCGCCCTGCTCAGCGCCCTGCTGACGGGCGACTGGGGGCATGCCGACGCGTGTGAGGCGCGTCACGTGCGGGAGGGCAGCGGGCTGGTCTCCGCCTATTTGCACTGGCATCTGGAGCGCGGGCTACGCTCCCTGCGATACGTCGAGAAATAGGAGCTGGGCACATGGCACGACGCGGGATTCTGGGACGCTCTCGCCGGGAGTACAAGGTTCCCGAGCCGCACCCCTCCGGTGCGGTCCCGCCGAAGATCCCCGGCGAGCGGGTCCCGAACCACGTCGCCGTCGTCATGGACGGCAACGGCCGCTGGGCCAAGGAGCGCGGCCTGCCGCGCACCGAGGGCCACAAGGTCGGCGAGGGCGTCGTGCTCGACGTGCTCAAGGGCTGCCTGGAGATGGGCGTCAAGAACCTCTCCCTGTACGCCTTCTCGACGGAGAACTGGAAGCGCTCGCCCGAAGAGGTCCGCTTCCTGATGAACTTCAACCGCGACGTCATCCGCCGCCGCCGCGACGAGATGAACGAACTCGGCATCCGCATCCGCTGGGTGGGCCGTATGCCGAAGATGTGGAAGTCGGTCGTCCAGGAGCTCCAGGTGGCGCAGGAGCAGACCGTCGACAACGACGCCATGACCCTGTACTTCTGCGTGAACTACGGCGGCCGTGCGGAGATCGCCGACGCGGCGCAGGCCATCGCCCGGGACGTGGCGGCGGGCAAGCTCGACCCGTCGAAGGTCAATGAGAAGACCTTCGCGAAGTACATCTACTACCCCGACATGCCCGACGTGGACCTGTTCCTGCGCCCGAGCGGCGAGCAGCGCACCTCCAACTACCTGATCTGGCAGAGCGCGTACGCCGAGATGGTCTTCCAGGACGTGCTGTGGCCCGACTTCGACCGGCGCAACCTGTGGGCGGCGTGCCTGGAGTACGCCCAGCGCGACCGCCGCTTCGGCGGGGCCGTCCCCAACCAGCCGGAGGGCCCGGCCGCGTCCGGCTGACGCCCCTGACTTAAGATCCCCGCCCATGGACACCACGGGCGGGGATCCGCTGTACCGGATACACGAGGCGGCCTCGGCGGGGCGGGCGGTCGCACTCCGCTACACGCCGACCGTCGCCGACATGGCGGACGGCCTGCGGGCCCACGGGCGGTCGAGGGCGGGCCGCCGCCAGCGACTGCCGTTCATCCTCATCGGCCTGGTGGGGCCCGCGTACGCCGCCGTCATCGTGGCGCAGGAGGGCGGTTCCGCCGGGTCGGCCGCGGCGCTGGCCACCGTGGGCCTCTGCGGCTGGGCCTTCGTGCTGTTCGGCCACCGGATCATGGCCGCGACGACCCGAGGGCTGCTGGCGGCGGCGGGGGAGTGCCGGGCGGTCGTCGCCGCGGAAGGCGTCACGGTCGACTCCGAGCAGGGCTCCGTCCATCTGCGCTGGAGCGCGCTGTCGGACTACGCCGAGACCGGCGCGACCTTCATGCTCTTCTCCGGCGACAAGAGGATGCTCGGCGGGGTCCTGCTCCCCAAGCGGGGCCTGACGGGTCCGGGCGACGCCGACGTGCTGCGGGCGGTCCTGGACGCGAACCTGAGGCGGCTCTAGGGGGTGTTGCGAAAGTCCTGTGCGGTGCCCGCGGTGTCCGGTGCGTGCTCTCGGCGTGCCGGGCGAAGGCCCTCGTACTGGGCGTACTCGGGGCTCCGTGTGGGCGACGTTCACGTAGCCGTGCTCGGCCGCGATGGACTCCGCCCACTTCTCCACGGCCGGACCCTCCACCTCGACGGCCCTGCCGCACTTGCGGCAGACCAGGTGGTGGTGGTGGTCGCCGGTGGAGCAGCGGCGGTACACGGACTCGCCGTCGCTGGTGCGCAGGACGTCGACCTCCCCGGCGTCCGCGAGGGACTGCAGGGTGCGGTAGACGGTGGTCAGGCCCACCGAGTCACCGCGGTGCTTGAGCATGTCGTGGAGTTCCTGGGCGCTGCGGAACTCGTCCACCTCGTCCAGCGCAGCGGCCACTGCGGCCCGCTGGCGAGTGGATCGTCCTCGTACTGGCGCGGTATTCATCTCGCCAGGCGCAGTCGCCACCGGTTCCTCCTCGTGTAGGCCTGCGGCCATTGTGCCAGCCCGCTAGACCTTCACATCGTCGCGCGTGCAGACCTCTTCGGCCGCCAGCGAGGCTCGGGCCCGGCGGCGGGCCAGGGGGCCCGAGAGGGCGGCCATCACCATGAAGACGCCGATCGCGAGCAGCACGATCGTCGCGCCCGAGGGCACGTTGATGTAGTAGGTGGCCGCAGTACCGGTCAGCGAGACGGTCACGCTGATGGTCATGGCCAGGCCCAGTGTCGTGGCGAAGCTACGGGTGAGCCGCTGGGCGGCGGCGACCGGGATCACCAGCATCGCGCTGACCAGGAGCAGGCCGACGATGCGCATGGCGACGGTGACGGTGACGGCGGCGGTGACCGCCATCAGCAGGTTCAGGGCGCGCACCGGCAGCCCGGTGACCCGGGCGAACTCCTCGTCCTGGCAGACGGCGAAGAGCTGCCTGCGCAGACCGATCGCGACGGCGAGGACGAAGGCGGCGAGCAGGGCCATGGCGGTCACGTCCTCGGTCGCGACCGTGGTGATCGAGCCGAACATGGAGCCCAGCAGGCTGGCCGTCTGGCCGCCCCCGAGATTGATGATCATGACGCCGCCGGCGAGGCCGCCGTAGAAGAGCATCGCGAGGGCGACGTCTCCGCTGGTCCTGCCGCGGGTGCGGATCAGCTCCATGCCGACGGCGCCGACGACGGCGACGAGGGTGGCCATCCAGACGGGGCTGGTCTGCAGCACGAAGCCGAGGGCGACGCCCGTCATCGCCACGTGGCCGAGGCCGTCGCCCATGAGGGCCTGGCGGCGCTGGACGAGGTACGTACCGATGGCGGGGGCCGTGATGCCGACCAGCGCGGCCGCGATCAGCGCGCGCTGCATGAAGGCGTAGTCGAGGATGTCCATCAGCTCAGCAGTCCCGTCCGCAGGGGCTCGGCGTCGTGCGCCGCGTGGGGGTGAACGTGGTCGTGGCCGGGCAGGGCGTGCTGGCCCACGGCCTCCGGCGGCGGCCCGTCGTGGACGACGCAGCCGTCGCGCAGGACGACGGCGCGGTCGATCAGGGGCTCCAGGGGGCCCAGCTCGTGCAGGACGAGCAGGACGGTGGAGCCGGCGGCGACCTGCGCGCGCAGGGCGCTCGCCAGGACCTCCTGGTTGGCGAGGTCCACGCCGGCCATCGGCTCGTCCATGATCAGCAGTTCGGGTTCGACGGCGAGGGCCCGGGCGATGAGGACGCGCTGGTGCTGGCCGCCGGAGAGGGCGTCCACCGAGACGTCGGCGTGGGAGTCCATGCCGACCAGGGCCAGGGCGCGCCCGATGGCGTCCTTGTCGGCCTTGCGCAGGAGCCCGAAGCGGGAGCGGGCGAGCCGGCCGGCGGAGACGACCTCGCGGACGGTGGCCGGGACGCCGCCGGCGGCGGTGGTGCGCTGGGGGACGTACCCGACGCGCGACCAGTCGCGGAAGCGCTTGAACTCCGTGCCGAAGAGGCTGAGCGAGCCGTCGGTCAGCGGGACCTGGCCCACCACGGCGCGGACGGCCGTGGACTTGCCGGAGCCGTTGGCGCCGAGCAGGGCGACGACCTCGCCGCGGTGGACGGCGAGGTCGATTCCGCGCAGCACGGGGCGCGAGCCGAGCGAGGCCCGGGCCCCGCGCAGGGATATGACGGGCCGGTCGTCGGCCGGCCGGGGCGGGGACTGCATGGCTCGCGCCTCCGTTGCTGCTGTCATCACTTGGCTCCGAGTGCCTTCTGCAGGTTCTTGAGGTTGGACCGCATGACCTCGAAGTAGTCGGCGCCCTGGGACGTGTCGGTGATGCCCTCGATCGGGTCGAGGACGTCGGTCTTCAGGCCGGTGTCCGCGGCGAGGGTCTTGGCCGTCTTGTCACTGGCCAGCGTCTCGAAGAACACGGTGGTGACATTGTCCTTCTTCGCGACCGCCTGCAGCTCCTTCATCCGGGCCGGGCTGGGCTCGGACTCGGGGTCGACGCCGGAGATGCCCTCCTGGTCGAGGCCGTAGCGCTCGGCGAGGTACCCGAAGGCGGAGTGGGTGGTGATGAAGGTCCGGGACGCCGTGTTCTTCAGGCCGTCCTTGAACTCGGTGTCCAATGCGGTCAGCTTGCCGACCAGTTCGTCGGTGTTCTTCTTGTAGTCCGCCGCGTGGTCCGGGTCGGCCTTCTCCAGGGCCGCGCCCACGCCCTTGGCGATCTCCGCGTACTTGACGGGGTCGAGCCAGACGTGCGGGTCGGTGCCGGACTCGCCGTGGCTGTCGTCGTGGCCGCCCTCGGCGTGCGCCTCGCCCTCCGCGTGCGCCTCGCCCTCGGCGTGCGGCTGTTCGGAGCCGTGGTCGTGGCCGGAGTCGCCGTGGGCCTCCAGCTCGGTGAGGGTGGCGGCGTCGACGATGCTCTTCACACCGGACTGGGCGACGGCCTTGTCGACGGCGGGCTGGAGGTTCTTCAGGTAAAGGACCACGTCGGCCTCGCCGAGCTGCGCGGTCTGCTTGGGAGTGATCTCCAGGTCGTGCGGTTCGACGCCCGGCTTGGTCAGGCCGTCGACCTTCACGTGCTCCTTGCCGATCTGCTCGGCGACGAACTGCAGGGGGTAGAAGGACGCCGTCACGCCGAGCTTGCCGTCCTTGCCGCCCACGGCTTCCGCTCCGGAGCAGGAGGTCAGGGCCGTGGTGCCGAGGGCTACGGCGCCGGCGAGGACGGCGGTGGGTATGAGGCGTCGTACGTTCATGACATCCATTTTCATCAAAAATGGAAACGGTTGTCAAAAACCCAGGTGGGGGCCGGGAGCGGGCGGGGCGTGGAAGGGGAACCGATTTGAAAGGGGGGGTGCGGGCGCCGGTAACCTAGGGACTTCGCCGTTCGTCCTCGTAATGAAGAGAGCACCGTGGCCGCCGACAAGATCGACACCATCGTCAGCCTGAGCAAGCGCCGTGGCTTCGTTTTCCCCTGCAGTGAGATCTACGGCGGCTCCAGGGCTGCCTGGGATTACGGTCCGCTGGGTGTCGAGCTCAAGGAGAACATCAAGCGCCAGTGGTGGAAGGCGATGGTCACCGGGCGTGAGGACGTCGTCGGTCTCGACTCGTCCGTGATCCTGGCCCCCGAGGTCTGGGTGGCCTCCGGCCACGTCGCCACGTTCTCGGACCCGCTGACCGAGTGCACCTCCTGCCACAAGCGCCACCGCGCCGACCACCTGGAAGAGGCGTACGAGGCCAAGCACGGCCGACTTCCCGAGAACGGCCTGGCCGACGTCAACTGCCCCAACTGCGGCGTGAAGGGCCAGTTCACCGAGCCCAAGCAGTTCTCCGGCATGCTGGAGACCCACCTCGGCCCGACCCAGGACACTGGCTCGAAGGCGTACCTGCGCCCCGAGACCGCCCAGGGCATCTTCACGCAGTTCGCGCAGGTCCAGGTGACCTCGCGGAAGAAGCCGCCCTTCGGCATCGCGCAGATGGGCAAGTCCTTCCGCAACGAGATCACGCCGGGCAACTTCATCTTCCGCACCCGCGAGTTCGAGCAGATGGAGATGGAGTTCTTCGTCAAGCCGGGCGAGGACGAGCAGTGGCAGGAGTACTGGATGCAGGAGCGGTGGAACTGGTACCGCGACCTGGGCATCCGCGAGGAGAACATCCGCTGGTACGAGCACCCGAAGGAGAAGCTGTCCCACTACTCGAAGCGCACCGCCGACATCGAGTACCGCTTCAACTTCGGCGGCAGCGAGTTCTCCGAGCTGGAGGGTGTCGCGAACCGCACCGACTACGACCTGAAGGCGCACTCCGCGGCCTCCGGCCAGGACCTCACCTTCTTCGACCAGGAGGCCGGTGAGCGCTACACCCCGTACGTCATCGAGCCGGCAGCCGGTGTCAACCGCGCCATGCTCGCCTTCATGCTGGACGCGTACAACGAGGACGAGGCGCCGAACGCCAAGGGCGTCATGGAGAAGCGCACCGTGATGCGCCTCGACCCGCGCCTGTCCCCGATCAAGGTCGCCGTCCTGCCGCTGTCCCGCAACGCGCAGCTGTCGCCCAAGGCCAAGGGCCTGGCCGCCGACCTGCGCAAGAACTGGAACATCGAGTTCGACGACGCGGGCGCCATCGGCCGCCGCTACCGCCGCCAGGACGAGATCGGTACGCCGTTCTGCGTCACCGTCGACTTCGACACCCTGGACGACAACGCGGTGACCGTGCGCGAGCGCGACACCATGAAGCAGGAGCGCGTCTCCCTGGACCAGATCCAGGGCTACCTCGGCAGCCGCCTGCTCGGCTGCTGACCCCGCAGGACGAACGGCCGGTGGCCCGGCGCGCAGCCCGCGCGCCGGGCCACCGGCCGTTGCCGTCGGCCGCGCGGGCAGCCCGTCGGGGCGCCGGCCCGGGCAGCGGACGGGGCGACCCGTTCCGGATGGCCCGGCGCGGACCGGGCGGGCACAGACGGGCGGGCGTCAGGGGCGCAGGCCCCGGATCACCAGAGCGGTGACCGCCTCGAACTCCGCCACGATGGTCGGGGAGAACCACTCCGCCGCGAACTGGGGGTCGTGGAACCGCCCGGTGGCGTCGAAGACCGCCCTGGCCGCGGCCGGTACGTCGGGCGCCGCGAGCGAGCCGTCGGCGACGCCCTGGGCGATGATCCGGGCCAACTGGTCGATCAGCTCGGTCAGATGCTGCTCCACCGTCCCGCTGTTCTCGGCGAGGAGCACGGTGTAGGTCGCGAACAGCTCCGGATCGTCACCCGCCTTGTGGCGCTTGGCCTCGAACAGCGCCTCCAGCCAGGCTTCCAGCTTGGACGGCGCGCTCTCGGCGGAATCCGAGGCGATCTGATCCAGCACGACGACGCTCCTGGCGAGCCAGCGGTCGGTGACGGCCTCGCGCAGTGCGGCCTTCGAGGGGAAGTGCCGGTAGACGCTGCCGTGGCTGACACCCAGCGCACGTGCCACGTCCACCACCGTCGCCTTGGTGGGACCGAAGCGTCGCAGCACCTCCTCGGTGGTTTCGAGGATGCGCTCGGGGGTCAGGGGCTCGGCGGCAGCGGGTGGCATGGATACGACCGTACCGCCAGCTCAGTGCTCGCTGTCGAGGTGGGCCATCTGCGCCGCCGGATACCGCTCGCCCGCTGCCGCCCCGACGGGCACGGCCTCCTCGATGGCGGCCAGGTCTCCCGCGCTGAGGGCGAGGTCCATGGCACCCAGTGCCTCGGCGAGGCGGTCCCGGCGCCGGGCGCCCACCAGCGGCACGATGTCCTCGCCCCGCGAGAGCACCCAGGCGATGGCGGTCTGGGCGACGCTCACCCCCCTGTCGTCGGCGACCTTGCGCAGGGCCTCGACGAGGTCGAGGTTCCGGTCGAGGTTCTCGCCCTGGAAGCGGGGGCTCATCCCGCGGAAGTCGCCCGCAGCCAGGGCGCGGTCGCGGGTGAAGTGTCCGCTGATCAGGCCGCGGGACAGCACCCCGTAGGCCGTGACGCCTATGCCCAGCTCGCGTGCCGTCGGCAGGATGTCCTGCTCGATCCCGCGGGATATCAGGGAGTACTCGATCTGGAGGTCGGAGATCGGCGCCGCGGTGGCGGCCCGGCGCAGGGTCTCGGCGCCCACCTCGGAGAGGCCGATGTGGCGCACGTGCCCGGCTCGGACGGCTTCGGCGATCGCGCCGACGGTCTCCTCGATCGGCACGTCCGGGTCCACACGGGCGATCCGGTAGACGTCGATGTGGTCCCGCCCGAGCCGCTGGAGCGAGTAGGCAAGGAAGTTCCTGACGGCGTCCGGGCGCCCGTCATAGCCGGTGAAGCCGCCCTCCACCGTGCGCAGCGCGCCGAACTTGACGCTGGTCAGCGCCCGGTCGCGGGCCGCCGGGGGCGCGGTGCGCAGGGCTTCGGCGATCAGCAGTTCGTTGTGCCCCATGCCGTAGAAGTCGCCGGTGTCGAGCAACGCGCTCGCGCCCTCGGGCACGGCGTCCAGATACGCGTGGATGGTCGCGATGGACTCCGAGCGGTCGGCCTCCCCGTACAGGGCGGACATCCCCATGCAGCCCAGCCCGACCGGAAAGACCGTGGGGCCGGTGCGGCCGAGGCGCCGAGGAGGGGCGGCGGTCGTGGGCGCCGCAAGTGGTGTCGGCGTCGTAGGAGTGCCGGCGGAGCCGGCGGTGGTCGCGTCGATGCTCTCGTGCGTCGTCATGAAACGAGAATGGCATGGCGGATGACAGATTTCAATATCTGTCACCCGTCAGGACGGCTGCGCCGCGCCGGCGCATGTCGCCGACGCGATCAGGACATGGAACAGGGCGGAGGACGAGGACACACGGCGAGCGGCGTGAACGACGCGCGGGTCCCAGCGGCCCGGCCCTCGCGTCGTTGCACCGCCGCGAGGCCTCAGGGGCGGGAAGATCCCACGGTCGCCGCGGGGCCGGCCGGCTCCTGCAGGGCGCGGGCGGTGCGTTCGGCCGTCGCCCGGGCCCAGCTGCCGCTCGTCGCCGCGCCCACGACGAGGACCAGCAGCCCGCACAGGGTGATGATCCACCAGGCCGGCTGGGCCGCCCCCGAGAAGTCGGCGCCGCCCGCCAGCCCGGCCGCCAGCACCGAGCCGATGACCGCGACGCCCAGCGTGCCGCCCGTCTGCCGGCTGGTGGAGGCGATGGCCGCCGCCACACCCGCCTGCGAGCGCGGCATCCCGGACACCGCGGTGTTGGTGATCGGCGCGTTCACCATGCCGAAGCCGAGCCCGAACAGCACGTACCCGGTGAACAGGAGCGGATTGGAGGTCTCCGCCTCGAACAGGGCGAACAGCAGCCCGCTCCCCGCCATCGCCACCCCCGCGATCAGCAGGCAGATCCGCGGCCCCCGGCTGCCCACCAGCCGCCCCGCCAGCGGCGCGAACAGCACGGTCAGGCCGGCCATCGGCAGCATGTACAGCCCCGCGTGCAGCGCGCTGAGCCCCCGTACGTCCTGGAGGTAGAGCGTGTTGAGGAAGAGGAAGCCGGCCAGTCCGGCGAAGGCGCTGATCGCGATCACCGTCGAGCCGCTGAACGGCGCGCTGCGGAAGAACCGGAGGTCGATCAGCGGCTCTGCGCGCCGCGGCTCGTACACGAGCAGCCCCACGAAGGAGGCGAGGGCCACCACCGCGCACCCCATGATCAGCGGCGAGCGCCAGCCCGCGGCGGGAGCCTCGATGATCCCGTACGTCAGGCTGCCGAGCAGGGCGATGACCAGTACCTGACCCAGCGGGTCCGGGCGGCGCGGCCGGGCCGCCCGGGATTCCGGGATGTGCCGCAGGGTGAGGGCGAGCGCCACCAGCCCGATCGGGATGTTGATCAGGAAGATCGAGCGCCAGCCCACGGAGTCCACCAGCGCCCCGCCGATCAGGGGGCCCGCCGCCATGGAGATGCCGCCGACCGCGCCCCACACGCCGATCGCCCGGGCCCGCTCGGCCGGGTCGGTGAAGGTGTTGGTGATGATCGACATCGCGACCGGGTTGAGCATCGCGCCGCCGACCGCCTGCACCATCCGGAAGACGATGAGCCAGCCGAGGCTGGGCGCGAGCGCGCAGAGCAGGGAACCCAGGCCGAAGGCCAGCAGCCCCGCGACGAACACCTTGCGGCGGCCGATCCGGTCCGCCGTGGAGCCCATGAGCATCAGCAGCGAGGCAAGGACGAGGGTGTACGCGTCGATGCTCCACTGCAGCCCCGCGACCGAGGCGTCCAGCTCGCGGCGCATCGAGGGGAGCGCGACGTTCAGCACGGTGTTGTCGAGGCTGACGATGAGCAGGCTCATGCAGCAGATCGCCAGGACGATCGTGCGCTGCCGGTGACTCGGCTCGATCATGCGCCGATGCTACGTCCGCGCGACCCCCTCGGCATGCGGGACAATGGGCGGATGACCACGCTCCCCCCGCCGCTCGCGATCGGCCCGCACACCGTGCAGCCCCCGGTGGTGCTCGCCCCCATGGCCGGCATCACCAATGCCCCGTTCCGTACCCTCTGCCGGGAGTTCTCGGGCGGCAAGGGGCTGTTCGTGAGCGAGATGATCACGACCCGCGCTCTGGTCGAGCGCAACGAGAAGACCATGCAGCTGATCCACTTCGACGAGACCGAGAAGCCCCGGTCGATTCAGCTGTACGGGGTCGACCCGGTGACGGTCGGCAAGGCGGTCCGGATGATCGTCGAGGAGGACCGCGCCGACCACATCGACCTGAACTTCGGCTGCCCCGTCCCCAAGGTCACCCGCAAGGGTGGCGGCTCGGCGCTCCCGTACAAGCGCAACCTGCTGCGCGCGATCCTGCGCGAGGCCGTCGCCGGGGCGGGCGACCTGCCGGTGACGATGAAGATGCGCAAGGGCATCGACGACGACCACCTCACCTATCTCGACGCCGGCCGCATCGCCGTCGAGGAGGGGGTCACCGCCATCGCCCTGCACGGCCGGACCACCGCCCAGCACTACGGCGGCACCGCCGACTGGGACGCCATCGCGCGGCTCAAGGAGCACGTGCCGGAGATACCGGTCCTCGGCAACGGCGACATCTGGTGCGCGGAGGACGCCCTGCGCATGGTCCGCGAGACCGGCTGCGACGGCGTGGTCGTGGGCAGGGGCTGCCTGGGACGCCCCTGGCTCTTCAACGACCTGGTGGCGGCCTTCGAGGGCCGGCCGGAGGACTTCCACCGTCCGACGCTGCGCGAGGTCGCGCAGACCATGCACCGGCACGCCCAGCTGCTGGGGGAGTGGATCGGTGACGAGACGCGCGGCGTGATCGACTTCCGTAAGCACGTCGCCTGGTACCTGAAGGGCTTCTCGGTCGGTTCGGAGATGCGCAAGAAGCTCGCGGTGACCTCGTCGCTGGTCGAGTTGAGCGCTCATCTGAGCGAGCTCGATCTGGATCAAGCCTGGCCGGAGAGTGCCGACGGTCCGCGCGGCCGGACGTCCGGAAACAACCGAGTTGTCCTGCCGGACGGCTGGCTGAAGGATCCGTACGACTGCGCCGGTGTGAGCGAGGACGCGGAACTGGACACCTCCGGAGGCTGACAAATCGCCCTGCGTGGTGCGTGATATACACCACGCATGGGAGAGGTTTCGCTCAGATGAGCAGATAAGTCACGGGTAAGACTTTCAAAGGGTGGCACTGGGTGCCACCCTTTGTGCGTTCAAGACTTGAACGCAAATGTATCGATGATCGCTCATCCGAGCGTGAACAAGCCTCACGAGCCCCTTCCTCCTTCGGGACCTGAACGCTGATCGGCCTTTCTGGTTACCCTTGAGTTACTTTCGATCTGCTGGCGCACGGGTGGTTACAGCCGTATGACGGCCAAGTGGACGTACCCAGAAGCCTTCGATCTGGGTATGTTCCTGGCCGTCAGGGCAGCCACCGAGCCTCGAGGAGTCGAGACCCGTGTCGGAAAACAAAGATCAGAAGTTCGTCTACGACTTCACCGAGGGCAATCGCGACCTCAAGGACCTCCTCGGCGGCAAGGGAGCCAACCTCGCCGAGATGACCAACCTGGGTCTCCCGGTTCCTCCCGGCTTCACCATCACCACCGAGGCCTGCAAGGTCTACCTCGAGAGCGGCTCGGCCCCGGCCGCGCTGCGCGACGAGGTCAGTGCCCACCTTGCGGCGCTCGAGTCGAAGATGGGCAAGAAGCTCGGTCAGTCGGACGACCCGCTGCTGGTCTCCGTGCGTTCCGGCGCCAAGTTCTCCATGCCCGGCATGATGGACACCGTCCTCAACATCGGCCTCTCCGACGAGTCGGTCGCCGGCCTCGCCGCCCAGGCCGGTGACGAGCGGTTCGCGTGGGACTCGTACCGCCGCCTGATCCAGATGTTCGGCAAGACGGTCCTCGGCGTCGAGGGCGAGCTCTTCGAGGACGCCCTGGACGAGGCCAAGGCCGCCAAGAAGGTCACCGTCGACACCGACCTCGACGCCGCCGACCTGAAGAAGCTCGTCAAGGTCTTCAAGAAGATCGTGGCGAAGGAGGCCGGCCGCGAGTTCCCGCAGGACGCCCGCGAGCAGATGGACCTCGCGGTCGAGGCCGTCTTCAACTCCTGGAACACCGACCGCGCCAAGCTCTACCGCCGCCAGGAGCGCATCCCGAGCGACCTGGGCACCGCGGTCAACGTCTGCTCCATGGTCTTCGGCAACCTCGGCCCCGACTCCGGCACCGGCGTCGCCTTCACCCGCGACCCCGCCAGCGGCCACGCGGGCGTCTACGGCGACTACCTCCAGAACGCCCAGGGCGAGGACGTCGTCGCCGGCATCCGCAACACCGTGCCGCTCGCTGACCTGGAGTCCATCGACAAGGCCTCGTACGACCAGCTCATGACGATCATGAGCACGCTGGAGACCCACTACAAGGACCTCTGCGACATCGAGTTCACGATCGAGCGCGGTCAGCTGTGGATGCTCCAGACGCGCGTCGGCAAGCGCACCGCCGGCGCCGCCTTCCGCATCGCCACCCAGCTCGTGGACCAGGGCCTGATCGACGAGGCCGAGGCCCTCCAGCGGGTCAGCGGCCACCAGCTCGCGCAGCTGATGTTCCCGCGCTTCGACGAGGGCGCCAAGACCACCCTGCTGGGCCGCGGCATCGCCGCCTCCCCGGGCGCGGCGGTCGGCAAGGCCGTCTTCGACTCCTACACGGCCGTGAAGTGGTCCCGGTCCGGCGAGAAGGTCATCCTGATCCGCCGTGAGACCAACCCGGACGACCTGGACGGCATGATCGCCTCCGAGGGCATCCTGACCTCGCGGGGCGGCAAGACCTCCCACGCCGCCGTCGTCGCCCGCGGCATGGGCAAGACCTGCGTCTGCGGTGCCGAGGAACTCGACGTCGACACCAAGCGCCGCCGCATGACGGTCGGCGACACGGTCATCGAAGAGGGCGACGTCGTCTCCATCGACGGCTCCACCGGCAAGGTCTACCTCGGCGAGGTACCCGTCGTACCGTCCCCGGTCGTCGAGTACTTCGAGGGCCGCATGCACGCCGGCGCCGACGACGCCGACGAGCTGGTCGCCGCCGTGCACCGGATCATGGCCTACGCGGACCGCGTGCGCCGCCTGCGGGTGCGCGCCAACGCCGACAACGCCGAGGACGCGCTGCGCGCCCGCCGCTTCGGCGCCCAGGGCATCGGCCTGTGCCGCACCGAGCACATGTTCCTCGGTGAGCGCCGCGAGATGGTCGAGCGCCTGATCCTCGCCGACACCGACGACGAGCGCGAAGAGGCACTCAGTGCCCTGCTGCCGCTGCAGAAGCAGGACTTCATCGAGCTGTTCGAGGCGATGGACGGCCTGCCCGTCACCGTCCGCCTGCTCGACCCGCCGCTGCACGAGTTCCTGCCCGACATCACCGAGCTGTCGGTGCGCGTCGCCCTCGCCGAGTCCCGCAAGGACGCCAACGAGAACGATCTGCGCCTGCTCCAGGCCGTCCACAAGCTGCACGAGCAGAACCCGATGCTGGGCCTGCGCGGCGTCCGCCTGGGCCTGGTCATCCCCGGCCTGTTCGCCATGCAGGTCCGGGCGATCGCCGAGGCCGCGGCCGAGCGCAAAAACGCCAAGGGCGACCCGCGGGTCGAGATCATGATCCCGCTCGTGGGCACCGTTCAGGAGCTGGAGATCGTCCGCGAGGAGGCCGACGCGGTCATCGCCGAGGTCGAGGCCGCCACCGGCACCACCCTCAAGCTCTCCATCGGCACCATGATCGAGCTGCCGCGCGCCGCCCTGACGGCCGCCCAGATCGCCGAGGCCGCGCAGTTCTTCTCCTTCGGCACCAACGACCTGACCCAGACGGTGTGGGGCTTCTCCCGCGACGACGTCGAGGCCAGCTTCTTCACCGCGTACCTGGAGAAGGGCATCTTCGGGGTCTCGCCCTTCGAGACCATCGACAAGGACGGTGTCGGCTCCCTCGTCCGCCACGCGGTGGAGCAGGGCCGGGCCACGCGTCCGGACCTCAAGCTCGGCGTCTGCGGCGAGCACGGCGGTGACCCCGAGTCCGTCCACTTCTTCCACGAGGTCGGCCTCGACTACGTCTCCTGCTCGCCCTTCCGGATCCCGGTGGCGCGCCTGGAGGCCGGCCGCGCCGCCGCCGAGGCGAAGGGCAGCGACAGCCGCTGACTCCGCCGGGCCCCCAGGGGCCCCACAGACCGCGCTCGTCCCCGGGTTCCCTGACTGCCCGGGGGCGGGCGCGCCTCATTTGTTTGTTCAACAAGTCTTAACGCCAGCAGGCGGTGGACGGATCCCCACCCGTCCACCGCCGCTGTCATTCTGCCGGGCACGTCGGCGCTTCCCAGTGCGACCGACCGCCAGGCCCCGCAAAGCCCCCCACGGCCTTCGCGGAGCGTTTCGGTCGCACCGGAGTGTGCCCGGCGGAGTACAGGATTTCGGTTGTCACGCCCCTGCCGAAAGGGGTTTCAACTGTGGCCGAAAGGGCGTGGTGACCACGTGTGACTGCGTGCATACTCATGGGGCGGGGGGATTGCGGTTGCACAGGTGGGGGTTCGGTGCTGCGTATCCATTTCACTGGAGTGGACCTGGCACGTGTACGGATGGCAGGGCGTCCCGATGCGTTGTGGGAAACCATTCTCAGCTTTCACCGCTTAAGAGACCGGCGTGACGCCCGGTTGTTCGGTGAATGGCGTACTGAAACCCGGAGCAGGTTGAATAGTGAAACACGCACGCTCGGTATGCTCATACCGAGTCGTGGTTATTTCCCGGATTTCCTGACCCCTGTGGAGGGGCAGTACGGGTGGGACGTGGGCCTCGACGCGCTGCGCGGGATCCGTCCCGAGCGGATGCGCCGCGAGCTCCAGCTCCTCGGTGCCGGGGCGCCCACAACGCCGCGGCTGCGGGACTTCATGGAGGGCGGCACCAAGCAGCTGCCCCGGCTCATGGGCGAGCTGCGCGCCTACCACCGGGCCGCCGTGGAGCCGTACTGGACCCACATACAGGCCCAGATAGAAGCCGAACGGGCGGCACGCGGCCGCGCGTTGCTCGACGGCGGCGCCGACGAGCTGCTGGCCTCGCTGCCGCCCATGCTGCGCTGGCGGGCCCCGGTGCTGGAGTGCGACTACCCGGTGGACCGGGACGTCCGGCTGCGCGGGCGCGGGCTGCTGCTCCAGCCGTCCTTCTTCTGCCGGCGCACCGCGGTGACCCTGCACGACCCGGAGCTGCCCCCGGTGCTGGTCTACCCCGCCGCCGCGCAGCTCGCCTCCGCCCCCGGCAGCGGCGAGGCGGCCCGGCCGGCGGAGGAGCAGCGCCACAGGACCCTCGGCAAGCTGGTCGGGCACACCCGCTCGGTGGTGCTGCGGGCCATCGGGGACGGCGCCACCACCAGCGAGCTGGCGCGCCGTGCGGGTGTCTCGCTGGCCTCCGCGAGCCAGCACGCCTGCGTGATGCGCGAAGCGGGCCTGGTCACCACCCTGCGCCGCGGCAATGCCGTCCTGCACACCGTGACCCCGCTGGGGGCGGCCCTCCTCAAGGGCGGGGCGGTGGCCTCCTGAGACGCCGGCGGCCCCCGGCCCTGGAGGGGTCGGGGGCCGCCGGGAGCCGTCCGTCAGGTCCGGAACGGACCGGTCACCTCGTAGGTGATGCCGCCGGAGGAGCTGCCGCTCGTACCGCGCTGACTGGAGAAGTAGAGGCGGTTGCCGGCGGGGGAGAAGGCCGGGCCGCAGATCTCCGAGGAGGACTGTCCGGTGATCCGCAGGAACGGCGCGACCACGTCGTCCGGGGTGATCACGCAGATCTCCATGGTGCCGCCGTCCTCGGCGACGTACAGGTCGCCGTACGAGGAGCCGGTGACGTTGTCGACGCCCGTCAGCGGGGCGGCGCCGCCGGGCACGAGCGAGTCGTCATAGGCGAGCTCGTAGGTGCTGTTCGTGAGGTTGAGCTGCCAGACCCGGTTGTCGCCCTTGGTGGTGAACCAGACGGTGTCGTTGGCGTAGTGGCAGCCCTCGCCGCCGCTGAACCTCTTGGCGCCGGAGACCTGGCTGCGGGTCACGGTCGGCGAGCCGTCCGGGTCCGGGACGTTCTGCCAGGTGAAGGAGCCGGAGGTGCCCGTTCCGGCCTTGAGGACCTGGAGGGTGCCGGAGGAGAGGTTGCCCCACGTGGTGGGCACGAAGCGGTATAAGCAGCCGTCCGACTCGTCCTCGGTCAGGTAGACGACCTTGCGCACCGGGTCCGCCGCGGCGGCCTCGTGCTTGAAGCGGCCCATCGCCGGGCGCCGCACCGCCGCGTTCACGCCGTACGGGTCGGTCTCGTAGACGTAGCCGAGGCTGACCTCCTCGCAGGACAGCCAGGTGTTCCACGGGGTCCGGCCGCCGGCGCAGTTCTGCCGGGTGCCCGAGAGGATCCGGTAGGCACCGGTGACGGTGCCGGAGGAGTTGAACTTCACCGCGCTCGCGCCGCCGGAGGGGTTGATCTCCGAGTTGGACACGTAGATCCAGCCCGAGCCGTCGGCGAAACAGGCCCCGCCGTCCGGGGCGTTGTGCCAGGTGTACGAAGTACCGCTGACGGTCTGGCCCGAGCGGGCGATCACCCGGCTGGTGAAGCCGCTGGGGAGCATGATGCCGTTGGCGTCGGCGGCGCCGAGCGCCCCGTACGGACCGGCGCCGGGCTGGGCGGGCGCCGCGTAGGCCGCCCCGTGCATCAACGTGCCGCCGAAGGCGGCCGCCGACGATCCGATCACTGCGCCGCGCAGGAAGGTACGACGTTCCACGGTCACTCCTGTGGGAGGAAGGCCCCGCGGCCGGTCGGACGCGGGGTCGCACGCGTCGAGGAACCTAGGAGGCGCCAGTTGCCGTGGCGCCAAATCCTCATTACGCCCGGGCGACCGGTCGGCGTTCAATCCCGCTGCATGAGTTTTCCGCGCCCCGCGGCTTTCGCAGCCCGAAGCCCGCCGGAAGCAGGACGCATAGGTCCCGCGCCGATTCCCCGGACCGCGGAGGGCGTTCGCACAGCGCCGCGTCCGCGAAGACCCCCGCCGTCCGGCGCCGGCGGCACCGGACGCCCGGTGGTCCGCACCGGCCAGTTCCGGCCTGTCTCGGCGGCCGGCGTTTGGGGCGCCGAGCGGCCGGGGACGAGGTGGAGCCGCAGCCGTGGGCACCGCTCTGACCTGCACATTCGCCGGTCCGCCAGAAAAGTTCCAAAAAAGTTCGCGCACGGCGATGAGTTGTCCGCAGCCTCCCGGTCTACCTCTCGACAGCACCGACCGAGCAAGCAGAGAGAAGGACCTCGATGTCCGCGACCATGATCTTCGTCAACCTGCCCGTCAAGGACCTGGACGCCAGCAAGGCCTTCTGGGGCAAGCTGGGCTACGGCTTCAACGCCCAGTTCACCGACGAGAACTGCGCCTCCATGGTCATCAGCGACACCATCGTCGCGATGCTCCTCACCGAGGCCCGCTACAAGGACTTCACCCACAAGGAGATCGCGGACGCCACGAAGACGTCCGAGGTGCTCCTGTGCCTGAGCGCCGAGAGCCGCACCGCGGTCGACCGGCTGGTGGACGCGGCCGTCGCGGCCGGCGCCACCGAACCCCGTCCGGCCCAGGACCACGGCGTCATGTACGGCCGTGCCTTCGACGACCTGGACGGCCACACCTGGGAGATCATGTGGATGGACCCGGCCGTCGTCCAGAAGCAGGACTGACGACCGGGCCCCTCTCCCCCTGCCGGTCAGGAGGTCGCGGCGGTCCGCACCGGGTAGGTGCGGACCACCACCTCCTCGTCGTCCAGGCAGCGCCCCGTCTCCAGGTCGAAGCGCTGCTTGAGCAGCGGGGAGGCCACGAAGGGCCGGCCCGCCGCCGCCCCGACCAGGCCCCGCGAGAGGACCTGCGCCCCCGTGAAGGGGTCCTGGTTGCCGATGGCGTACGCACGCCCCGCGCGGTCGACGAACACCGCGGCCTGGCTGCCGTCCGGCAGCAGCGCCGCGACCCCTCGCCCGGGGACGAGGGCCGACAGCTCGCACACCGTCAGCCAGCCCTGCGCCACTTGCAGTTCCACGGTCATCGGACGGCACCTCCTATGGTCAGGACGGCCAGGTCGGGCTTGACCTGGTCGCGCTCGGGGACGAACCGCACGGTCGGGTCGGGGGCGCCGGGCGCGTTCACGAAGGACACGAACCGGCGCAGGCGCTCCGGGTCCTGGAGCGTCTCGGCCCACTCGTCGCGGTAATGGGCCACGTGGTCGGCCATCAAGGACTCCAGCTCGGCGCACAGCCCCAGCGAGTCGTGCACGACCACGTCCCGCAGGTGGTCGAGGCCGCCCTCCAGCCGCTCCAGCCAGGTGGAGGTCCGCTCCAGCCGGTCGGCGGTGCGGATGTAGAACATCAGGAACCGGTCGATGAGCCGGACCAGTTCCGCGTCGGACAGGTCCTGGGCCAGCAGGTCGGCGTGGCGCGGTGTGGCCCCGCCGTTGCCGCCCACGTACAGGTTCCAGCCGCTCGCGGTCGCGATGACCCCGAAGTCCTTGCTCTGCGCCTCCGCGCACTCGCGGGCGCAGCCCGACACCGCCGACTTGAGCTTGTGCGGGGCGCGCAGGCCCCGGTAGCGCAGCTCCAGGTCGATGGCCATGCGGACGCTGTCCTGGACGCCGTAGCGGCACCAGGTCTGCCCGACGCAGGACTTCACCGTGCGCAGCGCCTTGCCGTAGGCGTGCCCCGACTCGAAGCCCGCGTCGACGAGGCGCGCCCAGATACGCGGGAGCTGGTCCACGCTCGCGCCGAACAGGTCGATGCGCTGACCGCCGGTGATCTTCGTGTAGAGCCCGAAATCACGGGCCACCTCGCCGATCACGATCAGCTTGTCGGGGGTGATCTCCCCGCCCGGGATGCGCGGGACGACCGAGTAGGAGCCGTTGCGCTGCATGTTCGCGAGGAAGTGGTCGTTGGTGTCCTGCAGGGCCGCCTGTGCGCCGTCCAGGACGTAGCCGCTCGCGCCGAGCGTCGCCGCGAGCGAGGCGATGATCGAGCCGATCGCCGGCTTGCAGACCTCGCAGCCGTCGCCGCCGCGGGCCTCGGGGCGGCCGTGGCCGTCGAGGATCTCCTCGTAGGAGGTCAGCCGGCGGGTGCGGACGATCTCGTAGAGCTCGGCGCGGGTGTAGGGGAAGCAGCCGCACAGCCCCTTGTCGGCGGAGGCCGGGAGCAGCTGGCCGATCACCTTGATGCAGCTGCCGCAGCCGGTGCCCGCCTTCGTGCACTTCTTGACCTCGGGCAGGGTGGCGCAGGCGGTGATGGCCTTCTTCGTGACGTTGTGGCAGGAGCAGATCACCGCGTCGTCCGGGAGGGCGGACGGGCCGAGTGCGACGGGTGCACCGACGCCCGCGGGCAGGACCAGCTGCTCGGGCGCGACGGGCGGGACGCTGCCGGTCAGCGGCCGCAGCAGTCCGTACGCGTCGGCGTCGCCGACCAGGACCCCGCCGAGGAGGACCCCCTCGGGGGAGACCACGAGCTTCTTGTAGACGCCGGAGCGGGAGTCCGACCAGACGACGTCCAGGCTGTCGGGGGCGTTGCCGTGGGCGTCGCCGAAGGAGGCCACGTCCACGCCGAGCAGCTTGAGCTTGGTGGAGAGGTCGGCGCCGGTGAACTCCTTCTCCCGGCCCAGCAGGTCGTCGGCGGCGGTCTCGGCCATCTCGTAGCCGGGGGCGACCAGGCCGTAGACGCGGCCGTCGACGGCGAGGGCGCACTCGCCGATGGCGTAGACGTGGGGGTCGGAGGTGCGGCAGCGGGCGTCGACCGCGATACCGCCGCGCTCACCGACGTCCAGGCCGGCGTCGCGGGCCAGTTGGTCGCGGGGGCGGACGCCGGCCGAGAAGACCACGAGGTCGGTGTCGACGGCGGAGCCGTCGGAGAGCCGCATTCCGCTGACCCGGCCGTCCTCGCCGGTCACCACTTCCTGGGTGCCGACACCGGTGTGGACGGTGAGGCCCATGGACTCGATGGTGCGCAGCAGCGCCGCGCCGCCGCCCTCGTCGACCTGGACCGGCATCAGGCGCGGGGCGAACTCGACGATGCGGGTGGTGAGACCGAGCCCCTGGAGGGCGCCCGCGGCCTCCAGCCCGAGCAGACCGCCGCCGACGACCGCGCCGGCGGTCCTGCCCTTCGCGTACTCCTCGATGGCGAGGAGGTCCTCGATGGTGCGGTAGACGAAGCAGCCGGGGGCGTCCTTGCCGGGGACGGGCGGGACGAAGGGGTAGCTGCCGGTGGCCAGGACCAGGACGTCGTACGGGAACACCCGCCCGGAGCGGGAGGTGACCGTGCGGGCCGCCCGGTCGATGTGCTCGGCCGGGTCGTCGAGGTGGAGGGAGATGCCGTGCTCCTCCATGAACCCGGCGGGCGTCATGGACAGGTCCTCGGGGGTGCTGCCGGAGAAGTACGAGGTCAGGTGCACACGGTCGTAGGCGGGCCGGGGCTCTTCGCAGAGCACGGTGATCCGGTGCGTGGCGGTGACCCCGCGCTCGGCGAGCGCTTCGAGGTAGCGCTGGCCGACCATGCCGTGCCCGATGAGCACGATCGTGGGCGAGGGCTCGGTCATGTCAGTGGCCTCCGTCGTCGGTGAGCAGGTGGAACAGGTCGTGCGGTGCTTCTCCGCCCTCCCAGGTACGGGCGAGGGCGCCCACCGTGGACAGCTCGCCGAGCAGCACCCCGCCGACGAGGCGGTCGCCGCGCAGGACGACCTTGCGGTAGGTGCGCCGGGTGCCGTCGGCGAGACGGACCACGTCGTCGCCGGGGCGGGGGGTGGTCTCGCCGAAGGCGGCGAGGTCAAGGGAGCCCTGTCCGGCTCCGCCGAGGGTGAGGCGGGTGAGGGCGCGGGTGCCCGTGTAGGGGGCGGAGCCGCCCGTCAGGACCGCGGCGAGCGCGTCGGCCTGCTCCAGGGCGGCGCCCGCGAGCCCGTAGACGTGGCCGGCGTGCTCGGCGCAGTCGCCGATGGCGTGGATGTGCGGGTCACTGGTGCGCAAGTGGTCGTCGACCACGATGCCGGTGCGCACGTCCAGGCCGGCGGCCTTGGCGAGACCGGTGCGGGGGCGTACGCCGCATGCCAGCACCACGAGTTCGGCCTCCAGCCGGTAGCCGTCGGCGAGCTCGACGCCGGTGACCTTGCGCGGGGTGTCGTCGCCGCGCCGGATCCCGGCCTCCGCCCGGCCGGTGCGCCGGGCAGGGGATGTGAGGCGCAGTCCCGGCAGCCGGGCTGTGGGTGATCCCGTGGTGACGAGGCCGCGGACCCGGCACTCGGTGTGGATCTCCACGCCCAGCTCGGTCAGGTGTGTCGCCAGCAGGGTGGAGGCCTCGGCGTCCAGGTGGCGCTCCATCAGGCGCTCGCCCTGCTGGGCGAGGACCACCACGGCGCCGCGTGCGGCGAGCGCCCGGGCGGCCGAGACGCCCAGCAGGCCCCCGCCGATCACCACCGCCCGCACCCCGGGGCGTACGGCCGCGGAGAGGGCCAGGCAGTCGTCCATCGTGCGGAACGCATGCACCCCGTCGGGCAGTTCCCGGCCCTCCGGCTCGAACAGCCCGCGCAGCGGCGGGAGCACTGCGTTCGAGCCGGTGGCCAGGACCAGCGTGTCGTACGGGGCCACCGTGCCGTCGTCGCAGTGCACGGCCCGTTCCGCCCGGTCGACGCGCACCGCCCGGACTCCGCGCCGCAGCGCCTGCCCGGGAGCCGGGAGGGCGGTCACCACCGGCGCGTACCGGCCCGCCAGGACCTCCGCGAGCAGGACCCGGTTGTACGGGACGTGGGACTCCTCGCCGAGGACGGTCACCGTCGCGGCCGGGCCCAGCCGGTCCGCGAGCCGCAGGCCCGCGAGGCCGCCGCCGATCACCACCACACGCTGTTCCGAGGTCATGCCACGAGGGTGCGCGGCCGCTGTTTCCCCGCCGCATCGCTCCTGTTACCCGGACGGAACGCCGACCTCAGCGTCCGGTGCACGGGCCGGTGAGGCCTCCCCCGCGGCCCTCGACGCGGCCCGGTGTGCTCTGCGCCGCGCCTCTCCCGTGCGGTCCGTGCCGGCCGCTGCGGTGGCCCGGACCGGGTCCGGCCGGGCGAAGCTCAACCTTTGCGCAAGTTTCCGAAGATTGCATGGCGAGTGCACCCGACAGCTCCATAAGGTCAGTACGTGCCTGACATATCAACGACCATGATCATCGTGCTGTGCGTGGCGGCCGCTGCGGCGGGCTGGATCGACGCGGTGGTGGGCGGCGGCGGCCTGCTGCTCCTGCCCGCCCTCCTGCTCGGCGTGCCCAACGCCCATCCCGCCACCGTCCTCGGCACCAACAAGGCGGTGGCCATCGTCGGGACGGCCGGTGCAGCCGTCACCTACGTCCGCAAGGCCCCCGTGGACGTGAAGCTCGCCGTCCGCATCGGTCTGGCCGCGCTCGCCGGGTCCATGGGCGGCGCCGCGCTCGCGGGCGGTATCAGCAAGGACGCCCTCCGGCCGATGATCATGGTCGTGCTGGTGGTCGTCGCAGGCTTCGTGCTCTTCCGGCCGGGCTTCGGCACCGTCCCCTCCGCCTCGCCCGTCAGCCGTGCCCGGGTGCTGCTCGCCATCGCTCTCGCCGGACTGGGCATCGGCTTCTACGACGGCCTCATCGGGCCGGGCACCGGCACCTTCCTGGTGCTCGCCCTGACCGCCCTGCTCCACCTCGACCTGGTGACGGCCTCCGCCACCGCCAAGATCGTCAACTGCTGCACCAACGCGGGGGCGCTCGCAATGTTCGCCCACCAGGGCATGGTGCTGTGGCAGCTGGCCGCGCTGATGGCGGTGTTCAACCTGGCCGGCGGCATGATCGGTGCGCGGATGGCACTCAAGAAGGGCAGCGGCTTCGTCCGCGGTGTCCTGCTGACGGTGGTCGGCGCGCTGGTGGTCAAGCTCGGCCTGGAGCAGTGGGGCTGACCGGCCGGAGCCGCTCAGTACGTGCCGGTGAGGTGGGCGAAGACGACCACGTTGCCGCGGTAGCCCGTACGCGGTGAGAACCCGCCGCCGCAGGTGATCACCCGCAGCTCGGCACGGGACGAAGGGCCGTACACACGGGTGTCGGGGAAGGTCCTGGCGTCGTGGACCTCGACCGCGTGGACCGTGAACACGGCCGTGCGGCCGTCCGCGCGCAGGACCTCGATGGAGGCGCCGCGGCGCAGCGCGCCCAGGTGGTAGAAGACCGCCGGCCCGGCGGTGTCGTCCACGTGCCCTGCGATCACGGCGGTGCCGGTGGCGCCCGGGGTGGTGCCCTCGCGGTACCAGCCGGCCAGGTCGCGCCGGTCGGGCGGGGGGACCTCAAGGTGCCCGGCCCGGTCCAGCCCGAGTCCGATCAGAGGGGCGTCCACCCGGATGGAGGGGATCCTGATCCGCCCGGGCGGCGAGCCGGGCAGCGGGGCGATGCCGGGGCCCACGGTGCCGGCGGCGGTCAGGGCCTCGGCGGGGGAGGGCAGCGGAGGCCCGACCGGCTCACGGGAACCACTGGTGACGAGCCAGATGCCGATGCAGGCGGCGAGTGCGAGGAGTCCCCCGTGGCGGGCGGTGGGGCGGAAGTCGCCGGCCATGCGTACCCCCTCCGCGTCTCGTCCGAAGTCAGTGGCCGTCGCCCGGCCCCGCGAACGGGGGGGACCTCGCGGGGGCGGGCGACGGGGGACGGTACCGGTCGGACCGCGGCCGGAGCCGCGGTGGGCGTCCGTCAGCTCCGCGTGCCGCTCGCCCGGCGACGCAGGAGCCAGGTACCGCCGACGGCGGTCGCGGCCAGTACGGCCGCTCCCGCCGCGATCTTGGCGGGGTCGGTGGTGGTGGTCGTGCCACCGCCCACCCCGGTGTTGACGTGGCCCTGCGGGCCGCGTTCGGTGACCACCAGGTCGCCGGTGGCGAACTTGCCGTTCGCGCAGGTCGCACCGATGCCGTAAGTGCCGGGCCGGGTGCCGCGGGCCACCTGGAACTGGCCCACGACGACCTCCTTGTGGGTGCCCCGGACCAGCTTGAACCGGCCGCCGCCGACCGTGGTGGCATCGCCGTCGGCGTGGCCCCCGGGGCCGCAGGCCGTGGTGTTCACGGTGACGGTCGCGCCGGGGGCGGCGGACTTCGGCCAGACCTCCAGCGCGGCGAAGTCTCCGGGCGCGAAGCCCACCACGCCGAGGTCCGCGGCGGCGACCACGCCGGCGACCGGGCCGGTGAACGCGACGAGGGTCAGCGTGGTCGCGGTCAGCACGTGGGCGGTACGTCGGCGCATGGGACTCTCCCTGAAGACACGGGGTCGTGCTCTCCGAGGAAACCCGGCCCGGCCGCCGCCCGCCTGCTGATGTCCCGTCAGGTCCGCCGCGCTGCCCGCCCTCGGGAATTGTCGGCGCAGGTCAGAAAGGGGTCGGAGCCGTCAGGGCCGCCCGCGCCGTCCGGGTGACCGGATGCTCCGGACGGCCGATGGCAGGGTGCCCGCGGCCGCCGCACCCCGGCCGGTCGGGTTCGCCAGGAACAGCCGTGCGTACCGTGGTGGGGCGCAGCGGAGGAGCCGGGACCTTCGGCCCGGCCGCGGAGCGCTGCGCCATACCCGAGGGAGGGCTCCGTGACATCGGTCGAACGGCCGCAGGAGACGACCACCGCCGCGCTCCCGTTCTTCGTGTACGGGACCCTGCGCCCCGGCGAGGTCAACCACGCCCTGTTCCTGCGGGGCCGCACCGCCTCCGAGGAGCCCGCCCGGCTGCCGGACGCGGCCCTCTACGACGGACCGGGCTACCCCTACGCGGTCCACCGGCCGGGCGCCACCGTCGTCGGGGAGCTGATCACGGCGGCGGCCGGCGGCTACGCGGAGCTGCTCGCCGCCCTGGACCAGCTGGAGGAGTACGAGGGGCCGGGCCGGCCGGGGAACGTCTACGACCGGATGGCCCGTGACGCCGTGCGACCGGACGGCACCGCGGTGCGCGCCTGGGTGTACCTCGCCTCCCCTCTGATCGCCCGCGACTTGCGGGAACGCGGGACCGAGATACCCGGCGGAGACTGGTTCAACCGGTCCGCCGCGCCCTCCAGGCACGAGGCCTGAGTGCCTGAGGCCTACAGCCCTTCGGCACCGCGGTTGCGCAGGCGCTGGCCGTACTGCTGGAGGACCCACAGCTCCTCCTGCACGGCCGCCAGTTGCTCGGGCGGGGCATGCGGGCCCAGCCGGGACAGCGTGCCCTGGATCTCGTGGACCCGGCGGTCGACGGCGCGCAGCCGTACCTGGACGAGCTGGACCCCGGCGTAGACCTCGTCCACCGTCTTCGCGTGGATGGCCTCGACCGCCAGCTCCGTGACGAGGGCGCGCACGGTGTCGTTGGGGGCGGCCTCGCGGACCCGGGCCAGATAGTCCTCCGTGCCGAGCGCGGCGCCGCCCGCGTCCAGGATCGCCTGGCGCACGGCGGCGTAGGGCGGAGCGGTGAACTCGTCCATCCCGTACGCGTCGAAGGCCGGGGAGACCAGGGCCGGCCGCTGGAGGGCCAGCTTCAGCAGCTCGCGCTCGGTGCGGTGGGCGGGGCTGCGCAGGTTCAGCGCGGGACCCCCGGCCGGCTGCGGAGCCGGGGCCTCCACGGCCTCGTAGGAGGATCGGCCGCGCTGGGGGCCGCCCCGCTGCGGACCGCCGTGCTGCCCGCCCTGCGGTCCGCCGCCCTGGCCGCGCTCGCGCGCCCACCGGGCGAGCTGGGCGACCCGCTTGACCACGAACTGCTCGTCGCGGATGCCCAGCATGCCCGCCAGCTGGACCGCCGACTCGTGTTGGATGGCGATGTTCTTGATGTTGGCGACCACCGGAGCCGCCTCGTCCAGGGCGGCGGCCCGCCCCGCCGGGTTCTCCAGGTTGTGCCGGGCGACGATGTGTCGCAGGGCGAACTCGAACAGCGGCGTACGGGACTCCACCAGGGCGGCCACCGCCGCGTCCCCCTGCGCCAGGCGCAGGTCGCAGGGGTCCATCCCGCCCGGGGTGATCGCGATGGAGGTCTCGGCCGCGAACTTCTGGTCGTCCTCGAAGGCGCGCAGGGCGGCCTTCTGCCCGGCCGCGTCGCCGTCGAACGTGAAGATCACCTCGGCGGTGGCGTTGTCCATCAGCAGCCGGCGCAGGATCTTGATGTGGTCGCCGCCGAAGGCGGTGCCACAGGTCGCGATCGCGGTGGTGACGCCGGCCAGGTGGCAGGCCATCACGTCCGTGTAGCCCTCGACGACCACGGCCCGGGAGGTCTTCGCGATCTCCTTCTTCGCCAGATCGATGCCGTACAGGACCTGGGACTTCTTGTAGATCGCCGTCTCGGGGGTGTTCAGGTACTTGGGCCCGTTGTCGTCGTCGCGCAGCTTGCGCGCGCCGAAGCCGACCACCTCGCCGCTGATGTCGCGGATCGGCCACATCAGGCGGCCGCGGAAGCGGTCGATCGGCTTGCCGCTGCGGCTGTCCTGGGCGAGCCCCGAGGTGATCAGTTCCTTGTCGGTGAAGCCCTTGCCGCGCAGGAAGCGGGTCAGGTGGTCCCAGCCGGCCGGGCTGTACCCGACGCCGAAGTGGGCGGCCGCGGCCTGGTCGAAGCCGCGCTCCGCCAGGAACTTGCGGCCGATCTCGGCCTCGGGGCCCTCCAGCTGGCCGACGTAGAAGCGGGCGGCCTCCCGGTGGGCCTCGACCAGCCGGATGCGCTCACCGCGGCCGCTGGTGCCGGCGGTGTAGCCGCCCTCCTCGTACCGCAGGGTGATCCCGGCCAGGCCTGCCAGGCGTTCGACCGCCTCGGAGAAGGAGAGGTGGTCGATCTTCATGACGAAGTCGAGGGTGTCCCCGCCCGCCTGGCAGCCGAAGCAGTGGTAGAGGCCCTTGCTGGGGCTGACCTGGAAGGAGGGGGACTTCTCGTCGTGGAAGGGGCACAGGCCCTTGAGGTTGCCGCCGCCGGCGTTGCGCAGTTGGAGGTAGTCGGAGACCACGGCGTCGATCGGGACCGCGTCCCGTACCGCCTTCACGTCGTCGTCGTTGATCCGTCCTGCCACCCGTGAAGTCTACGGCCGGGCGCGGACAAACCCGTCAGGCCCCCTCCACCGGAACCAGCGAGGCAAGCGGAACCGACGGGTCCGAAAGGGCTTCGCGGTCCACGGCGGTCTTGGACCTGATCAGGGCCTGGATGTGCTCGGTGACGTCCCACACGTTCACGTTCATTCCGGCGAGGACGCGTCCCTCCGACAACCAGAACGCGATGAACTCCCGCTTGCCCACGTCCCCCCGGATCAGCACCTGGTCGTAGCCGCCCGGCGGGGCGTAGCCCGAGTACTCCAGGCCCACGTCGTACTGGTCGGAGAAGAAGTACGGCACCCGGTCGTAGCTGACCGGGTGGCCCAGCATCGCGCGGGCGGCGGCCGGGCCGCCGTTCAGCGCGTTCGCCCAGTGCTCCACGCGCAGCCGGGTCCCCACGGCGGGGTGGTGGGCGGCCGCCACGTCGCCCACGGCGTAGATGTCGGGGTCCGACGTGCACAGGGAGGCGTCCACGGCGATGCCGCCACCGTGCTCCCGGTCGACGAGGGCCAGTCCCGAGGTCTCCGCGAGCGCCGTCCGCGGCGCGGCCCCGATCGCGGCGAGCACCGCGTGCGCGGGGTGCTCCTCCCCGTCGTCCGTACGGGCGGCCAGCACCATGCCGTCCTGGCCGATGATCTCGGTCAGCCGGGCACCGAAGTGGAAGCGGACCCCGTGGTCGGCGTGGAGGTCGCCGAAGAGCCGGCCGATCTCGGGGCCGAGCACGGCGTGCAGCGCGGTGGCCTCCGGCTCGACGACGGTCACCTCGGCGCCGTACCCGCGGGCCGCGGCGGCGACCTCCAGGCCGATCCAGCCGGCGCCGGCGATCAGCAGATGGCCGTTGTCCCTGCCGAGGCCCGCCAGGACGTGGCGCAGCCGCTCGGCGTGCGCGAGCCGGCGCAGGTGGTGCACCCCGGCCAGCCCGGTGCCGGGGATGTCCAGGCGGCGCGGCTCGGCACCGGTGGCCAGCAGCAGCTTGTCGTAGTGCACGACCGTGCCGTCACCGAGGACCACCCGCTTGGCCTCCCGGTCGAGGTGGACCGCGGGCTGGCCGAGGTGCAGCTCGATGTCGGACGCCGCGTACCAGGACGGCTCGTGGACGAAGACGCTCTCGCGCTCCTCCTTGCCGGTCAGGTAGCCCTTGGACAGCGGGGGGCGCTCGTACGGATGGTCACGCTCGTCGCCGATCAGGATCACCCGCCCCGTGAACCCCTCGGACCTCAGCGTTTCGGCCGCCTTCGCCCCGGCGAGCCCCGCGCCGACGATGACGAACGTCCGGTGTGCGTCGACCACCTGATGCCTCCTCATAACCTCTGCGCCACATGCGAGCACATGCGAGCGTCCCGCACTGAGCCTGCCGCGTGAAGGGGGAGTGGCTCGATCGGCTCACCCCTCGGCGCGTCGGGTGCGCCGGGTGAGACGCGCGTGCAGGGAACGGGCGGAAGCGTCGGTGAGGCACGCGATCTGGTCGATGACCGCCCGCTTCCTGGCCTTGTCGTCGCCGGCGGCGTCGAAGATGGCGCGGAACTGCGGGTCCAGGCCCTCGGGGGCGCGGGCGCTGAGCGCCTCGGCCAGTTCGGCCAGGACGATGCGCTGGTCGGCGCGGATGCGCTCCTGCTCCTCACGCTGCATGACATACAGGTCGGCGACGGCCTTGAGGACCGCGCACTCCTGGCGCGCCTCGCGCGGGACCACCAGCTCGGCGCCGTACCGGGTGAGGCGGCCCGAGCCGTACGCCTCCCGGGTGGCGCCCTCCGCCGCCAGGCAGAACCGGCCGATCAGCTGGCTCGTGGCGTCCTTCAGCCGGGCCTGGGCGACGGCGGAACCGTCGTACCCGTGCGGCCACCACTCCTGCTCCATCAGCCGGTCGAGGGCGGCGCGCAGTTCCTCGGGGGAGGTGTCGGCGGGGACGTACCGGCCGATGGCGACCTGCCAGATCGCGGCCCGTTCGGGCTCGGCGAAGAGGAGGTTGGGATCGAGGTGCCCGGCGTGCAGGCCGTCCTCGAAGTCGTGGACGGAGTAGGCGACGTCGTCCGCCCAGTCCATGACCTGGGCCTCGAAGCACTTGCGGTCGGCGGGCGCGCCGCGGCGCAGCCACTCGAAGACCGGCAGGTCGTCCTCGTACGCGCCGAACTTGACCGAGTCGGGGTCGGTCGGGTGGCCGCCGCGCGCCCACGGGTACTTGGTGGCGGCGTCCAGGCAGGCCCGGGTGAGGTTGAGGCCGACGCTGACCGGCTGCCCGCTCGCCGGGTCGGGCACGAAGCGCTTCGGCTCCAGCCGCGTCAGCAGGCGCAGCGACTGGGCGTTGCCCTCGAATCCGCCGCAGTCCTTGGCGAACTCGTTGAGCGCCTCCTCGCCGTTGTGGCCGAAGGGCGGGTGGCCCATGTCGTGCGAGAGGCAGGCGGCCTCCACGAGGTCGGGGTCGCAGCCGAGGGCGGCGCCGAGCTCGCGTCCGACCTGGGCGCACTCCAGCGAGTGCGTGAGGCGGGTGCGGGGGCTGGCGTCCCAGTCGTAGGAGCGGGTGCCGGGGGTGACCACCTGGGTCTTTCCGGCGAGGCGGCGCAGCGCGGCGGAGTGCAGAACGCGGGCGCGGTCGCGCTGGAAGGCGGTGCGCCCGGGCCGTTTGTCGGGCTCGGCGGCGAAGCGCTCGGTGTCGGCCGGGTCGTAGGGCGAGTAGAGGTCGTCTGCGGGGGCGTGCGCGGTGCCTTCCATGACAAGACGGTAACCGCAACGACTGACAAACCGGGATCAGGCGGAGACGAGTTCCGGCCGGAGGCGGGCCGCGGGACGGCCCAGGGCCTCGTCGTAGCGGCGCAGCAGCAGCCGGGCCAGGGCCGGATGGTCGCCCAGCGGGGCGGCGGCGAGGGCGGGCGAGGCCGCGGCGGTCTGGGTGGCGAAGCGGCCGGGAGCGGCGAAGTACGAGGCCACGGCGATCCGGTGGTGGCCGCGGGCGGCGAGCGCCCGGACCGCCTCGGGCGCGCTGGGCGCGGCGGCCGAGGCGTAGGCCGGCACCACGGGGACGCCGCCGAGACGGCCGGAGAGCAGCGCGGCGGTGCGGCGGGTGTCGGCCGCCGAGTCGGGGTCGCGGGAGCCGGCGGCGGCCAGCACCACGGCGGTGCCGGCGCTCCAGCCGGCCTCCACGAGCCGGTCGCGCAGCGCCTCGGCGAGCAGGGGGTGGGGGCCCAGTGGGGAAGCCACGCGGATGCGCAGGTGGGGGGCCCGGGCGGCGGCCGCGGGAAGGTCGTGCTTGACGTGGTGCCCGCGGCCGAGCAGCAGCGGGACGAGCACGGCCGCGCCGGACGTCGCGCGCAGCGTGTCGTCGAGCAGCGGCTCGTTCAGCTCGATGTGGCCGAGCCGGACGTCGAGCCGCGGGCGGAGCTCGCGGACCCGTTCGAGGAGGGCGAGGGCGGTGCGCAGGGCGCGCGGGTCGCGGCTGCCGTGGGCCACGGCGACGAGGGTGGGCTGCTGCATGGGTGGTCTCCGAGGGGGCGGGTGCGGGGCGGTCGCAGTCCGCTGAGCTGCGTGCCGAGTTGGGTGGTGATCCGGGTCAGCAGCTCGGCCGCGCTGCCGAACGGGAGGGAGGGGATGTCGGGAGGGTGCACCGGCTCCGTCATGGACCGATCCTGCGGGGTGGACGTTGCCGCTGCGTTGCGCGGGGGTGACGGGTGTTTGCCGGGTGCTCACTCGGTCGTTCGTACGAGTGAAAGGGGGCGGGAACGGAACTCCGCGCCGGGCGGTGATCGTCAATGTGTGCGAACGGTGTGTGGTCCGGGCGGTGTGCGGGAGGGGCGGTCATGGAGATCAAGAGCCGGGTGGGGGCACGGGTGCTGGTGCCGGCGCTGGTGCGGATCCGGGTGGGCGTGCTGGTGCGGGCGCGGGCTGTGGTGGGCGCGGTGGGTGCCGTGGGGGAGTGGCGGCCGGAGCGATCGAGGCGGTCGGGGCGGCCGGAACGGCCGCGGTGGCCGAGACGGCCGCGCGGGGTACGGGGCAGGCGGCTGGCGGTGCAGGCGGTCATGGCGGGCTGCGTGCTGGCGCTGCTCCCGTCGGCGTGGACGCACGCGTCGGCCGCCGACCGGCTGCGGACGACGGCCGACGCGCCCGCCGCCGACGTGGCGGTGGTGTTCGGGGCCGGCCTGTGGCGCGGGCGGCCCACCCCCTACCTCGCCGACCGGCTGGACGCCGCCGCCGAGTTGTACCGCACCGGCAAGGTCAAGGTCGTCCTGGTCACGGGGGACAACAGCCGCCGGGAGTACGACGAGCCCGACGCCATGCGCACGTACCTGACGGGGAAGGGGGTCCCGGACGGGCGGATCGTCAGCGACTATGCGGGCTTCGACACCTGGGACTCCTGCGTGCGGGCCAAGGAGATCTTCGGGGTCGACCGGGCCGTGCTGGTCACCCAGGGCTTCCACATACGCAGGGCCGTCGCCCTGTGCCGGGCGGCCGGCCTGGACCCCTACGGCGTCGGAGTCGCCGATGTGCACGACTCCACGTGGTACTACGGCCAGGCGCGCGAGTTCTTCGCCTCGGGGAAGGCGGCTCTGGACGCCGCCTTCAAGCCGGCCCCGCACTTCCTGGGGCCGAAGGAACAAGGGGTGTCGCGGGCGCTGGCGGCTCTGGCAGACTGACGCACCGCTGGATTTTCCGCCTACGCGGTCGCCGAGTTCGGCCGGATCGACGGCCTCGTGAACAACCCCGGCATCGCCTCCGGCCGGTTGCTGGAGCACGAGAGCGTCGAGGCCTTCCGCCGGGTCGTCGAGATCAACCTGGTCGGCGTGTTCATCGGGATCAAGACCGCGATCCCCCTGCTGCGGGCGCAGGGCGGCGGTTCCATCGTCAACACCTCCTCCGCCGCCGGCCTGACCCCCATGGGCCGCGTCGGCGTCCCCGAGGAGGTGGCCGCCGCGGTCGCGTTCCTCCTGTCCGACGCCGCCGGGTACATGACGGGCGCCGAGCTCGCGGTGGACGGCGGCTGGACCGCGGGCTTCACGGTGCAGCACCTGAGGGGCCACTGACCGCTGGACGGCTGCCGCTGCCGTGGTGGCTGCCGGCCGCTGCCGCACCGGCGGCCGGTGGGCACCGCATCTCCGGCGGTCTCGGTCCGTAGGGGCCGTGAAAGGGGCGCGCCGCGGACGGGGGTGCCGGGTTACGGTCGGCCCGTGCACCAGGACGACCACACCGCCGCACCCCTCATGCGCGACGTCCTCCCCGGGCTGAGCGCCGAACTCGTGCGGCTGCTGGAGGAGGAGGGCGAACGCGATCTCGCCGTCTGCGCCCACGACCTCCGGCTCGTCGCCGACTGCGGCTGCGGCGACGACTTCTGCCAGAGCTTCCGCACCGCACCCCACCCGGCGGGGACGCCGTACGGGCCGGGCCACCGCTGCGTGCAGCTGCTCCCGGACCGGGGACACCTGATCCTCGACGTCGTCCACGGCCGGATCGTGTTCGTGGAAATCCTCGACCGGCCCGAGCTGCGGCCGGCTCTCACCGCAGCCCTCACCGGCGGCGGCGCACCGCGCTGAGGTGCAGCACCCCCATCCGTAACGCGGCAGTGGCGGCGGGCGTAACACCGCCGACGCACGCTGGACCGCATGCACACGCCGGAAGCCACCGCCACCGCCACGCACTGCCCCTACTGCGCGCTGCAGTGCGGGATGAACCTGCGCCCCCAGCCGGGCGGCACGGGCGTGACGGTGGAGGAGCGCGCCGACTTCCCGGTCAACCGGGGCGCGCTGTGCGGCAAGGGCCGCACCGCCCCCGCCGTGCTCTCCTCCCGGGTGCGCCTGACCGAGCCGCTCGTCCGCACCCACGCAGGGCGGCTCGAACCCGCCACCTGGGAGGAGGCCCTCGACGCGGTCGCCGCGGGACTCGCCCGCACGGCCCACGTGCACGGGCCGGACGCGGTCGGGGTCTTCGGCGGCGGCGGCCTCACCAACGAGAAGGCGTACGCGCTCGGCAAGTTCGCCCGCGTCGCCCTGCGCACCTCGCAGATCGACTACAACGGCCGCTTCTGCATGTCCTCGGCCGCCGCCGCCCACCAGAAGGCCTTCGGGCTGGACCGCGGCCTGCCCTTCCCGCTGGAGGACATCCCCCGTACCGGCTGCGTGATCCTCGTCGGCTCGAACCCGGCCGAAACCATGCCGCCCGCCCTGCGCTTCCTCACCGAGCTCAAGGCGAACGGCGGCACCCTCATCGTCGTGGACCCGCGCCGCACCCGCACCGCCGAACAGGCCGACCTGCACCTGGCTCCGCGCCCCGGCACCGACCTCGCCCTCGCCCTGGGGCTGCTGCACCTCGTGGTCGCCGACGGCCGCACCGACGAGGAGTTCATCGCCGCCCGCACCACCGGGTGGGAGGAGGCCCGGGCCGCCGCCATGGCCCACTGGCCCGAGCTGGTGGAACGCATCACCGGCGTCCCGGTCCCGGCCCTGCGCGAGGCGGTCGGCCTCTTCTGCGCCCCCGAGTCCGCGATGGTCCTGACCGCCCGCGGTCCGGAGCAGCAGTCCAAGGGCACCGACACAGTCGGCGCCTGGATCAACCTGTGCCTGGCCACCGGCCGGGCCGGCCGCCTCCACTCCGGCTACGGCTGCCTCACCGGCCAGGGCAACGGCCAGGGCGGACGCGAGCACGGCCAGAAGGCCGACCAGCTCCCCGGCTACCGCAAGCTCACCGACCCCGCCGCGCGGGCGCACGTCGCCGAGGTCTGGGGCGTCGACCCGGACGCCCTCCCCGGTCCCGGCCGCAGCGCCTACGAACTCCTCGACGCCCTCGGCACCGACGTGAAGTCCCTGCTGCTGATGGGCTCCAACCCGGTGGTCTCCGCCCCGCGCGCCGCCCACGTCGAGGACCGGATCCGCTCCCTGGACTTCCTCGCCGTGGCCGACGTCGTGCTCTCCGAGACGGCCGCCCTCGCCGACGTCGTCCTGCCCGTCACCCAGTGGGCGGAGGAGACCGGCACCACCACCAACCTGGAGGGCCGCGTCCTGCTGCGGCGCCGCGCCCTCACCCCGCCCCCGGGCGTCCGCAGCGACCTGGAAGTCCTGCACGGGCTCGCCGCCCGCCTGGGCGTGGAGAAGGGCTTCCCCACCGACCCCGAAGAGGTCTTCGGTGAACTGCGCCGTGCCTCGGCCGGCGGCCCCGCGGACTACTCGGGTATCACCTACGACCGCATCGTGTCCGAACAGGGCGTCTTCTGGCCGTGCCCGGAAGGGTCGCCCGGCACCGAGCGGCTCTTCCTGGACCGCTTCGCCACCGACGACGGCCGGGCCCGCTTCGTCCCCGTCGTCCACCGCGACGCCGCCGAGGTCCCCGACGCGGACTACCCGCTCCTGCTCACCACCGGCCGCGTGGTCGCCCAGTACCAGTCCGGTGCACAGACCCGCCGGGTGGACGAGCTCAACGAGGCCGCTCCCGGTGCCTTCGTGGAACTCCACCCGCGCCTCGCCGCCCGCATCGGTGCGGTCGACGGCAGCCCCCTGGCGGTCGTCTCCCGCCGCGGCCGCGCCGTGGCACCGGCGCGCATCACGGACGCCATCCGCGCGGACACGGTCTTCATGCCCTTCCACTGGCCGGGCGAGGGCCGCGCCAACACCCTGACCAACCCGGCCCTCGACCCCACTTCCCGCATGCCGGAGTTCAAGGTCTGCGCGGTCCGCATCGAGCCCGTCCAGCCGGACACCGTCTGAGGCGCGCCCGGGGGCCGGACCGGGCATACCGGGCATACCGGCAGACCATGGGCCGGGGGGCCGGCCCGGCCGGTCACCAGCGCCGCCCGGTCGAAGTACGCGGGCCGCACCAGTGCGAGGCGGCGCTCGACGCCGCTCATGGCCGTGCGGTCCCGCAGGGCCGGCATCGGCTGCGACACCAGCCGCCCCGCGCCGACCGGATGCGGGTGACCGCCAACTCCCTTGCAGGACACCGACGTCGCGTCGCACGGGCTTCGCCGCGTCCACGCCGCGCACCGGCAGGCGGGTTGCGTACCCGCGCCTGAAGACGATCATCTCGGACATGCGTCCGAGCCGCATCGGGGTTCCCGGGCGGGGGTAACCATCGGTCACGCGCCGGACTCAGAAAGTGCTCGCACGCCCCTCGTGGCAGCGATGTGTCTTACCCCACACTGAATGCGGTGCCCCCGTCCTCGGAGCCCTGGAGGTCGCCCCCGTGCAGACCCGGACCCTGACCGTGAACGCGAGCGAGTCCTCGGAGGCCGAAGCCGTGGACGAAGAGCCCGAGGTACTGGAGCTCATCGAGCCCGTGCCCGTGCAGCGCAGCCGGGACAGCGGCGACAACGCGGGCGGAGCGGGACCCTCCGCCGACCTGTTCCGCCAGTACCTGCGCGAGATAGGCAGGATCCCGCTGCTCACCGCCGCGGAGGAGGTCGACCTCGCGCGGCGCGTCGAAGCCGGGCTGTTCGCCGAGGAGAAGCTCGGCTCCACCCCGGACCTGGACTCCCAGCTCGCCCTCGACCTCGACCGGCTCGTCGTCATGGGACGCATGGCCAAACGGCGCCTCATCGAGTCGAACCTGCGCCTCGTCGTCTCGGTCGCGAAGCGGTACGTGGGCCGCGGACTCACCATGCTCGACCTGGTGCAGGAGGGGAACCTGGGGCTGATCCGGGCCGTTGAGAAGTTCGACTACGCCCGCGGGTACAAGTTCTCCACCTACGCCACCTGGTGGATCCGGCAGGCGATGTCCCGGGCCCTCGCCGACCAGGCCCGGACCATCCGCGTGCCCGTCCACGTCGTCGAGCTCATCAACCGCGTCGTGCGCGTCCAGCGCCGCATGCTCCAGGAACGCGGCTACGAACCCACCGCCGAAGAAGTCGCCGTCCACCTGGAGCTGACCCCCGAGCGGGTCCTGGAGGTACTGCGCCTCGCCCAGGAGCCGGTCTCCCTGCACGCCCCCGTCGGCGAGGAGGACGACGTCGCGCTCGGCGACCTCATCGAGGACGGGGACGCAGCGTCCCCCGTGGAGTCCGCCGCCTTCTTCCTGCTGCGCGAGCACCTGGAAGCGGTCCTGTCGACCCTCGGCGAACGCGAGCGCAAGGTCGTGCAGTTGCGGTACGGACTCGTGGACGGACGGCCGCGCACCCTGGAGGAGATCGGCCGGATCTTCGGCGTGACGCGCGAGCGGATCCGGCAGATCGAGTCCAAGACCCTCAACAAGCTGCGCGACCACGCCTTCGCCGACCAGCTGCGCGGGTACCTCGACTGAGACCGGTCGGGCCACGGCGCAGCGGACGGGAGAGGGGCGCCCCGCAGGACGCCCCCCGCCCCCTCGGGCCCCATCCGCTCGGGCCCTGCCCGCTCGCCCCCACCCCCCCGGCCGGCATGCGCTCGCGCTCCCATGCCGCCGCCGCGGTCAGTCGACCTCGGCGACCGCCTGGGCGAACTGCGCCGCGTACAGCCGGGCGTAGGCGCCGTCCGACGCCAGCAGCTCCTCGTGCGTGCCCTGCTCCACGATCGAGCCGCTCTCCATCACCAGGATCAGGTCGGCGTCGCGGATCGTGGAGAGCCGGTGCGCGATCACGAACGACGTGCGGCCGTGCGCGAGCCGCGCCATCGCCTTCTGGATCAGCACCTCGGTCCGGGTGTCCACCGAACTCGTCGCCTCGTCGAGGACCAGGATCACCGGGTCCGACAGGAACGCCCGCGCGATGGTGATCAGCTGCTTCTCGCCCGCGCTGACGCCCGAGCCCTCGTCGTCCAACACGGTGTCGTAGCCGTCCGGCAGGGTCCGGATGAACCGGTCCGCGTGCGCGGCCCGCGCCGCCTCCTCCACCTCGGCCCGCGTGACCTCGCGCGCAGCACCGTAGGCGATGTTCTCCGCGATGGTGCCCCCGAACAGCCACGTGTCCTGGAGCACCATGCCGATGCCGCCGCGCAGTTCCTCGCGGGTCATCTTGGCGATGTCGACCCCGTCCAGGGCGATCTCCCCGCCCGTGACCTCGTAGAACCGCATGAGCAGGTTCACCAGGGTGGTCTTGCCGGCGCCCGTCGGGCCCACGATCGCGACCGTGTGGCCCGGCTCCACCGACAGCGACAGGTTCTCGATGAGCGGCCGGTCGGGCTCGTAGCGGAAGGCCACCTTGTCGAAGGTGACCCGGCCGCGCAGCTCCTGCGGGCGCTCCGGCACGTCGGCGTCGCGCTCCTGCTCCGGAGCGTCGAGCAGCTCGTAGACCCGCTCCGCCGAGGCGACGCCGGACTGCACGAGGTTCGCCATCGACGCGACCTGGGTCAGCGGCATCGAGAACTGCCGCGAGTACTGGATGAAGGCCTGCACGTCACCGATCGACAGGGTGCCGGAGGCGACCCGGAGCCCGCCGACCACGGCGATCAGCACGTAGTTGATGTTCGAGATGAAGAACATCACCGGCTGCATGATGCCGCTGACCAGCTGCGCCTTGAACGAGGCCCGGTACAGCGCCTCGTTCTGCTCGGCGAAGACCGCCGCGGACTCCTTCTGCCGGCCGAACACCTTCACCAGGGTGTGCCCGGAGTACATCTCCTCGATGTGGGCGTTCAAGGCGCCGGTCGTCTTCCACTGCTCCACGAACTGCGGCTGCGACTTCTTGCCGATCTTCGCGGCCACGTACACCGAGACCGGGACGGTCCCGACCGCGACCAGCGCCAGCAGCGGCGAGATCCAGAACATCATCGCGAGCACACCGACGATCGTCAGCAGGGAGTTGAGCAGCTGCCCCATCGTCTGCTGGAGCGTCTGGCCGATGTTGTCGATGTCGTTCGTGGCCCGGCTCAGCACCTCGCCGCGCTTCTGCTGGTCGAAGTACGACAGCGGCAGGCGCGACAGCTTTGCCTGGAGCTCCTCGCGCATCCGGTACAGGGTGCCGTTCATGACGTGGTTCGACAGCCTGGTCGCGACCAGCATCAGCAGGCCGGCCAGGGTGAAGACCACCAGCGCCCAGACCGCCACCACGCCGACCGCGCCGAAGTCGATGCCCCGGCCCGGAGTGAAGTCGGTGCCCGACAGCATGTCCGCCATGCCCTCGTCGCCGCGGGCGCGCATCGCGTCCAGTGCCTGCTGCTTGGTGACACCGGCCGGCATCTCCCGGCCGACGATCCCCGCGAAGACCAGGTCGGTCGCGTCGCCGAGGATCTTCGGCCCCACGACGGCGCAGGCGACGCTGCCGACGACGGCGAGGACCATGCCCCACAGCTTGGCCCGGTCCTGCGCGAGCTGGGCCAGCAGCCGTTTGCCCGACCCCTTGAAGTCCAGGGACCGCTGGGCCGGCCCCATCATCATCCGTCCTCCGGGCCCGCTCATGCGGCCTCCGCCTCCGTCAGCTGGGAGAGCACGATCTCCCGGTAGGTCTCGTTGCCGGCCATCAGCTCGTGGTGGCGTCCCTCGCCCACGACCTGCCCCTCGTCCAGGACGATGATCCGGTCGGCGTCGCGGATCGTCGCGACCCGCTGGGCGACGATGACCACGGTCGCGTCCTCCGTCTCGCGGGCGAGCGCCGCGCGCAGCGCCGCGTCCGTCGCGTAGTCCAGGGCCGAGAAGGAGTCGTCGAAGAGGTAGATCTCCGGGCGCTGCACCAGGGTGCGGGCGATGGCCAGGCGCTGGCGCTGGCCGCCGGAGACGTTCGTGCCGCCCTGGGTGACGGGGGCGGCCAGGCCGCCCTCCAGCGCCGAGACGAACTCCTTGGCCTGGGCGACCTCCAGGGCCCGCCACAACTCCTCGTCGGTGGCGTCGGGGCGTCCGTAGCGCAGGTTGGAGGCAATGGTTCCGGAGAACAGGTAGGGCTTCTGCGGGACCATGCCCACCGTCTTGGCCAGGAGGTCGGGGTCGAGGCGCTGTACGTCCTCGCCGTCGACCAGCACCTGGCCGCCGGTCGCGTCGAAGAGCCGCGGCACCAGGCCCAGCAGGGTGGACTTCCCACTGCCGGTGGAGCCGATGACCGCCGTGGTCTCGCCCGGACGGGCCACCAGGTCCACGCCGCGCAGCACCGGAGCCTCGGCGCCCGGGTAGCGGAAGTCGGCGCCGCGCAGCTCCAGGACCCCTCGGCGGCCGAGCTCGCGCACCGGGTCGGCGGGCGGGACGACGCTGGACGCGGTGTCCAGCACCTCCTGGATGCGTTCGGCGCAGACCTCGGCGCGCGGCACCATCATGAACATGAAGGTGGCCATCATCACCGACATGACGATCTGCATCAGGTAGGCGAGGAAGGCCGTCAGCTGGCCGATCTCCATGCCGCCGCTGTCGACGCGCATGGCACCGAACCAGATGACGGCGACGCTGGAGATGTTCACGACCACGATCACGGTCGGGAACATCAGCGCCAGCAACTTGCCGGAGGCCAGCGAGACGCCGGTGAGGTCGGCGTTGGCCTCCCGGAAGCGGTCCTTCTCGTAGTCGTCGCGGACGAAGGCGCGGATCACGCGGTTGCCGGTGATCTGCTCGCGCAGCACCCGGTTCACGGTGTCCAGGCGGTCCTGCATCTGGCGGAACAGCGGCCGCGTCCTGAGGACGACGGCGCCGACCGAGACCCCGAGCACGGGGACGACGGCCAGCAGGACGCCCGACAGCTGCACGTCCAGCGAGAGCGCCATGGCGATGCCGCCGATGCACATGATCGGGGCCGAGACCATCAGGGTGAAGGTCATCAGCACCAGCATCTGGACCTGCTGGACGTCGTTCGTCGTACGGGTGATCAGCGACGGGGCGCCGAACTGGCCGAGCTCCCTGGCGGAGAAGCTCTGCACCCGGTCGAAGACGGCGGCGCGGACGTCGCGGCCGACGGCGGCGGCGGTGCGGGCGCCGTAGTAGACGGCTCCGACGTTGCAGACGAGCTGGACGAGCGAGACGCCGAGCATCAGCGCACCGAAGCGCAGGATGTAGCCGGTGTCGCCGTGGACGACACCGTTGTCGATGATGTCGGCGTTCAGGGTGGGCAGGTAGAGGCTGGCGCTGGTCTGCAGCAGTTGCAGCAGGATCAGCGCCGCGATGGGTTTCCGGTACGGACCCAGGTGGGTCCGCAGAAGTCGTATGAGCACGCGCAGGCTCCGGTCGGCACGATCGAGGGGTTCAACCCATCTTCGGCCAATCGGCTCTGCGACCCCACCCGATTTCGCAAAGGCCGGTCAAAAGGACGAGGCCCGGGCCGGGGACCGGGGCGGGGGTCCTACGACCCCGGCCCGGGGCCGGGCCGTACCGCTCAGAACGCCCCGGGGTGGATCTGCTCGCGCGTCGCGACGTACTGCTGCCGCACGCCCTGCCAGGCTGCGAAGTCCTCGTCCGGCTCGAACACCTGCGCCGCGGGGGCGGGCCAGACCGGCGGGGTGTGCGGAGCCAGAGTGCCCTGAGCCACACCGAGCGCCCAGGCGGCCTGGCGGGCCGCGCCCAGCGCCGCGTAGGCGGCCGGCGCCGGTACGACGATCTGCGTACCGAACAGCCCGGGGGCCGCGGCCTGCACGGCGGGCAGCTCGGCGGCCGCGCCGAGCAGGAACACCCGGCGAATCTCGACCCCGCGCGAACGCAGCACGTCGAGGGCGTCCACCAGGCCGCACAGCATGCCCTCGAAAGCCGCGCGGGCCAGGTGCTCCGGCTTCATCGAATCCCGGCGCAGCCCGGTGAGGGTCCCGGCGGCCAGCGGCAGGTTCGGGGTCCGCTCACCCTCCAGGTACGGCAGGAGGACGAGGCCGTGCGCGCCCGGCGTCGACTTCAGCGCCAGCTCGGACAGCCCCTCCAGGTCAGTGCCCAGCAACTCGGCGGTGCCGCGCAGGGCCCGTACGGCGTTGGAGGTGTTCACCACGGGCAGGTGCATCCCGGTGGCGTCGGCCAGGGAGGTGATCAGCCCGCCCGGCTCCGACAGCGCCTCATGGTGCACCGCCATGACCGAACCGGAGGCCCCGAGGGACACCACCGCGTCGCCGGGGCCCAGCCCCAGGCCGAGGGCGGCGGCCATCGTCTCGCCGGTGCCGGCGGATATCAGCAGCCCCTCGGGCGTGGTCCCGGCCGCGTCGGCCGGGCCGAGCACCTCGGGCAGCAGCGCCCGGTGCCCGAGCGCCAGTTCGACCAGGTCGGGCCGCCAGGCCCCGGCGGCCGCCGACCAGAAACCGGTGCCGGACGCGCCGCCGCGGTCGGTCGTCCGCCGCGCCGGGCGGCCCAGCAGCTGCCAGACGAGCCAGTCGTGCGGGGACATCAGCACCGCCACCCGGCGGGCCGCCTCGGGCTCGGTGCGGGCCAGCCAGGCCAGCTTGGCGACCGGCTGCGCGGAGTGCGGGACCGAGCCCACGGCCTCGGCCCAGGCGTGCCGCCCGCCGAGGGCCTCGGTGAGGTCGGCGGCCGCGACCTGGCCGCGCTTGTCGTTGCCGACGAGGGCCGGGCGGACCAGGGCGCCCTGCGGGTCCAGCGGCAGCAGGCCGTGCTGCTGCGCGGACACGCCGATGGCCTGGACCCCCTCCAGGATCCCGCCGCCGGCTGCCTCGCCGAGCGAGAGCAGCCAGGCCTGCGGGTCGGCCTCGTGGGGACTGGCGCCGTCCGGTTCGCCCACGGGCTGCGGATGGGGCGCGTACCCCTGGCGCAGCACCGCGCCGGTGTCGGTGTCACAGACGACGATGCGTGTGAACGCGGAAGAGCTGTCCAGCCCGGCGACTATCCCCATGCGGAGAATTCTGCCGCACGCGGCACAGGTGTCGCCCGTCCCGGAGCCCCTGGAACCGCAGGGGTCCCAGGGGCTCCGGGCGCGGCCGGTGCGCGTCAGGTGTTGCTGGTGCCCCAGTCGTCCTCGACGGCCTGGCCGTTGCTGCGACCGCGCAGCCCGCGCACCCGTCCGGCGAGCGACTCCGGCACGGCGTCGCCCACCTTCTCGCTCACCACGGCGAACGCCTTCCCGGCGTACTCGCGCCCGGTGTGGCCCGCGGTCTCGGCGGCGTTGCGCACCGCCGGATTCTGCGCGACCTGCCGGGCGGACTTCTTCAGCTTCTCGTAGCGCTCGCGTCCGGCCCGTGTTCCGAGCACGTACCCGAGAGCCAGTCCGACCACGAACGTGACCTTGTACCGCATGCCTGTCACCCTTCGTCGTGTGGTGCCCGGCCTGCTGTCGATACCGATTGGCGGAGCACCCCCCTGCTTGCGCTAATCTATGTCTCGCAACGGGCGCTCGCCCCCCGGCAAGGCCGGAGGTGGGCTGTTCGATGCACCGCAGCAATCCCCTGTAGCTCAATTGGCAGAGCAGCCGGCTGTTAACCGGCAGGTTACTGGTTCGAGTCCAGTCGGGGGAGCGCAGTCCCCTGTAGCTCAATTGGCAGAGCATTCGGCTGTTAACCGGAGGGTTGCTGGTTCGAGTCCAGCCGGGGGAGCAAGGAAGACAAGAGGGCCCCACGGGGCCCTCTTCTTTCTTTGCCGCCCCGTCCGGGAACCGGGCAGCCTTCAGCGCGGTCTCACTGAGCAGGCGAAGCCGATCATGCGGGGCATCCGAAGCAGGAGATCGTATGAGCGGCTATGCTGCGGCAGACGGCGCGCACAGGTGTACGCGCCACGCCGTGAAGGGGCGGTAGCTCAGCCGGTTAGAGCAGCGGACTCATAATCCGTCGGCCGTGGGTTCGAGTCCCACCCGCCCCACCGCAAGCCGCAGGTGCAGAAACGTTCGCACCTGCGGCTCCGGCGTTTTCCGGGGCTATCGCGCCGTCGGCGCGCACGAGGGACGCAGCCTTCCCGGCCGCGTCGCGCCCGACTCCACCCAGCAGGCGGGAGCACAGGTCTGTGGTGATCGTCACCGCGGAGTGCCCGTGGCGCTTCGGCACGTCGGCCGCCCAGGTGGGGTCCTGGACGGTGGTTGGCAGCGCCTGGCGGCAGTGCGGCGGCACAGACAGCCGAGCAGGCGTTGACCAGCAGCGGCAGGACGTCGGTAGCGACGGTGAGTGAGATCCACCGCTAGTGAAGTTCCTGCCCCTCCACCGGACCGTCGCAGACACTGCATGTGCTGATGGCTGTCGTGCCCCATTTCTTGGGGTCCAGCGCAGCGAGTGGCTGCCAGGAGCGATGTCACCCGTACTCCGGAGTCGGGGGAAGGGAGGGCGCAGCCTGAAGTTGCCGAACAGCGAGCGGGTGCTGACCGTGCTTCTCACCAGCTTTGAGCAGCGGGTGAGGCCGGCGTCAGGCCCGTTGACTCAGGCCATCGGTTCGGAAGCGGGGTGGGATCGGGGCGGGCGGCATCCATACGGTCACGACAGAAAACTGGCAGGGCGATCCCACCTGCGGCTCCGGCCTTTTCGGCCGAGGGGGTCGGGATCCGGTCGGCGGGGGCGGTCCGCCCGTCCGGTCCGGGGGATGTCCGAGGAGAGGTTCCGGGTGCTGACGTGTCGTCAGTGCAGTGAGGGTCACCGCCCGGGGAGGGGGCGAGCAGGAGACGGCGATGATCCCGACCGCCCTTCGCGGTCGGTGCTCCCTTGGTACGCTCGAACGGCCGCATGGGGGTACGGAGCCGGCGATGGAGTCCTGATTGACGGACGTTTACGTGAGCGTGCTCGGGGCCACCACGCTCGAACGGGGAGGCGCCCGCATCCGGCTCACCCCCCTCACGGCCAAACTGCTGTTACGCCTGGTCGCGGCGGAGGGCGAGGCCGTCGCCTCCGGGGAGCTGTACGCGGACCTCTGGGGCAGGCCGGAGCGGGGCCGGATCACCCGGGCCCACCGGACCGAGGTGCAAAAGCGCGTCCTTCAGCTGCGCCGGGCGCTGGAGCCGGCCCCCGGCGGCCCGGACGAGCCCGTGCTGCGGACCGAGAGCTCCTGACCTGCGGCGGCCAGGAGTCGGCCTACCGGCTGGTGCTCGGCCCGGACCGGCTCGACGCCCTGCAGTTCACCGAACTCTTCCACCGGGCCGCCCACACCGGCTCGGCCACGGCGACGATGCTCCTCAACCGGGCGCTCGGGCTGTGGCGGGGACGCCCGCTGGGCGAGGTGGCCGACGCGGAGTTCGCCCGGCCCCTCGTGCGGCGGCTGGCGGGGATGTACGAAGCGGCCTGCGCCGAATTGATCCGGACCCACACCCGGTGGGACCGGCCCGAGCTCGCCCTGCCCGTCGCGGAGCGGCTGGTGGCGCAGCGGCCCGACGACGAGGCGGCGCTTGCGACGCTCCGGGGCCTGTGGGCGCAGCTGCGCGAACGCGACGGCGCCGAGCTGCTGCGCCAGGAGTTCCCCCGGCTGCGGACCACGGTCGTCGTCAAGAGCGGCGACCTCTTCGAGGAGACCGACGCGAGCCTGGTCGCCGGCTTCGGGGACACCTTCGACACGGCCGTCGAGGACGGCCTCGACATCAGCCGGGGCAGCGTGCAGGGACAACTGCTGCGCCGGGTCTTCGGCGGCGACCGGGCGTTGCTCGACCGGGAACTCCGCAAGGGGCTGCGATCGGTGCAGCCGGTCGGGCGGGAGAGCGCCCGGGACAAACCGAGGGGCAAACGCCTGCGCTACCCGATCGGGACGGTGGTCCCGGTGCCGCTGGCCGAGCCCGGCCGCAGGGTGTTCGCGGTCGCCCACGGCAGACGGGGGCAGGACCTGATCGCCCGGTCGAGCTCGGACGCCCTGCGGGTCGCCCTGGACCGGCTGTGGGAGTCCGTCTCCGTCCACGGCCTGCTCAGACCGGTCGCGCTCCCTCTGGTGGGGTCCGGGCCGGCGGGGGTCACCGCTCTCCCGGGCCACGAGTTGATCGCCCTGATCGCGGACACCTTCCTGCGTGCCTGCCGGGACCGGCCGGTCACTCCGGAACTACGGGTCGTCGTACGGCCGGAGGAGCTGCGCGGGATCGGCCTCCCCGACGTCGCACGCTACTTCCAGGGACTCGACGGCGACGGGCTCCGCTCGCAGGAGGCGGCACCGCGATGATCCTCGACCAGCAGTCCGATCCCGGGTGACCCTGCGCCGCCACCACATCGCGCTCCTGCTGTCCCGTCATCGCCGTGCATCGTCGCGGCACCGGCTTCCCGTTGTCTCGTTCCCCGCCCCCGGCGGCCTTGCAGCCGCAGGTGCGGGCGGCGGCACCTGCGGCTGCGGCGTACCCGGGTGCCGTCGGGGCGCCGGCCGGGTCGCGGGTGGGTCAGAAGTCCTCCGTTTCGTCCACCAGGTGGCGCAGGACGTCCGTCAGGTCCTGGCGGCGGGCGTAGGCCGCGCGTTGGCGGTGGGCGCCCGAGCCGTCGCGCAGGAGGGCGGCCAGGGTCTTGGCCGCGTGGTCCAGGTCGCCGGAGGCGGCCAGTTCCGGTGCGACATGGTCGAGCAGGGCCTCCGCGAGGTCGGCCGCCGGCAGCTCCGTGCCGGTGTACGGGTCGAGGCCGAAGCCCTCCAGGCCGTCGTGGGCCGCCCGCCAGCGCGCCAGGCGCAGTACGTCGTCCCGTACGGCCGGCTCCGGGATCCGCTCGGCGGACTCGCGCAGCGCCGTGGCGACCAGTGCGCGGGCCAGTTCGGCCTGGAGGACCGCGCAGTCCACGCCCGGGGACATGTCCGGCGCCCGGAACTCCAGCGTCGGCCAGTGGCCGGAGGGGCGGAGGTCCCAGTAGACCATCTTGGTGTCCAGGGCCGCCCCGGAGCCGAGCAGGGTCTGCACGGAGCGCCGGAAGTGGGCCGTGGACGTGAAGTGCGGGGGCGGGCCCGCCGAGGGCCAGCCCGACCAGGCCATCGCCCGCCAGCTGGAGTGGCCGGTGTCACGGCCGCCCCAGAAAGGCGAGTTCGCGGCCAGCGCGATCAGCGTGGGCAGCCATGGTCTGATCCGGTTGGACACCGCCACCGCCGCGTCCACGTCGAGCGTGCCGATGTGGACGTGGCGGCCGCAGCTGACCAGGGTGTCGGTGAGCGCGCCGAAGCGGCGGTGCTGCTCGCGCTGGCGCGGCAGGTCGTCCGTCAGGTGCAGCGGCCCCTCCAGTGCGACGACCGGAGAGGGAGCGGCCAGCAGCCGGCAGCCGTGGGCGCGGGCGGCCCGTCCGAGCGTGCGCCGCAGCGCGACGAGTTCGGCGCGCAGCGAGGCCGCCGAGTCGGCGACCGGGGTGGATATCTCCACCTGGTAGCGGGTGCCTTCGGGGTGCATCTCGCCCGGCAGGCCGGCGGCCGTCGCCAGGACCAGCGGGGCGGCGGGGACCACCCGGAGGGTGCGGGCGTCGACGAGCAGGAACTCCTCCTCGACGCCGACGGTGAGGGGCACGGTGGGGCGCACCGTGTTCTGCGTCGTGCCGGTGCTCGCGGTGCTGTTGCCAGGTTCGATCACTACGCCTCCCTGGACATACGAGTCTTTTCATCATGAGCTGAACACGTAGGGAGGAGCGCACGTCGAATCAGTCAAATGTCCGGTGATAGTGGCGAGTTACCGGTAATGCGCCGCCCGCGCCGGGAGCCCGGAGCAGGATGGGGCGACTGGTGCCGGTGGGTGGCGCAGGCGGGCCGGGGCCCTGGGAGCGCCGACGGGCCGATGCTTATCATCCGATGTGACTCGTACCAGCGCGCCGACCCGCCCCCGGCGGCGGATATTCGCCGACCTCACTCCGCTCCGTACGTCCCCGGACTACCGCAGGCTGTGGTTCGGCGGAACGATCTCCTGGGTCGGCCAGGCGATGACCGCCCTCGCGATCTCGCTCCAGGTCTACGACATCACCCGGTCCAGTTTCGCGGTCGGGCTGGTGGGGCTCTTCACCCTCGTCCCGCTGATCGTCTTCGGCCTCTACGGCGGGGCCATCGCCGACACCGTCGACCGGCGCAAGCTCGGCCTGTACAGCTCCCTCGGCGCCGCCGCGCTGTCGGTCGCGCTCGCCGCGGCCGCACTGCTCGGCCACCACCGGTTGTGGCAGCTGTACACCGTCGTCGCGCTCCAGGCCGTCTGCGGGGCGTTGACCGGACCGGCGCGGTCAGCCATGATCCCGCGGCTGCTGCCGACGGAGCAGCTGCCCGCCGCGAACGCCCTGAACTCCGTGTCCATGACCTTCGGCACGATGGTCGGCCCCGCCCTGGGCGGGCTGATCGTCGCCGTCGGGGGCTACGCGTGGGCCTACGCGATCGACGCCGTCACCTTCACCGCCGCGCTGTACGCGATGTGGCGGCTGCCGTCGATGAAGCCGGACCGGGCCGAGGGCGCGCGGGGGAGGGCCTCGGTCGCCGACGGGCTGCGCTTCCTCGGGACCCGGCCCAACATCCGCATGACCTTCTTCACGGACCTGGCCGCCATGGTGCTGGCCCAGCCCAAGGCGCTGTTCCCGGCCATCGCCGTGCTGCGGTACGGGGACGACGCCAGGACGGTCGGCCTGATGGTGGCCGCGATCGCCGCCGGGGCGCTGCTGGGCGGGCTGTTCTCCGGCTGGCAGGCGCGGATCCGGCGGCACGGGTTGGCGATCCTGCTCGCCGTCACCGGATGGGGGCTGGCCATCGCCGTGTTCGGCCTCACCCGGAACCTGTGGCTGGGGCTGTTCTTCCTGGCCCTGGCCGGGTACGCGGACACCGTCTCGATGGTGTTCCGCACCACCATGCTGCAGGCCGCCACCCCCGACGACATGCGCGGACGCCTCCAGGGCGTCTTCATCGTGGTCGTCGCGGGCGGGCCACGGCTCGGGGACTTCCTCGCGGGCAGTGCCGCCGACCTGACCTCCCCGCCGGTCGCCGTCACCTGCGGGGGACTGGCGTGCGTCCTGGTGGTGGTCCTGCTCGCGCTGCGCTGGCGCAACTTCGCCCGCTACGACGCCCACCACCCCCAGGCCTGACCGACCCGGCCCGACCGGCCGGCCGCGGCACGCGCCCCCCGGCCGGCCGCCGGCGTCAGGCGGTGTCCGGGCCGACGATGCCGCGGGCCACGCCCAGCGCCACCAGGTCCTGGGGGCGGATGCGCAGCTGGTCCGCGGTGGCGGGGGCGGCCGACGGAGGGCGTTTGAGGATGGCCGCGGCCAGTTCCGGGGCGATGACGGAGAAGTAGCTGTCCGGGGTCACCCAGGTGTTGCCGGGCGCGGCCAGCGCGAGGGCGCCGCCCGAACCGCCCTCGCCGATCAGGAGGGTGGTGACGGGGACGGTGGCCGCGGCCAGCGCGGCGAAGGTGTCGGCGATGGCGGGGCCCGCTCCCGCGCGTTCGGCGTCCGCGTCGTTGGCCGCGCCCGGGGTGTCCACGAGGGTGAGGACCGGGATGCCGAGCCGGTCGGCGAGGCGGACCACGCGAGCGGCCGTGCGGTAGCCCGCCGGGCGGGTGGCGGTGCCGCACTGGGCGGCGTACGCCACGGCTCGGCCCCGCCGCAGTCCGAAGCCGCACAGCATCCCCGGATCCCTGCCGCCCGCCCGGTCCCCGGAGAGGTGCAGCCGGATGTCGAAGTACGCGTCCAGGTACGCCTCGGCGTGCGGCCGGCCCGGATCGCGGGCCAGCCGCACCGCGTCCCAGCCGGTCGTGGGCGGGGGTACGCGGGCCGGCGCGCCCGGGGGCTCGACCGGGTCGCCGGAGCGGGGCGCCGCCAGGACGCGGAGCCAGTTCGCGAGGGTGCCCGGCAGCCGGTCGGGCGGGACCACGGCGTCCACGTGCCCGGCGGCGTACTGCCCCTCGGCGGTGTAGGCCGCCGGGTCCGCGTCCGCCGGCCGTACCCGGGACCCGGCGAAGCCGACCTGGGCGCCGGGCAGCGCGAGGACCACGTCGGCCCCGGCGCCCAAGGTGGCCCAGCCGCCGCCGGTGGTCGGATCGCGCAGGACGGCGAGCTGGGGGAGCCCGGCGGCCCGGGTCAGCACGCTCTGGCGGGCCACGCGCTGCAGCTGGGTCAGCGCGAGCATGCCCTCCTGCATGCGGGATCCGCCCGTGGCGATCAGCGAGACCAGGGGGAGGCGCTGCGCGCGGGCGTGCGTGTACGCGGCTTCGAGCCGGTCCCCGGTGCGTCCGCCCAGCGAGCCGCCGAGGAAGCCGAACTCGAAGGAGACCAGGACCGCTTCGTGACCGCCGATGCGGCCGGTGCCGGTGACCACGGACTCCTGCTCGCCGGTGCGCTCGGTGGCACGGGCGCGGGAGTCGTCGTAACCGGCCCAGGCCAGCGGGCCGTCGGCGGGGGACTGCGCACCGGGGGCGGGCAGTTCGGTGAAGCTGCCCGGATCGGTCACGGAGGCGATGGCCGCGCGGGCCGAGAGGCGGGTCGTCGTCACGGGTTCACCCCAGGTCGGATCGTTCGAAACGGTGTCCGGGCGACAGTACTTCGGCCGGGCCGGCGGTGGTCAGCGCAGGAACGGGACGACGTAGAGCGTGCCCACTCCCGCGGCCAGGGTGCCGAGCAGGAGGCGGAGCGCGTTTTCGGGCAGGCGGGGTTGGAGCCGGGCGCCGAGGTGTCCGCCGAGCAGGCCGCCCAGCCCGCAGCACAGCCCGAGGAGCCAGTCCGGGGCGACCGCGCCCGTGGCGGCGAGGGAGAGCAGCCCGTAGGTGGCCGCGCCGACGACCGAGGTGACGAAGGTCGCGGCCAGCGCGGCGGGTGCGACGGCGGCGACCGGTGCTCCGCGGCCGACCAGGATCGGCCCGAGGAGGGAGCCGCCGCCGATCCCGTAGACGCCTCCGACCACGCCGACGGCCAGGGCCGTCGCCCTGGTGGTGCGGGGCGAGGGCGGGCGGGGCGCGCGGTCGGGCGCCGGGCGCAGCGTGCGCAGCAGCAGCCACAGGCCGAGGGGCAGCAGCAGGGCGGCGACGAGGAGCCGGAAGACCTGCGGGCCGGGGACGGCGAACACGCGCACCACCGCGCCGAGGACGACGCCCGGCACGGTGCCGGCGAGGAGCAGGCGGGTGAGCGGCCCCCGCAGACGTCCGGTCCTGTGGTGGCGCAGCAGGGCGCCGGGGCCGGCCACGACGTTGTAGAGGAGGTTGGTCGGTGTCACCGCCGGGCTGGGCACCCCCAGGACGCTGACCTGCACGGGCAGCAGGAAGACCGCCCCGGACACCCCGACGGGCGCGGTGACCGCGGAGATCAGCAGCCCGGCGGCGAACCCGAGCAGCCCTTGCGGCCACGTCACGCCCGCCCCCGTACGCGTTCCTCGTTCACCGTCCACCCTTCACCGGCCCAGGATCGCGCATCGCGTGCAGGCCGTACGTGACGATCTCGTGAACGCAGGCGGGGCGCGGGCCGGTGGCGGACGTGGTCCGGCGGGGCAGGGACCCGGCCGGGGTGGAGCCCGTTACGCGGCTGTCGGTGCCGTGCGGTGCCGGAGGTCTCCGTTCACGGCAGCGGCAGGGCGATCCTGACCGCGTAGGCGGCGACCAGGCCGTAGCCCAGGCGGAAGGTCCACAGGCGGGCCGTCGGGGAGATGCGCCCGCCCGCGAGGGAGCCGAGGGCGACCAGGGACTGCTGCCACACGAGGGAGGCCGCGCCGACACCGACGAGGAAGGCGGCACCCGCCGGGCCGGAGTCGAGGCCGGCGCCCTGGGCGGTGGTGAGCGCGGCGAAGTAGAGGGCGGTGGTGGGGTTGACGGCGGTCAGCGCCACGTAGCGGGCGAAGGCCCTGGAGGGGCGGAGTGCGGTGGCGGTCGGGGCGCCCCCCGCACGGCCGGCGGCAGCGCCCGGGCCGTCGGCCCCGGGGGACGGCGGGGCCGCAGCTCCGCGGCGGGCTCCGGCGAGGCCGTGGGCCGCGATGGCCAGCAGGATCGCGGCCGAGGCCAGCCGGACCCACGCCTCCACCGGCGTGACGTGGGAGGCCACCCAGGGGCCCACGGCCGTGGCGAGGGCGGCGTAGCCCAGGTCGACCACCGCGACCCCGGCGGCCGCGGCGACCGCCGTGCGGCGGTGCCGCATCGCCTCCTGGAGCAGCAGCACGCTCATCGCGCCCATCGGCATCGCCACGCCCAGACCGGCGGCGGCGCCCGCCACGGCCGGTGACATCAGATCGCTCATAGGGGGCAGCGTCCGCCCTCACCCCCGCGGTCCGCGCACGAATACCGGGCCGGACTGCGAGAATCGCGGTATGGACCGCCTCGACAGGGAAATCCTCGGCATCCTGCAGCTGGATGCGCGGATCTCGTACCGCGATCTCGGCGTTCGCGTCGGCCTCAGCGCCAACGCCACCGCCGACCGGGTGCGGCGGATGCGCCGCGAGGGAGTGATCCGCGGGTTCACCGTCGTGGTGGACCCGGCCGCCGACACCGGGGGCGGTCTCGTCGTCTTCATCGACGTCACCCTGCGCCAGGACACCACCAACGAGGAGTTCGAACGCCGGGTCGCCGGACTCCCCGGGATCACCGAGGTCGTGCACGTCACGGGCGCGCACGATTACCTCGTCCGCGCCCGGGCAGCCGATCCCGCCGCCCTCGACGCACTGCTGCGCCGCCTGAAGCGTGAGGCCGGGGTGGCGCAGTCCAACACCCGCATCGCCCTGCGCGCCGCCGACCGCCCCGGCCAGCCCTGACGCGGTCCGGGTTCGGCACAGGGTCAGAGCGCCGACTCCCACGTCACCGTCGCGCCCCGGCCGCCCGACTCCGTGCGGCCGTCGTCCGTGACCGTCAGGCGGACCCGACCGGGGGACGCGTCCACCAGTACCTCGATGGAGGTGACCCCGCTGCGCCGGTGCGCCGCGGCCAGGGCGCCGCGCAGGGCCGTCAGCACGCCGCCCGCCACGGCGGCCGGGAGCAGGGCGTCCACCGCACCCGTGAACTGCACCGACGGCTGGAAGCCGAGCAGCACCGCCGCGCCTCCCGTCTCGCGCAGGACCCGGCCCCGGAAGGTGGTCGGCGCCTCGCTCGGCGGCTGCTGGAGGGCGAAGATGGCCGTGCGGACCTCCTGGATCGTGGAATCCAGCTCGTCGACGGCACGGGTGAGTTCATCGCCGACGGTGTCCCCGCAGGGGGCCTTCTCGGCGCGCCGCCGGGTGCTCTCCAGCATCATCTCGGTGGCGAACAGCCGCTGGACCACGAGGTCGTGCAGGTCCCGCGCGATCCGGTCGCGGTCCTCGTACACGGCGAGCTGCTCGCGGTCGTGCTGGGCGTCCGCCAGGACGAGGGCCAGCGCGGCCTGGGAGGCGAACTGCGAGGCGAGCAGCCGGTCCACGGCGTCGTACGCCGGACCGCCCCGGGCGCGCGGCAGGGCCAGGGTGCCGATCAGCCGGCCGCCGCTCTGGAGCGGCAGCATCATGCTGGGCCCGAACCGTTCGCGGACGGGGGTGGTCATCCGGGGATCGGTGGCCGAGTCGTCGACGAAGACGGGCTCGCCGCCGAGGAGCTGCTCCAGGACCGGTGATCCGGGGGCGATCGCCGTTCCCACCAGGTCCCCGGGATCGCCGTGGGTGGAGGCGGCCACGATCTCCATGCCGCCCTCGGGGGTCGGCTGGAGCACCACGCCGGCCGCGGCGTCGGCGAGGAGCCGGGCCCGTTCGGCCACGCACCTCAGGGCGTCCGCCGCCGGACTTCCCGCCAGCAGGCTCGTCGTCACGGCGGCGGCCCCGTCGATCCAGCGCTCCCGGCGGCGCGCGGTCTCGTACAGCCTGGCGTTGCCGATCGCGATGCCCGCCTGCGCGGCCAGGACGCGGACCAGGGCGAGGTCCTCCTCCGTGAAGGGGCCGCCCCCGCGCTTCTCGGTGAGGTAGAGGTTGCCGAAGACCTCGCTGTGGACCCGGACGGGGACGCCCAGGAAGCTGTGCATGGGCGGATGGCCGGGTGGGAAGCCGGCGGCCCGCGGATCCTGGGTGAGGTCGGCCAGCAGCAGCGCCCGTGGGTCCTCGACCAGGACCCCGAGGAGGCCCGAGCGGCCGTCGGGCAGATGAGGGACGGCCGCCCGCTGCTCCTCGGTCAGCCCCGCCGTGAACAGCTCGGTCACCAGGACGCGCTCGGGATCGACGATCCCGAGCGCGCCGTAGCGGGCCGAGCACAGCTCGGCCGCCGAATCCACGATGTGCTGGAGGGTGGCGTGCAGTTCGAGCTCGGAACCGACGCTCAGCACCGCCTCCAGCAGCACCGGGAGGCTCGCCGCGTCCTCGTCGGGCCGGTGGGCGGGCCTCCCGTCGGGTTCCTCGGCCGGTTGCCGTGCGGCGTCCGTCATCCGGCCAGCGGGTCGAGGACCATGGGGGCGATCTTCCCTTCGAGCATCGCGCCGAGGCCCATGACGGCGCACACGTCCGGCCGTTCGGCGATGGCGACGGGCATTCCGGTGGCGTCGCGCAGCATCTGGTCCAGCCCGGGCAGCAGGGCGCTGCCGCCCACCATCATGATTCCCCGGTCCGTCAGGTCGGCCACGAGGTCGGGCGGGCAGTCCCGCAGGACCTTGCCGATGCCGTCGAGGACGGCGGTGAGCGGCGTGTGGATCGCGTCCCGCACGGCAGCGGTGTCGACGTGGACGGAACGAGCCAGTCCGGTGGCGACGTCGCGGCCGTGGATGAGGGTGGAGGCCGGCCCGCCGTCGGTGAGGCCGTTGCCGTGCAGGGCCAGCTGGAGCGGCCGGACGGCCTGGCTGGGCAGCATCAGCTCGTGGGCGTGGCGCAGGTGCTGGACGACGGCGTGGTCGATGGCCTCGCCGCCGACGGGGATCCGCTGGGCGGTGACGATCGAGCCGAGGGAGAGCACGGCGACCTGGGTGGCGGCGGCGCCGCACACCATGATCATCGTCGCGGTCGGCTGCTCCACGGGCAGTCCGCAGCCGACGGCCGCCGCGATCAGGGTGTCGACCAGTTCGACGCGGCGGGCGCCGAGCCCGACCAGGGTCTCCACCGCCGCCCGCTGGGCGAGCGGGTCCGCGTCGTGGGGGGTGCAGGCGGCGGCCCGCAGCCGCGGCTTGCGCCGCAGGGCGCGCCGCAGCTTCTCGCCGAGGAGGTGGCGCAGCATGCGCTGGGCCATCTCGATGTCGACGACGGTGCCGCCGGAGACGGGGCGCACGACCCGGATGTAGTCGGGGGTGCGGCCGGTCATGCGCTCGGCGAAGGTCCCGACGGCGATGAGGGCGCCGGTGCGGGTGTTGACCGCGGCGACGCTGGGTTCGTCGACCACGAGGCCGGCGCCCTTGACGTACACGCGGGTCCGGGCCGCCCCCAGGTCGACGGCGACGTGGCAGCGGCGCAACTGCTCAAGACTGACGGTCACGGCAGAACCTCCCGAGAGCGCTGACGCAAGAGAACCGGCGGAAGTGCCGGTTGCTTGTCCTATCATCGCGGGCATTTCGGACTATTCGCCCGCTGGAATGCTCCGGCCGTGGGTGTGTCGCGGCTGCATGGGGGTGGATTTCTGTACCGACAGGCAGCAGCATGCCCGCACTGCACGCGCTACTCGCGCGTAACAAGGTAAGGGGGGACCCATGCTGACGGCCCGACAGGGACTGGCCGCGCTCCTGACGCTCTGCCTGGCGTTCATGGCGCCCGCCGCGGCCCACGCCGCCGGACGAGGTCCGGCCGCCGCCCCTGACCGGGCATCACCGCGCACCCCGGTGGTCCTCGTGCACGGCTACAACGCGGACCCGGGCGTCTGGGGGTCCCTCCGCGCCGATCTGCGCGCGGACGGGTACACCGACGGGGAGCTCTTCTCCTTCGGCTACGACACCCACCAGTCCGTCAACGAGGTCCTCGCCGGCCGGCTCGCCGCGTACGTCGAGCAGGTCCGCCGGGAGACCGGCGCGGCCAGGGTCGACGTCGTCGCGCACTCCTTCGGCTCGCTGGTCAGCCGCTGGTACATCACGTTCGGCGGGGGCGCGGCCGTCGTCGACCACTGGGTCTCGCTCGCCGGGCCCAACCGGGGCACCTCCACCGCATGGGCCTGCGCCCTGTGGGACCAGGCATGCCGGGACATGACCCCGGGGTCGTACGTGGTGAAGAACCTGGGCAGCGGGGACCCGACCCCGGGCGCGGTGAAGTACGCGACCTTCTGGTCGAACTGCGACGAGGTGATCAACCCCGACGACAGCGTCCCGCTCACGGGCGCCACCAACACCCCGGTCGGCTGCCTGGCCCACAACGACCTGCTCGGCGACGACGCCGCCTCGGCCGGAGTGCGGGCCTTCCTCGCCTCGTAGGGGTGCCTTGCCGCTCGGGTCGCCCGTGCCGCCTACCGCTGAACGCTGACGCGCTGGAGGAGGCCGTAGGTGAACTCCGCCAGGCAGGGGCGGCCCCCGGCGGTGAAGGCGAGGCGCCAGCGCGTCGGCGCGGTCCCCTCCATCGGCCGGACCGGCGCGAAGGCCCGCGCCACCTCGTCGACCGTCGCCGACCAGGGCCGCAGGTCGTCCGCCGACCCCAGTACGGGCCCCGGCGCGCCCGGAGCCCGTACGAGCCATTCGTTCCACACCGCCCCGTCCGGTGCGGCCAGCACCTCGAAGCGCAGGTCCGGCCAGAGCGGCAGCGGCCACAGCAGTGCCTCGCACGTGAGGTCGCCGATCGTGCGGGGCTCGGCGGACTCCGGCGCCCCGAGCACCGAGCGGTACCGGGCCAGCGCCCCGCGGGAGCGCGGCGAGCGCACCATCGCCTGCCAGCGCTTGTTCGCCTCCCGCTGGTCAGCGAGCGAGGCGCCCAGCCGGTGCCGGGCCTCGTCGGCGAGGTCGGGCTGGAAGTCGGCCATCCGCCGCAACAGCACCAACTGGAACGCGGCCGGCCCGAAAAACGTCATGGAGCGAACGATTCCACACAGGATCCTTACGTTCTCGGGATCCTGATGTTGCCGGTCACGGCGTAGCCTGCGGGCGCCATGAACTATTGCCATGCCTGCCGGAGGCACCTCAACGGCGCGCTGGCGTGCGCCGGATGCGGAACGCCTGCCGAGTACCTGATACCCGCCGCGCCCGCCCCCGGGCCGCCCCGGCCGCCCGTCGTCGGGGGGCCGGCCGCGGATCCGCCGGCCGCCCTGGCCGACGTGTTCGCGGACTCGCTCGTGGTGCTCTCCGCCCCGGAGGGGCGCAGGGCCGGCGCCCGCCGCCGGGGCGCGAACCGGCGCCGTCGCCGGACCGTGGTGACCCTCTCCCTGGGGGTGCTGCTCGCGGCCGCGGGCTCCCTGATGGTGGCGGGCATGGCGGCCGACGGGGAGCCCACCGACCGGGCCTCCGCGGTGGTGCTGACCGATGACGGCCCCCAGCAGCCCGACCCGCTGCCGGACATGCCCACGGCCGGTGCGCCCACCGGCTCCGGCAAGGCCACGGCGAAGACCGGCGGCGGGGCGGCGAAGAAGTCCGGGACCGGCGCGCCCACCGCGGGCGCCGCTGGGCCGGGGCCGGACGAGGCCGTCCCCGACCCCGCCCCCTCCGCGTCCGGCCGCGCCTCCCGCAGCCCGGGCCCGAGGCCCTCCCTCCAAGGCGGCGGTTCCGGCTCGCCCTCACCCGGCGGGACCCGGGGCGGTCAGAGCCCGACGTCGACCCCGACCGGCGGCACCACCCCCTCGCCGACGCCGACGCCGACCAAGGACTGCTGGCTGTTCTGCTGGTTCTGAGGAGCGCCCGTGCGCTCAGGCCAGCATCCGCTTGAGCAGGTCCCTCAGCACGGCCCGCTCCGCCGGGGACAGCCCGGCCAGGGGCTCGCGCGCGAAGTCCAGCGACTCGCGCAGCCGCTCGGCCGTCCGCAGGCCCTCCTCGGTGGGGGCGGCCAGCTTGACCCGGCGGTCGGCGGGGTCCGGACGGCGCTCCACCAGCCCGCGCCCCTCCAGCCGGTCGATGATGCCGGTCACGTTCGAGGGCTCGCAGCGCAGCTTCTGCGCAATGCGCCGCATGGGTGTGGGCTCCGTCGCCAGCAGGTTCAGCACCTTCGCCTGGGCTCCGGTCAGCTGATGGCTGGCGGCCGCGTGCTCGTACTCCGCGTGGTAGCGGCTCACGACGTCACCGATGAGTTCGACGACTTCGACGGTCACTGGGTCTGCGCGACGAGTGGGCATGGGCCCAGCGTACCCATTTGCTTGACAACATGAAATATCCAGGCGCATGGTTGTTTCACCCAGTGAAGCATTCCGTTCTGACCAGGAGCGCCGTCATGTCTGAGATTCCCGCCGTGAGCCGCGAGTGGCACCTCGTCCGTCGCCCGCAGGGCTGGCCCGTCGCCGAGGACTTCGCCCTGCGCGAGGTGCCCGTGTCCGCCGAGCCCGCCGCCGGCCGGATCCTCGTGCGCAACCTGCACATGTCCGTCGACCCGTACATGCGCGGCCGGATGAACGACGTGAAGTCCTACATCCCGCCCTTCCAGCTCGACCGCCCGATGGAGGGCGGCGCGGTCGGCGAGGTCGTCGCCTCCGGCGCCGAGGGCTTCGCCGTCGGCGACCACGTCCTGCACGGCCTGGGCTGGCGCGAGTACGCCGAGGTCGACGCCCGGCACGCCACGAAGGTCGACGCCTCCCTCGCCCCGCTCTCCGCCTACCTCGGCGTCCTGGGCATGCCGGGCCTGACCGCCTACGCGGGCCTCTTCGAGGTCGCCTCCTTCAAGGAGGGCGACGCCGTCTTCGTCTCCGGCGCCGCGGGCGCGGTCGGCGGCCTCGTCGGCCAGTTCGCGAAGATCAAGGGCGCCTCCCGGGTCGTGGGCTCCGCCGGCTCGGACGAGAAGGTGACGCTCCTCACGGAGAAGTACGGCTTCGACGCCGCCTTCAACTACAAGAACGGCCCCGTCGCCGAGCAGCTGCCGGCCGCCGCCCCCGACGGCATCGACGTCTACTTCGACAACGTCGGCGGCGACCACCTGGAGGCGGCCATCTCGTCCATGAAGGTGGGCGGCCGCGCCACCCTCTGCGGCGCGATCGCCCACTACAACGACACCGAGGCCGCCCCCGGCCCGCGCAACCTGATGCAGGTCATCGGCAAGCGCCTGCGCCTGCAGGGCATCCTCGTCAACGACCACGCCGGGCTCCAGCAGCAGTTCGTCCAGGACGTCGCCGGATGGCTGCGTTCCGGCGAGCTGCGCTACGACGAGACGGTCGTCGAGGGCGTCGAGAACGCCGCCTCCGCCTTCCTCGGCATGCTCCGCGGGGAGAACACCGGAAAGATGATCGTTTCCTTCACCGGTTAGGCTCACCCCACGACCGTCGTGACCCGTGGGCGCGAGTCGCGGCGATTACCAGGAGGAACATTCTTCATGTCCATCCAGCAGTCCGACGTCGCGTACACCGCCGTGGCCACCGCCGAGAACGGCCGCGACGGCCGCGTCGCCACCGACGACGGCAAGCTCGACGTCGTCGTGAACCCGCCCAAGGAACTCGGCGGCAGCGGCGCCGGCACCAACCCGGAGCAGCTCTTCGCCGCCGGCTACAGCGCCTGCTTCCAGGGCGCCCTGGGTGTCGTCGCCAAGAACGTGAACGCCGACATCTCCGGCTCCACGGTCACCGCCGAGGTCGGCATCGGCAAGAACGACGAGGGCTTCGGCCTGATCGTCAAGATCTCCGCCGTGATCCCGAACGTGGACGCCGCCACCGCCAAGGAGCTCATCGAGAAGGCCCACGAGGTCTGCCCGTACTCCAAGGCCACCCGCGGCAACATCACCGTCGAGCTCGCCGTCTGATCCGGCAGCCGTACAGCGAGGGCCGCACCCCGATCGGGGTGCGGCCCTCGCCGTAGACTGGCGCCATGCACGATCTTGCGGGGGGCTTCCGGTACCTGTTGGCCGGACAGCGATGGGTGTTGCGCCACGGCCGGTGGCTGGGCTTCGGGCTGCTGCCCGGGCTGGTCTCGCTCGCCCTGTACGCCGGAGCCCTCATCGGGCTCGGATACGGGGCCGACGACCTGACCGCCTGGGCGACCCCCTTCGCCGACGACTGGGCCGCCCCCTGGCTCGGCCTCTTCCGCGGTTTCCTCACCGCGCTGTTCTTCGGACTCGGCCTCTTCCTCGCGGTGATCACCTTCACCGCCGTCACCCTGCTGATCGGCCAGCCCTTCTACGAGTCCCTCTCGGAGCAGGTCGACCGCAGCGAAGGCGGCGAGGTCCCCGAGTCCGGCCTCCCGCTCTGGCGCGAGCTGTGGATCTCGGCCCGGGACAGCCTGAAGGTGCTGGGGCGGGTCGTGCTCTACGGCGCCGGGCTCTTCGTCCTCGGCTTCGTCCCGGTGGTCGGCCAGACCGTCGTCCCGGTGCTCGGGTTCTGTGTCTCCGGGTACTTCCTGACCCAGGAACTCACCGCCGTCGCCCTCCAGCGCCGCAAGATGGAGCTGCCCGAGCGGCTGGTGCTGCTGCGGTCCCGGCGGCTGCTGGTGCTGGGCTTCGGCGTGCCGCTGGTGCTGGCGTTCCTGGTACCGCTCGTCGCGGTGTTCCTGATGCCGGGCGCCGTCGCCGGAGCCACGCTGATGGCACGCGACCTGATGCGCAGCGACGAGCAGCCGGCCCCCGACGCCACCCCCGCGGGCTTCGGACCGCCGCCGCCGGCCTTCCCGTAGGCCCGGCCCCGCCGGCCTTCCCTCAGACCCGGCCCGGCGGGCTGCTAGCTCTTCAGCAGCAGGATGGCGCCCGCCGTGTCCTCCCCGCCGTGGGCGGCCGGGTCCGCCGTCAGCCGCCGGCGCATCAGGTCCAGGTACGGGGAGATCAGCTCGGCACTGACCCCCTGCTCCTGCGCGGTGCGCAGCAGGGTGCCGCTCGCCGCCACCTGCATCGCGAGGTTGGACACCACCCCGGTGGTGAAGTCCCGCGACGTGAGCCGCTCGGCTGCGTTGCCCACGAAGAAGCCCATCGCCCCCAGCCACTCGGACAGCAGCGGAGCCAGGTCCTTGGGGGCGACGTCCTCGCCCTCGGTCAGCGCGTAGGCGTGCGAGATGCCGGCGAACAGGCCGTACCTCGCGCTGAGCAGCGCCACGTCGTGCAGGGCGGCGTGCCCGGGGTCCTCTCCGACGAAACGCGCCCCGGCCGGGACCTCCAGCGTCGAGCGGTGGGTGTCGAAGGCGGCGCGCGAGCCGCTGTAGAAGACGTACCCGCCGGCCTCCGGGACGCCGATCATGTCCGGCGTGGCCATGATCCCGCCGTCCGTGTACCGGGCGCCGCGGGCCTCGGCCCAGGCGGCCCGGGCGCGTGCCTCGGCAGGGGTGCCGGTGGTGAGGTCGACGAGGTCCTTGCCGGCGAGGTCGGTGCCCTCCAGGGTGGAGCGGACGCTGGCGTCGTCCAGCAGACAGGTCACGACCAGCCGGTTGGCCGCGACCGCGGCCGCGGCGCTCGCGGCGACGTCGGCACCCTCGGCGGCGAGCGGCCCGGCCTTGGCGGGCGTGCGGTTCCAGACGGTCAGATCGTGCCCGGCGGCGAGCCAGGTGCGGGCGAGGGCGGTGCCCATGTCGCCGAGTCCGAGCAGGGTGAGGGAAGTGCGTGATGTGGTGTCGGTCATGCCGTTTAGCCTGGTGGCAGGCAATGGGGGCGCTCAAGTACGCACTTGGGAGTGGGTGGTTACCCCCAGGTGAGCGAGCAGGTCGGGAGGGTGCGCGATGGCGGTGACACGGAGGCCCGGTGCGGATCACTGCGGGATCGCCGCGGCGATGTCCGTGATCGACGGCAAGTGGAAGGTGTCGCTCCTGTGGGAGCTGGAGCAGTGTCCGCGCCGCTTCGGTGAACTGCGCCGGCTGGTCCCCGGCGTCTCCGAGAAGGTGCTCGCCGCCCAGCTGCGCGAGCTGGAGGCCGACGGCATCGTGCACCGCGAGGTGTACGAGGAGGTCCCACCGCGCGTCGAGTACTCGCTGACGCCGCTGGGCCAGGAGCTGAACGCAGCCCTGGAACCCCTCGGGCAGTGGGGATCCCGGCACCTCCTCCCGGATTCGGCCCGGCCCGCGGGGCCCGTAGGATGCATGGCAACACATGCCAAGGCTGTCACTCGCTGCCCTTGAGTCCGCCCTGGCCCGCAGCCGCGGCGGGGGCCGGAGTCGCGCAGCGGCTTGCGCGCCACGAGCGGCCACGGGCCGAGGACCGACCAGCAGTAGGGACCCAGCAGTGACAGTCAGTACCGAGGGCACGGCCACCGTGCTGCCCCCGGGCGGGCCGGCCGCGTCCGCCCGCCGCATACCGGCCGCCCGGCGCGGGCTCGGCTCACGCGGCACGCTCCTGTTCCTCGAAGCCGCCGTCGCCTTCGCCGCGGCGCTCGTGCTCCCGCTGCTGGCACGCGGCTTCAACTTCAACCCCCTCGACCGCATCGCGCAGGTCAGCGGCCTCGCCGCGATCCAGCTGCGGTTCGCGCTCATCGGCCTGGTCTGCATCGGAGCGGTCGGCCTGGCCGTGCGGCTGCGCCGGGGCCGGCACTTCGACCTGGCCACCCGGTTCGCCTCCGCCGCCCTCGCCGGCCTGGCCAGCGGCTTCGTCGCCGCCGGTGCGGTCGTCGCCCTGCACGGAACCCCCTGGCCGATGTTCGGCCTCAACGGCGACAGCGGCCGCATCGTCGAGTGGGCCCACGCGCTCGCCAACGGCCGTCCCTCCGGCTCGCCGGTCTACCCGCCCGCGCCCCTGTACACCCTCGGCCACTACGCCGAGTGGTTCCGCGGCGGAAACACCGCGTACGCCTTCAAGGACCTGCAGATCCTCGGCGCCGCCGCGTTCGGACCGCTGGTCTACCTCGCGTGGCGCATGCTGCTCGGCCCGGTCCGGGCCCTCGCCTTCGGCGTGGCCCCCGCCTTCGCGCTGATCGACGCGTACAAGCCGTACAGCCAGACCGTCCTCGTGGTGCTCGTCCCCGTCCTGGTGGCGATGGTGGTGTCGCTGAGCCGCAGCGCCTCGCAGAGCTGGCGTCCGCTCCTGCTCAAGGGCGCGGGATTCGGCGCACTCCTCGGCGTGCTCTTCCTCACCTACTCGGGCTGGTTCCTGTGGAGCGCGGCGGGCGTGCTGTTCGCCGCACTGCTGTACTTTCCGTGGCGCGACGGCCGGCTCGGCCGGCTCAAGGGCGCGGGATTCCTCGGGGCCTCCCTGGCGGCGTTCCTCGTGGTCGCCGGGCGCTACCTGATGGTCATGCTGACCGAGGGGCAGACCACCAAGGACTACAACTTCCGGTTCGACAACTTCACCGACCCGGCGTACTACCTCATGTGGCGCACCGACATGCCCGGCAAGGTCGGTGAGTGGCCGCTGCCCGGCGAGTACGGCGGGGTCGGGCTGTTCGCGCTGGTCACCTTCGCCGGCCTCGGCGCCGCGATCTGGCTCGGCATGCGCAAGCCGCTGGTCGTCACGATCGCCGCCATGTTCATCAGCGCGTGGGTGATGCGCATGTACATCGCCTCGCACATGTACGAGACGCAGACCGTGCAGCTCTACACCCGCACCAACAACCAGCTGCTCTACTGCGGGCTGCTGCTGTGCGCGCTGGTCGTCCACCTGGTCTCGCAGCGGATGGCCGGGCGCCGGGAGGCGCAGAGCGCGGCCGGCGCCGAGCCCGCCCCGGCGGGTGCGGCTGCCGCGGGCCCGGGTTTCCCGGGCCGCGAAGGCGCGGTCATCGGGACCATGTGCGCTCTGCTGCTGCTCCTCGGTACCGTCTCCTCCTCGATGGCCGACCGCTACATGCCGGCCAAGGAGAACACGTACCGGATCCTGCCGTGGGTGTCGCACACCATCACCGAGCAGGACGGCAGCTGCCCGAAGTACGCGCCCGGCGGCACGTGCTCCAAGGACGGCGACCAGAGCTGGCTCAGCTTCATCCGATGACCCCGGGGGACCGATGACTTCCGCACTGACGCGGCTGGCCGAGCGGTCGGCCAGGACACCCAAGCGGCTCTGGCTGATCTCGTTCGCGCTGTTCTTCACGCTCACGGGTGCCTGGGCGGCCGCCAGCCCCCTGGGCAGCTCCCCCGACGAGCACGCGCACTTCATCCGCGCCGCCGCCGTCGCCCGGGGCCAGATCGGCGGCACCGAGGTGATGGTCCCGCACACCGTGGCGGGCATCGAGGGCCACTTCGCCGAGACCGGCGTGCAGCTCCCGGAGTGGTACCGCAACCTGCCCACCGTGCACGAGTGCTACTCGTGGCGGCAGGCGCAGCCCGCGTCCTGCGCGCCGTCCCTCGGCAACTCCGGGAAGACCGCGCAGGCCACCACCGCCGCAGGCCGCTACCACCCCGGCTACTACCTGGTGACCGGCTGGCCGAGCCTGCTCGTCGACGGCCCCAAGGGGCTGTACCTGATGCGTTTCATGGCGGCGCTGCTGTGCTCGGCCCTGCTCGCGAGCGCGGTGGTCACGGCCGCCGAATGGCGTCGCCGCTCGCTGGCGATGCTCGGCGTGTTCGCCGCGGCCACGCCGATGACGCTCTACATGGCCGGCATGGTCAACCCCAGCGGCGGCGAGATCGCGGCCGGGATCCTGGTGTGGACGGCCCTGCTGTCGATCGTCCTGTCTCCCGACCCGGTGCTGCTGAACCGCCGGCTGGCCAGGCTCGGCGTCGGCGGTCTGGTACTGATCAACATCCGGCCGCTGGGACTGATCTGGTTCGGCGGGGCGGTCGTCTTCTGCCTGCTGCTGGCGCAGCGCCGCGGGGTGCTGGGGCAGGTGCTGCGCCGCAAGGCGCTGTGGCTGTGGACGGGCCTGCTGGGCCTGGCGACCGCCGGTGCGCTGCTCTGGGCGGCGCGGCACCCCGACAACTCGAAGATAGACATCCCCGACACGCTGACCACGGGCGTCGCGGCGAAGAAGACCCTGGGCAACACCGAGGTCTACATCAAGCAGATGCTCGGCTTCTTCGGTTGGCTGGACACTCCCGCCCCGGCCCTCACGTACCTGGTGTGGACGGCGGTCCTCGCGGCCCTCGTCGCGCTGGCCCTGGCGTACGGCCGCGGGCGCGACGTGGTGGCGGTGCTCGGCATGCTCGTCGCCGTCGTGATGGTGCCGGTCGTCGCGCAGGCCTCCCAGGCGGAGCGGATCGGCATGGTGTGGCAGGGCCGCTATCTGCTGCCCTTCGCCGTCGGCCTGCCGCTCATGGCCGTGCTGATCTGCGCCACTCGCGCCCCCGCGCAGGGCTTCCCCTGGCGGCGGCTGGCCGGCTTCGCCGTCGCCGGCCTCGCCCTGGCCGACGTGGCGGCCTTCTACTGGACGCTGCGCCGGTTCGCCGTCGGCACCAAGGGTTCGTGGGTGGCGACCTCCGCGCACTGGGCCCCGCCGGGCGGCTGGGCCCTGTGGACCTGCGTGTACGCGCTGGCCGCGGTCGCCGTCGTCCTGCCGGCCCTGCTCCCGGACCGCAAGGACGCGGGTGCGCAGCTGCCCGGTCCGGCCGCCCCGCGCCCGGACCGCCACCCCCGGGTGCCCGAGCCGGCCTGACGCACGCCGGGCGGCGGCTTCGCTAGTCGATGCGGAGCTCGCCCATCCGGCTCCAGCCGTTCGCGCCCTGGATGGTGGTGCTGACGATCTCGGGCGTACGGGTCACCATCGGGCGCATGGTCTCCAGTGCGGCCTTGAAGTGATCGGAGGTGACGTGCGCTTCGGCGGCGTCGTCCTGGAAGGCCTCGACCAGGACGTAGGTGTCCGGCTCCTCCAGGCTGCGCGACCACTCGAACCAGAGGTTGCCGGGTTCGGCGCGGGTGGCTCGGGTGAAGGGCGCGACCTTGTCGGGCCACGCGTCGACGTATTCGGGCTTGACGGGGAATTTCACCACAATGAAGATCACACCGGCATTTTATGCAGGTCGGTCCGCACCGCGGGAGGACTGAGGGGTGTCCGGCCCCCGCAGCAGGGTCAGGAAGGCGCGGAAGGCGGCCGGCATGTCCACGGACTCGGGGGACAGCAGCCACTGGTACTGGAGGCCGTCCATCACCGCCGTCAGCAGCGGGGCCGCCTGCTCCGGGGTGAGGCCCGAGGGCAGGCGGTCGCCGAACTCGGCGCGCAGCACCGCCGCCATCTCCGCGCGGACCTGCGCGTAGCGCTCGGTGAAGAACTCCCGCGCCGGGTGCCCGTCGGTGACGCTCTCGCCCAGCAGCGCCGAGAAGGTCTGCACGATGCCCGGGCGCATGGCGTTGTACTCCACCAGCGAGGCCAGCAGGTCGAGCCGCCAGGAGTCCGCCGCGGCGCGCGAGCCGCCGCCCGTGTCCCAGCGGTCGCGCTCCTCCAGTACCGCGACGAGCAGCGCCTCCTTGGTCGGGAAGTAGTGCAGCAGCCCCTGCTGGGTCAGGCCCACGCGCTCGGCGACCGTGCCCAGGGACGCGCCCCGGTAGCCGCGCTCCGCGATCACCTCGACGGCCGCGCGGACGATCTCCCCGCGCCGCTCCTCGCTCCTCGCCCTGGCCATCGCCGCGGCACCCCTTCCGTCCACTGCCGTCCGCAGGACCGTAGGAGGACCGTACGACATTTATATATCACGAAGAGATAACAAACCCTACCGTCCGACAGGTGGCGGGTCCACGATGGAGCATCGCGCCCCACCGCACCCGCGCAACCGCACGGTGCACCGCTCCCCACGAGGAGGCACGGCCGTGACCCCTGCCGATCAGGCCCGCGACCGGATACGGGACGACGCCGTGGAGGCGGCGTTCGGCAAGCTCGACCTCGACACCAAGACCCTGCTCCTGGCGGGCCGCGACATGTGGTCCCTGCCCGCGGTCCCCGCCATCGGCCTGCAGCCCCTGGTCATGTCCGACGGCCCCGTCGGGGTCCGCGGCGTGCGCTGGACCGCCGACGACCCGTCCGTCGCCCTGCCCTCCCCGACGTCGCTCGCCGCCGCGTGGGACCCGCGACTCGCCCGCCGCGCCGGTCGGCTCCTCGCCCAGGAGGCCCGCCGCAAGGGCGTCCACGTGCTGCTCGCGCCCACCGTGAACCTGCACCGCTCCCCGCTCGGCGGCCGGCACTTCGAGTGCTACTCCGAGGACCCGTACCTCACCGGCGCCATCGGTAGCGGCTACGTCGGCGGCGTGCAGGACGGCGGCGTCGCCACCACGGTCAAGCATTTCGTCGGCAACGACGCCGAGACCGACCGCTTCACCGTCGACAACGTCATCGCCCCGCGCCCGCTGCGCGAGCTGTACCTGGCCCCGTTCGAGGCCATCGTCCGGGACGCCCGCCCGTGGGGCATCATGACCGCCTACAACCAGGTCAACGGCGCGACGATGACCGAACACCAGTACCTCGTGCAGGAGGTCCTGCGCGGCGAGTGGGGCTTCGACGGCGCCAACGTCTCCGACTGGATGGCCGCCCGCTCCACCGCCGGCGGCATCCTGGGCGGCCTGGACGTGGCCATGCCCGGCCCGACCACCGTCTACGGCCCCGCCCTCGCCGAGGCCGTGCGCGCCGGCGAGGTCCCCGAGTCCGCCGTCGACGACGCCGTGCGCAACGTCCTGCGACTCGCCGCCCGCGTCGGGGCCCTGGAGGGCGCCCCGGCGGTCGTCGAGAGCGCCCCGGCCCCCGTCGACGGCCGGGCGCTGGCCCGTGAGCTCGCCGCCCGCGGGTCCGTCCTCGTGCGCAATAAGGACGGGGTGCTGCCGCTGGACACCTCGGCCGGCCGCACCGTCGCCCTCCTCGGCGCCGCCGCGCGCGACGCCCGGGTGCTCGGCGGCGGCAGCGCCACCGTCTTCCCGGAACGGGTCGTCTCCCCGCTCGACGGACTCTCCGCGGCCCTTCCGGAGGGAGCCCTGACCTACGCCGTCGGCGCCGACCCCTGCGAGGAACTCACCCCCGCCGACCAGGGCTTCGAGCTGGTCGCCGTGTGCCGCGACGCCTCGGGGACCGTCCTCGGCGAGGGCGGCCTGCCGACCGGCCAGGTCCAGTGGATCGGCGACGACCTCCCCGCAGGCGCGACGTACGAGGCCATGGCGAGCATCGAGGTCCGCGGTACCTTCGTGCCGCGCGAAAGCGGCGAGCACGCCTTCGGCACCCGCGGGCTCGGCGGCTTCGACCTGTCCGTCGGCGGACGGCGGCTGTGGAGCGGCGTCCAGGAGGCGGGCGAGGAGACCGACCCCTTCGAGGCCTTCCTCGGGGCGCCCCACGAGCGCGCCCGCGTCGCCCTCGCCGCGGGCGAGCCCGTCGAGGTGTCGCTGACCTTCCAGGTCCCCGACATGAGTGCGCTGCCGCTGAGGGCGGTCATGTTCTCGCTGCTCCACCTCGCACCGCGGCGCGATCCCGACGAGCTGATCGCGGAGGCGGTGGAGGCCGCCCGTGCCGCGGACACCGCGGTCGTGGTCGTCGCCACCACCGAACGCGTGGAGTCCGAGGGCTTCGACCGCAGCGACCTCACCCTCCCGGGCCGCCAGGACGACCTCGTGCGGGCCGTCGCCGCCGTCAACCCGAACACCGTCGTCGTCGTCAACGCCGGCTCCCCGGTGGAGCTCCCGTGGCGCGAGGACGTCGCCGCCGTCCTGCTCACCTGGTTCCCGGGGCAGGAGGGCGGGGCCGCGCTGGCCGACGTACTCCTCGGGGAGGTGGAGCCGGGCGGCCGACTGCCCACCACCTGGCCCGCGCGGTTCGCGGACGCGCCCGTCACCGGGGTCGTCCCCGCGGACGGGCGCCTGGAGTACGGCGAGGGCCTCTTCATCGGCTACCGGGCCTACGAGAGGCACGGCGTCGCCCCCGCCTACCCCTTCGGTCACGGCCTCGGCTACACCGACTGGGCGTACGACCGGCTGGAGGTCACCGCCGACGCCGTACGGGTACGCGTCACCAACACCGGCGCCCGGCCCGGCCGCGAGGTCGTCCAGGTCTACCTGGCGCCCGTCCGGGACGCCGTGGAGCGCCCGGCGAGCTGGCTGGCGGGCTTCGCGAGCGTCACCGCCGGCCCCGGCGAGAGCGTCGAGACCGAGATCGCACTGCCCGCCCGCGCCTTCGAGATCTGGGACGAGGAGGTCCGCGGCTGGCGGCGGATCGGCGGCACCTACGAGGTCCGGGCGAGCCACGCGCACGGCGACACCCGGTTGACCGCGACGCTCGACATCGACTGACACACCGTATGGCCGGAAATCACCCCTGGGAACCGCTCCGGGGGCGGGACCTGACACCCGCTCCCGGGCCCCCGGCCCGGGCCGGCGTCAACGCGGCGGTTCCGCCGCCGTCACCTGGCGGTGCGCAAGTTCCGCCAGCCGCGCCTGACCGTCCTTGCCCGGGTGGAACCAGTCCCACCGGCTCAACTGCTCCGCCGCGAAGGGGTACTGGAAGACGGCCCCGCCGTCGTAGCGGCAGAGCGGGTCCTTCCCGCAGACCTCGCGCAGCACCTGGTTGTACTCGACCACGCGGGCCCGCACCTGCTCGCGCCGGGCCGTGGCGCCCGTGGCCAGCGACAGCGGATCGGCCAGCATCGACTGGCAGATGCCGAGCTTCCAGACCTGGCGCACCATCGGGAGGTCCTTGCCCTGCTCCCAGAGCCGCTGCAGGTCCGGCACGCTGGAGACGTACACCTGGGAGGTGGGGGACGCGGCCCGCAGCTGCGCCAGGGCCTGCTCGAAGCCGGACCTGAACTCCGCCACCGGGGTCATCGACGAAGCGGTCGGACGGCAGGCGTCGTTCGAGCCGACCATCACGGTGACCAGGTCGGGCTTGTGCGCGGCGGCCGCCGTGAGCTGGGCCGGCAGGTCCGCCATCCGCGAGCCGGTCACGGCGTAGTTCCAGCTGCGCTCGGGCACCGCCGCATCCCCCAGCAGACGGCTCGCGAGGGAGCGCACGGCGGGGTCGCTGCCGGTGGCCCAGGACACCTCGGGGCAGTCGGCGAGGACCGAACAGGCGTCGAAGCCCCGCGTGATGGAGTCACCGGCGGCCGCGATCGAGGTGGGTGCCGTGTTCCACCGGGGCGCGGAGGGCGCCCCGCGTTCGCCGGAACCGCCCGGACCTTCCGCCTGACACCCGCTCAGGAGCCCTGCCAGCAGCGCCGCCACCGCGCCCGCGCCCGAGAGACCACGGCGCGCCCGGCGGTCGGCGGTGGTGCTGCGCATGGGAAGGACCCCTCCTTCTGGCCCCCACGTCGTCCGGGAGGTCCTGCTGAGTGAAAGCTCTGTGTTCGGCTGCCTCGGAGCGACCGTACGTCACACCACGACCCCTGGCGCACGGTAGCTTTTCCCCGTGGCGTTTCGGCCGCAGGTCCCGTAGCGCAATGTCAAATAATTTCCGTTACATTACATCACGTCACAAACTGTCCGTTTTCTGGAGTTTATTCCCGACCTCGTCCACCACTGGAGGTCCCGGTGACGACACGTGGAGTTCTGTACGTGCATTCCGCACCGCGCGCGCTGTGCCCGCACGTGGAATGGGCCGTAGGGGGCGTGCTCGGGGTGCGGGTGAACCTCGACTGGATCAGGCAGCCCGCCTCTCCGGGCACCTGGAGATCCGAGTTCTCCTGGCAGGCCGAAGCGGGCACCGCCTCGAAACTCGCCTCCGCGCTGCGCGGCTGGCACCTGCTGCGCTTCGAGGTGACCTCGGAGCCCTGCCCGACCGCCGAGGGTGAGCGCTACAGCTCCACGCCGGTGCTGGGCATCTTCCATGCCGTCACCGGGATGCACGGCGACATCATGGTGCCGGAGGACCGGCTGCGCGCCGCCCTGGCCCGGTCGGCGCGCGGCGAGACCGACCTGGAGGCGGAGATCGCCAAACTGCTCGGCAAGCCCTGGGACGACGAACTGGAGCCCTTCCGCCACGCGGGCGAGGGCGCACCCGTGCGCTGGCTCCACCAAGTGGTCTGACCGACCCCCGCCGCGCACGAAGGCCCACCCGGGATCGTCCGGGTGGGCCTTCGTGCGAGGTGCGGCTACACGCTGCGGAACGCCAGGGTGACGTTGTGGCCGCCGAAGCCGAAGGAGTTGTTGATCGCGGAGATCGGACCGTCGGCCGGCAGCTTGCGCGGCTCGTCCCGGACGATGTCCGCGTCGATGTCGTCGTCGAGCGCGTCGACGTTGATCGTCGGCGGGGCCAGGCGGTGGTACAGCGCCAGCACGGTCGCGACGGTCTCGATACCACCGGCGCCGCCCAGCAGGTGACCGGTCATCGACTTCGTCGCGGAGATCGCGATGTGGTCGAGGTCGTCGCCCAGGACCTTGCGCAGGGCCTTGATCTCGGCCGTGTCACCCTGCGGGGTGGATGTGGCGTGCGCGTTGACGTGGACCAGCTCCGCCGGGTCGAGACCCGTGTTGTCGAGCAGGTTCTGCACCGCCGCGGCGACACCGCGGCCGGTCGGCTCGGGCTGCGCGATGTGGTGGCTGTCCGCGGACAGGCCCTGGCCCAGCACCTCGCAGTAGACGCGGGCACCGCGCTTGGCGGCGTGCTCGGCCGACTCCAGGACGACGACGCCCGCGCCCTCGCCCAGGACGAAGCCGTCGCGGGCCTTGTCGTACGGACGGGAGGCCGTCTCGGGGCTCTCGTTGTTCTTCGACATCGCCATCATGTTGGCGAAGGCGGCGATCGGCAGCGGGTGGATCGCGGCCTCGGTGCCGCCCGCGACGACCACGTCGGCGCGGCCGGTGCGGATCATCTCGACGGCGTAGCCGATCGCCTCGGCGCCGGACGCGCAGGCGCTGACCGGGGTGTGCACGCCCGCCTGGGCGTTGACCTCCAGGCCGACGTTGGCCGACGGGCCGTTCGGCATCAGCATGGGGACGGTGTGCGGGGAGACCCGGCGCACGCCCTTCTCCTTCAGTACGTCGTACTGGTCGAGCAGCGTGGTGACACCACCGATGCCGGAGGCGATCACGGTGCCCAGCCGGTCGGGCGCGACGGACTCGTCCTCGCCGGCCGGGGCGGTGTAGCCGGCGTCGGCCCACGCCTCGCGGGCCGCGATGACGGCGAACTGCGCCGAGCGGTCCAGCTTGCGGGCCAGCGGCCGGGGCAGGACCTCACTCGGGTCCACGGCGACAGGGGCGGCGATCCGTACCGGGAGTTCGGCGAAGCGCTCGCCCTCCAGGGGCTTGACACCGGAACGGCCGGCGAGCAGACCTTCCCAGGTCGAAGCGCTGTCGCCACCCAGCGGAGTGGTTGCGCCGATACCGGTGACGACCACGGTGTGATTGGTCGGGCTCACAGGAATTCTTTCTCCACGTCTCAGAGGGTGCTGAATTGTCACGGCGCCACCGCCGGGTGGCGACAAACGCTCGTCAGGCTCAGGCCTGGTGCTTCAGGATGTAGTCCGCAGCGTCGCCGACCGTCTTGAGGTTCTTGACGTCCTCGTCCGGGATCTTGACGTCGAAGCGCTCTTCGGCGGCGACGACGACCTCGACCATGGACAGGGAGTCGACGTCCAGGTCGTCGGTGAAGGACTTGCCGATCTCGACGTCCTCGACCGGGATGCCCGCGATCTCGTTGACGATCTCGGCGAGGCCCTCGACGATCTCTTCCTGCGTGGCGGCCATGTGGCGCTCCTTCTCTGGTAACTGGGTAAAGAGACCGGGATGTGGATCCCGGCCCTAGGGGAGGGTAACGACCGTGGCGGCGTAGACGAGCCCCGCCCCGAAGCCGATGACGAGCGCGGTGTCGCCGCTCTTCGCCGCTCCGGTCGCCAGGAGCCGCTCCATGGCGAGCGGGATCGAGGCGGCCGACGTGTTGCCGGTGGTCTCCACGTCACGGGCGACCGTGACGTGCTCCGGCAGCTTCAGAGTCTTCACCATCGAGTCGATGATCCGCATGTTCGCCTGGTGCGGGATGAAGACGTCCAGGTCCTCCGCGGTGATCCCGGCGGCGTCGAGCGCCTGCTGGGCCACCTTGGCCATCTCGAAGACGGCCCAGCGGAAGACCGCCTGACCCTCCTGCGTGATGGCCGGGAACTTCTCTCCGGCGTCCTTGCCGAGGTACTCGTCCCACGGCACGGTCTGCTTGATCGTCTCGGACTTGTCGCCCTCCGAACCCCACACCGTGGGGCCGATCGCCGGCTCGTCCGAGGGACCGACGACCACGGCGCCGGCGCCGTCGCCGAACAGGAAGGCCGTCGCGCGGTCCTCCAGGTCCGTGAGGTCCGAGAGCCGCTCCACGCCGATGACGAGGACGTACTCCGCGGAACCCTCCACCACCATGCCCTTGGCGAGGGTGAGGCCGTAGCCGAAACCGGCACAGCCCGCGGAGATGTCGAAGGCGGCGGGCTTGACCGCGCCGATCCGGTGCGCGATCTCGGTCGCGACCGCCGGGGTCTGCTTGAAGTGCGAGACCGTCGAGACGATCACCGCACCGATCTGCTCGGGGGCCACGCCGGCGTCGGCCAGCGCCTTGCCCGAGGCCTCCACCGACATCGCGGCGACGGTCTCCTGGGGCGAGGCCCAGTGCCGGGTCGCGATGCCGGAGCGCGAGCGGATCCACTCGTCGGACGAGTCGATGGTCTCGAGGATGACCTCGTTGGGCACCACACGGGTCGGGCGGTAGCCGCCGACACCGAGGATGCGGGCGTAGGGGGAGCCCTTGGGTGGCTTGATCTTGGACATGCGGTGTGGGCTCCTTCTCTCAGGCCGTCAGTTCGGCGACGAGCGCCGCGGCCTTGTCGAGATCGTCCGGGGTCTTCAGCGCCACGCTCGGTACGCCCTTCAGCGCGCGCTTGGCCAGACCCGTCAGGGTGCCACCGGGGGACAGCTCGATGATCCCCGTGACGCCCAGCTCGGCGAACGTCTCCATGCACAGGTCCCAGCGGACCGGGTTCGCGACCTGGCCGACCAGGCGGGCGACGACGTCGGCACCCGTGGTGACGACGAGGCCGTCCTTGTTCGAGACGTACTTCACGGCCGGGTCGGCCGGGGAGAGCGCCTCGGCGGCCTTCGCCAGCTCGGCGACCGCGGGTGCCATGTGGTGCGTGTGGAACGCGCCCGCGACCTTGAGCGGAACGATCTTCATGGAACCCTCGGGCTTGTCGGCCTGCAGGGCTTCGATCTGCTCCATCGTGCCGGCAGCCACGATCTGGCCCGCGCCGTTGATGTTGGCCGGGGTCAGGCCGAGCTTCTCGAGGTGTGCGACGACGACGGCGGGGTCCCCGCCGAGCACCGCTGCCATGCCCGTCTCGGTGACGGCGGCGGCTTCCGCCATGCCCAGACCACGGGTCCGTACGAACGACAGCGCGTCCGTCTCCGGCAGCACGCCGGCGATGGCCGCGGCGGTGATCTCACCCACGCTGTGACCGGCGACGGCGCCGAAGGCGGAGGCGGAGCCCAGCGCGGAGGCCGACAGCAGGCCGGCCGCCACCAGCAGGGGCTGGGCCACCGCGGTGTCGCGGATCTCCTCGGCATCGGCCGTCGTGCCGTAGCGCGCGAGGTCCAGCTGGATGGCCTCCGACCATGCGGCGACGCGGTCGGCGGCACCGGGAAGGTCGAGCCAGGGAGTCAGGAAGCCGGGCGTCTGAGCGCCTTGGCCGGGAGCGACGAGTACGAGCACCCTCACACTCTCTCTTGTGGATGGTTCCTGCCGCCCGTGGGGACAGGGACCAAGAACCGTCGGGGTAATTGTTGATGTCCCACAAAACTCTAGGACTGGGTATCACCGTCGGCCAGACGCCCCAGAATCAGGGCGATTCGCAGCGTGAACGCCGATCGGACATCCGACGGCGACCAGCCGGTGACGTCCGTCACACGTCGTAGCCGGTAGCGCACCGTATTGGGGTGCACGAACAGCATCCGGGCAGCCCCTTCGAGGCTGCTCGCCTGCTCCAGATAGACGCTCAACGTTTCCAGCAGGGCCGACCCCGCCTCCTCAAGCGGTCTGTAGATCTCCTCCACCAGCTGTTCCCTCGCAGCCGGATCGGAGGCGATCGCGCGTTCCGGCAGGAGATCATCCGCCAGGACCGGCCGCGGAGCGTCCTGCCACGCCGTACAGGCCTTCAGACCGGCCGCCGCGGCCTGCGCCGACTTCGTCGCGTTCAGCAGGTCGGCCACCACCGGGCCGGCCACCACCGGACCCGCCGCGAACGGTCCGATCAGGGACTTCGCCACCTGCATCGGGTTGTCGCTGCCGCCCGCGATGACGACCAGCCGGTCCCCCAGCACACCCGTGAGGACCTGCAGCTTGTGGTGCCGGGCCGCCCGCCGGATCGCCTCGACCGTCAGCTCGCTGTCGCCCTCCGGGGCGGTGCCGAGGACCACGCACACGTGCTCCGGCGAGTTCCAGCCCAGCGCCGCCGCCCGCGACAGCGCACCCTCGTCGGCCTCGCCCGACAGCACCGCGTTGACCACCAGGGACTCCAGCCTGGCGTCCCACGCACCGCGCGCCTCGGCGGCCTGCGCGTACACCTGGGCGGTCGCGAAGGCGATCTCCCGCGCGTACACCAGCAGCGCCTCGCGCAGGATCGACTCGTCACCGGGGGCCGCCACCTCCTCGATCGCGGTCTCCATGACCTCGATCGTGGTGCGGACCATCTCGACGGTCTGCCGCAGGGTGATCGCCCGGGTCAGTTCGCGCGGCGCGGTGCCGAAGACGTCGGTGGAGATCGCCTGCGGCGTCTCCGGATGCCGGAACCACTCGGTGAACGCGGCGATACCGGCCTGCGCGACCAGGCCGATCCACGAACGGTTCTCGGGTGGCATCGCCCGGTACCACGGCAGGGTCTCGTCCATCCGCGCGATCGCGTTGGCGGCGAGCCGGCCGGAGGACTTCTCCAGGCGGCGCAGCGTCGCGGCGTGCGGATGGGCGGCAACTGGATGCGCGGCGTGTGTGGCGGGCGAATGCTCACGTTCGGGTTGGGGCACGGGACAAGACTGCCTTATCGGGAGGGCTGCGCCGAGTCCGGTCCCGTGTCAGGACCCGGCCCCGTCCCGCGCCGGGCACTACCGTGGCCCCCATGATTGATGTACGCCGCGGCGCCGACCGGTACGAGGGAGGGGACCCGGCCGCCGGGATCGCCACCCGGCACGCCTTCTCCTTCGGGTCCTTCTACGACCCGGACAACCTGCGCTTCGGCCCCGTCCTGGCCTGCAACGAGGAGAGCCTCGCGGCCGGCGCCGGCTTCGACGAGCACCCCCACAGCCACACCGAGATCGTCACCTGGGTGATCGACGGCGAACTCACCCACCAGGACAGCACCGGCGAGAAGAGCACCGTCCGGCCCGGCGACGTCCAGCGGCTCAGCGCCGGCTCCGGGGCGCGCCACGTCGAGCGCAACGACGGCGACCGGCCGCTGCGCTTCGTGCAGATGTGGCTCTCGCCGCTCGCCGCCGGCGGCGAGCCCTCGTACGAGGTGCTGCGCGGCCTCCCCGACGGCACCCCCTACGAAGTCCCCGCGGCCGGCGCCGTCCTGCACGTGCGGCGACCGGGAGCGGGCGAGCGGGTCGCCGTACCGGCCGCCGAGCGGGTGTACCTGCACGTGGTGCACGGGGACCTGCGCCTGGACGGGGCGGAGCTGGGCCCCGGCGACTCGGCGCGGATCACCGCCGAGAAGGGGCTGGAGGTCGTCGCCGGGTCCCCGGGCGAACTGCTGATCTGGGAGCTGCCGGCCCCTCAGGCCCCTTGAGCGGAGCGCAGTTCGGCCAGGACCGCGTCGGTGAAGGGGGTCCAGGCCTCGACCGCCCACGGGCCGAAGGGGCGGTCCGTGAGAGCCACGCACGCGGCGCGCGCGTCCGGGTCCACCCACAGGAAGGTGCCGGCCTGCCCGAAGTGGCCGAAAGTGCGGGGCGAGGAGGTCAGGCCCGTCCAGTGCGGGGACTTGCCGTCGCGGATCTCCATGCCGAGGCCCCAGTCGTTGGGGGACTGGCTGCCGTACCCGGGCAGGACGCCCCTGAGTCCGGGGTGGACCACCGAGGTGGCCTCGGCGACCGTGCGGGCGTCGAGCAGCCGGGGCGCCTGCAGCTCGGCGGCGAAGCGCAGCAGGTCGCCGACGGTGGAGACGCCGTCCTTGGCGGGCGACCCCTCCAGGGTGGTCGACACCATGCCCAGCGGCTCGAAGACGGCCTGGTGCACGTACTCGGCGAAGGGGATGCCCGTGGCTTTGGCGATGTGGTCGCCGAGCACCTCGAAGCCGGCGTTCGAGTACAGCCTGCGCGTACCGGGGGCGGCCATCGCGCGGTGCTCGTCGAAGGCCAGACCGCTGGTGTGCGCCAGCAGGTGACGGACCGTCGACCCTTCGGGTCCGGCCGGCTCGTCCAGCTCGACCGCCCCTTCCTCGTGGGCGACTAGGGCGGCGTAGGCGGCGAGCGGCTTCGTGACCGATGCCAGCGCGAAGCGGTGCCCGACGGGCCCGTGCGAGCCGGCGAGGCTGCCGTCGGCCCGGACGACGGCCGCAGCGGCCGTGTCCACGGGCCAGGTCTCGATGATCCGCAGACTTTCCATGCCGCTCACGGTCTCCTTGCTGTCCATGCCGCCGAGCCTACTTGCTTGGAGTGCACTCAAGGGTTTTAGCGTGGGGCCATGAGCCAGAGCCCGAGCCTGACGCAGACGCGGTACACGATCAGCGAGGTGGCGGCCCGGACCGGTCTGAGCCAGCACACCCTGCGCTGGTACGAGCGGATCGGCCTGATGCCGCACGTGGACCGCTCCCACTCGGGTCAGCGCCGCTTCACCGACCGGGACCTCGACTGGCTGGGCTTCGTGGGCAAGCTGCGCGCCACGGGGATGTCGGTGGCGGACATGGTCCGCTACGCCGAGCTGGTCCGCGAGGGCCCGCACACCGTGGGGGAGCGCCGTGCGCTGCTGGAGCGGACGCGGTGCGAGGTGCAGACACGGATCACGGAGCTGACGGACGCACTGGCCGTACTGGACTACAAGATCGGCATGTACGCGGGGACGCGATGAGAGCGGCCCCCGGGGGAGGGACAGCAATGACGGAGTACGGCACCACCCTGGAGCGGACCGAGCTGGGCAGGGGCGGCCCCCGGGTCGGCGTCCAGGGTCTGGGCTGCATGGGCATGAGCGAGTTCTACGGCGACACCGACGAGGCGGCCGCCCGCGAGACCCTGGAGGCGGCGCTGGCCGCCGGGGTCACCCTCTTCGACACGGCCGACGCCTACGGCCGCGGCCGCAACGAGGAGTTCCTGGCGCCGTTCGCGGCCGCGCACCGGGACGAGATCACGCTGGCGACGAAGTTCGCCCTGGAACGCACCGACGACCCCGCCCACCGGGGCGTCCGCAACGACCCCGGATACATCCGCAGCGCGGTCGAGGCCAGCCTGCGCCGGCTCGGCGTCGACGTCATCGACCTCTACTACATGCACCGCCGCGACCCGGCCGTGCCGCTCGCCGAGTCGGTGGGCGCCATGGCGGAGCTGGTGCGGGAGGGCAAGGTGCGCCACCTCGGGCTGAGCGAGGTCACCGGCGCGGAGCTGCGTGAGGCACACGCCGTGCACCCGATCGCGGCGCTCCAGTCGGAGTGGTCGCTGTTCAGCCGGGACGTGGAGCGCAGCGCGGTGGCCGCGGCGGCGGAGCTGGGCGTGGCCTTCGTGCCCTACTCGCCGCTCGGCAGGGGTTTCCTGACGGGCGCCTTCGCGGACGCCGCGGCGGAGCTGTCCGACGGCGACTTCCGCCGCCACCAGCCGCGCTTCACCGGCGACAACGCGCGGACCAACGCGGCGCTGCTGGCCCCGGTCCGGGAGATCGCGCGGGAACTGGACGCCAGCCCCGCGCAGATCGCCCTCGCCTGGGTCCAGCAGCGGGCGTCGGTGCACGGGCTGACCGTGGTCCCGATCCCGGGCACGCGCCGGGTGGAGCGGCTGCGGGAGAACATCGCGGCGACCCGGATCACCCTCACGCCGGCGCAGCTGGCGCTGCTGGAGCCGATCGCCGCGCAGGTCGCCGGCGACCGCTACCCGGACATGACCTTCACCTCGGTGACCCGGGAGGCGTAGCGGCCGCCGGCCCCCTCAGGGGTACCGCTTCCGCAGCGCCGCGAAGGCGCCCATGCCCCGGCGCCCCTCCACCAGGCCCGCGCGCTCCAGCTCCCGGTAGGCCGTGAGCACCGTGTTCGGGTTGATGGCCGTCGCCTCGACGACCTCGCGCGCGGTGGGCAGCTTGTCGCCCGGCTCCAGCAGTCCCAGGCGCAGGGCCTGATGCGTCTGGCGGCCGGGCTCTTTCGGTGGTCGGCTCAGGCGGTGAAACGGTCCCGCAGAGTGGCGTACTCGACGTCGGTCAGCAGGCCGGCCGAGTACAGCTCGCCCAGGTGCCGCAGCCGTTCGTCGCCGGAGCGGCCGCGCGCGGCGGTGACCGGCGTGCGGCTGCGGGTGGCGGCGAGGACGGCCGCGGCGAACGGCAGCGACTCGTGCACGGCGCCGTAGCCGACGCTGAAGACGGCCGTCGCGAGGTCGTGGTCCGGGCGGGGGTCGGCCGGCTCCTGCTGCGGCTCCCGCAGCAGGAGCCGCAGGTGGCCGCCGGTGCCGCCGGGGGAGCGCCACTCGACGCCGGTGACCTCGGACAGCGGGTACTGCTGGTCGCCGGCCTTCCACTTCGTGCCGGTGGCGCCGGTGCGGGACCAGTGGAAGGCGACCGACGAGCCGTCGAACCCCACCCGTGCGTCGTACGCCTTCAGTTGGAGCGGCGGCTGCGGCACCTCGACCAGGAAGCCCGCGGCCGGCTCGGCGGCTTCGGGTGAGAGTTGCGAGCGCAGGGCGGCGGCGAAGGCTGCGGCCGATGTCGCGCGCTCGCCCGGCAGCACCATCCGGTACGGGTCGCAGGCGTCCTTCAGTTGCCCGGCGGCAGCCTCCATCAGCGGATCGGCGCCGGGCCGCGGGACGGCACGGAGCACCACCGTGTCCCGCCTCCCGGCGGTCACGGTCACGGTGGACACCGCTTCGAGGGGAATCCGGCGAGAACCCAGCGCTTGCCACAGTCTCGGCGTTCGCATCCCCCGAGCGAAGCGGATGAGCACCGACTCCGAGTCGAACTCCCAGACGGCATGGTTTCCGGCCAGTACGTCACCCATGCGCCACATGGTAAAGGGAGCCGACCCCGTGCGTCCCCCTCGAAGCGGTGGCCGATTTCCGCTCCTCTACGCCCGTCAGTACTGCTCTGTCCCGGAAATTCCGCGCCGGCAGGCGTCGTCCCCGGTCGCGCAGACAACGGAAGCGAACGCGCCGGTTCCGATCCTGGCGAAGTTCGCCACCGAGTCCGTCCCTGGCGCGAAATAGCCGGTGTGGCTCCTCGCCCTGGCCGAGGACAGCAGTCGCGCGCCGAACTCCGGGGACACCGGGTCAGCGCCGTGGCCCACCCCGCCGACCTCCAGGTGCGGCACGTCCGCGATCCAGTCGCCCTCGTCGCGCGTCGCCCAGACCCGCGCCGACGTCCGCAGTCCCGCGACGTTCTGGGCCCGCATGCCCGGGCTGCCCGCCACCACCACGTCCGTCACGCGCTTCGGCAGCTCGCGCGCGGCCACCCCGCACACCACCGACCCGTAGCTGTGGCAGAACAGCGCCACGCTCGCATCCCCGGGCAGCGCCACCGTCAGGGCCTTCAGCCGGACCGCGCCGTCGAAGGCCATGCGGCCCGTGGCGGCGTCCATGCCGACGCCGGTGGGCGCGGTGTAGCCGGCCCAGGCGATGACCGCCGTCCGGCCTTTCGGCGCGGCCGCCCGCTCCGCCTCGTACAGGGCCTCCGCCATGCCGACCGGGGAGGTCAGCCGGCGCTGGGTGCGCTCGAAGGTGATGAGGTCGGTGTCCACCCCGGGAACGATCACCGAGACCCGCTCGGCGCCGACGAGGTCGCCGAAGACCTCGGCCACGCGGCCGCCGCCGGTGGGGTCGAAGGTGAGGATCTGCCGCCCCGGTTCGGCCAGCGACGCGAAGCGGTGCGCGCGCCGGGTGGCCTCGGCCCGGTCGGCCGGGGTCAGCGCGACATCGTGGCTGCGGGCCTCCTCGACCAGGCGGGCCTGCTCCAGGCCCCGCCGGTTGGCGCGGTAGCGGGTGGCGACCGGCGCCCCCTCCAGATTGCCCACGACGAGCGGGTAGCCGTCGGCGAGCCGCGCCCGCTGCGCCCCGTCGAGCGAGGCGAAGAAGCGGGCCACCGTCCGCACCGGAGCATCGGCCGGCGGTACCGGACGGCCGGCCAACCGCGCCTTGGACCAGGCGTCGAGAGCCGCGGTCCGCAGCGGCGTGCCGCCCTCGGGCCGGTGCACGGCCGTCCAGCCGGTGGTCGCCAGCAGGATGAAGACCACCGCCAGCGCGAGCAGGGCGCGCAGGGCGGCAGGGCGCGGGTCGGCGCCGGAGGCACTGGGGTGGGCGAGGCCGGGCAGATTCACTGGGACCAGCGTAGGAGACCGATTCCGGCCGCGGCGCGCCGGGTGACGGGGTTCACGCCCGACCGTGGGACCTCCACGGGGCGAACCGGGCGACCCGGGGGGACCGGGCGAAAGATCCCAATTGCCGTTTTCTGTGGCCGGTTCAGCGCCAGCGTCCCGCCAGAGCTGGGCCGATGCCGTCGAGGTAGGTGTCCGTCAATCGGCGGATCGCCTCCACGCTCGTGTCGTCGCCCTGCCCCCACAGCCGCCCCGTGACCCTCATCACTCCGAAGAACGCGGCGACGGCCACCCGCGGCCGCGGGTCGGTGTCCACGTCCAGGCCCTCACGGGCGGCGATCAGCCGGGCGATGCGCTCCTCCAGGGCCGTGGAACGCCGCAGGTGCACGGCCAGCAGGGCCGGCGTGGACTCGATCAGCCGGTAGCTGCGCATGTAGAGGTCCACGGGGACCACCTCGCGCAGGGCGTCGTCCACGGAGTCCCACGCGGCGAGCGCCGCACCCCGCATCGCCTCCAGGGGCCCCTCGGCCGGCGGCCGGGCCTGCAGCTCGGCGACGAAGTGCGACTCCATCAGCTCCTGGACGGCGAAGACGACCTCCTCCTTGTTGGCGAAGTAGCGGAAGAAGGTGCGCTGGGACACCGCGACGGCCGCGGTGATCTCGTCCACGGTGGTGCGCTCGTACCCCTGGGAGACGAAGAGCACGAGCGCGGCGCGCACCAGCGCGCTGCGCGTGCGGCGCTTCTTGCGTTCGCGCAGTCCGGCCACCGGCGCGGCCGGCGCGGTCTGCTCGTCGATCGTCACCGCCGGGCTCCTTTCTGACGCCTGGTGGGCGGTCAGATTACCCGCGACCGACGCCGCCGCGGCCGACGCGTCGAGCCGTTCGCCCAGAGGAATTCCTGGCGAGGTCCGGCGGTCGCGGATGACACGATCGGGTCGGCGGCACGCAGCGCCCGCAGCCGGACCGGGGCGGCCGCGGGGCCCGACGGTGCAGGCCATCGGCCGGGCCGGACGGGTCAACTCCGCACGCCGCAAAGGCCCGCCGAAGGGTTCCGCACGGGCTGTCGCCTATCAGGGTGGACCCGCCCCCGACCTCTTCCGCCCGACCGTCACCGCAGGTCAGCGTGGTGTCGGCGGAGCGCCGGAAGCAGTCCGGGAGCCCGCCGTCCACAAGGAGTTGACCCGTCATGCGTACGAGTGGAACCACCCGCGTCACCACCACCCGTGTCACCACCACCCTGGCCGCGACCGCCCTGGTGCTGACCGCCCTCATCCCCAGTACCGCCGGCACGGCGCACGCAGCGGGCCCGCCGGGCCTCGGCGCCTGCGCGAGCGGACAGCTGTGCCTGTGGGCGAAACCCGACTTCAAGGGAACCCGGCAGACCCACGAGCTGAGCACCCTCGACATCAACAGCTGCACCGCCCTGCCCGCGGGCACCAGCGCCCAGTCGCTGGTCAACCGCACCGGGCGGCCGGTCACCACGTACCAGTCGGCGGAGTGCGTGGAGACCGGGGAGTTCCAGACGTACCCGGGCGACGGGGTCTGGCTGCCCCAGTCCCCCTACCAGGTGCGGGCCTTCAAGGTGTGGGAGAGGTAGCCCCATGCCGCGTGGCGAGGTCGCCCGGCACGGCGGCGGCCGGCGGGGCGGCGGGAGCCGGCACGCCGGCCGGCCCCGGCGCGCCGCCCAGCCGGGCGACCTCGCCGCGCAGCGCCCGCACCTCCGCCTGCAGCTCCCGGATCGCCGCGAGCTGGAGCCGCTCAGCCTGGTCGTCGCGCTCGAAGCGGGCGATGAACCACGCGGCGATGTTGGCGGTCACCACACCGAGCAGCGCGATCCCGGACAGCATCAGCCCGACCGCCAGGACACGGCCGAGCCCGGTCGTGGGCGAGTGGTCGCCGTACCCGACCGTCGTCATCGTGGTGAAGGACCACCACACGGCGTCGCCCAGGTTCTTGATGTTCCCCTCGGGGGCGTCCCGCTCCACGCTCAGGACGGCCAGCGAGCCGAACATCAGCAGTCCGACGACCGACCCCGCCACATACGTCGTCAGCTGGATCTGCGGAGCCATCCGGGCCCGCCGGCCCACCAGCACCAAGGTGGCCACCAGCCGCAGCAGCCGCAGCGGCTGGACCAGCGGCAGCGCCACCGCCGCCAGGTCCAGCCAGTGGGTCCGCACGAAATGCCGCCGGTCCGCCGAGAGCACCAGCCGCACCAGGTAGTCGGCGGCGAAGGCCCCCCACACCACCCACTCCACGTACGTGCAGGCACCGTGCACCCGCGCACTGGCGTCCGGAGCGACGATGGGCACGGCGTACGCCACGGCAAAGGCCACGGCGAGGACGAGCAACGGGGTCTGGCTCCGCCGCTCCCACAGCAGCAGGCGGGATGGTTCCTTCATGCGCAGCATCGTAGGCAACGGGTGAAAGGGCGCGGGCCCCGGCCGAAGCCGGGGCCCGCGCCCACCGTGTCCGTCCGGACCCGCAGGGGTCAGGCGTCGCCGCCGGCCGCGCCCGGGTCCGCCGCCGCCACGTCCAGCAGCCGGTACTTGTCGACCGCCTGCTTGAGCACCGAGCGGTCCACCTTCCCCGCCTTGGCCAGCTCGGTCAGCGTCGCCAGCACCACCGACTGGGCGTCGATGTGGAAGTAGCGACGGGCCGCACCGCGGGTGTCCGCGAAGCCGAAGCCGTCCGCGCCCAGCGACGTGTAGGCGCCGGGCACCCACCGCGAGATCTGGTCCGGCACCGAGCGCATCCAGTCCGAGACCGCCACGAACGGCCCCTCCGCACCCGACAGCTTCCGCGTCACGTAGGGGACCTGCTGCTCCTCCTCCGGGTGGAGCAGGTTGTGCTCCTCCACCTCGACCGCCTCGCGCCGCAGCTCGTTCCAGGAGGTCGCCGACCAGACGTCCGCCTTGACGTTCCACTCCTCGGCGAGGATCCGCTGCGCCTCCAGCGCCCACGGCACCGCCACGCCGGACGCCATCAGCTGGGCCGGGATGCTGCCCGCAGTGCCGCGGGAGACCCGGTGGATGCCCTTGAGGATGCCCTCCACGTCGACGTCCGCCGGCTCCGCCGGGTGCTGGATCGGCTCGTTGTAGACGGTCAGGTAGTAGAAGACGTCCTCCGCCTCCGGGCCGTACATCCGGCGCAGACCGTCCTGGACGATGTGCGCGATCTCGTACCCGTAGGCCGGGTCGTACGCCACGCAGCCCGGATTCGTCGAGGCCAGCAGCTGGGAGTGACCGTCCGCGTGCTGCAGGCCCTCACCCGTCAGGGTGGTCCGCCCCGCGGTCGCACCCAGGACGAAACCGCGCGCCAGCTGGTCGGCCATCTGCCAGAACTGGTCACCCGTGCGCTGGAAACCGAACATCGAGTAGAAGACGTAGACCGGGATCAGCGGCTCGCCGTGCGTCGCGTACGCCGAACCCGCAGCGATCAGCGAGGCCGTGCAGCCCGCCTCCGAGATGCCGTCGTGCAGCATCTGGCCGGTCGGCGACTCCTTGTACGCGAGCAGCAGGTCGCGGTCGACCGCCTCGTACTGCTGGCCCAGCGGGTTGTAGATCTTGGCGCTCGGGAAGAACGCGTCCATACCGAAGGTCCGGTACTCGTCGGGCGCGATCAGTACGAAGCGCTTGCCGATCTCCTTGTCCCGCATCAGGTCCTTCAGGATGCGGACGAAGGCCATCGTGGTGGCGATCGACTGGTGGCCCGAGCCCTTCTTCGCCGCCGCGTAGGTCTTCTCGTCCGGCAGCGGCAGCGGCTTGGCGCGCACCACGCGCGTCGGCACGTAGCCGCCGTGCGCACTGCGCTGGTCGTGCATGTACTGGATCTCGGGCGAATTGCGGCCCGGGTGGTAGTACGGCGGCGCGCCGCTCTCCAGCTGCGCGTCCGTGATCGGGATGTGCAGGCGGTCGCGGAAGCGCTTGAGGTCGTCGACCGTCAGCTTCTTCATCTGGTGCGTGGCGTTGCGGCCCTCGAAGTTCGGGCCGAGCGTCCAGCCCTTCACCGTCTGGGCCAGGATCACCGTCGGCTGGCCCTTGTGCGCCTTGGCCGCCGCGTACGCCGCGTAGACCTTCTTGTGGTCGTGGCCGCCGCGGCCCAGGTGCTGGATCTGGTAGTCGCTCATGTTCTCGACCATGGCGCGCAGCCGCTGGTCGCCGCCGAAGAAGTGCTCGCGGATGTACGCGCCCGACTCGGTGGCGTACGTCTGGAACTGCCCGTCGGGCGTCGAGTTCATCTTGTTGACCAGGATGCCGTCGCGGTCCTGGGCCAGCAGCGGGTCCCAGGAGCGGTCCCAGATCAGCTTGATCACGTTCCAGCCGGCACCGCGGAACTGCGACTCCAGCTCCTGGATGATCTTCCCGTTGCCCCGCACCGGGCCGTCGAGGCGCTGCAGGTTGCAGTTCACCACGAAGGTCAGGTTGTCCAGGCCCTCACGGGCGGCGATCGAGAGCTGGCCGAGCGACTCCGGCTCGTCCATCTCACCGTCGCCGAGGTACGCCCAGACGTGGGACTTGGAGGTGTCCGCGATCCCGCGCGCCTCCATGTACCGGTTCATCCGGGCCTGGTAGATCGCCCCCAGCGGACCGAGGCCCATCGAGACCGTCGGGAACTCCCAGAAGTCCGGCATCAGGCGCGGGTGCGGGTAGCTGGACAGGCCGTACGGGGCCTTCGACTTCTCCTGGCGGAACGCGTCGAGCTGCTGCTCGGTGAGCCGGTCCAGCAGGTAGGCCCGGGCGTAGATGCCGGGGGAGGCGTGGCCCTGGAAGAAGATCTGGTCGCCGCCGTCCCCCTCGTCCTTGCCCCGGAAGAAGTGGTTGAAGCCCACGTCGTAGAGGGAGGCGGAGGATGCGAAGGTGGCGATGTGGCCGCCGACACCGATCCCGGGACGCTGGGCGCGCGAGACCATGACGGCCGCGTTCCACCGGGTGGCGTTGAGGACCTTGCGCTCGATCTCCTCGTTGCCGGGGAAGAACGGCTCGTCCTTGGTGGCGATCGTGTTGACGTAGTCCGTGCTGCGCATCTCGGGCACGGCCACGCGCTTCTCGCGCGCCCGCTCGATCAGGCGCAGCATGAGGTAGCGGGCCCGCTCACGGCCCCGCTCGTCGACCGCTGCGTCCAGGGAGTCGAGCCACTCCTGCGTCTCCTCCGGATCGAAGTCCGGGACCTGACTCGGCAGGCCGCCAATGATGATCGGATTGCGATCGGATGCGGAAGCCACGCTGTTCCTTCGCTGTCGGGGGAGTCGTACGGGAGCCGTACCTGGGGGTCACCGCCTCCATGGTCTTACGCTCGGCCGCAATCGTCATCCGTACCACTGGGTAATCCCTGCGATCGACAGGGACGGCCGTCAGGTTGCGGACGGGGTCCGGTACCTCGGTGCGGGGTGGCGGGTGCGACCAAATCGCAACCTTACGCCCAAGCCGGTCAGCGCCCCCGAGAGGCCGTTCGTCCCTCAAACAGGTAGGAAAGTCCTCATGCGATGCGAATGAGCTGGAATGGTGTGGGATGAATCACCAGAGCTGCACACGGGCACCCTGAAAGTTGCGGCGAGACGGCCGCAATCGTCACCGTTTCGACGGTCTCGGCGGCCGGGTACTTGCGCGATCCGCCGCGCCCGTGTGGACTACGCCCAATGCTGCGCGTACGCGCGCCGCCGAAGAACATTCACCGAACATGAGCAGGAGGCACCCCGTGAGCGCGACCGCGGACCACGCGGAGAGCCTGGCCGCCCGGCTGGGTTTCCAGTCCGAACAGGTGGTCCAGGAGATCGGCTACGACGATGACGTCGATCAGCAATTCCGTGACCTCGTCGAGGAGCTCGTCGGCGAACTCGTCGACGAGGACTACGACGACGTCGCCGACGCGGTGCTGCTGTGGTTCCGCGAGGACGACGGCGATCTGACGGATGCGCTGGTCGATGCCACCGAGCTGGTCGAGGACGGCGCACTGATCCTGCTGCTGACCCCCAAGACGGGCCGTGACGGCTACGTGGAGGCCAGCGACATCAGCGAGGCGGCCGAGACGGCCGGTCTCTCGCAGACCAGGAGCGTCAGCGTCGGCAAGGAATGGGCCGCCACCAAGCTGGTGACGCCCAAGACCGCCGCCAAGTCCAAGCGCTGAACCGCGCCCGCTGCCGGGCCGACACGCTTCCACACCCCGCTGACCAGGTGGACCCGGTCGGCGGGGTGTGCGCGTTCCACGGGCCGGCGGGCGTGCCGGGACGGACCCCGGGGCACGACACCCCCTAGGCTTGACTCACCCGAACAGCCCAACGCAGGGATGCGGGAACGAAGGGATGCGAGAGATGGCGATCGAGGTCGGCCAGAAGGCCCCGGACTTCGAGCTCAAGGACAACCACGGCGCCACCGTGCGGCTCTCCGACTTCCGGGGGGAGAAGGCCGTCGTGCTGCTCTTCTACCCGTTCGCCTTCACCGGTGTGTGCACCGGCGAGCTGTGCGAGCTGCGCGACCAGCTCCCGCGCTTCCAGAACGACGACGTCCAGCTCCTCGCCGTCTCCAACGACTCCGTGCCGACCCTGCGGGTCTTCGGGGAGCAGGAGGGCCTGGAGTACCCGCTGCTGTCGGACTTCTGGCCGCACGGCGAGACCTCCCGCGCGTACGGCGTCTTCGACGAGGGCAAGGGCTGCGCGGTCCGCGGCACCTTCATCATCGACAAGGACGGCGTGGTGCGCTGGACTGTCGTCAACGGCCTGCCCGACGCGCGTGACCTGAACGAGTACATCAAGGCGCTCGACAGCCTCTGAGCGCGTCCGCCCGGACCGCACGCGCAGTTCCCTGCGAAAACCGCCACCCGGCGGGAACCCGTCACTAGGATCGAAACGTTGATCCAGGCAGCAACCGCACGACGGGGCACCGCCCCACACAGAACCCAATGGAGGACCCGTGGGAGTCAGCCTCAGCAAGGGCGGCAACGTCTCGCTGACCAAGGCCGCGCCTAACCTGACGGCGGTCATCGTCGGTCTGGGCTGGGACGCTCGCACCACCACCGGTGTCGACTTCGACCTCGACGCCAGCGCGATCCTGACCAACGACCAGGGCAAGGTCGCCAGCGACGCGAACTTCGTCTTCTTCAACAACCTGAAGAGCCCCGACGGCTCGGTCGAGCACACCGGTGACAACACCACCGGTGAGGGCGAGGGCGACGACGAGGCGATCAAGGTCAACCTCGCCGGCGTCCCGGCCGACGTCGCCAAGATCGTCTTCCCGGTCTCGATCTACGAGGCCGAGACCCGCCAGCAGAGCTTCGGCCAGGTCCGCAACGCCTACATCCGCGTGGTGAACCAGGCCGACAACACCGAGCTCGCCCGCTACGACCTCTCCGAGGACGCGTCGACCGAGACCGCCATGGTCTTCGGCGAGCTCTACCGCAACGGTGCGGAGTGGAAGTTCCGCGCCATCGGCCAGGGCTACGCCTCCGGTCTGCGCGGCATCGCGCAGGACTTCGGCGTCAACGTCTGAGTCCGAGAGCAGTCCGTCCGTCCGGCGCCGTGCACTGTGTGTACGGCGCCGGACGCGCTTTCCCCCATGCCAGCAACGACACGAGCGCCGCGCCCGCGCGACACGAGCACCGCTCCCGCCTCGCGGCGACGGCCCGGCCACCCGGGCAGCGTGACCGCACGGCTGGTCGGCTGCTCGACCGTGCGGCCCGCTCGACCGCACGGCCCAACCGCTTGCACGTTCCACCGCCACATCGCCACACCGTCGTCAGGGGAGGACCACACATGGGCGTCACACTCGCCAAGGGGGGCAATGTCTCCCTGTCCAAGGCCGCACCGAACCTCACCAGGGTTCTGATCGGCCTCGGATGGGACGCGCGCTCGACCACGGGAGCCGACTTCGACCTCGACGCCAGCGCGCTGCTCTGCAGCGGCGGCCGGGTGCTGGGGGACGACTACTTCGTCTTCTACAACAACCTGACGAGCCCCGACGGCTCCGTCGAACACACGGGGGACAACCTCACCGGCGAGGGCGACGGCGACGACGAGTCGATCATCATCGACCTCACCAGGGTCCCGGCCGGCGTGGACAAGATCGTGTTCCCGGTCTCCATCCACGAGGCGGACGCCCGCCGGCAGAGCTTCGGCCAGGTCAGCAACGCTTTCATCCGCGTCGTCAACCAGGCCGACGGTCAGGAACTGGCCCGCTACGACCTCTCCGAGGACGCCTCCAGCGAGACTGCGATGATCTTCGGCGAGGTCTACCGGTACGGGGGCGAATGGAAGTTCCGGGCGGTGGGGCAGGGGTACGCGTCGGGCCTGCGGGGCATCGCTCTAGACTTCGGGGTCAACGTTTCGTAAAGCCGTACACAGACGCATGGGGTGCCAGGTGCCAGTGGTTCTGAAAACCTTCGGCTGGTCGTTCGCCATCACGGCGCTCGGCCTTGCCTTTGCCGCGTGGCAGTGGGGGTGGGAGGCGTTCGGGGTCGTGCTGATCCTGTCGATCCTCGAAATCTCGCTGTCGTTCGACAACGCGGTCGTCAATGCCGGAATCCTGAAGAAGATGAATGCCTTCTGGCAGAAGATCTTCCTCACGATCGGCATCCTGATCGCCGTCTTCGGCATGCGGCTGGTCTTCCCGGTGGCGATCGTCGCCATCAGTGCCAAGGTCGGTCCCATCGAGGCCATCGAACTGGCCCTGGACCAGCCCGAGCAGTACGAGGCCCTGGTCACCGATGCCCACCCGGCCATCGCCGCCTTCGGCGGAATGTTCCTGCTGATGATCTTCCTCGACTTCATCTTCGAGGAGCGCGAGCACAAGTGGCTCGCGTGGCTGGAGCGCCCGCTCGCCAAGCTGGGCAAGGTCGACATGCTGTCGGTCTGCATCGCCCTGATCGCGCTGCTGGTCTCGGCGATGACCTTCGCCGTCCACGCCCACACCAGCACGGGCCACCAGGACAAGTCGGCCACCGTGCTGCTCGCCGGCGTCGCCGGTCTGATCACGTACCTCATCGTCGGCGGTCTGTCCTCGTACTTCGAGGACAAGCTGGAGGAGGAAGAGGAGCGCGAGCACGAGGAGGAGGAGAAGGCCAAGGCCGCGGGCAAGCCCGTCTCCGCCGTCGGCCTCGCCGGCAAGGCCGCGTTCTTCCTCTTCCTCTACCTGGAGGTCCTCGACGCCTCGTTCTCCTTCGACGGGGTCATCGGCGCCTTCGCCATCACCAACCACATCTTCTGGATGGCGCTCGGCCTCGGCATCGGCGCCATGTACGTCCGTTCGCTCACGGTCTACCTGGTCCGCCAGGGCACCCTGGACGACTACGTCTACCTGGAGCACGGCGCGCACTACGCGATCGGCGCGCTCGCGGTCATCCTGCTCATCACCATCCAGCACGAGATCAGCGAGATCATCACCGGCCTCATCGGCGTGGTGCTGATCGCCGCCTCCTTCTGGTCCTCCGTGCGCCGCAACAAGCGCCTGGAACACGAGGGTGCCACCGTCGACGCATGACCGCGGCGTCACTGCGGAACGCTCCACTAGCGGGGCGGTCCACCGGGTTCCGACGGACCCGGCGGGCCGCCCCGTTTCCGTAGGCTTTGCGGGTACAGGGGATCAGGGGACCAGGGGGCAGGGGATGGGATTCTTCGACGGCATCATGGGCAGCAGGGCCGTGCAGTTCCAGTCGGGCAGCGCCTCGTCGAACGCGATCGAGCTGACCAAACGCCATGCGACGGTGTCGCTCAGCCGGCAGGGTGCCGTCCACGGCAACCTCCGCGTCAATCTGTCCTGGCGCATGCGCACCTCGGACATCGGCGGCCGCTCCGGCCAGAGCGGCCAGCTCTTCCGCCACCCGTTCAAGCTGTTCAAGCCGGACATGGTGCAGGCGCACACGCAGGGCATGGTCAATGTCGACCTCGACATGGGCTGCCTGTACGAGCTGACCGACGGCACCCGCGGCGCCGTCCAGCCGCTGGGGAACCTGCTGGGGGACCTCAACGATCCGCCGTTCGTCAAGCTCAGCGGGGACGACCGGTTCGGCTCGGGGTCGGGGGAGACCCTGTACATCAACCTCGACCACGCGGACGAGATCAAGCGGCTGCTGGTCTTCGTCTACATCTACGACCAGACACCGGCCTTCGACCGGACGCACGCCATGGTGACGCTCTACCCCGTCACGGGTCCGCGGATCGAGATCCCGCTGGACGAGCGGCACCCGCAGGCCCGCTCCTGCGCCGTCGTCTCCCTGGAGAAGGTCAAGGGCGAGCTCGTCGTGAAGCGCGAGGTGAAGTTCGTGTACGGGTTCCAGTCGGAGCTGGACCGGCTGTACGGCTGGGGCCTGCAGTGGGGGCGGGGCTACAAATCCACCAAGAGGTGACGGCCGGCCCCGCCCGCCCGCGTGTGCGTGGTCAGCGCCTGATGAACTGCGGGCCCTGCGCCGGCAGCCGGAAGGACGGGTCGCCGCCCGGGCCGGGCACCGGAGCCGGCGACACGGGCTGCGGGTAGCCGTAGGCGGGCTGCTCGGCCGGCGGGGCCTGCGTCGGCGGGGCCATCGCGGTCGTCGGCTGCGAGGCCGATCCCGCCGAGGGGACCCCCGGGCCGGCGGACGCGCCCGCCGCCGCCCCCGTACCCGCACCGGCCGCCGTACCCGCTTCGGACTCCGCGGCGTTCTCGTCGACCGAGATCCCGTGGTCGGTCGCCAGGCCCACCAGGCCGTCGGAGTAGCCCTCGCCGAGCGCCCGGAACTTCCATCCGTCGCCCCGGCGGTAGAGCTCCCCGCAGATCAACGCCGTCTCCGCACCGGTCTCGGGCCGTACGTCGAAGTGGGCCAGCGGCTCGGCGCCCCCGGTCGCGGTGGCGTCGTAGAGCAGGATCCGCAGGTCGCGGACCCGCTGGAAGGGGACGTCCTCGGCGGAGGCGACCACCAGGATGCGGTCCACGGACGGGGTCACCGTGCGCAGGTCCGCCTGGACGGCGTCGGTGATCGCGTCACCGACCTGCTTCTTGCCGAGGCGCCACACGGCCCCCGAGGGGTGCCGGGGCTGGTTGTAGAAGACGAAGTCCTCGTCCGAACGCACCCGGCCGTCCGGGCCCACCAGCAGCGCCGAGGCGTCCACGTCCGGCACGTCGGGGCCGCCGGTCCAGCGCAGCACCGCCCGGACCGCCACGGGGGCCACCGGGATGTTCGAGCCCTTCTGCATCGCGTGCGTCATGCACGTCATCCTGCCCTCCCGGGGTCCGGCGGGACAATGCGGCCCCCCGTAGGGCCTTGTTACCGAACGCAATAGCTGGGCATGGTGCAAGAGGGTTACCTGAACTTCATGTGCTTGCGGAACTCTTGACTCACGTTCGTACGTACTATTACCGGCCATGCCAGTCGGGCCGCCGAGGTTGTACGGGGGAAGCACATGCGTCACTTTGGGCACATATCGCCCACGGTCCGTAAGGACCTCTTCCACCAGGAACCAGCGGAATTCACCGGCGCCTCGCCCGCGCGCGTCCTCGCGGCGGCCCTCGGCGCCACGCTCTACAGTCCCGCCACCCGCCCCGCGCTGGCAGCGGACATCCGCAAACAGGCCGGCCGCGGAGTCGTCTCCATGGTCCTCTGCCTGGAGGATTCCATCAGCGACGGCGATGTCGTCGGAGCCGAGGAGAACCTCGTCCGCCAGTTCGCCGCGCTCGACGACGACGCCCCGGACGGCGCGGAGCTCCCGCTGCTCTTCGTCCGCGTCCGCACTCCCGAACAGATACCGGACCTGGCGCGCCGCCTCGGCCGCTCCGTGCGGCACCTGGCCGGATTCGTACTCCCGAAGTTCGACGAGCGGCGCGGCATCCCCTTCCTCGAAGCCGTCGTCGACGCGGAGGCCGCGACCGGCCGGTCCCGGCTGTATGCCATGCCCGTCCTGGAGACCCCCGAGCTCCTCCACCTGGAGACCCGCGTCGAAGCCCTCGCCGGCATCTCCCGCACGGTCAACAGCCACCGCGACCGGGTCCTGGCGCTGCGCCTGGGCGTGACCGACTTCTGCTCCGCCTACGGGCTGCGCCGCACCCCCGACATGACCGCCTACGACGTGCAGATCGTCGCCGGCGTCATCGCCGACGTCGTCAACGTCCTGAGCAGGGCCGACGGCACCGGCTTCACCGTGACCGGTCCGGTCTGGGAGTACTTCCGCAGCCAGCAGCGCCTCTTCAAGCCGCAGCTGCGCCGCAGCCCCTTCCTGGAGGAGGGCGTCGAGGAGCTGCGCACCGCGCTGATCGAGCACGACCTGGACGGGCTGCTGCGCGAGATCGAGCTCGACCGCGCCAACGGGCTGCTGGGCAAGACCTGCATCCACCCGGCCCACGTCCCGCCGGTGCACGCCCTGTCGGTGGTCTCCCACGAGGAGTTCTGCGACGCCCAGGACATCCTGCGCCCGGAGCGGGACGGTGGTGGAGTGATGCGTTCCGCTTATACGAACAAAATGAACGAGGTGAAGCCGCACCGGGCCTGGGCCGAGCGCACCATGCTGCGCGCCGAGGTCTTCGGTGTGGCGAGGGAGCAGGTCGGCTTCGTCGACCTGCTCACGGCCGGACTCCAGGTGTGAGCGGGCCCGTGCCGAAGCAGACGACGAGGAAGGGCAAGACGATCGACGAGGTGTGGTCGGGTACCTGGGTCGCGGACCGGCTGGGCGTCGCCCTGCACGACGGCGAAGCGGGCCCGCGGCCGGGGACGAGGCTGAGCCCGCGGCTGAACGAGCTGCTCGGGCTGGCCCTGCGGCGCAACCCCAAGCGCGCGCACCTGCTGGTCTCGCAGGTGCTGGGCAAGCACGTCCCACAGTCCCCGCGCACGGTGTACGCCGCCGGGTACGGGCTCGGTGAACGCGTCCGTGCGCTGCTCGGTGAGGATGCCGCGGCCGCGGCCGTCGTCCTCGGCTACGCCGAGACCGCCACCGGGCTCGGCCACTGCGTCGCGGACGGCCTCGGCCACGCGCCCTACCTGCACTCCACCCGCCGGCCCGTGCCGGGCGTGGCGGCCGCCGGCGGCTTCGAGGAGGCGCACTCGCACGCCACCTCGCACCTGCTGCTGCCCGAGGACCGAGAGCTCCTCGCGGGCGAGGGGCCGCTGGTCCTCGTCGACGACGAGTTCTCCACCGGCAACACGGTCCTGAACACCATCCGCGACCTGCACGCCCGCCACCCGCGCCACCACTACGTGGTCGTCGCCCTCGTCGACATGCGCTCCCCGGCCGACCGCGACCGGCTCACGGCCTTCGCCGCCGAGCTCGGCGCGCGGGTCGACCTGATCGCCCTCGCCTCGGGCACGGTGTCCCTCCCCGACGGAGTCCTGGCCAAGGGGCAGGCGCTGGTGGAGGAGTACGAGCCCGCAGCAGCCGGCTCCTGCGGGCCGATGCCCCCAACGGTGTCGACGCCGGCGCCGGTCCTGCGCGTGGACCTCGACTGGCCGCACGGGCTCCCCGACGGCGGACGCCACGGCTTCACCCCCGCACACCGCCGACGCCTGGAGGCCGCCCTGCCGGCCCTGGCCGCGCAGCTCACGGCCGCGCTCGGCACCCAGCCCGGACGGGTCCTCGTCCTCGGCAACGAGGAGCTGATGTACGCCCCGCTGCGCCTGGCCAAGGCGCTGGAGGAGGCGGGCGCGGCCCCCGAGGTCCGCTTCTCCAGCACCACCCGCTCCCCGGTGCTCGCCGTCGACGACCCCGGCTACGCCATCCGCACCCGGCTCGTCTTCCCCGCCCACGACGCCCCCGCCGACGGCCCCGGCGACCGCTACGCCTACAACGTCGCCCGCCCGGCGCACGGCACCGGCTTCGACACCGTCGTCGCCGTCGTGGACTCGGCCGGCGACACCCCCGAACTGCACACGGGGCTCCTCGCGGCGCTCGCCCCGCACACCGGCCGCGTCGTCCTGGCGGTCGTCCCGTCCTACGTACCGCCCATGGCCTCCCTGGCGTCCCTGCTCTCCCGTACCCCAGACCACCGGCAGGAGCCGACCATGACCGAGCCCCTGCGCGGCCCCGCCTTCTCCTCCTACGCCCCCGAGGACGTCGGCTGGCTGCTCCAGGACCTCTCCGGCGTCCGGCTCGAAGCGCCGACCGAGGAGCGCGAGGAGGCCATCCAGGCCGGAGGCGCGCACTACGCCGAGTCGCTGCCCGTGGAATACCAGCCCTCGCCCGAGTACCAGGAGCTGTACCGCAGCGCGCTGACCGCCTCGGCGGCCCGCGTGGCCCGCGCCGTCGGCACGGTCACCGAGACCGTCCTCGCCGAACGCTCCCCCTCCCCGGTCCTGGTCTCCCTGGCCCGCGCCGGCACCCCCGTGGGCGTCCTGATGCGCCGCTGGGCCAGCGCCCGGCACGGCCTGGACCTGCCGCACTACGCCGTCTCCATCGTGCGGGGCCGCGGCATCGACGCCAACGCCCTGCGCTGGCTGGCCGCCCACCACGACCCCGCCGACGTCGTCTTCGTCGACGGCTGGACCGGCAAGGGCGCCATCACCCGCGAGCTGAAGGCAGCCCTCGCGGAGTTCCCCGGCTTCGACCCGGAGATCGTCGTCCTCGCCGACCCCGGCTCGTGCGTGCCCACGTACGGCACCCGCGAGGACTTCCTCATCCCGTCCGCCTGTCTCAATTCCACCGTCTCCGGTCTCATCTCGCGTACGGTTCTCAGGTCCGACCTGGTCGGACCCGACGACTTCCACGGCGCGAAGTTCTACCGGGAGCTCGCCGGAGCCGACGTCTCCGTGGCATTCGTCGACGCCGTCGCCGCCCGCTTCGACGACGTGGCGGACGCCGTCGGCGAGGAGGTCAAGGAACTCCTCGCCGCCGACCGCACCCCCACCTGGGAGGGCTGGGCAGCGGTCGAGCGGATCAGCGAGGAGTACGGCATCCACGACGTGAACCTCGTCAAGCCCGGAGTCGGCGAGACCACCCGCGTCCTGCTGCGCCGGGTGCCGTGGAAGATCCTGGCGCAGCGCGGCGCCGGGGCCGACCTTGACCACGTACGGCTGCTCGCCGAGCAGCGCGGGGTCCCGGTGGAGGAGGTCGACGGCCTGCCGTACACCTGCGTCGGCCTCATCCACCCCAGATTCACGCGCGGCGCCACCGGCGCCGACGGAAAGGCTGTGGCCTCCAAGTGACTGTCCTCGTAGCCAGCGACCTCGACCGCACGCTCATCTACTCCGCGGCCGCGCTCGGCCTGACCATGCCCGACCCGGTGGCCCCGCGGCTGCTGTGCGTCGAGGTGCACGAGAGCAAGCCGCTGTCCTACATGACGGAGACGGCCGCGGCACTGCTGTCGGAACTCACCGAGGACCCGTCCGTCGTCTTCGTCCCCACCACCACCCGCACCCGCAAGCAGTACCAGCGCATCCGCTTCCCCGGCCGCCCCGCCCCGTACGCGATCTGCGCCAACGGCGGTCAGCTCCTCGTCGACGGCGTCCCGGACCGCGACTGGCGGCGGCAGGTCGCCGCGCGCCTCGCCGAGGAGTGCGCCCCGCTGGAGGAGGTCCACGAGCACCTGCTGGCCACCGCCGACCCCGCGTGGCTGCGCAAGGCACGGCTGGCGGAGGACCTCTTCGCGTATCTCGTCGTCGAGCGGGCCCTGGTCCCCGACGCCTGGCTCAAGTCCCTCTCCGAGTGGGCCGGGGCCCGCGGCTGGACCGTCTCCCTCCAGGGCCGGAAGATCTACGCCGTGCCGCGCCCGCTGACCAAGAGCGCTGCGATGTACGAGGTGGCCCGCCGGACCGGCGCGACCACGACCCTGGCCGCGGGGGACTCACTGCTGGACGCCGACCTGCTGCTGGCCGCGGACGCCGCCTGGCGCCCAGGCCACGGCGAACTGGCCGACGCGGCCTGGACCGCGCCCACGGTGACCGCGCTGGCCGAGGCGGGCGTCCTGGCCGGCGAGGCGATCTTGCGCGCATTCGCCCGCGAGGCCGGGCGGCTCGGCAGACTGGACGCATGAGCAAAGGCAACAGCACGAAGATCACGGATGAGCTGTACCAGTACATGCTCGACCACAACCCCCCGCTGGACAGCGTCCAGCGGGGCCTGGTGGCGAGGACCTACGCAGCGTTCCCGGACGTCGCCGGAATGCAGTCCGCGGAGGAGCAGGGGCCGCTGCTGGCCTTCCTCGTCCGGCTGACCGGCGCCCGCCTCATCGTCGAGGTGGGCACCTTCACCGGCTTCTCGGCCCTGTCGATGGCCCAGGCGCTGCCCCCGGACGGCCGCCTCATCGCCTGCGACGTCTCCGAGGAGTGGACGGCGTACGGCCGGGAGGCCTGGGAGGAGGCCGGCGTCGCGGACCGCATCGAGCTGCGGATCGCGCCGGCCCTGGAGACCCTGCGCGCGATGCCGGCCGAACCGCACATCGACATGGCCTACGTCGACGCCGACAAGGAGAGCCAGATCGCCTACTGGGAGGAGCTCGTGCCGAGGCTCCGGCCCGGCGGCCTGATCGTCACGGACAACACCCTCTTCCACGGCACGGTCCTCGACGAGTCCGCCACCGGCTCGGCGGCGGGCGTGCGCGCCTTCAACGACCACGTGGCGGCGGACCCGCGCATGGACTCCGTCCTGCTGGCCATCTCGGACGGGCTGACCCTCTCGCGCAAGCGGTAGCGCGCGGGGTGGGGTGGTGGTGGGCCCGCCCGTGAAGGGGCGCCCGTCCGCCGGCGTCCGCAGGGCGCCAGGGGTCAGCCGCAGCCGCCGCCACCGCAGCAGCCCCCGCCACCCCCGCCGCCCATGGGGCGGGCGGCGGCGGGGGCGCCGCTCGACCCGCCCACGGCCACGGCGGACAGCAGCTTGACGGTGTCGGCGTGCCCCGCCGGGCAGTCGGCGGGGGCGGAGGACTCGGCCATGGGGCGGCTGACCTCGAAGGTGTCGTCGCAGGTCCGGCAGCGGAATTCGTAACGAGGCATGCGCACAGGCTAAACGCGCCCCCCGCCGCAGCGCTACGACGCGAGGGGTGTGCCGCCCCTCAGGGAGTGTGGGGGCGCGCGAACCGTGCCCGCGCCGCCCGCGCCCGGTCCTCCCGGGCCGCCTGCTCGGGGTGGCGGGCCCGCCAGTACGGATTGTCGTGCGGCAGCGCACTGCCCACCCGCCCGTACATCCCGAACCACATCAACATGACGCCGACCACGAAGCTGAACAACACGTTCTGGATCTTGAAGGCGAGGAAGTTCAGCTCCGTGTCGAGCAGCGCGAGGTTCACGAACCCGCTCGCGATGAACAGCACCCCCAGCACGATGTTCAGCGTCGAGGCGAAGGTCCCGCCCACCACCATCCCGACGATCAGCAGCCCGCCGATGCAGAGCGACAGCACGCTCAGCGCGCCGTTGGTGTTCAGCGCCAGCACGGTGTCGCCGCCGGTGTCGAAGAACCCGATCCGGTCGATGAGGCCCAGGACCCCGAACACCATCAGCAGCAGACCGGTGAGCCCCGCCCCGACCCGGTACACCTGGTTGAGCTTGTGATCCGCCGGCAGGTGCCTGTCGAGCCGGGCGTTGACGGGATGCAGAGCGCGTTGCACACGCCGCCCGATCGGGTGCGGATCCTGATCCGCACCCGTCACGTAAGGCTCGTGGGCCACGTAGGGCGCGTAGTGCTCATGGGGCTCGGTGCACCCGTACGCCGCATGGGCCGCGTACGGCGCAGGGGGCACAGGCTCCGGTGTCCGGGACGCACGCGACCTGCGGAAGGTGTGGGCAGCCATGGAGACCTCCTCTGCTCCATCCCGTACCCCCAGCATCCGCCGCCCGGGCCGTGACGACAACCACGGCAATGGCGACGACGTGGGGAGCCCCGCGTCCCCGCGAAGGCCGAGGCGGCGGCGACGAGCCGCCGCGGGCACCCCACCGGGATGCAGGCAGAGCCCGCAACGGGAGCAGGAGCGGGAGCCGGGTCGCGCTAGCCGTGGCCGCGCTCTTCCCGGATCGCGCTCACCACCCGGTTCACGGACGCCCGAACGGCCGCCATCTCCTGGAGGAACGCCCAGTAGTCCGGATGCCGCCCCTCCAGCCCCTCCAGCGCCCGGCCCACCCGGGCCACCGCATCGTCCAGCGGTCCCGCGTGCCGCGGATCGGGCACGCTGCGCCCCGCCATCGCCAGCCGCTGCGCGTCCCGGATCGCGAACCGGGTCCGGTCCACCTCCGCCTGCGGGTCCCGCGCCACCGCCTCCAGCCGCGTCAGCCGGTCCTGCGCCGCCGACACCGCCTCGTCCGTCGCGTCCAGCGCACCCCGGACCGCCTCGATCAGCGCCCCCACGTCCGCCCAGCGCTGCTCGTCCCGGGCCGCGCCCGCCTCCCGCAGCCGCTCCTCGGCCCGCGACACGTCCCGCACCGCCTCCTCCGGCACGTGCTGGAGGTCCTGCCAGCACGCCGCACTGAAGCGCCGCCGCAGCTCGCTCAACACCGGATCCACCCGGTCCGCCCGGTTGCGCAGCGCCTGCGCCCGGGTCCGCAGGCTCACCAGCCGCCGGTCGATCTCCGCCGCCCGCTCGGGCAACCGCGCGGCCTCGGCCCGTACGGCCTCCGCGTCCCGCAGGATCCGGTCTGCGCGCTGCACCGTCTCCTGCACTCCGTGCTGGGCCGCGCCCTGATTCAGCTTGGTCAGCTCCGGCCCGAGCGCCGCCAGCCGCGCCGCCAACTCATCGGCCCGCATCCCCTCGGCCCGTACGGCATCCAGCGCGTCACTGGCTCCGATCAGCGCGGCCCTCGCCCGCTCCCGCGCCGGCGCGACCCGGGCCAGCTGCGTCTCGGCCTTGTCCAGCAGCGGCTGCAGACCCTGCGCGAACCGCTCCAGCTCCCCCTTGACCCGCAGGAGTTCGTCCCGGGCCCGGGTCAGCTCGTCCCGCGCCCGCGCGGCCACCGAGGCCTCCAACTCGGCCCGGTCCAGGTCGTACGCGTCGACCGCCTCGATGTAGACGTGACTGACCTGGTCGATCCGCTGCCCGAGGGCCGCGAACCCCTCGGTCGCCTGCCGCGCCGCCGGAGACCCGTCCGCGGCGGCGATGGTCTCGATCGAGATCCGCAGATCCCGCTGCGCCGTGTCCAGCTCGTAGAACGCCGCCGCCGCGGCATCCTTGGCCGCCTGCGCATCCGCCCGCCGACTCTCGTCCCGCCCACCGAACCACCGCCGGGATGCCGTCGCCACAGTCCCTCTCCCGTACGTGTCCGCCATGCCCCGGTCCATTCTCTCCCACGGGAACGGGTTTGCGTGGGGGGTGCGCGCGCCATGTAGGCTGTCCACTCATCCACGGGTGCGTAGCTCAGGGGTAGAGCGCTGCTCTTACAAAGCAGATGTCGGCGGTTCGAAACCGTCCGCGCCCACCAGTCGAAAGGCCCTCAACCGATCATGGTTGGGGGCCTTTGACGGTTGAAAGTGACGGCATCCTGGCTGGCGAACGCCTCGGGCCGTAGGCCTGGTTCTGGGGCGTAACGGCGAAGAGTGACAGCCACGGAGTCGACGTCGGCGCGGACGTCGAGCGGTGCTCTCAGCGACGGCGGCGGTTGTCAGCGCTCTGCCGTGGTAGGTGAAGGCCCCCGGTCCGGTGGGCGGGGGCTTTCGGGTCAGGCGTTGGGGCGCTTGCCGTGGTTGGCCTTCTTCTTCTTGCGGGCTCGCTTCTTGTTGCCTCGCTTGGCCATGGTGACAGTCTCCCTACTCTCGGTGACCTTCGGGGCCAGTCTAGGCGCGGGCCGGGGTGCGCGCATCAGGGCCTCTTGGCCCGTGCGGCCGGCCGTGGGATCGTCGGGGGATGGGCGAGTGGCTCGCGTGGGGGGCGGTGGGCGCGGCGGTGGTCGTGGCCCTGCTGGTGCTGGCGATGACGGAGCGCTCGCTCGGCGGGGGCTTCGAGCGGAAGCGGGACGAGGAGCGGGCGCGGCTGCTCGCTCACCTGGCGCGACCGGTCGACCCCGACGGGCCGGCGACGGCCCTGCCCGGGCCGCGGAAGTTCGAGGACGTCGGTGGCGGCCGGGGGGCGCACGCGCGACTCGGTGACCGGCGGGACGACTTCACGCCGATCCTCGTGGAGTACTACGCCTACGGGCTGACGCAGGCACGCAGCAGCTTCGGCACCAGCCAGCGGTTCGCCGGAGCCGGAGCGGCGATCCTGCTCGTCGGCATCGGGCTCGCGATCCGCAGGGCCGAGACCGGCGGCGAGCTGTACCTCGGCATCGTCACCAGCGCGACCGGCCTGGTCACCGCCCTGATCGGGCAGCTTTTCCACCGGCGGGCCGACCTCGCCCTGCGGCACATGGCCGACCAGACCGCGGCGCTGCGCGACGACCGGCGGGCCGCCGAGACGACCCAGCAGGCCATCGGTCTGCTGGAAACCGTCGACGACCCCGAGCTGAGGGCCCGCCTCCAAGCCGGATTGATCATGAAGCTTTCCGGGGCCGAACTGCCCCGTTGAGCGGGATAGTGGAGACATGTGCCGATCGATCAAGACCCTGCGTCCGCCCGCCATCCCCGAGAAGGCGACCGAGGAGGAGATCCGGGCCGCCGCCCTGCAGTACGTGCGGAAGGTGTCCGGGTTCCGGGTGCCGGCCGCGCATAACCGCGAGGTGTTCGACGCGGCGGTGGACGCCGTCGCCGAGGCCACCGCGGCCCTGCTCGACGGCGTCCACGTGCGGGGGTACAGCGCCCCCGCGTGACGGATCCCTCAGGCGTTGCGGCGGCGTACGACCCACACGCCGGCGATCAGTGCGCCGGCGGCGAGGGTGCCGCCGACGGCGATCTCGGTCGGGCTCACCGAGCCGACGCTGCCGCCCGTGCCGCCGCGCGCCGCGCCCGGGGTGACCTGGAGGGAGACGGTGACGCGCTCGCCGCCCGGCCCGCCGCATTCGAAGAGGACCCGGTGGGTGCCGGGGACGGCGTTGTTGAAGACCGTTGCGCTGCCGAACAGGTTGGTGGTCTCAAGGTTGCCGGGGGCCAGCCGGACCTCGCTGAACGCGGTCGACGTGACCCGGGCGACCCTGGTCCCGCACCCCGCGATGTTCAGGGCGACCCGACCGCCCGGGGCGACCGTGGTGGGGGAGACGGTCGCCGAGGGTGCGGCGTGGGCAAGCGTGACGGGGGTGGCGGCCGTGGCGATGAAGGCGGCGGCCGCTGCGGTCATCAGGCGGCGCGGCGCGGCGGATCGCGGGCGGGGCGCGGTGGTGGCCGGCGGCTGGACGAGCGGCGTGGCGGGCATGGAGAGAACTCCTCGGCTCCTCGAAACGGCGCGACCCGGCCACGGAAGTGACGCGGATTCGAATGCGCACCGTGCGTGCTTCGGACGCTAGGAGCCGGGCCCGCAGGCGGCGATCGGGGCCGGGTGAACGGGTGAGCCACTGCTCCGACCGGGGGATCCCCCGGGGCGGTGCCGATGGTCACGGAGGCCTCTCCGGCGAGGCGCCGCGCCGCGGGCCGGCCCGACCCGGGAGCGGGGTCTACGTCGCCGGGGTCGCGGCCGGCGGCGAGGGCGGCCGGCGCACCAGGAAGGCCGCCAGGGCGCCGGCGGCGAAGAGCGCGACGATCGACACGGCCGTGCCGAGCCACTGCGTCCCCAGCCACTGGGTGCCGAAATAGCCCAACGCCACGCTGTATCCGGCCCACGCCAGGCCCGCCAGGACCGACCAGGGCAGGAACTCCGCCACCCTGCGCTGCGTCTTGCCCGCCCCCAGCGACACCACCGAACGTCCTGCCGGGGCGAAGCGGGCGATCACCACCAGGGCGCCGCCACCGCGCGCGAGGGCCGTGCCGAGGCGCTCCTGGGCGCGCGTCAGCCGGCGCGAGCGGGCGATCGCCCGGTCCAGGCGGGCGCCGCCGCGCCGGGCCAGCCGAAACGCGGCCATGTCACCCAGGACCGAGGCCGTCGTCGCGATCACCAGCAGCAGCAGGATGTCCGGTACCTGCTCGGGACCCGGGACCGGCACCGGGCCGGCAGCCCCGGCAGCGGCCGCCGCTGCCGCCGCGGTGATCACTAGAACCCCGCTCGGCAGCACCGGAAGGAAGACGTCGAGCAGGATGGACACGGCCACCAGGGCGTAGATCCATGGGCTCGCGGTCAGCGACCCCAGAGTCTCAAACACAGCGGGACTCCCCAGTCCGGTTGACGTGCTGCGGCATGAAGCGCCGCGACGTCGCGGGGGAGCGGCAGGGGCGGCTGACAGCCGTACAGCCTACGCCCGGCACTCACGCCCCGACCGCCCGGGGCGCATCGTGCACCGCAGCCGTGTCCCTTTCCTGTCCCTGTGTCTGTGGCTGTCCTTTCCCTGTCCCCGTCCCTGTCCCTGTCTCCGCCCGCCGCCCCTCTGCCTTTGGTCCTGCTCCCGTTGCTACTCCGCAGCGGTGAGCTCCCGGTCCAGCACCGTCGTCAGACGGGCAGGACCCTGTCGCTTCTTGTGTGCCTGGTCGAGCCGCAGCCGTGCCGTGCGTCCGGACAGCGCCAGCGTCATCAGCTGGTTCCCGAACCAGGGACCGCCCGTACGCCGCCAGTTCACCGGGGGCCGCCCCGTCCGCCCGTGGAGGGAGAACCCGCGCCCCAGCCATCGGCCGGTCCGCGACCACCCCAGCCGGAAGCCCCACTTCACCACCGTATGAATGGAATTGTGAACGGGCGAGCAGGTCAGCTGGAACACCCGCGCGGTACTCGGTATTCGGGGCTCGGCGACATACGCGTGATGGACGTCCCCGGACAGCACGCACACCGTCGCAGGTGCCCGCGGTCCCGTCCCCACTTCCTCGATCAGGTCCGTCAGAGCCGCGAACGACGCGGGGAACGCCGGCCAGTGCTCCAAGTCGCTGCGCCGCCGCAGGTTTTCACCGATCCGCGCCCACCGCGGCCCGCGCTCCCCGCGGCACAGCGCCGCATTCCACGTCTCCGCGTCGTGGATCAGCGGCGGCATCAGCCAGGGCAGCGAGGACCCGATCAGCAGGTGGTCGTAAGCCCCGTGGCCGTCGAGGGCGTTCTCGCGGAGCCACTGCTCCTCCGTCGGGTCGAGCATCGCCCGCCGGTCCTCGGCCAGTACCCGCGCGGCGCGCGTGTCCACCATCAGCAGCCGCGTCCGCCCGAAGTCGCGCCGGTAGCTCCAGCGCGCCGTGGCCGGATCGGCGTCCGCCGCGGACGCGAAGGCCCGGAGCGCGTCCGTGCCGTCGGGATCCTTTCGGACCTCCTGGTACAGGCCGTCGGCCGCCAGCTCGGCGGGCGAGAGGTTGCCCAGGTGCTGGTACACCCAGTACGACATCAGGCCGCTGAGCACGCGCTCGCGCCACCACGGGGTCGCCCGCATCTCCGCGAGCCATGCCGCGCTCGTGTTCCAGTCGTCGATGACGTCGTGGTCGTCGAATATGTGCAGGCTCGGCACTGTCGACAGCAGCCAGCGGATCTCCGGGTCGAGCCACGACTCGTAGTAGAGCCGGGTGTACTCCTCATAGTCCGCGACCTGGGCGCCCGGGGGGTCCCGCAGGTCCCGGCGGGCGGCGATCCACTGCCGGGTCTCCCGCGACAGGGCATCGGCATACACCTGGTCGCCGAGCAGGAGCAGCAGGTCCGGGCGCTCGGCGTTCGGGTCGGCGGCGAGTCGAGCCGCCAGGGTGTCGAGGGCGTCCGCGCCGTGCGGCCCGTGCCGGCCGGCGGGCGGTGCGGCCTGCCGGCAGGACCCGAAGGTGACGCGCAGCCCGGGTGCGGTCCGGCCCGGTCCTGCCAGGGCCGGCGTGGTGATCGTGCTGGGCGGGAAGCTGCTGTCGGGCAGCGGCCACACCGGCCGGCCGTCGAGCAGCACCTCGTAGGCCGTGGCGGAGCCCGGGGTCAGGCCGGTCACGGACACCAGCGCGTAGTGGTGTCCGGCTATCTGGAAGGTGTGCGTGCTGCCGCCGGCCCCGTCCGCGCACCGCACCTCGGCCGTGCACGGACGGTCGGTCTCGACCCATACGGTGGCCGCCCCGCCCGTCTCCCAGTCGACGTGGCGCAGCAGCGGTCCCAGACGCAGTGCGGCCATGCAACTCCCCCTCCTCCGTGTCCCCTGCGATCACGGTACGACGGGGAGGGGGAGCCACGCCTCCCCCTGACGGGGGAAAGATCGATCGGTCCGGCCGGGTGCTGGTGCGAGCCCGGCCGGCCGGCGGTCGATCGGCCGTCGGTCAGCAGCCGTTCAGGACGTTGACCAGGGCGGTCTTCTCGCCCGAGTCCATGCTGAGCCCCCAGTACTGCTTCACGCCGACCCACATGCGCGCGTACGTACAGCGGTAGGCGGTCCGCGGCGGCAGCCACTTGCCCGGGTCGAGGTCGCCCTTGGCCTGGTTGACGTTGTCGGTGACGGCTATCAGCTGGGGGCGGCTGAGGTCGTTGGCGAACTGCTGGCGCTTGGACGTGGTCCAGGAGGAGGCGCCGGAACGCCATGCCTCGGCGAGCGGGACGACGTGGTCGATGTCGAGGTCGGAGGCGACCGTCCAGGTGGCGCCGTCGTACTCCGAGTACCAGCTTCCGCTCACGGCGGCGCAGGAGGAGTCCTGGACGACGTTCACGCCGTCCCGCTTCAGCACCGTCTCGCGGGTGTTGCAGGTGCCGGAGACCGTGCTCCAGTGCGGGAAGAGGTCGCGGCTGTAGCCGCTGGTGGAACCTTCCGCCCTCGGGGTGACCGTCGCCAGGTACGAGCGGGCGGCCGAAGCGCTGATCGGGGCCGGCGGCGCGGCCTGGGCGGTGGGGGCGGTGAGGAGGGAGGTGAGCGCGGCCAGCGCAGCTGCTGACGCGAGCACGCCAACTCGACGCGCGTAGACGTGGGACGTGAGTGCCATGAGGGGCTCCCTGGGTGCGGGGGGTTCGGCCGTGTCGCCCCGGCGGGGCGTGGCCATGCTGGCGCCATCGGGTTGCGAGGGGATGGGCGCCAGGTGACAGCGTGGCGACATGAGCACGTCACATCAAGCCACGCAAGCCCCCTGATTTAAGTGGAAGTTGTCATTCCGGCACATGGGTGCGGCCGCTGCACCCCTGACGGTCCGTCGCGCACGGGATGGACCGGGGCGGGCCGGGGCAGGCCGGGCAGGCCAGGGCATGCAGGGGCAGTCGGCGGCGGACCGGGGCAGAGCAGGAGCTGCGGGACAGGTGCACCGCCAGGTCGGGCAGGGCTCGCGATGTTCGCGCCACCTTCACCGCCGTCCGCCCCTTGCACGGCCGGCAGCGTCGGTCGTCGACCGGCTGTTTCGCTACGCGTCGGCGGCCAGCCGGCCTGCGGCCCGGCCCCATGGCTGAGGCAAGACCACGTCGTCCCTGTCGCAGGCGTCCTCCTCGAACCAGCCCGTCCCCGCCAGCCACGTCTCCAGCCACGCTGCGAGGCCGGTGGAGTCGAGGAACCAACACTGCTCCCACGAACCGCCGCTGTCGTACGACGCCTTCGGGTCACTCCGGGTGCTGCACTCCGACGGACGCCCCACGTCGCGCCGTGTATTCACCGACGACGCTGGAGCCCGGACCAAGCAGTGGCAGCAGTCGGTAGTCGGGGCCGAAGCCGCCGTCGGCGCCCCGTACAAGGTCATCGATGTCGGTCATGGCCGTGATGTCGGCAGAGCCCGCTGACATGTCCCGTGAACGACGCGACCGGGCCCCGACCGGGGGCAGACGGTCGGGGCCCGGACGAGAGGGGCGGCGGTCAGCGGCGGAAGGCGTCCTTGACGTCTTCCTTGGCGTGACGGGCGTTGCCCTTGGCCTGATCGGCCTGGCCTTCGGCGGTCATCCGCTCATTGCCGACGGCCCGGCCGACGGCCTCCTTGGCCTTGCCCTTGGCCTGCTCGGCGTGCGCCTTGCTCTTCTCCGTGCCCGACATCGGGGACCTCCTCGTTTGCTGTACCGGATTGGTCGTGACCGCTCTCCTGCTCCCGATCACCGGTCGCAAACCCCGCCGGGCCGGTGCGGGGCCCGAGGTCCGTTCCGGCCCGTCGCCCGGGTCGCGTACCCTGTTCGGAGCAGAAGGGGAGTAGCTCTTCGCCGGACCGTCGACATACTGCTGGGTCACCCAGCCGGCGCCCGGAGGCCGACCATCCGTGGTCGGCCAGCGAGACCTTCGGCCGCAGTGTCCTGTCCCGGCGTGGGCGCGTCCCGTACGCGCATGCGCAAGTCAGGGCGCCGCCGAGCCGAAGCGACCCCTGACACACCCTGGTCTCTCGGTACCGATGGCGCCCTGCCCGACCGATTGAGGTTCCACCTCCGTGTTCAGCTTCAGCATCACGGCGATCGCCTTCGGCGTCGTCTTCCTGGCCGAACTCCCCGACAAGACGGCCCTCGCCGGCCTGATGCTCGGCACGCGCTACCGCGCCTCCTACGTCTTCGCCGGCGTGGCCGCCGCCTTCGCCGTGCACGTCGCCCTCGCCATCGCCGCCGGCAGCGTGCTCACGCTGCTCCCGCACCGCCTGGTCCAGGCCGTCGTCGGCGTCCTCTTCCTCCTGGGCGCGGCCATGCTGCTGCTGAAGAAGGACGACGGGGACGAGGAGATCAAGCCGCCCGCCGACCAGTCCTTCTGGAAGGTCTCAGGGGCCGGTTTCATGCTGATCCTGGTGGCGGAGTTCGGTGACCTGACCCAGATCATGACCGCCAACCTGGCAGCGCGCTACGACGACCCCGTCTCCGTCGGCATCGGCGCCGTGCTGGCCCTGTGGGCGGTCGCGGGCATCGGCATCCTCGGCGGCCGCACGCTGATGAAGTACGTACCGCTGCGGCTGATCACCAGGATCGCGGCAGCCGTGATGGCCGCGCTGGCCGCCTTCTCGCTGTACGAGGCCATCACGGGCTGAACCGCCCGCGGGTGAGGGATCCGGGCGGGGCCGGTGCTGCGGTACGGAAAACTCCTTTGCGGAGGGAACCGCCGAGGGGCACGCTCTGCGCGTGACCGACTCCACTGCGCCCCTCGGCTCCGCCCCCGCCCCCGCCCACGGCCGGGATGCCGGCTCCGGCCCCGACCGGGGCTCCCACCTCGGGCCGGACTCCGGGCCCGTTGCTGCCGCCGAGCGCCGTTTCGGCTGGTCGAACATGTTCGTCCACCCGGATGAGGACCCCCGTGCCGACGGCGGGTTCCGGGGGGAGCGGGACGTACTGCTGGGCTACCTGCGTGACCAGCGGATCACGCTGCAGCTCAAGTGCGGGGGCCTCGACGCGGAGGCCCTGGCGCGGCGCTCCGTGGAACCCTCCGACCTGTCCCTGCTGGGTCTGGTGCGCCACCTCGCGGGCGTCGAACAGTACTGGTTCCGGCAGGTCATGGCAGGTCAGGACGTACGACGGCACTACCGCTCGGTGGCGGAACCAGCCGGGGAGTTCACCGGTGCGGTGGCCGACCCGGTGGTGGTCGCGGACGCGTGGAAGACCTGGCGGGCCGAGGTCGCCTTCGCGGAACAGCTCGTCGCCCAGGCGCCCGGCATGGACGTCACGGGCGACTGCGGCGGCGAGCCGGTGGAGCTCCGCGAGGTGCTGGTGCACGTGATCGAGGAGTACGCGCGCCACAACGGGCACGCCGACTTCCTGCGGGAGCGCATCGACGGGCGCGTCGGGCAGTAGCGCGGCCGGGGCGCGGAGCGGGCGCGCGGCACCCGGACCCTGCACCGGCGCGGCACGGTGGCGGGACGGCGGGGGACTGCGCCCGGCGCGGCGCCGGCAGCGGGTGGGTGTGTCCTGGGGCTGCGGGCGCAGCGTGATGCGGATCGAGCCGTCGGCGCCGGCTTCGACATCGAGGGCCCGCAGGTCCGGGACGTGGACCGTCGGCCCCTGTGCGGCGGCGCGGGGACCCACGCCGACGACGCGCATGCCGGCCGCCCGGCCGGCTGCTATGCCCGCCGCCGAGTCCTCGAACACGATGCAGTCGGCCGGGTCCACCCCCAGGGCCGCGGCGCCCTTGAGGAAGCCCTCGGGGTCCGGCTTGCTGGCTCCGACGGATTCGGCCGTGATCCGCACCTCGGGCATCGGGAGGGCGGCGGCCGTCATCCGGGCGGTGGCCAGTGCCGCGTCGGCCGACGTGACCAGGGCGTGCGGCAGGCCGCTGAGCGAGGCCATGAACGCCGGGGCACCGGCGACCGGGACCACGCCGTCGGTGTCGGCCGTCTCGCGCGCCAGCATCTCCGCGTTCTCGGCGTGGTTGATCTCCATGGGGCGGTCCGGGAGCAGCACGGCCATGGTGGCGTAGCCCTGGCGGCCGTGGACCACCTTCAGGGCCTCCTGCGGGTCGAGCCCGTGGGAGACCGCCCAGTCGCGCCAGCAGCGTTCGACCACCGCGTCGGAATTGACGATCGTGCCGTCCATGTCGAGGAGGAGGGCCTTGGCGGTGAGGGTCACGGGTGCGGTGGTGGTGCTGGCCGGCATCGACGGGGCTCCAGACGGGCGGGAAAAGAGAACAAGTGGTTCCGTCCACCGGTCAGGGAGTGAGGACGGAACCACTTTGTTCCATCACGATACAAAACTCGGGGCGGTCTGCGCCACTCCGGGGCATGTGACCCCTGCCGCCCCCTACGGCTCGCCTGCCCCTGCCGCCCCTTACGGCTCGCCCGCCCCTGCCGCCCCCTACGGCTCGCCCGCCTCCCGCGGGCCTGCGCACCCGGCGGGCGGACCGCCCGCTGTGCGCGGACCGCCCGGTGCGCGCTGATCCCGGTGTCCAGCTCCGTCCGCGGCGCGGGCCGCCGGTGTGCGCCGGGGCGCCTACCCCTCCAGCGCCTGGCGGGTGAGCGGTCCGTAGACGCCCCACTCCCTGCTGTCGATCCCGTGCTCGAACTGGAACTCCGTCAGTGCGTCCTCGGTCCGCCAGTCGAACCTTCCGTGGAAGCGGCCCCGGTACAGGCCCTGAGCCGCCAGCAGGCGCTGGAGCTTCTCGACCTCCGGGCCGCTGTCCCCGAAGCGCAGCGCCGGGGACTGTGCGGGCGGCGGGCCGGAGGAACGGCTCGGGCTGGGCGACGCGCTCGCCGACGGGGGAGCGGACGAAGCGGAGCGGGACGCGCTGGGCGACGCGGACGGCGACGCCGACTTCGAGGCGGTCGGCGACTTCGACGCCGACGGGGAAGCGCTCCCCGTGCTCGGACTGCCGGACGGCGCAGCCGGGGCCGCGCTCACCGCGGGCGCCGACGCCTTCGTCTCCACCAGCGCCGTATCGCCGTCCGGGGACGCGGGCAGCACCCACACCGCCACCGCCGTCCCGCTGAGGGCCACCGCGGCCGCGGCTCCCACCAGCAGCGCCAGCGGACGGCGGCGGGATGCGGAACCGGACCTCTCCTCCGGGCCCCCGCCCCCGCCCCCTCCCCATCCCGCCCTGCCGGGGGCCGGTGCGGCTGCCGCGACCGGGCGCAGCTGCATCGTCTCCGCCGGGTCCGGCGCGTGCGCCGGACCCGCCTTCCACGGGCCCGCCGGGCCGGGCGCCGGCGGCACGGCCATGCCGTACGCCGGGGTGTCGTCCTCGGCCCCGGCCTGCGTCCGCGCCCTCGGCTGCGGTGCAGGCGCAGGAGCCACCACACCGGCCACGGGCTGCGGCGACACCGGATCGGCTTCGGCGCCCTGCTCGCCCGGGTCGGACAGCGTCACGTACGGACGGATGCGCAGAGGGTTGAACCCCACACCCGGTGCGCACCTGCAGGCGGTGCCGGCAGCGTCGCAATTTGGACAGTGCTCACCGTTCACTGGGACTCCCTCCCCTGGCTATTGCCTGCGATTATGCAGACCCCTTGCGGCCCTCCCAACCGCCCGAGAGGCCATAACCGGACACACCACTCAGGATGGAGATGTTGATCCGGCCGGAGGAGGAATCGATGGCTCAGGACGCGACCCAGGGCGCCGTGGACCCCGGTCCCGGACCGCACCGGACCGGCCCCGCAGGCGAACACACCTCCCGCGAGGTGCTCGTCCCCATAGGTGCCCTGCTGCTGGGACTGCTGATCGCCGCGCTCGACCAGACGATCGTCTCCACGGCGCTGCCGACGATCGTCAGCGACCTCGGAGGCATGGCCCACCTGTCATGGGTCGTCACCGCCTACATGCTCGCCGCCACCGCCGCCACGCCCCTGTGGGGCAAGCTCGGCGACCAGTACGGCCGCAAGAAGCTCTTCCAGTACGCCATCGTCCTCTTCCTCATCGGGTCGGCCCTGTGCGGACTGGCCCAGGACATGCCCCAGCTGATCGGTTTCCGCGCCCTGCAGGGCCTCGGCGGCGGCGGACTGATCGTGCTGTCCATGGCGATCGTCGGCGACATCGTCCCGCCCCGCGAACGCGGCCGGTACCAGGGCCTCTTCGGCGGCGTCTTCGGCGCGACCAGCGTGCTCGGCCCGCTGCTCGGCGGCCTGTTCGTCGACAACCTCTCCTGGCGCTGGGACTTCTACATCAACCTCCCCATCGGTCTCGTCGCACTCGTCGTCATCGCCGCCGCCCTCCACATCCCGGCGCGCCCCTCGAAGCACACCATCGACTACCTCGGCACCTTCCTCATCGCCTGCGTCGCCACCTGTCTCGTCCTCGTCGCCTCCCTCGGCGCCACCTGGGGCTGGGGATCCGCCCGGATCATCGGTGTCGCCGTCCTCGGCGTCCTGCTCCTCGCCGCCTTCCTCCTCGTCGAACGCAAGGCCGCGGAACCCGTCCTGCCGCTGGGGCTCTTCCGCATCCACACCTTCTCCCTCTGCTCGGCGATCAGCTTCGTCGTGGGCTTCGCGATGTTCGGGGCGATGGTCTACCTGCCGACCTTCCTCCAGATCGTCCAGGGCGTCTCACCCACCATGTCCGGCGTCCACATGCTGCCGATGGTCATCGGCATGCTCATCTCCTCCACCGCCTCCGGCCAGGCCGTCAGCCGGACCGGGCGCTGGAAGGTCTTCCCGATCGCCGGCACCGCCGTCACCGCGCTCGGCCTGCTCCTCCTCCACCAGCTCCACCGCACCAGCTCCACCTGGGAGATGAGCCTCTACTTCTTCGTCTTCGGAGCCGGTCTCGGCCTGGTCATGCAGGTTCTCGTCCTGGTGGTGCAGAACGCCGTCAGCTACGCCGACCTCGGCGTCGCCACCTCCGGGGCCACCTTCTTCCGCTCCATCGGTGCCTCCTTCGGCGTCGCGATCTTCGGCACGGTCTTCACCCACCAGCTCGACGACGAGCTGGCCTCCTCCCTGGCCGGCGTCACCCTGCCCGCCGACGCAGGCATCCCCCAGCTCGAAGCGGACCCCCGCGCCATCGGGGCGCTCCCCGCGGACCTCCGCCCGCGGGTCCTCGACGCCTACGCGACCGCCATCACCGACGTCTTCCTCTACGCCGTCCCCGTCGTCCTGATCGCCTTCGTCCTCTCCTGGTTCCTGCGGGAGGACACGCTCCGCGCCTCCGTCACCGCACCCGACGTCACCGAGACCCTCGCCTCCAACCCCGTGCACCGCTCCTCCCACGAGGAGGTCGCCCGCGCGCTGACCGTCCTCGGCAGCCGTGAGGGCCGACGCCACGTCTACGAGAAGATCACCGCCAAGGCCGGCTACGACCTGCTGCCCGCCTCCAGCTGGCTGCTGCTGCGGATCAACAAATACGGCTCGGCGGAACCGGCGCTGCTCGCCGAGCGCGTCAACGTGCCGCTGAAGGTCATCACGGACGCCGCCCGCCAGGTCGAGGAACGCGGCCTCGCCGTCCGGGACGGGCTGCCGCTCGTCCTCACCGCACAGGGCCGCGAGGCCGCCGCGAAGCTCAGCGACGCCCGGCAGGAGTCCCTCGCCGAACTGCTCGGCGACTGGTGGGGCCCCGACCGGCCGACCGACCTGGTCAAGCTGGTCGAGGAGATCAACACGGAGCTGTGCGGATCCGACGCCGAAGAGCCCTACGACGCCGAGCCCCGCCGCGACCACGCCGCGACATAGACGTCGTGGAAGGGCCGGGCCTGCGGGCCTGCGGCCCCAGAGGGGCCCGGGGGATCAGGGCAGGCGCTTCTCGAACCAGTGCTCCGCATACGGGCCGGAGTTGTACGCGGGTATCTCGGCATAGCCGTGACGCGCATACAACGCGCGGGCCTCCACCAGGTCCGACCGGGTGTCCAGCCGCACCCGCTCGGCGCCCAGCGCACGGCTCTCCGCCTCCAGGGCGTCGAGCAGGGCCGCCCCGCCGCCGGTACCGTGGGCGCGGCGGTCGACATACACCTTGGTGAGCTCGGCGGTCACCGCGTCGAGCAGCCGGACGCCGCCGCAGGCCAGTGCCTCGCCCTCCAGGCGGCCGACGACGAAGCTGCCCGTCGGCGGTTCCAGTCCGTCGTCCGGGAAGTCGAGCAGCCCCTGATCGATCTCGGCCTCGGTGACCTCGCGCTTCCAGTACCGGCCGGCGACCTCGGCGTAGTACGCGCGGCGCAGCCGGGTGGCATCGCGCGTGGTGAACGGCTCGGGGGACACGGTCCACACCTGGGACGGCGACAGCGACCGTGGCGGCGCCGCCGACGGGGACCGTGGCGGTGTGACGGCGGACGAGGACGAGGGTGCTGGGCTGCGGTGTTCGCTGTGAGTGGTCATGGCGTCATTGTGGAGTTCGGGCGCGAAGTCCCGCGTGGAATATCCACAACGCCGGGCCGATGATAGGAAAAACGGCACTTCGCGTACCCGGAGGATGTGAAACGCCATGGCAGAGCACCCGGACTGTGCCCTGATCCGCCGCGGCTACGAGGCCTTCGGCAACGGCGACATGGAGGCGCTGAGCGCGCTCATGACCGCCGACGTCATCCACCACGTGCCCGGCAACAACCCCCTGTCCGGACACCACAAGGGCCGGGAGCAGGTCCTCGACTTCTACCGCCGCCTCGGCGAGGAGACGAAGGGCACCTTCCAGGTACACCTGGAGTCGGTGCTCGCGGACGGCCGCGGGCACGTGATGGCCTTCCACACGGCGCGCGGTGACCGCGGAGACCGCGGCATAGAGATCCGCGAAGGACTCTTCTTCACCATCGTCGGCCACAAGATCACCGACATCGACCAGTGCACCGCGGACATCGACGAGGAAGACGCGTTCTGGAGCTGATGCCGTCCCCGGTCCGGCCGGCCGGACCGACCAACGGGCCCGGACCCCGCCGCGCCCGCCGCCCCTCACTGGACCGGCCCCCGCCCACCACGCCATGCGCCGTGCGCGGGGGGCCGCGTCCCGCGCGTCAGGCCTTCTTCGGCGCCGCCTGCTGCACGACCTCGAACGACCACACCGTCGAAGCCGAGGCCGCCGGCCTCGGCCGGTCCGCGCCCTCGGCCCCGCCCTCACCGCCGCCACCCTGGTGAGCGGCCTTCATCGGCCCCTCCATCCACGCCTGGAAGTCCTCCTCCGAACGCCAGCGCGTGTAGACGAGGTACTGGTCGGTGCCCTCCACGGGCCGCAGCAGCTCGAACCACTCGAAGCCGTCCGAGCTCTCCACCGCACCCGCGCGCGAGGCGAAGCGCCGCTCCAGAACCTCCCGCTGCTCGGCGGGAACCGTCAGTGCGTTGATCTTCACGATGCTCATGGGAGCCATCCTAGGGATCCTGCGGGGGATATCGTCGTGCGGGTAATGGAGCGCGGCAGCCAGGCGAAGTCGGGGTTGCGGTCAACAGGGCGGGAGGCCGGCAGGGCGTGGCGAACGCGGCGGAGCACAGCACAGCGGACGGACATGCCGGGGTCATAGGCGGCAGCAGCAGGCTGGGCGCGGCGCGTCTGCTCCTGTGGGCCCTGGCCGGCGCGCTCGCCGTCCGACAGGCCGTCGCGGTGCTGCGCCTGCCGCCGGCCGAGTGGCTGGACGGCTTCCACCTCCCGGCCGGCGGCGCTGTCGGCTCGGTGTACGACGTCGGACAGTTCGCGGGCACCCCCTTCGCCGGGCTGGTCCTCAGACCGTTCGCCGGCCTCGCCGCGCCGTCCCTGGAGGTCGCGTGGACCTGTGTGACGCTGCTGCTGGTCGCGGCCGTCGGCTTGGTGGCGGCCCGAGGACTGCCCGACCCGGTGCCGCGGCGCACCGCGCTGCTCGCCGCGCCCGTCCTGACGGCCCTGATGATGGTCTCGCTGCCCGTCCGGGAGGCCGCCTCGCCGGGCCGGACCGCCGTCCTTCCCGTGCTGCTGGTGCTCCTCGCCGTCTTCCGCGTGCCCGGCGACCGGCCCGCGGGCTTCCTCGTCGGCCTCGCCGCCGCGCTCCAGCCGGCCCTGCTGCTCTTCGCCCCGCTGCTGTGGCTGACCGGACGGCGCCCCGCGGCGCGGAGCGCCGCCGTGGCCTTCGCCGGCGCGACTGCCCTGTCCTGGGCGGCTCTGCCGCGCGACTCGTGGACGTACTGGATGCACCACCTGGCCGGTACCGGCCTCGGCGGCGCCCCCGACGGCCTCGCCAACCAGTCCGTGCACGGCGCACTGCTGCGCCTGGGCCTGACCGGCCCCGCCGAGCTGCTGCTGTACGCGGCCCTCGCCGGCGGCATCGTCTGGTGCGGGCTGCGCCGCGCGGTCCGCTACGCCCGTGACGGCCAGCTGCTGCTCGCCGTCGCCGTCACCGGCTGCGTGGCCGTCGCCGTGTCCCCGACCGGCTGGCGCCACCAGCTGCTGTGGGTGCTGCTCGCCGTCGCCGGCAAGGTCGGCAGGCGGGCCGCCGACCGGCGCGTGTGGCCGGTGGCCGTGGTCCTCGCCGCCACCCTGCCGAGCGCGGTGCTGCTGCCGAACCTGGCCGCGCTGGCCCCCGTACGCGACAACGTGCTGCTGCTGACCGCCGTCGTGGCCGCCTGCGCGGTGCCGTTCCTGCCGCGCTCGTCCCCGTACTGGCGCGATCCCGTACCGACCGCCCACGGGCTGCCGGCGCCCGCCCGCTGGTCGCGCGTGCCGCTGCTGCCGTTCTGGCGGCGCGTGCTGTCCCGCCCGAACCTGCTGCTGGAACTGCTGCTGATACGGGTCGGCTACTCGCTCTACTCCCACATCCGGGCGGCCGCCCCCACCAGCCGCTCCCTCGCCGAGGGCAACGGCCGTCAGATCCTCGGGATCGAGCGGGCCCTGGGCCTCGACATCGAGCACGCCGTGAACCACGCGGTGGTGGACACCCCCTGGCTGGAGGCGTTCTTCGACTTCTACTACACCTCCTTCCACTTCGTGGTCCCGCTGGCGATCCTCGCGGTCCTGTACTGGCGGCGTCCCGGCGACTACCGCTGGGCGCGGGCCTCCCTGGGCCTGGCCACGGTCATCGCGCTCGCCGGTTTCTGGCTCTACCCGCTCGCCCCGCCGCGCCTCATGCCGGGCCTCGGCTTCGTCGACACCGTGCACGGGCCGCAGGACCTGGCCAACCCGTCCTACGGGGCGATGACCGCCATCTCCAACCAGTACGCGGCGATGCCCTCGCTGCACTTCGGCTGGTCGCTGTGGTGCGGGATCGTGATCGTGGTGCTCGCGCCGAAGGGCTGGCAGAAGCTGCTGGGCGCCCTGCACCCGCTGATCACGGTGTGCGCGATCGTCGCCACCGCCAACCACTGGGTCCTGGACGCGGTCGGCGGAGCCGTCGTCGTCGTCGCCGGCTTCGGGCTCGTCCACGTCCTGTCCGGGCCGCGCGGCCTGCACGTGGACCTTCCCGCGCCGCGCGCCGACCACCCGGCCGGGGAGGCCGCCCCCGAGCCGGCGACCCCCGCCGGCCGACCGGTCGCGGGGTCGCGCCCCTGACGTTGCCTCACGCCCCGCACGCGCTGGCGCCCCTCAGGCCGGCGCCCCTCGCGGACCTGACGCGCCGCGCCGCCTGCGCAGCAGGGTGCGCAGCGGGCCCGGGCTCTCGTACCCGACCCGCCGGGCGACCGCCGCCAGCGGCAGGTCCGTGGTGCGCAGCAGGTGTTCCGCCTGCTCCACGCGCAGGTCCTGGACCAGCCCGACGGGGGTACGGCCGAGCGTACGGGCGACCGCGCGCTGCAGGGTGCGCTCGCTGACGCCGAGTTCCCGGGCGGCGTCCGCGATCGGCGCCGGCTGCGCGAGGCGGGTCCGCGCCCACTGCTCGAAGGCGGCCACCAGCGGGTCGTGGCCGGTCAGGGCACTGGGGATCGCGTACGCCGCCTGGGAGGCCCGGTCGTCGACGACGAGGTAGCGGCGGACGAGGTCGGCGAGCGCGGGACTGCGCGTGCCGACGATCGACAGGGCCAGGTCCAGATGGCCGAACGCGGCACCCGCCGTGGTCACCCCGCCCGAGCTGACGACCATCCGGGTCTCCTCGACGGTGACGGCACGGTAGCGGTCGCGGAAGAGCGGTGCGAGCCACCAGCTGGTCGTCGCCCGCAGCCCGTCCAACACACCGGACTCCGCGAGCAGGAACGTTCCGGTGCAGGCGGTGGCGAGCGGGGTGCGGCGTTCGCGGGCGTCCGTCAGGATGCGCCGGACCGGACGGTACGCGGCCGACGCGACGGCCTCGACCAGCAGCTCGGGGCGGCGCTCCATCAGGGCGGGCACCACCAGCAGGTCGGCGTCCTCGGCGACCGACGCCGGCTCGGTGTCGATGCGGTGGCCGAGACCGGTGCGGACGCGCCGGCGCACGCCGACAGTGCGGATGTCGAAGGCGGGCGGCGCGGCGCCGGCGACGCGGCGGCGCAGCGCGTGGGCCGTGTGCAGGACGTCGAGTACGGCCGAGATGCCGGAGTCGAAGACACCGTCGACGGCGAGCACGGCGATTTTCACCCCGCCATCCTAGAGGCAGCCCCGCGCCGCCGACTGTCGGAATCGGTGCGGAAGCTGCCGGATCCGACACTCGCCGGTCGGCGGGGCCCATGCCTAGGGTCGGTGGCATGACCACGTATGACACCAGCACCCCCCTGCCCGGCGCGGACGCCGGGGCCCCGCTCCGCAGCCGTACGCACACCTGGCGGCCCCGGCCGCAGGCCGGGACTCCGGAACTCCTCGGCATGAGCGGGCTGGAGATCCTCCGGGCGGGCATCGCGGGGGACCTGCCCGGCGCGTCGATGATGAGCACGCTGGGGTTCCGGCTCACCGAGGCCGCCGAGGGCTCCGCCGTCTTCGAGGGCGATCCCGGCGACCACCTGCTCAACCCGATGGGGACGGTGCACGGCGGCTTCCTCGCCACCCTCCTCGACTCCGCGCTCGGCTCGGCCGTGATGACGCTGCTCCCGGCGGGCTGCGGCTACACCACGGTGCAGCTCGGGGTGCACATGATCCGGCCGGTCTCGGCGGACACCCCCACCCTGCGCTGCGAGGGCACCGCCCTGCACGTGGGGCGGACCACCGCCACCGCCGAGGCCAGGATCACGGGGACGCACGACGGCAAGCTGTACGCCCACGGGACGACGACCTGCGCGGTCCTGCGCCCGCGCTGACACCGGCCCGGCCGGCCCCGGGACGGCCCACCTGCCGCCGGGTCCGGAGTCAGCCGTGGCTGACCCGGAGCTCCTTGATGCCGTTGAGCCAGGCCGCGCGCAGCCGGCGCGGACCCTCCCCGGCCGACCGCAGGTCGGGCAGTGCGTCGGCCAGGGCGTTGAAGATCAGGTCGATCTCCATCACGGCGAGGGACTTGCCGAGGCAGAAGTGCGGGCCGCCGCCGCCGAAACCCAGGTGCGGATTCGGGTCGCGGGTGATGTCGAAGACATCGGGGTGCGCAAAGACCTCGGGGTCGTGGTTGGCGGAGGAGTAGAACATCCCCACCCGGTCGCCCGCCTTGATCTTCTGCCCGCCCAGCTCGGTGTCCTGGGTGGCGGTCCGCTGGAAGGACACCACCGGCGTGGCCCAGCGCACGATCTCCTCCGCCGCGGTGGACGGCCGGGTCGCCTTGTACAGCTCCCACTGCTCGGGGTGGGTCAGGAAGGCGTGCATGCCGTGGCTGATGGCGTTGCGGGTGGTCTCGTTGCCCGCGACGGCCAGCAGCAGGACGAAGAACCCGAACTCGTCCGAGCCGAGGTTGCCCTGGCCCTCCGCCGCCACCAGCTGGGTGACGATGTCCTGGGCCGGGCATTCCTTGCGCTGCGCGGACAGGTTCATCGCGTAACCGATCAGCTCCATGGCGGCGTTGGAACCGACCTCGGCCGTGATCGCGTACTCCGGGTCGTCGTAGGCGATCATCTTGTTCGACCAGTCGAAGATCTTGGCGCGGTCCTTCTGCGGTACCCCGATCAGCTCGGCGATGGCCTGCAGCGGCAGCTCGCACGCGACCTTCGTGACGAAGTCGAAGCTGCCGTCGGCCGCCGCGGCGGCCGCCTCCTCGACGATCCTCCGGGCCCGTTCGCGCAGGGCCTCCTCCAGGCCCCGGATGGCGCGCGGGGTGAAACCGCGCTGCACGATCTGGCGCACCCGGGTGTGTTCCGGCGGGTCCATGTTCAACATGATCAGCCGCTGGGCATCTATCGCATCACGCTGGATGTGCTCGTTGAAGCGGATGATCGCGGTGTTGGTGGTCGAGGAGAACAGCTCGGGGTGCGTGGAGACGTACTTGACGTCCGCGTGCCGGGTCACGGCCCAGTAGCCCTCGTCGTCGAACCCGGTGACCCCCCGCCGCTGCGGGCACCACCAGACGGGCGCGGTCTGCCGCAGCCGCGCGAACTCCGGGTGGGGAATCCGGCTCTGGAGCAGGTCGGGGTCGGTGGCGTCGAAGCCGTCGGGGAGCGCGGGGCAGGGCATCGGGCAACTCCAAAGTCTGACGGACCATCAGAAGTTGGCTCGAAGGTAGTAACGAGTTCCAGAAGTGACAAGGGTCGGGGCGTCAACTGTTGCGTGTGGAATCCGTGCAGGGCACGTGCAAGACCCTTGCGTGCCGGGGTCCCAGGTCATAAGACTGCCCAGAGAACTAGAACGCGTACTAGTTCGGGCGGGGCGCCGGGACGGCCCGCCGCGCTGGCGCTGTGCAGGAGAGGACGAGCTCATGGCCGCGGAACCCGTCATCGTCGAAGCCGTACGCACTCCCATCGGCAAGCGCGGAGGCGCGCTCGCCAACCTCCATCCCGCCTACCTGCTCGGTGAGACCTACCGCGAACTCCTCGCCCGTACCGGAATCCAGCCGGACTGCGTCGAACAGATCGTCGGCGGCACCGTCACCCACGCCGGCGAGCAGTCCATGAACCCCGCCCGCAACGCCTGGCTCGCCATGGGCCTGCCGTACGAGACCGCCGCGACCACCGTGGACTGCCAGTGCGGCAGTTCCCAGCAGGCCAACCACATGGTCGCCAACATGATCTCCGGCGGGGTCATGGACATCGGCATCGCCTGCGGCGTGGAGGCCATGAGCCGCGTACCGCTGGGATCGGGCTCCAAGCACGGCCCGGGCAAGCCCTTCCCGGACGAGTGGAACGTCGACCTCCCCAACCAGTTCGAGGCCGCCGAGCGCATCGCCCGCAACCGCGGCCTGACCCGCGAGGACGTCGACCGCCTCGGACTGCAGTCCCAGGAGCGGGCGGGCGTCGCCTGGGCCGAGGAGCGGTTCAAGCGCGAGACGTTCGCCGTACAGGTGCCGACCACGGAGGACGAGCAGGCCGCCGGGCAGGGCATGTGGCGCCTGGTCGACCGGGACGAGGGACTGCGCGACACCAGCATGGAGGCCCTCGCCCGGCTCAAGCCCGTCATGCCCACCGCCGTGCACACCGCGGGCAACTCCTCGCAGATATCCGACGGCGCGGCCGCCGTGATGTGGGCCTCGCGCAAGATGGCCCGCGCCCTCAAACTCAGGCCGCGCGCCCGCATCGTCGCCCAGGCCCTCGTCGGCGCCGACCCCCACTACCACCTGGACGGCCCCATCGACGCGACGCGGGCGGTGCTCGGCAAGGCGGGGATGTCCCTCAAGGACATCGACCTCGTCGAGATCAACGAGGCCTTCGCCTCCGTCGTCCTCAGCTGGGCCAGGGTCTTCGAGCAGGACCTGGAGAAGGTCAACGTCAACGGCGGCGGCATCGCCCTCGGCCACCCCGTCGGCGCCACCGGCGCGCGCCTGATCACCACCGCACTGCACGAGCTGGAACGCCGCGACAAGGAGTTCGCCCTGATCACCATGTGCGCGGGCGGGGCGCTGGCCACCGGGACGATCATCCAGCGCCTCTGACTGCGCTGCGACCGCCCGCTCCGTCCGCCCGCTCCGTCCGCCCGCTCCGACGGCGTTCCGACGCCGCTCCGACCGCGCCCGCGCGCACACCCCCCGCGCGCAGGGCGCCCGCGATCCCGCGGGATGGGATGCAGAAGGCCCCGGCGGCCGGACCTGGGGAGGCCGGCCACCGGGGCCTTCGTATGCGTTCTTCGGCGCTCGCCGCAGGCGGCCTAGTACCAGTGGTTGGCCTGCCAGAACTTCCAGGCGCCGACGGGGCTGCCGTAGCGCTCGTTCATGTAGTCCAGGCCCCACTTGATCTG
>NZ_JOFX01000003.1 GCF_000719345.1 Streptomyces sp. NRRL F-2664
GACACATCACGAGTGATCAAAGTGGCAATCATCGACAACCTCCGCCGAAACAGACCCGGCCACCACTGCTCACACCCTCGGAAGCAGAAAGAACACCCCGCCAACGAGATGCCCTCATACCGACACACACCACCCTGACCACCCCCCTTCACCAAACCATCCACCCCACGTAACAAACCCGCCACAAGCCACCAAAACACACCAAACCACCCCCCACCACCACCCCACCCCGTCCCGAGCAGGCATCATCGCCGGCGCCCCAGGCCCAGAGGGCGCGACCGCGCCGGGTCCGGGGTGCCTGATGGAGGGTTTCGACGCGCAGGTGCAAGGGGTGCGGCGGGCGGGTGTTTCCCTGCCGGGCCTGGCGTGCGGGCGGCGCGGTACCCGGGTGTGGGTCGCGGCGGGGCTTCGCCGTCGGTGGGCGGGCCGTCCGGAGGGGGGGGCGGCCCGGTCCGGTCCGGGACCTTCAGGGCGTCCGGCCCGCTCCGGTTCGCGGTTCGGGTCGCGGGCCGGCTTGCGGTGGGGCGGCGGTGTGGGGCGGACGGGCCGGCTTGCCGGTCCGGCTCGGCTTTCGGTGGGGCCCGCGGTGCGGGGTGGCCGGGAGGTGCGGGCGGGTCAGGTGTGGAGGCGACTGTTGGGGCCGTCGCGGTCACCGGCGCTTTCGTCGTTGAACCAGTAGTCGCCGGCCGCCAGGTAGCGGAACGAGTGCGTGTTCTCGCTCGGCAGGGTGACCGTGACCGCACGCTTGCCGTCCGTGCGCGGCTGCAACGTATGCACGCCGGGCTGCCAGTCGTTGAAGTCGCCCACCACGCTCACCGGCCCGGGCGGACAGTCCACCGGCAACACGAACGTGACCTCAGTACGGTCCTTACGCAGCGTGCGCTCCAACATCAAGCAACTCCTGACTGGCGAAACCGACGGGAACGTACCGGGGAGGTACTCGCCCATACTCGGCCCACCTCCCCTCCGCCGCACCCGGAAACAACCCCCGTCGGCGACCGCGACGCCGGAGAGGCCGTGGATTGTGAGACCGCCCACCCCCTCTTGACCAGCGGAGGAAGGGTTACCTAACTTCGGTCGCATGACCCCCCACCCCACCCCGGCCGACTTCGCTCTCGATCTCACCGCCCAGGAGATGCAGCGCCGCGCCCACGTCATGGAGGCTCTCGGACCCGACTGGGATCCGGTCGAGGTCCTCCGCGGCGAGGAGGCGGCCTACGACCTGCTCTACTCGGGGCTCGATGCGGAGCAGCAGCGCCTCTACGACCAGCTCGTCACCGCCGGTGTGCTGCCCGCACGGGGACACGGACATGCTGCCCCTTGATCCCCAGGCCGACCCCGGCCGGCGCGCCTGGATCCCCTGCCCCCGGTGCAGGGACCACCAGCAGTGCGAACCGTGCCAGGAACAGCGGACCTGCCCGACCCACTGGCGCTACCTCCTCGGCAACACCGGCACCCGGCTGCACCTGCAGTGCCGGACGTGCACCCACGTGTGGACACACCACACCCACTTCGGCCACACGCCCCGCCGGCGGTGACCCACCCGGCCCGGGCTCTCGGTGTCAGGAGGGCGGGCGGAAGGCGGTGGCGCGGACGGTGTCCCCGCCCAGCGCGAAGGTGCCGCCGTCGTCGGGGGCCAGCTGAAGGTGGGCGTCCGCCGCGCCGATGACCACCGAGGGCGCGGCAAGCGGTTCGGCGCCGGAGGCGCAGTAGCCGTCGGCCTCGCCGAGGACCGGGGTGAACGCGATCCGCGTCCGGGCAGCGGCGCCGGCCTCCAGCTCAACCGGGTACGCCGGCCCTTCGCGGATCACCGCCAGGGCTCGCGCACGATCCGGTGCACCCTGGCCGGCTACGGCCACGCTCGGATACCCCCGCAGCACGCACGGTGCCGGCCCCTGGTTCACCAGCGTCACCTGCACGACGTCCGCGCCCACCCGCTCCGCGCCGCCCGCCGCGAGCTGTTCGCCGCGACACGGAGGGGGCGCGTCGGCGGCGGTCGCGGCGGCAGAGGCCGGGGGCGAGGCCACCGCACCCAGTGCGGTCATCATGACGGCCGCGGTGGCGGCCGCCCCGCGCAGCGTCGCAGCCCTGTGGTTCCACGTCTTCGCACACCACCACCGTCTCCAGCGTGGCACCGGGCGTCAGCCGCGTCGCGTCAGGGTGTCCGGGGCGCCGGCCGACTGGGCTCCTTCCGCTTCGAGGGTCACCCGGTCCGGCTGGGTCATGGTGAGCACGTACAGGTTTCCGCGGGGGCACTCGAAGGTCGCCGCGCGGTCGGTGGGGTGGCTGGTGACCGCCGCGAAGACGGCGGAGTCCTGGCGCACCTGGCGGAGTTCCAGGGCCTCGGTGCAGCCCAGGTTGCGTCCGGTGGACAGCTCCTTGACGTCGCTGACCTGCCGACCTACGAGTTCGCCCACGGCTGCGGCGTTCAGGGTGACCGTCACATGGAAGGCGCCCGCCCTGGCCCGGGTGATGCCGTCCGCGTCCGGCGTACCGGGGCCGGTGCCCGACCAGGTTCCGACCCACGCGGACGGCAGCACCGCCTGACCCGACGCGGAGGCGGTCGGACCCGGCGGGGTCGTGCCGCCGTCGGAGCCGTCGCGGTCGCCGTCCATGAGCAGCCGGAGCGGGAACGCGGCAAGGACGGCCAGGACGGCGGCCGCACCGGCCGCGGCGATCAGTCGGCCCCGTACGGGCGACCGGCCGTCGGCGGTGGTGCCGACAGGCGCCGTAGGGGCCGCGGGAGGTGCAGGCGGCGGCGGGAGCGGCACGGGGACCTGCGGCAGTGGTGGCGGGGTGAGGAGCCGGGCCAGTTCACCCTCGCGGCGGGCCACGTCCGCGGACAGGCCCGGCGGCATCGCGTCACCCCACGCCCCCTCCGGGTCCCCCGCGTCCTCCGCGTGCCCCGCGTCCGCGCCCGCGCCCGCAGCGGAAGCGGCGGTGAGGAAGCGGTAGAACTCCGCGGCGGTGGGGCGCTGCGCCGGGTCCTTGGCCAGGCAGTCCGCCAGCGGCGGGGACAGGTGGGCCGGGACGCCGTCCAGGCAGGGCTCGTCGTGGACGATGCGGTACAGCAGGGCGGGCAGGTGGAGTTCCTCCCCCGCTGCAAGGAAAGGACTGCGTCCGGTCGCCGCGTACACGAGGACCGCCGCGAGGGAGAACACATCGGCCGCAGCAGAGACGGCGGCGCCGACGGCCTGCTCCGGGGCGAGTTAGCCCGGGGTTCCGACGACCGTGCCGGTCTGCGTGTACCGGGCATCGTGCGAGGCGCGGGCGATGCCGAAGTCGATGAGGAAGGGACGGGCACCGCCCAGCAGTACGTTGGCCGGTTTGATGTCGCGGTGGACGACGCCGGCCGCCCCCACCGTGATCAGAGCCGCCGTCAGCTCCCGGGCCAGGCAGTGCAGGGCGTCCGCTGGGAGCGGCCCCTGCCGGCCGACCCAGTCGGCGAGCGACGGGGCGGGCACGTACTCCGTCGCCAGCCACTGCGGTACGGCTCCCGGCGGACTGAAATCGACCACCGACACCATCCACGCGCCGCGCACCCGGTCGCTGGTGCGTATCTCACGGTCGAAACGCTCCGCGAAATCCCCGTGCAGACTCAGGTCCCGGTGCACCGTCTTCAGCGCCAGCGGCCGGCCGGAGGCGGTACGGGCCAGAAACACCTCGCCCATGCCGCCCTCACCCAGACGCCCCAGCAACCGGTAGCCGCCGATCTCCACCGGATCTCCGGGCCGCAGAACGTCCACCAAGCCCACTCCCCCACCCCATGGCTACGGCGCCACCGCACGGCGGGCCGCTCCATGCGGCCACCTTAGGGGGTGTCCCGCCGGTCCTGCCGGGCTTGCGGGGTCAGTGGGGCCGCTCGGCGACCTGAGCGGCTCCGCTCGCCCGGTGGTCGTAGACGGCCAGCGACAGCGCCCTCATCGCGGCGTGCGCGCGCTCCGCGTCCTCACCGTGGTCGACCGCTTCCAGCGCGGCGGCAGCCGACACCCGGACCGCCTGGGGCAGACCCTCGTGGGCGCACACCCGGTAGGCGACACTGCGGCGTGCAGCCCGTTCCTCTTCGCTGACTCCGAACGCGGTCAGCGGGAAGGCCGCCGCCTGGTACATCGCGAGACTCGCCACGACCGCATCCGCGATGCCTTCCGCATAGCCGCTCCCCGTGCCGGGCGCGACAAGGGTGACGTGAGCGGGAGCAGGCGCGGGGAAGACGGCGGGCGGGGCAGTGGTCGTGCCGGGGGGCGTGGTCAGGAAGGCGGCCACCTGCCGGCGCGAGAGGAAGGAGCCGATCGCCGCCCCCAGACCGGCCGCCGCCGCGGCGAGCACGCCCGCCGTCCGCCCGCCCCACACCCATCCGAAGCAGGCTCCGCCGGCCACCCCGCACATCACCAGCGCGAAAGTGATCATCAGGTGGATACGGGCGAACGGCGACATCCTCATGCCCAGCAGTATCCACGCCCACCCCGACCCGACCCTCGTCGCCCCCGACCTGCCCCCCGACCCGATCCGGGCCGGCCCCCGGCCAGCTCCGCCCCGATCCGGGCCGGCCCCCGATCGGCCGCCCGACCCGGTCCCCGGCCGGCCGCCCGCCATCCGCGCACCACCGCTCGGCCCTCCCCCACCCGCCGACACCCGACGTCGCTCCCCCGGCGGTTCACGACGCCCCACCGCCCGTCGTCGCCCCCGTCACCCCTGCACCCCGACACCCGTACGCTCCGACGCCAGCGGAGATCGCCGCAACTCGGGCTTTGCAGAACGTACTTCGCGCCCCGGATCGGCACCGCACGGGGGGCGATCAGCGCCAACCGGGGCATACCGGCCGGGTGAAGGGACGGGCGACGGGGCGGGGGTTGGCAGGGCCGGTCCGACTCGTAGGATGAGCCCTTGATCATTGCATTCGCAGATTGTTACGGGGGCCCCGATGAGCAGCACTTCCTTCGACGCGGAATGGGCCGGTCTCAAAGAAGGGACGGCAGCCGCGGCGCAGATGCGCCTCGCGAGCGCCGCGCCGGACGGCGGCGGAGGAGGTGGGGGCGGGGGTGGCAAGGACCTCAAGTCCAACCAGGCGGTGTGGAACAAGGCCAGCAGCGACGTCGGCCAGCTGATATCGGGTATCAAGAAGGCCCAGACCGAGTTCGAGACCGGGCAGAACGGCGCCACCATCACCGGCGTGGAGAGCGCGGCCGCGCAGCGCGAGCTCTACCAGTCCTGGAAGACCTACCTCGAAGGGCTCTCCGGCAAATGCAGTGCGCTGCAGGGGCCGATGGTCGAGGCCGGCAAGGGCCAGGCAGCCAACGACGAAGCGCTGCGAGCCGACTTCGCCCGGATGAACCAGCAGTACAAGGACACCCCCGCCACCGGCGGCGACAACGGCGGCCGGTGAGGGCGGGGATGGACTACGCGACGCTGAAGGCGCTGAAGCCCTCGGAGTTCACCGAGGCGGCGGACGGGTACCGGGCGGTCAGCAGCATGGCCGACCACGCGTACGCGAGTGCCGAGAGCCAGATCCCCACCCGCCTGCGGGCCGGGCTCCGCGGTGAGGCCGTCGACGAGGCGGTCGTCCAACTGGGCCTCTTGGCCCAGAACTTCCATTACACGCAGGTCGAGTGCGGGCTCGCCGCGACCGCGCTCAATGCCCTGGCGGCCTCGCTGACGACCGCCAAGTCGAAGCTGGACGCCGCGCTCTCGGACGCCGAGGCCGCCAAGTTCTCGGTGGGGCCGGACGGTTCGGTCAGCTACCCGCCCGCCGGCCAGGAGAAGGACGGCAAGCTGCCCGACGGCGGCACCGTCTCCGGCAGCGCCAAGGGCAAACCGTCAGGGAACGTCATCGACCCCACCAAGGACGCCAACGACCTGTCCTCCGCGTTGGAACGCCAGGCCGCGAACATCCACCCCAACCCCAACTTCGGCAAGGCGGTGGACATCGCGAACCGCATCGCCCAGGCCGTCGCGGACGCCACCGAGGCCGACACCCAGTGGGCCCCGAAACTGCGCAAGCTCAAGGCCGACGACGACCTCGTCGTCACCGACAAGGACTGGGCCGACGTCCAGGCCGACACCGGCGAGGTACGCAGCGGCGCAGCGGACTACCTCAGCCACATCAAACCCCCGCCGGCGGGCGGTGACCCCAAGGCGAACGCCGAGTGGTGGAAGGGGTTGAGCGCGGACGAGCAGGCCGCGTACCTGTCGCTGAACGCGGCACAGGTCGGCGCACTGGACGGGCTGCCGTCGGTGACCCGTGACGAGGCGAACCGCACGGTGCTCGCCGAGCGCAAGGCCGAGTTCCAGATCAGGCTGGACGCCATCCCGCCGCAGCCGCAGAAGTACATTCCCTCCGGGCGTGACTACCCGGCCGTCGTGCTGAACCCCGAATGGTCCCGCTGGGACAAGAAGTACAGCGACGAGAAGGCGATGCTGGAGAAGAACCTCGACGGCATGAATGCCATCCAGGCCCGCTTCGACTCCACGGGCAAGGAGGGGCTGCCCGAGGCGTACCTGCTGGGCTTCGACACCAAGGACGGCGGCCGGGCGATCGTCGCCAACGGCAACCCCGACACCGCCGCCCACACCGCCGTCTTCGTCCCCGGCACGTACACGAGCATCGTCAAGACCGAGGACTACATCCACCACATGAGCGAGTTGTGGAAGGAGACCAACGCGCAGGCCGAGGGCCGGCAGGTCTCCACCATCACCTGGATCGGCTACGACGCGCCGCAGAGCATCGTCCCCGAGGCGATGAAGAAGCACTACGCCGAGGACGCCGCTCCCGACCTGAACCGCTTCATGGCCGGCCTGGAGAACCTCCAGGGCGGCGACGACAAGAGCCACACCACGATCATCGGCCACAGCTACGGCTCCACCGTCCTGGGCGCGGCGTCGAACGCCGGCGACCTGCGTGCCGACGACATGATCGCCGTCGGCAGCCCCGGCATGCTGGTCGGCCACGCCCGGGAACTGGACGCGGGCGAAGGCCACGTGTGGTCCCAGTCCGCGGGCGCACTGGACGACCAGGTGCCGGCGGGCGGCAAGTTCGCCGGCCTCGGCGGCGGCAACAAGTGGTGGAAGGAAATGCTCCCCTTCGGCAGCGTCTGGGGACAGAACGTGCCGTCGGACGAAGATTTCGGAGCCAATATCATGGCGAACGACTCGAACAGCCACACCGACTACTGGAGAGACCACTCCTTGAGCATCCGCAACCAGGCGAGCGTGGTCGCCGGCAGGTACGACGATGTCCAGCGTGGCTGACCCGTACCGCTCGGCCCGCCACCGAGCCCGCGCCGCCGTCAGGGCCCTGGTCCTGGCCGCCGCCATCGCGTCCCTGTCCGTGCTGTCCGTGGGGTGTTCGAACGTGAAGGAACTCAGCTACACGCCGGTCCGGATGGATCCCGACCCGGCTCGCACCAAGACCAAGGAGGTCTCCTCCAGCCTCCTGGAGATGACGGGCGTCCAGGGCAAGGTGACCGAACCGGGTCCGACCGTCACGCGCTGCCGCGAGTACGGCGACGACCTGTTCTCCCTCTCCCACCCCTGGTCCGTGTACGGCATCACGGACGAGCAGGTCGACACGGGCATGGCCGCCCTGCGCACCCAGCTGGTGGCGAACGGCTGGAAGATCACCAAGGACGGCAAGGCCAACAGCACCGCCCAGAGCCCGGAGATCTACGCCGAGAACGACAGCCAGGGCTTCGCCATGGTCGTCACCGGTCGCAAGCAGTCCGCCACCGGCGGCCCCATGCTCCTCTTCAAGGTGATCTCGCACTGCTACCGCGCCGAGTCCGCGGCGGCACTCGACGGCGAGTACTGACCCCGCTCGGGAACCGGTCCCGGCCCGGCAGCGCACCCCTGCACCGCGCGAGGCGTCGGTCAGGGGTGCGCCGCGCGGGAACGGTCCGGGGTGGCGAGCGCCTCCAGCCGGCGCTCGGCCAGCCGCAGGTGCCCCGGATCGGGCAGCGGCACTTCCCGCAGGAGGGCGACCAGCTCCGGGCCCGTCGCCAGGGCTTGCGACCGGTCCTTGACCTGGGTCCAGCAGTACAAGGCTCCCGCCGCCGCTTCGCGTACCTCAGCCGCGTGCGCCCCCTGGCTCTGGAGCCGCGCGCGGCCCGCGGCCGTCCACAAGCGCGTCGCGGCCTCGAAGTCACCGGCCATCCGCGCCAGGTCCGCGCGGATCTCCGTGCACCGCACCGCCTCCGGCGAGGCTCGCCCCGACCGCTGCACCACGCCGCGTTCCCAGGTCCTCGCCAGTACGTCCGCCTCCCCGTGGCGGCCCCCCACCGCCAACGCGTGCAGGAGCGCCCGCGGATCGGGCTCCGCGGCTGCGCCCGCGCCGGTGTCGGCGGCGGGCACCGCCGGCTCGGATACGGGTACGGGTACGGGCTCCGGCAGGGGCGCGTCTGCGGGCTCCGCTACGGCAGGAGGCTCGTGCCGGGGTCGCCCCCGGGCCGGAGCGCGGCGCCCTTCCATATCCCGCGCCGACGGCAGTACCAGCGTGCCCGGTGCCAGGCCCGCGGACCCCGCCGCCAGCGCGTGCAGTTCCATGTCGGACGGCCGTACCGGAGCCCGCCGGAGGTGGTCGATCCACTGCCGGGTGTACGCGCTGACGCCGCCACCCTGAGCCGGCGCGTCCGGTCCGCGCACCACCCCGAACAGCTGCACCCCCGCCGGTCCTGAGGACCCTGCCGGTCCCGACGGGTCCGGCGCTCCCAGCCACTCCCCCGCCGGCGGCCACGCCCCCCTGTCCGCCACCAGGTCGACCACCACCGTGGCCGTGCCCGCCGGGCGCGCGCGCAGCTCCCCGGCCAGCCACTCCCACGGCAGGGAGGTGTACCGGACACTGCCCGGTGTCGTCCCCGCCAGCGCCACGAACAACCGCCGGCCCCGTCGATCCGCCGTCAGCCGCCCCGACACGTACACGAACACCGGACCCGCGGCGGCCGCGGCCGCCTGCAAACGCGCCAACACCGTGTTCGGATCCCGGACCCCCTCCAGGCACACCATGTCGGCGGGCAGCCCGGAGCCCAGCAGCAGGTCGGCCGGAACCATCGCCAGCGCGGCGACGTTCGCCCCCGGGGCCAGCAGCACTGCACCGCGCCGCACGGCCGCGTCCGCCGCCAGCAGCAGCACATGTCCCCGCGACGCCCGACCCGCACCGCCACCGTCGCCCACACCACCGAAACCCATGCGCCGACGCTATCCACACCGGGCCCGCCTCCCGTACCAAACCCGGAGAAGAGCACCCCACCATGCGATAACCGGCCCGATCGGCCCGGCCGGGCCGGTGAACGGGCCGGGACCCACCAGGGGCGTGATCAGGCCAGGCTTCCGTCACCTGATCGGCTCAGCAGGATCTAGAGTGTGCGCGTGACCGAGCAGAATCCCGAACTCATCGCCGGCCGGTACCAGCTGGTCGAACGCATCGGCCAAGGCGGTATGGGCCGGGTCTGGCGTGGCATCGACCAGCACCTCTTCGGGCGCGAGGTCGCCGTCAAGGAGATCCTGTTTCCGCCAGGGATGGACGACGGCGACCGTGCGGCGCTGCTCCGGCGGTTCATGGGCGAGGCCCGCGCGGCGGTCACGCTCAGCCACCCCGGGATCATCACCATCCACGATGTCGTGGAACACGACGGCTCCCCCGTCATCGTCATGGAGTTGGTCCGGGGGCAGTCCCTGGCCGCCGCGATCCGCAGCGGGGGCCGGCTGCCCGTGCAGCGGGTGGCGGAGATCGGCGCCGCCCTCCTCGACGCGCTGACCGAGGCCCACCGGGCGCGGATCGTCCACCGCGACATCAAGCCGGACAACGTGCTCCTGACCAAGGACCGCGTCGTGCTCACCGACTTCGGCATCGCCCATCTCGCGGACGCCACGACCAGGCTGAGTCACAGCGGGACCGTCATCGGCACGCCCCAGTACATGGCGCCGGAGCAGCTGGAGGGCAAGCGCCCGACCGCGGCGAACGACCTGTGGGCGCTCGGGGCCACCCTCTACCACGCCGTCGAGGGGCGACCGCCCTTCGACGCGGAGGGGCTGCACGCCCTCGCGGTGGCCGTGTTCACCCGACCGCACCGGACACCGGTCCACGCCGGGCCGCTGACGCTGCTGCTGAACGCGCTCCTCACCAAGGATCCGCAGCAGCGCGTGGAAGCCGCGGAGGCGGCCGCGATGCTGGCATCGGTGCTGCGGTCCTCGCCGGCTCGCCCCGGTGACGTGCCCACCGATCCGCGGACGCCCTCCGTACCCGAGCAGGAACCGCAGCGGGCGCCGGAGCCCGAAGCGGGGCAGGAGTCCGAGCCGGGGCGGGAGCGGCAGTCCGAGCGCGGGGCCGAGCAGGGGTCCGAGCCGGGCCGGGAGCGGCACCGGACGCCCCCGGAGAAGCCGTCGGAGCAGACCCCGACGGTCCTCGACTCCGGGGCCGTCGCCGGCACCGCCCGGCTCCCGCTGCCGCAGCAGGCTCCGACCGGCGACCTGCCCACGCGCGGTACGGCGCCGGAACAGCCGACCGATCGGCAGCCCCCCGAGCAGGTGTCCGACCGGCGGCGCGCCCTCACCCGGCGCTCGGTGGTCCTGGGGGCGGCGCTGGCCACCCTCGCCACCAGCTCCGTGCTGACCTGGACCCTCACCCGGGACGACGAACCCGGCGGCAAGGCGGCCGGCAGCGGGGCGCCCGCCTCCTCCGTCACGGTAATGATCGGGGTGGACGCACCGCTGAGCGGCGGGATGTCGGCCATGGGCGTCGGCATCAAGAACGCCACCGAGCTGGCGGCCAGGACCGCCAACGAGACGCGGCACGTTCCCGGCGTGAATTTCGAGGTCAAGGCCCTGGACGACGGGTCGGACCCCGCCAAGGGGGCTTCCAACGCCGCCCGGTTCGTGTCCGACGAGAAGGTGCTGGGCGTCGTCGGGCCGCTCACCTCCGGCGTCGCCAAGACCCTGGTGCCGCCGCTCGCGCGGGCGGACATGGCCGTCGTGTCACCGAGCAACACCGACCCCGTGCTGACGCTCGGCCCCGACTGGGCGGCGGGCACGAGGGCGCGTCCGTACTCCACCTACTTCCGCACCCTCGCCACGGACATCGACCAGGGCCCCTTCGCCGCCCGGTACCTGCACGGCGAGGCGAAGAAGACCAAGCTGTACGTGGTCGACGACGCGAGCGCCCACGGCACGGCCCTCAGCGCCGGCTTCACGGCCGAGTTGACGAAGCTCGGCGGGACCGTGGTCGGCACCGAGCAGGTCGATCCCGCGGAACGCGCCTTCGAGGGCCTCGCGACGAGGGTGCGCTCCTCCGGGGCCGACGCCGTCTACTTCGGCGGCTACTACGACACCGCGGCGCCGATCTCCGAGCAGCTCGAGAAGGCCGGGGTACGCGTCCCCTTGATGGGCGGCGACGGCATCTTCGACCAGCAGTACCTCACCTCGAACCCGGCGGCCGAGGGCGACCTCGCGACCCACATCGGTGAACCCGCCGAGGATTCCGCGGCGGGGCGGGACTTCCTCTCCCGGTACCGGGACGCCGGCTATCGGGAGGAGGCCGGCTGGTACGGCCCCTACGCCTACGACGCGACCTGGTCGATCATCGAGGCGGTCAAGGCCGTGGTGGCGGCCAACGGCGGGACCCTCCCCGACAACGCCCGGGCGAAGCTGCCGGGGGCGGTGGCGGACGTGTCCTTCGACGGTGTCACCGGCCGGGTCGCCTTCGACGGCAACGGCGACACGGTCAACCGCCGGCTGACGGTGTACACGGTGAGCGGAGGCAGCTGGACCGCGACGAGGAGCGGATCGGCCACCCGCTGACGTCGCCCGGCGGTGAGCCCCGGTCCCCCGGCGGAGAACCGCCGGGACGGCCGGGGGACCACGCCGGGACGCAGCGGGGGCGCGGCGGACCGGGTGTCAGGCGGGGCCGAGGGCGAGGTCGCGGAGGGCGTTGGAGACCACCTCCGTGGGCGCGGGGTGGATCCACAGCGGTGACCGGGCGAGGGTGGGGGCGCTGATGTCGAGGGTTATGGCGATCACGAGGGGCTGGATCAGGCTCGTCGCCTGCGGGCCGAGGATGTGGGCGCCCAGGAGCCGGCCCGTGCGGCGGTCGGCCAGGACCTTGCAGAAGCCCGTGGTGTCCTCCAGGGCCCAGCCGTAGGCGGTGTCGGCGAAGCGGCGTACGGCGACGGCGTAGTCGAGGCCTTCCTCGCGGCACTGCTGCTCGGTCCTGCCGACCTGGGCGATCTGCGGGTGGGTGAACACGCCCGCGGGCACGGCCTCGTGGGAGGTGCGGACCGGGTCGTCGGGGTGGAGCAGGTTGTGCGCGACCACCTGGGCCTCGCGGTTGGCCACGTGCTTCAACGGGAAGGGCGTGCACACGTCGCCGAGGGCGAACACCCCCGCCGCGCTGGTCCGTTGCTGGGCGTCGACGACGATCCGTCCGTCCTCGTGCAGGGCGATCCCGGCCCGGTCGGCGTCGATCCGGTCGCTGTTCGGGACGCGTCCCACCGCCACGAGCAGGGTGTCCGCCTCGACGGGGGCCGTGCTGTCGTCGTCCAGTGTGAGGCGCAGCCGTCCCGGCTCGCCCTCGACCCGGGTCAGCGCGGCACCCGTGCGGACGTCGTAGCGGTCGGAGGCGATGGCGGTGTAGGCGGCGGCGACCGTCTCGTCCTGGGCGGAGAGCAGGGTGTCCTCCAACTCGATGATCGTGATGCGGCTGCCGGCGGCGTGGAAGACGTGCGCGAGTTCGGCGGCGACGTAGCCGCCGCCCAGTACGGCGAGATGGCGTGGCGGGTGGTCCAGGCGCATCACGGTGTCGGAGGTCTCGTACGGCAGTCCGCTGTCCCGGACCGGCGGGGGGACGGCCGGGCGGCTGCCCACGGCCACGACGACCTGCTCCCCGCGCACCGTGACGGCGTCCGGGCCGTCCCCGACGGTCAGCGTCCGGTCGCCGGTGAAGCGGGCACGGCCTGTGAGGACGTCGATGTTCGAAGCCCCGCGCCGCCCCTGCTCTCCCTCGGCGGCCTCCTGGTCCAGTCGGCCGAAGACCCGCTCGCGTACGGCGGGCCAGTTCACGCCGCCCAGCCGGGCGGCCACGCCGAAGCGTCCGGTGTCGCGGACCGTGTCGGTGAGGTCGGCGACGTGCACGAGCATCTTGCTGGGGATACATCCGCGGTTCAGGCAGGTGCCCCCGAAGGGCCCTTCGTCGATGAGGGCCACGCGCAGGTGCGAGAAGCGTTCGTCCACGACGGCGTTGCCGGAGCCCGCTCCGACGATCACGAGATCATGAGTGCGCATGCGGCGGAACGTACCCCCGCGCGCCGCGTCCATCCGGTATGCCGCGCGGCCGACCGGCGGTCACGGATGCGGCGGCGTCCACGCCGGGTCGCGTCCGCTGAGCCCGAGGGCCCGGTCGAGCAGCGGGGCCCCGTCCGGTACGGGCACGACCGGGTCGAAGATGCCCCCGCCGCGGGTGGCGTCCGCGGTGGCCGCCTGCAGGAAGTCGTACGTGGCGCGCAGCGCGGCCTCGTCGGGTGCGTAGTCCTGGCCGGTCGCCCGGGCGAGGTCCCAGCCGTGGATCACCAGTTCGTCGACGGCCACCGCGGCGGCGACGTCGCCGGGCAGGTCCACACCGCCGGCGCGGGTCATGCCCGTCCATGCCGCCGGGTCCCGCCAGGCTCCGGCCAGTTCGTCGAGGGCCCGCGGCAGATCTTCGCGCCACGTGGCGGGGAGCGGGGTGGCGGCCGGGTCCGGGGCGGAGTCCGTCGTGGGGCCCAGGTCCTTGCGTGCGGCGTCGCGGAAGGCGACGGCCAGGCCGGTCAGGTGGACCAGCAGGACGCCGACCGGGTACGCGCGGCAGGGTGTCGGGGCGTCCAGGCGGGAGTCGGGGACGCCTGCCGCGAGGCGGGTCACGATCCGGGTCTGTGCTCCGAGGTCGAGGCTCGCCGTACCGTTCGCCGTACCCGTCATCTGCTGCTCCTTCGGGTCGAGGGTGCCCGGCGGCGGTCGGGCGCTTCTTGCGGGGCGGCGGCGGTCGGGCGCGGGCCGGGCCGTTTCACTCCTCCTCCTGCTGCCCGTCGCCCTGCCGGCCCTGTGCGCGCCTGGTGACGACGGCGGCGGCCGCGAGGGCGCTGGCGCCGAAGGCGAGGGCGAGCATCCACCGCTGGTCGAAGGTGTGGCCGGTGGCGTGGTCGAGGGAGTAGCGGCCGGCTCCGGCGAGGCCGATGGTGGCCGCGGTGAACCCGAGGAAGGCCGGGTACTCGAAGCCGCCGCCCTGGGCGAAGAAGCCTGCCGGTGCGTGGACGGCGACGGCGCCCGCCATGGCCCCTGCGGCAGCGGCTCCCGCCGCGGGCGTGGCGAGGCCCAGGGCGAGGAGCGCCCCGCCACCGGTCTCGCCGAGGCCGGCGGCGATGGCGCTCGGCCGGCCGGGGGTGTATCCCATGTGCTCCATCGCGGCGGCCGTCTTCTCGAGGCCGGGGCCGCCGAACCACCCGAACAGCTTCTGCGTGCCGTGCGCCATCAGTACGGCTCCGGTGCCTGCGCGCAGCGCCAGCAGCGCGAGGTCGCGTCGGTTGATGCAGCTCATCGAAGTCTCCCTGAGGCCGTGGCCGGGGTCGGGTGGGGTGCGGCGACGACATCCGTATCCCGTCCGGGCGGGAGCCACCCCGCGCCGGCCGGGAGGTCCGCCGAACGGAGGACCGCCCGGCGGAGCAGCCCACGCCGGGGAAGAGGGTGCCACTGAGCGGATGGGCCCGCCGGGCCCGTGCCCCGCGCGCGGTCCCCTCGCGGGGACGGCTCAGGGCGTGGCGGCCCGGAGCCAGACGTAGGCGACCGGCTGGGGTGCGTTCCAGGCCTCGGCCAGATCGGGGGCCACCGGGGCGAAGCCGGCGGCCCGGTAGCAGCGCAGGGCGGCGGCGTTGTCCGGGTGCACGCGCAGGAAGACGTCGGCGTGGCCCGCTGCGGCGGCCCGGGCGAGGAGGCCGCGTACCAGGGCACGGCCCAGGCCTCTGCCCCGGTTGTCCGGCGCCACGATGATCCGGGCCAGCTCGACCTCGTCCTCGTCGGCGTCGAGCCACAGCTCTCCGTACCCCACGACCGCGTCGTCCTCGACGAGTACGTGCGCCCGGACGTCGGCGTCCTGCTGCCATGCGGTGATCGTCTGCTCGGAGAAGGGGAATTCCTGCCGCCCGCACCACAGGGACACCTCGCCGGCCGACGTCGGCCAGCCGGCCACCACGGCCGCGTGAGCTGCGGAGAAAGGAAGAAGATCCATGCCCGTCGAGCCTCCGAGCGTCACGTCCGGCCGGTCGCCTCCCCGGCGGGGATGACCAGGGGCGACAGTACGTGCTGCGGCCGGGCCGTCGCACCCGGATTGCGCGCGCCGTGCGGCCGCCGCGGCGGGGGCAGCCGGCTCCGCAGGGCGCTGGAGGCCCGGCGCGTTCACACTGGCAGGACGACGAGTGCAGTGCTGGGTGTGCAGTGCGGCGAGGAGGCCGGATGAGCTGGGCGTCATGGACCACGTGCGGGATCTTCGCCGGTCGGGACGGAGTGGTGACGGGCGGGTCGGGCCCCGTCCTCACCGGCGAGCTCGACATCCACACCACGTGGACCGAGGTGGAGGGGCTGGCCCACGTCACGGTGCAGTACAGCGGGGCCGCCGAGTGGCTCCCCCTGGAGGGAAGTCCCGTCCCGTGTCCCAGTGAGGAGGCGAGCCGCGCCCTGCACGAAGCGGTCATCGAGTCCGTGCGCGCGGGAGCGCGCCTTCCGCTGGCGCCGGGGCTGCACTGACCGACGTGTTCAGGCGGCTGCGCCGATGGTGCTGCGGGCCGCGTGGGCCCGGCGTTCCTCCTCGGTGAGCCCGCCCCACACCCCGTACGTCTCGCCGGTGCTCAGCGCGTGCCGCAGGCAGGCGGCGACCACCGGGCAGCGGGCGCAGATCTCCTTGGCCGCCTGGTCGCGGGCGGCTCGTTCCTCCCCGCGTTCTCCCGTGGGGTGGAAGAACTGGCGCGATCCCATGCCGCGGCAGGCCGCTTCCGTCTGCCACGCCCAGTGGTGCTCGGCCAGGCCCGGGAGTCGCGACACGTCGGACATTGCTTGCTCCTTCCGTGGGACGGTGATGACGATGGCTCGCCTGCTCACGATCCGGCGGATGAAACGTCCGTCGCGACGGGGCCGCCGACGGGTCCGCCGACCGCAGTGGGGGGTGTGCGGCCGACGGACGTCTTCGCGGGCGTGCCGTCCGGCTAGGCGGCGCCCGACATCCGGGCGAAGACCACCACATTGCTGTCGTAGTAGTGCTTCTTGGGGTCGAAGTCGCCGCCGCAGGTCACCAGGCGCAGGCCGGCGTGGTCGAGGTTCTTGTAGACCTCCAGCGTGGGGAACTCGGCCTTGGGGTACTGGCTGACCCGGTCCACCGTGAAGGTGACCGTCTTGCCGTCCTTGCGGGTCACCTTGATCGTGTCTCCGCCCTTCATCGACTTCAGCTTCTCGAACACCGCTGCTGCTCCGTTCCACGTGACGTGCCCTGCGATCACGGCCGGTCCCTGGGAGCCGGGCGTCGGGCCCGGCTCGTACCAGCCGGCGAGGGCGGGGTCCTTGGGGGTCTGCATGGTGCCATCGGCGTTCTGCCGCAGCGTCTCCAGGGAGCTGGTCACCCCCAGGGAGGGGATCGTGATCTTCTGCGGCTCCGACCGGGCGAGGGCCGGCGCGGCCCGGCCGGCGCCGGCGCCCGTACCGGTGCCGGTGGCGGCGTCGGCGCCCGTAGCGCTCTGCGATCCGTCCGCCGGCTGCGCGGCACCGCCGGCGGGGGCGGGGGCTCCGGCCTGCCCGGCCTGCCCCTGCGGTGCGGGGGGCTTCGCCGCGTTCTGGCCTCCGCAGCCGGCCAGGAGCAGCCCGGCGAGGGCCGCGGCGGCCAGGGGGCGTACGGTCCGGCGCGCGGCCGGCCGGAGGTGCCGGACGGGGGGTGGGGCGGTCGGGGGCGCCGGGAGGGTCCGGGACGCCGGGAGGGCCGGGGGCGTCGACGCGGTCGCGGCGGTCGGGCCGGTGCGCTCGGTCGGGCCGGTCGGATGTGTCGGCTCGGTCCGTCCGGCGGGGTCGGCGCGGCCGGGTACGGGGGCTCGCTTCACGCGCCGCCCCCCGTGCTCTCCTGGCGGACGGGGACGGCCGAGGCCCGCTTGCGGGAGAGGGCCACGGCACCGGCCGCCACGGCGAGCACGGTGATCGCCACGCCGTCGCGCATGGTCACCTCCACCGTGGCGTTCCCCACCGATCCGCCGCCGGTCTCGATGGCGCCGACCGGAATGGATCCCACGGCCGCCCCCTTGACCTCTCCGCAGTTGGTCGGGGCCGTGGCCTCCTGGGGCAGCTTCGGGTCGAGCTCGCTCTTGCCGGCGCCTTCGAAGTCGTACTTGCCGTTCTTGTTGCGGTCGATGCCGTGCTGGACGACGTGCAGGTCCTTGATGTGGTCGACCACGTCCTGGCCGACGGTGATGGTCCGCTTGTAGGAGATCTTGCCCTTCTTGTCCGCGACGGGCATGCGGTCCACGGCGAGGCCGCTCGCGGGCTTGGTGTCCCCTGTCGTGGTGAGCGAGATGTTGATGTCGCCGTAGTCGTGCGTGGCTTCGGTGTTGTCGAGGATCCCGTCGCGGTTCGTGTCGTCCGTCGCGTCGGGGCACTTGAAGTCGTGTCCCTTGGTCGAGCCGTGCAGGTGCTGCGCCGACGGCGATCCGGGCACCATGCCTTCGGATTCGATCTGCACGGTCAGCTGGTTCCCCTTGAGGCTGAGCATGACCGTGCCGCGTGCTCCCGAATCGTTCAGCTGCGCCAGGTCGATCTGGTACGCCTTTGCGCCCTCCGCGAGAGCTGGTCCGGAAAGACCGAGGGTCAGGAACACGGCGGCGGGTACAGCGGCGAGAACCACGTGGCGACCGGCGCGCTTGACTATCACATTCGCTCCTGTTCCGTGGATCCCCGGGACGGGAATCGCAGATCGTACGGGGTCGGGACGAGTCCCCGGAGAGGAACTCGTTCCTTCTTCGGCGCCCCAACGCCTGTGGATGGGTTTCTCTTTGGGAATTTCGCGGCGCCCCCTGCGTCCGGCAGCCTTCCGCCGGTCATCCAGATGCGCGACATGGCATCGGCCAGGGAGGGGAAGCGGGCGGCCTCGCAGAGCATCACCGAGAGCACGAGCATTCCGTGCGCGGTCGATTTCGGATCACGGTTGCGGTGCAGTCGCATGACCGCGTCGCCCAGGGGCCGGCGCCCCAGGAGGACCCCGGTACGCCGCACACCGGCTGCCGCCTCCAGGTCGGGGCAGCGCCCGCCGAAGGGCAGTTCCTGCGTTCGACTGACGCCCGGCGGCGCGGCCGCGTCGCGCACGTGGCGTACGTACGCCTCCGGCGGGGCCTGCCCGTTCTCGAAGGTGTTGCGGAATCCGATGATGCGAGGGCCCGCAGCGGGCGGGCGGAGCTCGATGTAGAGCTCTATGAACAAGCCCAGAAGTTGAATGCGGAGGGGGAGGTGGGTTTCCCCGCCTTCCCCCCGGCCGGCCATGCTGAGAACACCGTGAGCATCCGCTGCTCTCGACCGGATGGCCGACATCAGGAGCCGGTACTCGTCCACCGATGCGTACGCCGAGGAAAACGACACGGGTTTCAGCATGGCCGTCTGCATCAGGTGGAGGAGCCGGATCCCGGACTCCTCGGAAGTAATCTGAAGGGAATCGGTTCGGTCCTGCTGTACTCACGCACGCGCATCCACCGCCTTCGACATCATTCCGATCGTCGGCGCGCGGGGACTGGATCTCCGCCGCCGGTTTCGGTTTCGGTTCGGTCTCGACCTTTGTAGTCCTCGCGGCGGCGACGGGACGAATACTTGGCCTCTGTTGCCAAAAAATCAGCGCGTGGTCCCGGCGGGTGCGATGCGGTCAGCGGGCCGGGCGGGCGGCGTCCGGGGCGACCGCCCGTTCGAGGACTTCCAGGACCGTGTCGCGGAACAGGGTGGCCTTGTACCCGGTCTGCGGCAGCGGCCGGCAGCGGTCCAGTACGGTCGCGGCCGCCGCGGCGAGCGTCCCGGGGGTGGCTTCGCGGCCGATGAGGGCGGACTCCACCTCCCCGAGCCGCAGCGGGACGCGGGCCACCCCGCCCGCGGCGACGGCGGCGTGCGTCACGGTGGTCCCGTCGAGCGTGACGCGGGCGACGGCCTCGACGAGCGGCCACTCCGCGTGGGCGCGAGCGGTGGTCCGGTGGCAGGCGGCGCGTTCGCCGGGCAGCGGTGCCGGCAGCCGGACCGCCGTGAGGATGCGGTCGGGCGGCAGCAGGTGGTCGGTGTGGTGGAGCCGGTCGCCGTCGCCGTACAAGTCGGCGACGGCGCGCGGGGATTCGCCGTGGATCTCGGCCTCGGCGTCGTGGGCGAGCAGGGCCATCGCCAGGGTGGACGGGTGCGGGGCGATGCAGGGGCCTGTCCCGCACACCACGGCGAAGTGGTGGTCGCCCTCGCGCGCGGGGCAGCCGGCCCCGCCCTTCTGCAGGCAGCTGATGTGCGGGTTGCGGTAGTACCAACAGCGGTTGCGCTGGAGCAGGTTGCCGCCCACGGTGCCCGCGGCACGGATCTGCGGGGTGGCCGCGGTCCCGGCGGCCAGGGCGAGGGCCGGCCAGCCGTCCCGGACCCGGGGGTCGGCGGTCAGCGCGGCGAGGGTGGTCAGGGCGCCGATCCGCAGCCCGCCGCCGGGCAGCGGCCCGGTGCCCCGGAGTTCCGCGGTGCCGTCCAGATCGGTGAACGGTCCGGTGGACAGGCCGCTGCGCTGCCGCGCGCCGGTGTCGGTCCCGCCGGCGCGCAGCTCGCCGCCGCCGGCCCGTACGGCCTCGGAGAGGTCGGTGGGATCGGGCTCGGTGCTCACGTACGCAGTCCTTCCAGGAGCCGGTCGGGGCGGATGGGCATGTCGTACGGGCGCCAGCCGGTGGCGTCGCGGACGGCGTTGGCCAGGCAGGCCGCGGTGGGCAGGGTGGCGATCTCGCCGAGGCCGACGCCGCCCCCGGGGACGTGGTCGAAGCCCTCCTGGTGGAAGTGGACGGTGATCTCGGGGGTGTCGCCGATCCCCGGGATGCGGTAGTCCTCCAGGTTCTCGGTGAGCACCCGGCCGGTGGCCGGGTCGGTGCGCCGCTCCTCGAACAGGGCGTAGCCGATGCCCTGGATGACGGCGCCCTCGCACTGGCCGCGGGCGAGCCGGTCCTCGTGGATGCGGCCGGCGGCGATGCCGCTCCACACGCTCAGCGGGCGGATCCGGCCGAGCCGGGTATCGACCTCGACCTCGGCGACCTGCACCGATCCGGTGAAACCGCGGCCGACGGACAGGCCGGCCAGGGCGAAGGGGGTGACGAAGCCCCGCCGGTCGCGGGGGCGCCGGCCGACGACCCGCACGCCGTGGGCGGCGTCCAGCCGGGCCCCTACGTCCCTTCCGCCGAGCGCCTCGCGCAGCCGGGCGGCGGCGTCCGCGGCGGCGGGCACGAGGGAGGGGGTGGTGCGGCTGCCGCCCGAGAGGGGGCCGTGGACGGTGTCGCTGCGCCCGATGTCGGCCCGCACCCTGGCCTCGGGGAGGCCGAGCGCCTCGGCGACGGCCCGGCGCAGCACGGTCCGTGAGCCGGTGCCCATGTCCTGTACGGCGCAGCGGGCGACGACGGTCCCGTCCTCGACGGTGAGTTCGACCTCGGTGCCGGGGTCTAGGAAGTACAGCCAGTTGGCGGCCGCGACGCCGACTCCGCGGCGGAAGCGTCCGGTGCCGCCGCGGCGGCCCGACCAGACGGGGAGGGCCGCGGCCCGTTCGTAGAGGGCGTGCCGCTTGGAGTTGCCGTCCCAGCGGCGGCGCAGGGCGATCGGGTCCTGTCCGAGGCGGTGGGCCATCTCGTCGACGGCCTGTTCCAGGGCCCAGCACATGGTGGGTCCGCCCGGACCGCGGAAGGGTGCGCCGGGGGGCCGGTGGGTGACGGTGTCGAAGTCGCGCAGGCGGCGGGGGGCCCGGCCGTACATGAAGCGGGCCAGTGCGGCGACGCTGCCGCCCACGGAGACGCCGCCGTCGCTGTCGACGTCCATGGCGAGCGCGCTGAGGTCGCCGGAGGCGTCGGCGGCCATCGCCAGCCGGATGCGGGCGCCGGGCCGGTGGCCGCCGTCGGTGAGTTCCTCGTCCCTGTCCAGCACGACCCGTACCGGGGCGCCGTGCAGCCGGGCCAGCTCCACCGCGGCGACGACGTCGGCGGTGAGGCCCATCTTGCAGCCGAAGCCGCCGCCCACGTGGACGGCCCGGGCGACGACGCGTTCCGGGGGCAGGTCGAAGCGTTCGGCGGCGAGTTCGGCCACGCGTCCGACCGACTGGGTGGAGACGTGGATGTGGAGGGTGCCGTCGGTCCAGTGGGCGAGGCAGGCGTGCGGCTCCAGCGGGGTGTGGGTCTGGGAGGCTGTGGTGAACACGCCCTCGACGACCCTTTCCGGGTGGTCGCTACGGGCCTTCCGGATGCGGCGTACGGCCGCGGCGGGGCGCCGGCTCATGGCGGACGGGCCCCGCAGGTTGCCGCGCCAGCGGGCGGGGACCAGTTGGGGGGTCTCGCCGGAGCCGGGTGCTCTTTTGCGCGCGGCCTTGTCCTCGTAGACCGGGGGCCCTTCGCCGGTGCGGGCCTGGCGTCCGTCCAACGCGGCCGGGAGCACGTCGTAGTCGACCGTGACGCGGGCGGCGGCGGCGCGGGCGGCGGCCCGGTCGGGTGCCGCGACCGCGGCGACCGGCTGGCCGACGTAGCGGACCACGCCGTCGGGGGGCAGTAGCGGCACGTAGGGCAGGTCGCCCGCTTCGAGGGAGCGTACGCGGGCGTGGGCGTGCGGGGAGCGGATGATCACGCCCTCCAGGAGGCCCTCGGGGCGCAGGTCGGTGGTGTAGCGGGCCGATCCGTCGGTCTTCTGCGGGGCTTCGGTGCGGGGCACCGCTGCGGCCTCCCCGCCGGCCGGTGTGGTGTCGTAGTCGCCCGCGCAGGCGGCGGCCACCGCCCTGAAGATGCCCTCGTAGGCGCCGCAGCGGCACAGGTGGCCGGCCAGGGCCTCCGCGATCTGTCCGCGGTCGGGCCGGTTGGGGCCGTGCTCGGCGCGCCGGCGGTCGTGGAAGGCAGCCGCTTCGACGACGAATCCCGGGGTGCAGTAGCCGCACTGGAGGGCGTCCTCGGCCGCGAAGGCACGCGTCACGGGGTGGTCGGCGAGACCCTCCACGGTGGTCACCCGCCGTCCGGCCAGCCGGGCGGCAGGAGTCAGGCAGGACACCCGGGGCTCGCCGTCGACCTGGATGGTGCAGGCACCGCAGACGCCGCCCCCGCAGACCAGCTTGGTGCCGGTGAGGCCCAGGCGGTCGCGCACCACCTCCACCGCGGCCGGGTCGTCGTCCACGTCGACCGTGTGCCGGGCGCCATTGACCTCGAAGTCCACGAGTCGTACTCCTCAAGCGTGGGGTGGTGGGCGCGGGGGCCGCGCGCGCACCGTCACGCTCCTTGATATCCCGCTCCACGGGCCGGCGCAGTGCGGCGTACGGCCGCCCGCGCGGGCCCGGGACCCCCGGGACCGGGCTGCGGGCCCGAGGGGCGCAGGCCGGTGGTTGCTCCGTTCGCGGTGCGCCGTAATCCGCTGCGGGGGGCGCGGGGGTGCGCAGTAGCATCCCGGGATGCCGAACATCACCAGCTTGACGCCGGAGGCCGGCCGGACCGATGCGGCCGCGCTGCGGGCGTACGACGCCGACCTGCTGGCGCGCTGCGCCGTCGACCGCGGGCAGCCGTGGTGGCGCCGGACGGCCTGTGCGCAGGCGCTGGCGGGCCGGGTGCCGCAGGCGCGCCTGGATGAGCTGCTCGCGTGCGTCCGCGACCCCGGGGACACCGGCACGGTCCGCAAGGCACTGCTCGGCGTGCTGTCGGACCGGGCCGAACTGCTGCCCTGGCTGCGGCACGAGGACCGGCGGCAGGAGGAGGCGTACGGCATGCCGGAGGCGGTCCTGCGGGCGCGGGGCGCCCTCGGGGACCTCACGGCGGCGGGCGAGTTGGCGACCTTGGCCTTCAGCCACTGGGGGTCGTGGCGGGCGGTCGGTGAGGCGGGGCTCGACGCGCTCTCGGACCGGTACGGGTCGCAGGCGGTGCTCGCGGAACTCGCGGACGGGCGGCCCGAGGACCGCGCCGTGGCCGTGCGCGTCCGGCACCGGGCCGGAGCGGACGTCGTCGACGCGCTCGCGGACCCCGACCCCGGGGTGGCCCACCTCGCGCAGTCCCTGCTGACCTGCCCGGACCGGATCCGCGCCTACCTCGCCGGTGCTCCGACCGCCGACGCCGCGCTGTGGGCGGCCTACGCCCTGCACCGGCTGACCGGTGACGCGGCGCAGACCCGGGCCGTGAACACGGCGTTGGGCCGTCCGCGGGTGGAGGTGGAGGGGCTGGACGAGGAGCTGCGCCGGGCGATCGTGCACGCGTACGCGCCCGAGTGCGAGAAGCAGAGCGATCCGCGCTGGCGGATCGAGGCGTTGTGCACGCAGCCGCCCCGTCCCCCGGACGAGGAGCGGCAACTGGCCGCGGCGACGGCGGCGCTGGCGGGGGCCGGTCTGGTGCCGCGTCCTGCGCTCTCCTGCGGCGAGGTCCACCGCCAGGGTGGCGGGACGTACCACGTCATCCGTTACGGGGAGGGCGGCCGGAGCGAGGTGTTGATCAGCACGCTGGGGCCGTTCGCGGGCGGCCCCGTGGAGGACCCCGCCGCCCGGGCCGCTCTGGAGGGGGCCGGTTTCCGCTGGATCGACGGGACCACGGGGGCGGTCCGCGTGACCGGCCTCGGCGTCTACTACTTCGGTGCGCGCGAGCCGCTCGACGTGCACACGCTGCTGTTCTACTGGCAGGACTGAGGGCCGGTCGGGCTGCCGGGCTGCCGGTCAGGTGTCCCGGCCGCCGGTGTCGCGGCCCGGGAGGGTGGCGGCGTGCAGGGCCGCGCAGGCGTGGACGGCGGCGCCGGTGGCCATGGCGTCCTCGTCGAAGACCACGCGGTCGCAGTGGATGTCCGGGGCGTGCTCGGGCGCGGTGCCCGGCGGGCACGCCCCGAGGAAGGCCATGGCGCCCGGGACCTGCTGCAGGACGTACGAGAAGTCCTCGGCGCCCATGATCGGTTCGGCCAGGTGGTGGACCCGGCGGGGACCGAGGAGCGTGGCCGCGGCGTCGTGCAGGGCCGCCGTGCGGGCGGGGTCGTTGACGACGGGCGGATAGCCCTCGGTCAGGGTGACGTCGGCGCGGGCGCCGTGCGCGGCGGCCACGTGGTGGGCGATCCGGGTGATGCCGTCGCGCACCAGGTGCCGCGTGGCGGGGGTGAGGGTGCGGAAGGTGCCGTGGATCTCGGCGGTTTCGGGGATGACGTTGGGCGCCGTGCCGGCGTGGATCGAGGCGACGGTGACGACGGCCGGATCGAAGACGTCCACGGTGCGCGTGACCAGGGTCTGCAGGGCCTGGACGATCGCGCAGGCGACGGGCACCGGGTCGAGGGCCCGGTGCGGGGCCGAGGCGTGGCCGCCGCGGCCGCGTACGGTCACGTGCAGCCCGTCGGACGCGGCGAAGGTGGGTCCGGGCCGCAGGTGCAGGGTGCCGCTCGGGAAGCGGGTGGTGACGTGGAGGGCGAAGGCGGCGGTGACACGGCCGCCTTCGGCGGTCTCCAGCACGCCTTCGTCGATCATGTGGCGGGCACCGCCCCCCGACTCCTCCGCGGGCTGGAACATGAGGACGACCCGGCCCGCCAGGTGCCGGCGGTGGGCGGCGAGCAGCCGGGCGGCTCCGACGAGCATCGCGGTGTGCAGGTCGTGCCCGCAGGCGTGCATGGCGCCGGGTACGGCGGAGGCGAAGGCGAGGCCCGTCTCCTCGTGCAGTGGCAGGGCGTCCATGTCGGCCCGCAGCAGGACCGACGGGCCGGGCCGGGCGCCGTCGAGGCGTGCGGTGACGGAACTGGAGTGCGCCCCGGGGACCACCTCCAGTCCCAGGCCGTCCAGGGCCTCCAGGACGGCCTGTTGGGTGCGGGGCAGGTGCGCGCCTGTTTCGGGGTGGCGGTGGAGGGTGCGGCGCAGTGCCACCATGCCGGGGAGCGCGGCGCGCGCCGCGGCGAGCAGTCCCTCGTCGGGCCCCGCGGTCATCGGCGGGCCGCCCGCACCGGGGGACGGGCCCGGCGCGCGTGGGGCCGGGCGGGGTCGCCGCCGGGCGCAGGGGCGCCACCACCGGCGGGTGAGCCGGGGCCGGCGGCGGACGGCGTGGTGACGTACACGGCGCCTCCTCCACGGGGACGGACGATCGGCACGCCCCCATGGTGCCGCGCGCCCGCCCGCCGCGCCGCCGGACCGCGCCCGACGACGCGTCGCCGCCGGCAACGGCGTCAGCGGGAGGTGGTGCGTTCCAGGGCGCGGACGCGCCGGTGCTCCAGGGCTGTGGCGAGGGCGTACCCTCCGCCGCCTGCGGTGGCCGAGGGACCAGGAGAGGCCGGGGGCGCCGAGCGCGAGTCCCGCGGCGGAGGCCGGGGCGAGCCGGACGCGCACCGCTGCCCGCGCTCGGGGCGCGGGCAGCGGGTGGGGCGTGCAGCGGCGGTGCGGTTACGGGACCCGGAGCGCGGCCAGGCGCTGTTCGAACGGCACCGTCACGAAACCGTCCCCCGGGTCCACCGAGGTGATCGCGCCGGTCAGCGACCGGGGGGCGATCGCGGCGGTCGTGTCGACGTCGAAGGCGCCGACCGGGCCGGTGGTCCGTGCCGCCCCGCCGCGGGCGGCGGCCGGGGCGGCGGCTGCGGCCGCGGCGGGTGCCGTGAAGCGCGCCAGCTCCCCGCCCGCGCGGGCGATCCGCTGCGCCAGTCCCTCCTGGCCCCAGTCCTCGGAGGCCGCGTAGACGGCGGTCGGCAGGACGAGGGCGCGCAGGTACGTGAAGAGCGGGCGCAGCGCGTGTTCGGTGACCAGGGAGTGGCGGGCGGTGCCGCCGGTCGCGCCGAGCAGCACCGGTTTGCCGGTGAGGGCGTCCTTGTCGATGACGTCGAAGAAGGACTTGAACAGGCCGCTGTACGAGGCCGCGAACACCGGCGTCACGGCGATGAGTCCGTCCGCGGCGGCCACCGCGTCGAGCGCGGCGGCCAGCCGGGCGGAGGGGAACCCGGTGACGAAGTGCTGGGCGATCTCCGTCGCCAGGTCCCTCAGTTCGAGCACTTCGGTCTCGGCGTCCACGTGCTCCAGGGTCGCGGCGGCGAGCCGGTCGGCGAGCAGCCGCGTGGAGGAGGGTGAGCTCAGCCCGGCCGATACGACGACGATCTTCATGCCTGTGTCTCCTGTGTCTCCTGCGTCTCCTGCTTCGAGTCATTCGCGGTGTCCTGGGCCGCCGCTGCCGCCACCCGGGCGGTGTGCGTGGGAGCGTCGGGCACGCCGGGTGCGCGCAGGTTCGCGAACTCCTTGCGCAGCACCGGCACGACCTCCTCGCCGAGCAGGTCGAGCTGCTCCAGGACGGTCTTCAGGGGCAGGCCCGCGTGGTCCATCAGGAACAGCTGGCGCTGGTAGTCACCGGCGTAGTCCCGGAACGACAGGGTCCGTTCGATGACCTGCTGGGGCGATCCGACGGTCAGGGGCGTCTGGGAGGTGAACTCCTCCAGGGACGGGCCGTGCCCGTACACCGGCGCGTTGTCGAAGTATGGGCGGAACTCGCGCACCGCGTCCTGCGAGTTCCTGCGCATGAACACCTGGCCGCCGAGGCCGACGATGGCCTGCTCGGGGGTGCCGTGCCCGTAGTGGGCGTAGCGCTGCCGGTAGAGGTTCACCATCTGCTCGGTGTGGGACGCCGGCCAGAAGATGTTGTTGTGGAAGAAGCCGTCGCCGTAGTACGCGGCCTGCTCGGCGATCTCCGGGGAGCGGATGGATCCGTGCCACACGAACGGCGCGACGCCGTCCAGGGGGCGCGGGGTGGAAGTGAAGGACTGCAGCGGCGTACGGAACTTGCCCTTCCAGGTGACGGCGTCCTCGTCCCAGAGGCGGCGCAGCAGCGCGTAGTTCTCGACGGCGAGGTCGATGCCGTCGCGGATGTCCTTGCCGAACCAGGGGTAGACCGGTCCGGTGTTGCCGCGGCCCATCATCAGGTCGACGCGGCCGTCCGCGACGTGCTGGAGCATCGCGAAGTCCTCGGCGATCTTCACCGGGTCGTTCGTCGTGATCAGCGTCGTGGAGGTCGACAGGATGAGGTGCTCGGTGCGTGCGGCGATGTGGCCGAGCATCGTGGTCGGCGAGGAGGGGACGAACGGCGGGTTGTGGTGCTCGCCGGTGGCGAAGACGTCGAGGCCGACCTCCTCGGCCTTCTGTGCGATGGCGAGCATCGCCTTGATGCGTTCGTGCTCGCTGGGCACGCGTCCGGTCGTCGGATCGGCCGTGACGTCGCCGACGGTGAAGATCCCGAACTGCATGGCTCCCCTTCCCAAGGTTGTTTACGATTCAACTATACTCGGGAACGAGAGGTGCGGGCGTGCTATTCCCTCCCGGGAAGCGGCGGACGCGGAGCCGGGAACGCAGAGGCCGCCCGGCAGAAGGTGCCGGGCGGCCCGGTGATGACTCACGCGGCTTCCCGGCCTTGCGGGTCGGCCCGGTCGGCGCGGTCCCGCCCGGTCAGCGCGGAGCGTCGTTCCAGGCGGTCGTCAGCCCGTCCAGCCAGGCCGGCGGCAGCTCCACGGCCTCCCACTCCTCGCGCAGCTCCTCCGGCGCGGCCACGAGCCGCTCCAGGACGGCGATGCTCGTGGCGGAGTGCAGGAGCGAGTAGCGGCCGTGCATCGTGATGGCGCTGCCCGGCCCGTACCCGGCGAACAGGTGCTCCAGGTGTGCCCGGTGGTCCCCGGCGAACTCCGTCAGCCGCCCCGCGTACCCGGCCCGCTGCCGCGGGCTCATCGTGCCGAGGACGGCGGCGAGGACCTCGTCCGTCACCTCCGGGTCCAGCTCGGAGACCGCGGTGAACGACAGGTACAGGGGGGTCACCGCCACTCGCGCCCGCTCCACCTCCATGCGCCTGGCCCGCGGCCGCTCCCCCGCCGGGCCCTGTTCCCCTGCCTCGCCGACGGCCCGTGCCAGGGTCCGCTCGGTGACGGCGCCGAGCTCGTCGAGGACGTCGCGGACCCCGTCGAGCCGACCCGACGCGTACGGCTCGCCCTTCGGCTCGTCCCGGTCAGGCGTCGCGCCGGGGCCGCCACGGCCGCTCAGTTCCTCGTGCGCGAGCGCCAGTGCGCCCGCCTCCAGGAGCCCGATCAGTTGCCGCGCGTCATCGGGCGGGACCCCCGCCCGGGCAAGGAGCTGCAGCAGTGTCGCCCTCGCGTTCTCCACGCTGACCTCGTCCGGCCACTGCCGCCCCCCGTCGGCCATGCTCATCAGATCCTCCTCGTCGCAGCGATCCAGGGCACCGTAGGCCTTGATCCTTCCAGAAGGCCGCCGGCGTTGCCGACCGCTGCACGGACGCCGGCGGCGGGCGCGGGCCGGCCGCGTCCGTCAGGGCCGCAGGCCCTCCCTGCGGAGTGCGATGCCGCACAGGACGGAGAGGGCCTGCGGATCGCCGCGGCGCCAGGCGTCCGCCAGGCCACCGGGCGGCGCGGGGATCGCGCAGAGGTCGGCCGGGGGGCCGGTGAGGGCGCGGAGGGCGAGCAGGTCGGCGCCGCCGGGGACGTCGAGGAGGCGCCGGACGGTGGCGCTGCGCCGGATCCAGCGCACGCGCAGCGGCAGCCACAGCAGGAGCACGCACGCCACGGGGACGACGATCAGGGCCAGCGCCGCCAGGAAGGCGACCTGGCCGACGATGTCCTGGAGGGACTGTCCGGCGTCGGCGAGCCCGGTGCCCGCGTCGGAGGCGGAGCGCAGCGGCGGCTGCAGGAGGTCGCCGACGAGCGGTACCCGTGAGGCCGTCTCCCCGGCGTCGTCGAGGGCGGAGGCCAGGCTGTCGCCGGAGCTCTCCACCTTCCGTCCCGGCTCGGCCAGCAGCATGATCGCGTCGTGGACGGCCAGGGCGAGGGTCACCGCGGCCGCGATCAGGAGCACGGCGGTCAGGTCCGCGAGGATCTGGCGGCGGCGCCGCGCGGGGGTCTGGGCGTAGAGAAGCAACGTCTGCTCCCGTTCCGGTCGTGGCGTCGAGGGGGCTCGACCCGGCCGGCGACGGGCCGGGCCGGCTGCTCGACCGTACGCCGCACCCGCCCCCTCCCCCGGGCGTCCCGGGCGGGGACCGGCGAGACGATGCCGCGTTGGCGCAGCGCTCCGTCCCCGCCGCCTCCCTCCCCCGCCCGGAGCGGGCGGCAGGCGGGCCCTCCCCGAGTGGGGAGGGCCCCGCGGGGGGTCACTGGAGCCAGGGCTTCCAGACGGCCTCGTTGCGTTCGACCCACTTCTTCGCCGCCTGCTGAGGCGAGAGCTTCTCCTCGGCGATCATCAGGGAGACCTCGTTCTGCTGCGCCTTCGTCCAGCGGAACTTCTTCAGGAAGTCCGCCGCCTTTCCGCCCGACTGCGCGAAGCGCGTGTTGAGGAACTTCTGCAGCGGGGTGTGCGGGTAGGCGCAGGCGACCTTCTCGGGGTCGTCGGCGCAGCCCTCGGTGTACTCGGGCAGCTTGACCTCGGTCATGGGGACGCGCTCGAAGAGCCACTGCGGCTCGTACCAGTACGTCAGGAACGGCTTGCGCTCCTTGGCGAACTGCTTGATCTGCGTGATCTGGGCGGCCTCCGAGCCGGCGAAGACCACCTCGTAGTCCAGGTCGAGGTTCTTCACGAGCGCCTTGTCGTTCGTGACGTAGGACGGTGAGCCGTCCATCAGCTGGCCCTTGCCGCGGCTCTCGGGCGTACGGAACCGGTCGGCGTACTTGTCGAGGTTCTTCCAGTCGGTGACGTCGGGGTGGGCCTCCGCGAAGTAGGTGGGCACGAACCACCCGATGTGGCCGGTCACGCCCAGGTCCCCGCCCCGGGTGATGGTCTTCTTGCCCTCGACGTACCGCTTCTCCTGTTCGGGATGGCCCCAGTCCTCCAGGATCGCGTCGACGCGCCCCTGGCTGAGGGCGTCCCAGGCGGGGACCTCGTCGACCTGGACGGTGTCCACGCGGTAGCCCAGCTCGTGTTCGAGGAGGTAGGCGGCGACGGCGGTGTTCGCCTGGGCGCCGACCCACGACTGGACGGACAGGGTGACGGTCTTCGCGCCCCGGGCGGCGGCGTACGGGGACGCCTGCCGGGTCATGTCGGCGGCCCCGCAGCCGGTGAGGACGGCGAGTCCGGTCGCGGCCGCGAGGACGGCCGCGCCGCGGCGGTGGCGCGGGAAGCGCCGGTGGCGGGTGTCGTCGCGCATGTCAGGCCCCCTTCGCGGGCTGGGTGACTCGGTCGAGGAGCAGGCCGAGGCAGACGATCGCGGCGCCCGCCACCAGGCCTGTCGCGAGGTCGCCCTGCGCGAGGCCGAGGACGACGTCGTAGCCGAGGGCGCCGCCGCCGACGAGGCCGCCGATGATGACGACGGCGAGGACCAGGACCACGGCCTGGTTGACGGCCAGCAGAAGCGCGGGCCGGGCGAGGGGCAGCTGGACCTGGCGCAGCAGCTGCGCGCGGGTCGCGCCCAGGGAGCGGGCGGATTCCACGACGGCCGGGTCCACCTCGCGCAGGCCCTGGACGGTGATCCGGACCACGGCGGGCAGCGCGTACACGACCGCGGCCGCGGCGGCCGGGGCGCGGCCGACGCCGAACAGCGCGACGACGGGGATGAGGTAGACGAACTGCGGCAGGGTCTGGCAGATGTCGAGCACGGGCCGCAGCAGGCGCTCGGCGCGGGCGCTGCGGGCGGCGCCCACGGCGATCGCGAAGCCCAGCACGAGGGTGACGGCGACAGCGGCCAGGACCTGGGACAGCGTGTCCAGGGAGGCGTCCCACACGCCGAGCACGCCGACGGCGGCGAGGGCGAGGACCGCGGTGAGGGCGGTGCGCCACGTGCCGGCGAGCAGGGCGAGCGCGCAGGCGACGAGCAGGAGCAGCCACCAGGGGGTGGCCTGGAGTCCGCTGCGCAGCGGGTCGAGTACCCAACCGGTGAAGCGGGCGGCCCAGTCGGCGGTGCCGCCGACCACGGGTACGCCGGAGTAGAGGTGGTCGGTCATCCGGGCGACGGCGGCGTTCACCGGCTCGGCCACGGAGACGGTCCACGACTCGGGCCATACGGAGGTTCCGGCCATCCGGCCGACGACGGCCACGGCCACCGCCGCGAGGACGGTGAGCAGGCGGCCGTACCAGCCGGCGAAGACCCGCCGCAGCAAGTGCTGTTCGCTGAGGGGTACGGGCCCGGCGCCGAGCCGGCGGCCCGCGGCGTCGGCGGTGCGGTCGAGCACCACGGCGAGCAGCACGATCGGGATGCCCGCGGCGAGGGCGGCGCCGACGTCGACGGAGGCGAGGGCCTGGTAGACGCGGTCGCCGAGCCCGCCGGCGCCGATCACGGAGGCGATGACGGCCATGGAAAGGCCCGTCATGATGGCCTGGTTGACGCCGAGCAGGAGCTGCCGGCGCGCGAGCGGCAGACGGGCGGTCAGCAGCCGCTGGCGGCCGGTGGCGCCGAGCGAGGCGACGGCCTCCATGACGCCCGTGTCGGCCTCGCGCAGGCCCAGCGCGGTGAGGCGGGCCATGGGCGGGGCGGCGTACACCACGGTGGCGAGGACGGCGGCGGGCACGCCGATGCCGAAGACCAGCACCATCGGCAGCAGGTACGCGAAGGCCGGCAGGATCTGCATGGTGTCGAGTACGGGGCGCAGCACGCGGTCGGCGCGCGGGGACAGCCCTGCGGCGAGGCCGAGCAGGGCGCCGACCACGACGGAGGCGGTGACGGCGACGGCCATCAGCGCCAGGGTCTGCATGGTCGGCACCCACATGCCGAGCACTCCGCAGGTGGCGAAGGCGGCGGCGCAGGTCAGCGCGAGGCGGGTGCCGGCGAGGCGCCAGGCGACGAGGGCGGCCAGGGCGGTGACCCCGGTCCATCCGGCGGCCAGCAGGACGACGTAGACGGCGCGGACGGACACCACGACGGCGTTGCTGACGTGGCCGAAGAAGTGGAGGAAGAGCGGGTGGCTGTCGCGGTGGTCGATGATCCAGTCGCCGGCGCGGCCGAGCGGGCCGGAGAGGTCCACGGCCAGCGCGGCGGGCCAGCTGCCGGCGCCCGGGAAGGCCAGGGCGAGGGGGATCAGCAGGGCGGCGGCGACGCCCATCGGGAGCAGGAACGCGCGGCCCGCGGCCAGGCCGCGCAGGCCTCTGCGGGGGCGGTCCTGCGGGGTGGACGCGGTGCGGGAGGGGGCCGGTCGGGCGGACCGGTCGGCGCCGGAGGGCGCCGCTGCGCGGGCGGGACCGGGGATGCGGGTGCGGGTGCGGGCCGGTGTGTGGGCCGGGGTCGAGGTCACGCGCACCGCCTCCGTGCGTCGGGGACGGGGGTCGTGGAACGGGCGGGGCAGGTCACGCCGCCACCCCCCGTCCGGTCGGGACCGGCAGTCCGGCCACGACGGCGAGGAGGCCGGCGTCGTCGACGACGCCCAGGCAGCGGCCGCCGTCGACGACGCGGGCCGGTCCGCCGCTGACGGCGACGGCCTGGATGGCCTCGGCGACGGTGGCGGCGGGGGCCAGCGCGGGACCCTGCTCGGCTTCGCCGGCGGCTGCGGGGCGCATCGCGGAGCGGACGGTGAGCACCTGTTCGCGCGGGACGTCGCGGACGAAGTCCCGTACGTAGTCGTCGGCGGGCGAGCCGACGATCTCCTCGGGCGTGCCGAGCTGGACGATGCGGCCGTCGCGCATCAGGGCGATCCGGTCGCCCAGGCGCAGGGCCTCGGCGAGGTCGTGGGTGATGAAGACCATGGTGCGGCCCTCCTCGTGGTGGAGCCGGGCGACCTCCTCCTGCATCTCGCGCCGGATCAGGGGGTCGAGGGCGCTGAACGGCTCGTCGAACAGCAGCACTTCGGGGTCGGCGGCTAGGGCGCGGGCCAGCCCGACGCGTTGCTGCTGGCCGCCCGAGAGCTGGCCGGGGCGCCGGTGCTCCAGGCCGTCCAGGCCCACCTTGGCGACGAGTTCGGCGGCCTTGTCCCGGCGGTCGTCGCGGGCGACGCCCTGGATCTCCAGGCCGTAGGCCACGTTGTCGAGGACGGTGCGGTGCGGGAGCAGGCCGAAGTGCTGGAAGACCATGGCGGCGCGGTGGCGGCGCAGCGCGCGCAGCCGGGTGGCGTCCATGGCCAGGACGTCCTCGCCGTCGATGGCCAGGCTTCCGGCGGTGGGCTCGATCAGCCGGGTGAGGCAGCGGACGAGGGTGGACTTGCCGGAGCCGGACAGGCCCATCACGACGAACACCTCCCCCTTGCGGACGTCGAAGGTGACGTCGCGGACGGCCGCGGTGCAGCCGGTGCGTGCACGCAGTTCGGCTGCGGACAGGTCGGCGTCGGCGGAGCCGGGGACCTTCGCGGCGGCCTTGTCGGGGCCGAAGACCTTCCAGAGGCCGTCCACGGAGAACGCCGCGGGGGCGGTGCCGGTCCGGTTGCGGACGCCGGTGTTCGCAGGGACGTTCACGGGGGCGGTGTTCATCGGGTGCCCCCCTCGCTCTTGAGGAGTTCCGCTGCCTTCTCGCCGACCATGAGCACTCCGATCATGGGGTTGACCGCGGGCATGGTCGGGAAGACGGAGGCGTCCGCGATGCGGATGCCCTGGAGTCCGCGGATCTTCAGGTCCGGGCCGACGACGGCCCCGGGGTCGTCCGCGGCGCCCATCCGGCAGGTGCCCGCGGGGTGGTAGACGGTGTGCGCGACGGAACGGGCGTAGGCGCTGAGCTCCTCGTCACCGGTGATGTCGGGGCCGGGGCACACCTCGCGCTTGAGCCAGCCCGCCAGGGGTTCGGTGGCGGCGATCTCGCGGGCGAGCCTGATGCCGTCGACCAGGGTCCGGCCGTCGTAGTCGTCCTCGTCCGTGAAGTAGCGGAAGTCCAGGGCCGGCTTGACCTCCGGGTCCGCGCTGGTGAGGTAGAGCCGGCCGCGGCTGCGCGGCTTGGGGATGTTGGGGGTCATCGACACGCCGTGCGCGGGGCGTTCGTAACCGATGCGCTCGGGGTTGTCGGTGAAGGGGACCTGGTAGAAGTGGAACATCAGGTCGGGGCCCGCGGATTCGGGGTCGCGGCGGACGAACAGACCGGCGTCGCTGTCCATGGCGGAGTTCTCGGGGATCGGGCCGTCGGTCTCCCAGACGATCACGGACTCGGGGTGGTCGAGCAGGTTCTCCCCCACTCCGGGCAGGTCGTGGACCGACGGGATGCCGAGGGCTTCCAGGTCGGCGCGCGGGCCGATGCCCGAGTGCAGGAGGAGCCGGGGGGTGTCCACGGCGCCGGCGCAGACCAGCACCTCGCGGCGTGCGGTGATCAGGGACTCCGTACCGTCCGCGCTGCGCACGTGGACGCCGCGCGCCCGGGTGCCGTCGAGTTCGAGGCGGTGGGCCCAGGTCTCCAGGAAGATGCGCAGGTTGGGCCGTTCGTCCATGACGGGGTGGAGGTAGGCCACCGAGGCGGAGGAGCGCTTGTTGTCCTCGGGGTGGTAGGCGAGGTCGAAGAAGCCGACGCCCTCGTGGAAGGGCTTGCGGTTGAAGCCCTCGACGCGGGGCACGCCCAGGGCGCGCTGCGCGGAGTCGACGAAGTCGCGGGCGATGGCGTTGCGGTCCTGCTCGGCCACCGGGACGATGTTGTTGAGGAGCTTGTCGAAGTAGGGGTCCATGGCCGAGGCGTGCCAGCCCTCGGCTCCCGCCTCCTCCCACTCGTCCCAGTCGGACGGCAGCGGCTTGAAGGCGATGAGGGTGTTGTGGGAGGAGCAGCCGCCGAGGACGCGGGCCCGGCTGTGGCGGATGTGCGAGTTGCCGCGGGGCTGTTCGGTCGTGGGGTAGTCGTAGTCGAGTTCGCCGCCGAGCAGGCCCATCCAGCGGCGCAGGGTGAGCACGTCGGGCCGGTCGACGTCGCTGGGGCCGCCCTCGATGACGGCGACGGTGACGTCGGGGTCCTCGGTGAGGCGGGAGGCGATCACGGAGCCGGCGGTGCCGCCGCCGACGACGACGTAGTCGTAGCGGTACTCGGGCGCGGACGCGCGCTCGCCGCCCTGCTCGCGCTGTCCGGGAGCGTGCTCTGCGGGGGTGGGGATGTGCGGGGGGTTGGTCATGCTGACGGTCCTCCTTCAGCCCGCGAACCAGCGCACGGGGCGCGGGGCGAGGTTCTGGTACACGTGCTTGGTCTCGCGGTACTCGGCCAGTCCCGTCGGACCGAGTTCGCGCCCGGTGCCGGACTTGCCGAAGCCGCCCCACTCCGCCTGCGGGAGGTAGGGGTGGAAGTCGTTGATCCATACGGTGCCGTGGCGCAGCCGGCCCGCCACCCGCCTGCCGCGGCCGGCGTCGGAGGTCCACACGGCGCCGGCGAGGCCGTATTCGGTGTCGTTGGCGAGCGCGACGGCCTCGTCCTCGGTACGGAAGGTCTCCACGGTCAGGACGGGACCGAAGACCTCCTCCCGGACCACGCGCATCCCTCGGTGGCAGCGGTCCAGGACGGTGGGGCGGTAGAAGTAGCCGGGCTCGTCGGGCCGTACGCCGCCGGCGCGGAGGACAGCGCCTTCGGCGACGGCCGAGGCCACGTACTCCTCGGTGCGTTCGCGCTGGGCGGCGGACACCATCGGCCCGCACTCCACGCCCGGGTCGGTGCCTCGGCCGATGCGGATCCGGTCGGCGCGGCGGGCCAGTTCGGCGACGAAGCGCTCTGCGACGCCCTCCTCGACGATGAGGCGGGAGCCGGCGGAGCAGACCTGGCCGCTGTGCATGAAGGCCGCGTTGAGCGCCTGGTCGACGGCGGTGTCGAAGCCGTCGGGGGTGGAGCAGGCGTCGGCGAAGACGACGTTGGGGTTCTTGCCGCCCAGTTCGAGGGCGACCTTCTTGACGGAGTCGGCGGCCGCGCGCATCACCTTCGTACCACTGGCCAGACCGCCGGTGAAGGAGACCAGGTCGACGTCGGGGTGGGCGGAGAGCCGCGCGCCCACGGGGTCGCCGGGGCCGGTGACGAGGTTCGCCACGCCGGCCGGCAGGCCCGCCTCCACCAGCAGGCCGATGAGGGCGGCCGTGGACAGCGGGGTGGTCTCGCTGGGCTTGATCACGAAGGTGTTGCCGGCGGCGAGGGCGGGGGCGATCTTCCAGGAGGCCTGGAGCAGCGGGTAGTTCCAGGGCGTGATCAGGGCGCAGACCCCGACGGGCTCGTGGACGACGACACTGTGGACGTCGGAGGTACCGGCGTCGATCACACGGCCCGCGCTCTCACCGGAGACGAGGTCGGCGAAGTAGAGGAAGGCGTCGGCGACGCAGTCCACGTCCACGCGGCCCTCTTCCAGGGTCTTGCCCGCGTCACGGCTCTCCAGCAGCGCGAGGCGTTCGCGGTCGCGGTGCAGCAGGACGGCGGTGCGGCGCAGCAGGGCGGCCCGCTCCAGAACCGGGGTCCGGGGCCACGGCCCGCCGTCGAAGGCCGCGCGGGCGGCGCTGACGGCCGCGTCGGTGTCCGCGGTGCCGCCTTCTGCGACGACGGCGAGGACGGTGGCGTCCGCCGGGTCGAGGACCTCTCGGGTGGCCCCTGATATCGCGGAACGCCAGGTTCCGGCGATGTGGATGGTCGTCTGCTCGGACACGACGCGCTGTACCTCCGATTCCGGCACCGCGGCCTCCCCGCGGTGATGGTGTTCGGGCGCGCTTGCCCCGGTCGGCCGAGGTCATGTCCCATGCGTCACTGGAAGTGACGGGAGTCACTCTCCGTCGCCCTGTGCCGATTTGGGGCAGATCCAGGCGAATCGGTCACCAGTGGGGCGGAGTCCGCCCCCGGTTCTCGGGGCGGGAGCGGGGGTGCGGAGGCATCCGGGCAGGGGCGGGGCGGTGACCCGGCCGCCGTACGGGAGGTGTGGGCGGGCGGCCGGGCCCACCGGCGTGGACCGGGGGCGGGAGGCGGAGGCGGGGGTGCGGAGGCGGGAGTGGCGGGCACCGTCTAGCTGTGGGCGAGCAGAAGGTGGCGTTCGTCGGGGGTCAGGCCACCGCGCACGCCGTGCAGGACCCGGTCGGCCAGGGCCCGGCGGCGGCACGGCAGCCGGACCGGGCAGCCGTGGCAGACCGCCTTGGCCGCCTCTTCACGCTGCCGGGCGGCCTCGGCCGGCTCGCCGGCCCCCCGCTCGAAGACCTCCCGCTCCCCGGAGCGGCACGGCCCGTCGAGCGGTGCGTCGTAGCGGGGGTCGAGGAGCACGTCCGTACGGGAGTTGTCGCTCACGCCCGGTTCCTTCCGGCAGGGGCGGTCGTCCGTCGTGACCGCCTGTCCCCACCCGTATCACCGGATCCCGCCCGTCCATGCGCCCTCAGGCGTGACATGACGGTACTGGCCGGATCGTTGCGGAAGCGCCGGGTTGTCGGGAGCGTCGTCGGCGCGCAGTACGGGTGGGAGGACCGGGCTTCGCCGGGCGCCCGGTCCACATGCTCGCGGCCGGGCAGAACGGGGGCGGCGCCGCTCGTCCGTCAAAGGCGCCAGTACGTGCCCGCGTCCGCGTCGACGTGCACCACGTGCCGGCCGACGCGCACCACGTGGTGGCCGGGGCCGGTCCATGAGCCGGTCGGGCCCTCCGCGTCCGGCAGCGGGGTCCAGATCTCCAGGAAGGTGCTGCCGTCCGGGTTGGTGCCGCGCTCGACGAGGTTCGCGCCGTCCCTGGTCAGGGTGCCGGTGTCGTCGCCGGGCTCGCCCGTGAGGTGGTGGAAGCGCACCCGGGAGCCGTCGAAGGAGGTCGTACCGGCGAAGCCCCGGCTGTCGGCGTAGGACGAACCGGCCTGCAGCCAGACCACTTCGCCCTCCCCCTCCTCCACGAGCGGGCCGCCGTTGCGGCTGATGCCGCGCCGCAACCAGGCGCCCCGCCCGGGTGCCGGGATGCCGCGGCCGGCCTCCTCCGGCTCAGGCACTGTCGTCCACGGCCCGCAGCGTCAGCGGTACGTTGCCGCGTACGGCCTGCGAGTACGGGCAGACCGCGTCGGCCCGGTGGAGCAGCGGCTGGAGGTCCGCCGCCCGCCATCCCGGCAGGCCGACGGTCAGGGTCACCGCGAGGCCGTAGCCGGCCGGGGTGTCCGTCGTACCGAGTTCGACCTCGCAGGCCACCCGCGCGGCGGACGCGTCCGCGCCGAACTCGGCGGCCACCTCCGCCAACGCGGAGGTGAAGCAGGCCGCGAAGCCCGCCGCGAACAGCTGCTCGGGATTGGTGGTGCCGGGCACCTTCTTGCGCGGCGGCGCCAGGCGGACGTCGAGGCGTCCGTCGTCCGTGCGGACGGATCCGGTACGGCCCCCGGCGGCGTGCGCGGTGGTCCGGTACAGGCTGCGGGTGAGTGGCACGGTCATGGCGTTCGGCCCATCCTGCTCGACGAGGACGCTGCCCGGGTGCGGACAGCGGGCGGTGCCGCGCGTGCGGCACCTCGCGCGTCGTCGTGCATAACCGGGTACGGCGCATCTCGTCCGGGGCCTGGGAGCCGGCCGCCGGACAATCTAGCACCGGTCCCGGCGGCCGGGCGGCCCGCCCCGGGCGGGGTTCCTCACCCGTGCCGGAACCGGCTGCGGTACGCCCCCGGCGGTATGCCCTCCCAGCGGCTGAAGGCCCGCACCAGGGCGGTCGCTCCGCTCAGGCCGACGAGCGGGGCGATCCGGTCGAGCGGCAGGGCGGTGGTCTCCAGCAGCCGCCTGGCCCGCCCGTGGCGTGCGGTGTCGAGGAGTGCGCGCCAGGAGGTGCCCTCCGCGTGCAGGGCGCGGCGCAGGGTCCGGACGCTGAGGTTCAGCTGCCGGGCGGGGCCGTCGGGGCCGGCGTCCTCCAGTGGGGCGCGCTCCAGCCACTGCCGGACGCGTTCGGCCACGGTCGGGGCCGCGGAGAGCTGGTGCAGGAGGCGGTCGGCGTAGGCCCGGTGCAGGGCGTTGAGCGTCGGGTCGTGGACGGGGCGGCGCCGGTCGAGGTCCTCGTCGGCGATGGTGACCGCGTTCTCCGGGGCGCCGAAGGTGACCGGGCAGCCCAGGACCCGGGCGTACGGTTCGGCGGAGCCGGCGCGGGCGTGGGTGAACGACACCGCGCGCGGGGTCCAGTCGTCGCCCACGATCCAGCGGGCTGCCCGCACCATGCTGCTGACGACCGCTTCGACCTGCTGGGGGTGCATGGCGGCCGGGCCGACGGTCGGCCGGTAGCAGACGCGGCCGACGCCGCCCCGGCGGTGCAGGGTCACGGTGCCCGCCTGGCTCACCAGGGGGTGGTAGCGCTCGGCCGCCTGCGCGGCGTCCGCGAGGCTGGCGCAGGTGAGGATGAGGTGGCCCAGGATGTGCAGTCCGTCGGGCCGGATACGGTCGCCCACGAGCAGTCCGGTGTGGGGGCCGGCGTCCCGCGCCGTGAGCACCTCGTCCCACAGGGCCCGCATCTCGCCGTACTCCAGCCGGTCCGTGGGCAGCGCCCAGGAGCCGGACCCTCCGCTGCCCGCCTCGGCCGATGCGCTGAGGACGGCAAGGGCGTAGGTCGCGTTGACGGACGGCCCGGGAGCGGGCGGGCCGGGGAGGCGAGCGCCGTCCGCGGGCGGCGCGGGTGCGGGCAGGTCGGCGGCGGACGGGCCGGGGGCAGGAGGACTTGGGGCGGCGGGTCCTGTGCGGGAGGGCGGCTCGACGGTGGACACGGCCGTCAGTCAAGGCGGGGGCACCGCAACCGTCAAGAGCCGCCGCGACAGCCTCTCCCCGGCACGGGGCGGGGCCTGTCGCGGGCCGGAAGAGTCAACGCCGTGGCCGTCGCAGTCAATGACGGCGCCGCGGGGCGCTCCTAGGGTCGTCCTTCGGACCACCGAGGGGTCGGGGCAATCGGGGCCGGGCCCGCTGGGCGCCGCGGATGCGGCCGTGCTGCCCTGATCGCCACTGCTCAGAGGAGTACGCCGTGATTCTCTTCCTGCTGCCGGCAGGCGACTACGACCCGACCGAGGCGGCGGTGCCCTGGGCCGCGTTGCGGGACGCCGGCTTCGAGGTCCGCTTCGCGACGCCCGCCGGGAAGGTCGCGCTCGCCGATCGCCGCCTCACGGACCTCGGCTTCTCCTGGCTTTCGCCCTGGCTGATGACCCGCCGTGCCGAACTGGCCGCCTACCGGCGCCTCACCGAGGACCCCGGCTTCCTCGCCCCGTACGCCTACGGGGACGTCGAGGCGCACGTCGACCCGGCCGACATCACGGGTCTCTTCGTACCGGGGGGCCATGCCCCGGGCATGCGCACCCTGCTGGAGGACGCCACCGCGCAGCGGTTGTTCGCCCGCGCCTTCACCAGGGGGCTCCCGGTGGGGGCCGTCTGCCACGGGGTGCTGCTCGCCGCCCGGGCCCAGGATCCCGCCACCGGGCGCTCGGTCCTGTACGGCCGCCGTACGACGGCCCTGACGGCCCTGCTGGAACTGACGGGGTGGAACCTCACCCGGTGGTGGCTCGGGCGCTACTACCGCACGTACCGCACCACCGTGCAGCAGGAGGTCACCGCGGCACTCGCCGATCCGCGCCACTTCCTCACCGGTCCGCCGCTGCCCGTACGCGACACCGCCGCCCGGCCCGGGCGCGGCTTCACGGTCACCGACGGCAACTACGTCTCGGCGCGGTGGCCCGGTGACTGCCACCGCCTTGCGGCGGACTACCTGGCCCTGGTCCGGGCCCATACGGCGGGAGCGGTGGACCGCCCGGTCTGACCCGCCGGCGCTGCCCGACCGCACCGCCCGGACCGCCCCCGCCGTCCCGCAGGGCGGGCCGCCTCCGAGGGCCCGACAAGACCGTCTCCGCAGTGTCGTGAACGCTTCGTGGAAGGGATGGGGATGATGCGACGAAGAGCATCGGGACGGACCGGCCGGAGCCGGTACCTCCTGATCGGCCTGGTCCTCGCGCTGGTGACGCTGGCCCTCGGCCCCGCGACGGCCGGCGCGTCGTCCTCGGGACCGCAGTGGTGGGATCCCGTGGCCCGCCCGGCCCCGGACTCCCAGGTCAACGTCACAGGAGAGCCGTTCAAGGGGACCGACGCCCAGGGCCGCGTCCGCGGATACGTCGACGGGCACGTCCACCTGATGTCCGACGAGGGTTTCGGAGGACGGCTGGTCTGCGGCAAGGTCTTCTCCACGGCAGGGGTGGCGGACGCCCTGAAGGACTGCCCCGAGCACTACCCGAACGGTGTCCTCGCCCTCTTCGACATGATCACCAAGGGGGGTGACGGACGGCACGACCCGAACGGCTGGCCGACCTTCCGCGACTGGCCGGCCCATGACTCGGCCACCCATCAGCAGACGTACTACGCCTGGGTGGAGCGGGCCTGGCGCGGCGGACAGCGGGTCCTGGTCAACGACATGGTCACCAACGGGGTCATCTGCTCGCTGTACTTCTTCAAGGACCGCGGGTGCGACGAGATGACGGCGATCAGGCTGCAGATCCAGAAGACGTACGAACTGCAGTCCTACGTCGACGGCATGTACGGCGGCGCCGGCAAGGGCTGGTTCCGGGTCGTCACCGACCCCGATCAGGCGCGCAGGGTCATCGAGGAGGGCAAGCTCGCCGTCGTCCTCGGCGTGGAGACCTCCGAACCGTTCGGCTGCAAGCAGGTGCTGGACAGCGCCCGGTGCACCATGGCCGACATCGACCGCGGCCTGGACGAACTGCACCGCCTGGGCGTGCGCAGCATGTTCCTGTGCCACAAGTTCGACAATGCCCTGTGCGGCGTGCGGTTCGACAGCGGCACGCAGGGCATGGCCATCAATGCCGGCCAGTTCCTGTCGACGGGCACCTTCTGGAGCACGGAGCCCTGCTCCGGTCCCGAGCACGACAACCCGATCGGGTTCGGGCTGACCGCAGGACCTGCGGGGCACGCCGCCGCCCGCACCGCAACCGCCACAGCCGACGCCTCCGGGGTGCGCACGGGGCCGGCCGGGGGATCCGAGGCGGAAGCGGAGGCACGGATCCGTGCCGCCCTCCCGGCGGGCGTCACGTTCCCCGAGTACGGGAGCACCTCCCTGCAGGCGGCGCAGTGCAACCGCCGCGGTCTGACGGCGCTGGGCGAGTACGCGGTGCTGGGCATGATGAAGCGCGGCATGATGCTGGAGATCGACCACATGAGCGTCAAGGCGGCGAACCGGGCGTTGCGCGTACTGGAGGCGGAGCGCTACTCCGGTGTCCTGTCGACGCACGGCTGGATGGACGAGAACTGGACCGAGCGGGTCTACCGGCTGGGCGGCTTCATCACGGGCCACATGCACCAGGCGCCCGCCTTCGCGGCCGAGGCGCGGGAACACGCCGCGCTGCGCGCCCGGTACGGCGCCGGGTACGGCATCGGCACGGACATGAACGGATTCGCGTCGCTGCCCGGCCCCCGGGCCGCGGCCGGCGACCAGGTCCGCTACCCCTTCCGCAGCCCCGACGGGGGCTCGCTCCTCGACCGGCAGGTCACCGGCTCACGCGTCTGGGACGTCAACACGGACGGCGGCGGCGCCCATTACGGCCTCGTGCCGGACTGGATCGAGGACATCCGGGTGACGGGTGGTCAGGACGTGGTCGACGAGCTGATGCGGGGTGCCGAGGGCTATCTGCGCACGTGGGGCCGCGCCCACGGCCACACCGCCCCGTACACGCCGCTGGTCCGCGGATACCGCCCGCACGCCGGGCACCTGGCCTCGTCACGGCCGCTGCCCGCGGGGTTCACCCCCGAGGCGGTCTGGAAGGTGCTGCGGGATCCGGCACCCGGCACGGTCCGGCTCTACGAGTGCAAGGCGGCGAACCATTCGCTGCTGACCCCCGATCCGGGCTGCGAGGGCCAGCAGGCCCTGGGCGCGGTCGGATACGTGTACACGAAGCCGGTGCCGGGGTCGGTGCCCCTCTACCGGTGCTACATACCGTCCGTCTTCGACCACTTCGTCTCCGAGCGTGCCGACTGCGAGGGCCCGTACACGCGGGAGGGTCTGCTCGGCCACGTCATGCCGGCGGCGCCGTAACCGCGAGCGGGCCCGGGTGCCTCCGGCGGGTACACGCCGGGGGCACCCCCCTCATGTCCGGTCCGGGTGGCTGCTGCCGCCCAGGACGTTGTCGACGTGGGCGGCGAGCGAGGAGCGCAGGTCCTCGGGGGACATCTTCCCCTCGTCGATCAGGTGGGCGACGAGGTCGGCGCGGAGGGCGGCCAGCAGCGCATGGGCGGTGAAGTCCGGGTCGTGGACGCCCGGTACCCGGTCGAGTGCCGCGCGGAGCGTTTCGTGCCACCAGCCGTAGTGCTGGGCCCGGTAGGGGCTGCTGAGTCCGGCGTCCTCCGCGGCCGCCATCAGGTTCCGGTTCTCGATCTTGAATGTCAGCGAGGTGTCGAGGAGGTCCAGTACCCGCTGCCGCGGCGCGGAACCGGTGGCTTCCTGCACCTCCTGCACCCTTTGCCGGAGCGGTTCGAGGCGGGAGGCGATCACGGCGGCGATCAGGCCGGCGCGGTCGCCGAAGCGGCGGAAGAGCGTGCCCTTGCCGACGCCTGCCGCGGCGGCGATGTCGTCCATCGACACGCTGTGGGGGCTGCTGCTGGCGGCGAAGAGGGCGTCGGCGGCCGCCAGGACGGCTTCCCGGTTGCGCTGGGCGTCCGCGCGCTCCGTACGTTCCGCTCGCCGGTCCACAGGTCGTCCTCCTCGGTCTTCGGCCTCTGCGGCCCCCGCAGATGGTATTCGGGCAGTCGGTGTCAGCGGCTCGCTGCCGCGCGCATCTCCCGTTCGACGAAGGAGCGCAGGGTGCCCGGGGGGCGCCCGGTGAGGCGCTCCACGGTGTCGGAGGTACGGTCCTCGGCACCGTCCGCGATGGCGCGGTCCATGCGGGCCAGCATGGTGGCGAACTCCAGCGGTGTCGCGGCGGCCCAGCGGTCGCGCAACTGCTCGAAGGTGAGCTGCCGGTGCACGACGGGGCGTCCGGTGACCTCGGTGATGACCGTGGCGGCGTCGGCGTAGCTCAGTGCCTCGGGGCCGGTGAGGACCAGGTCGGTGTCGGGGGCGTCTTCGCCGGTGAGGCAGCGGACGGCGACGGCGGCGATGTCCTCGGCGTCGATAAATCCGACGCGTCCGTCTCCCGTGGCCGTGAGGATGGTGCCGTCCTCGCGGATGGTGCGTGCGTGCGGAGCGGATCCGGCGAAGTTCTGCATGAACCAGGAGGGCCGCAGGACCGCCCATTGCCCGAAGAGGCGGGGCAGTTCTTCGTGGACCCGGCCCACGGCCGGGCCGCCGGCGGGGATCGCCGAGGAGCTGAGAAGCACCGCGCGGCGCAGGCCGGCCGCGCGGGCCCGATGGAGGAACGGGAGCATGACGGAGGCCGGGTCCGGTGAACCGGTGGGCGGGACGAGATAGGCGCGGTCGACGCCGTCCAGGGCGTCGGCCCAGGTCGCGGGCTCGTTCCAGTCGAAGCGGACGGACTGTGCGCCCGGGTGCGGGGTCGCGGTCCGGGCGGCCGCCTTGACGCGCCGGCCCTCGGCGAGCAGTCCGGCGGTGACGCGGCGGCCGGTGGTGCCGGTGGCCCCGACGACCAGGGTGGCGGGGGTGGCAGGGCCGGTGGGGGCGGGGGTCATCGGTCGGCTCCGGTGCGGTCGGCGCGGAACACGATCGTGCGGGGAGCGAGGATCTGATGGACCTTCACCCCGGGCACGTCGTGCGGGGCAACGTGGTCGGGAGTGGCGCATGCGGCACGGCGTCGCAGCACGGCGATGGCGTGAAGTGCGCAGGTGCGCCACACAAACGGACCATCGGTCCGCATGACGCCAGCATACGGACCGGCGGTCCGCTCAGCAAGCCGGGCCCCCGGGGCGCACGCAGCCGTGGCCGACCGGCGGTCGGCCACGGCTGCGGCGCGGCATCGGAGGGATCAGGAAGTGCGCTTCAGCGTCCAGGTGTTGGCGTTGAAGCTGGGGACGGCGGAGTAGCGGCAGCCGCTCGAGTAGTAGGTGCTGACGATGGTCCAGCCGGCGGGCGGCCAGGTCGATGCACAGGCGTTGACCTGCGTGCCCACGGGATAGCCTCTGAGGTCCTTGATCTGCTTCATGTTGGGCGTGAAGCCGGAGCCGCACCCGGCACTGTTCCACCACTGGACGTCGACCCAGCCGTCCGGGGTGAGCGCACTGGCGCACATGTTGACCGTGTCGCCGGGCGCCGCTGCGGCGGGGCTCGCGGAGACGGCCAGGGCAGTAACGGCCAGGGTGGCCAGGGAGACGGCAAAGCGGGTGCGGATCACGGGACGTCCCTTCCTCGGCGCACCGTATCGCCGCCGACCGTCGGCGGGCCGTGCCGGGCGCCGAGTCATTGCTATCCGAGCGGCCCAAACTGCGGAAAGTCACCTTTTGGGCATAACTCGACGATCGTTTGACGCCGCCGCCGGGGAGCGGCGGCCGACCGGGGGCGGGTCATGCGGCGCGGCACAGCTCCGCGGGCAGGGACACGGGGACGGGCACGGGCCGGACGCCGCGGGAGCCACCTGCGCCCTGCGCGTGCTGCCGCGCGAAGACGACGAGCCGGAGCACCGCGAACCGGGCGACGCCGGCCAGCGCGGAGGCCGACAGGTACACGGCCTGCTGGAGCACCGGCTCCGGCGCTGCCACCAGATGCTGGAGCGCCAGCATCGCGGCGCAGGTCACCGCATACGCGGCCACCGCGGACCCGGCCGACTGCGCGTGCTGGCGCCGGGTGGCACGCCCGCCCGCCCCGAAGGTGAAGCGGGCGTGGAGTTCGGTCGCGAGGAGCGTGGAGACCACCGTGACCAGGGCGTTGGCCAAGGCCCACGGGGCCAGGGAGGCCAGTGCCCCCACGGCGAAGCTGGAGGCGAGGCCCACGCCACCGCCGCAGAGGGCGAAGCGCGCGAACGCGGTGACGACTCCGGGCCGCGCCGTCGCATGCTGCCCGCTCGGCACTACCGCTCCCATGTCCCCCACCCTTCGACGCCCTACCCCTTGACGCGCACCCCCGCCGGCCCCGAAGACCGACGTGCGCGCCACCCATGACGCCATAATGGCGCATCGATGGCGCCATGTCGAGCCATAATTGACGCCACGCCATGCCAGGCGTGACGAACATGCAGGTCGAAAGCGGTGCCAACGTCTTCATATGCCGGGCCGGATCACCCCTCGTCCGGCACCAGGCTGAAGAGGACGCGCTGGTGCTTGTCAGGGAAGGCGGGGTCGGCCCGTTCGAGCCTGACCCGGACGCGCACGCCGAGTTCGAGGGGGGCAGCGGCCGAGGTGACCCTGCCCAGCACGGCGGGCTCCGCGAGCTGCACCTGTCCCGCTCTCGGGTTCGGGCGGGCCCCTTCGGCGTCGGTGTCGACGACGACGGCGTCGAAGACGGCGCCCACCCGGTCCATGAGCAGCGCCGCCTCCACCAGGTCCACGGACTGCCGGTCCGCGGCGCCGCCCTTGGCCTTCTCCATCCTGGCCGGCAACTCGTCCAGGGCCGCGAGCACCCACTCCGGCGCGGCCCGGTCCGCGCAGGCGGCCGCGCACAGTTCGCCGGCGTAGCGGTCGACCAGGCGCCGCAGCGGCGCCGTGCAGTGCGTGTACGGCGCGGCGATCGCCGCGTGGACGGTCTGCGCGGGGACGTGGTCGCCGTCACGGAAGGACCTGTAGACCGACTTCAGCAACAGCGCGCCGGCCGCCTCGTGGAGGAAGGCCCCGTGCGTGTGGTCGTGCGGATCCAGGGAGCGGATCAGCTCGGCGTAGGACACGTGGTGCGGCCAGTCGATACCGAGGCCCAGGGCGATGCGGCGCAGCCGGCCGACCTCGTGGGTGGGGGCCTGCTCCTGGGTCCGCAGGATGCCGGGTCCGCCGGTCAGCATCATTGCGGCCGCGGCCATGCCGGTCATCAGGGAGATCTGCTCGTTCCAACCGTCCACGGGCAGCGGGGCCCGATAGCGCAGCCGGAACGATCCGTCCTCGACGGTGACTTCCTGGTCCGGCAGGCTGAGCGAGATGCCGCCCCGTTCGGCCTCGACGGCCTCGCGCAGGGTGCCGATCTCACGCAGCAGGGCGACGGGCTCCTCGGCCGTGCCGGAGTCGATGGCCTGCTGGACGGCTGCGTAGTCGAGCCGTGCCCTGCTCCGGACCAGGGCACGGCTCACGGATGAGCGCATCACCCGGCCGTGGGCGTCGAGGTCGTGTTCCCACAGCAGGGCGGGAACCTTCTGGTTCGGCAGCAGGCTGGCCGCGCCCTCGGACAGGACGGGCGGGTGCAGGGGCACCTTGCCGTCGGGGAAGTAGAGCGTGACGATCCGCTCGCGAGCCTCGGCGTCCAGCGCGTCACCGGCGGTGACGAAGGCGGCCACGTCGGCGATGGCGTAGTGCACGCGGAAGCCGCCGCCGGGCCGTCGCGCCAAGTGCATGGCCTGGTCCAGGTCGCTGGAGCCGGGCGGATCGATCGTGAAGAGCGGCAGGTCGGTGGCGTCCTTGTCGGGCAGGCGGGGTGCGCGGGCGGCTGCCTCGGCCGCCGCGAGCACGGGATCGGGGAAGGCGGAACGAGCCTGCAGATCGGTCCGGAGCTTCTTCAGGGCTGTGGCCAGCGCGGCCTCGGCCGCTTCGGACATGCGCATCGGGCGGCGTGGCATGCCCCGAGCGTAGGACGCCGGGCACGCCCCGGCACCGCGGGCGATCCGTCCGGGTGGGGATCTGCGTCGGGGCGCCGGGTGGGGCCGGGCCGGGGGCACCGCCGCCGGTCGGCGCACGGGACGGTACGCCCGGCCCCGCCGCGGGCCGGTCAGGCACCCGTGCCGAGGACGGTACGGATCAGGGTGCGCTGGGCGTCGGACAGGCAGGGGTCCTGGAGGTCGAGGACCTCGTCGTCGACGGTGATCCGGTAGCGGAAGCCGTCGGCCACGGGGGCGACCGCGCGCTTCGCGAGTTCCTCCAGGTCCGCCGCGTCCGCACGGCCGGAGGTGTCGAGTGCGCTGAGCTTCTCCCGGCCGGTGAAGCCTCCGGAGCGGGTGACCGTGATCAGCATGGCCGTTCCTCCTGTTCGCTGGGGTGGCGTACGGCTGCGCATCGCAGCCACTGCCGCGCATGCCCCGAGCGGCGTCCCACTCCCCCGCATCGGCTCCCGCACCGCGCAAACGGCCGGAAACCGCTGTCTCCCGACCGATTGCCCGCCTTCGAGCAGGGTGTCCACGGTCCTGCGAGAACGTCCGATTATCGACCTTCCGGGGGGAACACCCGTTGCTGTCCCGCGAGTTCACACAGGTGGAACCGGGGGCGGGCCCGCGCGACTCCTCCCCGACCGGCACACCCATGGGCAAGGAGACACCGTGCGCATCCTCTTCACCGGCCCGGCCTCGGCCGGGCATCTCTTTCCGATGATCCCGACCGCGCAGGCCTTGCGCGCCGCCGGCCACGAAGTGCTGTTCGCCGGCTCGCAGCCCCTGCACCAGCTGCGCCAGGCCGGCTTCCCCGTCGTCGAGATAGGTGACGGACGCTCCATCCGGGACGTGTTCGAGCAGGCCTTGGACGAGGAAGTGCGTTATGTCACGCCGGACATGACCTCGGACCAGATACTCGACAGGGCGGCCCACGGCTTCGCGCACCTGTCGCGTACCACCGTGGACGGACTGCTGGAGACGGCCGAGAGCTGGGGCGCCGACCTGCTGGTCCACGACTCCTTCCAGGCCTCCGCCCCGCTGGTCGCGGCCAAGCTCAAGATCCCGTCGGTGATCCAGAACTTCGGCGTCACGTCGGGCCACGCCATGGTCGGCCGGCTCGCCTCCCACTTCACCGAGGCCTACGAGACGTACGGGGTGGACGGTCCCGCCGAGGGCACGGCCCTGAACGTCGTCCCGGCCTCCCTCGGCGGTGACCCGACCGGCCTGCGGATGCGCTATGTGCCCTATAACGGCGGTGGTTTCGTCCCCCGTGCGCTGCTGCGCCGGGGCACCCGCCCGCGCGTCACCGTCACGCTGGGCACCGTACTCACCGAGATGGACGGCGTGCGCGCCATCGTCCGCCTGGTCGAGGCCGCGGCGTCGGTGGACGCCGAGTTCCTGCTGGCCGTGGACGACACCGATCTCGCCCCCCTGGGCACCCTCCCGGACAACGTCCGCCCGCTGCCGTGGGTACCGCTGGCCGAGCTGCTCGCCACCTCCGACGCGCTGATCCACCACGGCGGATCCGGCACCCTGCTCACCGCCCTCCAGGCCGGGCTGCCCCAGCTCCTGCTCCCCCAGGGCGCCGACCACTTCACCAACGCCGACGCCCTGACCGCGACGGGCGCCGGCCTGCGGTCCACCTCCGACGGGGTCGATGCGGCGCTGCTCACGCGGCTCCTTGCCGACCCGGATCTGCGGGAGGCTGCCGAGCGCCTCCGCGCCGAGAACGCCGCTCTGCCGACCCCGGCCGAGACGGTTCCGTCCCTGGAGGCCCTGGCCACCGCCTGAGGTCCCCGTACGACGGGCCCCTGAACGACCGAGCCGACCGGGACGACGTCGTCCACCCCGGCTGCGGGCCGGACGCGCTGACAGCCGTCCGGCGCCGCGGTCCCGGGCTACGGCGCGGTGACGCGGTCGGCCCCGGTCGGTTCCGTGATCGCGGCGAGGTCGGCGAGGGCCCGGGCCGCCGGCGCCGGGTCGACCAGCCACTTCAGGTGACTGCCTGCCAGTGTGCGGACGTCGTACGGGTTGCCGGGCGTGAGGGCGTCCCCCTCGCGGATCAGCCGGTCCTGCATGGCGGGCGGCATGCTCGCGTCGTCGGCCAGGCGTACGAAGGTCCGGGGGATGCTGCCCCACGTCTGCGCCTGCGCCCGGTCGGCCGACGTGCCGACGTCGAGGTTCTCGTCGGGCTGGAAGGTGTTGAGGAAGGTCAGGAACTCCTCGTCGGTGCCGTCGGCGAGGAAGGCCGCCTTGAGCGCGGCGAGGGCCGTGGGGTCCGCCGTGCGGAAGTTGACGCGCAGCAGGCCGAGTTCCGCGGGGTTCCCGGCCAGCGCCAGGCCGAGGGAAGCGGCGTCGACGGATGCCATCTCCGGTTCGGCGTAGTAGTCGTTGACGTCGAGGTCGACCGGGGCCCAGGCGGCGACGTACACGATGCGGTCGACCAGGTCCGGCCGGGCGTTGGCGGCGGCGGTCGCGGTGATTCCGCCGCGGCTGTGCGCGACGAGGATCACCGGCCCGTTCTGCTTGGCCCGTTCCAGGACCCCGATCAGGTGCTCGGCGTTGTCGGCGAGCGTGACGCCGCGGATCGAGCCGGGGGCGGCGGCGAGGCCGGCGGGGTCCTGCGGTGCCTGGTAGGCACGGTGGTAGGTCGCGGCGAACCCGTGGCCGGGCAGGTCGACGGCGACGGAGCGGTGTCCCAGGAGGCCCAGTTCGGCCTGGAGGGGCGCGAAGGAGAAGGAGTTCGCGAAGGCGCCGTGGACCAGTACGAACGTCGGGGTCGGTTGCATCGGTCTGCTCACTCGCTTTCGGTCGGGCACGTCGGTGTCCCCGGACAGTACGCAGAAAATGATCATGCAACCAAGAGGTACGACGCCCTCCGCTTGCGCTCCCCGCACAGCCGGGCCGCCCCACCGCGGGCGGGCGGGGCGGCCGTCGGGGTCAGGGCATCTCGTCGGGGTCGCAGCTGGCCCGGCGCAGCCCGATCGTCCGCAGGGCCCGCATCAACGCCTCGTGGTCCCCCTCGCGCACGACGTGTACGGCGCCCTCCGCCACGAGGCCCGACACTGCGCGGGGCACGCGCGCGGCGGGGGTACGCAGCACCACACCGCACGGCGGGTCCAGCCCCCGTACCCCGCGGAACACCCGCAGGACCTCCGGGTCCGAGTCGAGGCTGTCGATCCAGGCGGGCAGGGACAGGACGGTGATGTCGGGCAGCAGGACGCGGGCGTGCGCGAGGGCGACGTCGGGGTCGTCGGCGTGTGACACGACCTGGAAGTGCGGGTTGCGCTGGATGCCCGAGCGGAGCAGTTCCAGCTGCTCGCCCTCGGGCACGCCGACGACCAGGACCGTCATCACCCTTCCCATCGTGCTGTCCGGCGGGGCGGGAGGCGACCCGGGGAGCTGCGGCGGAGCACCCCGCTTCAGACCGCCGCCGACTCGCCGGCCGGCCGCACGGGCCGGGCCCGGTCGTCGAGGTGCGGGCAGCCCGCATCGGCGGCGGTGTACGAGGAGGTGAAGGTGAAAGCGCGCGGGGACGGCCCGTGCGCCCGCAGGTCGTCGAGCCGCTCCAGCGCCTCGGTGACGGTCGGCAGGTGGCCGGCAGGGACCCACCACAGCACCATGTGCGCCTGGACGTGCCGCTCGAACCATTCGCGGCGCCGCCGCATCGCCTCCAGGTGCCCGCTGCGGTACGCGAAGTCCCACAGGGCCTCCTGCGTCTCCCAGACGGAGAGGTTGACGATGACGTTCTCGCCGGCGGGGCGCAGGCCCGTGGCGTCGGCCTCCCCCTCCGCCACGAGCCGCCACACGAAACCGGGAGTCGCGTCGGCGGCGGAGTTGACCGGATCGAGCAGCTCGACGAACGGCGCGATGCGCGGGTCGTCGAGGGGGTGCAGGAGCGTGGCGACGTTGAGTTGGGCGAGGTGGGCGGCGGGCGTGGATGCGGTCATGGCGTCATCCCAACACGACCCTCGTTTCTATGTCAATGGTTGTTGTTTTTAGAGGCTTGGACCACGACACAGCACTCCCCCGGCCGGGCGTCCATCCTGGCGCGGAGCGGACCGTCGGAGCCGATCAGCCCTTCCAGGAGGGCCAGGTTCATGCCGCAGACCAGCGGCGGGAAGCGTTCGGCGACGGAATGGAACGGGCAGTTGCGCATGCGGACGACGTCGCCCGGGCCGCCCTCCTGCTCCGGGCCGTCCTCGCGGTGCGGTTCGTAGCCACGGGCGGCGAGCAGCTCCACGGCCTCATCGAGGCTTTCGCAGGGCGCCGCCGCTCCGCGCAGGGATGCGCCGCGGCGGCGGGCCGCGGCGCGCAGCCCGGCGTCCAGTCCGGCCTCCTCGGCGGCTTCGGCGAGCAGTTCGGCGGCGGTGCGGTAGTCCCGCGCGGGCAGGGAGACGGACCGTTCGACGCGGGCCCGCGTGTACACCTTGGCGGGGCGGCCGGCCCCCGGGCCCGAGCGCCCGGTCAGACGGCGGCTCCCGCTCTCCAGCAGCCCCGCATCGGCCAGCCGGTCCAGGTGGTGCGCGGCGAGGGTGCGCGCCACGCCGACGGCCTCGGCCGCCTCGTTGCGGCCGACCTCGCGGCCCTGGGCGACCACGTACTCGTACAGTCGGCGGCGCACCGGGTCCTGCAGCACCGCGATCACATCGATGTCTTCCACGCGGCCATTCTAGAAATAACACCGATTGGCGATAGAAGGGCGGAAGACGGCGCGCGGACCGGGCGGCGGGGCCGCTTCCCGGTCGGATGATGATCCGCCCGTCACGGCCGGGGGCATACGACTACGGGGCGGGGACGGCGGCGTCTTCCGTGCGCGGCCAGGGGCGTCCTTCGAGGGCCTCGGCGCTGCGGTTGAGTCGGATCAGGACGTCCTCCAGCTCGCGCACCTCCTCCGGGGACCAGCCGGCGACCACGCGGGCCAGGCAGGACCGGTTGACCTCGCGGTCCGCGGCCAGCCGGCGCCCGCCTTCGGCGGTGATCCGGAGTTTGCGGGCCATGCCGCCGTCCGGGTCCGCGACGCGTTCGGCCAGCCCGCAGCGCAGCAGTGCGGCGGTCTGACGGTTCACTGTCGAGGTGTCGAGACCGAAGGCCTCCGCCAACTGCCCGATGGACATGGGGCCTTGGGTATCGATCCGGCTGAGCAGCAGGTACGCCGACCGCTCCAGGCGTTCCGGGTCGCGCTCACGCCGGGCCAGCACCTGGTGCCGAGAGAGCAGCATCAGCTCCCGCTCCAGTTTTTCCAGCACTGCGCCTCCCACTCCTTCCGGCGCTCCATTATCGCGGACCCGGGAACCCGTGAACGCGTCACGCTCGACCAGCAGGCCGGTGAGCCGGGGGATCGACCCCATGACTGCAATATGCATGATACATAGCGTGTGTACTATGCACTTCTCGCCGTCACCCGACGAGCTACCGCCTCACTCCGGAGGACCCGCATGTCCGTCACCCCGTCCGCCGCCTCCCGCGCGGCCGAGATCCTGTCCCGGCCCATCGCGCTGAACGGCCTGACCGTCCCCAACCGCATCGCGATGGCCCCGATGACGCGGATGTTCTCCCCCGGCGGCGTCCCCGGCGAGGACGTACAGGCGTACTACGCCAGCCGGGCGGCCGCAGGCGTGGGACTGATCGTCACCGAGGGCACCTACGTGGGCCACGCATCCGCCGGGCAGAGCGACCGGGTCCCGCGGTTCCACGGCGAGGACCAGCTGGCCGGGTGGGCCAAGGTCGCCGCGGCCGTCCACGAGGCGGGCGGCACGATCGTGCCCCAGCTGTGGCACATCGGAATGGTGCGCAAGCAGGGCGAGGCGCCCTACGCCGACGCGCCCGCCGTCGGCCCCTCCGGCATCCGCGTCGACGGCACCGAGGGGACCGGCAGGGCGATGACCCGCGCCGACCTCGACGACGTCATCGGCGCGTTCGCCGACGCCGCCGCGCAGGCGGAGCGGATCGGCTTCGACGGCGTCGAGCTGCACGGCGCCCACGGCTACCTGCTGGACCAGTTCCTGTGGGAGCGGACCAACCGCCGCACCGACGCCTACGGCGGCGACGCGGTGGCCCGTACGAAGTTCGCGGCGGAGATCGTGGCGGCGGTCCGCGAACGCGTCCCGGCCGACTTCCCGGTGATATTCCGCTACTCGCAGTGGAAGCAGGAGGCCTACGACGCCCGGCTCGCGCAGACCCCGCAGGAGCTGGAGGCGATCCTGGCGCCACTGGCGGCAGCGGGCGTCGACGCCTTCCACGCCTCCACCCGGCGCTACTGGATCCCGGAGTTCGAGGGCTCCGACCTCAACCTGGCGGGCTGGACCAAGAAGCTCACCGGCCGGCCGGCGATCACCGTCGGCTCCGTCGGCCTCGACGGGGACTTCATCCGCGCCTTCGCCGGCGAGGGCGCGGCCCTGGGCGACATCGACAACCTCCTGGACCGCATGGAGCGCGACGAGTTCGACATGGTCGCCGTCGGCCGGGCGCTCCTGCAGGACCCGCAGTGGGCGGCGAAGGTCCTCGGCAACCGCTTCGACGAGCTGAAGCCGTACGACGCGGCGGCCCTCAGGTCGCTCAGCCGCTAGGGGGCCGGGACGCCCCGCGCACGTCACGACGGCGCGGGGCGTACATTCGCCGCGCAAATCGAACATGTGTTGGAATAGGAGGGTGACGCCATCGTTCCGGTTCCCCGATGACCTGGTCGCCCTGCAAGAGGCCTGGCTGCGTACCTACGACGAGCTCGCGCAGGTGGCCGGCGACGGCAGCACGACGCCGCTGCGCCGGCGGCTGATCGCCCTCTCCGGCCGTCTGCAGACCCATCCGCACTGGGCCGCTCCGGCCGGGTGGCGGGCCGGTGGCGTCGAGCTGCGCCGGGCCGCCTCGATGAAGCACTGCGCGGAAACCCACCAGGACTCCGTTCGGGCGAAAGATCCAGCAGAAGCTCGCCCCTGCGGCCCGACCCGGGCCATGGTCGGTGGCGAGACGGCGGATTCGGCGAAGGGCGTGGAACGTTGCATTCGAGGCGCATCGGAACGGTCCTGGCCGCGGCCGCGCTGACCGTACTCGCGATCCCGGCCCGCGCCGACGCGGCGGCCATCGCCTGCGGTGGTGGGACGTCGACCGGCCGGGTGGCCGTCAACGGGTGCATCAGCGCCCAGCGCGGATCCGCCGGCAGGTTCCCCACGCGCGAGATCACGGCGTACATCAGGCACGCAACACCGGGAGCAAGGGCATCGACGTCGCCTACGAGGCCTTCTTCCGTGTCGTCGACGGCGGACACTGGGAGAAGCTGGGGAGCGGGCGGACGTACGTACGCGCCGGCGAGGCCGTCGGGCCGCTGGAAGTCGGAAGCAGCACCCGGGTGTGCGGACCGGTGAAGGTCGAGATCCGCGTCCACGCACGGGCCGCCGGGGCAGCATGGAGCGGCTGGTCCCCGGCGGCGACGAGGCAGTGCCAGACCTGAGGAACGGGGGTCAGCCGCGGCGCCGGCCGTCCGGGGCGGCGGGCGCGCGCCACATGGGCCACAGGGTCGGCCCGCCACCCGGGAGCCGGACCTCGTCGATGACGCGGAAACCGAGCCCTTCGTAGAAAGGGATATTGGTGACGTTGCTGGACTCCAGGTAGACGGGCTGCCCGAGCCGGTCGCACCGGTCCAGTTGCTGGCGCAGCAGCGCCGATCCGACGCCCATCCCCTGCAGCCCGCGGTCCGTCCCCACCGTCGGCAGGTACCAGTGCGGGGTGTCCGGGTGGGCCTCATGCAGGGTGTTCTGGACCTCTCCGGCCCGCGGCATGCCGCGCAGGCCGAAGATGCGCGCGTACCGGGGCAGCGCTGCCACCTCCTGCACCGTCGAGGTCTTCCAGCACCCGGGGCCCGACCACAGCGCTGCGGCCAACAGCCGCCCCTCCGCCGTGGCTGCGACCCGGACGGCGCCTTCGCGCGGCCGCTGTTGGCGCTGGGACAGCCGGAAGTAGCGGGCGATCCGGCGTTCCCGGCCGACTGCGGGGACCATCCACGCCATGACCGGGTCGTCGGCGAAGGCGCGCGCCAGGAGCGCGGCGACGGCTGCGGACTCGGTGGGCCGGGCGGGCCGGATGCCGTACCCGCCCACCGGCATGCCTGGGCGTGTGTTCATGGGGTCACGGTAGGCAGCCGCACCGTGCCCGCCCCGCCGTCCGGCGCAGACACGCCGTACACGCCGAGCGTGCCCTGCGCGGCGGATGCCGTACGCGCCACGCGCTCCGCCCGCAGGGCGGAGCCGTTGCCCGAGAGCCCGTCATATGAACGTGTTCGGCGGCCGGTCGGGGAGACTCCCGGTGCCGTTCGGTGTGTCTGCGCAGCCGGGTCGGTGCGGCTCCCTTGAATGGGCAGCCCTCTACGAAACGGGCATCGTATGACCCTCCCTGCACCGCACCGGCAGTCGCCGTCCGACCTCGGCCGGTCCACCCGCCGGTCCGTCCTCACGGGCGTCTTCGCCCTGGCCACCGCGGCGGCCCTGCCCGTCGCCGCGGCCGGGCGCGCCCGAGCGGCCGCCGGTCCGGACATCATCGCCTGCAGCACCTGGGGTGCGCGGGCGGCGTCCGAGCCCGTCGTGGTCGTCGCCAACCGCCCGGAGCGGATCGTCGTCCACCACACGGCGACGGCGAACGTGACGGACTACTCGAAGCAGCGCGCCTTCGCACTCGCCCGGGCAATCCAGACGTACCACATGGACGCCCATGGCTGGATCGACACCGGTCAGCACTTCACGGTCAGCCGCGGCGCCTTCGTGCTGGAGGGCCGCCACAACAGCCTCGCCGAATTGCGCACCGGCGCGCGCCAGGTGCGCGCGGCGCACTGCGTGGGGCAGAACACGGTGTCCATCGGCATCGAGAACGAGGGCACCTACACCTCGCAGACCCCGCCCGCGGCGCAGTACGCGGCGCTGGCGGACCTGTGCGCGCACATCTGCGACCAGTACGGTCTGCCCGCGTCCGAGATCTACGGCCACCGCGACTTCAACGCCACCTCCTGTCCCGGCGACCGGCTGTACGCGCTGCTCCCGGGCCTCCGCAAGGACGTCGCCGCCCGCCTCGGCACGCCCCTGTCGGAGCCGGCGCAGGACCCGGCGCAGGACTCGGTGTGGGATCTGGTGCGCCAGGCCACGGGCCGGGGCGAGCCCCGTGCGACCGTCGGGGAACACCTGCCGGCGGGCCTGCTGCCCTGAGGGAGCGGGCCGTCGGGTCACCGGCTGTCGGTTCACCAGGCAGGAAGGCGCCCGCCGCGGACCGTCCTGTCCACGAAACGAACACCGCCAGGTCTTCGCCTGCGAGGCTGTGCACGCCCCGCCCGGCCGCATAGCGTCGCTCGGGGTGGCCACTGCCGAGGCCCACCGTGCACCCGAAGGCAGGACCGAGATGAACCCCCTGGCCGCCCGCGGTCCGCACCGTGTCACGCTCGCCACCCGCGCCGACTGCAGTGTCATCACCCTCACCGGCGATCTGGACCTCGACCACGTCGATCCCCTGCGCACGGTGCTCGTGCAGGCGTGCGCCACCCCTGCCGCCCCGCACCGGGTGGTCGTCGACCTTTCGCAGCTCGACTTCTGCGACTCCGCCGGGCTCAACGCCCTCCTCCACGCGCGACTGTTGTGCGAGGAGAACCGTCGCTCCCTGATCCTCTCCGCTCCCGGCCCGCAGTTCCACCGCCTGATGCGCATCACGGGCACCGACGCCCTCTTCGACGTCTCGGGGCCCGGAGCCGCGGACGGTTCGACCGACGCGGCGCGGTGAAGGCGGCGGCCGGTCAGCCGGACCGGAGCGTGCGGGAGGGTGCCACGCCGTACTCCCGCCGGTAGGCGGCGGCGAAGCGGCCCTGGTGGGCGAAGCCCCACCGTCCGGCGACGGCGGCCACGGTCGTGGTGCCCGCCGGGTCGGCGGAGCGGAGTTCGGCGTGGGCGCGGGCCAGCCGGACCCGGCGGAGGTGGCCGAGCGGCGTCGTACCGGCGTGGCGGGTGAAGGCGTACTGCACCGCGCGGGGCGTGACCGGGACCGAGGCGGCGATGTCGGCCAGGGTGATGTCGCGATGGGCGTTGGCCTCGATGAACGCCGCGGCGCGGCGCAGGGTGTCGCTGTGCGCGTCGCGCGTGTCCCGTGGGCCGACGGCCTCACCGCTGCGGGCGGTGTTCGGCAGCGCCCCCAGCACGGTGGCCGCGAGGTGCTGGGCGGCGGTCGCGACGACCAGCCCGTCGGGTGCGGCGGAGGCCGCGCCGTCGTCGAGTACATGGTCGCGGAGGTAGGCGACGGCCGCCCCGAGCCGCCGGTTCTCGGCGGGGCCGACGGCGCGGGCCCCGGTGATCCGCACCTCCTTCTCCCCAGGAACGGCGGCGACCCGGCCCAGCAGGCGCGGATCGAACATGGTGATGGTGTACCGGGCTTCGCGGACCTCGCCCTCGTACGGCCGGTCGTGCGGGGCGAGGAGGAAGGTCTCCCCGGGGCCGAAGACCTCCTCGCGGCCACCGGTGGTGTCCACGATGGTGCCGCTGTGCATGGTCACCAGGCACACCTTGCCGAGGCAGCCCGCGTCGTAGCCCATCGTGTAGCCGAAGGAGAGGCGGTCCACGCTCAGCCCGCCGACCTCGGTACGGGAGATCCGCGCCCGGGTGTCCCCGGGGCGCCCACCGATCTGCATGGGCGTGTACGCGGCGGACAGGAACGCCTCCGTGGCGTCCAGGTTCCCGCTTTCGAAGAAGAGGTTCGGCACCGGGCCCTCCCTCGTCGACGCTCGGTACGGCCTGCCGACGGCAGGCGCCTCCAGTATGCCGTGGCGCAGGTCGCGCCCGGTCCGGACGGAGCCTCAGCCGCCCGGCTCGAAGGTGACCGGGAGGCTCAGGGGGCCGCGCAGTGCGCCGGGGCGCCAGCGGATCTCGTCCGGATCCACGGCGAGTGCGAGCCCCGGGAGCCGGCGCAGCGCGGTGCCGATGGCGATGTGCCCCTCCAGGCGGGCCAACGGGGCGCCCAGGCAGTAGTGGATGCCGTGCCCGAACGCGAGGTGGGCGTTGTCCCGGCGGGTGACGTCCAGGCGGTCGGGGTCCGGGAAGCGGGCCGGGTCGCGGTCGGCGACGGCCGAGGCGATCAGGACCGTCGCACCGCTCGGGACGCTCACGCCCGCGATCTCGATGTCCTCGCGGGCGAAGCGGGCGATGCCGGGGTTGACGGGGCCGTCGTAGCGGAGGAACTCCTCGATCGCGCCGTCCAGGAGTTCCGGGTCGGCGCGCAGGAGGTCGAGCTGGCCGGGGTGGGCGAGGAGCATCGCGATGCCGCCGCTGATCAGGTTGACCGTGGTGATGTAGCCGGCGGCCAGCAGCAGGAACACCATGGCGATGAGCTCGTCCTCGTTCAGCCGCTGCTCCTCGTCCCGGGCCGTGATCAGGCCGCTGAGCAGGTCGTCGCCGGGGTGGGCCCGTTTGGCGCGGATGAGGTCGGTGACGTAGGCGCGCATGTGCTGCCAGGCCTCGTTCACGACGGCCATGTCCGGGGGCTCCGCGCCGCGCATGGTCATGCGGTCGGTCCAACGCTGGAATTCGTGGCGGTCGTCCACCGGCACGCCGAGCAGTTCTCCGATGACCGTGACGGGCAGCGGCAGGGCGAAGTCCGCCACGAGGTCGGCCCGGCCGGCCGGCACGACCGCGTCGAGCAGGCCGTCCGTGACGGCCTGGATCCGGGGCCGCATCCCGGCGACCCGGCGGGCGGTGAACGCCTTGGAGACCAGGCGGCGCAGCCGGGTGTGGTCGGGCGGATCGCTGCGCAGCATGTTGCTCAGCATCGATTCCCGCTCGGTCTGCGGCAGTTGGGCGAGCAGCCTCGGGTCGGAGGCGTCACGCACGTCGCTGCTCAGGCGGGGGTCGGACAGGGCGGCGAGCGCGTCCTCGTAGCGGGTGACGAGCCAGGCGTCCAGGCCGCCCGCGAGGACGACGCGGCGTACGGGACCCTCCTCGCGCAGCTCCCGGTAGAGCGGGAACGGGTCGGCGAGGAAGGCCGGGTCGGCGTAGGGAAGAAGGACCGGCCGCTCACTCATCGTGCCTCCCGGAATACGTGGCCCTCTGTATGGGAAGCGAGGATATGCGCCCGAGTCTCTATGAATGCTGCTTTTCGGTCATGGCGGACGAGCCGTGACTTCGTCCCGACGGCCGGTCGACCGGCCACGCGACCGGCACGGCTGACGGTCGGTCGATTTCGGGTGGACGGGTGATCTGGGCCAAGCCCCCTGCGGAAAGTATGATCAAGAAATGGCTGACATGACCGAAACTACGCCCGGCTGGCTGAGTAGTGACGAGCTGAGCATGGCCAGGGCCCAGATGCCGATCCTGTACGTCGAGGCCGTTCCCGTGCGCGTGAACGACACCGGCGAAGTCACCAGTATCGGGCTGCTCCTGCGGATCGGCGCGGACGGGACGATGAGCCGGGCTCTGGTGTCCGGCCGGGTCATGCACCACGAGCGGATCCGCGACGCCCTGCTGCGCCACCTGGAGAAGGACCTCGGGCCGGTGGCCCTGCCCCTGGTCCCGGCGTCCCTCCAGCCGTTCACCGTGGCGGAGTACTTCCCCACCGCCGGTATCACCCCGTTCCACGACCCCCGCCAGCACGCCGTGTCCCTCGCCTACGTCGTGCCGGTCACGGGTGACTGCCGACCGCGGCAGGACGCCCTGGACCTGGTCTGGTTCAGCCCGCAGGAGGCGGCCTCACCGGCCGTGCAGGGCGAGATGCCGGGCGGCCACGCGGTGCTGCTGAAGCAGGCCCTCGCACACGTGGGACACGCGTACTGAAACCGCGCCGCGCCCGCGGTCAGCGGATCTCGGCCGGGGCCGGGGCGAAGTTCGTGAGGATCAGCAGCGTGTCGACGAGTTCCTCGGCGGGCGCCCCGGTCGCCAGGCGGCGCAGCTGCTGGCCGAACACCAGGGCCACGGCGACGCCGGCCAGGCGCTCGGGGTCCGGCACGCCCAGCTGGGTCAGGATCCTGGCGGCCAGCAGGTCGTAGGCGGCGAAGCAGTCGGCCGCGGCGGCGCGCAGCCGCTCGTCGCGGCCGGCCTGGACGTACAGCTCGAAGGGCGCGATGTGGCGGCTGTCGAAGGCGTTGCCGCCGGCGACCCGGGCCACCACCTCGGCCGCCCGGCCGATGTCGAAGGGCTCGTCGGAGCATTCGTCGGCGAGCTCGGTGAAGTGCCGGGTCTCCTCGGCCACGAAGTGCAGCAGGCTCTCGCGCAACAGCTCGTGCTGGGTGGCGAAGTGGTAGGTGACGGAGCCCAGTGAGACCGCCGCCTCCTTGGCGATCCGCCGGTTGGTGACGGCCGCGATGCCGTCCTGCCCGATGATCCGCAGCACGGCGTCGATGATGCTCTGGCGGGTGGCGGAAGCGTGGGGCATGTCCGCATTCTGCCCCATCGGCCCCGCCGCCGGCCCTCGGGGGGCGGGGCGCCGAGGGCGGATGGGGTGTGGACAAGCAACCGCGCGATCCCTACTGTTCGTTCGAACGAACAGCTGGTGAACGCCGAGACGCCGTACGGGAGTCGTCGTGGAGATGTCGGGATCTAATGTTCTGCTCACCGGGGCCACGGGAGGCATCGGCGCCGCCCTGGCCGCGCGCCTGACGGCGCAAGGGGCCCGTCTCACCGTGACCGGCCGGCAGGAGGCCGCCCTGAAGGCCGCGGCGGAGTCCTGCGGGGCGCGGACCGTCGTCGCCGATCTGGCCGTCCGGTCGGACGTCGTGCGCCTCGCCGAATCCTGTACCGAGTCGGACGTCCTCGTCGCGAACGCCGCCCTGCCCGCCAGTGGCGACCTGCTCGACTACACCGAGGAACAGCTCGACCGCGCCCTGGACGTCAACCTGCGGGCGCCCGTGCTGTTGTCGCGGCTCCTCGCGGAGCACATGGTGGCGCGCGGCCGCGGACACATCGTGCTGGTCGGCTCCATCTCGGGCAAGGCGGCGACCAGGTCGACGTCCCTGTACAACGCCACGAAGTTCGGGCTGCGCGGCTTCGCCCTCGCCCTGCGCCAGGAGTTGCGGGGCACGGGGGTGGGCGTCTCCCTGGTCCAGCCCGGATTCGTCCGCGATGCCGGGATGTTTGCGGCCACCGGCGCCGCGACCCCCAACGGCATCAGGACCGTCACGCCCGGACAGGTCGCCGAGGGCGTCGTACGGGCCGTGCGCCGTGACCTGTGCGAGGTCAACGTCGCACCGTTGGAGCTGCGGCTGCTGAGCGCCGTCGCAGGGCAGTTCCCCGGGTTCGCCGAGCGGATCCAGGCCCGGACGGACATCGACGGCTCCGTCCGGCAGATCGTCGACGCCCAGCGCTCACGCCGCTGAGGGCCTCTCGCGCTCCCGTCCGTCCCCGGGAGCATGCGCACGGTCCCGGCCCCCGCACCTCGCACCTCTTGCCCGACGTCCGCATCGCGGGAACGCCCGACGGCGGGGCGCAGGTCGTGGCGGTCGGGCTCGACGGGCGGATCTGGCACAACGTCAGGCGGCCGGACGGGTCCTGGACCCCGGCCGGCCGGGTACCCGGCCCGGACGGCAGGGACCCCTTCCCCGCGGGCCAGGTCCACATCACCGCCCTCCGCGACGGCACCACGCACGTGTCGGCCATCAGCGCCGGCCAGGGAGCTCTTCCGGGACCGGGCCGGGGCGGCCGCCCTGCGTGATGCCGGCGGTCCGGTCACTGCTGCCGCAGGGTCGTGACCAGGTCGCGCGGCAGACCGTGGGTGTCGTGGAGGTAGTGGAAGTCCTCCGTGGTCAGCGGGCCGCGGAAGCGGGGGCGGGCGAGCACCTGCCGGCCGCGGTCGAGGAGGCGGCGGAAGCGGTGTTCCTCCTCGCGGAGCAGCCGGAGCACCTCCTGCGGCGGCGTGTCCTGGCGGAAGTGGTCCAGGGTGTGCCGGACCAGCTCCCCCGGCAGGTCCCCGAGGCCGCGCGAGGGATCGTCCCGCCAGAGCACGGTGAGCAGCCGGCGCACCAGCCGGCGCAGTACGTAGCCGCGTCCGTCGGCGGTCGGGCGTACGCCGTCGCCGAGGACCACGACGGCCGAGCGGAGGTGGTCGGACACGATGCGCAGGGAGGTCTCGTCCAGCTGCCACAGGGGCGGTACGAGGCGGCGCCAGGGTTCGAAGACGTCGCAGTCGAATACGGACGGCTTGCCCTGGAGCAGCGAGGCGAGGCGCTCCAGGCCGAGCCCGGTGTCGACGTTGCGCCGGGGCAGGGGTACGAGGGAGCCGTCGTCGAGCCGGCGGTGGGTCATGGTCACGTGGTTCCACACCTCCACCCAGCGGTCGTCGCGGGTGGGGGTCGACCGGGGCGGGCCGTCGCCGCTCCAGAGGAAGATCTCCGAGTCGGGGCCGCAGGGGCCGACGGGGCCGTTGGACCACCAGTTGGCGTCGGCGGTGGCTTCCACGGGGACGCCCAGGTCCTGCCACAGCCGGAGGGAAGCGGTGTCCGGACCGGTCCGGTCGTCGCCGGCGTGGACGGTGGCGTGCAGCAGGCCGGGATCGACTCCGAGTCCCTCGGTGAGCAGCCCGTATCCCCAGTCGAGGCTGCGTGGTCCGTCGTAGTCGCCGAGCGACCATGTGCCGAGCATCTCGAAGACCGTCAGGTGCGTGGCGTCGCCGACCTCCTGCAGGTCCGTGGTGCGCAGGCAGCGCTGGACGCCGACCAGCCGCCCGCCCCCCGGATGGGGTCGGCCCTCCAGGTACGGGGTGAGGGGGTGCATGCCGGAGGTGGTGAAGAGCACGGGGTCGCCGGGCGGGGGCAGGAGCGTCGAGCCGACGATGCGGCGGTGGCCGCGCTCCTCGAAGTAGTCGACAAAGGTGGTGACCAGGTGGTCGGTGTTCATGGGGTGGCTCCTTCGCATCACAGCGGGAAGGGCACCGGAGAACGGACCGTGGGGTCTCCGGCCGGGCGGGGAGGCCACGGCACGGCCGACGAACCGTTTCCGGTCGCCGGGGAGGGGAGAAGGTCAGACGGCGGCAACCGGCGAGCTGGTCGCTCGCGCGGTCGCGGTGGTACGGGGGCCGTTGACGTTCATGCGGCAACGGTAGCCCGTCCGATCCGTCGGGGCACGCGCTTTTCGCCCGCCCCGACGTATGCGGAATCCATCAGTCCGTCGTCTCGCCGGGCGGCCGGGGCTCGGCCCGCATCAGGAGGTGCCCCCGGCGGAAGCGCTCCTGCGCGCCGGGCTCGCGCAGCATCCGCCCGACCTCGGTGAAGCCGGCTTCCCGGGCCAGCCGGGCGAGTTCGTCGATCGGCCACCGGTAGGCGGTGGTCACCTTGTGGTCGAAGGCCGCCACCGGGCCGCCTTCGGACTCGAAGAAGGCCAGCAGGAGCGGACTGCCCGGAGCGAGCACCCTGCGGAACTCCGCGAGGTACGAGGGCAGTTCCCGCGGTGGGGCGTGGATCACCGAGTACCAGGACACGATGCCGCCCAGTTCACCGTCGGCCAGGCCCAAGGCGTCCATCGATCCGACGTCGAACCGCAGGTGAGGGTGGGCCGCACGAGCGAAGTCGACCATGGCGGGCGAGAGGTCCACGCCGAAGGCGTCGAGTCCCAGGCCACGGAGATGCGCCGTCACATAGCCGGGGCCGCAGCCCAGTTCGGCGACGGGCCCGGTTGCGGCGGCCCGCGCGTGGTCGGCGAACGCGGTCAGGACGGAGCGGTCCAGAGGATGTCCGTCGAGGTGGTCGCGGGCGAGGTCCGCGTAGGCGGCGACCACCGAGTCGTAGGCCTCGCCGGTCGCCCGGAGGTACGCGGGCAGCTCGTTCACCGGGGAGGCCTCAGCTTTCCCGGCGCGCGGTCTCCCGCACCGCCCACGCCAGGTACGCCTGCGTGGTCCCGGCGGCCGGCAGCACGATCCACGGGGGCAGGTCCGACGGGTGGCGGTCGTGCACCCATACCTCCAGGTCCGCGACCCGCTCCGCGGTCGTCGTGAAGGTGACCCGGTAGCCCCGTTCGTGCCGGAGGGCGTCCCCGCTCCGGTGGAAGAGGGTCATCCGCGCCTCGACGTCGGCCGCGGCCGCCATCCTGGCCTCCACCGCGCCCTGCGCGATCTCGTAGGCCTGCGCCTCGTCGTTCAGGGTCGTGTGCGCTGTCACCATGCCGGCCACGCCGCTCCTCCTCGGTCGGGTCGCCCCCACCCTACGGCCGGACCGGCGGGGGGAGAGGACCGGCCCCTCAACCCGCGAGCGCGACCAGCCTGCGGTAGGCGAGTTGGTCCGCGCGGCGGGCGGTGAGGTGGACGTGGACGTCGGGGAGGTAGTCCTTCAGGGCGGAATAGCCGGCCGTGTACGTGTCCTCCTGTGCGGCGGCGGCCGGCGGCATCCACAGGATCAGCAGGAGTTGGTTGCGGCGCGTGCCCTCCGGGCTGGCGAAGGACAGCTCGTGCAGGACCAGCCGGGGCTGGTCCGAGGGCAGTCCCTGCACGAGTTCGTCGTGGGTCAGATTCGCTTCGAGCTCCGGGACCAGAACGTCCGGCGGGCCCTCCTGGCGGAGGACCACGGTGTTGACCTCCCGCAGTTCCCGCAGGTGGTGGACGGCGGCGACGCCGGCCTCCGACAGGCCGGTCGGGCTGCTCACCGGGCTTCAGGTGTGGATGCGGCCGTTGGTGCCGTCGTGGGCGTCGGCTTGTTCGTCGTCGAACCAGTAGTCGCCCGCCGCGAGGTAGCGGAAGGAGTGGGCGCTGTGGGCGGGCAGCGCGACCGTCGCGGCCCGGGTGCCGTCGCCGCGGGGCTCCAGGGGGTGGGCGGCGGGGTTCCAGTGGTTGAAGTCCCCGACGACACTGACCGGCCCGGCCGGGGTCTCCGCGGGGAGGACGAAGGTGACCTGCGTGCGGCCCTTGAGCTTCTTGCGTTCGAGCACGGGGTGGACTCCAGCCGTGGGGGACGGGAAACCGGCCCGTGCATCCTCACGCCGACGCCCGTGCGGTGCGGCGGTACCGGGCCGCAGTGCGGACAGAAGTCACCCGGGCGGCGGCCTGCGCGCGGCCGGGTCGGGGGCCGCGCACCTCTGCTCCTCGCTCCCCGAGCCGTGCGGACGCCGACCGGCACCGTCCGTGCGGCCGGTGTACGCCACCCGGAGCGACTCGGCGGCCGTGCCGCTGCCGTGCGGCGGCTGCGGGGCGGCGGGATGTTAGAGATGGGGCCGGGGCTGCTCGACTCCGCAGACCGGCCGGCCCGCACGAGGAACGAGGGGCGCCATGCGCGACATCTCGACGGTTTCCACGGCCGTCCGGCACCGCCACGCCGGTGGCCCGCTGGCCGGACGGGTCGCGGTCGTGACCGGCGCCGCCCGCGGGATCGGGGCGGCGCTCGCCCGGAACCTGTCCGACGCGGGGATGTCCGTGGCGCTGCTGGGCCGCGAGGAGGCGTCCCTGCGCGCGACGGCGGGCGCCCTGCCGAACCCGAGCCTCTGCGTCGAGGCGGACGTCACCGACGACGCGGCGCTGCGGGCCGCCGCCCGGCAGGTGCAGGAGGCACTGGGGCCGGCCAGCGTGGTCGCCGCCAATGCCGGCATCGCCGTCGGCGGGCCCTTCGACCGTACGTCGGCCGACCTGTGGCAGCGGGTCATCGACGTCAACCTCACCGGGTCCGCCAACACCGCCAGGGCGTTCCTGCCGCAGCTGACCCGCACGCGGGGCTACTTCCTCCAGGTCGCCTCCACCGCCGCGCTGGGCTCCTCCCCCATGATGAGCGCCTACTGCGCCTCCAAAGCGGGGGTGGAGTCCTTCGCCCTGGCGTTGCGCGGCGAGGTGGAACCCGACGGGGTGGCCGTCGGGATCGCCTACGTCCACTGGACCGGCACCGACATGATCAGCGGCCTCGACGAGCTGCCGGTGCTGCGGGCCCTGCGCCGCCACCAGCCCCGCTTCGCCCGCCGCGTGCGCTCGCCCGAGCAGGTCGCCGCCTGGCTCGCGGACGGGATCACGCGCCGTTCCCGGTCCGTCTACGCCCCGCCGTGGCTGCGCTGGTGCCAGCCGCTGCGGCCGCTGTTCCCGGCGATCGTCGCCCACATCGCCCGGCGTGAGCTGCGCACGCCCGCGCGCGGTGAACTGACGGCGCAGGCCACGGTGCTGGGCGCCGGGGGTCTCGCCGACTGGAACGCCCGCAACGCGCCCGGCGACCGTGGCCACTGAGGCGCCGGCCCTGCCGAGACCCGGGGCTCCCCGACATCGTGTCCGGCGCGGCCGGACCGGGACGTTTGGCCGTCGGGGCCACGGGCACGCGCGAACCGACGGCCGCTGTCTGCCACCCTTGGAGGCACGAGACCCATGACGTCGTTCGGATACTTCCTGTCCTGCGAGGAATTCACCCCCGCCCAGCTTCTGGACCAGGCACGCAAGGCCGCCGACGCGGGCTTCACGCGCCTGGCCATCTCCGACCACTTCCATCCGTGGAACGACGCGCAGGGCAACAGCCCGCTGGTCTGGTCGATGATCGGGGCGCTGTCGCAGACCGTGGACCTGCCCGTGACCACTCTGGTCACCTGCCCCACCATGCGCCTGCACCCGGCGGTGACCGCCCAGGCGGCGGCCACGTCGAGCCGGCTGCTGGACGGCCGGTTCGCGCTGGGGGTGGGGACGGGCGAAGCGTTGAACGAGCACGTCCTCGGGGACCGGTGGCCCTCCTTCGACGAGCGCGCCGACATGCTGGAGGAAGCGGTCGACGTGATGCGCAAGCTGTTCACCGGCCGCCGGATCAGCCACCGCGGAACGCACTACACGGTGGACAACGCCCGCCTCTACACGGCTCCCCACGGCCGGCTGCCCGTGCACGTCTCCGGCTTCGGCCCCAAGGCGGCGGAACTGGCCGGGCGGATCGGCGACGGCTTCGTCACCATGGGCCCGGACGAGGAGGCCATCGGCCGCTTCCGGGACGCGGGCGGCGGCGGCAAGCCCGTCATCGGCGGCCTGAAGGTGTGCTGGGGCGAGGACCGGGACAAGGCCGTCGACACCGCGCACCGGCTGTGGCCCAGCGAGCACCTCCCCGGCGAACTGGCGCAGATCCTGCCGACGCCCGCCCATTTCGAGCAGGCGAGCCGGCTGGTGCCCCGTGAGGAGGTGTCGGCGAACGTGCCGTGCGGCGACGACGTGGAGGAGCACGTGGAAGCAGTCCGCGGCTATCTCGGGGCCGGCTTCGACGAGGTGTACGTCGGGCAGATCGGGCCGGAGCAGGACGCCTTCTTCGCCGCCTGGCGCGACAAGCTGCTGCCCGCCCTCGGCGGGCAGGGGGCCGGGACGTAGCGCTCGTCCGCCGGTCGGGCCGTCCGTCCGCCCGTCAGGAAGCGGCGGGGCGCCCCTCCAGCTCCGACTTCAGGTTGCGCAGGGTGAGCCGGATGTTCTTGCGCTGGAACTCGGCGAAGGTGTGCCCCCGTGTCGCGATCCTGTCGAAGGCGTTGGCCACCGCGTCGGGCCACCTGCGCCGGTCGTCGGTCCACGTCTCGGTCACCTCGGTGCCGCCGGCGACCGCGGTGAAACGGTACTCCCAGGTGGCGATCGGCCCGCGCAGCCAGGGGCGGCGCAGGCCGATGGCGTGCACCCGGAACCGGAAGACGGCGTCCGGATCGGCGGCCGTCACCGTGCAGCGGGTCGTCCAGCGGAAAGGACCGCGTTGGTTGCGGCCGTCGAAGACCATCCCGACCCGGGTCGCGGTGCCGGGGCCGTCGGCCGGCGTCGCGCCCAGGTTCTCAGGGCTCCAGCGGCCCATGAGGGCGGGGTCGGAGACGTGCTGGTAGACCGTCGACGGGTCGGCCTCGACGATGATGGAGTCGCTGACGCTGAACGTACGGGGCATGGGGGCTCCCTCCTCGGGGAACGACGGTAGCGGTCGCCGATCGCGCCGCGGCGGGCGCCCCTGCCGCACGGTGCCGCTCCCTTCCGAACCGCCACCCGCCCTGGCCGCCGCCCGTCAGGACCGTTGCGTCATCCGCCGCCGCAGACGGTCGTAGACGGGTTCACTCCCGAGCCGGTCCGCGGTCACGGCCGCGGCGAAGCAGGCGGTCAGCAGGGGCAGCAGCAGGGCGCCGGCACCGGTCATCTCGATCACCAGGACGATGCCGGTGAGCGGGGCGCGCACCACGCCGGTGAACACGGCGGCCATCCCCACGACCGCGAACGCGACCGGTCCGGCCGCGTCGGCGGCAGCGGCCGGCAGGAGGGGCGAGGCCAGCACATGGAGCAGCGCCCCCCACAGAGCGCCGAGTGCGAGCAGCGGAGCGAAGAGCCCTCCCGGAGTCGCGGCCGCGTAGCTGAGCGGTCCGGCCACGAACCGGACGGCCAGGCACAGGGCCAGCCCTGCCGCCGACAGGCTCCCGCCTGCCAGCAGGCCTGCGCTCAGCTGGTCGCCGCCACCGGTGAGGAGCGGATCGAAGGCCATCAGTGCGCCGACCAGCGCCCCGATGAGGGCCGCCCGGACGACCACGGGCACCCGCGTCAACCGGTCGCACACCTCCAAGGTCCCCAGGACCAGGGCGTTGTACGCGGCTCCCAGGGCCCCGGCGGTCACCCCGCACAGGAGGAACACCGGCAGCATCCACAGCGGCGGGGCGGCGACGTGTGAGGCGGGCAGGATCAGCGCCTCTCCCACGAGCGGCCGCGAGGCGGCCACCGCGGTGACGGTGCCGACGAGCGTCAGCAGCACCAGGCGGGCCCGTACCGTGCCGGTGACCTCCTCGCAGACGAACAGCAATCCGCCCAGGGGGGCCGTGAAGGCCACCGCCAGACCCGCTCCCCCGAGCGCGGTGTGCACCATGCGGGCGTCCTCCGTGTCCAGCCGGCAGCGGCGCCCGGCCCCCGATCCGATCGCGGCGCCCATGTGGACGACGGGGCCCTCCCTGCCCAGGACCAGGCCCGAGCCGATCGCGAGGAGTCCGCCCGCGAACTTCACCGGCAGCAGCCGGGCCGGACCGGCCTCCGCCTCCCGGCGCCACACCGCTTCGACGTGGGGGATCCCGCTCCCCGCGGCGTGCGGGACCCGCAGGGCGATCGCACAGGCGACGGCGGCGCCCACAGCGGTGAGGACGACGGGCAGCAGACGCGCCGCACCGCCCCACCCGGCAGCCGCCTCCAGCACCGACGCCCGAAGCAGGTCGGCGTGGACCAGGCACCACCGGAAGGCGCCGCCGACCAGCCCGACCAGGCATCCGGCGAGGGCCGCGACGACGAAGGCGCGGCCGTCCGCCCTGCGGGGGCCCGTGCGCGCCACGGCTCAGTGCCGCGGGAGGCGGGCGGCGTCGGCGGCGCCGCCGGGCGAGGTGGACTGCTGTGACCTGATCTTCGTCATACCGGTCTCCTGAGCATGCTGCGGTAGGTCGGTCCCTGGGCCGGTCAGGCGGCCGGTCACACGGTTGCTCCCTCGGTCGGCCACGCGGCCGGTCACACGGTCGGCCCGTTCGCGCACGGGCCCATCCAAGGCCACGCGGCGGCCGTTCCCGGGCATCCACCCGCGCGGCGGCCCCGGTTCCGCCCGGGTGCAACCCGATCGGGTCCTGCACCGGAAGTGGAGGTGAGGGACAGCCGTCGTCGGCGACGGTCCTCGCCCACCGATGCACACGTCATGACCGAGGGACTTGCTGTGAGAAACGCACCCCGCTGGGCCCGCTGGATCGTTCCGCTCGCGCTGCTGCTGGTGTGGCTCGGCATCGGCGGGACGCTCGGACCGTACGCGGGGAAGCTGGGCGAGGTCGCCACGAACGACCAGGCGGCGTTCCTGCCGCGCAGCGCCGAGTCGACCAAGGTCATCGAGGCCCGCAGGGCGTTCGAGGGGGCGCAGTCCGTTCCCGCGATCGTGGTGTGGACAGCGTCGGACGGGGCCCCGGTGGCGGCCGGGCAGCAGGAGGCCGCCGCCCGGGCCGTGGGGGCGCTCGCCGGCCGGCCCGGCGTCACCGGCCCGCCCTCGCCGGCCGTGGTCTCCGACGACGGGCTGGCCGTGCAGTCGGTCGTCCCGCTGGCGCCCGACCTGGGCGAGGAGCTTGCGGTGGTCCTCGGCGAGGTGCGCACGGCGGCGCAGCAGGTGCCGGGCACGTCGGTGGGGATCGCCGGCCCGGCGGCGACCCAGGCGGACCTGTCCGACGCGTTCGCGGGGATCGACGGGCTGCTGGTGGGCGTGGCCCTGGGGGCGGTGCTGCTGATCCTGCTGCTGGTGTACCGCAGCGTGCTGCTGCCACTGATCATCATCATCAGTGCGGTGTTCGCGCTGGGACTGGCCTGCGCGGTGGTCTACGCGCTGGCCGACCGGGGCGCCGTCCGCGTGGACGGTCAGGTGCAGGGGATCCTGTCGATCCTGGTGATCGGGGCTTCGACCGACTACGCCCTGCTCGTCGCGGCGCGCTTCCGCGAGGAGCTCGCCGCACGGGGCGAGCGGGCGGACGCGGCGCTGGCGGCCGTGCGCCGGTCGGCGGGGGCGGTCACGGCCAGTGCCGCGACCGTGGCGCTGGGGCTGCTGGCCCTGCTGGCGAGCGACCTGACGAACAACCGGGCCCTCGGGCCGGTCGGTGCGATCGGCGTCGTGTGTGCGGTGCTGAGTTCGCTGACGTTCCTGCCGGCCGTGCTGGTCCTGCTGGGCCGTACGGCGTACTGGCCGGCCGTGCCCGGTCCGGCCGATGCCGCGGGTGAGGGGCACGGGGTGTGGCGCCGTGTCGCCGGGCTGATCGACCGGGCGCCGCGGCGCGTCTGGGTGTCCACCTCCGTGCTGCTGGTGGTGCTGGCCGGCTTCTCACCGGCGCTGTCGTCCAAGGGCGTGCCGCTGGACGAGATCTTCGTCAACGACGCCCCGTCGGTCGGTGCGCAGCAGACGCTGGCCCGGCACTTCCCCGGCGGCTCGGGCAACCCGGCCGTCGTCATCGCCGATGCCGGACGGGCCGCCGAGGTACGGGCGGCCGCCGAGGGCACGGACGGTGTCGCGGCGGTCGTACCCGTGACCGCGGGCGGGCGGCCTGGGGGCCCGGGCGCTCCGCTCGTCGTGGACGGCCGGGTGCGGCTGGACGCGACGCTGGAGGCGGCGGCGGACAGTGACGACGCGAAGCGGACGGTCGAGCTGCTGCGCGAGCGGGTGCACGCCGTGGCGGGGGCCGACGCGCTCGTCGGGGGTTATACGGCGCAGCAGTTCGACACCCAGCAGACCTCGGCGCGCGACCGAGCCGTGATCGTCCCGGTCGTCCTCGGCATCATCCTGCTGATCCTCGTGGCGCTGCTGCGGTCCCTGCTGGTGCCCGTCCTGCTGGTGGCGACGGTCGCGCTGAACTTCCTCGCGACGCTGGGCGTGTCCGCGCTCGTCTTCGAACACCTGCTGGGCTTCAGCGGTACGGACGCCTCCGTGCCGCTGTACGGGTTCGTCTTCCTGGTCGCCCTCGGCGTCGACTACAACATCTTCCTGATGTCGCGCGTGCGCGAGGAGACCGTACGGTCGGGCACCCGCGAGGGCGTGCTGCGGGGGCTGGTGACCACGGGCGGGGTCATCACCTCCGCCGGTGTGGTCCTCGCCGCGACGTTCGCGGCGCTGATGGTGATCCCGCTGGCCTTCCTCGTCCAGATCGCCTTCATCGTCGCCTTCGGGGTCCTGCTGGACACCCTCGTCGTGCGTTCCCTGCTCGTCCCGGCCCTCGTCCTCGACATCGGCCCGCGCGCCTGGTGGCCCAGCGCGCCGGCCCGGCCGGAGAAGGGAAGGGGAGCGCACACCGCTCCGGCGGCGCAGGCGCGGTGATCGGCGGGCCGGCCACGGCTGCGACCCGCGGCCCGGAGTCGGGATCGACGCGCAGAGGTACTTTCCTGCCATGAGCCTTCACCGCGTGGTGTGTCTCCTCCTGCCGCCCCAGTCCACCTTCGAGCTGGCCTGCGCCGCCGAGGTCTTCGGCCTGAACCGGCCCGGCCTGCCCATCCGTTACACGTTCGAGGTCTGCACCGAACAGCCCGGCCCCCTGCCGACGCTGGGCGGGTACGACATGGTGGTCACGCAGGGGCTGCCGGCCCTGGAGCGCGCAGGGACCGTGCTCGTCCCCGGCTGGTCGCAGCGCGCGAGCACCCCCTCGCCACGGGCGGTGGATGCGATACGGCGGGCACACCGCCGCGGCGCCCGGATCGTCGCGCTGTGCTCCGCCGCCTTCCTGCTCTCCGAGGCCGGACTGCTGGAGGGCCGCAGGGCGACCACCCACTGGCGCATGGCCGACGAACTCGCCGCGCGACATCCTGGGGTCCGGGTCGAGCCCGACGTGCTCTACGTCGACCTGGGCGATGTCGCCACGAGCGCGGGGGCGGCCGCCGGCATCGACTTGTTGCTGCACCTGATCCGCACCGACCAGGGTGCTGCCTACGCCCATCAGGTGGCCCGGCACATGGTCATGCCTCCCCACCGCGAGGGCGGCCAACTGCAGTACGCCACGCTCCCTTTCGGCGGCGAACGCACGCCCGACTCCTTGGCTCCCGTACTCGACTGGGCGGCCGAGCGGCTGCACGAGCCGCTGTCCGTCGACGACCTCGCCTCCTTCGGTGCTGTCTCCCCCCGCACGCTCGCCCGCAGGTTCGCCGAGCAGCTCGGCACGAGTCCCGGCAACTGGCTGCTGCGTCAGCGGGTCATGGCGGCCCTCACCCTGCTGGAGGAGACCGATCTGCCGGTCGAGACGATCGCGGCCAGGACCGGTCTTTCCTCGGCCGCCAATCTCCGGCGGCGCTTCCACGCCCTGGTGCACACCACGCCCGCCGCCTATCGACGCTCCTTCCGGCACGACGCGGCGGGAACGCGCCCGGGGAGTGGTTCCCCAACGTTTTCGGCCTGACGGATGCGTCCCCCTCCCCCGTTCTTGTTCATCGTTGGAGCGCAAGGGGAACCCAGGAGGCGTACGCCGTGGAAGCGGATCCCGCCCAGACGGCGGCGGTCGACCAGGGGCGGCGGGCGGCGGCCCGCAGGAGGGTGCGGGCCGTTGCGGGGCGGGCCCGTCCCCGCACGGTGGCGGTGAACGGCCGGCCGGCCTCGGTGTCGAGGTGCACGGTCAGGTCGAGCCGTTCCTCGGAGTACGGCAGCCGCATCCGGTAGTGGCCCTCGACCGGGAAGGACGGCGAGACGCAGAACCTCTTCTCCGCCCGCACCCTGCCACCGGCGTCGGGGTGCAGCAGGTAGCAGTGCCGCTGCCCGTACGTGTGGTGGACCTCCGCCACCACGCACACCAGGGATCCGGAGATGTCGTGGCACCAGTAGACACTGAGGGGGGTGAAGGGGAGCCCGATCACACGGGCGTGGCGAGCATCACCACGCGCCCGCCCTCGATGTCGATGTCGCGGGAGGCGAGGAACTCCTCCAGTCCGGCGCGGATGGTGTCGGGCCGGCCCGTGAAGTGGTCGCGCGGGTCGAAGCGGGCCAGCGGGCGCAGCGGCAGGGGCAGCACCGGCAGCCGGTCGAGGTCGACGCACCACAGGTGGGTGCGGCGGCGGACGTCGTGCCGCAGGGGCGCGGTGGGGCTGTGCACGACCACGCACTCGTACAGTGCGGCGGCGGGCGCCGCTTCCCCGGCCGTCACCGGGGCACCACCAGGGTGCGGACGGCCGCCGCGCCGCGGCGGCGGCCGTCCCCGTGGGAGCGCCGGACGTGCCACGCCTCCACGGACGCGGTCACCCCGGTGCTCAGGGTCTCGTGGAGGGTGGCCTCGTACGAGCGGGCCAGGACGGGGGCGGCCGGCAGGCCCGCTGTCCCGGCGCCGTTCCTCTCTGCTTTCCGGTGGTCCACCTCAGCACTCCCGCCACTCGCCGCGCCGCCGGGTGCGGTCGCTCACCCGTTCTTCGCAGCGCGGCGCCGCGTGGATGGGTTCGAGTGGCGGGTGGGCCCGGTGCGTCAGGTGGGAAGGGCCATCAGGAGCAGGGGGGCGCTGGTGGGGTGGAGCGAGCCTCCGGCGGGTTCGAGGGTGAGCCCGACGGCGCCGGCGTCGGCGGGGTCCCCGTCGATGAGGACGCTGCCGTCCTGGCGGATCAGCCCGGCGGGGCGCATGGTGCCGTCGTGGTCGAGCCAGAGCTGGTAGGTGGTGCCGGGGGCGGCTGCGGGCAGGCCGGAGGCGGTGAAGACGGCCCTGTTCTGGCGCTCGGACGCGACGACGGTGGTGGCCGCTCCGTTGGCGGTCCGGCCGTGGACCGTACGGGCGTCGGGTGCGGCGAGTACGGTGCTGACGTCGTCGAGGCGCTGTTCGGCCTGGCGTGCCCGCTGCTGGTACTGGTCGTTCTGCTGGTTCTGCCAGGCCGCCAGACCGGCGAACGACGCCGCCGCGACCACACTGGCGGCCAACGCGAGGGGTACGGCGCGGCGCCGCAGCCTCCTGCCGAACGGGGCCGTCGGTGCGGTGTGGGTGACGCGCGGGGGCAGTTGGCGTACGCCGTCCACGGCGGCCATGACGCGGTGCTTCATCGCGTCGGGCGGGGTGTGGGCGGCGGCGTCCGCCAGGCGCGCCGCGGTGGCTTCGAACCCGGCCACCTCCTCGCGGCACACGAGGCACTGCGGCAGGTGGTCGGTGAAGGCCTCCCGCTCGGCGGGGTCCAGGGCGTCGAGGGCGTAGGCGGCGGCGAGGGTGTGGAGGTCGGAGTGGTGTTGCTTCATGCGGTCACCCCCATGCAGTCGCGGAGCCGGATCAGCCCGTCGCGCATGCGTGTCTTGATGGTCGGCAGCGGTGTGCGCAGGGCTTCGGCGACCTCACGGTAGGTCAGGCCACGGTAGTAGGCGAGGGTCACGGCCTGGCGCTGGAGTTCGGTCAGGCCGTGCATGCAGCGGCGTACCTGCTCGCTCTCCAGGCGGGTCTCGACCTGCTCGGCGACCTCGTCGAACGCCGTCCGGTGCTCGCGCGCGGCCTGGGCCTGTTCCCGGTCGGCGGAGGCCTGGGCGGAGCGGACCCGGTCCACGGCCCGCCGGTGGGCGATGGTCGCCGCCCACGCGGTGACGCTGCCGCGGTCGGGACGGTAGCGGGCGGCCTGCCGCCACAGATCGATCATGACCTCCTGCGCCACCTCCTCCGACTGGGAGCGGTCGCGCACGACTTTGATGACGATCCCGAACACCATGGGCGCGAGTACGTCGTAGAGGGCGGCGAAGGCCTGCTTGTCGCCGTGGGCGACCTGCGCCATGACCTCGGCGAGGTCGCTGCGGCCGGCGTGACCGGCGCGGCCGGTGCGACCGGGACCGAACGGGAGGGGTTGGTTCACCGGGCGGGCTCCGGGTGGGGCCGGGGGGTCCGCCCCCTGGGTGTCCTGTCCATGTCGTGGTCCTCGTTCCGGGCGCGGTGGCGGGGGTGGTCTGTCCGAGGGTTCTTCGTAGCGGAAGTGCCGGCGGATGGCCGGACTTTTGGGAATCGGAGCGATTCCGGGGCTGAGTGGGGTGCGGGTGGGGTTCCGGGGCCGGGGCCCCGGAACCCGTAGCGCGGCCGAACCGCTACCACTTGTCGTGGCAGTCCCAGTGGCCGGGAACCCAGTGGTTCACCGAGTGTGCGGGCACCCAGTGCCACTTCCAGTGCCCCTTGCTCCACCAGCCATGGTGCCACTCGCCGTGGTGGTCCCAGTAGCCGTGGTGCCAGGTGCCCGGGTGCCACTGGCGCTCCCAGTGGCCCTTGTGGTTCTTCTTCTTCCCCCAGGCGCACCGATCATGGTGGCGGTCGCCCCAACGGTCGTGGCGGTTGTCCCGGTCGCGGTCGTGGCGGTCGCGGCGGTTGTCCCGGTCGCGGTCGCTGGTGGGTGTCGAGTCCATCATTGCCGGTGCTGTCGGTGCCGCCGGTGCGGTCGTCACGGCCGTCGGGGCGGCGTTCGCCGTTCCGGACAGCCCGAGCAGCGAGCCGCCTGCCAGCAGCGCGGCGGATGCGGCTGCGACGGCCAGGCGCTCCATGTGCCTCGAAGCGGTCATCGGGCTCACCTCCTCCCTTTCATGAGGTTCATCAAGCATTCGGCTTCGTCCGTTTCTTCACCATCTGGAGCGTCACCACGGATTCGTGACGAACGGAGTGAAGGATTGCCAACAGCGTCAAACCTCCATATCTCCTCCCTTCGGAGTGCGTGCAGTGAACCCTGTCGACCCTGCTCGGAGCGCGTTGCGCCCGCCGCCGGGTACGGGGCCGGGTGGGCCGCTTCCCGGGCAACGGCCCCTGCTTCCGGCTCCTCGAACCGTCGGAGCCGCTCGGTTGCCCCTGCGGGCTCCCGTGGTCACGCCCGTCCTGACCCCGGCCGTCCCGACTCCCCGCTCCCCCGCCGGCGCCCCGGCCCGACCCCCTGCCGTGGCCGATGCCGCCCGGACCGCCCACCCGCCCGGCCGCCTCGCCGCTGCCCCGGCCGACGGCGCGCCCGGCGGCGCCCTGGCCCGCCGACCGAGCAGCGCCCTGGCCGGCCGCTTTGCCGGTGCTTCGACCGGAGGCCTTGCCGGTGCCGAGGGCGGACGCCTTGCCGGTGCTCTGGTCCAGCGCCTGGCGGGTGCCTTGGCTGGAGGCGTTGCCGGTGCTTCAACCGGAGGCCTTGCCGGTGCCCAGGGCGGAGGCCTTGCCGGTGCTCTGGTCCAGCGCCTGGCGGGTGCCTTGGCTGGAGGCGTTGCCGGTGCTCGGCGCCGGAGTCCGGCCGGTGCTTTGGCTGGACGCGTTGCCGGCGCCTTGGCCGGGTACCTGGCCGGCACCTTGGCCGGAAGCCTGCTCCGAGGCTGCGCCCGGGGCCGGGCCGGACGCATGGCCAGTACCGTGGCCGGACGCATGGCCGACGCCGTGGGCCGGAGCCTGGCCGGCGCCTTCGCCGGACGCGTTGCCGGAGGCTTGGCGGGACGCGTTGCCGGAGCCTTGGCCGGACGCGTGGCCGCAGCCTTGGCCGGGAGCCTGGCCGGCACCTTGGCCGGACGCGTGGCCGCAGCCTTGGCCGGGTGCCTGCTCCGGGACTTCACCCGGGGCCTGGCCTGTTGTCTTGGCCGGGCGGGCATCGGTACACCGGCGGAAATGCTTGCCCTGGCGGGAGCCACTGCCCCAGCCTTGGCCCGTGCCTTGGCCAGGAGGCGGTTCCGGGGTTTGCCCAGAGCCCTGGTCCGGCGCTGCAGCCGGGCCACTGCCGGATACGTCGGCCTTCTCCCGGCCGGCCTGTGCCGGACCCCCGTCGCGACCGTGGCGGGAGGCATGGCCCGGGCCCTGGCCGGCTGCCGTGCCAGTACGGTGACCAGGCGCCTTACCGGTGTATGGGCCGGGAGCCTGCTCCGGGACCTCACCCGGGCCCTGCCCGAAACCTCTGGCTGCAATCCGGCCGCGAGGTTGCCCGGGGGCCTTGCCCACGTCCTGGCCAGAGCCCGTGTCAGTGCCTTGACCAGGAGCCTTACCGGCGTCTCGCCCGGGAGCGTGCTCCGGGACCTCATCCGAGCCCTGCTCCCGGGCCCCACCCGACCCCTGCCCTGATCCTTTGCCCGTCCTCCGGCCGGGAGACTGCCCTTGCCCGACTCCGCGCGCGGGGCGGCACCCGGTTGCTTCACAGGGTCCCGGCCTGACCTCCGGCCCGTCTCCCGGCCCGACCCCGGCTCGGAACCCTGGCGCGACTCCGGGCCGGAATCCCGGCCCGACCCCTGCGCGGGGTCCTGGGCCGAGCCCTGCCCGGCTGCCCGACCCGGTTCCTTCTCGGGGCCGTGGCCCGGACCCTTTTCGGGATCCCCTTTCGGCACCTCCGTGGACGCCTTGCCGGTATTCCGGCGTTGACTCGTACCGGGAAGCTTGCCCGACGTCTCACGCGGGGCCGTGCCCGGCTGCTCGCCGGACCGCCGCCGGCCGGCCCCCCTCGCGGGGTCGTGGCCCGACCCGTGCCCGGGATCCCGGCCCGACTCCTTCCCGGAGACCCGCTTCTGTACCTTCTGGGGCGCCTCCCCCGAAGTTTGGCCCTGGCTCGACCCTGCCCTCTCTCCGGACTCCCCACGCGGGGCGGCGGTACCCGGCTGCTTCGCGGGGTCGCGGCCCGCCCCATTCCCCGGGTCTTGGCCCGACCCAGGGTCTCGGCCCGGCGCCGGGCCGAAGTCCTGACCCGATTCCTTCCCGGGGGCCTGCTTCAGCACCTTCTCGGGCGCCTCGCCCGAATTCCGGCCCTGACCCGACCCGCCGTCCTTGCCCGACTCGCCGCCAGGGGCGGTGCCCGGCAGCTTCCCGGGGTCCCGACCGGACCCCTTCCCGGGGGGCCGCTTCAGCGCGTTCTCGGGCGCCTCCCCCGAAGTACGACCCTGATCCGACCCTCCATCCTTGCCCGACTCCCCGCCCGGGACGGTGCCCGGCAGCTTCCCGGGGCCCTGACCGGATCCCTTCCCGGGAGCCTGCTTCGGCACCTTCTTGGGCGCCTCGCCCGAAGTACGACCCTGGCCCGACTTCGGATCCTTGCCGGACGCCCCGCGCGGGGCGGTGCCCGGCTCCTTCCCGGGGCCCTGACCCGACCCCTTCCCGCCCTTCTCGGGGCCCTGACCCGATCCCCTCTCGGGGTCCTGACCCGACCCCTTTCCGGGGGTCTGTTTCGGCACCTTCTCGGGGGCCTCGCCCGGGTTCCGGCCCTGGCCCGACCCACCATCTTTACCGGACTCTCCCCGCGGGGCGGTGCCCGGCGCCTTACCAGGGTCTTGGCCCGACCCCTTCCCGGGGTCTTGGCCCGACCCAGGGCCGGGGTCCCGGCCCGACCCCTTCCCGGGGTCCTGACCCGATCCCCTCTCGGGGTCCTGATCCGACCCCTTCCCGGGGGCCTGCTTCGGCACCTTCTCGGGGGCCTCGCCCGGGTTCCGGCCCTGGCCCGACCCACCATCCTTGCCCGACTCCCCGCCCGGGGCGGTGCCCGGCTCCGTACCGGGGTCTCGGCCCGATCCCTTCCCCGGGCTCTGCTTCGGCGCGTTCTCGGGGGCCTCGCCCGGGTTCCGGCCCTGACCCGACCCACCATCCTTGCCCGACCCCCCGCCCGGGGCGGTGCCCGGCTGCTTCCCGGGGTCCTGGCCCGAGCCATTACCCGGGTCCCGGCCGGATCCCTTCCCGGGGTCCTGACCCGATCCCCTCTCGGGGTCCTGACCCGACCCCTTCCCGGGGGCCTGCTTCGGCACCTTCTCGGGGGCCTCGCCCGGGTTCCGGCCCTGGCCCGACCCACCATCCTTGCCCGACCCCCCGCCCGGGGCGGTGCCCGACTGCTTCCCGGGGTCCTGGCCCGAGCCACTACCCGGGTCCCGGCCGGATCCCTTCCCGGGGTCCTGGCCCGAGCCATTGCCCGGGTTCTGGCCCGGTTGCTTCTCGGGGGCTCCGCCCGGTGCCTTTTCGGGGGGCTGCTTCGGTTCGTTCTCGGGGGCCTTGCTGGGTGTGCGGTCCTGGTTCGGCTCGGCGTGCTCGGTCGCGTCCCCGCGGGGGGCCGTGCCCGGCTGCTCGCCGGCGCCCTGCCCGGGGCCCTGGTCCGGGGCTTTCTCCGGCGGCTTCGCGGGGGACTCGCCCGGGTTGCCGCCGTGGTCCGGTCCCGTGTCCTGACCGGGCACCTTGCCCGGGGGCGGACCCGGCTCCTTGCCGGGGGCCTTCTCCCCGCCCGTTCCCCACTCCTCCACCCGGCCCGTGCCCTGCCGTTCGCCGGTGTCCTTCGCAGGCGCCTTGCCCGGGGCCGTGCCCGTGTCGCCGCGGGGCGTCGGGGCCGTTCCTCCGGGGGCCGGCGGCAGCGCCGGGTACGGCAAGCCGGCCGGGTGGTTCGGTGGCGGCTCGACCTGGCGGTCCGAACGCCCCCGCACCGCACCGCTGGGCCGCTCGTACCAGGCCTTGCGACCCGGATCGTAGACCGTCACGGCCTTCACCGGTTTCGCCGCGGGCCTGACCGCGACCAGCTCGGCCGACCGGAACGCAGACCACTCCGTCCCGCTGAGCCTGGCCTTCCCCTGCACCGCGACAGGCGGCGTCAGGGGATTGCCGCAGGCGCACCGGACCCGCGGGACGCCACGCCCGTCCACGAGGACGGACGTACCGGCCTGCAGGATCGCCTGGTAGCCGGTCGGAGCGTCGTTCTTGTACCCGTGGTTGGTGACGCGGGTGTCCCAGCCCAGCCGGACCGGCGTGAGCGAGCGCAGGTACGCCGGTATCCCGGCCTGCCGGACGCCCAGCGTGGTGGCGAAGGCGCTGCCCTTGTCGGTGTGCTCCGTGAGGAACCTGATCTGCTTCTCCACGTCGCAGCTCGCGACGTTCCGCGTGCCCCCGTACAGGCCCGGGTGGCTGCCGTCGACGGCGAGGGTGCGCGCACCGCTCGCACCGCCCTGGGCCACCCCGGTCGCCCCGGGCGGCGGGCCGATCGGTTCCGGGTCGGTGGCCGTCGACGGGGTGAAGGGATCGGGCCCGGCGGCCGCGGCGGCCTCCAGGAAGACCTCGCCACCAGCGGCGGGGTTGCCTCCGAGCACGGTGAAACCGACGACCGCCGCCGACACCACGGCGGCTGCCGTGGTCGCGCTCAGCACGGTCCTGCGGGACCGCCATCGCCTCTTGGGGCGTTCTGCGTCGCCGTCGGCCGGTGCCGCGAGCGGCCGCGTGGGCAGGGACGCAGACGGGGGCGGGGGCGCAGGCACCGGCGGCGGGGCCTCGGGGGCGGGTGCCGGCTGCGGTCGAGCACCGCGGCCCGACAGCGGACCGGGCGGCGGGCCGGTGGGCTGCTCGGACGAGGGAGGCGGGGGCGGGGAGCTCACGACACTCGCCCCCCGAAACGGGACACGGGTACGGGTACTGGTACTGGTAGTGGTACTGGTACGAGGATCGTGACGCGCATGTGCTCGCTCCTTCTGGCCGTCAACGCCTCCACATCCCGGAGGGGATCTTCGGAACACCGGTGCCGCGCCGTGGGAGTCGGCGAAGGGACGGCCCGGACGGGTCCGCCCCTTCACCTGCGACATCGGTGGGGCCACATACGACGTGGCTCGTCTTACGAGTAGGCCCCCTGCCCCAGGGACCCGTCACGTCGCGTGGTTTCGGGACTTGACAGGGCCCCGCAGTCCGCTCGCCGGTGATTCTTGACAGCTCGAAGTGTGAGTGGTTCATTACTCATATGACAACGGAACGACGACGCCAACTCTCCTCCGCCGAAGAGCGGCGCGAGACCGTCCTGCGCACCGCCATCGGCGCCTTCGCCGCACGCGGCTACTTCGGGACGACCACCACGGAGGTGGCCAAGGCCGCCGGGATCTCCCAGGCCTACGTCTACCGGCTGTTCCCGAACAAGGAGGCGCTCTTCACCGCCGTCGTCGAGCGGTGCTTCGCCCGGGTGCGGACCAGCCTCGAAGAGGGGGCCGCACAGGCACAGGGCAGTAGCCCCGAGGCCGTACTGCACACCATGGGCGACACCTACGCCCGCCTGATCGCCGACAAGGACCTGCTTCTCGTCCTGACCCACGCCCAGGCGGCGGCCGTGTCCGAGACCGCCGTGCGCGAGGCCGTACGCGTCGGCTACGCCCGGATGGTTGAGTACGTGCGCGGCGCGTCGGGTGCGGACGAGACCGACGTGCAGAAGTTCTTCGCGACCGGCATGCTCTGCCACCTGCTGGTGTCACTGGACGCGCACGAGGTGGACGCGCCCTGGTCGCGGACACTCTCGGCCGGCATCCGGCACTACTAAAGGTTGTTGCAGAAGGTCCGATTCGGGCAGGCTTGCGCGGTGCTTGACCTGCTGTTTCACCGTGCCATGGCGAGGTTGTGCATGACGGCGACGGCCTGGACGGCGTGGTGGAGGCCGTCGCCCCTTTGGCGGCAGTCGCGCAGGATCTTCCAATTCTTCATCCGGGCGAAGGTGTGCTCGACGCGGGCACGGACCCGGCGGTGTTCGGCGTTGTCCTCCTCCTGGCCGCGCAGGAGGGGGCGGCCGGCCCTTCTGCGGTGCGGGACGATCAGCCCGGTGCCCAGGTAGGCGCCGTCCGCGATCACCGTCGTCCCCGCGGCCGCGGCGGGCAGGTCCGACTCCCGCCAGACATGCGCGTCGGCCTTGTTGCCCGGCGCCGGTCGGGCGCTCGCGACGACCAGGCGGGTGTCGGCGTCGATGATGACCTGCACATTCGCTGAGAACCGGTAATTACGCGAGGACGCGCCGACGGTGCGGTCCCGCACCGGGACCAGCGTGCCGTCCACGATCCACAACCGCTCGACACCGGCGACGGGCCGCGGGGCCGGCTCCAGCGCGAGGAGCGGACGCAGCCGCTGGATGACGCGGCAGACGGTGGCCGGGGAGATCCCGAAAAGCGGCGCGAGCTGCCGCATCGTGAGGTTGGTGCGGTAGTACACGGCCACCAGCAGCACCCGGTCCGCCAGCGGCAGACACCACGGCCGGCCGCCACCCGGGCCGTTGCCGCCCCGCTCCCTCACCACCCTCAGCAGCCGCTCGAACCGGTCCATCCGCAACCCGGTGAACGTCTCCACCCACAGCGGCTCAGCCAGCGGGACGGCCGGCGGACGACGCCGGCGGTCCGCCCACTTTTTCGACCCCATGAGTGAGTGGTCAACCACACACAGGAGATCGCGCATGCATTCCCCCGCCCTGACGCCCGACGGCCGGTCCGCAGCCCCCAGGACGACCGCCACGGCGACCCTCGCAGCCCTGGCCGCCGCCCAGTTCGCGGTCACCCTCAGCACCTCGATCGTGAACGTCGCACTCCCCGCGGTACGCGACGGGGTCGGGCTGACCGAGAGCGGGATGTCCTGGGTCGTCAACGCGTACGGACTCGCCTTCGGCGCGCTGCTGCTCCTCGGAGGCCGGGCGGCCGACCTCCTCGGGCGCCGCCGCGTGCTGGCGGCCGGACTCGCCCTCTTCGCCGGGGCGGCCGCCGCCGCCGGACTGGCGAGCGACCCCTGGATGCTGATCTCCGCCCGTACGGCCCAGGGCATCGGTGCCGCCGCCGTCGCGCCCGCCGCCCTCTCCCTCGCCATGCGGCTCCACCCGCCCGGCCCCGCCCGCGCCAGGGCCCTCGGCGTCTGGGGTGCCGTCTCCGGCGCCGGCGGCGCGGCCGGGGTACTGCTCGGGGGCGTCCTGACCGAAGGCCCGGGATGGCCCTGGGTGTTCCATGCCTCCGGCATCGGCGCGGCGGCGGTGCTGGCCGCCACCCTGCGCCTCGTACCCGCCGACCCCGAGCGGGTCGACGGATCCCGCCCGCCGCTCGACGTGGCCGGCGCCCTCACCGTCACCTCCGGCCTGGTCGCGCTCGTGTACGCACTCACGGCCGCGGGGGGCTCGGGCTGGACCGATCCCCTCGTCCTCGGCGCCCTCGGCGCGGCGGCCGTCCTGCTGACCCTCTTCGTACGGGGCGAACGGCGGCACCCCGCCCCGCTGCTTCCGCCGCGGCTGCTCACACGCGGCGCCGTGGCCCCCGCCAACCTCGTGATGGCGCTGCTCGGGGCGGTCTGGGTCGGCCTGTTCTTCTTCCTGCCCCTCTACCAGCAACAGGTCCTCGGAGCAGGCCCGTTGGAAGCGGGCCTGTCCCAACTCCCGCTCGCCGCGGCCAACATGATCGGATCCGCTCTGGCCCCCGTACTGGCCCGCCGCATCGGCCCGCACCGGGCCCTCCTGGCGGGCCTGGCGGTCCAGGCCGCCGGCTTCCTGTGGCTGGCCGGGGTCCCGGCCGACGGCAGCTTCCTCACGCACCTGCTCGGCCCCGTCCTCCTCGTCGGAGTCGGCCTCGGGGTGGCCTTCGTCCAGCTCACCGGATCGGCCGTAGCGGATGTCGAGCCCGCCGACGCCGGACTGGCCGGGGGTCTCGTCAACACCACCCGCCAGATCGGCGGGGCCGTCGGGCTCGCCGTCCTGGGCACCGTGGCCGCCGCCCGCACCGCCGCCTCCGACCTGCCGCGCACCGCGGCCCTCACCGAGGGGTACCGCACGGCCTTCCTCCTCTCGGCCGCCGTCCTCGGCGTCGGGGCCGCCCTCACGCCTGTGCTGGCCCGCAGGGCCCGGCCGGCGCCGCAGCCCACCCCTCCCCCGGCGCGGGCAGCCCTCTGCCCGTCCTCCCGAACCCACTCGTCACACCGCTGATGACCCCACCGATCACACCGCCCCAGGAGTCCTCCATGACCACGCACCCCATTGCCGTCGACACCACGGCCCCCGTCGTCGTCCGCGCCGTCACGACCGTGCAGGCGCCGCTGTCCACCGTCTGGGACCTGCACACGGACATCGCCGCCTGGGCCGGCTGGAACCCCGACGTGGACCGGGTGGAATACGCCGGTCCGCTCGCCCCGGGTACGGCGTTCCGCTGGCTCACCCACGGACTCGACATCACCTCCACCCTCCACCAGGTCGTCCCCCGGGAGCGGATCGTCTGGGGCGGCCCGGCCCACGGCATCGACGGCATCCACGTCTGGACCTTCCAGGAGGCGGCGCCCGGCACCGTGACGGTGTGCACCGAGGAGTCCTGGAGCGGGGCCCCCGTCGAGGCCCGGCCCGCGGAACTGGAGCAGCTGCTGCGGCAGTCGCTGGACGCCTGGCTCCGCGCTCTGAAGGACCGGGCCGAGGCACTGGCCGGCGCCCCGGCCGAACGGCACTGACCGCAACACCACCGCTCCCACCCCGCACTGCCTCCCGACCGTCGCACTCCCCCTCCACGAGCTGAGGAAACCGCCATGACCAGCACCGCCAAGCCCTACCTGACCGGCCACTACACCCCCGTCGCCGACGAGATCACCGCCACCGGGCTCCGCGTCGAGGGCACCCTCCCGCCCGAGCTGACCGGCCGCCTCATCCGCAACAGCCACAACCCCAAGCCGGGGATCACCCCCACCCACTGGTTCAAGGGCAGCGGCATGGTCCACGGCATCCGCCTGCGCGACGGTCGCGCCGAGTGGTACCGCAACCGCTGGGTCCACACCCCGGCCCTCGACGGCGCCCCCTACATGACCGACAGGGGCCCCGACCTCACCGCCAGCACGGCGGGCACGCACGTCATCGAGCACGCCGGCCGGCTCCTCGCCCTGAGTGAGGCGGCCCTGCCCTTCGAGCTGACGGCAGACCTGGAGACCGTCGGCACCTACGACTTCGGGGGCCGGCTGACCTCGGTGATGACCGCCCACCCCAAGGAGGACCCGGTCACCGGCGAGCTGCACTTCTTCGCCTCCTCCCCCTTCCCTCCGTACCTGATCCACCACGTCGCGTCCGCCGACGGGCAGGTGCTGGAGAGCCAGGAGGTACCGGGCGCGAGCGCCGCGCTCAAGCACGACTTCGCCCTGACCGAGCACTATGTGGTGTTCCTGGAGGGGTTCCGTGGCCTTCGACCCGGCCGAGCACTCGGGGATCCCGTACAGCTGGAACGACGAGCAGGTCTCCCGCATCGGCGTCATGCCGCGCACGGCGGCGGGAGCGGGCGGCCGGGCCCGCGAGATCCGCTGGTTCGAGATCGGCCAGGGCTACGGCATGCACTTCGCCAACGCCTACGAGGACCCCTACGGGCGCATCGTCGTCGAGGGGCCGACCGTCGGCCGGGACGGCTGGCAGCGTTCGTGGAACTGGTGGGTCGGCGCCGAGGACCGGGGGGCCGAACCGAACTCCGGCTCCCGCAGCACCCGCTGGACCGTGGATCTCGCGGCCGGATCGGTCAAGGAGGAGCTGACCGACGACCTCACGGTGGAGTTCCCGACCATCAACGAGGCCTTCCTCGGCATCGAGCACCGCTACCAGTACGCCCTGGCCTTCCCCGACGACCTGGGGATCGCCGCCCACACGCTCGTCAAGTACGACCGCACCACCGGAGCCCGGCAGCTGCTGCCGTTCGGCGCGGGCCGGCTCCCCAGCGAGGCCGTGTTCGTACCCGCCGAGGGCACGGGCACCGCGCAGGAGGACGCTGGGTACCTGTTGACGGTGGTCAGCGACCTGAACGCGAACGCCTCACAGCTCCTCGTCCTGGACGCCTCCGACCTGAGCGTCCCGCCCGTGGCGACGGTCCACCTGCCCCGCCGGGTCCCGGCCATGATCCACGGGTCCTGGATCCCCGACGCGGCCGCGTGAGCGACACATGGCCCGACGCGTGACCGGTGCCCGGGTGAGCCACGTCTCACCTGGGCTCCGCCGCTTGTCCATGCAACGAGTTGCATAGCAGGATCGGGGCATGGCGCTCGAACACGCGATCCTCGTCTCCCTGCTGGAGAAACCGGGCTCCGGCTATGAGCTGGCCCGCCGGTTCGAACGGTCGATCGGCTACTTCTGGACCGCCACGCACCAGCAGATCTACCGCGTGCTCAAGCGCATGGAGGGCGACGGCCTGCTCGTCGTCCGTACGGTCCCGCAACAGGGCCGGCCGGACAAGAAGGAGTACTCGGTCGCCGGTCCCGGCCGGGACGCCCTCGCGCAGTGGCTGCACGAGCCGATCGAGCCCGAGAGCCTGCGGCACGACCTCGCCGTGAAGATCCGCGGCGCGGCCTTCGACGACCCCGCCTCCCTGATCGGCGAGGTCGAACGCCACCAGCAGGCGCACCGGGACCGCCTCGCGCGCTACCTCGCCGGCGAAGTGCGGGACTTCACCGGTCCGGGCGCACCCGCGCCGCTCGACGCCGGCCAGGAGCTGCAACACGTCGTGCTGCGCGGCGGGATCGCGCAGGAACGGATGACTATCGCCTGGCTGGACGATGTCCTGGCCACGCTGCACCGGCTCGGCCGGAGCGCACCGCCCGCGCCGCCGACCGCGACCTCGCGGGCCGCGACGGACCTCTGAGCCCGCTGGGACCGCGACCGCCGTCCCTCCTTCCCCATCCCTGCGCGCACCCGCGCGCACCCGACCCGACCCCTCGGAAGGTGATCCGCCATGTCCGACCCTCTGCTGTTCCACCCGCACACCTACGACCCGGCCCACTTCGACCCCGAGACCCGCAGGCTGCTGCGCGCCACCGTCGACTGGTTCGAGGCCCGCGGCAAGCGGCGGATCATCGAGGACTACCGCACGCGTGCCTGGCTGGCCGACTTCCTCGCCTTCTCCGCCAAGGAAGGACTCTTCGCGACCTTCCTGACCCCGGCGGCCGCCGCCGGTGAGGACGAGCCGGACAAGCGCTGGGACACGGCGCGGATCGCGGCTCTCAACGAGATCTTCGGCTTCTACGGCCTCGACTACTGGTACGCCTGGCAGGTCACCATCCTCGGCCTCGGTCCGGTCTGGCAGAGCGACAACGCCGCGGCCCGCGAGCGCGCCGCGCAACTCCTCGCGGACGGCGAGGTGTTCGCCTTCGGCCTGTCCGAGAAGTCCCACGGCGCGGACATCTACTCCACGGACATGCTGCTGGAGCCGGACGGCGACGGCGGTTTCCGCGCCACCGGCTCGAAGTACTACATCGGCAACGGCAACGCCGCAGGCCTCGTGTCCGTCTTCGGCCGCCGCACCGACGTCGAGGGCCCCGACGGCTACGTCTTCTTCGCCGCCGACAGCCGCCACCCGGCGTACCGGCTCGTGAAGAACGTCGTCGACTCCTCCAAGTACGTCAGCGAGTTCCGCCTGGAGGACTACCCGGTGACTGCCGAGGACGTCCTGCACACCGGGCGCGCCGCCTTCGACGCGGCGCTGAACACCGTCAACGTCGGCAAGTTCAACCTCTGCACCGCCTCGATCGGCATCTGCGAGCACGCGATGTACGAGGCCGTCACGCACGCGCACAACCGGATTCTCTACGGCCGGCCCGTCACCGCCTTCCCGCACGTGCGCCGGGAGCTTGCCGACGCCTACGTGCGCCTCGTCGGGATGAAGCTGTTCAGCGACCGGGCCGTGGACTACTTCCGCTCCGCCGGGCCGGACGACCGCCGCTACCTGCTCTTCAACCCGATGACCAAGATGAAGGTCACGACGGAGGGCGAGAAGGTCATCGACCTGATGTGGGACGTCATCGCCGCCAAGGGCTTCGAGAAGGACAACTACTTCGCGCAGGCGGCCGTCGAGATCCGGGGGCTGCCGAAGCTGGAGGGCACGGTCCACGTCAACCTCGCGCTGATCCTCAAGTTCATGCGCAACCACCTGCTGGAGCCCGCCGAGTACGCGCCCGTGCCGACGCGGCTCGACGCCGCCGACGACGCGTTCCTCTTCCGGCAGGGGCCGGCCCGCGGTCTGGGCTCCGTACGCTTCCACGACTGGCGCCCGGCCTACGACGCGTACGCCGCCGTGCCGAACGTCGCGCGGTTCCGGGAACAGGCCGATGCCCTGGCCGAGTTCGCGGCCACGATCGCACCCGACGAGGCGCAGGGCCGCGACCTGGACTTCCTGCTGTCGGTGGGCCAGCTGTTCGCGCTGGTCGTGCACGGCCAGCTGATCCTGGAGCAGGCCCGCCTGACGGACCTGGACGAGTCGGTGCTGGACGAGCTGTTCTCGGTGCTCGTGCGGGACTTCTCCCAGCACGCCGTCGAACTGCACGGCAAGGACTCCAGCACGCCGGAGCAGCAGGCCTGGGCCCTGGCCGCCGTCCGCCGCCCGGTCGTCGACGAGGCCCGCTCGGCCCGCGTGTGGTCGCGGGTCGAGGTCCTGTCCGGTGCGTACGAGATGGCGCAGTAGGACCCCGTCGACCGGCGGGCGCCGCGACACCGTTCGCGGCGCCCGCCGGAGTTTCCCTCAGCGCAGGGACTCGGCCGGCGGGCGCTCGCGCAGGGCTCCGTAGCCGATGAAGTACGCGGGGACGCGGTTCAGCCAGCGCGACTCGGTGACCAGTTCCGTCATGCGCTTGGCGCGTGCCGGGTCGCCGAAGGCGGTGCGGCCCGCCAGGAGCGGTTCGAAGACCTGGGCGTGGGCCAGGCGTTGGAGGCGCTGCGTCGCCACGGTGGTGGGCCAGCGGCGGTACTGGACGCGGCGGACGTCGTTCAGGCCGAGGGTGCCCTCGCGCAGCGGGCGCACGAGGTGGCGGGCCGCGGCGACGGCGTCCTGCACGGCGAGGTTGATGCCGATGCCGCCGACCGGTGACATCGCGTGGGCGGCGTCGCCGATGCACAGCAGCCCCGGTCGGTGCCAGCGGCGCAGCCGGTCCAGGCGTACGTCCAGCAGCTTCACCTCGTCCCACGAGGTGACGGCGTCGCTGCGGTCGGCGAGCCAGGGGGCGGCCTCCGCGAAGCGGGTCATGAAGCGCTCCAGGCCCTCGGCGCGGCGCTCGGCGTCGGTGCCCTTGGGGATGAGCGCGGCGCACTGCCAGTAGTCGTCGCGGTCGATGAGCGCGGTGAAGAACCGGTCGCCGATGCCGCCGACGAGTCCGCTGGGGTCGTCGGCGTGGCGCGGCAGGCGGAACCACCAGGCGTCCATGGGGCACGGGAAGCGTTCCAGGCGCAGTTCGGGCAGCCTCCTCGCCAGGGAGCCGCGGCCGTCGCAGGCCACGGTCAGGGTGGCCCGCAGCGTGCCGGTGGTGCCGTCGGCCGTGCGGTGGTGGACCCCGCGCACGCGTCCGCCCTCGACGAGGAAGCCGGTCGCCGCGGTGTCCATGCGCAGGTGGAAGGAGGGTTCCCGGGCCGCCTCGTCGGCGAGGAGATCCAGGAGGTCCCACTGGGGCACCATCGCGATGTAGTTGTATGGGGCCGCGCAGCGCCCCGATGTTCCCGACGGTGACCAGGGACCGGTCCGGGCCGATGGGCAGCTGGACGGTGGTGACGCGGCGCTGCGGCAGCCGTGCGAAGCGTTCGGCGAGGCCGATGTCGTCCAGCAGCGACAGGGTGGACGGGTGCACGGTGTCGCCGCGGAAGTCGCGCAGGAAGTCACCGTGTTTCTCCAGCACCGTCACCTCGACGCCGGCGCGGGCCAGCAGCAGCGCCAGCACCATCCCGGCCGGGCCGCCCCCCACCACGCAGCAGGTCGTTCGCTCCACGGCAACCACTCCCTTCGGGGAGATCCGGCGATCCCCAGGCACGTATACCGCACCGGGGGCGGCCGCCCCGGCGGGACACCCGCCGGGGCCGCGTAGGCTCGACCCCGTGCCAGCCTCCCGCCTCCACCGTGTTGCCGTCCTCGTCCTGGAAGGCGCGAAACCCCTCGACGTCGGCATTCCCGCGCAGGTGTTCACGACCCGTGCGAGCATGCCGTACGAGGTACGGGTGTGCGGTGCGGCCCCCGGGCTCGTGGCCGGCGGCGACGGCCTCGCGTACCACGTGACGCACGGGCTGGACGCCCTGGCCTGGGCGGACATCGTCTTCGTCCCCGGCTACCGCTTCCCGGACCGCGAGGATCCGCCGCCGCCCGTCATCGACGCGCTGATCGCCGCGCACGAGCGGGGCGCCCGGCTCGCCGCGATCTCGACGGGCGCGTTCGCGCTGGCCGCGACGGGACTGCTCGACGGGAAGCGCGCCACGACGCACTGGCACTACGCGCGGGCGCTCATGGCCAAGCACCCGCTGGTGCGGGTCGACGAGAACGTCCTGTTCGTCGACGAGGGCAGCGTCCTGACCTCGGCGGGCGCCGCCTCCGGCATCGACCTGTGCCTGCACATCCTGCGCGGCGACCTCGGCGTCGCCGCGTCCAACCACGCGGCGCGGCGGCTGGTCGCCGCGCCCTACCGCAGCGGCGGCCAGGCCCAGTACGTGCCGCGCAGCGTGCCCGAGCCGCTGGGCGAGCGGTTCGCCGCCACGCGCGAGTGGGCGCTGCGCCGGCTCGGCGAGCCGCTCACCCTGGAGTCCCTCGCCCGGCACGCGGGAGTGTCGCCCCGTACGTTCTCGCGACGGTTCGCGGAGGACACCGGCTACACGCCGATGCAGTGGGTCATGCGCGCCCGGGTCGACGTGGCGCGCGAGCTGCTGGAGCGCTCGCAGCGGGGGGTGGAGCAGATCGCCGCCGACGTGGGCCTGGGGACGGGCGCGAACCTGCGGCTGCACTTCCAACGGATCCTGGGGACCAGCCCGACCGAGTACCGGCGCACCTTCACGAAGGGCGAGTAGGGCCGCGAGGATCCCGCCACCCCCCTGGCGAGATCCTTTTGAACAGTGGCGATCACGCCGCTGTCGCCGGCGGATGCGGAAGGCGAACCTGATGGCGAACGAAAGGGACTCGCTCATGACTCGCATCGCCATCAACGGATTCGGCCGCATCGGACGCAACGTGCTGCGCGCGCTGCTGGAGCGCGACAGCGACCTCGAGGTCGTCGCCGTGAACGACCTCACCGAGCCGAAGGCCCTCGCGCGGCTCCTCGCGTACGACAGCACCTCGGGCCGGCTGGGCCGCCCGGTGACCGTCGACGGGAACACCCTGGTCGTCGACGGCCGCCGGATCACCGTGCTGGCCGAGCGGGAGCCGGAGCAGCTGCCGTGGGCCGACCTCGGCGTCGACATCGTGCTGGAGGCCACCGGCCGCTTCACGTCGGCCGGTGCCGCCCGCGCCCACCTCAAGGCGGGGGCGAAGAAGGTCCTGGTCAGCGCGCCGTCGGACGGCGCGGACGCGACGCTGGCGTACGGCGTGAACACCGACGCCTACGACCCGGCCGTGCACACCATCGTCTCGAACGCGTCGTGCACCACCAATGCGCTGGCCCCGCTGGCCGCGGTCCTCGACGAGCTCGCGGGCATCGAGCACGGCTTCATGACGACGGTGCACGCCTACACGCAGGAGCAGAACCTGCAGGACGGTCCGCACCGCGACCCCCGCCGCGCCCGCGCCGCCGGCGTCAACATCGTGCCGACCTCCACGGGTGCCGCGAAGGCGATCGGCCTGGTGCTGCCGCAGCTCGACGGCAAGCTGCAGGGCGACTCGATCCGTGTGCCGGTCCCGGTGGGCTCCATCGTCGAGCTCAACACGACCGTGGCGCGCGAAGTGACCCGCGAGGAGATCCTGGAGGCGTACCGTGCCGCGGCCGAGGGTCCGCTGGCCGGCGTCCTGGAGTACTCGGAGGACCCGCTGGTGTCCTCCGACATCACCGGCAACCCCGCCTCGTCGATCTTCGACTCGGAGCTCACCCGCGTGGAGGGCCGCCACGTCAAGGTCGTCGCCTGGTACGACAACGAGTGGGGCTTCTCGAACCGCGTGATCGACACCCTCACGCTCCTGGCCGCGGGCTGAGTAGCCGCCCCGCCGTCAGTGACCCGCGCTCCGGCCGGCCCCTCGGGGCGGCCGGAGCGCGCCGTCGTCAGAGGTCGCCGTAGCGCAGGCGGCCCAGGGCCGTCATCGGGCGGTCGTGCGCGGCGACCGGGGCGGGCAGGCAGGTGGAGCCGGTGAGGTAGCGGTCCACGGCGGCGGCCGCCGCCCGGCCCTCGGCGACAGCCCACACCACGAGCGACTGGCCGCGGCCGGCGTCGCCGGCGACGAACACCCCGGGCGCCCGCTGCCCGCGCGCCGCGAAACCGGCGTCCCGCGCGAAGTTGCCGCTCTCGTCGTATTCCAGGCCGAGCTGCTCGCGCAGGCCGCCCGCCCGCTCGGGGCCGCGGAAGCCGAGGGCCAGCAGGACCAGCCCGGCCGGGAGCACCCGTTCCGTGCCGGCCAGGGGCCTACGGTCCACCGGCTCGACGGCGGTCAGGTGGAGGGCCCGTACCCGGCCCGAGGCGTCGCCCTCGAAGCGCAGGGTCGCGCAGGCGAACAGCCGCGGGTCGCGCCCCGCGCGCCCGCGGGCCTCGTGGTGGGCGTGGGAGATGCGGTACGTCCTGGGGTACACCGGCCAGGGCTCGTCGTCGGTACGGCCACGACCGGGCTCCGGGTTGATGTCCAGCTGAACCACGGAGATCGCGCCCTGCCGCAGGGCCGTGCCCATGCAGTCGGAGCCGGTGTCGCCGCCTCCGACGATGACGACGTGCCGGCCCTCGGCGCTCACGTGCGGCTCGGCCCAGTCGCCCTCCTGCACCCGGTTCGCGCCGGTCAGGTAGTCCATCGCCTGGTGGATGCCGTGGAGCTCGCGGCCGGGGACGGGCAGTTCCCTGCGCTCGCCGGCTCCGACAGCGACGACGACGGCGTCGCACCGGCTGCGCAGCGCGGCGGCGTCTGCGCCGTGGTCGTCGCCCGCGCAGTCCGCCCGGGGCGCGCCCCCGACGTCGTGGTCCGTGACGAACACCGTGCCCTCGGCACGCATCTGCTCGATCCGGCGGTCCAGGTACGCCTTCTCCATCTTGAATTCGGGAATCCCGTAGCGCAGCAGGCCGCCGATCCGGTCGGCCCGCTCGTGGACGGTGACCGCGTGCCCGGCCCGGGTCAGCTGCTGTGCGGCGGCGAGTCCGGCCGGACCGGAGCCTATGACGGCGACGGTCCTGCCGCTGAGCGCACCCGGCGGTCTCGGAGCAAGGTAGCCGCGCCGCAGGCCCTCGTCCGCGATGGCCTGCTCCACGTTCTTGATGGTCACCGGATCGGCATTGATCGTCAGGACGCATGCGTCCTCGCAGGGGGCCGGGCAGAGCCTTCCGGTGGCCTCGGGGAAGTTGTTGGTCGCGTGCAGCCGCTCGTACGCCGCCCGCCAGTCTCCGCGGGCGGCGTACGCGTTCCACTCGGGTATGAGGTTCCCGAGGGGGCAGCCGGTGTGGCAGAAGGGGATGCCGCAGTCCATGCAGCGGTCGGCCTGCCGGGAGACGAGCGGGAGCAGGGCCTGGCCCGCGTACACCTCCCGCCAGTCGCCGAGCCGCTCCTCGACGGGCCGGGCCGGGACGGGCTCGCGGGGGATCCTGAGGAAGCCGAACGGATCGGTCACGCGCCGCCTCCCAGGCTCGTCCGCGGCGGGGTGTACGGGTGCGCGCGCCACGGTCCGGCGCGCGCTTTCAGTGGCGGTCCGACCAGGTTACGCCGCCTGCGCCGGGGCTACCCGCGCAGCAGCGCGCAGACGAAGTCCTCCTGGACCTCCCGGACCTGCGCGAGCAGGTCGGGGTTGTTGGTCAGGGACGTCTGGGTGGTGATCGTGAAGGTCAGCGAGCGCCTGCCGTCGGCGGTGGCCGCCGCGAGCTGCGTGTAGCCGGGCGTGTTGCCGGTGTGGCCGTACACCGTTCCGCAGCGGGTGGTGTAGCGGTAGATGGCCAGGCCCGCCTCGGTGCGGCCGGGCCCGGGGGGCTGGGACAGCGCGCCGGGGATGAAGGTGAACTGCTGGCGTCGGGTGCGCTCCGAGAAGAGGGCGCCGCCCGCGTAGCCCCGGATGAAGGCGGTGAGGTCCTGCGGCGTCGAGACGATGCCGCCGGCCGCCCAGGCCCCTGAGGCGCTGATGGCCTCGCTGACGTCGACGGGGCCTTCCTGCGGGTCGATCTGGTAGCCGTGGAGGTAGGGCTCGGGCAGCCGGTAGCCCTGGGGCAGGCTGGTCGCGGTGAGGCCCAGCGGCCGGTACACGAGCTCGCGCAGCAGCGTCTCGTACCGGGTGCCCGTGACGGCCTCGGCCATCAGGGCGACGGCGATGTTGTCGGAGTTGGAGTAGTGGTAGCGGCTGCCCGGCCGGAATTCGAGGTCCTCGTCGGCGACGAACTCCAGCAGGCGCCGGGAGTCGAAGCGGTGGCGGGGGTTCGCGGTGACGATGTCGATGAAGTCCTGGGACGCCGAGTAGTCCGGCAGGCCGCTGGTGTGGTGGAGCAGTTGGCGCAGCGTCACCGCGTGCCAGGCGGCCGGCTGGCCGGGCAGGACCTTGCCGATCGTGTCGTCCAGGTGCAGCCGGCCGCGGTCGACGAGGGTGAGGGCCACGGCCCCGCTGAAGGCCTTCGCGACGCTGGCGATGCGCATGTGGTCGGTCTTGCCGGGCGGCCTGCCGCTCTCCACGTCGGCCACGCCCGCGCGGTAGACGCTCGTACGATCGCCGTCGCGCAGGACGGCGATGACTCCGGGCGGCCCGTCGGGACGGTCCACCAGCTCCCGCAGTTCCTGGCGCAGGTCCGGCGCGGGCGGCGGCGGGTTGCGGTCGGCCGCTGCCTGCGCCGGCAGTGCGGCCGCGCCGAGCAGGGCGGCGCACACGGCGGTGGCGGCCGCCAGGCGCACGGAGGGGCGGATCCGGCGGGCGCGGCCGTTCGGGCGTGGGGACACGCGGAACCTCCAGGGGGAGACACTGGGCGGTGGCCCACGATGGCAGGAGCCGCGGCGTCACCGGTGCCGACACGGCCGCGTACGGGCGGGCCGTGGCCCGTCCGGCCCTGACCGCCCTGGTCCGGTCGGCGCAACGGCCCGGCCCCGCGGTGTTCCGATGGTGCTCCGCGGCCGGTGCCGGCGCCGCAGGGGGAAGGTTTCAGGCGGCGTCGACGGAGCAAGCGCCAGAGGACCGAAAACCTGATTGATCGGAGGCACGGCGCATGGCGGGCGAGGGCAAGGGCCAGGACGTGGTCGAGGCGATCCTCGAGGACCACCGCACGATGGAGGAGCTGTTCCGCCGGATGCGGAGCGTCGAGGCCGACCGCGAGGCGGCCCGGGACCAGTTCTCGGCGCTGCTCATCGCACACGGCGAGGCCGAGGAGGCCGAGGTCTACGGCGCCCTGAAGCGCTTCCGGGGCGTCGACGACGACGAGGTGGAACACGGCGAGGAGGAGCACGCCGAGGGCAACGAGGCGCTGCTGAAGCTCCTGGAAGTGGACGAGGTGGGCTCCGACGAGTGGGACGAGCGCCTGGAGGACCTCGTCCAGGCGGTCTCCCACCACCTGGACGAGGAGGAGCGGACCATCCTCAACGGCACCAGGGAGAACGTCCCGGCGGAGCGCCGGGCCGAGCTGGGTGCCGCCTTCCTGGCGGAGCGGGAGAGGCAGCTGGCCTCGGACTGCGGCAGCATCGAGAACGTGCGCAAGATCGTCGCAAGGTGATGCCGGCGCCGGCCCCCCGGCCGGACTCTCAGAGGGCGGGGCCCTCGCGGAGTTCCGCGCCGGGGTGCCGCGCGGACGGCGCGCTGCCTCCACAGGGCGTGGCTGCGGTGGCCCCGGCCGCTGCCACGTGCAGCGAGTACGGGGCGGACGGCGGCGGGGCGGGCAGCCGCAGAGGTCGGCGGCCCGGGGTGATCGACCCCAGGACGCGGGGGCCGGCGGCCCCGGTGCAGCCGGGGGCGTTGCCGGGGAGGCCGTGCAGGGCGAGGTGGCCGAGCACGGCGAACGCGTAGGCCTCCTTCGCCGCGGCGGGCAGTCCCAGATCGTCGGAGGCGCGCAGCCGCGTACCGCGCAGTTCGGCGCGGAGCATCGCCGTGAGCGTCGGATTGCGCACTCCGCCGCCGGAGGCGAAGACCTCGGTGGGAGCGAAGGGGCGCAGCGCCTCGGCGACGGTGCGGGCGGTGAGGCGGGTGAGCGTGGCAACGACGTCCTGCGGCGGGAGCGGGGCGAACTGCGCCAGGTGGGCGCGGAGGTATTCCCGGTGGAAGAGTTCCTTCCCCGTCGTCCGCGGTGCGGGCAACCCGTAGTACGGCTCGGCGAGCAGCCGCCGGAGCAGGCCGTCGTGGACCTGCCCGGCGGCGCCGAGCGCGCCGTTCTCGTCGTAGGCGAGCCGGCCGCCGCTGAGTTCGTGTACGGCGGCGTCGATCAGGGCGTTGCCGGGGCCGGTGTCGAAGGCCACGGGGTCGCCGTCACCGGGCACCACGGTGACGTTGGCGATGCCCCCGAGGTTCAGGGCGGCGGGCACGCCGGGGCGGTCGCGCAGCAGCATCTGGTCGATCAGGCCGACCAGGGGGGCGCCCTGCCCGCCGGCCGCGACGTCGCGCGTCCGGAAGCCGGAGACGACGGGACGGCCGGTGGCCTCGGCGATCCAGGCCGGTTCGCCGAGCTGGAGGGTGCCGTGGACCCGTCCGCGCTCCGCCCAGTGGTACACGGTCTGCCCGTGTGAGGCGATCAACTCGGCTCTTCCCCCGCACAGTTCGCGGTCGGCCAGCAGGGCGAGCCGTCCGAAGGCCTGCCCGATGCCGGTGTCGAGCCGGCACACGTCGGTGAAGGTGGTGGGTGCGGGCGGCATGGCCTGCGCGAGCGCGGTGCGCAGGTCTGCCGGGTACGGCTCGCTCACCATGCCGAGCGGGGTCAGGTGCAGGGCGCCGTCGCCCGGCCGGTGGTCGAGGTCGCAGGCGGCGGCGTCCACGGCGTCGTACGAGGTCCCGGACATCAGGCCGATCACTCTCATCGCAGCGGCTCCCGGTGGTCGTTGCCGCGCAGGGTCGACAGCGCCGCGGCACTGAGGACGCACGCTCCGGCGGCGTAGTGGGCGGGGGCGGCGGTGTCCGCGGTCCGGGCTGTGAGCGCGGTGATGAACAGGCCGGCGCAACCGGAGAAGACGGCGTTGGCGAGGGCGTAGGAGAGTCCGAGTCCGGTGCAGCGCACGCGGCGCGGGAACATCTCGGCGAGCATGGCCGGTCCCGGTCCGGCGAGGAGGCCGACGAGCGCGCCGGCCGCGAGCACGGCCGCGGCCCGGACCTGCGGGGACGCCCCCGGGGACTGGAGCAACTGCAGGAGCGGGAAAGCGAGTACGGCGACGCCGAGCGCACCGGCGAGCATCACGGGGCGCCGGCCGATGCGGTCGCTGAGGGCTCCGGCGGGCAGGATCGCCGCGGCGAAGCCGAGGTTGACGAGGGTGGTGGCGAGCAGTGCGTCGCGGAAGGACGCGCCCGTCGCGGTCTGGAGGTGCGACGGCAGTACGACGAGGAAGGCGTATCCGGCTGCCGACCAGCCCATGATCCTTGCGATGCCGAGCACGACGGCACGGACCTGCTCGCGCAGGTCGGTCGGGCCGGTCACCGCGGGTGGGCCGTCGGGGGGTGCGGGGGGCGTGTCCGGGGGTTCCTGCAGCGCCGTACGCAGCCACAGCGCGACCGTTCCCAGGGGCAGGGCCAGCAGGAACGGGATCCGCCAACCCCAGTCGTACAGCGCTGCGGCGGGCAGGAGCGCGGCCAGGGCGGCTGCCGTACCGGCGCCGGCCAGCAGTCCGAGGGCCACGGTGAAGGACTGCCACGCGCCGTAGAGGCCGCGCCGGCCGGGCGGTGCGTACTCCACCATGAGTGACACCGCGCCGCCGAACTCCCCGCCTGCGGACAGCCCTTGGAGCACCCGGAGGAATGTGAGCAGCCAGGGGGCGGCGGCGCCGATGTCGGCGCGCGTGGGCAGGAGTCCGATCAGGGTGGTGGCGAGCGTCATGAGGCCGATGACGAGGACGAGGGTGGGGCGGCGGCCGAGGCGGTCACCGATGCGGCCGAACACGAGCGCGCCGACGGGCCGGAAGAAGAAGGCGAGGGCGAACGAGGCGTAGGTGGCGACCAGCGCTTCGGCTGCGCCGCCGTGGCTTTCCGGGTGCGGGGTGAAGAAGTTGGCCGCGATGACGGTGGCGAAGCAGCCGTAGACGCCGAACTCGTACCACTCGACGAGGTTGCCGGCCGAACCGGCGATCAGGGCCCTGCGGGCGACGGCGCGGGGCGGTGGCGCCGGGAGCAGTTCGGTCGGGGTCACCCGTGCTGCGTGCCCGCTCGGGGGCGGGCCGATGCCTGCCGGGGGCCCGATTCAGCACATCGGCGGTGGTATGACGATCATCATTCATGATCATCTCTAATCGAACGCAAAATCGGGACAAATTGCACCGTGTCCGATGCGTCCGGGACGGGGCGTGCGGGAAAACTGGTCCGCCGTCAGAGCCAAGACGACTGCCACCGAGAACAGGACCAGGCCGCTGATCTGAATCGTCGCCTGCCAACCGATTGCGGAGGTGTCACGATGTCCTGCTCCAGGACCGACTTCCGAAAGGCCCTCAAGGGCACTTGTCCGACCGGCTGTTGCCCCCGAGCACGCGCCGTCTTCTGCATACTGCTCCTCGCGGCCGGCGCTCTGGCCGGCCCCGTCGACCCGGCCCACGCGACACCGTCGTACGGCGCGAAAGCCGTCGCGGTGGCGGCCTCCAAACAGGGCTCGCCGTACGCCTACGGCGCCACCGGCCCCAGACGCTTCGACTGTTCGGGCCTGACTCTCTACGCCTTCAAGAAAGCCGGCAAGCGCCTCCCGCGCACGGCCGACCAGCAGTACGAGCACACCCGCCACATCCCCAAGGCCGATCGCACGGCCGGTGACCTGGTCTTCTTCCCCCGGGGAGCGACCATGACCCACGTCGGCATCTACGCCGGCGACGACCGGATCTGGCACGCTCCCCGCCCCGGCACGACCGTGCGACTGGAGCGCATCTGGAGCGACGCCGTCCGTTACGGACGCGCCACCTGATCCGCCGCCCGAACCACCCCCCGTTCGCACCGTGTTCGCGTGCACCGCCTGACCGGCCGTTGCTGCCGCACGCGCGTGTGACCGTCGACCGACCCCTGGCCACCGATCCTTCTCGGTGGTACGCGTGGCCCGGAGGCGGACGACGGCAGGCACAGTCACGCTAGTGCAGCCGCCAGGTGAGTTTCCCGCCGCCGACCCAGCGGACCGAGTCCGGGTCGTCGAGGTCGTGGATGGTGATCCCCGCGTCCGCGGCAGCCAGGATCACATCGGTCATGGACGTCGCCATGCGGACCACCTCCCCGTCGATCTCGACGATCCGGAAGGGCGGGTCACCGGGCTGCACCCCCAGGACGGTGACCCGCGCCGTGGACATGTACGGGCTCATGCTCTCTGTCATGCGGAAATCGTTCCACGCCGACCCCTGCGCCGCTCCTCCGGCGGCCCGGGGGTGCACCAACCCAACCGAAGTGGTCGATATCCGCGCAGGTCACAGCCTCGCGGATGCGACCCGGTGGATCATCGGCAACCCTTGCCGTGGGGGAAATGACGCAAAGGAGGACCAACATGTCGATGATGGACAAGCTCAAGCAGATGCTGCGCGGTCACGAGAGCAAGGCCGACCAGGGCATCGACAAGGCCGGCGACTACGTCGACGGCAGGACCCAGGGCAAGTACAGCAGGCACGTGGACACCGGCCAGGACAAGCTCAAGGAGCAGCTGCGCCGCGACCAGGGGAACCCGCCCCCGCCCCAGGCCTGACCCGCCGCCCGGCGCGCCCCCTTCCACGCCCCCCTCGTACCCGACGCCGGCCTCCCCCGCGAGCCGGCCCGAGCGACGACGTCAGCCGGGGAAGGTGCCGTGGCGGCCGGCTCCGGCCGCAAAGCGGTCGGCGCCGGCCTGCGTCTCGCCGGCGGTCAGGGGTACGAGCCCGTGCCGGTGCTCGGCCGCCAGGGCCTCCCGCTCCTCCAGACCGTACTGTTCGTGTACGGAGAGACGGTCGTGGCGCAGGCACAGCTGCGGGAACCCGGCAATCTCGTGCGCGAGGCGTTCGGCCTGACGCCGGGCCTCCCCTGCGGGTACGAGGCGGTTGACCAGCCCCATCCCGTGGGCCTCCGCGGCCGTCACCGGGCGGCCGGTCAGGATCAGGTCCATGGCACGGCTCTCGCCGATCAGGCGCGGCAGCCGTACGGTGCCGCCGTCGATCAGCGGCACGCCCCAGCGGCGGCAGAAGACGCCGAGGGTCGCGCCCTCCTCGGCGACCCGCAGGTCGCACCACAGGGCCAGCTCCAGGCCGCCCGCCACCGCATGGCCGCTGATCGCGGCGATCACGGGCTTGGTCAGCCGCATCCGCGTGGGGCCCATGGGCCCGTCCCCGTCGGGCCGCACCCGGTTGCCGCGGTCGGTCCCGACGGCTTTCAGGTCCGCGCCCGCGCAGAACGTACCGCCCGCTCCCCACAGGACGGCGACGGAGGCCTCGTCGTCCGCCTCGAAGGCACGGAAGGCGTCGGCGAGCCGGGACGCGGTCGGGCCGTCGACCGCGTTGCGGGCCTCCGGACGGTCCAGGATCACCGTCGTCACGGGACCGTCCCGTTCGATCCGGACGGCGGAGGCCGGTGCTGCGGGAGGGGCCGCCGCGGTGGGCGTGGTTCCCGGTGCTGCGGAGGACATGGCCACGGCGAAGCTCCATCCGTCGGGTGGGAGGGTGCGCAGACCACTCTGGCGCACGCGCACGGGCCGCACGAGAGGGCCGCCCGCCGCCCGCCACCGGCCCGGACCCGCACGTTCGGAGCGGGTCGAACGGGGTAGACGACCTGTCCGGATCCGATGACGAGACCCAGGCAGTGAGACCCGAGATGTCCCAGTGCAAGATCCCCGACTACCGCACCGGCCACCGCGGCCGCCACTGGACCCATGCCCTGCGCAGTGCGCAGCGGGCCGGCGCGGTCATCGTTACGGACGACACGCGCGAGCCGGTCGACTACGCCCACGACACCACCGGTCCCGGCCGCTTCCGCCCCTGGATCACCTCGGCCGGCGAGCGCTACGACAGCCATGACGTCCACCCCGAGTGGTAGCTCCGCGCCCTGGCGTCACGCGTGCGGCGGAGCCGCCGTGCAGGAGGGGCAGAGCCCGCGGTAGACGATCTCGACGTCGGACACGGCGAAACCGAAACGCTCCTGCGCGGGCAGGCCGGCCAGCGGGTCGCCGGTCGGCCGGACGTCGCGGATGAGGCCGCAGCCGGAGCACACCAGGTGCTGGTGGGGGCGGTGCGCGTTCGGGTCGTAGCGCTTGGCCCGCCCGTGCGCGGAGAGTTCCGCGACCTCACCGAGGGCGACCAGCTCGCCCAGCGTGTTGTATACGCTCGCCCGGGAGATCTCGGGCAGCGCCTGGGCCGCGCGGGCGTGCACCTCGTCGGCGGTGAGGTGCACGTGCTCGCCGTCGAGGACCTCCGCGACGACACGCCGCTGGGACGTCATGCGCCAGCCACGCACCCGCAGCCGCTCCAGCAGGTCACTCATCTTGGTTCACCAGTTCGGGTTAGGCAGGACAGGATTTCGGCGCGACCGGTGACGGGGCCGAAAAGGCAGCTACAGGGTACCCGGCGGGATACGGCCGGGCTTTTCCGATACCGGCGCCAGCGATATCGGTGATCGTACGATCTTTCCCGTTCTTTCCCGGTCCCGCCCGGCCGGAGCGGGAAAGTTTCTTGGGCGGGGAAGCCCTGCGTGTTCTCTCCGCCGGGCGGTCCGCGGTGCGCGACCATACGGACGCCGTCAAGAGCGAGCAGCCAGATGGAAGCACCGAGACTCCGAGACAGGAAGAAGGACGGACGTGTCCGGCAGCGAAAGCGAGAACCCAGCAATCCCCTCCCCCACTCCCGCGACCACTCGTCCCAGGACGAACCGGGACTGGTGGCCGAACCAGTTGGACCTCCAGGTTCTCCACCAGAACCCGCCCCAGGCCAATCCGATGGGCGAGGACTTCGACTACGCGGAAGAATTCGCGACCCTGGACGTCGACGCGCTGAAGCGCGACGTCTTCGAGGTGATGACGACGTCGCAGGACTGGTGGCCCGCCGACTACGGCCACTACGGACCGCTCTTCATCCGGATGAGCTGGCACGCGGCGGGGACATACCGCATCGCCGACGGCCGCGGCGGCGGCGGTTCCGGCGCGCAGCGCTTCGCCCCTCTCAACAGCTGGCCGGACAACGCGAGTCTGGACAAGGCGCGCCGGCTCCTGTGGCCCGTGAAGCAGAAGTACGGGAGGAAGATCTCCTGGGCCGACCTTCTGGTTTTCGCCGGCAACTGCGCCATGGAGTCCATGGGGTTCAAGACGTTCGGATTCGGCTTCGGCCGGGAGGACATCTGGGAGCCGGAGGAGGTCTTCTGGGGGCCGGAGGACACCTGGCTCGGAGACGAGCGCTACAGCGGTGACCGGGAACTCACGGGTCCTTTCGGTGCGGTGCAGATGGGCTTGATCTACGTCAATCCCGAAGGGCCCAACGGAAATCCGGATCCCCTCGCCGCTGCACGCGACATCCGGGAGACCTTCGCGCGCATGGCGATGAACGACGAGGAGACGGTCGCGCTCATCGTCGGCGGCCACACCTTCGGCAAGTGCCACGGCGCGGTCGATCCCGAGTACGTCGGTCCGGAACCGGAGGCCGGCCCGCTGGAGCAGCAGGGCCTCGGCTGGCACAACTCGTTCGGCAGCGGCAAGGGTGTCCACACGATCACCAGCGGGCTCGAGGGCGCGTGGACGAACGAGCCCACGAAGTGGGACAACGGATACCTGGACAACCTGTTCGGCTTCGACTGGGAGCTGACGAGGAGCCCCGCCGGGGCGCAGCAGTGGACCCCGAAGGATCCCGCGGCGCAGGGCACGGTGCCCGACGCGCACGATCCCGCCAAGCGGCACGCTCCGATGATGCTGACGACGGACCTCGCGCTCAAGGTGGATCCCGTCTACGCCCGGATCTCGAAGAGCTTCCACGAGAATCCGGACAAGCTCGCCGACGCGTTCGCCAGGGCCTGGTACAAGCTGCTGCACCGCGACATGGGACCGATCTCGCGCTACCTCGGTCCGTGGATCCCCGAACCGCAGCTGTGGCAGGACCCGGTACCGGCGGTCGACCACCAGCTGGTGACGGCCGGGGACATCGCCGCCCTCAAGGGCCGGATCCTCGCCTCCGGACTGACCGTTTCCCAACTGGCCACCACGGCCTGGGCGTCGGCGGCCAGTTTCCGCGGCACCGACAAGCGGGGCGGCGCCAACGGCGCCCGCATCCGGCTCGCGCCGCAGAAGGACTGGGAGGTCAACGCCCTGCCGGAGATCGCCGAGACCGTGCGGACCCTCGAAGGGATCCAGCAGGACTTCAACGCCTCCCAGAACGGGGGGACCAAGATCTCGCTCGCCGACCTGATCGTCCTGGGCGGGTGCGCGGCGGTCGAGCAGGCCGCGAAGAACGCCGGGCACGACATCACGGTCCCGTTCGCGCCCGGACGCACGGACGCCACGCAGGAACAGACGGACGTGGAGGCGTTCTCGGTCCTGGAGCCGCGGGCCGACGGGTTCCGCAACTACCTGTCGGCGGGGGAGAAGCTGTCGCCGGAGACCCTGCTGCTCGACCGTGCCGGCATGCTGAACCTGACGGCGCCCGAGATGACGGTGCTCGTCGGCGGTATGCGCGCCCTCAACACCGGCTTCGGGCAGTCCGCGCACGGTGTGTTCACCGACCGGCCGGAGACCCTGACCAACGACTTCTTCGTCAACCTGCTCGACATGGGCACGCAGTGGAAGGCGTCGGCCACCGACGAGAACGTCTTCGAAGGACGCGCCGCCGGCGTGGAGGGTGGCGAACCCAAGTGGACCGCCACCGCCGTGGACCTGGTCTTCGGTTCGAACTCCCAGCTGCGGGCCATCGCGGAGGTCTACGCGGCCCAGGACGCGCGGGAGAAGTTCGTCCGTGACTTCGTCGCGGCCTGGAACAAGGTCATGAACCTCGACCGGTTCGACCTCGCCTGACGCGAAGTCCCGGGCCCGGCCGGCTGCGCGCAGCGGCCGGCCGGGACCTCGGGCGGTGTGTCAGAGGGAGCTCTTCGACGCCGTGGAGACGACGCACTCCTTGTACTCGCTTCCGTCGCCCTTGCCGGTGTACGGCGTGGTGGCCTCGGTCTGCTGGGACGCGCCCGCCTTGACCTTGAGGCCGCTCACCCGGGCCTGGGCCGCGACCGCGCTGGATCCGGCGGCCGGGTTGAACTTCATGGTGATGTTGTAGGCCTGGTCCAGCGAACCGCTGTTGGTGACGGTCAGCCGGGCGACCAGGTTCTTGCCGGTACTGTCCAGCTTGCAGCTGTCGATCCGGATGTCGCGCTCGGCCTTGTCCCTGCTGGTACCGCCGGTGGTGGTGGTGCCGCCGGAACTGCTGCTCGAACCGCTGGTACCACTGGTGCTGTCGGTGCCGCCGCTGGTGCTGCCGCCGGAGCTGCTGGAGCTGGAGCTGGAGCTGCTGCCGCCACTGCAGCTGCCGCCGCCGGAACCGCGGGCACCCGTCAGCGCGACGATGGCGATGCCGAAGACGGCTATTGCACGGACATGACGAAACTTCACGTGTGAACCCCGTTGGAATGTCAGAAACCGAAAGACGCCCGCCTTGACGAGCACACGTCACCCTAACAGCGGATTCGGACAACGCTGTTTCGCCACACCGGCGCCCTGAGGCCCACGCCCACGGTCAGCCGGGGTCGACGACGAGGTCGGCGCGGTGGCGTCCCGGGGCCACGAGTCGGGCGTTCGCCTCGTCCGAACGGGCCACCCAGGCCCGCGCCTCGGCCGGTTCCCTGCCGTGCCGCACATGCCGTTCGACCAGGCGCCCGACGCGCCTGCCCTCCGGCGGGGCGCAGTACCAGGTCTCGTCGAGCAGCGGCCGGACCTCGGCCCACTCCCCCGCGTCGTGCAGCAGGTAGTTCCCCTCGGTGATCACCAGCGGCACCTCCGCAGGCACGGCGATGCTGCCGGCGATCGGCTCCTCCAGGGAGCGATCGAAGGCCGGCGCGTAGACGGTGGCGCCGCCGGATGCGCGCAGCCGGTGCAGCAGCGCCACGTACCCGGCCGCGTCGAAGGTGTCCGGTGCGCCCTTGCGGTCCGCCCGGCCCAGCCGGTTCAGCTCGGCCTGGGCGAGGTGGAAGCCGTCCATGGGGACGACCACCGCGGAGTGCGGACCGAGCGCTTCGGCCAGCCGGGCGGCGAGGGTGGACTTGCCGGCACCGGGCGGCCCGGTCACGCCGAGGATCCGCCGACCACCCCGGGCGGCCAGCGCGGCCGCCCTCTCCACCAGCTCCGCCGTCGTCTGCACGTGCGTATCCTGCCCGACGGCGCGACTGCGGAGGAGTGCGCGCACGGAGCAGCGCAGCCGCCCGCCGCGTCGGCGCCCGCGCACTCTCCGCCGGTTCCTCAGGGTGCCGCGGGCTTGCGGCCCCACGCCGTGAGCATTCCCGGCGACAGGCCGGTGCGGTCGGAGGCGGCCAGGTGGCGCAGGGCTTCGTCGAGTCCGTCGTCGTCGACGATGCCGGTGCCCACCATGGCGTCGCGGGCACGCTCCCAGGTGTCCGCCCAGAACCGGCTGATCGGGCTGCCCGGCAGGAGGGGCGGTACGTGGATCTCCGCGGCCACCCCTTCCAGGCCGGCGTCGCGCAACAGCTCCGGGTGATGCGGCACTTGGGTGACGTCCGTGCCGATGGTGTGGCGCAGGCCCTGCCACATGGCCCGCATGGCGCGGGTGTACGGCGTAGGCGGAGCCGAGTCCGTGGTCAGGTCGACCGCGTCGCTGATGACCAGGACGCCGCCGGGGGCGAGGAGTTCGCTCAGTCGGGCGACCATGCTGCGCGGGGAGGGCAGGTGCATGAGCACGAATCGGGCGTGGACCAGCTGGAAGGGGCCTGCGGTGAAACCGGCGGTGGTGACGTCCGCCTGGAGCACGGTCAGTCCGGCCGTGGGATGTTCGGCGAGGAAGCGCACGTCGCGGTCGACGGCGACGACCTCCGCTACGCCCGCTTCCGCGAGGAGGCGGCGGGCCACCGTGCCCGTTCCCGCCCCCACATCCAGGCAGCTCCAGCCGGGGCCCGCTCCCAGTGCGCGGAGCCGGGCCATGGTGGTGTCGTCGTAGGTGAGGGCGCCGAGGTCGATCCGGTCGCCCTCGCCGCCCCGGTCGGGCCGGAAGACCTGCTCGCCGTAGCGTCCCCCGGCCGGGGATCCGGCGCCGGCCGGCGGCGTCCCTGTGTCTGCCATGGGGCAATTGTCCCCTCGATCGGCCCCGCGCGCCGGACCGGGACGGGCGGCCCGGATCGGTGGTGTCAGGCTCCGCCGGCGCGGGCGGACAGCGATGCGTGCCAGGCGGGGGGTTCCGCCGGGGGTTCCGGCGCGGCCCGGCGGCCGCCGGTGGCGAAGAACGCCGACAGCGGGAGCGTCGCCGCGCCGACCGTGACCGCGTCCGGTCCCAGTGAGCCGAGACCCACCGTGACCCGGCCGGCCGGGTGCCGCAGGGAGTAGCGGGTGGCGTGCTCCCGGAGCGCGGGAAGGATGTACGGGCCGAGCATCAGCCCCGCCCAGCCTCCGATCAGGATCCGCTCCGGCTGGAAGAGGTTGATGAGGTCCGACAGGCCCGCACCCAGGTATTCCGCCGTCTCGTCCAGGATCTCGACGGCCACCGGGTCCGCCGCGCGGGCCCCCGCGAGCAGTTCCGCGAGGGCCTCCTCCTCATCCGCCGCCCCGGACCGCGCCGGGCCGCCGCCCCGCTCCGCCCAGCGGGCCAGGAGCGCTTCCGCACCCGTGTAGGCCTCCAGGCAGCCCAGGGCGCCGCAGCGGCAGCGCCTGCCGCGCACGGAAACGGTCAGGTGCCCCCATTCGAGGGGCGTCCCGGCGGTCGCTCCGCCGTCCGGCGAGCCGTCGGTGATCAGACTCGCGCCCACGCCGGAGCCGAAGAGCACGACGACCGCATCCCTGGCCCCGCGCCCGGCACCGAACCACATCTCCGCCTGGCCGAGGGTGCGCGCGCCGTTGTCGATGAGGTACGGGACCTCCTCGGGCACCGCCCCGGTGGCCCGCAGCAGCCGTTCCAGCGGCACTGCGTCCCAGCCGATGGTCTGGCCGTGGACCACGGATCCGCCCGCGGCGTCCTGGTCCACGATGCCGGGAACGCCGATCCCTACGCCGAGCAGCCGGTCCGCGCCGATCCCGGCGTCGGCGAGGACGGTGGCGACGCCCGTCCGGATGTGCTCGACGATCGGCCCGACGTCGTAGCAGCCGCGGGGCAGCAACGGCAGCTCCGCGCGGGCGCGTTCGGTCAGTGCGAGGTCGAACAGCTCGACGCGGACCCGGGTCTCGCCGACGTCCACGCCGATCATGAACGCACTGCCGGGGCGGACACGCAGCAGGGTGCGGGGCCGGCCGCCGTCCGAGTCGACCACGCCGGCCTCCTCCAGCAGTCCGTCCGCGACGAGTTCGCCCACGACGTTGCTGACGGAACCCGAACTCAGCCCGGTCGCGGGTCCGAGTTCCTGGCGGCTCATCGGGCCCCCGAAGTACAGCCGCTGGAGCACGGCGCTGCGGTTGCCGCGCCGCAGGTCCCGTACCGTGCGTCCGCCTCGCCCTGTCGTCATGTGGTCCCTTCCGCCGTCACGTCGCGTGACACCGCTCGCAACATACCCCTGCCCGCCCCCTTGACGCGACCCTTCCCCCCGACTTAACTCACGCCCTAAGTTAAGCCGTGGGCCGCATCGCTCGGTCCAGCGCAGCAACCGTTCCGCAGGACACCGGCCCCGCCTCCCGACCCCTCCGAAAGGGACTGAGCCGCCATGCGCAGATCCACCCGTGAGCCCCTCGCCAGGACCGCGGCCCGAGCCGCCGTCGCAGCCCTCACCGCCACCGCCCTGCTCACCGCCGCCACCGCGTGCGGCGGCGGATCCACCGGCGGTGCCGGCTCGAACTCCGCCCCCGGCGAGCTCACGTACTGGGCCTCCAACCAGGGCGCGGACATCGCCGCAGACCGGGCCGTACTCGGCCCGGAGCTGAAGAAGTTCGAGGAGCGGACCGGCATCAAGGTCAAGCTGGAAGTCATCCCCTGGCCCGACCTGCTGGGCCGGATCCTCGCCGCGACCGCCTCCGGGCAGGGCCCCGACGTGCTGAACATCGGCAACACCTGGTCCGCGTCGCTCCAGGCCACCGGGGCCCTGCTGCCCTGGAACACCGAGAACTTCGAGGCGATCGGCGGCCGCGACCGTTTCGTGCCGTCCGCCGTGGGCTCGGCGGGAGCCCCCGGGCAGGACCCGGCGGCCGTGCCCCTCTACTCGATGGCCTACGCCCTGTACTACAACAAGAAGGTGTTCCGGGACGCGGGCATCGACAAGCCGCCGGCGACCTGGGACGAACTTGTCGAGACCGGACGCAGGATCAGCGGGGACGGCCGGCGCGGCACGTGGGCGCTCGGCGCCGAGGGCGCCAACCTCGCCAACAACATCCACCAGGTCTTCGTCCTGTCCCGCCAGCACGGCGGGTCCTTCTTCGACTCCGCCGGCAGGCCGACCTTCGACACCCCCGCCAACGTCGCCGCCGTCAAGCAGTACGTGGACCTGATGGCCAAGGACGGGATCATCGCGCCCGGCAACGCCGAGTACGACAAGAACCAGTCGCTCCAGGACTTCGCAAGCGGCCGGACCGCCATGGTGCTGTGGCAGAGCGCGGCCAGTTCCTTCAAGGCCCACGGCATGAAGGAGGGCGACTGGGGCACCGCGCCCGTGCCGGTCCCGGCCGGCACCGCCCCGGGGGCGGACGGCCCGCAGGTCAACTCCATGGTCGCGGGCATCAACCTGGCGGTCTTCAAGAACACCGACAACCTCGACGGCGCCCTGAAGTTCGTGGAGTTCATGACCAGCGACGAGGAGCAGAAGGTCCTCAACAAGGCCTACGGATCCATCCCTCCCGTCAAGGCGGCGCAGAGCGATCCCGCCTTCGCCGGACCGGACCTCACCGTCCTGCGCGACACGCTCGCCACCAGCGCGGCCCCGCTCCCCCAGGTGCCGCAGGAGTCCCAGTTCGAGACGACTGTCGGCACCGCCGTCAAGGAGCTCTTCGCCGATGCCGCTGCGGGCCGGCCGGTGACCACGGAATCGGTCGGAGCCCGGCTCGCCAAGGCCCAGCAGCAGATGACCGGTTGAGCCGGCGGCCATGACATCACCACCCGGCACGCCCAGGAGGCCCACCGCACCCGGTACGCCCGGCACGGTCCCGCCGCGGACCGGTTCCCGCAGCCCCTCCGCAGCCGTACCCACCCCGGCCCCCAGCGCGGACGGCGCCCGCGGACGCGCCCCCCGGCCCGGCGGCGCCGCCCGCAGCCCGGGACGGGCGCGCCGCAGGACCCTGCCCTACCTGCTCCTGCTTCCCGCCCTGCTGCTCGAACTGCTCGTCCACCTCGTCCCGATGGTGATGGGAATCGTGATGAGCTTCCGCAAGCTCACGCAGTTCTTCATCCGGGACTGGTCCCGGGCCCCGTGGACTGGTCTGGGCAACTACGAGCTGGCGGTGGACATCAACCGGCCCGTCGGCAGGGCCCTCCTGGACTCCTTCCTCACCACCTGCCTGTTCACCTTCCTGTCCGTCTCCCTGTGCTGGCTGCTGGGCACCGCGGCCGCGGTCTTCACCCAGCACTCCTTCCGGGGCCGGGGGCTGCTGCGCGCGCTGTTCTTCGTCCCGTACGCACTGCCCGCCTACGCCGCGGTCATCACCTGGGCGTTCATGTTCCAGCGGGACAACGGCCTGGTGAACCACGTCCTCCACGAGCAGCTGGGCCTCGGCGGCGGCGAGCACACCTTCTGGTTGATCGGCGACAACAGCTTCTGGGCGATGCTGACCGTCGCCGTCTGGAAGACCTGGCCCTTCGCCTTCCTGATCGTGACGGCCGCCCTCCAGAACATCCCCGGCGACCTCTACGAGGCCGCAGCACTCGACGGCGCCGGCGTGTGGCAGCAGATCCGCCGCATCACCCTGCCCTCGCTCGGGGCCGTCAACCAGGTGCTGGTTCTGGTGCTGTTCCTGTGGACCTTCAACGACTTCAACACCCCCTTCCTGCTGTTCGGCAGATCAGCCCCCGAGGCCGCCGACCTCGTCGCCGTCCACATCTACCAATCGAGCTTCGTCACATGGAACTTCGGCACCGGCTCGGCCATGTCCGTCCTGCTGCTGCTCTTCCTGCTGCTCGTCACCGCCGCGTACCTGCTGCTGACCGGTCGCGGCCGGAAGGACGCCGATGCCCACTAGTACGCGCCCGTCCGGGGGAGTCCGCCGGACCCGCAGCCCGCTCGATCCGCCGGTCTCGTTCCGGGTGGTGCGGGCCGTCTTCCTCACGCTGCTCGCCGCCTTCGCGCTGCTGCCCGTCTTCGTGATGGCCACGAGCTCCCTCAAACCGCTCCAGGACGTCACCGGGCGTTTCCGGTGGATACCCAGCGGGATCACCCTGCGCCCCTACACCGACATCTGGCGCACGGTCCCGCTCGCCGAGTACCTGGTGAACTCGCTGATCGTGGCCGGCTGCGCCACCGCCGCGTCCGTCGTCATCGCCGTCTTCGCTGCCTACGCGGTCAGCCGCCACCGCTTCCGCGGCAGGCGCCTGTTCACCCTGACGGTGCTCTCCACCCAGATGTTCCCGGGGATCCTGTTCCTGCTCCCGCTGTTCCTGATCTTCGTGAACCTCGGCAACGTCACCGGGATCGCCCTCCACGGCTCGCGCGGCGCGCTGATCCTCACCTACCTCACCTTCTCCCTCCCCTTCTCCATCTGGATGCTGATTGGCTATTTCGACTCGGTGCCGCGCGACCTCGACGAGGCGGCCACCGTCGACGGCTGCGGTCCTCTCGGCGCCCTCTTCCGCGTGGTGGTGCCGGCCGCCGTGCCCGGCATCGTCGCCGTCGCCGTCTACGCCTTCATGACGGCTTGGGGGGAGGTCCTGTTCGCCTCCGTCATGACCAACGACGCCACCCGGACCCTGGCCGTCGGCCTGCAGGGCTACTCCACGCAGAACGACGTGTACTGGAACCAGATCATGGCCGCCTCGCTGGTCGTCAGCATCCCCGTCGTCGCCGGATTCCTTCTGCTCCAGAAGTACTTGGTGGCCGGACTCACGGCAGGAGCCGTCAAATGACCCCCTCCGCACGCTTCCCCGCGACCGGCGCGGACACCGTCGACGTCGCCGCGCTGCCCCGCGACTTCCTCTGGGGCACCGCCACCTCCGCCTACCAGATCGAGGGAGCCGTCGGCGAGGACGGCCGGGCCCCTTCGATCTGGGACACCTTCTCCCGGGTCCCGGGCGCCGTCGACGGCGGCGACACCGGTGACACGGCCTGCGAGCACTACCACCGATGGCGCGAGGACATCGCCCTGATGCGGGAGCTGGGCACCAACGCCTACCGTTTCTCCGTCGCCTGGCCGCGCGTGGTCCCGGGCGGCGACGGCCCGGCCAACCGCAAGGGACTGGACTTCTACGACCGCCTGGTCGACGGGCTCCTCGCGGCCGGCATCGAGCCCTGCGTCACCCTCTACCACTGGGACCTGCCCCAGGCCCTCCAGGACCGCGGGGGCTGGCCCGTACGGGACACCGCCGAGCACTTCGCGGCGTACGCGGGAGTGGTGGCCGCCCGGCTCGGCGACCGCGTCACGCAGTGGGCCACCCTCAACGAGCCGCTGTGCTCGGCCTGGATCGGACATCTGGAGGGGCGGATGGCCCCGGGTCTGACCGACCTGACCGCCGCCGTCCGGGCTTCCTACCACCTCCTGCTGGGCCACGGGCTCGCGGCACGTGCCGTCCGCGCCGCCGCGCCGGGCGCCCGCCTCGGCATCGTCAACAACCTGTCGACCGTGGAACCCGCCACTGCGCGCGAAGCCGACCTGGCCGCCGCCCGCCGCATGGACGGGCACGTCAACCGCTGGTGGCTCGACCCGGTCCACGGCCGCGGCTTTCCCGCCGACATGCGCGAGGTGTACCGGGTCGAGCTCCCCGAGCGCGCCGGGGACCTTGCCGCGATCGCCGCTCCGCTGGACTGGATCGGCCTGAACTACTACTTCCCGCAGGTCGTCGCCGCCGACCCGGACGGTCCCGCGCCGTACGCCCGGCAGGTCGCGCGGCCGGGCGTCCCGCGCACCGGTATGGACTGGGAGGTCGACGCCGGCGGTCTCGAGACGCTGATCATGCGTCTGCACCTGGACTACGGCGCAGGGCCCGTCCACATCACCGAGAACGGTTCCGCCTACCCGGACACCGTCGCCCCGGACGGCAGCGTCCACGACCCGGAACGGGCCGGCTACCTCACGGCGCACGTCGCCGCATGTGCCCGTGCCGCCCGCAGGGGCGCGCCGGTTGCCGGTTACTACGCCTGGTCCCTGCTGGACAACTTCGAGTGGGCCTACGGGTACGACAAGCGCTTCGGTCTGGTGCACGTCGACTACGCCACCCAGCGGCGCACGGTGAAGTCGAGCGGCCGGCACTACGCCGGGATCATCGCCGCCCACCGGGCGGGGTGACCCCGGCCGCGGGGGGTGTGCGCGCTGCGGGGCGGCTCCGGCCGCCCCGCAGCGCCGTGACGGGGCCGGGGTCAGGGGAAGGACACGATCGTGGAGGGAACCGTGGAGGTCCCGGAGGTCGGGGCGCCCGTGCTGTTGATCACGTGCTCGTACTGGCCGTTGCCGCCGAGCGAGACGACCAGCAGGTCGTGGAACCTCACCCCCGGCTTGACGGGCGCCTGGAATCCGTGTTCCTGGCGGATCGTCGGGTCGACGTTGTAGTAGCAGTAACTGCCCAGTCCCCATCCCTCGTGCACGTCGACGGAGTCGGCCACCTGGTAGGCGGCGTAGCCCTTGATCGAGCCGTTCTGTATCGCCGCCTGGTCGGGGGCGTCGTACGCCTTCTCGTTCTGGAAGAAGATCGTCCGGCCGCGTTCGCCGTTCCACTGCACGTCGTACTTGTTGAAGTGCTCGACGAACAGCCCGGTGGCGAGCACGTCGTCGCCGTTGACGCGGAAGCCGTAGTCGGAGCGGTTGGTCTCCCAGCCGACGCCGTCGCCGTGGTCGGCGCGCCAGATCCAGGTGTGGTCGACGATCGTGTCGTGGTTGTTGACGACCATGCCGACGGTGGCCCTGCCCGGCCCCGCGCCGCCGACTCGGATGAAGACGTCCTGCACGCTGGTCGGGTCGGCGGAGTGGTCGGTGGCGGTGCCGGCCGGCCCGACCTCCAGCAGCGAGGGCGATTCGACGGGGCCCGCGTCGATCAGGAATCCGGCGAGCCGCACGCCGTCGACGTCACCGACCTTCATGGCGGTCACCCCGTTGTCCGGGATGATCGTGGCGAGGCCGAGACCGAGGACGACGGTGCCGGGCCGGTCGACCCGGATGGTCCGGTCCACGTGGTAGACGCCCGGGGTGAACAGCAGGTGCAGGCCCTGGGTCAGCGCCTGGTTGATCGTCGCGGCGCTCGCGCCCGGCTTGACCACGTAGAACTGGCTGAGCGGGAGGGAAGTTCCCTGCGGGGCGGCGCCGTTGCCCCAGGACGTGCCGCGTGCGTTCACCCGCTTGGCGGGGACGAACACCTTGTAGTCGTTGCCGTCGAGGTACAGGAAGGGCTTCTCGCGCGAGACCGGCGTGGTGTCCAGGGTGGTGTACGGCGGGTTGGGGAAGCCCTGTGCGGGTGCGCCCTGGGTGCCGGAGAAGACCTGGTTCCAGACGCCGTTGGACCAGCCGCCGATCGAGCTGTCGCGGGTGTACCACTGCTGCTGCGAGTAGTTGCCCACCTGGCCGTCGATCTTGGAGTCGGCGATGTAGCCGCCGGAGGCCCAGCCGTAGCCGTCGGGAGCCAGGTTGAGTCCGCCCTTGATGTGCATCCGGCGGAACGGCGCGGCCTGGGAGACGGCCCAGCGGTTGGTGCCGTTGACCGGGTTGAGGGCCAGGTTCTCGGCGGAGCGCCAGAAGTTCTGGGTGGCGTTGCCGTTGAACCAGCCGGCGTCGACGGTCACGTCACCGTTGATGGTGGTGTCGTCGGGGCTCAGGCCGAGGCCGGAGATGGAGGTGTAGAAGCCGATCTGGGCATTGAGACCGTTGTAGGTACCGGGCTTGAAGAGGAACTGGTAGCGGCCGGATCCGAACTGTGCGGACTCCTGCTGCTGGAAGACCTGGTCGAGCCGGGCCTGGATACCGGGGGTCGAGGGATCGAAGACGATCACGTTCGGTCCGAGATCACCGCCGCCGGGCAGGGTGGGGTCGGTGCCCGTGGTGCCGAGGACCTGGAACTCCCAGAGGGAGTAGCCCCACGGGGTGGCCCGCTCGGTCCCGTACATCCGCACGTACCGGGCGGTGCCGGTGATGTCGAGGGTCTGGGTGCCGCCGGGACCGGCCGTGGTGGAGTAGGCCGTGGTCCAGTTCGACCCGTCCGTGGACAGCTCGATCCGGTAGGCGCGGGCGTGGGCGGTCTCCCAGCGCAGCACCACCTGGCTCAGCCGGGCGGGGGTGCCGAGATCCACCTGTATCCACTGGGGGTCGGCGAACTGGCTGGACCAGCGGGTGCCGTTGTCGCCGTCGACGGCGGCCGGGGCGGGGGTGCCGGGGCCTTCGATGCTGGAGGCGGTGGCGGGCCTGCCCTGCGAGAGCAGGACGGGCGCGGCCTGGGCGCCGGCGCCGGGCAGCAGTACGAGGAGCGCTGCGACCAGCGCGGCCGCGAGGACGGATGCGAGGGACGGGCTGGGGCGTGGGGGCATGTGGGGTGCTCCTGACGTCGTGGCTCCGAGGGATCGAAGCGTGAGTGAACTGCTCGCCGAGGGGGCCGTCAAGGGCTTGTGCGTTCACGGGCCGAAGGCCGGATGATGCGTCAGGCGCGGTTCAGGGCTGTGAACTCGGAGTTTCTTCAAATCTTGTGAAAAGTATTGACGAAAAAAATCAGGCGAGGTGAGCGCAGGATCCGACGAGGAGGCTGTGCGACGGACCGCCCCGAAGGCCCTCGGAGCGGTCGCGTTCGACTGTTCAGGAAGTGTTCCCGGCGGGTCGCGCCGGGACGACATGCGTTCGGTGGTTGACAGGGTGCGTCAGGTCGGTGACGGCGGATCGTCGGGGTCCCCCGAGGCGGTGGGAGCCGTCCGGTCGGGCGCGGTCGTGGCCGCAGCGGCGAGCAGCGACGGCGCCAGGTCCTCCTTGCGGATCCGCAGGTCGACGTAGAGAAGGGCCAGGACCAGCGGCGGGAAGGTGAACTGGAACAGCCCGCTGAGCAGACCGCCGAGCACCATGCAGACCAGGTACACGGCGAGTCCGGCGATCGCGACGCTCGGATCCGCGTCCGCCCCGCCGGCGTCCATCTCCATCATGGCAGGCAGGAAAGCCACCATGCCGACGAGGGTGAAGGGGATCTGGATCGCGTAGCCCACGGCCATCGCCACGAAGTGGCCGAGCATGGTGATGCCGAAAACGCGCCACCAGCCGTCCTCGGCCAACTGGGAGGAGCGTCGCAGCGCGGCGACGGGACCGGGCCCTTCGCACACCGCGGCGGCCGGCGCGAGGCTGAGGCGCGTGGCGAGCCAGACCGAGACGGGCAGGCAGGCCAGCACGCCCAGGAGCAGCACGAACAGGCCGACCGGCGGCCCGGACCCGTCGGCGGACAGGATGACCAGGGGCACTCCGACTGCAGGGACGAGGAGCATCGGGGCGGCCGCGATCAGGCCGGCGAGCACCACGGTGCCGAGCACGGAGGGCAGCCGGGACCAGCAGCGCCGCCACATCGCGCCGAAGGTCGTCGGGCGGCCCAGCACGGCCTCCTGGATCACGGCCGGGCCCAGCGCGCTGATCATCGCCGCGCCCACGGTCAACGCGACGACCAGGAGCACCACGGCCGGAGCGAAGGCCAGGACGAGGGCCACCACGTCCTCGGCGGCGGCGCGTTCCCCCGGCCCGGGGTCGAGGACCGCGGAGAGCCGGTCGTGCACCAGCGCGATGGTGATGCCGATCGCGAGAACCACGAGCAGGAGTCCGGCGCCCTGTACGGCGAGCGCGACGCCGAGCAGGGCCTTCCAGTAACGGCGGAAGGTCGAGAACGCCCCGCCGAGCACGTCCCCGACGGTGAGCGGCTGCAGGGGTATGACGCCCGGTTTCGGCGCCGGCGGCGGCACATGACCGCCTCCCCACTGCGGCATGGGCTGCCCCGGGTGGGGTGCCCACCCCGTGTTGTGCGACATTGCAGTTTCCCCCTTGGATCGAGGGACAAGGTAACCCGCCCCGGTCGGCTCCCCGGCAGGGCCCCCGGCCGGCGCCGGGGCCTGCCGCCGCAGGTCAACCGCCCTGGAGCCGGCGACGCAGCAGAGCCGTCCGCAGCCGGTGCGGGTGCGCGGTACGCAGGGCCGGTGCTCGCGTGCGACTCGGATAGGGTGCGGTGCGCACCGATCGGGCGGACTGAGGAGCAGTAGGGTGATGGACGGTCAGCGGCCGGGTGGCGAGGGCGACATGGGCGACCGTGGCGACAGGGCGGCCGCGCACTTCGAGGCCCTGGGTCCCGACGACCCCGGCACGGTGGCCGGTTACCGACTCAGCGCACGGCTCGGCGCGGGCGGCATGGGCAAGGTGTACCTCTCCCACACCCCCGGGGGGCGGCCCGTCGCCATCAAGGTGATCCGGCCCGAGTTCGCGGAGGACCCCGAGTTCCGGCGCAGGTTCGCCCAGGAGATCCGCTCCGCGCAGCGGGTCCAGGGCCTCTACACCGCGCCCGTCATCGACGCCGACACCGACGGCCCCCACCCCTGGCTGGCCACTGCCTACGTGCCGGGACCCTCGCTCGCCGCCGCCGTGGCCGCACACGGCCCCCTGCCCGTCGAGACCGTGCTGCTGCTGGTGGCCGGGATCGCCGAGGCCCTCCAGGTGATCCACGGCGCCGGAATCGTGCACCGGGATCTGAAGCCGTCGAACGTCCTGCTCGCCGCCGACGGCCCGCGCGTCATCGACTTCGGCATCGCCCACGCCGCCGATGCCACCTCCCTCACCGGCAGCGGGGTCTTCGTGGGTACGCCCGCCTTCATGGCGCCGGAGCAGGCCGCCGGGCGGGGCGTCGGACCGGCCACCGACGTCTTCGCCCTCGGCCAGGTCGCGGCGTACGCGGCCGTCGGAGCGCCCCCGTTCGGCGAGGGGCCCTCGCACGGCGTGCTCTACCGGATCGTGCACGAGCAGCCCGAACTGTCGGACGTACCGCCGCGGTTGACCGAGCTCGTCACCCGCTGCCTCGCCAAGGACCCGGCGGACCGCCCGTCCGTCGCCGAGGTCATCGCGCTGTGCCGGACCGCCAACGACGCCACGTCGCTGCGCAGGCCCGAGGACTGGCTGCCGGCAGCGGTCACCGCGGAGATCTCCGCCCGGTCGGCTGCGCCGGCCCCGGACCTCACGCCGCCCCCTCCGGCGCATCCGCCGACGGCCATGGCCGCGACGGCCGGCGGCGCAGCACCGTATGCCCCGACGGTGCAGGGCACCGGGCAGGCCCCGCAGGGTCCTCCGCCGGCCCCGCAGCAGCCGCCGGCCGCGCAGCCGGCGTATCCCGCCGTCGGCCCGTACGCGCCCTCCCGGTTCGGCACTCCCCCGCCGATGCACCCGCAGATGTCCGGGCAGCCGCTGCCGTTCCAGCCGCAGCAGTCGGTGCCCGGGCCGCAGGGGCGCAAGCGGGGTCCGGCGGTGGTCGCCGCGGCCCTGGTGCTGGCGGTCGTCGGCGGCACGGCCGTGTACGGGCTGGTGAAGGACAAGGGGGGCGACTCGGGCGCCGCTTCCTCGGCCTCCGGCGGCACGGTCGGCGGCGGCGCGGGCAACGGCGGCACCCGGGCCGACGGCTCCAAGCCCGCGACGGGCAGCGACCGCCCCGATCCCACGCCCTCCGACTACAAGGGCGTCAACCTCACTGCCGGCTACCACCTCACCCTCGGCGAGGACCCGCTGCGCCCCCAGAAGGGCGAGGACGGCGGGTACGAGCTGTCGTACGACACGGGCGGCTACCTCGACGCCGAGGGCCAGGGAGGGAGCCTGGTGCTCCTCGACCCGGGTCAGCAGGGCTCCCTCGCCACGTGCCGCGCCGAGACCCGCTTCACGGACAACGTGTACGTCAACAAGCTCGGCACGGGCCGCCAGGTCTGCGTGACGACCGGTACCGGTCACCTCGGGCTGGTCACGGTGCGCGGCATCTCGCCGGAGGACTCGCCGAGCACCTACCTCACCCTGGATGTGACGGTCTGGCGCAACGGCGCCGCGGGCTCCGCCTCCCGCTGACGGCGCTCCCGTACGGCCGCCGGCGCCGGTCGCGGGGGCTACCGACCGGCGTGGTGGTCCTCCGCCCGGAGCCGGTACACCACGCTCGGGCGCAGCGGCCCGTCGGGCACCGTGAGGTCGTCGAAGTCGTCGGCCGGGTCGCGGGTCATCCCGATACGGCGCATCACCGCTCGGGAGCGGAGGTTGGTGGCGGTGGTCACCGCAAGGATCTCGGGCAGGGCGAGGGTCTCGAAGCCGAAGGCCAGGGCGGCGCGGGCGGCCTCGGTGGCGAAGCCGTGCCCCCAGGCCGTACGGGCCAGCCGCCAGCCGATCTCCACCCCTGTGAAGGGCATGTCGTCGTCCACCGGGTCCAGTCCGGTGAAGCCGACGAACTCGCCCGTCGCCAGGGCCTCCACGGCCCACCAGCCCCAGCCGCGCTGCGCGAGGGCGGCCTGGAAGCGGGCCGCGGACGCCTCGCTCTGTTCGCGGGTGAGCACGCCGTCGAAGTGCTCGCGGACTTCGGGGTCGGCGTTCATCGCCGCCCAGGGGCGCAGGTCGGACTCCCGCCAGGCGCGCAGGAGGAGGCGTTCGGTACGCAGTTCGGACATCGCGCCAACGTAGCCGATCACCGATACGGTGCGCGCACCCCGGGCGGGGCCGGTTCTTGGCGGCAGGACGCAACCCGCAGGTATCGACCGCACGCTGACGGGGCGTACTCCCGGAAGGAGCCCGTCATGGAGACAGGCAGCATCAGCCCCGGCCGAGAGCGCCCGAGGCAGACCGGCGCGGCGTGGCCGTGGTCGACGCGCTGCCCGATGTGCCGGCGGCGGCCGCCGTGGTCCCCATGTACCTGACCGCGCGCCGCGGCGACGTGCCGTGGCGGCCGCGCCAGGCGGCCTGAGCGCCGCCGGTCCCGGCGGTAGGGGCGGCGGCACGGGACCCGGCGGTACGGGACCCACGACGCCCGTACCGCCGGGCCGTCTCAGGGGCGGCGCATCCGATGCGCTACTGGCCCGGGCGGGGCCGCGGGGCCGGGCAGGCCTGCCAGGCGAGGTGGTAGAGGGTGCTCACGCTCGCGTCGGTGGAGTCCATGGTCATGAAGCTGGTGGCGGTCTGCGGGTTGGACGTGCCCGCGTTGACGCGCAGTTCGGTGTTGATGTTGAAATTTCGCTTCTCGCCGCACGGCGCCCAGACGAGGTCGGCGTACTCCGTCCTGTCGGTCGCCTGCCAGTTGTCATTGAGCGGGCCGTTGAACTGATGGGTGCGCTGGGTGGTCTGCGGCATTCCCTGGAAGTAGTAGTTCGCCTTCTCCTGGCCCCACGCGCCGGGCTGGAGGAAGGCGAATCCGCGGTAGTCCGCCTGGACAATGGCGTAGGTGAATCCCGAAGGGACGTGGACCCGCAGATTGAGCTGGCAGTTCTTGCGGAATCCGGTCGGTGGCGCACCGGGCCCGACTTGCGCCAGGTAGTCACTGTAGGTGACGGTGAAGGCCGTGTTGTCGGGTGCGACGGCCACTTCCGCGGTGCCCTCCCGACAACCGGACCCGTTCACCGTGGCGAGTTCGATCACGATCTTGTCGGGCGGCGCGGTGATCTGCGGGGTGGGGCCGGCGGCTCCGGCCGGGGTCGCCGCGGCGATGAGTGCCGCGGCCGCGGCGCCGGTGAACAGGGTGCGGAGCAGGGAATGGGACATCGTTGTCACTCCTGACCGTGATGTGCTGGTTCCGAGGCTCACGCCGTGTCAGAGCGCGGGGCATTCCTTCCACGCGAAGTGGTAGACCGTGCTGACGCTGCCGTCCGTGGAGTCCATGCTCATGAAGCTCAGGGCCTGCGGGCTCGATGTTCCCGGGTAGACGCGCAGTTCGCTGTTGACGTTGAGGTTCCGCTCCTCGCCGCACGGCGCCCAGACCAGGTCGGCGTAGTCGGTCTGGTCGCTCGCCTGCCAGTTGTCGGAGTAGGGGCCGTTGAACTGGTGGGTCCGGCGGGTCGTCTGGGCCATGCCCTGGAAGTAGTAGTTGGCGCGCTCCTGGCCGTACGCCCCGCGCTGGAGGTGGGCGAAGCCGCGGTAGTCCGCCCGGGCGATGGCGTAGGTGAAGCCCTGCGGCACGTGGATCTGCAGGGCGAGTTGGCAGTTCTTGCGGAAATCGGTGCCGCCGGAGCCGGCGCCGGTCTGGGCGAGGTAGTCGCTGTAGGTGACGGTGAAGGAGGTGTTGTCGGAGGCGGCGGCGACGCTCGCCGTTCCCTGGGGACATCCCGATCCGTTCACGCCGACGACGTCGACCGTGATTCTCCCGGGTGGATACGTGGCGTTGTGGGCCTGTGCCGGCATTGCCAGGGCGGACAACGCCGCCACCGCCGCGCCGACGGTCAGCTTGCGGAGCACCATCTTCGTTTCTCCATTCGTCGGGGACCGCCGTTCGAATTTAGGCATGCACATGCCACCACGCGGCCGTGTGCGGGGAAAGGACGGGATACGGACAACCGCCCCCCGGCGCTGTGCGCGGCCGTCCGATGGCCGAATTCCGCTGCGCCGCCGTTTCCCCGTACGGCGGTGCTCCGGCGCCGCTCCGGATGGACCGGAAAGGTCCGGTTCGGTGGGGCCGGCGATGGCACACCGGCCCCAGCAGGCGCACCGGACGCCGGCGTTCCTTCCCCTCGGGCCCCCGGCGGCCGCCCCGGAACCCGCCGCGACATCCGGCCGCGGGGCGTCGCGGCGCAGGTGGGCGGCAGCGGATGGCGGGCCGGTCCGTTCGGGCGGCCCAGTGCCCCCCGGGGCACAACTTGGCCGGTGGACGTGACGGCGGACGCTGCCGGCCCGGCCGGGGAGGAACGGGTGCCCGGCGGCAGGGTCCGGAAAGCAGGCGTCGGTGGGGCCGCGGTCAGGCGTACGGCGGGCATGCGGCCCGCGTCGTCGCACTCGATCTCCGCAGCGCCGCCGCCGGGCGGGTCGGCGCGGACCCGGTTGCCCTCCTCGCTCGACGGCAGCCCGTGGTGCTCCGGACAGCCGGTGACCACCCACCGGGCGCCTGTGCCGACGGGCCGGTCAGGGGCGGCGGGCCTTCCGGGCCGCCGCGTCGGCCGCTGCACGGGCCGCCTTCGCGGCCCGTGCCGCCTCGCGGTGGCGGCGCTCGGCGGCCGACGCCGCGGCCGCGAGGTGCTCGCGTTCCGACCGGGCACGGTGAAGGCGCTCCTCCAGCTGGGCCATCTGCTCGTCGAGCATGACCAGGCCGGTGTGGGCCTCCGCCCGCTCCGCCTCCGCGCGGGCCAGCGCCTCCTCGGCCGACTCGGCCTCCCGGCTCGTCCGCTCGACCTCGCGCGTGTCCGGCTGCTCGGCCGGTGGCACCGGCTCCGCCCGGCGCGGTCGCGGCTGCGCGTCCGGTGCCGGTGCCACGTCGGCGAAGCCGACGGCCGGGGGCGGCGCCTTCTCCAGCACCCCTCGCGCCCAGGTGTCGGCCGCCTGCGGATCGGCGAGGACGCTGCGCAGGATCTGTTCGACCTCCCGCTGCACGCCCGCGGAGAGGTCCTGCCCCGCTTCACCGGCCAGGCGACGGGCCTCGCCCGCCATTGCGGCGATCACCACGTGCTGCTGGTGGGAGAGTTTGCGCAGGTCCTCCCCCGACAGGGTCCGGTGCGCGTCGCGCAGCCCGCGGCCGAGTTCCAGCAGGTGCTGCGCCTGGTCCGTGTCGGCTCGGGCCAGCCGGTTCGCGGCCCACACCGCGAGCGTGGGCCTGCGCAGGGCGGCGATGCGCTTCGCCTCGGCCCCCTGCCCGGCCTTGCGCGCGGCGGCCGCGTGGGCGTCCCGGGCGGCCGTGAACTCCTCCGGCCTGAGCCCGTACAGCTCGGCTGCCACCGCCTCGACGTCGACCACAGCTCCACTGTCCCCCGGCGACGGCCGTGCTGCGAGAGGGACGCTGCCGGTACGGATCAGGCCGGGCCGGGCTCCTTCACCACCTGGGTGTTCTGGCAGGCGGTCAGCAGCCAGGGCCCGTCCGGCTCCCTCGTCATCACGTACAGCGGCGCGCCCTCGCTGCCGTCGGCGCCGTGGTAGGCCTGCCGCACCTTCACCGCGGCGACGTCCGGCCGCAGGAACTGCACGTGGACGACCTCGTAGGTGACCTCGCCGTCCCAGCTCGCCCCGGGCAGCACGGCACGGGTGAACGCGGCTATCGCCTCGAAGCCGATGAGAACCCTGCCGTGTGCCGTCGTCCACAGTGCGTCGGGGTGGAAGAGGGCCAGGAAGCCCTCCGCGTCCTTCGCCCGCTGTGTGCGCTCGACGGCGGCGACGACCTCTTCGATCGCCTTGATGTCTGCGGCCCTGGCGGCCTGTCCGGTGTCCATGGGCCCGATCCTGCTCCCTCAACCACACTTGAGGTCAAGCCGTATGATCATATTGCCGCATGACCATGAAGACCCTCCACCTCCTCTGCTCCGCCGCCCCACCCGTGTTCGACGTCGCCCACGTCGTCGAAGACGCCCAGGCCCGCGGCTGGGACGTCTGCCTCGGGCTCACGCCCACCGCCGCCCACTGGCTCGCGGAGAGCCTCGACGGGCTCGCCGCCCTCACCGGCCACCCGGTCCTGTGGCAGTACCCGCTCCCCGGTGAAGCCGAGCAGTGGCCGGCTGCCGACGCGCTGCTCTACGCGCCCGCCACCTTCAACACGGTCAACGCATGGGCCCTCGGTCTCACCGACCGGCTGGCCATCGGCCTCGCCGCCGAAGCCCTCGGCAACGGCACGCCCGTCACTGCCGTTTCCTGCACCAACAGCGCCCTCGCCGCGCACCCGCAGTACGAGACCTCACTCGCGACGCTGCGCAACGCCGGGGTCCGACTGCTCCAGCACGACAACACGCCCGCCGACGCCCCCGCCCCCTTCCCCTGGGCCGCCGCCCTGGGCGGCCTCGACCCCGCCCCCGTCCCACACTGACCGGCGCGGGCGCCGGGAAGCGCCAACGGGCCAGGCGTGCCCGAGCAGCGCGCGTACGGGCCCGCGTCTGCGGCCACGCGTCCACGGGCCGCGGCTTGCAGGGCGGCGGCTCCTGTCCCATAGTCCGAGGTATGGACGCGCGCGAGGCCGCCCTCCGGCGGGCGCACGACCATGCCGTCCGGTGGTTGGCGAGCCTGTCCGAGCGGCCGGTTCCCGCACGCGCCTCGGTCGAGGAGACCGTGCGCGCGCTCGGAACCGAACTGCCGGACGACCCCAGCCCCCCGACCGATGTCGTCGACCTGCTGGCGACGGCCTGCGAGCCGGGACTGACCGCGTTCCCCAGCGGCCGCTTCTACGGTTTCGTGGTCGGTGGTACGGAGCCCGCCGCGCTGGCCGCGGACTGGCTCGTCAGCGCCTGGGACCAGAACGCGGTGATGCGGGCAGCCTCGCCCGCGTGCGCGGCGGTGGAGGAGGTCGCCGGCGCGTGGCTGCTCGACCTGCTGGGGCTGCCGGACGGCGGCGCCGTCGGTTTCACCACGGGCGCCACGATGGCGAACTTCACCTGCCTGGCCGCCGCGCGCGACGAGGTGCTGCGGCGCGCGGGCCGGCACGTGGGCCGTGACGGGCTCGCCGGAGGTCCGCCCGTGCGCGTCGTCGCCGGCCGGGACCGGCACATGGCCGTGGACCTGGCACTGCGCTACCTCGGGCTCGGCGCTCCCTCCCTGGTGGACGCGGACGGGCAGGGCCGTATGGACCCGGCGGACCTGCGGCGCGTCCTCGCCGCGGGCGGGCCGGGCCCGGCCGTCGTCGTCCTCCAGGCCGGAGACATCCACTCCGGCGCCTTCGACCCCTTCACCGACGCCGTGCGGACGGCCCGGGCGGCCGGTGCGTGGGTGCACGTGGACGGGGCCTTCGGGCTGTGGGCGGCCGCTTCGCCGCGCCTCGCCCACCTGACCGCGGGCTGCGCCGACGCCGATTCCTGGGCGACGGACGCACACAAGACCCTGAACGTGCCCTACGACTGCGGTGTCGCCGTCGTACGCGACCCGTCCGCGCTCCGCGCCGCGATGGGCCTGCGCGGCGACTACCTCATCCAGCACGAGCAGGGCGACCCGGTGGACACGGTCCCCGAACTCTCCCGCCGCGGCCGCGCCTTCACGGTGTGGGCGGCGCTCAGGTCCCTCGGCCGCACGGGCGTCGCCGACCTCGTCGACGGCCTGTGCCGCCATGCCCGCGCGTTCGCGGAGGGCATCGCCGCGATCGACGGGGCCCGGGTGCTCAACGAGGTGGTGTTCACGCAGGTGTGCGCCGAGTTCGGCGGCGACGAGCGCACCGAGCGGGTGCTCGCCCGGCTCCTCGCCGACGGTACGACATGGATCAGCGGCTCCACCTGGCACGGCCGGCGTGTCATGCGCATCTCGGTGAGCAACTGGTCCACGGACGACGACGACGTGGCCCGCGCGCTCGACTCGATCCGACGGGCCGCGGCGGGCCACTGACGCGTACGCCGCACTGGCCGGGCGGGCCGGCTGTCCACGCCGGCCGATGCCGCGTACGCGTCAGTGGACGACGCTGAAGCTGCGCCAGGAGCCGGCCCCGGGGGCCGTCACGTCCGAGAGTGTCGTCGCCACGTAGATCCCGTTGTTCGGTTCGTCGGACGGCTTGCAGTCGAAGTTCTGGTAGAGGACGACGTCGACGAGCGTGTTGTTCACGACGTGGGTGGCGCCGTCGGGGATGGCGATCCGGTGGCACCCTGTGACGAGGGTGTTGGAGTAGCTGATCTCGACCGGTGAGTCGTGGCCGCGGAAGCTGAGCACGCCGACGGTGCTCCGACCCAGACCCGAGCAAGCGGTGGCGCTGAGCAGCAGCGCTGCGGCCCCCGCGGTGATGCCGATACGTCGCCTGTGGGACATGGTGCGGTCCTCGTCTGTGCGGTGGTCCTTGCCCACAGCGTGGCCCGGTCCGGCGCGGCCGGCTTGCTGTGCTCGGCCGACCGGATGAAGGCGCGGACGCGACGGCGCGTGCGGACGGGGAGTGGCACGGGCACCCGTGTGCTGCGGCCGGGGGGCGCCGCCGCTCGCCCGGGGCGAGGATGAAGGTGATGAGCGGCGGGGCCGGGTCCGCCCGGAAGGAGCGGGTGCGGGATGCACGAGGAGATGCCGCTGAACGACCTGATCAGCGGCGCCGCCCAGGACGCCGGCGGATGGCTGGGCGCGCTGCCGGTCGCGCTCCTGGCGACGAGCGGCGACGGCATGATCGTGCGGTGGAACCTCGGCGCGCAGGAGCTGCTCGGATACGACCCGCCCCAGGTGCTCGGACGGCACATCGCCGACCTCCTGCACCCCGGCGCGGACCGCAGCCTGGGCCGTTCCCTGTGGGAGACGGCCGCGACCGGACGAGGCGTGATGGGGACGGTCACGGCCTGGCACCGCAACGGGCACCCCCTGGAGCTGGAGATCTGGGCCTGCCCCGTCCCCGACCGCCGGCACGGCGCCTCCGCGGTCCTGGTCTTCGCGGCGGACGCACACGCGGCGCGCCGGATCCGCGGGTCCTCGGCAGTGTGGGACGGCCTGTTCGCCCGTTCGCCCGTGGGGATCGCCGTCCTGGACACCCAGCTGCGGTTCCTGCAGGTCAATGCGGCCCTGGAGGCGATGAACGGGCTGGCGGAGTCCGCGCACGTGGGCCGGCGACTGGCCGAGGTGCTGCCGGAGGTGAACGCGGGCGAGATGGAAGAGGCCATGCGCCAGGTCCTGGAGACCGGGGAACCGGTCCTCAACCGGCTGCGCACCGGCCGGACCCCCGCCGACCCGGACCACGACCACGTATGGGCGTGCTCCTACGTGCGGGCCGAGGATCCCGGCGGACAGCCGATCGGCGTGATCGCCTCCCTGCTCGACATCACCGAGCAGCAGCGCGACCACACCGAGGCGGAGGCGGGGCGCCAGCGGCTGGCCCTGCTCACCGAGGCCAGCTCCCGGATCGGCGCCAGCCTCGACCTCGAACGCACCGCCCAGGAGCTGGCCGACCTGGCCGTCCCCCACCTGGCCAGTGCCGTCACCGTCGACGTACTGGAATCGCTCGCGCGCGGCAACGAGCCGGGCATGGGGCTCACCGGAGGCGCCGCGCTGCGCCGGCTGGGCAAGACCCCGCTGGCCGGGTCGGGAGTCACGCAGATCCTCGCGCCGCTGGGCCGAACCCTCACCTTCCCCCCGGCCGCGCCGTACACCCAGGCCCTCGCGGCCCGCCAGCCCTTCCTGGTCGCCCACCTCGACGCGATGGCGGTCGCCCCGGCGGCCCGGCACACCGCCAAGCCGGCGCAGCTCGTCGAGGCGGGCGTGCATTCGTTCATGATGGTGCCGCTCGTCGCGCGGGGTCTCGTCCTCGGGGTGGCGTCCTTCTTCCGCACCCGGCCATCGCCCCCGTTCGGCTCCGACGACGTGACCCTCGCCGGTGAACTCGCCGCGCGGGCCGCCATCAGCATCGACAACGCCCGCCTCTACCACCACGAGCACGAGACGGCGGTCGTGCTGCAGCGCAGCATGCTGCCGCAGCACATCACCGCGCCCCCCGGCATCGAGATCGCCCACCGCTACCTGCCGGCCAGCGACGTCAACGAGGTCGGTGGGGACTGGTACGACGTCGTCCCCCTGACCGGCGGCCGGGCCGGCCTGCTCATGGGCGACGTGATGGGCCACGGCATCGCGGCCGCCGCCGTGATGGGCCGCCTGTCGGCGACGGTCCGCGCCCTCGCACGGCTCGACATGCCGCCGGCCGCGCTGCTCCACCAGCTGGAGGCGACCCTCGCCGACCTCGCGGAGCCGATGCTGGCGACGTTCCTGTATGTGGTGTGCGATCCGGCGACCGGTCGCTGCACGGTCACCCGGGCCGGTCACCCGCCGCCCGCGGTGGCGGAGCCCGACGGCACCGTCTACCTGGTGAAGACTCCGCCGGGGGCCCCGCTGGGAGTCGGCGGGGTCACCTTCACCACCACCGACATCACCCTGCCGGAGGGCAGCCTGCTCGTCCTCTACACCGACGGCCTGATCGAGTCGCGCAACCGCGACATCGACGAGCGCCTGGGCGAGCTGACCGGGTTGCTGACCGAGCCCCTCCAGCCCCTGGACCACCTGTGCGACTCGCTCATCGCCCATCTCGTGCCGGCGTCCGCCGACGACGACATCGCCCTGCTGGCGGCCCGGATCGGCACGAACCACCGCAGCGGCAGCCACTGACTCCGGCCCGGCCGGCCGCTCCGGCGGCCGGGAGGGTCAGCTGCGCCGGTCGGAGGCGTCGAAGAGGGCCAGGGCGAGGGCGCCGGGGAGGAGGGACTCCTCCAGGGCTCGGCGGGTGGCCCCGTCCAGGCCGCCCAGCCCTTCGGCCGCCTCCTCGGCGGCGTCGCGTGCGATCTCGGCGGCCAGGTCCCCGGGCGGGGTACGGGGGCCCAGCTTGCTGACGGCCGATGCGGCGCGGGCCGGGGTGAGCAGGCCGGTGCCGTGGGCGAGCAGCCATCCGGGGACGCCGGCGGCGCCCCCGGCGGGCGCCCGGTAGGGGCGTGCGCCGTCGAAGCGGTCGTCCTCGGCGAAGGCGGGCTGCTTGTCCTTGGCCATGGGGCGGGTGGGCCCCCAGGACTCCCCCGCCGGTTTGATCACCAGGCCTTCCGCGAGGTTGTCCGGCAGGGCCGGCAGGCCGAGGAGACCCGGAGCCGGGTCGGGAAGAGCACGGGGAGCTCCTGGAGCCGGGCGAGCGGCCCCTCCGCCAGCAGCGGTACGCACAGCAGGCCCGCCGGTCCCGCGGCCGTGCGGAGGGTGCGGTCGGCGACCCAGCACGGTCCGTCCGCGCCGGCGACGATGGCGTCGAAGGGCAGCCAGACGAGATCGGGGGCGTACCAGACGCCGGTCTGTACGGCGGCCGCGGCGGGGACGGCCGGTACGTCGGGGTGGGGGTAGCGGCCGCCGGCCAGTTCGCCGTACAGGGTCACCACAGCGGTCGGTGCGGCGCCGACGGCCTCCCGCAGGGCCTGCGCGCAGCGGGCGGCCGCGACCGCCAGGGCCGGCCAGATCCGGCCGACGCCGAAGAAGTCGTCGAGTCCGCCGTCGCCGAGCAGCTCGCGCCGCTTGGCGGGGTGCGCGCCCGCCGCGTCGCACACGACGGCGAAGTTGGCGCCGTGGATCTTCTCGTGGGCGACCCAGGTTCGGCCGCGGGCCTCTCCGAGCCTGGTGCGGGCGGGGATCTTCGGGTAGGGGGACCAGTCGGGTTCGGGCTGCACCGGGCGATGGTAGCCATCTCGGTGCCCGCCGGCGAGGTCGTTTTTCGCAGGGTGGAGGTCGCGCGGCCGGTCAGAGGGGGTCGACGTCCAGGAAGGCCGAGAGGACGGCCTCGCCGCCCGGGGCGCCCGGCAGGGCCAGTTCCGCCCAGATGACCTTGCCGTCGGGGGTGTAGCGGGTGCCCCAGTGCTCGCTGAGCTGCGCCACCAGGAACAGGCCGCGGCCGCCCTCGTCCGTGGTGGCGGCGTAGCGCAGGTGGGGGGCGGTGCTGCTGCCGTCCCAGACCTCGCAGGTCAGGTTGTGGTCGCGCAGGAGGCGGACCCGTACGGGCTCGCTGCCGTGCCGCAGGGCGTTCGTGATCAGTTCGCTGAGGATCAGTTCCGCGGCGAAGCCGAGTTCCGTCAGGTCCCATTCGTCGAGCTTCTTGGCGGCGACGCTGCGCATGGCGCCGACCGCGCTCGGTTCGAAGGGCACCTCCCACTGGGCGACCCGGTCCGGGCCGAGGGTCCGGGTCCGCGCGATGAGCAGCGCCACGTCGTCGGTGGGGCGCGCGGGCAGCATCATGTCGAGCACCGCCCGGCAGCTGTCGTGGGGGTCTCGGTCGGGGTGGCTGAGCGCCGCCCGGAGCAGTTCGAGCCCTTCGCCGATGTCCCGGGTGCGCTCCTCGACGAGCCCGTCGGTGTAGAGGACCAGCTGGCTGCCTTCGGCCAGCTCCAGTTCCGCGGTTTCGAACGGCATGCCGCCCAGGCCCAGCGGGGGTCCGGCGGGCAGCTCGACGATCTGTGTGGTGCCGTCGGGGGCCACGAGGAGCGGTGGCAGGTGCCCGGCCCGGGCCATCGTGCAGCGCTGGGACACCGGATCGTAGACGGCGTACAGGCAGGTGGCGCCCAGGACTCCGCCGCTCTCCGCGTCGTCGGCGTCCCCGTTGTGGTCGTGGTCGATGCGCTGTACGAGGTCGTCCAGGCGGGCGAGGATCTCGTCCGGCGGCAGGTCGAGGGAGGAGAAGTTGTGGACCGCGGTGCGCAGCCGGCCCATGGTGGCGGCGGCGTGCAGGCCGTGTCCGACGACGTCGCCGACGACGAGGGCGACGCGGCTGCCGGGCAGCGGGATGACGTCGAACCAGTCGCCGCCGACTCCCGACTGGGCGGGCAGGTAGAAGTGCGCGACGTCCATGGCGCTCTGCTCGGGCAGGGCGCGCGGCAGCAGGCTGCGCTGGAGCGTCACGGCGAGGGCGTGCTCGCGGGTGTACCGGCGGGCGTTGTCCATGCTGACGGCCGCGCGGGCGACGAGTTCCTCGGCGAGGGACAGCTCGTCCTCGTCGAAGGGCTCCTGTTTCTGCGACCGCCAGAAGTTGACCACGCCGAGGACGACGCCGCGGGCCATGAGGGGGGCCGCGATGAGGGAGTGGATGCCGTAGTCGACGATGGCGCGGGCGCGCGGGGGGTCCTGGGCCTGCCAGCCGGGCGCCTTGGACAGGTCGGGGACGAGTTCGGCCCGACCGGTGCCGTAGCCGCGGGCCTGCGGGGTGGACGGCAGGAAGTCGATCAGCCGGCCGACGGGGTACAGGGGGTGGTCGGAGCGGATCCCGCTGATCGCCGTGCGCCGCATGTCGGCCCCGGGGGCGGGCTCGTCGCCGTCGATGACCTGGTCGGCGAGGTCGACGGTGACGAAGTCCGCGAAGCGGGGGACGGCGACGGCGGCGAGTTCTTCGGCGGTGCGCACCACATCGAGGGTGGTGCCGACGTCGCCGCCGGCGTCGTAGAGCAGCTTGAGGCGCCGGCGGGCGGTCTCGGCGCGGGCGGTCAGGATCTGCATCTCGGTGGAGTCGCGGATGGTGACCGCAGCGCCCTCGGGCCGGCCGCGGGGGTGGGTGGGGCGCTGGTTGACGACGAGCAGGCGGTCGCCGGAGCCGATCACCTCGTCGGTGGCCTCGCGGCCCGAGAGGAGCAGGTCGGCCATCCGGCGCTCCAGTCCGGGCACGTCTGCGATGTGGCGGCCCTCGGCGTCGTCGGGCAGGCCGAGGAGTCGTTTCGCCTCGTCGTTGGCGAGCAGGAGCTGTCCGTCGCCGTCGGTGATCAGCACTCCCTCGCGGACGGCGTGCAGGACCGCGTCGTGGTGCTCGTACATGCGGGTCATCTCCTGCGTGCCGAGCCCGTGGGTCTGGCGGCGCAGGCGCCGGCTGATCAGCCAGGTGCCGACGGTCGCCAACGCCAGGCCCGTGGCGATGGCCAGGAGGATGACCGGCAGCTGCTGGTCGAGGGCGCCGGTGACGTTCTCGACGGTGAGGCCGGCGGACACCAGGGCGACGACCCGGCCGTCGTCGTCCTGGACGGGGACCACCGCCTGGATCTCCTTGCCGAGGGGGCCTTCGACGCTCTCGGTGTGGACCTTGCCCTGGAGGGAGGGCTCGATGGTTCCGACGAACCGTTTTCCGATGCGGTCCGGCTGGGGGTGGCTGTAGCGGATCCCGTTGGTGTCCATCACCACGATGAAGTCGACCCCGGCGGCCTTGCGCGTCTCCTCGGCGAGGGGCTGCAGGACCGCGGAGGGATCGGACGTCTTCAGGGCGCCCTCCAGGCCCAGCTGGTTGGCGAAGGTCTCGGCGACGGCGACCGACCGGTTGCGCGCCTCGCGGTCGATGTCGTGCCGCGACTGGAGCACGAGGGCCAGGAGGGCTCCGGCGGCGAGCAACACCACGATCGCCACCTGGAGGACGAATACCTGGCCGGCGACGCTCCTGAAGCGGTTGCCTAGAGGTGACCGCACCGACGTGCCCGGCACGGGTGGCGAGGAATGGTCACGAACCCAGTTGTAGCACTTCCGGGCGTCCCTGGCTCCCGGCATGCACAATCCGCGCCGGGAGTGTCACGCGTCGTCGGGCGCCGCCGCTCAGGAGGAGCGGGGTGCGCCCCCGGCGGCGAGGTCGCCGGCCGTGGCTGCGGAGGGGGCGTCCGCGGCCTCCGCCGTCAGCCCGGTGGCGGGGGTCCGGGGTGCGGCGGGCGCCGACGGGGCCGGGGTCGGGGATCCCTCGGGCGTCCCGGGCGTCTCGGGCGTCTCGGGGGTGCAGACGACCTCGTCGCGCGGGGTGTAGTGGGTCTTGTACTCCTCGCTGCGGACCTCCTTGCCGCCCTGGATGAAGACCCGGCCGACGGTCACGTCGAAGCCTTCGAGGGGGGTCTGGACCTCGCAGGCCGGTCCGCTGCCGGTGCGCTTCGCGGGCTGCGTGATGTTGGTCCGCGGGCCCTTGGTCGCACGTATCTCGTCGTACTTCTTGGTGCCGAGGAGGGTGATGGTCAGGGAGGTGTCGGTGGACTCGGCCTGGACGTAGACGGGGTGCCCGGAGTCGTTGATCCAGCGCAGGTCGAGGGTGCCCCAGGCGACGGTGGCCTCACGGCCCTCGGGGTAGCGCTCGATGTAGAAGGAGTGGGCGCCGTGCTCGACGGGCTTGAGGCCGGCGAAGAAGACGGCGTTGTACATGGTGGTGGCGACCGCGGAGACACCGCCGCCGGGCGACTTCACGTACTGCCCGTCATTGATCATGATGCCGTCGACGAAACCGTTCTCCTTGGTGCGCTCACCGACCGTTCGGTTGAAGCTCCACTCCTTGCCCGGCTGGACCACGGACCCGTTGATGAGCTGGACCGCGCGCGCGACGTTGGTGCTGCGGTACGGGGCGGCCGGGAACTCGACGGTGAAGGAGGAGAGCTTCTCCTTGATGCCGAGCCGCGCCTTCTCACTGGTGAGGTCCGGCTGGACGGCCACGGTGGCCACTTCGCCGCTGCGTGCGGTGCCCGTGCGGGTCAGCAGCGGCAGAACGGCCTTGCCGAGCGCCTCTTCGGTGACTTTGCGCCCCGCACGGCTCTGCTGGGCCAGGACCACGGTGCCGTCCGGGCCGACCCGGGGCGCGGCGTCCACCGGCGGGCGGCTGACCTCCTCGATGGGGCGGGCCACGGCGGGCTCGGCGAGCAGGCCCTTGGAGTCGAGGGCGGGCACGAGACGGCCCTGGGCGTCGGGCCGCATCTTCAGGTGCTCGCCGAGGACGGCCGGGGTGATGGACAGGCTCTTCCCGGCAACGGTGAGCGCGATGGGCCCCGACATGGCGGGCCGGGCGAACTGCTGCATGGCCCGTCCGGTCTCCTCGGTGCCGACGGCCGGCTCGGTGCGCTCGACCGGCAGCTCGACCGGGGAGGCGCCGGTGCGCAGGTACGCGCCGCGGAGCGTGTCGAGGGCCCGGTCCTCGACGACCGTGATGCCGGGGAGGGGGGCGGCGGCCTTCGCCGCGCCCTTGTCGAAGGAGATGGCGCCGTCGCGCGGTGCGCGGGCCGTGGTCGCGGCGATGCGGTCGACTGCGGCCCGCCCCTTCTCCTCGTCCGTGCGGACCACGGGGTCGAGGTCGCGGTCGCCGGAGGCGAAGAGGCCGCCGATGACGGTGACGGGGTCGTAGCCCTTGCGTACGGCGCGGTCGACGGTCGCCCCGGTGTCGAGGGACAGCCCGAGGGCCGCCGGGTCGGCCTGCTCGACCCGGTCGCCGATCTTCATGGCGACAGGGGCCGCTGCGGTGGGTCCGAGCTGCCGGTCCAGCGTCCGGCGTGCCTGGGCCGCGGTCATCCCGCCGATGTCCACGCCCCGCACGCGCGTGCCCTGGTCGATGTCGTCGCCGGCCACCAGCCCGGTGACGTAGAGGCCGCCGAGCCCGAGGACGACGGCTCCGCCCGCCACCATCGGCAGGGTGGTCCGCCGGTTGCCGGTCCCGCTGCGCACGCGTCCCATGTCACTCCCAGTGGCGCCCGACCGTGTCCGGAGGGCGCGGGCCGCGGCTGGCGCGGCACGTAGACGACAGTTTCCCGGCATCATGATTCCGCCAAATGGGGCGATTGAGGGAGGAATGTAATGGTTCTCACGCTCGCGGATCCCTTACGGAGGGGATGCAGGTGACAGCGGAGAGGTACCGGCCCGGGCGGGTGACAGCCGCGGTCCACGGAGCGCACTGACGGGACGCGCACGGAATGCACCCTTCCGCGGAGGCCCAACTCGGCCGCGGACAGGGCTCTTTGCCGCAACCGGATCATCGGGATAGATTCCCGGGAACTGGTACTGGTCTTGGTGGGGCGGGCGATGTGTGGGACCTGACGGGGAGCGGGGCCGAGCCGCTGGGGGCGGAGGATCCGGTCCGCATCGGACCGGTACCCCTGGCCGGGCGGCTCGGGGCCGGCGGCATGGGACGGGTCTACCTGGGCGTGCACGAGGGGCGCTACGTCGCCGTCAAGCAGTTGCTCGCCTCCGTCGTCGCCGAGGACGAGGACTTCTTACGCCGCTTCGGACACGAGCTGGACAACCTCGCCCGCCTGCCCGCCGACGCCACCGCCCCGCTGCTGGCCGGCGACCGTGCGGCGCGGCCCCCGTGGTTCGCCACCGCATACATTCCGGGCATCACCCTGAGCGAGGCCGTCGCGCTGCACGGCGGGCCGCTGCCCGGTCACGCCCTGTGGCTGCTGCTGCGGGAGGCCGCGGCACGGCTGGCCCCGGTGCACGCGCTCGGCATGGTGCACCGCGACCTCAAACCCTCCAACGTCATGCTGACCCTCGACGGGCTGACCCTCATCGACTTCGGCGTCGCCCGGGCGGCGGAGCAGAGCCGGCTGACCAGGACCGGCATGGTCGTGGGTACGCCCGCCTACATGGCCCCCGAGCAGGCCTCGGGGAAGCGGCCGCCGGGCGGCGCCACGGACGTGTTCGCGCTGGGGTCGGTGCTCGCCTACGCGGCGTGCGGCCGGCCGCCCTTCGGGGACGAGTCGGGGCACGGGGTGCTCTACCGCATCGTCCACGAGGAGCCCGACCTGGAGCCGCTGCGGGAGCGGGAGCCGGAGCTGGCCGACCTCGTCGAGGCCTGTCTCGCCAAGGATCCGGACGACCGGCCCACGGCGCCCGAACTCCTCGAAAGTGCCTACCGGCGGGGTCCGTACACGCTGCCGCTGTGGCCCGCCGCCATCGACGACCGGCTGACCGAACGGGCCGCCTTCGCCGCGGACGTCCAGGCCGTCGACGTGCCCACGCTCCCCCTCACCGGCGGCGAGCCGGACCCCGCGGGAGCCGGCGCTCCCCGAGCGGATGCCTCCGGGGGCGCCTCCGCGCCGGAGGGGCGGGAGCGGCCCGAACGCCGCCGCACACGGGTCCTCCTCGCGGTCCTGCCCGTCGTGGTGGTCGCGGGCGGCACCACCCTCGCCGTCCAGTACCTGCCGCACGTCGCCGCGCCGGGCGCCGGGGCGCAGCACACCCCGACGGGCCCCGTGACGGGTGCGGCCGAGCCGGCGCGGGCGGCCGACGGGAGCCCGTCCGGTACGGCCCCGCCCGCGCCGCCCCCGGGAGAGGCCCCGGGCCAGGCCCAGGGGGCCGTCGGCGGAGCGGGGGCCGGACCCGCTGCCGGTACGGTCCCCGGCGGCGGGGCCCAGCCCGGTGCGGGCGGCTCCGGCAGCCCGCCCGACCCGGGCGCAGGCAGCGGCGGGGGCGCCGGCGGCGGATCCCGCCCGCCCGCAGGGGGGACCCTACCGCTACCGCAACGGCAACAACGGCAGGTGCCTCACCCAGATGTTCGGGGCCTCGGACTTCGGCGACTGCGCGGACGGCTCCGCCCGCTGGACCGTGCAGGGCCGGTCGGACGGCGGCTTCAAGCTCGTCAACCAGCAGAGCGGCGGCTGCCTCTACTCCAACGGGCTCGGGCAGGCCGTCTTCGTCGGGGACTGCGCCCAGGACATCGGCCGGGTGTGGCGCACGGGCTCCGGCGGCACCCTCCGCAGCGACTTCGGCGGCGGCTGCCTCGACCTGGGCATGAGCAGCGGCCTCGTGACGAAGACGTGCGGCGGTGAGGCCTCCCAGCGCTGGACCCGCCAGAGCTAGGTCACTCGGATTCTGCCCGGCCCGCGTCCTCCGGCACGATCCGAAAGGGACGCCTGCGCGGCGGGATGGCAGACTGACCGGCTGTAGGCGAACAGGGAGGGCGGACACATCCTGCGACGGCACCGGCGGCGGACGGCTCCGACGACTCTGGCACCCCTGGCCCTGGCGGCATGGGCGGCCGCGACGGCCACGGCCTGCGGCCATCCGCTCCGGGACCTCGGCCCCCTGCCCGCGCGCCATCCCCGCGACCGAGCCGGCCAAGGGCTCCAGTCCGCGGTGGTGATGTCCCTGACCTGCTTGGATGCGAGCAGCCCCGCCGCCACCCCGCCGCGAGTCGGCACCCCGGAGCCGTCCCGCACCCCGTGATCGAAACCCCTCGCGCACGGCATCGAACGTATGTACTCTGAGCGCGTCAAACCTGATCACGTTCAAAAATGAAAATGGGGGGGCCGGTGCGTAATCGCCGACTCATGCTGTCCACCGCCGCGATCGTGGCGGCCGGCGTCGCTCTCGTACCGGGGGTCGCCGACGCCGCGGGCCAGGCCGGAGCCACGGAGGGGAACGGTCCCGGCGTGGCCGTTCCCGACCTCGACCTGAACACCACCGAGGCCTACCGGTCCGAGACCTCGTCCAGCCCGGCGTCCAAGACGGTCCACCCGGCTGCCAAGGGCGGCGCGAAGGCGGCCGACGCCGCGCCGGCCGCCGACCCCACGGTCGGCCTCGAAGCCACCACCACCAGCGCCCACGGCGTGGAGCTGAAGCTGTTCGTCTCCAGCGACCCCGGTACGGCGCTCGGTGTGCGCGTCGAGTGGGGCGACGGCAGCCAGGTCCAGGTGGGCGCCAACGGCCCCACCGAGCTGACCGAACACCACACCTACACCAAGGCCGGCGTCTACACCGTCAAGGTCAGCCTGATCGACGGCGGCGACGGCAGCGTCCGCGGCACCAACCAGACGGTCATCCGGACGGCGGGCAACGAGTTCACCCCGCACGCCCCGACCCGTCTGCTGGACACCCGCGACGGCACCGGCGCGGCCCGTGCCAAGGTCCCCGCCTTCGGCACCGCCCGCGTCCGGGTCGGCGGCGCCGCGCAGATCCCCGCCGACGCCACCGCGGTGGTCCTGAACGTCACCGTCACCAACCCCGCCAGGGCGGGGCACGTCCGCGTGTACGCCGACGGCGGCGCCCTGCCGACCACCTCGAACGTCAACTACGCCCCGGGCCAGACCGTCCCGAACATGGTGATCGCGTCGGTCGGCGCCAACGGCTTCGTGAACATCTACAACAGCGGCGACGGCGCGATCGACCTGGTCGCCGACGTCACCGGCTACTTCTCCAAGTCGGCCGCCAGCGGTTACACCTCGCTCACCCCCAGCCGCGTCGTCGACACCCGCGAGGGCCTCGGCACCGGTCGGGGCCAGGTCCCGGGCCAGAGCAGCTTCAGCACCCAGATCCACGGCCGCGGGGGCGTCCCGGCGAGCGCGAAGGCCGTCGCGCTCAACGTGACCGTGACCGAGCCGAAGAACGACGGCCACCTGACCGTCTACCCCTCCGGCGGCTCGGCGCCGACGGCCTCCAACGTGAACTTCACGACGGGCCAGACCATCGCCAACTCCGTCATCGTCCCGATCGGCGCGGACGGCAGGATCAGCATCCGCAACGGCGCCTGGGCCGGGACCCACGTGGTCGTCGACGTCGTCGGCTACTACAGCCCCGAGAGCGGCGCAGCGCTGATCCGCAGCACGCCCTCGCGCTGGTTCGACACCCGCGAGTGGGACGGTCCGCTCGACGGCCGCTCCTACATCTACGGCGAGGTCATGAACGGCGACCCCAACGTCACCGCCCTCATCACCAACGCCACCGTCACCAACACCGTCGGCACCGGCTTCCTGACCGTCTCCCCGGACCCGAACTCCTGGGAGGCCTACGAGGGCAACTGGGCGAGCGAACCGACCCCGCCGAACTCCTCGAACCTGAACTGGACGCCCGGCAAGACCGTCCCGAACCTGGTCCAGGCGAGCTCCGGCCCGTACAACGTGATCGACTTCTGGAACATGGGCTGGCAGCCCACCGACCTGGTCGTGGACACCTTCGGCTTCTACGCCAAGAACTGACGCATGAACCGCCCCGCCGGCGCGTCCACCGCCGGCGGGGCTGCCGCAGCGCCCCGACAGCCCGCTCCGGCAGGCCGCCGGGGCGCATGCGCAAGCCGTCCGTCCGTCCGTCCGGGAACTATCCGGGCAGAGGCGGGAGGGCGGCCTCGTACAGCCAGGCCGTATACAGCTCGTCCAGCGGGCCTGCGGCGTAGCGGGCGGCGTGAGCGGTGAACGCGGCCGTGCCGACCACGCCGTGCCGGTGCGCGGTGGCCCAGTCGCGCAGCATGCGGAAGAAGGCCTCGTCGCCCAGCGCCCGCCGGATGGCGTGCACGGCGAGGCCGCCGCGCTGGTACAGGCGGTCGTCGAACATCAGCTTCCGGCCGGGGTCGGCCAGCCGCAGGTCCTGGGGCCGCGCCGTGAGCGACCGGTGCGCGGCGGCGGCCTGCTCGTGCGCGGTACGGCCGCCGGAGCGCTCCGACCAGAGCCATTCGGCGTACTTCGCGAAGCCCTCGTTAAGCCAGATGTGGCGCCAGTCGGCGATGGTCACGCTGTTGCCGAACCACTGGTGGGCCAGCTCGTGGGCGATGAGCCGCTCCGACCCGCGGACGCCGTCCACGTGGTTGGTCCCGAAGAGGGACAGTCCCTGCGCCTCCACGGGTACGTCCAGTTCCTCGTCGGCGACGACCACCGCGTACTCGCCGAAGGGGTACGGGCCGAACAGCTCCTCGAAGAGCTGCATCATGGCGGGCTGGCGGGCGAAGTCCCGGGAGAACCGCGGCAGCAGGTGGGCGGGCACATGGGCGCTCTGCGTCACCCCGCCGAGCCCGGGGTCGCCCAGCAGGACCGTCTGGTACATGCCGATGGACAGGCCGACCAGATAGCTGGAGGTCGGCGCGGGCTGCTCGTACACCCAGGTGGTGGTACTGGCCCTGGTGGTCCGGGTGAGCAGTCGGCCGCCTGCCACGACCGTGTAGGCGGACGGCGTGTTGACGGAGATCTGGTAGGAGGCCTTGTCGGCGGGGCGGTCGTTGCACGGGTACCAGGAGGGGGCGCCGACCGGCTGGCTGGCCACGAGCGCCCCGTCGGTCAGCTCCTCCCAGCCGATGCCGCCCCAGGGGCTGCGCACCGGCCTGGGGTTGCCCGACCAGTGGACGTCGACGGTGAAGGCGGCTCCGGCGGACAGCGCTTTGGCCGGCCGGATGCGGAGCCGGCCGCCCCGGTGGGTGTACTGCGGCGCCCGCCCGTCGACCAGGACACGGCCCACTTTGAAATCGGCCAGGTTGAGGTGGAACTCGGTCAGCGGCGCCCGGCCGGCGATCGCGCTGAGGCGGGCCGTCCCGGCCAGCCGGTTGGGGCCGGGACGGTAGTCCACGGCGATCTCGTACCGGTGCACGCGGTAACGGACGTCGCCGTTGGCCGGAAAGTACGGGTCCGACACCGCTGTGGTCTGGCCGCTCACTACCGCTTCCGCTCCCTGCGCCGTGCTCGTACGCCGTGCTGGTGTGCCCCTGCTGTACCCGCTGTTCCGCCGGGCGTCCCGGCCGGCGCCCCGACCCTCAGGACCGCCATGCCTCGATCGGGTTGCCCAGCCAGCGGGTGTCGGCGGGGACGGACTCCCCGGCCATCACGAGGGAGGCGGGGCCCAGGGTGCTGCGCGCCCCGACCGTGCTGCCGGGCAGGACGATTCCGCCCGGGCCCAGGGTGGCGCCCTCGCGGAGGACCACAGTATCCGTCCTCAAGATCCGGTCGTGGAAGAGGTGTGTCTGCACCACACAGCCGCGGTTCACACTGACCGCATCGCCCACGGTGACCAGGTCGGTCTCGGGCAGCCAGTAGCTCTCGCACCACACGCCGCGGCCGATGCGGGCGCCGAGCCCGCGCAGCCACAGGGACATCAGCGGTGTGCCCGGGATCGATCCGGCCAGCCAGGGCACGGCCAGAACCTCGACGAAGGTGTCGGCGAGCTCGTTGCGCCATACGAAACCGCTCCACAGGGGGTGCTCGCCCGGCCTGTGCCGTCCGACCAGCAGCCACTTCGCGGCGACGGTCACGCAGCAGGCGGCCGCCCCGGCGGCCAGCAGCACGACTCCGGACAGCAGGGCGGCGCCGGCGACGCCCAGGCCGCTCCGGGCGGTCAGCGCGCACAGGGCCGCCACGGCCAGCACGGCGAGCGCCGCCGAGCAGAAGACGGGGACGAGCCGGCACAGCTCGACCAGGCCGCGTGCCCACAGCAGGCGCGCGGGCGGGTCGTAGGTCCGGCTGCGGTCGGCGGCCGCGGAGGACCGGGGCAGTTCGACCGGGGGCAGGCCCAGGTACGAACTGCCCTTCTTGGCCTTCTTGGGGGCGGCGGACAGGACGCCGACCAGCCCGTCGTCGGGCACCCTGCGGCCCGGCGCCGCCATGCCGGAGTTGCCGAGGAAGGCGCGGCGGCCGATCGTGGAGCGGCCGATCCGCACCCAGCCTCCCCCCAGTTCGAAGGGGGCGGTGAGGGTGTCGTCGGCGAGGAACGCGCCCTCGCCGACGGTGGTCAGGCTGGGCAGCGCCAGGACGGTGGACACCTCGGCTCCACGGCCGACCTTCATGCCGAGCAGGCGCAGCCAGACCGGCGTGATCAGCCCCGCGTACAGCGGGAAGAGGGTCGCCCTGGCCAGGTCCATGAGCTGGCTGACGGTCCAGGCCTGCCAGCCGGTGCGGCTGTGCGTGGGATGGTTCCCGGCGTGCAGGCCGAGGCTGAGCAGGCGCACGGCGGCGAGCAGCAGCAGCGCATAGGCGAGGCCGAAGGCGAGGGCCGCCGGGACCACGGCCACGAGCGCTCCGCGCAGGGCCTGCGCGAGTCCGGCGTCGGCGGGCACGAAAGCGCTGATCACGAGCAGGGCGGGCACGGTGGCGAGGACGGGCAGCACGGTCAGGCAGAAGCCGGTGGCCCCGTACATGGCGCGCCAGTGGACCGCGCGCGGCGGGCGCTCGTCGGGCCAGTTGCGCTTCGCCCTGCCGAGTTTGACGGCAGGCGCACCGGCCCAGCGCTGGCCGGTCGGGACGGTGCCGACGACCGCGGAGCCCGGGGCGACCTCGGCGCGCTTGCCGATCCGTGCGCCGGGGAAGAGCATGCTGCGGGTGCCGACCACCGCTCCCGCGCCGATCCGGACGGGTCCGATCTCCAGCTGGTCCCCGTCGAGCCAGTGCCCGCAGAGGTCGACCTCGGACTCCACGGCGCAGCCCCGGCCGAGCTTGAGCATGCCGGTGACGGGCGGCAGAGCGTGCAGGTCGACCTCGGGGCCGATCTTGGCGCCGAGGGCCCGGGCGTAGCGTTCCAGCCAGGACCCGGTCAGGGACGTGGCACCGGAGTACTCGGCGAGCCGTTCGGCGGTCCACAGCCTCAGGTGCACGCTGCCGCCGCGCGGGTGCCGTCCGGCCCCGACCCCGCGCAGCAGCAGGCGGGCGCCGCCGGCGGCGACGGCGAGGCGCCCAGGGGGGCTGTAGAAGAGGACGGCGCCCGCGGCGACGAGCCACCAGGAGGCGGTGGGTGCCCACGGGTACGGGCCGAAGCGGTGCAGGACGTTGCCGAGCGCCAGCAGGGCGACCGTCCAGCGCAGCCCGAGCACGGTGAGCAGTGGGAGCATCAGGAGGCATTGGACGGCCTGGCTACGCACGGGGACCGGTGCGACGGGGCGGGCCGCGCGGCGGTCGGGTGCGGACTTCTCCAGGCGGCGGGCCAGCTTGCGCAGGGTGGGCTGCTGGTAGATGTCGAGCACGGCCGCGCTCGGGTAGCGGGTGCGCAGCCGTGTGGTGAGCCGGGCGGCGGCGATGCTGTTGCCGCCGATCGCGAAGAAGTCGTCGGTGGCGCTGGTGACGGCCGTGCCGAGGGTTTCGCGCCACTGCTCGGCGAGCCAGGCCTCGGTGCCGTGGAGTTCCTCGGCCGGGCCTGCGGTCTCCAGGTCCGGCAGCGGCCAGGGCAGCGCGTCGCGGTCGACCTTGCCGGAGGTGCGCGTGGGCAGTTCGGCGACGGGGGCGAGGAGGGGTACGAGGGCCGCGGGCAGCTCGGCGCGCAGCCGCTCGACGGCTGCCGTACGCTCCCAGCCGTCCTGGACGACCAGGTAGCCGACGAGCAGCTCGTTGCCGCTGCGGGCGGTGCGGACGGCGGCCGCGGCGCCCGCGACGTGCGGCAGGGCCTGGAGGGCGGCGTCGACCTCGCCCAGCTCGATGCGGCGGCCGCCGAGTTTGATCTGCTCGTCGGCGCGGCCGAGGAAGACCAGTCCTTCCGGCTCCGCGCGAACGAGGTCGCCGCTGCGGTAGGCGCGCTGCCAGCCGAGGGACGGCAGCGGGGCGTACTTCTCCGCGTCCTTGTCCGGGTCGAGGTAGCGGGCCAGGCCGACGCCGCCGATGACGAGCTCGCCGCTGCCTCCCATGGGGACGGGGTCTCCGGACCCGTCGACGACGGCGAGTTCCCAGCCGTTCAGGGGGAGGCCGATGCGGACCGGTTCGTCGCCGGTGAGGAGTGCGGCGCAGGCGACGACGGTGGCCTCGGTGGGGCCGTAGGTGTTCCAGACCTCGCGGCCCTCGGTGACCAGCCGTTGGGTCAGTTCGGGCGGGCAGGCCTCGCCGCCGAAGATGAGCAGCCGGACCTCGCCGAGGGCCTCGGGCTCCCAGAGGGCGGCCAGGGTCGGGACCGTGGAGACCACGGTGATCTCCTGCTCCACCAGCCAGGGGCCGAGGTCGGCTCCGCTGCGGACCTGGCTGCGGGGGACGGGCACGAGGCAGGCGCCGTAGCGCCAGGCCAGCCACATCTCCTCGCAGGACGCGTCGAAGGCGACGGACAGGCCGGCCATGACGCGGTCGCCGGGGCCGATCGGTTCCTCGGCGAGGAAGAGTGCCGCTTCGGCGTCGACGAAGGCGGCGGCGCTGCGGTGGGTGACGGCGACGCCCTTGGGCCTGCCGGTGGAGCCGGAGGTGAAGATGATCCACGCGTCGTCTTCGGGCCGGGGGCGTGGGGAGCGGTCACCCGCGGGAGCTTCCGGTCCCGCGGCGCTCCCGCGGGGGGTGATGCGCAGTCCGGCGCCGACCACCGCGCGGACGCCGGCCTCGCCGAAGACGAGCTCGGCGCGTTCGTCGGGGTCCTCCGCGTCCACGGGTACGTAGGCGGCGCCCGCGGCGAGCACGGCGAGGACGGCCACGTACAGCGCGTTGGTCCCGGAGGGGACGCGTACGCCGACGCGGTCGCCGGGACCGATGCCGGCGGCGGCGAGGGCCCGGCGGCCGCGCTCCACCTCGGCGGCGAGGGCCCGGTAGGTGAGGCGGGTGGTGCCGTCGTCGAGGGCCGGTTCGTCGGGACAGGCCCGTACGGTGGATTCGAGGATGTCGACGAGGGTGCGGGGCGGGGCCGCGGGCCCGGCGCGGAAGCGGGCCGCCTTGCCGGCCTCCCCGTGCGCTTCCGTACCTCCTTCTGCGGGCTCCAGGGGGCCGCGGTCGTCGAGGAGTGCGAGTTCAGTGCGGTCGGGTGTGGCTGGCATCGGCCCTCGCGTGTCGTTCCGGCAGTCGGTCCGGTTCATCGGCGGAGACCGGAATCACCCCGTTTGTTCCGGTCTGTGGCCGAACAACCCACCAGCCTAGTGCGCGGTCAAGGATTTTCTTGTCGAAACCTCGGGGGTGGCCCGATCGCGCCCGGTCGGCCGGCAGACTCCCGGCCGGCAGCCTCGCGGTCTGCGGACCGCCGGCCGCCCGGGCGCTGTCACGGGCGCCCGCGTCCCGTCACTTCTCCACCGTGTACCGCAGCCGGGCCCACAGCGGCAGGGCGAACCAGCACAGGAGGTACCAGGCCAGCACTCCGGCCACCAGGTACGGGACGAGGGCGTCATGGGTGGCCACCCGCAGCACGAGGAAGAGTGCGGCCGTGCACGTCGCCAGCAGCAGGACCAGGCCCGTGAAGGTCAGGCGCGAAGCCCAGGCCACGGCCTTGGGCTTGATCCGGCGGCCCGAGACGATCCGGTGGAAGGCCACGGGGCCTATGAGTGCGCCGGTCGCCAAAGAGCCGAGGACGATGGTGGCGATGTAGATGTTCCGGTCCGTCTGCGGAAGCTCGTGGAACAGCGGGGTGAAGACCACGGTGAGCAGGAAGCCGAAGAGGATCTGCACGCCGGTCTGGGCGACGCGGATCTCCTGGATGAGTTCCTGCCACTGCCGGTCGGCGCGTTCCTCAGGGCTCTCGTCCCGTCCCTCGGTGGTGCCGGTCATGCTCTCTCCTCCAAGTGGTGTGGCGTGGGGCGGGGCCCCGACGCACCGGCCGAAGTGCTATCTCCCTGCTTCACGGGACCCGTCCGCGAAGGGGCTGTCGTCCAAGGCGGCCAGCAGGTCGGCCGGGTGTCGGTAGACGGCCCGGGCTCCGGCCTCCTCCAGGTCCCGCCGCGGGATACCGCCGCAGAGCAGTCCCACGCAGCTGACGCCGGCCCGGGTCGCGGCCTTCATGTCCCAGACGGTGTCGCCGACGAACACGGCGTCGCCCGCGGCCGCCCCGGCGAGTTCGAGGCCCTGGCGCACCGGATCCGGGGCCGGCTTGCCCGCGCTGACGTCGTCGGAGCTCGCGGTGGCGGTGATGGCGTCGTCGGCGCCGATGGCGCCCCGCAGTGCGGTCAGCTCGGCTTCGCCGGCCGACGTGACCAGGACGACCCGCCAGCCCCTGCGGTCGAGTTCGCGCAGGAGCTCGGCGGCACGGTCCAGGCCGGGCAGGCGGTCGAAGTAGGTGGCGTACAGCGTGTCGTGCGCCGCGCTGAGCCGCTCGTCCTCGCCCGGGTCGCGGTCGTCGCCCAGCAGGTGGACGAGGAGGTCCTCGCCGGGCAGGCCGACGGCACGGTGGATGTCGTGCATCGCCACGCTGTGGCCGGCCTGGCGCATCGCCTCCCACCAGCACGTGACGTGCAGGTGGTTGGTGTCGGCAAGGGTCCCGTCGACGTCGAACAGAGCGGCGCGGTTCATCTTTCCGCCTCCAGGGTCGGTGGGCCGGGACCGTGCGGGGAGGTCCGGCCCCCGCCTCGGACGGCGCCTACCCCCGACACGCCCGAACACGCGTCCGGCCGGGCGGCATGTAGGGCACCGTCCGTCCGCCGTCCGGGGGACGGACGGGTTTCGGCTGCGCCGGACGGGTTAGGAGCGAGCCGTCAGCACGCGGTCCCCCTGCCCGGCACGCCGGATCCGACGAGTGAGGTCCTCCGTGAATCAGCATCCTGCCGACACCGCCGACGGGTTCCCTCCCCCGGAGTCGCTGAGCCCGCCCGAGATGACCGGCCAGCTGCCCCGGGACCACACCCAGGCGATCCTGGAGGTCACCAAGCACGTCGCGGCGCTGCTGAAGCAGTCCGGGCAGCCCTTTGCGCTCGCGGGCAGCGTGGCCGCCTTCGCCCACGGGGTCCCGGCCCGGTTCCAGCACGACACGGACTTCTGCATGCGGCGCGAGGACGCCGACGCGGCGATCAAGGCCTTGGAGGAGGGCGGCATCGAGATGCGCCGCGCCGCGGAGGACTGGCTGGTCAAGGGCCGGTCCGGCGGGGAGGAGATCGACCTGATCTTCGAACTCGCCCGCCGTCCCGTCAGCGAGGAGCTGCTGGAACGGGCGACCGTGAAATCGGTGGACTCGGTGTGGATGCCGGTCCTCTCCCCCACCGACCTGATGGACAGCCGGCTCGCCGCCCTGTCCGAGCACTACTGCGACTTCGGCGACCTCCTGCCGATGGCGCGGATGCTGCGCGAGCAGATCGACTGGGACCGGCTGGACCGGGTCCACCGGGACGCCCCGCTGCCGGACGCCTTCCTGTACCTCCTCGACCGGCTCCGGGTCATCGACCGGGGGAAGGGGACCTCATGACTGCCGTGGAGAACCTCGACTACCGCGTGGAGCACCTGCGCGACCGCCTGGCGCGCGAGGACGTCGCGGAGCTCGGCGTGCGCGTGGAGGCACGCGGCGCGTGGGTGATGGTGTGGGGCGTCGTGGCCGACGACGCCGCCCGTGCGGCGGTCCTGCGGATCGCCGGGGAAGAGCTGGAGGGGGTCCCGTGGCACGACGACCTGACGGTGCACCGCGTCGGACCCCCCGGACCGGCGGAGGTGCTGTCGTGATCCGCGTCGCCGCCGTCGGGGACATCCACCTCGGACCGGACAGTGCCGGCACCTTGCGTCCCGCCTTCGACACGCTCGGCGACTGCGCCGACCTGCTGCTGCTGGCCGGGGACCTCACCCGGCACGGCACCCGCGAGGAGGCCCGGGTGGTGGCCGAGGAGGTCGCCGGACTGCCCGTGCCCGTGGTCGCCGTCCTCGGCAACCACGACTACCAGAGCGACCAGCCGGACGCCGTCACCCGCGAACTGGTCGAGGGGGGTGTGCACGTCCTGGAGGGCGCCGGCGTCACCTTCGACATCCGGGGCGTCACCGTGGGTGTCGCCGGCACCAAGGGCTTCGGCGGGGGCTTCGCGGGACGCAGCGCCACCGAGTTCGGGGAACCGGAGATGAAGGCCTTCATCCGGTACTCCCGTGCGTGCGCGGACGGGCTCGGCCGCAGCCTGCGCGAGCTCGACGGCAGCAGCGTACGGGTGGCGCTCACGCACTTCTCGCCGGTGCCGGACACCCTGGCGGGCGAACCGCCGGAGATCTACCCCTTCCTCGGCAGTTACCTGCTGGCGGAGGCCATCGACGGGGCCGGTGCCGACCTCGCGGTGCACGGGCACGCCCACATGGGCACCGAGCACGGGATGACGGGCGGCGGGGTGCGCGTGCGCAATGTGGCCATGCCCGTCATCGACCGCGCCTTCGCCGTGTACCACCTGTCCCCGCCGACCGGCTGAGGGCGCCGGAAAGTTTCCAAAAGGGTCAGGCCGCCACGATCGGGTATATAACCGAACGGGAACCCACGACGGCCCCGCTGCGCACCAGCAGCTCCCCGACCCGTCGGAGGAAACTGATGACCCCCTTGCCCTTCGACACCGCGGGCCCCGTCCATACCGGGTCTCCGGTGGACGCCATCGAGATTCCCGACAACCCCCTGGCCGTCAGTACGGACGACGCCCGGACCCTCTCCGTCGCGCTCTTCCACCGTCTGCGCTCCCTGACCGAGGGCACCGCGGAGTACTCGTACGTCCGCAACACGCTGGTGGAGCTGAACCTCAGCCTGGTCAAGTACGCCGCCCGGCGCTTCCGCAACCGCAGCGAGCCCTTCGAGGACATCGTCCAGGTGGGCACGATCGGCCTGATCAAGGCCATCAACCGGTACGACGTCGGGCGCGGGGTGGAGTTCGCCACGTTCGCCGTGCCGACGATCACGGGCGAGATGAAGCGTTTCTTCCGGGACACCAGCTGGTCGGTGAAGGTGCCGCGGCGCCTGCAGGAGCTGCGCCTGGACATGGCGAAATCCTGCGACGCGATGGAACAGGACCTGGGCCGCCGGCCGACGGACCACGAGCTCGCCGAGCACCTCGGTGTCAGCGACGACGCCCTGGCCGAGGGGCGGCAGGCCGCGAACTGCTACGTCGCGGAGTCCCTCAGCACCTCGGTGGGGCAGGACGCGGACGGGGGCTCCCTGCCGCGTTCGCTGGGCACGGAGGAGGAGGCGTACGAGCGCATCGAGGACCTGGAGACACTCAAGCCGCTGCTCGGCGCGCTGGGTGAGCGGGACCGGCTGGTCCTCCAGCTGCGCTTCGGCGACGAGCTGACGCAGTCGCAGATCGGCGAGCGCCTCGGCATCTCGCAAATGCACGTCTCCCGGCTGCTGAGCCGGATCATGGCGAAGCTGCGCGCGGGGATGCTGGAGGATGCCGACGAGGGCGAGCAGGAGGACGCCGGCCCGACCTGAGGACCGCACCGCGTTCGTTCGTTGCACCTGTTCTTCACTACGGCCCGTGCGGGCCCGCCGGCACGCTCCGCGCGGCCGGGACGGACGGGGAGTGTGTGGCCGGCCGTCCGGGAAGCCTAGGCCGACTGGCCGTCCGGGGAGCCGGAGGGTGAGGCGATCTCCGCCCATACGCACTTGCCGTCCGCGAGCGGCAGGGAGCCCCAGCGGCGGGCGATCCGTTCCACTATCAGCAGGCCGTATCCGCCGGGGCGGGCCGGGTCCGGGCGGGAGCGGGGCGTGGGGGCGGCGGGGTCGCCGTCGGTGACCTCGACCCGGAGCCGTTCGTCGGTGCAGTCCAGGAGCAGGGAGCGGGGCCCGCCCGCGTGCAGGCAGGCGTTGGCGACCACTTCGGAGACCAGCAGCAGGACGTCCTCGGCGTCGTCGCGGGAACCCGGCATCCACTTCCAGTCGGTCAGGGCGTCGCGCGTGAAGTCGCGGCACCGGGTGACGACGTCACTCATGCCTGCCAGCAGGAGGCTCCGCCTCCGGTCGAGGGGCCGCGGCTCCATGGCACCCTCCCCCCTCACGCGTGCCGCGGTTCGGCCAGTGCATGCGCCAGGTCGGGGTGCACGGCGAAGATCCCGTCCGCACCGGTGATGCGGAACATGCGGGCGACCGGGGGCCGCAGGCCGGCGAGCTCGATCGTGCCGCCCGCCTCGCGCGCCGCGAGCCGGCTGTGCAGCAGCACGTTCAGCCCCGTGGAGTCGCAGAAGCGGAGTTCGGAGAAGTCCACCAGCAGTCTGCGCGCACCCCCTTCGACGCCCGCGGTGAGGGCGGCACGCAGGGGCTCGGCCGTGTCGTGGTCCAGTTCTCCCGTGAGGGCGAGGACGAGGATGTCGCCCTCGGACCGCACCTCTACGGCGAATCGGTCACCGTCCGCCGGCGGGGCCATCGGGAACCACCTCTTCCCAGTGCGCAGGTGGGTGAACGCCATCGTCCTGCCGCCCTCCGCGCACCGCGACCGATGGCCGGCCGCGCCCACCGAGGTCGTTCCGGCGTCGCTTCGCCCGGTTCTGCACGGCGCCTACCCGCTGGCGCAGCGGTCAATCCGGCGGGGCGCAGGCGGGGCAGAGGCCCCGGTAGGTGATCTCGGCCTCGGAGACGGCGAAGCCGAACCGCTCCTGGTCCGGCAGGCCGGCGAGCGGGTCACCGGTCGGGTGGACGTCCCGGATGAGGCCGCATCCGGAGCAGACCAGGTGCTGGTGGGGGTGGTGCGCGTTGGGGTCGTAGCGCTTGGCACGGCCGTCGGTGGTGACCTCCGCGACCTCGCCGAGGGCCACCAGCTCGCCCAGGGCGTTGTAGACGGTGGCCCGGGAGATCTCCGGCAGCCGTTCGACCGCGCGGGCGTGCACCTCGTCGGCCGTCAGGTGCACGTGGTCGCCGTCGAGGACCTCGGCGACGACCCGCCGCTGGGAGGTCAGCCGCCAGCCGCGGCTCCGCAGCCGTTCCAGCAGGTCACTCATTTCGGCTCCCCCTGTCGGGTGCGGCGGGCGCCTCCATGCCTCGGCGGGCGTCCGTCGATCCGATCGAATATGGGCTTGGTACTCATCTTGACTTGGACTGCGTCCATCGTAGGATCGGTTCCGTTGATAACCAAGAGGTAGGAAGACTCCCGAGCGCCGGGAGTACGCCGACGGTGACCGCTCGGCGTCGCGTCGACCGACGAGGCGGGCCCCGTGCGCAGGGACCCCTGTCCCGCTGTTCGACCGCATTCGGTCCTGAGCACGCGATCCCCCTGGTACGGAAGGATTCCCATGTCTGAGAACCACGACGCGATCGTCACGGACGACAAGGCCGAGGGCGGCGGCGGTTGCCCCGTCGCGCACGGGCGGGCGGCGCACCCCACCCAGGGCGGCGGGAACCGCCAGTGGTGGCCCGAACGGCTGAATCTGAAGATCCTCGCCAAGAACCCCGCGGTCGCCAACCCGCTGGGTGAGGAGTTCGACTACGCCGCGGCGTTCCGCAGCCTCGACCTGGCCGCGGTGAAGCAGGACATCGCGGAGGTCCTGACGACCTCCCAGGACTGGTGGCCCGCCGACTTCGGCCACTACGGCCCCTTCATGGTCCGCATGGCGTGGCACAGCGCCGGCACCTACCGGATCAGCGACGGACGCGGCGGCGCCGGCGCGGGCCAGCAGCGTTTCGCCCCGCTCAACAGCTGGCCGGACAACGGCAACCTGGACAAGGCCCGCCGTCTGCTGTGGCCGGTCAAGAAGAAGTACGGCCAGAGCCTGTCGTGGGCCGACCTGATGATCCTCACCGGCAACGTCGCGCTGGAGCAGATGGGCTTCGAGACCTTCGGCTTCGGCGGCGGCCGCGCCGACGTCTGGGAGCCGGACGAGGACGTGTACTGGGGTCCCGAGACGGCGTGGCTGGACGACCAGCGCTACAGCGGCGACCGCGAGCTGGAGAGTCCGCTCGGCGCCGTCCAGATGGGTCTGATCTACGTCAACCCGGAGGGCCCGAACGGCAACCCGGACCCGGTCGCCGCGGCCCGAGACATCCGCGAGACGTTCCGCCGGATGGCGATGAACGACGAGGAGACGGTGGCCCTGATCGCCGGCGGCCACACCTTCGGAAAGACCCACGGAGCCGGCCCGGCCGAAAGCGTCGGCGCCGACCCTGAGGCCGCCCCGATCGAGGCGCAGGGCCTGGGCTGGGCCAACTCCTTCGGCACCGGCAAGGGCGGGGACACGATCACCAGTGGTCTGGAGGGCATCTGGACCACCACGCCGACCACCTGGGACAACAGCTTCTTCGAGATCCTCTTCGGCTACGAGTGGGAGCAGTTCAAGAGCCCCGCCGGCGCCCACCAGTGGCGGCCCAAGGGCGGAGCGGGCGCGGGCACCGTGCCCGACGCACACGACCCGTCGAAGACGCACGCGCCGACGATGCTCACGACCGACCTGTCGCTGCGCTTCGACCCGGCCTACGAGCAGATCTCGCGCCGCTTCCTGGAGGACCCGGCGGCGTTCGCGGACGCCTTCGCCCGTGCGTGGTTCAAGCTGACCCACCGCGACATGGGGCCCGTCGTGCGCTACCTCGGTCCCGAGGTGCCGTCCGAGGAACTGCTGTGGCAGGACCCGCTGCCGGCGGTCGACCACGAACTCGTCGACGCCGCGGACGTCGCGTCCTTGAAGCAGCAGGTCCTCGCGTCGGACCTGACGGTGTCCCAACTGGTCTCCACCGCCTGGGCGTCGGCTTCGTCCTTCCGCGGCAGCGACAAGCGCGGCGGCGCCAACGGCGCCCGGATCCGCCTGCAGCCGCAGAGCGGCTGGGAGGTCAACGAGCCGGACCGGCTGGCGGGGGTGCTGCGCGTCCTGACGGGGATCCAGGAGGCGTTCAACGCCGCCCAGCAGGGAGGCAAGCGGATCTCGCTGGCCGACCTGATCGTGCTGGCCGGTGCCGCGGCGGTGGAACAGGCCGCCAAGGACGCCGGGTTCGATCTGCGCGTGCCCTTCACACCGGGCCGTGTGGACGCCTCGCAGGAGCAGACGGACGTGGAGTCCTTCGCCGCGCTGGAGCCGGCGGCCGACGGCTTCCGCAACTACCTCGGCAAGGGCAACCGGCTTCCGGCCGAGTACCTGCTGCTGGACCGGGCGAACCTGCTGAACCTGAGCGCGCCGGAGCTGACGGTCCTCGTCGGCGGCCTGCGCGTGCTGGGTGCCAACCACCAGCAGTCGCGGCACGGCGTGTTCACCAGGACGCCCGGGTCGCTGACGAACGACTTCTTCGTCAACCTCCTGGACCTGGGCACGGAGTGGAAGGCGACCTCGGAGGACGCGCACACCTTCGAGGGGCGTGACACCGCCACCGGCGAGGTCAAGTGGACCGGTACCCGTGCCGATCTGGTCTTCGGTTCCAACTCCGAGCTGCGTGCCCTCGCGGAGGTCTACGCCAGCGACGACGCCAAGGAGAAGTTCGCGAAGGACTTCGTCGCCGCATGGAACAAGGTGATGAACCTCGACCGGTTCGACCTCGTCTGATCGGGGTGTCCGGGTGTCCGGGCCGGCCGGCGCCGCAGGGTGCCGGCGGGCCCGGACGCGGTCACAGGCGTACGGCGCGCCGGAGGCGGCCCAGGTCCACGAACTTGAAGTCGGTGTCGGCACGGACCTCCCCGTCGGAGCCCGTGCTCGCGGGGGTGTTGGCCCCGTCCTGGACGACGAGGAGGCCGTTCGGGAACCTCCTGCCCAGCGGAGCGCTGGTGACGGCGGCGCCGTCGCACTCCTGCGAGCCGTCGGGCGCTCCGGGGGTGTCGTCGGCGGTGACGCGGAAGCCGCGGACGTAGGTGTCACTGCGCTCGCGGTCGAAAACGGCGAAGGTGTCGTCGCCCTGGCTGGATGCGAGCAGGTAGCCGGGCCGGCGCGGGTGCCGGGGATCGCGCCAGATGGTGAGTCCCTCCACGTCGGCTGCCAGGTGCCGGCCGCCGTAGCCGGGGTCGGCGCCCGCGTCGCACTCCTCGGTCTGCGGGTTCCAGGTGCCGGGCACGCCGAAGGAGCGGACCTTCTCGATCAGGCGGGCGGGCGAGCGCAGGTCGGCGTCGAGCTTCCAGATGCCGACGTCCTCCTGGCCCGCGTACAGGTCGCCGGTGTCCGGGTCGATCACCATGCCCTCGACCTGGGGCAACTCGCCCGGCTCCGAGCAGGGCGTCCACGTCCTGCCGTCGGGCAGCGGGAAGGCACTGGGGAGGGAGGTGGTCCGCACGGTGCGGTAGCCGACCTTCCCCCGCACATCGGGCAGGAGTTCGGCCAGCGCGAGGGCGGTGGCGTGGCGCCGGCTGGTGACCGCGAAGGAGCGGCCGCTGCGGCGGTCGGTGTAGGCGGCCAGGCCGTAGGCGGTGCGCTGGTCGGCGACCTCGTCCGGTCCGGCGGAGAAGACGAGCGGGGCCGCGTCCTCGTCGGTGACGTCGACGAGGGGTGCGCCGGTCCGCCGGGGGTCGATCCGGTAGACGCGCAACTGGTCGCGGCCCCGGTCGGAGACGACGGCCACGTCGTGGCGGCCGCCGGGGAAGCGCAGGCCGGTGATGAGGTCGACGTTGTTGAAGCGGCCGGGGGCGTCACCGTCCCGGGGCGGCGGCGGGGCCGGCAGCGACTGGACCTGGCGCCCGTCGAGGTCGTACACGCGCAGTCCGCCCTCCTTGGCGGTGGCGATGACCAGGCTGCGGTCGGGGTCCTCGGGGTTGCGCCAGATGGCGGGGTCGTCCGCGTCGGCGTTGCCGCCGGCCTCGTCGTCGAAGAGGGAGGGCGTCTCGACGGAGGCGGGTACGCCGGGCAGCGACGGCGGGGCCGCGCGGTCGCCCCGGGCGTGCGCCGGTACGGCGAGCAGCCCCAGGGCCACCGCGGCGGCCACGCCGAGCGCCGTCGTCCGCCTTCTCGGGATCGCGGTCATCTTGCCTCCTGGTCGGTCGGTTCCCGGGGTGCGGCCGGCCGCGGAGTCGGGTCCCACGGGCGCCCGGCGGCCGAGCCGCCCCCACCGTGGGGCACCCGCGGGTGACCCCCATGGAGCAGGCATGACGCGTCCATGACCACCGCGTGAATCCCGGGTGCCTCCCGCTTCCTTAGCGGAACGTTAGATCTGCGCGGCGGAGCTTGTCCGGGCGACACGGCGGCCGCATGCTCTGGGCACTCCCCCACTCGCGGGGTGTCGCCACTCCCCTCTCCCCTCAGGGACTTCTCTCCGGAGCCGCCATGTCCTCGTCCGCCGTCGTGCCCGGGTCCGAGCCGGGAACCAGCCCTGTCCCGCCGCCCGGCGACGAGCGCGCGAAGCGCCGCCTCGCCCTGATCGGCGGCTCGCTCGGCAACCTCGTCGAGTGGTACGACTGGTTCGTCTACGCCAGCTTCGCGATCTACTTCGCCGACTCCTTCTTCCCCGGCGACAACCCGACCACACAGTTGATGAACACCGCCGGGATCTTCGCCGTCGGCTTCCTGATGCGCCCCGTGGGCGGCTGGATCCTCGGCCGCGCCGCCGACCGGCACGGCCGCAAGAGCGCCCTGACGCTCACGGTCACCATGATGTCCGTCGCCGCGCTGCTCATCGCCGTCGCCCCGACCTACGGCCAGGCCGGCTACTTCGGCGCGCTGGTCCTGCTGCTGGCCCGGCTGCTCCAGGGGATGAGCATCGGCGGCGAGTACGCCGCCAGCGCCACCTATCTGACCGAGGCCTCCGCCCGCAACCGGCGCGGCCTCGGTTCGTCCTTCCAGTACGTCTCGATGACCTGCGGCCAACTGCTGGGCCTGGGCATTCTGATCACGATGCAACACACCCTGACCACATCGCAGTTGGAGAGCTGGGGCTGGCGGATCCCCTTCGTGCTCGGGGCGTTGTTCGCGGTGGTCGTCTTCTGGCTGCGGCGCCGGCTCCAGGAGACCGACGCCTTCCAGGAGGAGGCGGCGGCCGGCGAGGACGCGCACGACGACACCGCGCGCGGCACACTGGCAGCCCTGTGGCAGTACCGGCGCCAGGCCGGTCTGGTCATGGCTCTCACCCTCGGCGGCACGGTGGCCTACTACACCTACACCACCTATCTGACCAAGTACCTGGTCGGCAGCGCGGGCATGGCCAGGACGACGGCCACCCTGGTCAGTTTCACCGCTCTCACCGTCTTCGCGGTGCTCCAGCCCTTCGCCGGCATGCTGTCCGACCGGATCGGCCGCCGTCCCCTGCTGATCACTTTCGCGGTGGGCTGCACCGTCGGCACGTATCCGATCATGACCGCTTTGGGATCGGCTTCCTCGTACTGGTCGGCGCTGGGCCTGTCCCTGCTCGCCCTGGTGATCATCACCGGCTACACGTCCATCAACGCGGCGGTCAAGGCGGAGCTGTTCCCCACGCGGGTCCGCGCGCTGGGGGTGGCCCTGCCGTACGCCGTCGCCAACGCACTGTTCGGCGGCACCGCCGAGTACGTGGCGCTCTGGTTCAAGGACAGTGGTCACGAGACCATGTTCTTCTGGTACGTCTCCGGCTGCGCGCTGATCTCCCTCGTCACCTACGTGCTGATGCCGGACACCCGCGACGCCGCGCTCAGCCGCGCCGAGGCCGACGCGGACGCCGACCGGGCCGCGGACCGGCGTGACGCCGCGGCGGCCTCCACCCCGTGAGCCCGCCCCGAGCGACCCGCCGAGCGGCAGCGGTAGCCTGTCGGGCGGCGGCCGCGCCGGCCGCCCGCCCCGCCGCGAGGAGGCCCCCATGCACGCGCTCCTCGTCGAGGACGACGACCGGATGGCCCAGGCACTCGGCACCGCCCTCGCCCAGCGCGGGCACACCGTCCGGCGGGTCGCGCGGGCCCAGGACGCGCTGCGCCACACCCGGGAGGCGGAGTTCGTCCTGCTCGACCTCGGCCTGCCGGACCTGGACGGCATAGAGCTGCTGCGGCGGCTGCGGACCGTCTGCGGCGTGCCGCTGATCGTGGTGACCGCCCGCTGCGAGGAGCGCGACATCGTGCAGGGGCTGCGGGCGGGCGCCGACGACTACGTGGTCAAGCCCTTCCGGATGGCCGAACTGATGGCCCGGATCGACACGGTGCGGCGGCGTACGGATGCGCACGCCGGCCGCACCGCCCCCGGACCTGCGACGGTGCGCCGCGGGGACGTGGAGGTGGACCCGGCGGGCCGCACGGTCACCGTGGCGGGCGTCGACGTGCGCCTGACCCGAAGGGAGTTCGACGTGCTGGCCCTCCTGGCGGCCCGGCCGGACGAGGTGCACACCCGCGAGGAGATCCTGGACCGGATCTGGGGTGACGCCTTCCTCGCCGCCTCGCGCTCGCTCGACGTCCACGTGGCGGGCATCCGGGCCAAGACCGGCCGCTCCGGGCTGGTGCGCACCGTCCGCGGGTACGGCTACCAGCTCGGCGGGGAGCGGTGAGGCGCCGGCTCCTGGTCGTACTGACGGTACTGATGGGGGTCGCGGCGCTGCTGCTGTGCCTCCCCCTGGCCGAGGGGTACGCGCGGGGGCGGACCGAGCACCTGCTGCTCCAGCGCCGCTCCGAGGCCGTGCGGTTCGCCGATCTGGCGGAGCGGATGCGTACCGAGGCCGACCGGGCGGAGTTGGCGGCCGAGATCGGCCGGTACGCCGACCTGTACGGGGCGGGCGTCGTGGTCGTGGACACGACGGGCGCGACCCTGCTGCGGGCGGGCGCCGAACCCGGCGCCGAGGCGGCCGAGGCCCGCGGGCGGGCCCTGACCGGCCGCTCCACCGACCGGCTGCCGACCCTGCGGCCGTGGGGGCCGGGCCGTGTCCTGCTCGCCGAGCCGGTGGGACGCGACGAGCGGGTCAGCGGGGCCGTCCTGCTGGCGGTCCCTACGGACGCGGCACGGCGGGACGTCACGGTCCGCTGGTCGCTGGTCGCCGCCGGGGCGCTGGGGTCCTTCGCGGCGGCCGCCCTGGTCGCCGCGGGCATCGCCCGCTGGCTGCTGCGGCCGGTCCTCGACCTGGACGGGGCGGTGGCACGGCTGGCGGCCGGCAGCCTCGGAGCCCGGGCCGGTTCGGACACCGGCCCGCCCGAACTGCGGCGGTTGCGGCAGCACTTCAACTCCATGGCGGACGCCGTGGCCGACTCCATCGGCCGCCAGCGCGACTTCGTCGCCGACGCCTCCCACCAGCTGCGCAACCCGCTGGCGACCCTGGTGCTGCAGCTGGAGAACGTCGAGCCGCACATCACCCCGGGGCCCGGGCTCGCCGAGCACGCGCGGGCCCTGGACGAGGCGGAGCGTCTGGAGGAGCTGCTCGACGGCCTGCTGGCCCTGGCCCGCGTCGAATCCGGTACGGCCGGACTGGCCCGCCAGGACGTGTCGCGGGCGGTACGGGACCGGGTCGCGGCCTGGGCGCCGGTCTTCGATGCGGCGGGGCTGGAACTCACGGCCGAGGCTGTCGCGGAGGGCCTGTGGGCGCACGCCCTGCCCGACGCGGCCGGGCGGATCCTGGACGCGCTCCTGGACAACGCGGTCAAGTTCGTGCCCCGGGGCGGCCGGGTCGCGGTCGGCGCCGAGCGGCGCCCGGACGGCAGCACCGTCGTGCGCGTCACGGACGACGGTCCGGGCGTACCGCAGGAGCAACTCGGCACGTTGCTGCGGCGCTTCACCCGCTCGCCGACCCACCAGAACGTCCCCGGCAGCGGGCTGGGCCTGGCCATCGCCGACGAGATCGCCCGCATCAGCGGCGGCGCCCTCGACATCACCGCCAACACCCCGCACGGCCTCGCCGCCCTGCTCCACCTGCCGCCGCCGGAGGGGACCGGCCGGCCGTAGACGACATCGCCCACGGCGTGTCATTGGGATCAGGCCGAGCCTCGCGAGCCCGGCCTGATCCGAAAGACGCGCCCTAGCCGTAGACGGAGCGGTAGTACGCGGCCGCGCCCGGGTGGAGGGGGACCTGGCCGGTCGAGATGGCGAAGCGGGGCTCCAGGCGGGCGCCTGCTGTCACCTCGCGCAGGAGGTCGCGCCACCGGTCGAAGACCACCCGGAGCAGGCCCCGCACGACGTACGGCTCGATGTCCGGACGGGCCAGCAGGTAGTTGCCCACGCCGACGGTGCCCACCGGTTCCCTGAGCCCGTAGACCCCGGCCGGCAGGGTCACCGCCGTATAGACGGGGGCGTGGCGCTCCCGCAGCGGGGCCACGTAGGCGTCCAGCGGCAGGAAGCGCAGCGGCACCTCGCGCGCCAGCGCGGACAGGGCCGGTGTGGGCACGCCGCCGGACCAGAACAGCGCGTCGACCGTGCCCTCGCGCAGCGCCGCCACCGACGCGGCGAGGCCCAGCGGCCGTTCGAGGGCCTGCGCGCCCGATCCGCCCGGGCCGGCCCCACCGGCCGCCCGCAGGATCCGCTGCGCGATCACGCGTACCCCCGAACCGGTCGCGCCGGCCGCGACCGGCCGCCCGGCGAGGTCCGACACCGAGCGCACCGGACCGTCGGCGGGGACGACCAGGTGCGTGTAGTTGACGTAGACGCGGGCCAGTGCCGCCACCGCCGCGGGGCCGGTGAACGCGTCACGGCCGAGCACCGCGTCCTCGGCGCTGTCCGCCATGGCCAGGGCCAGTTCGGCAGAGCCCTCGTCGAGACCGCGCAGGTTGTTCACGCTCGCCGCGGTACTCACCGGGACGATCTCCAGCGGCAGGTCGCCGGCACCGACGGCGAGCGCCAGGGCCTTGCCGAAGGCGTTGTACGGGCCGCCCTCGGGGCCCGTCGCGAGCCGCAGCCGCCGTACGGGGCCGGTGTCGCCGGAGCATCCGACACCGAGCGTCGCCGCGGCGGCGCCGATGCCGGCGGCGAGCACCGCGCGGCGCGACGGTCGGTTCAACTGCCGGCCTCCAGGCGGGTCGTCGGACGGGCGGGGATGCGGCCCGCGGGCGGCTCACCATGATGCGGCATGCCGCATCGCGGCCGCTTCCGCGGGGCTCCACGGTGACGGCCCGATGAACAACCGCAGTACGGATCGCAACGGATCGCCGGGGTGCCGTCCGTGGATCCTCCCGGGCGCGGCGGGGCGGCGAGCCGCAGGTCGCGGCGTCGCGGCGCCGGTGTCGACGCTTGAAAGATGCCCTGGTCAACTGGTCTGTCCGCCAGATGAGTTACTACCCAGGAGACATGGAACGTCGCTCTGAGTTGGGGTACCTTCCAACACGTCGCCGCCACACCCGGGGCACAGGGCCCCACGGGACTTGCGGCGCAAAGGACCCGACCCCTGTTGACGACAGCAACCGAAGTCTTCACAGTCCGGCCATACACCCCGCACTGCGAGGTGATCCACAACGAAGGTGACCACGCCGTCATCGGCATCTCGCCGGGCAACAGCTATTTCTCGGCCCAGCGGGTCAACGACCTCGCCCAGTGGGGGCTGCGCAACTTCGCGCAGGTCGACCTGATCTACACCGACATGCATGTCGCGGAAATGTACGAGGCCCTCGGATACGGCGAGGACGAAGCCCGCCGCAAGGCGGTGAAGAACCTCCGCGGTGTCCGCGCCAAGGTCAACAACGCCGCCGCCGAAGCGGACCCCACCGGCGTCCGCCTACGGGCCCGACCGATGTCGTCCCTCACCGACATCCCGGCGTACCGGAGCCTCCACAACCACCTGAACAACCTGCTCGACATCGATCCCGAGTTCCGCGAGACCTGCAACTCCCTCGTGGACGGGTTCCTTTCCTCCAAGGTCCTCGACGGGAAGCCCGCCACCACCCGGCAGCGCGAGGTCTGCCTGGAGTACGTCTGCGCCGAGGCGCCGCTGTTCCTGGACACACCCGCCATCCTGGGCGTGCCCTCCTCCCTCAACTGCTACCACCAGCTCCTGCCCATGGCGGAACTGCTCTACTCGCGCGGCTCGGGGCTTCGTGCCTCACGCAATCAGGGCCACGCCATCATCACCCCCGCCGAAGGAGACTCCGATGACCGCTGACACCCTCCTCGACTTCCCGTTCTCCGCACGCGGCGACCAACTGCCCGCCGAAGTCGAGCAGTTGCGCAACGAGCCGGTCAAGCGCGTCCGCACCATAGCCGGTGACGAGGCCTGGCTCGTCTCGTCCTATGCGCTCTGCAAGCAGGTCCTCGAAGACCCGCGCTTCAGCCTGAAGGACACCTCTGCCCCCGGCGTGCCCCGGCAGTACGCGCTGACGATCCCGCCCGAGGTCGTCAACAACATGGGCAACATCACCGGGGCCGGCCTGCGCAAGGCCGTGCTCAAGGCGATCAACCCGAAGACCGGCAACCTCACCGGCTGGATGCGCGACCAGGCGAACACCCTGGTCGACGGTCTGCTGCGCAGCGGCGCTCCGGTCGATCTGCGCGGGCAGTTCACCAACCCGTACGCGGAGAACCTCCACTGCCGCATCCTGGGCATCCCGGAGGCCGACGCCCCGCGTCTGGCCGCCAGCCTGGACATCGCGTTCATGAACTCGGCCTGCCCCGTCACGGGCGCCAAGCTCAACTGGGACCGCGACATGGCGTACATGGTCGAGCGCCTCGACGACCCGGCGACCGTCGGACTGATGGCCGAGCTGGCCGCGCTGCGCGAGGACCCCGACTACGCGCACCTGACGGACGAGATGCTGGCGACCGTCGGCGTCACGCTGTTCGGTGCCGGAGTGATCTCGACCATGGGCTTCCTGACCATGGCGATCGTCTCCCTCCTGCAGAATCCCGACGTGTGGGAGCAGCTGCGCACGTCCCCGGAGAGGATCCCCTCCGCCGTCGACGAGCTCCTGCGCGTCAACCTGTCGATCGCCGACGGCCTGCCGCGGCTCGCGCTGGAGGACGTGACCCTCGGCGACGTCGAGGTCAAGAAGGGCGAGCTGCTGCTCGTCCTGGTCGAGGCCGCCAACACGGACCCGGCGGTCTACTCCGACCCGCACGTCTTCGACATCGACCGCGCGAACGCCGCTACGCACCTGTCCTTCGGCGGCGGACCGCACTACTGCCCGGCCACCGCGCTGGGCAAGCGGCACACGGAGATCGCCCTCGAGGTGTTGCTGGAGAAGATGCCGAACCTGCAGCTGGCCGTGCCGTTCGACCAGCTGGTCTGGCGCACCCGTTTCATGAAGCGCCTGCCGGAGCGGCTGCCCGTCCTCTGGTGACGGCGACGGCGCGCGGCGGCGCGCCCGCACGTCGCGGACGGCGCCGGCCGGGGGGAATCCGGCCGGAGCCGTCCCCGTGCGCCCGCGGCTGAGAGCAAGCGTTCGTGAGCGCTTGCTCTCAGCCGCTCCACCTTCCTCCGACACCTGCGTCCGACCGATGCTTCCCATGCGTTCGCATCGTCTCCTTCGAAAGGCATGTCATGAGGAACCGCATCGCAGCCGCCTCGCTGAGCGCCGGAGTGCTCCTGGTCGCCGGTCTGCTGACCGCTCCCGCCGCCGTTGCCGCCCCGACCGCCCCGAGCTGTGTCGGGTCGGCGTGCAACGGCCTGAACCCGGCCAACACCAACTGCCAGAACGACGCCCGCACCGTAGGGGAGTCGAGCGACCCGATGGGCGCCATGGAGCTGCGCTACAGCCCGTCATGCCGCGCCGCGTGGGGCCGATTCAAGATCAACGCGCCGTCCGGGTCCCGGATAGAGATCAAGAACAGCCAGGGGAAGAAGTACACGACCCGGGGCAGCGGAAAGTTCTACAGCGTCATGATCAACGACAAGGACGTGAAGGCCTGGGCCTGCGGCATCTGGCCCTCCGAGTTCGGCGGCACCAACACAGCCTGCACCAGCGGCTACTGACGCACCGCCGATGCCGGTCCGCCGTTCCCACGAGAGGAAGTGCACCGCATGAATCCGCTCGGCACGACCACCCGGAGGCTCCTGGTCACCTCGGCCGGGCTCGCCGCCTCGCTCGCGCTGGCCACCGCCCCGGCCCAGGCCACCACGGCCAACGTCGGGGGCCAGGTCGGCGGGAGCAACACGTACTACGGCACTGCCCGCACCATCACCGCCGACGGCTCGCACCTCTACCTCAGGGCCGACAGCGGCGGTATCGCGATGAAGGCCTTCTGGTACAAGTGCAGTGACCGCAGTGTCCGCGGGACGGACCGGGAGGTCGGCTCGGGCGCCCGTCAACGCCTCGGCTCGGGCTTCAGGGCCGGTACGGTCTTCTGCCTGGGCGCGGCCGCGGACGTCGTCAGCCCGCACAGGATCTCCTGGACCGGCACCCTCAACTGGAACGTCTACTCCTGACCGCAGGAGCAGGCGCGACCCGCGGTGCCCCGTCTCCTGCGACGCTCGTCGCCGCGGACGGGGCACCGCGGCGCGGGCCGCGTCGATGCCGGTGATCACAGCCAGCCGGCCTGCGCAGCACGCAGTCCGGCCTCGAAGCGGCTGCGGGCACCGAGCCGTTCCATGATCGACGCCATGGAACGGCGGACGGTACTCAGGGAGACGCCCAGCCGTCCCGCCGCCGTCTCGTCGGTCAGCCCCTTGGCCAGCAGGGTGAGCAGCTCCCGCTCCTGTGCCGTCAGACCGGTGGCCCGGTGCCGGGCCGGCTGCGCGCCGAGCGGCAGGGCCACTTCCCACACCTGTTCGAACAAGGTCACCAGTGCTGTGATCGCCCCGGCGGCGTGCAGCAGGACCGCCCCACGCCGTGTGTCCGACGGGTCCAGCGGGACCAGGGCGCTGGCCCCGTCGACGAGGATCATGCGCAGGGGCAGGGTGGGTACCGTGCGCACCTCGCCACCGGATTCGGTCAGCCAACGGGCGTAGTCGAGGGTGCAGGCGCTGTTGCGGACGCTGTCCAGGCAGAGGGTGCGCACCTCCACTCCGCGCAGCAGAATCTGGGCGTCATTGTGCCGGGCCGCCTCGATGGAGGCCGGGGAGTGGCCGCCGCCCGGCATGAAGGTCCAGACCGAGGAGGTGGCCTTGCCGGCGATCCGTTCGAGGCGGTTCCGGATGGCGTCCATGCCGATCAGGCGCTCGCTGTCGGGCCCCTCGCTCCCCTCGGCGGGTTCGGCGAAGTCGGCGATCATACGGCTCACCGCGGCATGGGTGTCGGCCAGTTCCCGGCGGCGGCGTTCGAGTTCCTCCTGCTGGCGGCGCAGGAGGAGGTGCAGTCCCAGTTCGGGGTGAATGGCCCGCCATCCCCCGGGGCGGTCCGCCGACTTCCGCAGCAGCGTCAGCTCGGCGAGCCTGTCCAGTGCGTCCCGGACCTGCTGTTCCTCCAGTCCGAGGTGCTCGGCCATCTGCCCGACGCCCCAGCCCTCGGGCCGGGCGGCCAGCAGCCGGTAGACGGCCTCGGCCGGTGTGTCGAGTCCCAGTGCGGACAGCATCCCTGCGCTCCTCCCCGCGTAGCATCCGTTCCCGCTCTGTCGAGCGTTGTCCTGCCGTGCCCGGCGCCCTGCTGCCGTGCTCGCGCCCGGTCCGCCCGGGCGCACAGCAGCATGGAGGAGGGAGCGCCCGGCGGTCTTGTAGGAATCGGAGTTCAGTCCGGGTCCGGCAGCAGCAGGCTGGTCACCCGGCCCGCCACACGGTCCAGCGGTGAGCCCGCCGGCAGGCCGCCCCGGTGGGCCGAGAACTGCGTGGGGGTGAGTCCCGTCATGGCCTTGAACTCCCTGATGCAGTGGGCCTGATCGTGGAATCCGCCCAGCGCGGCCACCTCGGCACCGTCCAGGCCGCGCGCCTGCAGGCGCAGGGCCCGCTGCAGCCGGGCCACCCTGGCCACGGCCTTGGGGGCCAACCCCACCTGCTGCCCGAACCGCTCCCTCAGGTGGCGGGCGCTCCAGCCGACCTCCTCGGCGATGCCGGGGAGGGCCTGCGGGCGGCAGTCCCCGCCCAGTCGGCGCAGCGCCTCGCGCACTTCGGGCGAGACCCTGCCGCCCTTCTCGGCGCAGGAGGTGAAGACGGCGTCGAGGAGCGCGAACCGGCCGGCCCAGGAGCCGGTCTCCTGCAACTGCTCCACCAGGAGACCGGCGGACGGGCCGAGCAGGTCGGAGAGGTCGGTGAAGGCCTCGGTGAAGCAGCGCATCGGCACTCCGAAGATCCGGTAGGCGCCGAGAGGGCAGAAGGTCACTTCGATGCCGTGCAAACCCCCGGAGTGCTCGCCCCGCGTCGCGGTCGTGCGCAGCCCGGCGAGGAAGGACGAGGCCCTCCGCGACGGCCCGCCGGCGGTGAGCCGCAGACCGCCGTCCAGGGCGATGACCAGGGTCACCACCCCGTCGGGGACTTCGAGGCGGGTCCTGCGCAGGCCGTCCGGCAACCGGTAGCCGTGGTAGCCGAGCACCTGGCCGCGCAGGGCCGGTCCCGGGCGGGAGCGCACGCTGCGGGCTCCTCGGTGGAAGGACTCCGCAGGATCGAGGGTCGTGTCCATGCCTATCCGCTCGTACTGGGCGCGAGCCGCCTCGGACCGGACGGCGACCAGCATGCAGCAGCCGCGGGCGGATCCGTAGGCCCTCCCGGCAGATTGCCCGATACGCACGGGATCTGGCCGGTTTCACATCCGCCGACAGTAAGGCGGGGGGAACGGACGGTGACACCAAGCACTCCGGAACGCTTGCTCTCACCGCCGGCCGCTTCCACCGGCCGGTGCCGGACGGAAAGCTGGTTCCCGGGAACACCCCGCGGGCCCGCCGCACCCGTCCGCTCTCTCCGAAAGGGAGGCCAGCCATGTTCCTGTACTTCTTCGGCCTGATCTGGGACTGACCGGTCCATGCATCTGATCATGACCGTCGTCGTTCTGTCGGCGTCACCGGATCAGCCCGCGCTGCTCCTCGACGGCAACCTCGTCACCGATGTCATCTGGTCCACCGCCACCACCGGCGACCGACTGGAGCACGTGTACACCCGGTCCACGGCGGGACGCCTCGACATCGTCCTCTTCCCGCTCGCCGCCGATGCGCGGGAGGCCGCCGCGACGGCGGACCGGATCATCCACCGGGCGCTCACCGGCGCGCCCTTCCTGGCCGGCTGGACGCCGGCTCGGGACCCTCCGGCAGAAAGGGCACCACCATGGAACCCCGTGTGAGGTCGCGTGCGCCGTCCCCCGTGAAGTCGCTCACGGTCGCCTGCGTGCTGGCCGCCGGGCTGTCCGCGCTGCCGACGGGGTGCGCGGGCGGGCCCGGCGCGGGCTCCCCCGTCCCCGGGCCCCCGCCGGTCCTGCTGGACCAGCAGGGGTTCGACGCCGCGCTGCGCAGGGCGGCCGGCGACTTCCGGTGGCCGGCCGACCACCGGCCGGACCTCGACCGGCTCTCCCGGAACAGCGCCCCGAGGGGAACGGACGCGGCGCCCGCCGGAAGCGAACGGATCATCCTTGAAATCGCCAACTCCTGTGCCTGGTACCTCTCCTGGGCCGCTGCCCACGACCGCGCGGATGCCGCTGCCGCCGCTGCCGCGCTGCAGGTGCTGGAGGAGGTCCTGCCGACCTACGGACCGCAGGACCCGGACGGCCGGCGCTTCGCCGAGGAGGCCGCCGCCGGGGCACGGGCCGGTGACGGTTCACTGGCCCGGCAGTTCACCGAGGCCAACTGCGACGGCGCGATCACCTGGGCCGGGAGCGGCACCGCGGCCGCGGCTGACGGGCCGGGAGGAGCACCATGACCAGTACGACGACCGAGGGGCAGGCCCGACCGGCGCTGCGGCTCTACCAGGAGCTGCTGGCGGACCGTGAACGGCTGCTCAAGGCGCACCACCGGCTGCTGGCCGAGCAGACGGCACTCCTGGAGCAGATCGACCTGCTGTGCGCCCGCTCGACGGCCGCCGGCCTCGACTCGGCCTGCGGCAGTCCGCCGCCCCTGTCCCCGCTCCAGCGGCACGTACTGGTGCTGATGGCGGGCGGGGCCAAGGACGGGGCGATCGCCCGCCGGCTGAACGTGAGCGAGCGCTCCGTCCGGCGGCACGTGGAGTCCCTGAGCCGGCGCACCGGAGCGAACAACCGGTTCACCCTGGCGCTGGCGGCGATCCGGATCGGCTGGCTGCCCGTCGGCAGGTGAGGACAGCGGCGGCCCGGAGCCGGAGCCCCGCTGCTTGCGGTCCGGTACCGCTCCCGTCCGGTCAGGGGTCCCCGACCCGTCCGCCCGTCCGGTTGCGGACAGGTGTCCTGCACCGGACGACCGTCCTGTTCGGCCTGGGCAACCACCCCTGATGGTGCTGAAGTGAGCGACACCGCCCGGCAGTCCACGCCGCACACCGCGGTGAGGACCCGGGTACCGCGCACCGACACCGAGAAGGGGAAAAACTCATGCGCAGCCGAGTCCGCACCACCGTCGCCACCAGCCTCGTCGGCACCACCGCCGCCCTCGTCGGCCTGCTCGTCCCCGGCACCGCCCACGCCGCCCCGGCCAAGCTCAGCCACGCCTCGGCGGTGAGCAAGCTCAAGGCGACCGGCGGGATCGGCCTGTCCTCCAGCGGAGGGTGCAGCAACCGCAACAACCCGAGCTGCACCTCGCTGGAGCAGGTCAACGCAGCCACGATCAGCGATGTCAGCACCCTGCGCAAGGCGAGCGCCTGCAACCTGACCATCACGGGCGGCACGGAGACGGGGCACGCCTCCGGCACCTACAGCCACTGGAACGGCTACAAGATCGACTTCAGCCCGACCAGCTGTGTGAGCAACTACATCACCGGCAGCTTCACGAGGATCGCCAACCGCGGTGACGGCGCGGCTCGTTACCGGTCCGCGGCAGGCAATGTGTACGCCCGCGAGGGCAACCACTGGGACGTGACCTTCTGCGGTGGCAGCTCGGCCTGCACGAAGGCGGCCAGCTCCTGAGCGACGCGGTGCGGCGGAGGCGTGCGGTCACGCCTCCGCCCGCGCCCCCTCGGCCCCCGCCCGCCCTGTGAACCGTTCACCCCGCACGGGTCGTCAGGTCGCGGTCAGGGCTGGGGCGTGTCTTTCGGATCGGGCCGGGCACGCGGGGCCCGGCCCGATCCGAAAGACACGCCCTATTGGGAGAGGAGTTGCATGCCCTGGGCGACGTTGTCGGTGACGGTGCGGGAGAGCTTGCTCGCGCCGTCAGTGGAGGTGACGGTCATCTTGTCGATGGCGGACAGTGGTTCGGCGGCCTTAGCCACGACCTGGGGCAGTGCCTCGACCATCATCTGGATCATCGCGGCGTCGCCGTAGCTTTCGAAGGCGTCCACCTTCTTCTGCATGGCCTCCGCCTCGGCTGCGCCCTTGGCCAGAATGGCCGCGGCCTCCGCGTCGCCCTCCAGACGTACGGCTTCGGCGATCGCCGCGCGGCGGGCGCGTTCGGCCTCGCCTCGCTTGGCGCCCTCGATGGCCTCGGCCTCGGCGAGGGCGGAGCGGCGCTGCTTCTCCCCTTCGCCGGTCAGGCGGGCTCGCTCGGCTTCGGCTTGGGCGGCGGCGATGGCGGCAAGGCGCTCGGCTTCGGCCTGCTGACGCGGGCGACGCGGAGGGCTTCCGCTTCCTGCTCGGCCTGGTACCGGCGGGCGTCGGCTGGCTTGCGGACCTGAGTGTCGAGCTGGCGGTCGGTCAGCGCTGCCTGACGTTCGGCGACCTTCTCCTGCTCGGCGAGGATCTGCTGTTGCCTGTCGGCATCCGCCAGGGGACCAGCGGCGTTGGCCTGGGCGGTCGCCGCGTCGGTCTCCGCCTTGATCTCGGCCTGGCGCAGGTACAGAGTGCGTTGGGCGACGGCGATTTCCTCCTCGGCTTTCAGGCGGGCCTGTTCGGCGGCCTGGCGGGCGTTGGCCTCGTCGATATCGGCTTCCTGCTTGGCGCGGGCCGCCTCGGGGCGTCCGAGGTCTTCGAGGTAGGACCCTTCGGCGGTGATGTCCTGGATCTGGAAGGCGTCCAGGTCCAGGCCCTGGCCCTGGCCCGACAGGCTGGCCTCGGCCTCCTCGGCGACCTGTCCGGCGAAGCCGGCACGGTCGCCGCACGATGTGGCGCTCTTCGGGCGGCAGGTGCGGACGCTGTCCGTTCTCGGTGCCGTCACACCCCGCCTGCTGGGCACCGAAGGAGCCCGCGCTGACGGTGCCGTCGTGCCCGGGCCAGCCGCGCGGCCAGACGCTCCTGCAGAAGGTCGACCGCCTCGAACATGGTGCTCGCGACCACGTGGACACGTACCGGTCGGCCGTTCACATCGACCACGGCCTGGGCCGCGGCGGGACGAGCCGCCGAATCATTGACCGCCTGGGTGAGCTTCACCTGTGCGGCCAGCACCGCTTCGCTCACGTGGTCGAGGGTCGCGAGCACCTTCCCCCGTGCGTAGGTGTCCGCACCCTGAGGCACGCGTCCTCGGCTGCGGACGTGGACGTCGACTGCCTGGCTGGTCCTGAGACCGCTCATGGGAACTCCTCCTTGGTCGCTCTCAGCCTGTCGGGCGCCGTCTGCCGTCGGCAGAGCCGACCGGCCCGCCGCCGCGGTGCGACCGGACCCCGCACGACCCACCTATCCGGGACGTATCGGCGCCCGCCAAAGGCCGTTCGACCCAGGGCCCGGAGCCAAACGACACGTAAAAAAACGGGTACGTGGTGGTCTACCGAGAACAGCCCAGGGCGGGCTGCTGAAGTGGCCCATCTGGCCCTTACTCCGAGACTTTCGCTGTGTCAGCGTCATGGCTGGCAGGTGCATTTAGCGACCATGGCGCCGCGGGCCGTCAAAGTGCGGGATGACTAAGCCCCCGGGCGGTGCTCTGGCCGTTCGCATCCCTGCGCCGTGGGCGTTACACGCTTCGGCTCCACCGGCCCGGCTCCGTCTGCCACCCGCAACCACACACCATGGAGGAAGCATGCGCAAGGACGAGCGCCCCCACGGCGTACCGCTGAGCGACAAGGAGCTCAGTGCGCTCGATGCGCACTGGAGGGCCGCCAACTACCTGTCGGCGGGCCAGATCTACTTGATGGGCAACCCGCTGCTGAGGAAGCCGCTGGAACCGGCGCACATCAAGCCGCGGCTGCTCGGACACTGGGGTACCTCCCCGGGCCTCAATCTCGTGCACACCCACCTCAACCGGATCATCAAGCGACACGGCATCGACGCGCTGTGCGTCTGGGGGCCGGGACACGGCGGGCCGGCCGTTCTTGCCAACTCGTGGCTGGAGGGGAGCTACAGCGAGGTCTACCCGGACGTGAGTCGCGACGAGGACGGCATGACCCGGCTGTTTCGGCAGTTCTCCTTCCCCGGTGGGGTGCCGAGCCATGTGGCGCCCGAAACCCCCGGTTCGATCCACGAGGGCGGTGAACTGGGCTACTCCCTGTCGCACGCCTACGGCGCCGCCCTGGATAACCCGGACCTGCTGGTGGCGTGCGTCATCGGCGACGGCGAGGCGGAGACGGGACCGCTCGCAGCTTCCTGGCACTCCAATAAGTTCCTCGACCCCGTCCACGACGGCGCGGTCCTGCCCATCCTCCACCTCAACGGCTACAAGATCGCGAACCCGACCGTGCTCGCGCGGCTGCCCGAGGCCGAGCTCGACGAACTGCTTCGCGGATACGGCCACGACCCGCTCCACGTCACCGGTGACGACCCCCACCAGGTCCACCAGGACATGGCCGCCGCGATGGACACGGCCCTTGACCGCATCCGGCATATCCAGCAGCAAGCCCGCACCGGCGCCCCCGCCGGACGGCCCCGCTGGCCGGTGATCGTCCTGCGCACGCCGAAGGGCTGGACCGGGCCCGCCGAGGTCGACGGCGTGCCCGTCGAGGGAACCTGGCGCTCCCACCAGGTTCCCCTGGCCGAAGTCCGCGACAACGACGGCCACCGGGCCCAGCTGGAGGCATGGCTGCGCTCGTACCGCCCCGAGGAGCTCTTCGACGAGACCGGCCGGCCGCGCCCCCAGGTGCTGGACTGCGTGCCGGAGGGCGAACGCAGGCTCGGTGCGACCCTCCACGCCAACGGCGGCCTGCTGCTCCGGGAGCTGCCCCTGCCCCCGCTAGAACGGTTCGCCGTCCCCGTGGACCGGCCCGGCGCGACCCGCCATGAGCCGACCGGGGTACTCGGCCAGCTCCTCGAGAGCGTCATGGCCTCTACCGGCGAGCGCCGCGACTTCCGCCCCGTCGGCCCCGACGAGACCGCCTCCAACCGCCTCCAGGCCGTTTACGCCGCGAGCGGCAAGGCATGGCAGGACCCGGTCCTGGACACCGATGAGCACCTCGAGCGGCACGGCCGGGTGATGGAGATCCTCTCCGAGCACACCTGCCAGGGCTGGCTGGAGGGCTACCTGCTCACCGGCCGGCACGGGCTGTTCTCCTGCTACGAAGCCTTCGTCCACATCGTCGACTCCATGGTCAATCAGCACATCAAATGGCTCAAGACCTCCCGCGCCCTGCACTGGCGCGCACCCATTGCCTCCCTCAACTACCTCCTCACCTCCCACGTGTGGCGCCAGGACCACAACGGCTTCTCCCACCAGGACCCCGGCTTCGTCGACCACGTCCTGAACAAGAGCCCCGAGGTCGTCCGCGTGTACCTGCCGCCGGACGCCAACACCCTGCTGTCCGTGGCGGACCACGTACTGCGCAGCCGCGACTACGTCAACGTGATCGTCGCCGGCAAGCAGCCGTGCTTCGACTGGCTCTCCCTGGAGGAAGCCCGCGCGCACTGCGCCCGCGGGGCCGGTGTATGGGAATGGGCGGGCACCGATGACGGCTCGCGGGATCCGGACGTCGTCCTTGCCTGCGCCGGTGACGTACCCACCCAGGAGATCCTCGCGGCGGCCGGCCTCCTGCGGCACCACCTGCCCCAGCTCACCGTACGGGTGGTGAACGTCGTCGACATGACCCGTCTCATGCCCCACGAGGAACACCCGCACGGCATGACAGACCTGGAATACGACGCCCTGTTCACCCGCGACAAGCCGGTGATCTTCGCCTACCACGGCTACCCGTGGCTGGTGCACCGCCTGGCCTACCGCCGCGCCGGCCATCCGCACCTGCACGTCCGCGGGTACAAGGAGATGGGCACCACGACGACTCCCTTCGACATGGTCGTACGCAACGACCTCGACCGCTACCGCCTCGTCATGGACGTGATCGACCGCGTGCCGGGACTTGCCGTACGGGCCGTGGGCGTACGGCAGGCCATGGCCGACGCCCGCACCCGCCACCACACCTTCATCCGCGAACACGGAACCGACATGCCCGAAGTCACCGACTGGTCCTGGAGCAACGCCCACGCTCACTGAGCAGGCGACTGTGACGCCGCCCCGCCTGCGTAGTGCCCAGCAAACCTGGCCCTGTGCCCTGTCGTTCCGGGCACCTCGCACCAGCCGCCAGGGGCTTCTGCCGATGCAGTACGCATGCGAGGGCGACCAGCTGGTGGTCCTGGCAGGCCAGGCTGTCAGCAAGCGGTGGTGGCGCGGCGTTCACCGAGCGCTGGCCGGGCGGTGGTCGGCGAGAGCGGCGCATCCCCCGATGAGGTGTGACGCGCAACTGTTGAGGCGTGGTGGGCGACACCAGCGGCCAGAACCGAGAACGAGCTTTGGTGATCGCAAGGGTGTGGGTGGTCACGGCGTGGCATGGAAGCAGCGGACGGGCTGGCGCTGTTCCTGGGTGGGCGATGACCGACCGGCAACGGGCCGTCTTCCATGGCCAGGGGCTTCAAAGTCCAGGCGCATTTCCCCCAGCATTCCGGAAAGCCCATCTGCTACAACGCGCTTGGCCGTGCAGACGAGGCGTCTCGCCGGTCGGCTGTCAGCCGATTGAGCACGCCGACGACACCGTCGACCTGCCACGCGGCTCGGATCAACGCCGTGGCGTTGATCCGAGGGGCGGCGGCCTCGATGGTGACGATCCCGTCCCGGACTTCGATGTGGAGTGTGGCGGCGTCGTGCGCGGGACTGCGGAGGCAGAAGGCGCTGGCCACGTCTTCGCGGATCTCCTGGTCGGTGCGCAGGAAGACGCGCAGGAGGTCGCGGCGTGTCGTGATGCCGATGAGACGGTCTTCCTCGTCCACCACGGGCAGCCGGTCGATGTGGCGGCGTTCCATGATGCGCGCTGCGTCGACCACGCGCTGTTCGGGATGCACGGTGACCGCAGGACTCGACATCAACCCCCCTGCCGTCCGGGCAGGTGGGGTGGTGGGGTGAGCGTGGGCGACCCGCCTCAGGGCCCGCAGCACGCGGCCGTGGCCTGACCCGATCCGGCCGCGAGCCTACTCATCTCCATTTGCTCGCCCAGTTCTTGGCCCCCGCTCACAGCAACGCGCGTGCCTTGACATGACCCTGGAGGACTTCATCGATGCACTCGTTGACGGACGACAGCGGCCGGGACTCGTGGACGACGCGGGTGCGGCCGGCGGCGTGCAGCTGGAACACCTCGGCGAGGTCTTGCCGGGTGCCGACCATCGAGCCGATGACGGCTGTCCCGCCGAGCACGGTGGAGAAGACCGGTACGTGGTCGATGCCGTCCGCGGACAGGGCCACCATGACGAGCTTGCCGCCACGCCGCAGACCGGCCAGGGCCGTCGCGAAAGTCTCCTCGTCCACCGCCAGCGCCAGGCCCGCGTGGGCTCCGCCGTGTCGCTGGAGCACCCCCGGCCAACCGGCGCACGCCGATGCTCGCCGACATGGAGGACATCATGCGCGCCGCCTACGACGCCGGTCCCCGGCCACTGCCCTTGATCCGACTCTCGGGTCACCCCCGCACGGCCGATAGGCTGTCCACGGTACGGGCGGGTGATCGACGGAGGAGAACCGGTGGGCGTGGAGGAGCCGCTGTCGCGGATGCCTCAGATGCGGCTCGACGAGCTGCTGGAGGAACTGCAGGCGCGCATCAACGCCGCGCGCGGCACCCGGGACCGGGTGCACAGTTTGCTGGAGGCCGTCGTCTCGGTCGGCCGCGAACTGGACCTCTCACAAGTGCTGCGGCGCATCGTGGAAGCCGCCGCCCTGCTCGTCGACGCCCAGTACGGGGCTCTCGGAGTGATCGGCCCCGACGGCAGGACCCTGTCGCAGTTCCTCACCGTCGGACTGACCGAGGAAGAGATCGCCAGGATCGGCCCCCTGCCGGCCGGCCACGGCATCCTCGGCGAACTCATCCGCAACCCCGAACCGCTCCGCCTGACCGACCTCGGCGCCCACGCGGCCTCCTACGGCTTCCCCGCCCACCACCCTCCCATGCGGACCTTCCTCGGAGTGCCCATCCGCGTACGCGACGAGGTGTTCGGCAACCTCTACCTGACCGACAAACACGGGGGCCTGGACTTCGACGCCGAGGACGAGTCGGTGATCTCCACCCTGTCGGTGGCCGCCGGCGTCGCCATCGACAACGCCCGGCTCTACGAGGCCTCTCAGCGCCAGCACCGCTGGCTGCAAGCGAGCGCCGAGATCACCAACAGCCTGCTCTCGGGCAGCCCGCGATTGGCGGTCCTGGAACTCATCGCCCGCCGCGCCCAGGAGATCACCGGCGCAGCGCTCGCCGACGTGTCCGTGCCTGTGACCGGAGCAGACGACCTCGTCGTCGAGCTGGCCATCGGCGCCGACAACGACACCCGCCGAGGCCTGGTGGTACCGGTCGAAGGCACCCTTTCCGGCGCCGCCTACAAGGCCGGTGCATCCGTGACCACGACCGGCCTCGCGGAGGACGACCGCTACACTGCGGGGCCCCGCCGCTTCGACGGCCTGGGCCCCGCAGTCGCCGTTCCTCTGGGCACAGCCGCCAAGGACACCCGCGGCGTCCTGCTGCTGGCCAGGCACCAAGGAGACCCGGTCTTCACCGGAGCAGAGCTGCTACCGCTGCTGGCCTTCGCCGGACAGGCCGCGCTCGCCCTTGAGCTGGCCGAGCGCCGCAGGGACGCCGAGCAGCTCGCGCTCCTGGAGGACCGCGACCGCATCGCCCGCGACTTGCACGACCTCGCCATCCAGCGCCTCTTCGCGACCGGCATGACGCTGCAAAGTGCCGCACGGCTTGTCCAGCACGAGGGCGCCGCAGAGCGGGTCTTGCGCGCCGTTGGGGACCTCGATGAGACCATCAAGATCATTCGCTCGACGATCTTCGGACTGCGTGCCCGCGAGGAGGACATCGGGCCGAGCCTGCGCGCACGCGTGGCCCGCACCGTGGGTGAGACGGCAACAACGCTCGGGTTCCCGCCCCGCCTGAGCATGGAGGGCCTGCTGGATACGGATGTGCCTCCGTCGGTGGCCGATCACGTCATGGCGGCCCTGACCGAGATGCTCAGCAACGCCGCACGCCACGCGCACGCCACGCGCGTCGAGGTCGCTCTGCAAGCCACCTCCGACGAAGTCGTCCTCACTGTGACGGACAACGGCAGGGGCATACCCGCGGACGGCAGGCGCAGCGGCCTGGGTAACCTCCAAGAGCGGGCCCGCAGCGTGGGTGGCGCATTGGAAATCGGGTGCCCGGACGAGGGCGGCAGCCGACTGGTGTGGCGCGCGCCTCTCGCCTCCGGCCCCGCTGAGTGACCGCCGGCTCAGTCGATCCGGCCCATGCAGCCAGCGCGACGCAACTGAGAGCCCACCCGGTGTCCTGACCGGGTCGCCGGCGGGGGGCAAGGTCACGGCGGAAACGGTCCGGGGTCGCAGGACCGGGTCATCCGGTACGACTGCAAGCAGGCCCCTATACGGTGAGCTGCAAGCCCGTCACCAAGTCCGGCCGGATGCGCACCGCGGAGTTCGTGTCGGGGCGTTGCACCCACGGGCGCAGACGTAGGGCGAAGCTCGCGAGCTGGCCCTCGTCGGTGACTCGGTGCGCGTACCCGGTGACCACCACGCTCCAGCCAACGTGCGTCTCGGGGTCGATGACATCCGCCTCGTAAGCCACCACGACGCCGGAAGCCTGGGTAGGCGTCACGATGGAGTCGAGCGTGCCACCGTCGTGCAGCTGGACGATGACGTCCTCGCCGTCCATGAAATGGTTGACCGGGCGGATGGCAGGGAGGGCCCCTTGCGTGAAGACGATGCGCCCGAGGGATACGCTGCCGAGCAGCCGCAGGGCCTCGGCGCGGTCCAGCTGTCCCATCCGCCGGGGCGCCGCCCCCTCACGGTCGTCGTCCACCATGGGGTGCGTGGCTTCGTCCTTCATCGTGCCCACCTTCCGCTCCAGCTCGGTCCTGGGCGCATTCGCTGTCTCCGGCCAGCGTCTCCCCCTGACAAGCCGCCTCAGTAGGGCCGAACGGTCCTTTCCGCGGGCGGTTCCGCCATCGCCCACGGCCGGATTCCTCCGAGCAGGTCGGGCGAAGGAGCAGGGCACAGCGCGGTCCACCCCCAGAGCGCGGATGACGCGAGCGGGAAGCCGCTGGATGCGGCACAGGCTCAAGCGCACACCGGCCGCCCTGCATCGGCGATGGATGCGCAGGAACAGGGCCGCGCCGGAGCTGTCGCAGAAGGTGACGTCCGCCAGGTCGAGCAGCAATTCACGCTCGGTCGCTCGGGTGAGATCGGTCAGGCTCTCCTCGATACGGGCGACGGTGTAGACGTCGAGTTCCCCAGCCAGGGCGACTGCCGTCGTGCTGTGGTCCAGAGGGGTCGTGGTGAGGCTGATCCGGGGCGTCGTCATGGCGGCAGCCCTGCTTTCTCCATCCAGGCGGCGTCCCAGGGCCCTGGATGACCCCGGCCGTGCCGACGCCAGGAAGTCCACCAGAGGGCGGTTGAAGGCAACAGGTCCAGCGGGCCCGTACCCGTAGGGCCGAAGGGGGCCCTCGCGGCCATGGTCGCCGTGTCATGGGAACCATGGTCGAACGCGATGGTGGCGCCGAGGGACGCCCGCCGTTCACGCGGACCGTGATCGTCGGCCCCAGGGAGCGCATGGGGCTTTGCGGCACCGGGTACGGGACCCGCGGGCCTGGCCGGGTATGAGGGCCGTCCGGCCCTGGGCGATGGTCCCGCTCGCGCGGCACGATGCACAGGAGCCCCTCGGGGCAGAAATTCGGCGAACACGGAGTGTGCAATGACAGACAGCAGCGGCCGCCTCACCGAGAAGGAACCGGTCAGGGTCTTCCTCCTCGACGACCACGAGGTGGTGCGTCGCGGTGTGCACGATCTGCTGGACGCCGAGCCCGACCTGACCGTGGTCGGGGAAGCCGGCACGGCCGAGCAGGCACTCGTGCGGGTGCCCGCACTGCGCCCGCAGGTCGCCGTCCTCGACGTGCGTCTGCCGGACGGTGACGGCGTGAGCGTATGCCGGGAGCTCCGCTCGCGCATGCCCGAGCTGGCCTGCTTGATGTTGACGTCGTTCGACGATGAAGAGGCGCTGCTCGACGCGATCATGGCCGGCGCGTCCGGCTACGTTTTGAAGCAGATCACCGGCACGGACCTGGTCGCCGCCGTGCGCACGGTCGCTTCCGGCCAGTCCATGCTCGATCCCGGCGCCACGGCACGGGTCATGGCCCGGCTGCGTGGCGGATCTCCCCAGGAGGAGCAGCCTCAGGGGCTTCCCGGTCTGACGGAGCGCGAGCGCGAGATCCTCGCTCTGGTGGGAGAAGGGCTGACGAACCGGGAGATCGGCAAGCGGCTGTACCTGGCGGAGAAGACGGTGAAGAACAACGTTTCCCGGCTCCTGGCCAAGCTGGGCGTGGAACGCAGGGTGCAGGCCGCCGTCATCGCCACCCAGGCCCTGGCCACCCGGGACGACCAGAGTGGGTCGGCTGGGCAGAGCGGGACGAGGCGGTAGCAGAGGTGTCGGCGTCCCTTGGGTCGTCCGGGCAGGCTCCGAGGGCCGGTGGCGCGCTACTTCAGGGGAGTACTCCCAACGGGACGACGCGGTTGAGCGCCTCGGTTGGTTCCGGTTGCATGCGCCCCGTTCGGTTTGGTACCGGCTCATTCGCAAGATGACAATCTTGGTGACCGACGTCGAAGGTGCGTGAGATGGGGCCGCGGTTGCGGCAGGTGCTGGCCGGGCTGCCGCAGCCCGAGGCCGCTGACGGTCGCTCGGTCCTGGCGGTGGACGTGACCCACTGGCTGCGGCCGGACGCTCCGTGCAGTGCGGACCGCTTGTTCTGTCACATCCACGGCCGCAGCGGACGCTCGTCGGATCACTTCGTGCCCGGTTGGCCCTACTCGGTCGTCGCCGCGCCGGAGTCGGGCAGGGCCTCGTGTTCACGTATCGACCGTCCAGCGGTGTCAGTGCGCACCGCGGCGGCGCAAGGCAGGCTCCGTGGCGGGTGCGCCGCACCACCGTACCCGCCTCCGGGCTCGTCGTGGTCAGTCGTGCGGCACGACCGCTACAGGGCAGGGGGCGTGGTGCAGTGCGGCATGGGCGACCGACCCGATGCGGGTCCCCACGGGGCCGCGGCGTGCCCGACGGCCGACGACGAGTAGCTGCGCGTTCGACAGGGCCGACAGGAGTACCTGTCCCGCGCTGCCGATCTCGACGTGCTCGGTCACGGGGACGTCGGGGAACCGCTCCCGCCACGGGGCGAGCGCTTCAGCCAGCGCCTTCTTCTCGAACGGCTCCAGTCCGCCCGCTTGGTCGGCGAGGTACAACGAGCCGGGGCTGTAGGCGAAGATCGGCGGCAAGGTCCACGCCCGTACCGCACGCAGGGTAGCGCCCCGTGCGGCCGCCTCTTCGAAGGCGAAACCGAGCACTGCGTCGCTGTCCTCGGACGTGCCCTGCTGGCCCACGACGATCTCGCCACCCTGTGCCTGCGTCTGCCCCTCTCGGGCGCGCACGGAGATGACGGGCCGCTGCGAGGAGGCGATCACCTGCTGACCGTAAGAACCGAGGAGGAAGCCCATGAACGCCCCGTGCCCCCGCGAACCCAGTACCAACATCTCGGACGCTTCGGCCTCCCTCAGCAGAGCGGCAACCGCGGTGTCCTGCACCAGTTCGGCGGTGACCCCGAGAGCTGGGTGCCGGCTGGCAACCTGTGTCTCGGCTTCGCGGAGGACCGTATGGGCGGACTTGGCCTGCGTCTCCTTGTCCTGGACGACGGGGACGTCCAGCGGCTGCCAGAGCCAGGCGTGCACGATACGCAGCGGCATCCGGCGCAGTGCGGCTTCGCGTGCCGCCCAGTCGGCCGCTGCCAGGCTTTCGGCGGAACCGTCCACTCCTACAGTGATGGCGCGGGTCATGGGGGTGCCTCCATACGGTTCGACGGGCACGGCCGCTTCGGCCGCCCCTTTCCCGACCCAGCATCTGTGAGGGGGCGGCGTTCAATCGAGGGCCCATCGGCCCTGTCTCCCGGCCATTCGGTCACGGCGTCGTGGCCGTCCAGCAGGTGATGCGCGGCGGCGAGGTCCACTGGCCCACGACAGGGACCTGTGGCCCCCTGCGCAAACCGCCCGGGCCGACCACTGTGTGAGCGCAGGCCCCGGCGCAGGGTGCCCTGGAGGGCTGAACGGCCGACTCCCTGGACACCCGTGAAGGCCGGCCCACGTTTGCCGCATCCGGCTCTCCCGGCCGCCAGACTTACGGAGTCCCCATGTCCCAGACCGTCACCGTCGGCCTCGACGGATCCAAGGAAAGCATCAACGCCACGCAGTGGGCCGCCCAGGAGGCCCTGCGCCGTGGGGCGCCGCTGCGGCTGCTGCGAGCTTGGAGCAGCGACGATGACCCGCGCACGCGTCTGGTCGACCCGGCGACGGCACGCGGATGGGGCGAGCGCACGCTCGGCACCGCCGAAAGGCGGCTGCGGCGCCGCCACCCGGGCCTGGACGTCGAGACGAAGTGGGTGGCCGGTGACCCGGTGGAGGAGCTGTGCGTTGCCGCCGAGGAAGCGGAACTGCTGGTGCTCGGCTCCCGCGGTCTGAGCGGCCTGGCCGGCTTCCTCGCAGGGTCGGTCTCCTTGGCCGTCCTCGCCCACACGCGGCGACCTGTCGTCCTCGTCCGCCCGCACGACCCCCTGGAGCCCGAGGCGCACCCTACGGGCGACGTGGTGATCGGTCTGGACGTGTCCGCCCCCAGCGACGAGGTGCTCGCCTTCGGCTTCGCCGCGGCCGACCGGTACGGCTGCGGCCTGCGGGTGGTCCACAGCTGGGCCGTTCCGGCGCTCTACGGACCCGACATGGGCGGCGCGCTGCCGCTGCTCATGACGGAGATCGCCGACGACGCGCGACGGGCGCTCGACGAGGCGCTGGCCCCCTGGACGGAGAAGTTCCCGGACGTAGTGGTGGTGCGCGACTGCCGCCAGGGTCGGCCGGCGCAGGACCTCATCGAGCTGTCGCACGACGCCCGGCTCGTCGTCGTCGGACGCAGGGTCCGCCGGGCGCGGATCGGCACCCACATCGGGGCCGTCACGCACGCGGTCCTGCACCACTGCCTGGCGCCGGTCGGAGTCGTACCGCACGACTGAACGGACCGCCGACCCAGCGGCGCACACCGGCGCTGTCCGCTGGTCCCGCATTGGCCCAGGTCAGGTGAGGCAGCCGAGCCGCCCAGGCCACCCTCGCCCTCTCTCATCGACAACGAAAGCCGCCCCGTGGCCTGTGAGGGAGGGCGGAGGAAGGTCCCCTCGTGCCATCGCGACGATCGGCCCTCTTCACCCCCGCACCACAAGGCCGGTCAGCGGCTTCACGCGCCCTTTGCGGCCCTCGGCTGGTGGCAGGCGGGCGACGAGCATCGGAAGTGAGGCCGAGCCCTCGCCCGCCTCGCTGGCCACCGTCCCTTGGAGATGACGACATGACCGTGACCGTCCAGACTTCCGCCGACACCCGTCCCACCGACTCCGCATGACGCGCATTCACCGGTCGGCAGTGGCAGCGGCGCATCGACGTGCGGGCTTTCATCCAGGCGAACCACACGCCGTACGAGGGTGCCGCCGCGTTCCTGGTCGGTCCTACCGGCCGGACCCTGGCTGTGAGCCACGCAGGCGACCTTGATCTGCTTTCGCCACAGACCCTAGTCGTCGTACCAGGAGAACGCCGCGATCCGCCAGCCGTCCGAGGTGCGGACGAACTGGATGGTCTTCGTACCGCCTCCCTCGAACGGTTCGCCGTCCAGGATCCCCGACTTGCGGTACGCGCCGAACCGCGAGGCGATGTCGCCGGCGATGTCGGTGCGTTCGGAGGTCTCCCACTCGCAGAACTCCACCAGCCGGCCGCCGGACAGCAGTGCGCGGCGGGGTTCCACGAACTCGTCCACGGTGTACGCGGTGAACCGCGGCCCGGTCATGACGATCACCGCGCCGGGCAGGGCGAGGCGGCGGATCCGGTCCACGTCGGCGGCCCTGCCGCCCCGGTTGTCGAAGGAGCCGAAGAACTCGGCGGTCACGCGGTCGATCTCGGCCTTGGACATGGACGCGACAGTAATCCGCAGGCTCCGTCCTCCGCAATCACCGCGCGCGGCGCCGGGCGAGCGTGCGCGCGTACAGCAAGTGGCCGACGGCCTCGGCGGCCAGCAGCAGGACGACGAGCCAGGGCGCGAGCATGCCGGCGGCGAGGACGACGAGCAGGGGAACGCCGATTCCGGGTACCGCCCACACGGCGACGGACCGCAGGGGGCGGCCGAAGCGCAGCGCGATGCCGGCGTGCGCCGCGTGGTACAGGGCGAGGCCGCCCGCGAGCGCCCAGACCGCGCCGCAGGGCAGGTGGGCGTGGCCCGACTCCTCGACGGCGGTGGCCAGTCCGGCGGCCATGCCGAGGACGGCGGCGGTGACGAAGAAGTGCAGGAAGCCGCTCACGTCACGGGCCAGCAGGTAGGCGCGCTCCCCCTCCGCCGACCCGAGCATCAGCTCGGCGGTGGTCGAGCCGAAGTCGAAGTACGACCACCAGAGCGCGGCCAGCAGGACGAAGCCCAGGGCGGCCACCGCGCCCGCCCGTGCCGTCCACGCGTGGTCGGTGGAGGTCACCAGAGCGATGACCGACTCGCCGAGCACGATGATGACGAACAGTCCGACCCGCTCGACCAGGTACCCGGTGTGCAGCCGGCCGGTGACGCCGCGGCCCCGGGCGGTCAGGAGCAGCACCATCTCTGCGGTGAGCAGCACGGCCCAGACGGCGTACCTCCAGGGCAGCGGCACGGCGACGGACGCTGCCCACAGCAGGGCGGAGACCAGGCAGTAGGTGAGCGGCCGCCAGGGCGGCACACGCAAGGCGCCGGGCAGGCGCGTGGCGGGCCACCACAGCCCGAGCAGCACCAGCCGGGTCCCGGCGTAGCCGAGGGCGTAGACCGCGGCCCGGCCGGCGTCGCCGTCGGCAGCGGGAACCGCGGCGGCCATGGCGGCCAGGCAGAACATCGCGGAGAGCATCAGCAGGCGGCGGCGCGGGCTGTCGTCCTCGAAGAGGTTCGCGGAGACCGTCAGGTTGGTCCACATCCACCAGGGCGGGAAGTAGAGCGCCAGGAAGGCGGCGAAGTCGCGTGCGCCGGGATCCCCGTGCAGGGAGTGGGCGAGCTGGGCGGCGAAGGCGACGAAGACGAGGTCGAAGAACAGCTCCAGCCAGCCGGCGTGCCGCTCCGCCGGGGTCGCGGGCCGGGCGTCGACGGTATTCATCGCTGCCCGGCGGCGGAGGTGGCGGTGGTGGTGGCCATGGTTCGTTCCTCTCTCCTCCGTGAGCGGTGCCGCGGACGGGGACTGCGGGCGGTCACGCCGCCGCTGCCGTGGTGATCACGAGCGGCGGGCGGGCCCGCTCCGCCGACCAGGGCCGACCCCGGACGAGGTCAGGGGCCGCGACTCCGTGCGCCTCGTCCACCGTGGGCCGGTGCTGGACGGCGTGGCGGAAGCCGGCGCGTTCCAGCAGCCGCGGGTGGAGGTCCACGGGCCACGCGTGGTTGGGCATCTCCTGCCAGGAGCCGTCCGTGCGCCGGAGCCGGACCGTCACCTCGTCGCCCGGGGCGTACGCGGCCCCGGGCTCACCGATCCGCAGCGAGGCGTACTCCGTGCCGCTGCAGGCGGGATCCGTGGTCAGCAGCACCAGCGGGGCGCCCGGCCGCAGGAGCCGGCGGATCTCGGTGAACACGCCGAGCAGTGCCGCCTCGGTCGGCAGGGATGCCAGGACGTGGTTGCACATCACCGCGTCCGCGCAGTCGGCGGGCAGTCCGGTCACGCGGCCGTTCTCGACCAGGTGGAAGTCGGCCACGGCGGTCGCCGAGGCGCGGGCCAGCTCCAGCATCTGCGGGGAGGTGTCCACGCCCACGACCCGGGCGCCCAGGACGCGGGCCGCGTGGTCGGCCACCTTGCCCGGGCCGCATCCGTAGTCCACGAGGACCTGGCCCGGGCTGATGCGGTCGGCCAGGGTCCGCAGGACGAACGGGTAGCCGAGGAGCCAGTCGGTCGCCGCGTCGACGGCCGCGAACGCCCGCGCGCCTTCCTTACCGGACCAGGCGGTGCCCTCTTCGTTCACAGCCCCACTATCGGCCCCTCAGGGCCGGACGGCACCCGCACGACATGGGCGCGGGGAGGTCAGAGGGTGATCCAGTAGCGCCGTTTGGGTCCGATCAGGGTCTCGCGCACGTCCTCCAGGACGCCGCCGGCGCGCTCGATGGTGCGCACGGACCCTTCGTTGCCGGGGTCGCAGGTGAGCAGGACCCGGTCCATCCCGAGGACCCGCGCCTCGTGCAGGACCGCGGACAGCGCCCAGGTGGCGAGGCCCCGCCGGCGGGCCGAGGGCCGGACGCCGTAGCCGATGTGGCCGCCGGCGTCGAGGAGGAAGCTGTTGAGGTAGTGGCGCAGGTCTATGGCGCCGAGGTAGGTGTCGCCGTCGGCGATCCACCAGTACGTGGTGTGGACGCGGCCGTGGTCCAGGGGCAGTGAGCGGTCGGCGTACCGGCGCAGCCCGGCCGTCCAGGCGGCGAACCCCTCGGGGCTGTCGACGTCGTCGTCGGAGCCGAGCCCGGCGCCGTCCATGTGGCCGTCCGGACCCCACTCCGCCTGCGCGGCCTTCCAGGAACCGTGCAGGCGGGCGGTGGGGGCGATGAGCTCGGGCATGGCTGGGACACTAGCAGTCGGATCATCCGACCCGTTCAGCCGGTTCTGGGCGCGGTCGGCTTGTGGCCCGGGTAGACGTTGCCGGGGCTGACGATGCTGGTGATCGCCTCGCCGAAGAGCGTGCTGGGTTCCTGGCCCTCGTGCAGGATGTCGGTGTTGAGGATGACGACCATGGTGGCCTGCGCCTGCGGGAGGAAGACGCCGAGGCTCTCGTAGCCGGGGAGCGAGCCGTTGTGGCCGATCCAGCCCTGCACGTCGAACAGGCCGAGGCCGTAGCCGGCGCCCGGGATGCCGACGGAGGTGGTCTTCAGGCGCTGGGCCTGCGTCTCGGGTGTCAGCAGCGTGCCGGTGGCGAGGGTGCGTGCCCAGCTCCGCAGGTTCTGCAGGTCGGAGATCATCGCTCCGGCCGCCCAGGCCCAGGACGGGTCCCAGTCGGTGGCCACCTCGACCTTGCCGCTCGCGGTCTGGTCGGTGTAGCCCTGCGCGTGCGGCTGGGGGAACTCCGCGCCGGTCGGGAAGAAGGTGCGGCCCAGTCCGGCCCGCTCGACGACGTCCTTGTCGATGACCTCGGCGAGCGGCCGCCCGGTGACCTTCTCGATCACCAGGCCGAGCAGGATCAGGTTGGTGTTCGAGTACTGGAACCGGGCATCGGGCGCGAACTGCACCGGGTGCTTGAAGGAGTACGCCAGCAACTCCTGCGGGGTGAACCGGCGGTCGGGGTCGCCGGTGAACGCCTTGTCGAAGTCCGGGTCCTCGCTGTAGTTGAACAGCCCGCTGCGCATCCCGGCGAGTTCGCGCAGGGTGATGCGGTCGCCGTTCGGCACGCCGGCGATGTAGTCGCCGATGGGGTCGTCCAGGCCGACCTTGCCCTGGTCGACGAGTTGGAGGAGGGCGGTGACCGTGAACGTCTTGGTCTGGCTGCCGATCCGGGTGTTGAAGTCGGTGCGCATGGGGGCGCCGGTCGCCTTGTCGGCCACGCCGAAGGCCTTCACGTAGCTGCCCTTGCCGGGTGCCCACAGGCCGACGATCACGCCCGGCACCTGGGCCTCGCGCATGACCTGCCGTACGGCCGCGTCGAGTTCGAGCGCGACGGCCGGGGTGAGCTGCTTGAACCGGCCGCCCGGTTCCGGGGAGGGGGCGGCGGTGGCGGACGGTTCGGGTGTGGGTGCCCCGTACGCGGGGGCCGTGACGGCCCCGGTGAGCAGCAGGCCCGCTGCGGCGGTGGCCGCGCAGGCCCGGAGGAGCCGTGTGTGCGTCGTCTTCACCAATGCCTCCTGCGGTACGAGGACCAGGGCACGGCATACACGGTCAGCCTAGGCCCGTCCCGGCAGGGCCGCGAGGCGAGCCGTCGCCGGGCGTCAGGGACCTGGCGCGGGCGATGACCAGGGCGACGTCGTCGTGGTCGTCGGGACGGCGCAGGGATCCCAAGAGCCGGTCGCAGGTCTCCTCCAGCGGGCGTCCGGTGTCGGCGAGCAGGTCCAGGAGGAGGTCGAGGCGTTCGTCGATGGGCTGGTTGCGGGTCTCCACCAGGCCGTCGGTGTACAGGACCAGTTGGTCGCCCGGGGCCATCGCGACGGTGGTGGCCTCGAAGGGGATGCCGCCCACGCCCAGCGGGGCGCCGGTGGGCAGGTCGAGCAGCCGGGGCGCCCGGCCGGAGCGGATCAGCACGGGCGGGAGGTGCCCGGCGACGGCGATGCGGCACTGTGCGCGGTGCGGGTCGTGGACGACGTAGACGCAGGTGGCGATGGTTTCCTCCAGGGCGGCCGTCGTGCGGTCCAGCTGCTGGAGCACCTGGGTCGGGTCGAGGGCGAGTTCCGCGAGGGTGCGGGTCGCCGTACGCAACTGCCCCATGCTGGCGGCGGCGTTGATGCCGCTGCCCATGACGTCCCCGATGACGAGGACGGTGGTGTCGTCGGGTCCCGCGATGGCGTCGAACCAGTCGCCGCCGATCTCGCTGCTGGCCGCGGCGGGCCGGTAGCGCGAGGCGACTTCCAGGCCGGGCGTGGGTGGCGGGTGGTGGGGCAGGAGGTGGTGCTGGAGCGCGAGGGCGGTGTGGTGGGCGTTGCGGTACCAGCGGGCGTTGTCGATGCAGACGGCGGCTCGTGCGGCGAGTTCGCCGGCCAGCACGATGTCGTCGTCGTTGAAGGGCAGCGGGTTGCGGGTGCGTTTGAGGTCGAGGGCGCCCAGGACCTCGCCGCGCGCGATGAGCGGCACGGCCAGGTACGAGCGCAGCCCGGCGCGGCTCAGGAGGGACGCGGCGTTGCTGTCGCGGGCGATCCGGGAGATGTCCCGGGCCTGCACGTGGGCGACGAGGACGGGGTGGCCGGTCGTCACGGACCGGGTGACCAGTCGGTCGGCGGCGTAGCGGGCGATGTCCCCCGGCGGGTCCGCGGCGCGGACGGCCTCGCTCGGGTAGGCGGCGGCGACGGCGAGGGCGCGGAACACGGCGGGCTCGTGTGCGGAGGACCGGAGGGTCGGCCGGCCCTCCAGGACCGAGTCGAGGATGTCGACGGCGGCGATGTCCGCGAGCTCGGGCACGACGACGTCGGCGAGCTCGCGGGCGGTCTGGTCGAGGTCGAGGGTGGTGCCGATGCGGACGGTGGCGTCGGCGATCAGGGCGAGGCGGCGGCGGCTGCGGGCGATCTCCAGGGCCGCCTGGTGACTCTGGGTGACGTCGACCACGGAGGTGGCGAGCCCCAGCACCCGCCCGGTGGCGTCCTCCAGCCGGTAGTAGGACACCGACCAGGCGTGTTCGGCGCGGTGCCCCCCGTGGGTGCGGCCGGCGGTGAACTGCTCCAGCAGCGGTGTGCCGGTGGCGAGGACCTGGCGCATCGCCGATTCCGCGGCCTCGGTGTCGTCGAGGAAGGACAGCGCCTCCCGGACGCCCCGGCCGATGTGCTCGGAGGCGGGAAGTCCGTTGATCCGCTCCAGCGTGGGGTTGACCAGGACGTAGCGCAGCTCGGTGTCCAGGACCGCGAGCCCGATCGGGGACTGGGCGACCAGGCGTGCCGACAGCGCGAGGTCCCGCTCCAGCTGCCGCAGGGTGGTGCGGTCGGTGGCGATGCCCAGGGCGTACAGGTCCCCGCGTTCGTCGAGGAGCCGCATGTTGCGGAACTCCACGAGGCGGGTGCTGCCGTCCTTGTGCCGCACCGGGAAGGCGCCCGCCCAGTCGCCGGCGCCGCCCATGACCCGTGCGAACAGTTCCGAGACGAGGCCCACGTGCTGGGGGGCGGCCAGCAGCCGGGCGGCGGGCCGGCCCAGGGCCTCGGCCGCCGTCCAGCCGAAGAGCTGCTCGGCCTGCGGGCTCCACAGGGCGACGCGGCCCTCGGCGTCGAGCACGACGGCGGCCACGTTCAGGACGTCGAGCAGCCCGCTCGGCGGGGCGAGCCCGGCCGCGTCGGACCGCCGCCCGCTGGCCCCCGACCCGTCGATCGCACCCATCGGCGATGCTCCCTTCCGGCACCGTCGGCGCACGGTTACCTCTCATCGTCCCCCCGAACCCGCCGGGAAGCGTGCCGAGCGGCCGTGACCGGGGCCTGCCGCGACCGCGTAGGCTCGGCGGATGGCGAAATACTTCGACGTGCACCCCGAGAACCCGCAGCGGCGCACCATCGACAACGTGGTCGGCATGATCCGCCAGGGCAGCCTCGTCGCGTACCCGACGGACTCCTGCTTCGCACTGGGATGCCAGCTGGGCAACCGGGACGGCATCAACCGGATCCGGTCGATCCGCAATCTGGACGACCGTCACCACTTCACCCTGGTGTGCCAGAACTTCGCCCAGCTGGGGCAGTTCGTGCAGATCGACAACAACGTGTTCCGTGCCATCAAGGCGGCCACGCCCGGCAGCTACACCTTCATCCTCCCGGCGACCTCGGAGGTGCCCCGCCAGCTGCTGCACCCGAAGAAGAAGACCGTCGGCGTCCGCATCCCCGACCACGTGGTCACCCAGGCGCTGCTCGCCGAGCTGGGCGAGCCGCTGCTCTCCAGCACGCTGCTGCTGCCGGACGAGGCGGAGCCGATGACGCAGGGCTGGGAGATCAAGGAGCGGCTCGACCACGAGGTGGACGCCGTGCTGGATTCGGGTGACTGCGGCACCGAGCCCACCACGGTGATCGACTTCTCCGGCGGTGACGCGGAGATCGTGCGCCGCGGAGCCGGCGACACCTCACGGTTCGAGTAGCCGCCTCACGGGTCGGTGCGCACGTCCGTGTACCGGCCCAGGTACCGCAAGGCGCCCGCTTCGGCGCGGTAGAGGTGGGCGAGGGAGTCCCCGGCCAGGGCGCGTGTCCGGGTGTCGAAGGCGACCGTCTTGGCGATGCCCTGGTACGTCGTGCGGAAGATCCGGCGGGACAGCCCGGCCCGATCCCGCCCCTCGCCCTCCAGGCCGGCCAGGGCCGTGGAGATCAGCCCCACCGCGTCGTACGCCTCGGCTGCCCAGCGGGCGGGCGGTGCGCCGTGGGCGCCCCGGTGGGCCGCGACGAACTCGGCGGCGGCCGGGACAGCTCCGGGGTCGGTGAAGAGCGCGCTGAACACCCACCCCTCGGCCGCCGGTCCGGCCGCGGTGAGGAAGGCCGGTTCCATGGCGTGCTGGAGGGCCACGCGCGGCCCCTGGAACCGGGCGTCCGCGAGCGCGCGGGCCAGCTCCGCCACGCGCTGCGGCGAGGTGCCGACGTACACGACGGCCTCGGCGCGGTCCTCGGTCAGGGCGCGCACGGTGGCGGCGAAGCCGGTGCCTTCGGGGACGCGGTGGACGCCGACGGTGCCCTGCGCCGGGGGGCTCTGCTGGAGCACCCTGGTGACCTGCCACGGGGGCGGCCCGTTCGCCGAGTCCTCCACGACCGCGGTGCGGCGCGAGATCCGTACCTGGGACAGGTAGTGCAGGACCGGCAGTCCGAGGCCCTCGTCGCCGGGGCGGGTGATGCACGCCGTGCGCCACAGCGTCTGGGCGTTCTCCGGGCTGTTCACCGACACCGCGACCAGGGCCAGGTCAGCGGCGAGGCAGGCGCCGGCCAGTTCCGGCAGGGCCGCGTCCCAGGTGGGACCGAGCACCGCTAGCACGGCCGGGTCGGCGGCCAGTTCCCTGCCGGTCCGGGCTGCGCGCTGCGGGTCCCCGGCGTCGTCGGCGATGCGCAGGGCGAGCCGGAAGGCGGCGTCGGACCGGGCGTTGTGCCGGTCCACGGCCAGCCGGATGCCCCGTTCGTGCGCCTGGCCGGCGGCCCGGCCGGGGCCGGTCAGGTCGGCCTGCAGGGCGAGGGTCAGGACGGGACGCGTGCGGTCGGGGCCGGCCGGCGGGGTCCCGCGGCCGCCCCGCCCGCGGGTGGTGAACCAGGCGATCGGCGCGCCGGCGGCGACCAGGGCACCGCCGGCGGCGAGCAGCCGCCGGCGGGTGAGCTGCCGGGCGGGCTCGGGCGCGTCGATCCGGGTGGGTTCGGGGGCGGGCAGGTCCAGGGCGCGGGTGGAGCGCTCGGCGATGATCCGGGGCAGCGGGGCGGGGAGCCAGTCGGCGGCCGGGTCGCCCGCACCGTCGGAGTCGGGTCCGAGGAGGGCGGCGAGCTCGGTGAGCGTGGGCCGCTCGGCAGGCTCCTTGCGCAGGCAGCGGCCGACCGCCTCGTGCAACTCGGATGGCAGCGAGCCCAGTTCAGGCTGCTCGTGGACGGTGCGGAAGACCACGGCGGCCGCATGCCCGGCGCCGAAGGGACCGGTCCCGGTCGCCGCGTACGCGAGGACGCAGCCCAGGGAGAAGACGTCGCCGGCCGGTCCCGCGGCGGTGCCGTCCGCGCGGGCCAGTTCGGGGGCCAGATAGCCGGGTGTGCCGACGACCGCGTCGACGGCCGTGAGCGTGGTCGCCCCGGCCGCCCGCGCGATCCCGAAGTCGATCAGGCGGGGCCCGTCGGGGGCCAGCAGCACGTTGCCCGGTTTGACGTCGCGATGGACCAGCCCCGCCGCGTGCACCTCGGCCAGGGCCTCGGCGAGGCGCACGCCGAGGATCCGTACGGTCCGGACGGGCAGCGGCCCGTAGCCGCCCACCGCCTCGGCCAGGGAGGGGCCGGGGACGTAGGGGGTGGCCAGCCACGGTTCGCGGGCCCCGGGATCCGCGGCGACCACGGGGACGACCCAGCGCCCGGTCAGGGCTCCGGCAGCGTACGCCTCGCGGCGGAACCTCTCCCGGAAGGCGGGGTCGGCGCCGTGGTCGGCACGGATCACCTTGACGGCGACCAGGACGCCCTCGGGGGACCGGCCCAGGTAGACGGTGCCCATGCCGCCCGAGCCGAGTCGGCCCAGCAGCCGGTTCCCGCCGATCGCGGCCGGGTCGGCGGGCAGGAGGGGACGCATCCGGCGCTAGCCCGCGGCGGGCGCGGCGGCCGGGCCCACGTAGCGGATCCGGCCGCCTTCCACCCGGTGGAGGAAGTAGGTGTTCTCCTTGACGGTGCGGTCCTCGCCGAAGGTGTACTCCTTGGTCAGGCCGCGGTAGCTGCCTTGGGCGAGTGCGCTCAGGAGTGCGGCGCGGGCCGGGCGGCCGCCGCCGCGGGCCGCCGTGACGAGCCGGTCGATGACCAGGCCGGCAGCGTCGTAGGCCTCCGCCGTCCACACGTCGGGCGCGGTCCCGTAGGCGGCCCGGTGCGCGCGGGCCAGCTCTGCCGTCTCGGGGGCCTCGGGTCCGGTGTACGGGGCGACGAACTGCCAGCCCTCGGCGGCGGGGCCCGCGATGCCGAGGAACTCCGGGGTCATCACGGTGTAGTCGGCGGCGCGGTGCCCCCGGAAGCCGGCGGCGGCCAGCAGGGTGGCGGTCCTGGCCGCGCCCCGCGGGGTGCCGCTGTAGAAGATGGTGTCGACGCCGTGGGCGAGCATGTCGGTGACGACCGGCGCGAGGTCCTGGGTGCCGCGCGGGACGACCCGCGGGTAGACGGTGGCTCCGGGAACGTAGCCGGCGAGGGTGCGGGTGGCGTGCAGGACCGCCTGCCAGCCTTCGGTGTCGCCGTCCCGGTCGCACAGGACGCCGAGGCGGCTCACCCCCCGCTGGCGGGCCAGCGCCGCGTTGAGCGCCCCGCCCTGGATGAAGGAGATCGGGCTGACCTGGAAGAAGCTGCGGCGATCGGCGACGCTGAAGGCGCTCGCCAGTGCCGAGACGGTCAGCAGCGGGAGGGCGGCCTCTCCGTACAGTTCCAGACAGGGGGGCACCGAGGCGTTGCCGGTCGGGCCGATCACGGCGAGCACGTCGGGGTGGGAGACGAGGCTGGTGGCGGCGGCCGCGGAGCGGTCGGCCGCGCCCGCGTCGTCGGCGGTGACGACGGTCAGGGTGAAGGGCTTGTCCTTGCGCGCGTTGAAGGCGTCGGCCGCGAGCCGCACCCCGCGTTCCTGGGCGAGTCCAGCGGCCTTCTGCGGGCCGGAGAGGTCGGCCTGCACCCCGATCGCCCAGGGCCGGGCCGCGGGTGCGGCGCCGGGGCCGTCGTCGTCGTCGCGGAGCGCCAGCCAGGCGGCCGTGCCGCCGCCGACGGCGAGTACGGCGCCGGCGGCGAGGCCGAGGAACCTCCTGCGGGACGCCGCCGGGCCGGCGGTGCCGGGCGCGGGGGCGGCCTCCGGGTCGGCGACGGTCTCCTCGATGCCGGGCAGGGCGAGGAGGGCGGCGGCCCGTTCGGCGATGGTGGCGACGACCGGGTCGGGCAGCCAGTCGGTGCCCTCGCCGGGAGTGTCCTCGATGAGGTCCTCGTCGAGTCCGGCCGCGGTGGGGCGCAGGTCGGGGTGCTTGTCGAGGCAGGCCCGCAGCAGGGTGGCGAGTTCGGGGTCGGCGAGGAGCTCCGGTCCGAGGTCGGGCTCGTCGTGCACGGTGCGGTAGAGCACGGCCTCGGCGGTGCCGGTGCCGAACGGCAGCCGGCCGGTGGCGGCGTACGCGAGGAGGCAGCCGAGGGCGAAGAGGTCGCCGGCCGGTTCGGCGGGGCGGCCCTCGGCCTGCTCGGGCGGGATGAAGCCGGGGGTGCCGAGCACGGCGTCGGCGGAGGTCAGCGCGGTGTGCTCGCCGCCTCGGGCGATGCCGAAGTCGATCAGCCGGGGCCGGTCCATGCCCAGCAGCACGTTCCCGGGTTTGACGTCGCGGTGGACGAGGCCTCGCGCGTGCATCACGTGGAGGGCCCTGGCGAGGGCCTTGCCGAGGATCCGTACGGCCCGCAGCGGGAGCGGGCCGTGCGTGGAGACGGCCTCGGCCAGGGAGGGGCCGGCGACGAAGGCGGTGGCCAGCCACGGTTCGCGGGCGTCGGGGTCGGCGCCGGTGATGCGCACGGCCCACGGGGTGTCGACCTCGGCGGCGATCTCGGCCTCGCGGCGGAAGCGGGCCCGGAAGTCGGCCTCCTCGGCGTACTCGGCACGGATGACCTTCACGGCGGCGAGGGCGCCGTCGTCGGTGCGGCCGAGGTAGACGACGCCCATGCCGCCGGCGCCGAGCCGTCCCAGGAGGCGGTGGCCGCCGATCCGGGAGGGGTCGGAGGGGTGCAGCTGCTCCATCAGCGGGCCGCCTTTCCGAGGGCCTGCTTGGCCTGCGCGATCATGCGGCTGTTGCCCTGCACGACGAGGTTGCTGAGCGTCTCGTCCTTGAACCCTTCGGCGTTCATGGCGGCGATGGCCACGGTGACGGGGCCGAACTGCGCCTGGTACCAGTAGTAGCGCTGGGGTTCGCCGCCCTGGGGGCCGACGTACGTGCCGAATTCGCTGAAGGCGTCCTCGCTCCAGTTGTTCATCTGCTCGCCCTGGTGGATCGCGGTGCCCAGCAGTCCTTTGAGGTTCTCGCCCTCGCGCAGCGTCTGGTCGGGGCAGCGCAGGACCTCCTCCATGGCACGGGCGGTCTCCCAGCCGGACTCCGTGCGGTCGTGGTGGACGGTCACGGTGGCGTTGATCTGTACGCGGCCGTGGCCGTTCCCGGCCGGGATCTCGAAGTGGCGGGTGCTCGTGGCCAGTACGTCGGCGGGCAGGCCGGTGGTCTGCCAGACGCAGCCCTCGTCGAGGACGGGCCAGCGGCCGGGCCGGCCCTCGAACGGGGTGCGGCGCACGACGTCCGGGCCGAAGGCGTCCTCGGTGATGACGATCCGGGCGAGGAGTTCCCGGGCCTCGGCGGCGGTCTTCGGCTGCTTGGACTCGTCCAGTTCCGGTACGAGGGACCCGGGTGCGGGCGGGGCGGCGGACGACGGCGGTGGGGGCGATTGCGGTGCCGATGATTGCGACGCCGCCGCCGGGGCACGGCTGGTCGCGGCCCCGTCGGCCGTCTTGCCGGTGGTGCACCCGGTCATGAAGAACAGGCCTGCCGCCGCGCAGGCGTAGGCGCGCAGCGCGACATGGCGTCGTGTCACAGTACCCCCCACGGCTCGGATGGTACCCCGCCGTACCCACCGGCAACTCCACTATCCGAAAGCCCGGTTGGACGGCTGGAGCACGCCTGCGCGGGCCGGGGTGGGACCCGTCCCGGTGCCTTGGACGGGGCCCTGGCCCCCGGGCGGCCGACGAACAAACCGGTGGACCGGTATGTATCGGCCGCGGGATGGGCATGCTGCAAGCGCTCGCGTTCTCGGGAAGGAGCGATGTGCTCACTCAGGTTCTCGACCGGATCCGACGACTCCTCGGACGCTCCACCCCCACCCCCACCCCCACCTCCGACTCCGAAGGCGGCGGCCCCGCGGTCCATGCCCGGACCCCGGTCTTCACCGCGGACTTCACATCGACCCGCCAGTGGGTGGCGGGCCGCTCCTGGGCCTATCCGAACGGGGGCCCCACCAATCCCCGCGACAACAAGCTCGACCACCTCGTGCAGGACCCCTCCTACAGCCGCAGCGGCACCTTCCGGGCCGTCCGCCGCACCGACGGCAACTGGAACGCCGGCCTGCTGACCACCGAGGGCAGCGAGGAGGGCTTCATGGTCCGGACCGGTGACGTGCTGGAGTCCCGGGTGCGGCTGCCCACCGAGCTCGGGGCCTGGCCCGCCATCTGGACCTGGCTGGACGGCGACAACGAGATCGACGTCTTCGAGTACCACCCGGACAACCCGGACCTCCTCGAACTGTCGAACCACGTCAAGGGCGGCTCCCGCTACCACCGCGACCCTGCGGTGAGCCCCGGGGGCTGGGTCGACCTCAAGGTCCAGTTCGGGTCCCGCTCGGTGGTGTGGTGGGTCAACGGCAAACAGGTCTTCGCCGACCGGCGAGGCGTGGGCCGCCGCTGGCGCGCGTACCTGATCGTGAACCTGTCGGTCTGCGCCGGCCGCTACCACCCGGCCCCCGACCCGGACGTCTCCGAGATGTCCTACGAGGTGGCCTACCTCCGCGTGATCCGCCCCTAGGGATGCGGGGGGTGCGGAGGGCGGGGAACGCGGACGCCGTGGCGGGCGTTGGTGCCACTACGGGAAGGTGACCAGCGGATCCGCCTTCCGCCGACCTTGAGGGGAGCCGTTCATGAGCACGGCCAAAGACCTGTTCGTCATCGCCATGGATCAGGAGCCGGACCACGCGGTCGGGCAGGGCGACCTGTCGCTCGCGCTCGCGGGCGCCGAGCTGATCGATCTCCTCGGCGCAGGGGCCGCCTGCCTGGACGGCGACCGCATCGTGCCGGGCGGGCAGTCCGAGCCGCACGACCCGCTGCTGGCCGAGGCGGCGGCGGCGCTCACCCGGCAAGTGCCGTACGAGCGGGTCGAGGACTGGCTGTGGCGCCGGGGGCGGGACCTTTCGGCGACGTACCAGGCCGCCCTGGAGGAGGCCGGCCACCTGACACGGGGGCGCCGCGGGCTGCTGCCCTTCGGCAGTGACCGGCTGGAGCCGGCCGATACGCCCGTCCCGCGCCGGGCCCGCGGCAGGTGGGCGGACGGCGAGCCCGTCCTCGCAGCCCTGGGCTCCGCCGTGGGCATCGGGACCCCCGACGGCGATGCCGGGGCCGACGGCGGGGCCCCGGTCCTGCCCGATCACCCCGACGAGGCGGTGGCGACCGTCCTGGCGGGCGTCGAGGACGCGGTGACGGAGCTCGCAGCCGTACAGCAGCGGCGCTCCATCGAGAACGCCGCCTTCGCCAACCTCTGGCGCGTCCCCTGAGCACGAGGACGCCACCCCGCACTCCTCACGGGGTGTCCGGGCAGGCTTCGTGGCCCCAGCGGGCGCCGTGCTTGGTGATCATGTCGCCCACCGCGTACGGCTTCCCGCAGGGGCAGTTGCCCTGGAACTTCGCCTTGATGGCCCGGCTCCCGCGGCCACCCGCGGAAGCGGCGGACGCCGATCGCTTCTTCGCCGGACGGGACGTGCTCCGCGCGGCCGCGGGCGCCGCCGGGACGGGCATGTCCGCGTTCCCGAGGGCCGTGCCCGCGGCCTCCTGCCGCACGGCCGCGTCGCTGGCGGCCTGGTCGGCGATCGCGTTCAGATGGTCGCCGTCCTCGCGGTGCGCGGGAACGTAGCGGAAGGTCACGTCGCGCTCGCCCAGCAGCCGGTCGATCTCCTCGACGAGCTCCCGGTTGGCGACGGGCCGGCCGGAGGAGGTCTTCCAGCCGTTGCGCTTCCAGCCGGGCAGCCACTGTGTGACGGCCTTCATCGCGTACTGGGAGTCCATCCGCACCTCGACGGGCGTGCCGGGCGCAAGGGCCTCCAGCAGCCGCTGGAGTGCGGTGAGTTCTCCGATGTTGTTGGTGGCCCGCCCCAGCGGACCGGCCTCCCAGCGCTCCGGGCGTCCCTCGGCGTCGGCGATGACCCATCCCCACCCTGCGGGCCCGGGGTTGCCCTTCGCCGCTCCGTCACAGGCGGCAATGATGCGATCTGACATCCCCCGATCATGCCTCATTCCCGGAGCGGCCCGGCCCCCGGCCGCCCGGGTTCCGGCCGGTCGGGCCCCGGTCCGTCCTCGGCGAGCAGCGCGCACCGGTCGAAGTTCATGCACCCGCAGGCGAGGCAGTCGGCGACGGCGTCGCGCAGCATCCGGGTCTGCCGGATGAACCGGTCCAGCTCGGGCAGCTTGCTCTCGGCGAGGGCGCGCCACTGCCGGGTGGCGCCGCGCTGGGCGTCGGCGTCCAGCAGGGCGCGGATCTCCGCCAGGGTGAAGCCGGCCCGTTGCGCCATCTTGATCAGGGCGATCCGGCGCACGGTGGCGACCGGGTAGACCCGCGGCCCCGTGGGGCCGCCGGCCCGCTCGGCGGACGGCAGCAGGCCGACGCTCTCGTAGTAGCGCAGCGCCGAGGGCCGCATGCCCACCCGTCGCGCGAGCTCACCTATGCCGAGTTGTCGCACCGACCGCTCCCCTTGACCTCAAGTGCGCTTGAACCAGGAGTGTGGCCCGGTGACTTCCGCACTGACAACTCGCCTCCTGCCGCAGGCCTACCGTCCGCTCTTCGCCCACGCCGGCTTCAAACGGCTGCTGCCGGCCCTGGCGGCCTCCGACATCGGCGACGGCATGAGCGTGGTGGCGGTGGCGTGGTTGGCCATCGAGATCGCGCCGCCCGGCCGTTCTGGCCTGCTCCTCGGCGCCGCGCTGGCCGCCTACGCGCTGCCCGGCGCCCTCGGCGCGCTGCTCTTCGGGCGCCTGCTACGGCGTCTTCCCCCGGGGCGGCTGCTGGCGGCCGACAGTCGGATCCGCGCGGTCCTCCTCGGCTGCGTACCCCTGGCCTGGGCCGCCGGTCTGCTGCACCCCGTGCTGTACGTGGCGCTGCTGGCCGGTTCGTCCGTCCTGCACGCGTGGGGCAACGCCGGGCGGTATGCGCTGGTGTCGCAATTGCTTGCGCCGGACCAGCGGCTGGCCGCCAACGCCCTGCTGTCGTCGAGCGTCTCGGCCTCGATCGTGATCGGCCCGGCCCTGGCGGGGTTCCTGGCCGCGGTGGTCGGCCCGGCCTGGCTCATCGGCCTCGACGCCCTGTCCTTCGCGGTGCTCGCCGTGCAGGTCGGCCGGGTCCGGGCCGCGAGCGCCGGGGCGGACCCGGAGCCCGGCCCGGCGGAAGGTGCCGCGGCCGGCGCCGAGCGGTCGTACGAGGGACTGCGGTTGATGCGCAAGCAGCCCGAACTCCTCGGCGTTCTCGCCCTGACGTGGTTCTTCAACCTCCTCTACGGGCCGGCGGAGGTCGCGCTGCCGCTGCACGTCACCGACGACCTGCACGCCGGAGCAGGCCTGCTCGGCCTCTACTGGGCGCTGTTCGGCGCGGGTGCCGTGCTGGGCGGGCTGGCCGCGGGTGCGCTGCGGAGGTTCCCGTTGTGGCCGGTGACCCTGGGGATCGTCGCGGGCTGGGGGCTGGCGCTCGTCCCGTTCGGTCTCGGCGCGTCCCCGCCGGTCACCCTGGCCTGCTTCACCCTGGGCGGCCTCGTCTACGGCCCGTTCACGGCGCTGTCCTACACACTGTTCCAGGAGCGCACTCCGGCCGCCTCGCTGACGACGGTCCTCGCCGCGCGCAGCGCGGCCCTGCTGACCGCCGGGCCGGTGGGCACGGCGCTCGGCGGGCCTCTGGTCGCGATGATGGGGCCCCGGGGGGTGCTGGCGGCGTCGGGGATCGCGACGGTCGCGCTCGCCTGCGTCGGGGCGGCGGTCCGGATCGCGGGCACCCGCCGGAGGTGTTCCCGGCCCGTGCACGGATCAGGGCCGTGCGGCGGTGCCGCACGGCCCTGAGCGTCCGCTCCCCCGGTTCACCCGAGGGGAGGAAACGGTTCTCCGTTGCCCGTGGCACTGCCCGGGCCGCCGGGGATCAGGCGGGGGTGATGTTCTCCGCCTGCGGGCCCTTCTGGCCCTGCGTGATGTCGAAGGTCACGGCCTGACCCTCCTGGAGCTCGCGGTAGCCCGTGGCGTTGATCGCCGAGTAGTGGGCGAAGACGTCCGGGCCGCCGCCGTCCTGGGCGATGAAGCCGAAGCCCTTTTCGGAGTTGAACCACTTCACGGTTCCCGTAGCCATGTTCATGCCTTCCCGTTGACGTACGCCCTCCACACGGCGTGGAGGACGGAGGTGATCGCCCTGGTCCTACGGCACAACACAGCAAAACTGCCCACACCAGAGGCGCGGGACGGCACTTCGAACCACGACAGCTACCGGAGAAGGTACACGCCTGCACGCACGGTCACCAGGGGGAATGATCACGCCTGTGCGGCGGGAATTCACCCTTGTACGGACTTGCCGGGCGGCCGTGCCCGAAAAAACTCGTCGCGAGCAGTCCCCGGATGCCGAGCGGGGCCTGCCGCCGTTTCGGCGGCCGCGCCCGCGAGGCATCGGCGGGGCCGCACCCCGTCGGCGCGACGAGGGGCCGACCGCATTCCATGTGACCGCGGTCACAGAAGTTCCCGTCGTCCGATGTCGACCGGATGCGGCCCGCCGGGCGTATGCCCGGTGAGAGGGACACATGGATCCGGGAGCGATTTTTGACCGTCGAGGAGTTCGAAGCGTTCTACGCACAAGCGGCGGGAAGGCTCACAGGACAGCTGTACGTGATGCTCGGTGATCATCACGAGGCGCAGGACGTGGTGCAGGAGGCCTTCGTCCGGGGGTGGGGCCGCCGGCGTCAGCTGGACCGCGACGGCCGCCCGGAGGCCTGGATCCGTACCGTCGCCCGGCGCCTCGCGGTCAGCCGCTGGCGGGTGCGCCGGCGCAGCGCCGACGCCTGGCGGCGCACGGCTCCCGCGCCGCAAGTGGAGGGGCCCGGTCCCGAGGCGGTGGCCCTCGTCGAGGCGCTGCGGCAGCTCCCGCTGAAGCAGCGGCGCACGATGGCGCTGCACTACCTCTGCGACCTGACCGTCGAGCAGATCACCGCCGAGACCTCGCTGTCCGCGAGCACGTCAAGACGCACCTCTCCCGCGGCCGGGCCGCGCTCTCACGCCACCTGCAGGATCCGCGCACCGAGGAGTCCCCCGATGCCTGAGTCCCACGACCCGCTGCGGTCGGCCTTCCGCGCCGCGGCTTCCGCCGGGCAGTCCGCGACCACTCTTGCGCCCGTCTCCGTCGTCGAACGGCACGGCGAACGGCTCCGGCGGCGCCGGATCGCGGGCATCGCGGCAGCCTGCTGCCTGCTCCTCGGGGGATCCGGCGCGGCACTGGCCGTGTTCCTGCCGCAGGCCCCGGGCCGGCCGACGCTGCCGGCGACCACCCCTTCTCCCGTGACACCGTCCGACCTGCCGACCTCCCTTCCCCCGTCCGCGCCGACCTCCGCACCCTCCTCCGGGCAGCGCACCGCAAACTCCCTGACCCCGCCCAGCGCGACCGCCGGTGTCGACGACCGCACCTCGACGATGCGCGCCCGCCCTCCCCAGGGGTCGACGCAGCCGGGTACGTCCGCCGCCACCACGCAGCCGCCCCCGTAGCGGGGTGTCCTGCGGGCCGGGCCCGGTCCGCAGGACACCGGAGCCCCCTCGTCCACCGACCCCCACCGCGGACCCGGCCCGCAAGCCCGACCGGCGGTCCCGCACGCCCTCAGACGGCTCTGGAGATCCCCTGTGTCCGTTTCAGCCCTGCCTCGGCCGTCCGAGGTCCCCCGTCCGCCACCCGCCGCTCCGGGTCGGCCCGCCCCGGGCCGTCCCCGCCGCCCGCTGCCGGTCGTGCGGTGGCTGCGGCCCGGCGACCGCGAGGTGCTGTGGCTCTACCTGGTGACCCGCCTCGGCATCTGGGCCACCGCGGCCGCCGTCGGCCGGCTCTTCCCCTCCGACGGCGAGAGCCGCCGGCCCGCGCCGCTGCTCGCGTCCTGGTCCGCGTCCGGCGCCTTGATCTCGTTCGTCGCCGGGGGCGTCGCCGTCCTGTCCCTCGCCCGGATCGCCCGTGCCCGGCCGGGCGGCGACGACGGCGCCCGACGCGCGGTGGCGTTCCTGCTCGTCTCGCCCTGCGCCGTGTTCCTCGCCGCCGGTTACACCGAATCCCTCTTCCTGGCCCTGGCCCTGCCCGCCTGGCTCGCGGCGCAGCGCCAGAGCTGGGCCGCCGCCTCGGTGCTGGCCTGCCTGGCCTGCTCGGTGCGGGTGACGGGCCTCTTCCTCGCGGCCGCGCTCGTGCTCCACTTCCTCCTGACCGCCCGTACCCGGGCCACCTGGCGCAGCGCCCCCTGGCTGGTCCTGCCCGCCCTCCCGGCGCTGCTGTTCAGCTGGTACCTGCACGCGTGGACCGGGGACTGGATGGCCTGGAAGCACTCGCAGGAACGGGGTTGGTACCGGGACTTCCACCTGCCGTGGGAGGCGTGGGCCCACACCTGGACGGCCGCCTTCGGACACGCCCACCCCACGGGCTACGCGCTGATGTGGCAGGCCGAGCTCCTGGCCATGGTGACCGGCGTCGTCCTCCTGGCCGTGCTGGTCCGCCGCCGCCACTGGCCGGAGGCCCTGTACGTCGCGCTCACCCTGTGGGCCCTGGGCACCTCCTACTGGTACACCTCCCTGCCCCGCTCCACCCTCCTGTGGTGGCCGCTGTGGATCTCCCTGGCCGGCTGGAGCCTCGGCCGCCCCTGGGTGCGCAGCGCCTATCTGTACGTCGCCGGGCCGCTGTGCACGACGGTTGCCATCACCTTCCTCACGGGACGCTGGGCCGGATAGGCGGTGTACCGGCCGGGCGAACGGGCCCCCGGGCGGCCGCCGGACGCGCATACTCGGAGGATGGCCGACACCACCACCGTCGAGGTCGACACCGACGTGCGCGACCGTCTCGCCGTGCTCGCCGCCGATCGCGGACTGAGCCTGCGCGCGTACCTCGCCGAACTCGCCGCCGCCCAGGAGAACGCGACCGCGCTCGCCCGCGCAGCACGCGCCTTCGAGCACGCGCTGGAACGGCCGGGCTTCCGCGAGGGCTTCGCGCGCGATTTCGGCGGCCCGGCCCCCCGCGACTGACCCGGCAGCCCCGGGACCGCCACCCGGGTGGCCGCGCCGACGGGCCGGTCCGCCGGAACGTCCCTAGGCTCGGGGGAGGACCGCTTCGAGCGCTGGAGGACGGCTGTCATGACCGATGCGAGCGAGGCGCGGCAGGCCGACCGCACCCTGAAGGCCAAGCACCGTGCGATGTGGGCCATGGGCGACTACCCGTCCGTGGCCTCCCATGTGGTCTCCGCGCTGGGTCCCCTGCTGGTGAAGGAGTGCGGGGTCCGGACCGGCGACCGGGTCCTCGACATCGCGGCGGGATCGGGCAACGCCGCGATCCCGGCCGCGTTGGCCGGGGCCGACGTCGTGGCGTCCGACCTGACCCCGGAGCTGCTGGAGGTCGGTCGGCACCTGGCCGCCGTCCAGGGCGCGAAGCTGGAGTGGCGGGAGGCGGACGCCGAGGCACTGCCTTTCGCGGACGGCGAGTTCGACGTCGTGATGTCGTGCATCGGCATCATGTTCGCCCCGCACCATCGCACCGCCGCAGACGAGATGCTGCGCGTGTGCCGGGCCGGCGGGACGGTCGGGCTGCTCAGCTGGACCCCCGAGGGCTTCGTCGGCCGGCTGTTCGCCACGATGAAGCCATACGCCCCGCCGCCCCCGCCCGGGGTGCAGCCGCCTCCGCTGTGGGGCAGCGAGGAGTACGTCCATGAGCTCCTCGGCGACGCGGTCACCGACGTGGTCGCCCGCCGCCGGACGGTTCCCGTGACCCTCTTCAAGAACCCGCCGGACTTCCGGGAGTTCTTCAAGGCCTGCTACGGGCCGACCATCGCCGTGTACCGCGCGATCGGCGACGACCCGGAGAAGGTCGCAGCCCTGGACGCGGCGCTCGACGCCCTTGCCGCCGAGCACACCGCGGACGGCGTCATGGAGTGGGAGTACCTGCTGCTGACCGCCCACCGGCGGGCCTGACGCCGCCCGCCCGGGACGGGGACGCCTCACACGGCGCGTTCGCCGGCGAATTCGGCTTCGAGGACCTGCGTGAACAGGCCGATCGGGTCGTTCCAGTCGCCGTTGACGCTCTGCGCCACGACGTGCTCGCCGTCGCGGGTGCCGTAGGTGTAGCAGAACGAGCCGTTGATGGCACCGCCCATGCCCCACACGGTCACGCCCGAGGACACCGTCATGGCCGACATGCCCAGGCCGTAGGAGGCGCCGGGGAGCCACTTGCCCTCGGGAGTGGGACGGGCGGCGAACATCTCCTCCTGCTGGGCGGGGGGCAGCAACCGGCCCCCGAGCAGTTCGGCGAAGAAGCGGTTCAGGTCACCGGCGGTGGAGACCATGCCGCCGGCCGACCAGGCGAAGCTGGTGTTCAGTTCGGTCACGTCATGGACCTCGGCGTCGGGCGCCGTCAGGAAGTTCTTGCTGTAGAGCCGGGGGTGGGGTCCGCGCAGCCCGTACTCGTCGTCGCCCGGGACATAGGTGCCGGTCAGTTCCAGCGGGCGGGCGATGCGCTGCTCCAGCTGGTGGGCGAAGGTCCGGCCCGTCGCCTGCTCGATGATCAGGCCGAGCAGGATGTAGCCGGTGTTGCTGTACGTCCAGCCCTCACCCGGGGCGAAGTCCGGGGCGTGGGCGGTGGCGATCTCCACCAGCTGCTCGGGGCTGAAGCGGTCGTAGCGGTGCTCCAGGAAAGCCGGGCCGTAGTGCCGGGAGAGCAGCCCCTCGTCCACGGAGTAGTTGAAGAGCCCGCTGGTCATGCCGAGCAGGTGCCGGACGGTGATCGCGCCGGCGTCGTTGCCGTTCCCCCCGACCAGGCCGGGGAGCCAGTGCTCGACGGTGTCGTCCAGGGAGAGCGTGTGCTCGGCGGCGAGTTGCAGGGTGAGGGTGGCGGTGAAGGTCTTGGTGGTGCTGCCGATGCGGTACTGCTCGTGGGGCAGCCGCTCACGGCCGGTCGCCGTGTCGGCCACCCCCGCAGTGGCGAACCACCGTCCCCGGCGGTCCTGCACCTGGGCGATCATGCCGGGGAGGCCGGCCCCGTTCACCGCCCGGTCCAGGACCTCCTGCACGGCGGCACGCGAACTCCTCTGCTGGGGAACGGGCTTGGTCATCCGTCGGTCTCCTCGATGCGCGCCACTCACGTTCTTCCCGATGGGAAGACGCTACGGCGGCGCGCCGGGAGCGCGCTGGCCCGCTCCCGGCCAACATCTGTATGACCGAAACGCCCCGGATCACCCGTTCGCGGGCCGTTCATGCGTCCGGTCTTCCCGGCCGCGGCCCCGGCCCCGGTCATCGGGGGCGATCATGGCGGTCAGCCCGTAGTCCAGTTCCGCGCCGTCGACGAGCAGGGCCTCGATGCTGCGGGTGGCGGGATCGATGTCGGCCTCCATGCCCTCCCCCCGGTAGCGCGGATAGCCCGAAGCGCCCTGCTCACCGGTCGCCTCGACCACGGCCGACCGCAGGGCGCGGTCGGCCGGGGAGGCCCCGCGGAGGTTCTCGATGTGTTCGGGCACCACCAGGATTTCGAAGCTCTGCGGCTCAGGGGTCATGAACCGAAGCTACCGGACCGGGCGCCGCACACCGGGTCTCACACGGCGCGGCGCCGCACCGCGCCCACCGCGAGGAGCACGGCACCCTCCTGCCCGGCGACCCGCGCTCCGCTCCCCCGCACCGCAGGGCACGCGCCAGAGCCTCCGGCCCGGTCGGGCGGGAGGCTCTGGGGTGGTGCAGTTCGGTGGCCGCGTCGTCGGCCGTGCGGCCGGCGCGCGCCGTTCGAGGTCGGATCGAGAGGATCCGCGGGGAACAAGCCGGGGCCCCGTGGGCACTCGCGCAGGCTTCGGAGGCCCCGGCTCGCACAGGGGGACTGCGTCAGCTGCCGGCCGAGAGGTTGCCGGAGAGGACCGGGATGTTCTCCAGGATGTGGGAGAGCGGCTCGTCGCCCTTGGCCTGGGTGGAGTTCTTGGTGCACTGCTGGTTCTGCGGGTTGGACAGGATGTTGACGTCCTGGACGCCGATGTTGGCGATGAGCGCCAGCACGGACTGGACATTGACCTTGGCCGGCAGGCCGATGCAGGGCTTGTTCAGGGTGCCCTGGACGAGGCCGAGCTGCGGGCTCTGGTCGCCGTGGGTCTTCTGGTTGCCGTAGGCCTGCACGGCACCGTTGCCGTTGACGGTGTTGATCCCGTTGTCGTTGCCGACGGCCATGGCCGGGGCGGCAACTGCGGCGCCCGCGCCGACGATGGAGACGGTGGCGGCGGCGGTGGCCATGATCTTCTTGAACATCAGGGGTCGTCCTTAGGTGACACGAGTGCAAGGGGGTGAGGCGTCTTGATCAACGGCCCGGGCGGCGGCGGGTTCCGGCGCTTCACCCGATTGGCGGCATCGCCGTCTCACCCACCCCGGACGGCCACGTTCAGCTCCACCACGTAGTGCTCCTCCACCCACCCGTCGGGGAAGCGGTCCATGAGCAGGGCCCGTTCGTCGGTGAGGAACGTCTCCGTGCCCGGTTCGCCGACGAGGAAGAGGGAGTGGGTGGACAGTTTGGCCAGGTGCATGTCGACCGGGACCCTGCGCGACCACGGCAGGTGCCGGTCGGTGAACCTCAACCCCTCCTGGGGCCTGGCGCGTTCGTTGATGTACCAGCCTGGGCCGAAGCGGGCCTCGATGCGCGCCTGCTGCTCCGCGATCCAACGCACCGCGGTGTCGGGGTCGTTGTGCCATACCGCGAGCGCCCCGCCGGGCCGCAGCACCCGCAGCGCTTCGGGGACCGCCCGGTCCGGGTCGGTCCAGTGCCAGGACTGCGCGTACGTCAGCAGGTCCAGGCAGCCGGAGGCCAGCGGCAGCTGGTTGCCGTCCGCGCGGACCAGGGGTGTGCGGGGGTTGCGGCGCCGGAACTCGGCGGCCATGCCCTCCCCCGGCTCCACCCCTACGACGCGCGCGCCGCGGGCCTCCAGCAAGGAGGTGGCGATTCCCGTACCCGCGCCCACATCGGCGACGCGGGCGCCGGCCAGGGGGAAGCCGGCGAGCTCCGTGAGCGCGTCGAAGAGCTCGGGCGGATACGAGGGGCGGTTCGCGGCGTAGCGCGCGGCCGCGGAGCTGAATGAACGAGCACGGGATTCGGTCGTCATGGCGCCCATGATGCCGCTGGCCCGGCCTCCCGTGGAGGGGGACGCCGCCCGGCGGGGGCACTGTGGCCGGGAGGGACCGTACGATCACCACGGACGGCGGAGAGGGGAATCGCGGATGGTGGCCGCGCGGTATGTCACGGAGCTGGTCGAGGCGTTGGAGGCGCACGCGGGACGGCCCGCGCTCGGGGCCGGCCCGGTCGTCCTGGAGTTCCAGGAGGTGCTCGACGCGTCGTGGCGGCTGGCGGGAGTGCTGGCCGAGTCGGGGGTCGGGCGCGGCTCGGGGCTGGCCTGCGTGGCGGGCACGAACCGGCCGGAGGTGCTGCTGGTACGGATCGCCGCGCACTTGTTGGGCGCGCGGCTGACGCAGGTCCTCGCCGGGCCCGCCCAATACGGGCTGGACTTCGTCCTGCGGGACTGCCGGCCGGACCTGGTGGTGCACGACGTACCGGTACCGGCCACGGGGACGCGGCTGCTGGCCCTGGACGAGGCGGTGCGGGAAGCGGGCCGGCGCGCTGCCGTCCCCGTGTCCGTGGCGGCGCGGGACGACGACGTGGCGCGCGTGACCTACACGAGCGGGACGACGGGCCGGCCCAAGGGCGTGGCCTCGACCTTCGGCGCGATGGCCGCGCGGAACTCCGTGCGGCCTGCGGGTTGGGCGAGGACGGCCTACGTGTCGGTGACCTCGCTGGCGCAGCGGTCCGGGGGCCGGTGCCTGGAGCAGTTCCGGGCCGGCGGACGGGTGGAGATCCTGGAGCCTTTCGGGACCCGGGAGTTCGCGGCTGCCTGCCTGCGGCTGGCGCCGGTCTCCACGTACCTGACGACGTCGATGGTGTACCGGCTGCTGGACGATCCGGAGACCGCCCGCGGGGTGCCGGGGCTGGAGGCCGTCTCGTACGGGGACTCCCCGATCCATCCGCAGCGGCTGCGGGAGGCGTTGACGCACTGGGGCGGCCGGTGGCGGCAGGGATACGGCGCGAACGAGGCGGGGGTGATCTGCCGGCTGACCCCGGCGGACCACGATGCGGCGGTGGGCGGACGGCCGGAACTCCTCGCGTCGGTCGGCAGGCCCGTCGCCGGGGTGGAGGCCGAGATCCGTGACGGGCGGGGCGGTGCGGTGCCGGCCGGCCGCACGGGCGAGGTGTGGATCCGGTCGGCGGCGATGATGTCCGGCTACTGGGGCCGGCCGGATCTGTCGGCCGAGGTGCTCCGGGACGGCTGGCTGCGCACCGGGGACCTCGGCCACTTCGACGGGGACGGCTACCTGTACCTCGACGACCGGGCGGCGGACGTGGTCATGGTCGACGGGGACAACGTGTACTGCCTGCCCGTCGAAGCGGCGCTCACCCGGCATCCCGCCGTCGCCGAGGCGGTGGTGGTCGGCCGGCACAGCGACCTCACGGGGGAAGAGGTGTGCGCCTTCCTGGTCCCGGCCGCCGGAGCCGCCCCGGCCGCCGACGCGGCCGCCGAGGCCTGCGCCCTGGTGGAACGCGCTCTGGCCCCTGCCCACCGCCCGACGGCCGTCTTCTGGATCCCGGACATCCCGCTGACCCCCCGGGGCAAGCCGGACCGACGGGCCCTCCGCGCCCGGGCAGCCGGTGGTTGACCGGGGTTCTGCGCACGGCTCCGGGGCGGGGCCCGGTACCGATCGGGCAACTGCTGCTCTGACGATGCCGGTCGAGCGGGGCGGCACCGCCTCCAGGGACCGGGCGAAAGGCGTGGCGCGGGTGACCGGACGTCCGACGCGCCCGCGTGGCGCGCCTGGTCGGCGACCCGTGCGGCTGCGATCCGGTACCGCCGTACGCGGCTCCGGCACCTGCGCCGGGCGCTGCCCTCACCCGGGACGCCGGCTCCGGAGCGTCCTCGGCCCTATGCGGCCGGGACCACCGAGGCGCGCACGGCCGCGGCCCACTCCTGGAGCAGGGCGGCGTGGCGGATGCGTTCCGCGTCGGAGAGGCGGCCCTCGGCACGGGCGAAGAGGCAGCGGATGTCGGCGTTGATGGCGGCGAGGGAGCGTTCGGGGACCGGGCGGGTGTCAGGGGTCGGGCTCACGTGATCAAGAGTAGGGCCGAGGTCCGACAGCCGTGGCCGCTGTCCGGCATGCGGACGGCGCGTCCCGCCGTGGTGGACACGGCCCGCCGCCCGGACGGCCCGGGAGTGCGGGCCGGCGGCGCGGGCGGAATGCCGTGTCACATGTCCGTGCCCGAGGTGGAGTCGACGGGACGGACGACGACCGGGGGGTTCGGCGCCCCCTCCGGCACGGGACAGGCGTGGGCACGGGCGGCGATCTCGGCGGCCCGGGCGAAGTCGGGGACGTCGACGATCCAGTACCCGGCGAGCACCTCCTCCGCCCCGCCGTACGGCCCGTCGGACACGACCGGGGTGCCGTCGGGCGCGGCGGTCACCAGCCGGGCCATGCGGGGTTCGGTCAGGCCCTGGCCGTCGACCCACTCTCCCGACGCGACGAGGTCCTCGTTCAGCGCGGACATGTGGTCGAACATGGCCTTCAGATCCGCTTCCGACCACGCGGGGCTGCCGCCGCTCGACCGGCCGCCCATGGCGTCGTAGTCGGCCTGACTCCCGAGAACCATCAGCATGTACTTCATGGGGTGCCTCTCCTTCTGTGCCGGTCACGGGCTCCGGACGGGGAGCTTTCCCGCGCGAGGCCGACGGCCTTCCTTCCCATTGCGACACGGGGGCCGCCCCCGCGCGAGGACGCCGCGCCGGGAGGAGCCCGTACCCTGCCGCCATGAAGATCATCGACCTGGAGCCCGGTGACGCCCGGCTCACCACCGACCTGCTGCCCGTACTGCTGGAGCTGCGTCCCCACCTCACCGAGGACCTCTTCCTCACGGTCCTCGCGGAGGGTCGGGGGCAGGGGTTGCGCTTCACGGCGGCCTACGGTGCGGACGGGGTGTGCGTGGGCGCGGCGGGCTGGCGGCTCGTCGCCACCACCTCCCTGGTCCGCAAGCTCTACGTCGACGACCTGGTCACCTCCGCCACGGCCCGGTCCACCGGAGTGGGCCGTGCGCTGCTCACGCACCTGGAGCAGCACGCCCGGGCCGCCGGATGCACCGCCCTCACGCTGGACTCCGGCACCCAGCGGACCGACGCGCACCGCTTCTACTTCCGCGAGCGGATGGCGGTGACGGCCTTCAGCTTCGAGAAGCCGCTGTCCTGAACAGCGGAGCCGGCCGACCGCGCCCGGTCTTCCGTGACCGAACCGTCGCCGCCCCGAGGCCCGATCGGGCTCGTCGGCCCGGAACGGGCTTGTTAGGTTCCTCGCGTCGTCGACCCGGGGGAACCGATCCCATGCTTGTAGCCCGCGTTCCCCGTGCCCGGGGCCTGTGCGCCGCTGCCGTCGCCGCCGTCCTGCTCGCCGGCTCCTCCGGGTGCGCGAAGGAGGGCGGCGGGGGGCCGGCCGCGGCCCCGGGGTCGGCCGCGCCGTCGGGGTCGCCGGCCCCGCCCTCGGGGCACCCGCCCTCGCCCTCGGCGTCCCCTTCCGTGTCGGTCGCGGCTTCCGCTCCCGGTACTCCCCCGGCGTCCGGTACTCCGGCCGTGTCGCCCCCGCCCCTGGCCACGGGCCGGCCTCCGGCTCCCACCCGGCTCTCCGTCGCGGTGGACACCCGCGGCGGCCGGCTGGCCCTCGTACGGGGCGGCGCCGCGCAGGAGTTCACCGTGACCCTGCGCAACGGCAACGCGGCGGACCACCGGCATCTGCTCGTGGCGTTCCAGATGGAGGTCCTCGTCGGCGGACCGGGGGACGTGCCCGCAAGCGGGCCGGGCCTGCTGCTGGAGCGGTTCGACCAGGCCTCCGGCACCTGGCGGCCGGCCGAACTGCGCGTCGCGAACGACGCGAAGCCCCTGTCGCTGTTCACGGGCGGCGGGCCGCTCGCGCGGGACGCCGTCCGCGTCGAGCGCTACCGGCTGCGCGCCACGGCCGGCGGGCCGGTGGGCAGCAGCCCGCTGGTGGTGTCCGTCGTCGACACCGACACCGACCGGGCGCCCGCGGCGCACGTCCTGCTCGGGCACAGCACCCGGTGAACGCACCTCACGCGGCGACGCAGGACTCCCCCACGGCGGACGCGGCGGTGCGCCACGCCGCGACGACGGCCTCGCGGGCACGGTCCGTCGCCTCCGGCACCCGGTCGGGGAGGTGCAGCGGCGACCCGAGGTGGACGTGCAGGCACGGCCTGCGCAGCGGCGCCGTGAAGACACCGGCGAGCTGCTTGGCGCTGCTGCCGGAGCACAGGCGGCGCGAGCCCGCCTGGCCCACGGGCACGACGGGGGCCCCGGTGGCGGCTGCGAGGCGGGCCGGGCCGCTGCGGAACGGGCCGGGAGCGGGCTCCCCCGCGTCGCGGCGCGTCGGCAGTCCGCCCTCCCCGTACAGCAGCACGCTGCGTCCCGAGGCGAGGGCCACGGCAGCGGCGTCCAGTGAGTCCGCGGCCCGGGCGGTGCCACGGTGGACGGCGATGTGCCCCTCGCGGCGCAGCGCCGGACCGAGCAGCGGGACGCGCCAGAGTCCGGCGGTGGCCAGGATGACCGGTTCGATCCCGAGCCGGCGCAGGGCCGCGACCACGACGGCGGGGTCGGCGAGGGAGGTGTGGTTGGCCACGAGGATGGAACCGGTGGCGGGCCGGGCACCGGGGTCGGCGGTGACGGTCAGCCGCCCGAAGGCGGGGACCACGGCGGCGGCGATTCGGCTGAGCATGGACGTCCCCGTTCGATGGTGCGGTGCTGTTGCGGTCCATCGTCGGCGGGGGTTCCAGCGCGGTCATGAGTAGCCGTACTCACCGAATATGACCGAACGGTCACAAGATCCGGCTCGGGGAACGCGGGGTGGTGCCCCGGCATCTTGCAAGGCGGCGGGGCCTCTCGGGGCCTGCCGCACGGTATCTGCACAGTGTGAGCAGCAAGGCGGGGCTGGGATGAAGGCGGTAGCGGTGACGGACGGTTCCTCGGACGACCCGGAGATCGGGGGAACCACCGTCGCGGGGGCGGACCCTGATGACACGTCCACGGGACCGGACACCGAGGCCCGGACGGAACCGGCCGAAGCCGACGGAACCGCGCGGGCCGGGACGGGGCCGGAAACCGACCCCGAGCGCGAGTCCGAGTCTGATGCCGGGCCCGACCCCGAGTCAGGGCGCGAGCCCGAGTCCGACGCCGGGCCCGACTCCGAGTCAGGGCGCGAGCCCGAGGCCCAGTCCGAAGCCGGGCCTGACTCCGAGACCGGGCGCGAGCCCGAGGCCGAGGCCGCAGCGGGACCCGTGGCCGAAGCCGAGGCGGGGCCCGGCTCCGAGTCCGGGCGCAAGGCCGAGGGCGGGCGCAAGGCCGAGGGCGGGCCGACGGACGAGGGCGGGGCGGCGGACGAGGACGCCGGGGAGTCCGGGGACCCGTCGTCGTTGCGTACGGAGGCCACCGGAACCGGTTCCCCGGCCGGCGGCTCCGGGGGCACGGACGCGCACGCTGCGGCAGAGGCGCCGGAGGACGCCGACGCGACGCGCCTGCTCACGATGCCGGGCCGCCCCACCCCCACGCCGGACGACGCCGACCCGGCGGCCCGGACCGGCCCTCCCACCCAGGCCACACCCGTCGCGCCGAGCAGCGACGGGGATGCCGACCCCGACCCCGAGGCCTCGGAGGAAGCCGACACCGTCAGCGAGTCGTCCGCGCCGGCCCCGGCCGAGGCGGCCTCGGCCAGCCCGGAGGAGGAGATGCCGAAGGCCGACGCCGGGTCTCCGAGCGACAAGGACGGCGCCCAGGTCGACGCCGACGCGACGCGCATGCTCCGGTTGCCCGCCGGCCGGGCCTCCTGCGGAGCCCCCGAGAAGGCCCCGCAGGAGGCCGACGCCGCGCGCGTACGGAAGGCGCCCGCGCCTGCCCCGGCCGGGGACACTGCCGACGCCCCCAACGGTACGGACGCGGACCCGTCGGCCCGGGGCGACGCAGGCACCCCCGCCGCCGAGGCCGGGCCCACCGCCGACGGCCCGAAGGAGGCGCCTCGGGAGGAGGCCGACGCCCGGCGGACGCCCAGGACGGCCGCCCCCGGCTCCGGCAGAGCCTCGGCCCCGAGCGACAAGGACGACGCCCAGGGGGACCCCGACGCGACGCGCATGCTCCGGATGCCCGCCGACCGCACCGGCCGGGCCTCCTCCGGAGCACCCGAGAAGGCCCCGGAGGAGGCCGACGCCACCCGCGTACTCAAGGCACCCGCACCGGCCAAGGCCGCCGGGGCCGAGAACTCCGCCCGCGGGGCCCGGTCCGCGGACGACGCCCCCGAGGGCAAGTCCGCGGAAGAGGCGGACGCCACGCGCGTACTGAAGAGGCCCACGCCGCCGGCCTCCGCCGAGCCCGTGGATGCCGAGCCGGCCGGTGATCCCGGCAGTCGGACGGGCCGTCCCGGGGGCGGGCCCGACAAGGAGGGCGCCGACGCGTCGGGCGACGGACCGCGGGTGCCCGGATGGGCCCGGACCGCGGACCCGGACTCCGAGCGGACGAGCCGGTTCGTCGCACTCAAGGACGTGGACGTCCCGCCGCCCGCCCCCGCCCGCCCCCGGCCGCAGCCGCAGGCCGCCCCCCGGGCGACCCCGCGGCCGCAGCCCCTCCCCCCGCTGGACCTGCTCGCCGAACTCACCAACACGCCCGCCCCTGCGGAGACCCCGCGCCGGACCGCTCTGCGTCGGGTCAAGGTGTGGACGCCGATCCTCCTGCTCCTCGCCGGCGCCTGCATCGGCGGCCAGATGCTGCGGCCCCTTCCCGACCCCCGGCTCGTCGCGAGCGAGACCGAGCACGCCGTCGACGGGCAGTTCTCCGTACCGTGGCCGGGCAAGGGCCAGGGCGCCGTACGCGTCGTCGGCTCCGGCGACATCGGCACCTTCGGTGAGCAGAAGCCCGTCCCGACGGCCAGCGTCGCGAAGGCGATGACGGCCTACGTGATCCTCAAGAACCACCCGCTGCGCGGAACCGAGGCAGGCCCTGACATCACGGTCGACGCGAAGACCGTGGCCGACGGCAAGTCCGAGAACGAGTCGCGGATCACGGGCCTCACCGCCGGTGCGAAGTTCAGCCAGCAGGACATGCTGAAGATGCTGATGATCCCCTCGGGCAACAACGTCGCCCGCTTGCTGGCACGTTGGGACACGGGCACGGATTCGGAGGCCGCGTTCGTCGAGAAGATGAACGCCGCCGCGCGGGAACTGGGGATGAAGGACACCACCTACACCGACCCCAGCGGGCTGGACGCGGGCACCGTCAGCACCGCCACCGACCAGCTGAAGCTCGCCGAGGCGGTGATGAAGGACGACGCCTTCCGCGCGATCGTCGCGCTTCCCGAGGCGCCGATCAAGGGCCTCGACGAGAAGCTCGTCAACAACAACGACCTGCTCACGGTGAAGGGCCTGAGCATCCGCGGCATCAAGACCGGCTCCAGCACTCCGGCCGGCGGGACCTTCGTGTGGGCGGCGTACAAGGACGTCGGTGACGAGACCCCGCTGATCGTCGGCTCGCTGATGGAGCAGCGCGCTCCGGCCCCCGACGAGAACGCCCTGCAGAGCCTGGCGCTGGTGAAGGCGAACAGCAGGAAGATCGTCGAAGCGGTGCGCGCGGCCCTCGCGTCCGCCCCGCTGATCCGCAAGGGCGACACGGTCGGCTACGTGGACGACGGGCTCGGCGGCCGTACCGCGCTGGTGGCCGCCAAGGACCTGAACGTGGTCAGCGTGCCCGGCCAGCGCTTCAAGCTGTCGCTGAAGGCCGGGGCGTCGCCGTTGCCGCGCACCGCGAAGGCCGGCACGGAGGTCGCCGTCCTGACGGCCGGTGAGGGCGGGGCGGCCAAGAGCATCCCGGTGGCCGTTCAAGGCGCCCTGACCGAACCCTCCTTCGGCACCCGGCTCACCCGCCTGGGCTAGGGGGTCATGTCGGGCCCCGCGAGCCCGGCATGATCCGAAGAGACGCCCCCGCCCCGGACGGTCTACAGGACGTCGGTGAACAGCAGTCGGTTGGGGGTGCCGGGGCCGGTTGCGGCCAGGAGGTCCTCCGTGGACCTCTCGACGAGCCGGCCGGCCACTTGCGCGGGCGTGGCCGCCGGGTGGGCCGCCTTGTGGAGGGCGGCCGCCCCGGTGGCGTGGGGGGCGGCCATGGAGGTGCCGTCCAGGGCGACGGTGCCGCCGCCGAGGAGCGCCGAGTCGATCTGCTCGCCGGGGGCGTGGATCTCGACGCAAGGGCCGTGGTTGGAGAAGCCGGACTGCTCGTCGGCCCGGTTGCTCGCGGCGACCGTCAGCACCCCGTCCGCCGAGGCCGGGGAGACCGTGCAGGCGTCGGCCGCGGAGTTGCCGGCAGCCACCACCGGGAGGGTGCCCGCCGCGGCGACGGCGGTAGCGGCGCCGTTCACGGCGTCGGAGCGGCTCCCGCCGAGGGAGACGTTCAGGACGGCCGGCTGCCTGGCGTTCCGCGCGACCCAGTCCAGCCCGGCCACGACCGCGGAGTACTCGCCCCGGCCGTCGCAGCCGAGGACGCGGACGCTGACCAGGCGAACGGCGCGCGCGACGCCGTACGTCCGGCCGCCGACGGTGCCCGCCACATGGGTGCCGTGGCCCTCGCAGTCCCGCCCGTCGCCGCCGTCGCCGACGGCGTCGAATCCGGGCTCGGCGCGGCCCTCGAACTCGGGGTGGTCGTAGTCGATCCCGGTGTCCAGGATGTACACGGTCACCCCGGCGCCGTCGCCGGGCGCGGTGAAGTCGCCGTCGAGCGGGAGGGTCCGCTGGTCGATGCGGTCCAGGCCCCAGGTGGGGGCGGAGGCGCGGGCGGCGGGCAGGGCCGCGGGACCGACCGGGGTGGGCGGGGCGGAGACCTCCGCGTCCGCCTCCACGGAGCGGACGCCGGGGGTGGTGCGGACGGCGTCGAGCTGTTGCGGGCCCAGTGTGACGGCGAAGCCGTTCATCGCGGACCCGTACACGAAGGTGGGCGCGAGCCCGAGCCGTTCGGCGAGCGCGGCGGCGTCCACTCCCTCGTCGAGGCTGACGATGTACTTGCCGGGAACGGCGGCGGCGGACGCGAGGAGCGGAGCCCGTACGGGTTCCGGTACGTCCGCGGCGGCGCCGGTCGGTGCGGGGGCCGCCGCGAGCAGGGCCGCGGCGGTCAGACGTACGAGCAGGCGCATGGAGGTGCTCCCCGGGTGGCCGGCGGTCGTCGGGAGACGGCCGCGTCCCCGCCGGTGCTCGGGCGCGGCCTCCCTCTCCTTCGGACGGGCCCCGGGAGGGCTTGAGGGGAGCGTCCCCGCTTGGCCCAGTGCCTCCACCGGGCACAGCGGCCGGGCGGGGCGGACACGGCGCCGGTGCCGTGACCGCCCCGCCCGGCCGGGTGAGCCGTCAGGCGCCGGGCGGCACCCGGGACGGGCGGCCCCGCCCGCGCGTCAGGGCGTACCCGAAGACGCCCGCGAGCGCCCCGAGCACTCCGCCCGCCGCGGTCCACAGCCAGCGGTCCGACCACCAGCCGCCGGACCAGCCGTCCTCCGGTTCGCGCAGGGTGCCGGTCACGGTGCCGGCGACCAGCGGCCGGGCGAGGGCGCCGTCCACCGCGTGGGCGCCGCCCTCCTCCCGCACGTCGGCCTCGACGGCGGCCCGCACCGGCAGACCCAGGTCCTCCTCCGGCAGGTCGAGGACCGTCAGGCGGACGTAGTAGCTGCCGGGCAGCGGGTCGTTGGCCCACGGCTCGGCGCCCGCGCGGACGGTGCGCAGGGTGCAGGACAGTTCGACGGAGGCGGCCTCCTTGGCCGCTGCCCGGCTCTGCGTCCCGTAGGTGCAGGCCTGGCGGCGGCGCAGTCCGTCGTACACGTCGAGCTGCCAGGTCGACGCGCCGTGCCGGGCGGCGGACTCGGGCAGGGTGACGGCGGCCCGGACGGTGACGCGCTGCTGTGCGTCGATGGGGAGCACCCAGTACAGGTAGTCGCCGCTGGAGGCGTCGGCAGTGGCCTTCTGGCCGGGCCGGAACGGTGTCGCGGTGCGGAAGCTCGTGCCGGCCTCGGTCGGCGCGGACTCCGCTGCGGCCCCGCCCGTGGCCTTGCCGGTGGAAGCGCTCGGCGACGGGGTGTCCGCGACGGCCGGGCCCGCGGCCGTACCGGCCACCGCGAGGGCGGCGGCGGCCGCGAGCAGGCTCGCGGTCAGTGTGCGTACGGTACGCATCAGTTGGTCCTCCAGACGGAGATGCGCCAGCGCGAGACCCATCCCCACACCAGGCCGGCGAGCAGTCCGGCCAGCACCAGCACGGCCAGTGTCCACCAGCCGCGTCCGAGGCCGAATGCCGCGGCGTCGGAGTCGCTGCCGGGGCCGTCCACGACGTCGATGGTCAGCTCGACGGGCATGCCGGGGGTGGTCTTGACGGACGCGGGAGCGGAGAAGGAGTTGCTGACCTGGAGGCAGACGGTCTCCGCCGCGGGCTTCGCGTCCCCGTCCGTGTCGTCGTCGGTCTCTGCCTTGGGGTAGCGCAGGCCGGTGGACAGCACGTCGGTACGGCCGGCGCCCGCCTCGGAGCCGCGTACGATCTCCCGCCCGTGGACGGTCGTGGCGCGCAGCAGGACGCCGTAGTCGTTGTTGACCGCCCGGTCGGCGCCGATGCTCACCGAGGCGCGCAGCTCCTGGCCGGGAAGGACGTCCACCCGGTACCAGCGGTGCTCGCCGAAGGTCTCGCGGTCGCTGTAGAGGCCGGGCTTCAGCTGCGGGGCGCCGGCGCACTGCCGGGCGCCCTCGGTCGCCACGGGGTTGACGACGGGGTCGGCGGCCCGGTCGACGAGTTGCCGGACCCTGCCGGAGAGTTCGGCCTTGTGCTGCACGGAGGTGTACGTGCCGCCGGTGGCCTCTGCGATGCAGGTCAGCTGGGCCCGGGTCTTGGCGTCCGGGACCAGGCCGAGGGTGTCGATGACCAGGTGGATGCCCTTGGCGGCGATGTCGCGGGCCACTTCGCACGGGTCGAGCGGGGCGCAGGTGTCCTCGCCGTCCGTGATGAGCACGATCCGCTTGGTGGCGTTGCCGCCCTCCAGGTCCTGGGCGGCTCCGAGCAGGGCGGGGCCGATGGGGGTCCAGCCGGTCGGGGCGAGCGTCGCGACGGCGGCCTTGGCCTCGGTCCGGTCGAGGGGGCCCACCTTGTAGAGCTGCTTGGTGTCCTTGCAGCCGAGCGTCCGGTCGTCACCGGCGTAGTCGGCGCCCAGGGTCCGTATACCGAGGCGGACTTCGGCGGGTACGGCGTCGATGACCTCGTTGAAGGCCTGCTTGGCAGCGGCCATCCGGGACTGGCCGTCGATGTCCGCGGCCCGCATGGAGCCGCTGACGTCCAGGACGAGGTCGACCTTGGGGGGCTCCTTCGCCGTCGGTTCGTCGGCGGCTGTGGCGCTCGCCGGGAAGAGCCCGACGGCCAGGGCCGCGAACAGGCCGCACGCCCTGGCCGCAAGCCGTTTTCTAGTGATCATCGCCGGATCGTATTGAGGATCGTCCGGCAATCCAAAAACATGACGGAGCAGACCGGCCGATATCCGGATGCGCGCGCCGGCGCCGCCCGCCTACGCTGCCGGGATGAGTACCCGTACCTTCCGTATCACCGTCCGGGGCGCGTTCGACGGGCTGACCGGCGACCAGCGGGCCGAGCTGCTCGCGGCCGCGCCGGAGCACGACATGCTGCGTGCGGAGTTCACCGCCGAGGGGCACCTGACGTACGACCTCGCGGCCCGTCCCTTCTTCACCTTCCGCTTCCTGGATGCGGGCGAGGCGGAGGAGGACATCCTCGACGCGACGGCGCGGGCGGAGCTGGCTGCGGAGTGCTGGTTGACGGAGCGCGGTTACGGTTTCAAGCAGATGCGGTCGCAGGCGCAGGACCTGTCGCTGGCGCCTCTGGGCAAGCGGCAGCGCCGCGAGGCGGCGCGCGCCGGGGCAGGGCACTGAGCGGGGCCGGGCCCTGACCGCGGTGGGGAGCGACCGGGGCGGGGCCTCGACCGGTCGGGGTCGGGCGGTCCCGCCAGGTCGGGCGGCCGGTCAGGGTCGGGCGGCCGGTCAGGGTCGGGCGGCGGGGGCGAAGACGGTCGAGAGGTGTGCGGTCAGTCGCTGCGCGTCCGGCGGGCAGTGCCGGGCGCCGAGGTATCCGTCCGGGCGCACCAGGAACGCGGTCGGCTCCTCGGCGGCGTAGATGCGGGCGAACTCGCCGCCGGTGTCGTGGTAGGCCGGCAGGGGGACCGGGCCGGGCGGGGTGCCGGCCGGCAGGACGACGCACGTGTCGACCCGGCCGCCCGAGGATTCCCGTGCGGTGCGGGCCAGTTCGTCGAGGCCGGTCCCGTAGAGCAGCAGGACGTGTTCGCGCTCGCGCAGCAGGTCGGCGAGCCGCAGCGGTACGGCAGCCACTGGCGAGGTGAGGCCGCCGCAGTCCGGGGCCCGGTCGCCCGGCCGGGGACCGGGGCCCTCTCCGGGCGGGTCGACGACGGGACTTCCCCGGTAGCCGACGAGCAGTTGGGCCTCGCGCAGCGTCAGGGTGGCGGGGTCCTCGGGGTCGGACTGGACGCCCTGGGCGGAGGCGTGGCGCACCGTGCGGCCGACGACCTCCTCGCCGACCGGACGGCGTTCGGCGTCGTAGCTGGGCAGGAGGCCGGGGTGGGCGGCGCCCTGGACGGCCAGGGCGAGCTTCCAGGCCAGGTTCCAGGCGTCCTGGATGCCAGTGTTCATGCCCTGGGCGCCCGTCGGCGGGTGGATGTGCGCGGCGTCCCCGGCGACGAACACCCGGCCGGTTCCGTAGCGGTCGACGATGCGGTGGCTGATGCGGAACACCGATGACCAGCGGATGCGGGAGGCGGTGGTGGGGGTCGGCGAGAGCCGGTCGAGGACGGTCTGGATGTCCGCGAGGTGCGGGGCCCGTGCGCTCCGGAGGCCGTGTTCGACCCCGTCGGCGTCGACGGGGGCCTGCTGGGCGGTGGACAGTTCCGGTGGCACCTTCATGGACATCCGGTAGCGGCCGCGGCCGGGCAGCGGGATGCACACGAGGATGTCGTCGACGGCGCCAGCGCCGTCCAGGTGCATGGCGCGCAGACCGTACCCGTAGGGCTGCTCCCAGTCGACCTCGACGTCGGCGAGCATGTACTCCTCGGGGAGGGCCCCGCCCTCGAAGGAGAGCCCGAGCCCCTTGCGGACGGTGCTGTGGGCGCCGTCGCAGCCGACCAGGTAGCGGGTGCGCAGCTCCTCCTCGGCGCCGGAGGGGGTGCGCAGCAGGCTGGTGACGCCGTCGGCGTCCTGGCGGAAGGACACCAGTTCGGTGCCGCGTTCGACGGCGGTCCCCCAGCGGGCCAGGTGTTCGCCGAGGATGCGCTCGGTCTCGTACTGCGGGAGCGCGGCGAAGCGGTAGGGCACTTCGGGCGGCAGGGCCAGGTCGATGCGGGGTTGCTCGGCGCCGTTGACGTAGGTGAGCTGTCCGCGCAGGGGGACGGCGGCGTCCAGGACGGCGCGGAGCGTCCCCATGCGGTCCCAGATCTCCAGGGTGCGCGGCTGGATGCCCACGGCCTTCGCGAACGGCAGCGGTGCGGGGAGCCGGTCGACGATCCGGCAGGAGACGCCGCGCCGGCGGAGTTCCGCGGCGGCGGTCAGGCCGATCGGGCCGGCGCCCACGACCAGGACGTCCGTCGTGCTGTTGTGCGCCACGGGCGCCTCCCGGCGTACGGCCCCCCGTCCGAGTCTGTGACTCCATGGTGGCCGTGCGCCGGGTGCACGGCATCTCCGCCGGCCCGGTTACTCGACGACGAGGTCCACCTCGATGTTGCCGCGGGTGGCGCGGGAGTACGGGCAGACCTCGTGGGCCTGCTTGACCAGCAGCGCGCCCGTCTCGCCGGCCAGGGAGTCCGGGAGCTCGACGCGCAGGGTGACGCCGAGGCCGAAGCCGGCGCCGTCCTTGCCGATGGAGACCTCCGCGGTGACCGAGGCCTCGCTGGTGTCGACCTTGGCCTGGCGGCCGACCAGGCCGAGGGCGCTGGCGAAGCAGGCGGCGTAGCCCGCGGCGAAGAGCTGCTCGGGGTTGGTGCCCTGCCCGTTGCCGCCCAGCGCCGGGGGCATGGCCAGGGCGAGGTCGAGCTGGCCGTCGGAGCTGACGGTGCGGCCCTCGCGGCCGTTGGCGGTGGCGACAGCGGTGTAGAGCGCGTCCATGAGAGTTCCTCTCGCAGAAATGAACCGGTGCGGCGGCCGGTGCTCGACCGCGCTCCACCAGTAGAGCACGCAATTCAGTTGTGCACAACTCAATGCCGTACCGCCTTCTCCGGGTACACTGGCCGACATGACCGAGCAACCCCTCGCGACCCGTGCCGAGCAGGACTTCCTGCGCCTCGACGGCCAGATCTGCTTCGCGCTGAACGCCGCGAGCAGGGCCTTCGGGGGCCTCTACCGCGTGGTGCTGAAAGACCTGGGGCTGACCTACCCGCAGTACCTGGTGATGCTGGTGCTGTGGGAGCACGGCGAGATGCCCGTCAAGGAGATCGGGCAGCATCTGCGGCTGGACTCGGGCACCCTGTCGCCGCTGCTCAAGCGGCTGGAAGCGGCCGGACTGGTGCGCCGCGAGCGCAGCACGCGGGACGAGCGCTCCGTGCGCGCCGGCCTGACGCCGGAGGGTGCGGCGCTGCGCGCCCGCGCGGTGGAGGTGCCGCGGCGGATCGCGGAGGCCACCGGCTTCGATCTGGCCGAGGTCGTCGACCTCCAGACCCGGCTGAGCCGGCTCACCGCCGCACTGGACGCCGCCATGCCCGTGGAGGAGGCGCGGGAGACGCGCGAGGAGCCACGCGCGGCGCGGGAGGCGTAGCCGACGTCCGGGACGGACACTGGGGCCACCGACCCGAACGGCAGGAGGCCGCCGATGGACCCGGTCGCCGCGCTGGACCGGATCGCGTTCCTGCTGGAGCGCGCGCTGGCGCCCACCTACCGGGTGCGGGCGTTCCGCACCGCATCCGCGGCCGTCGCCCGCATGGGCGGCGAGGAGGTGGCCCGGCGGGCCGCCGCCGGCTCGCTGGAGGCCGTCAAGGGCCTCGGCCCCAAGACGGCCAAGGTCGTGCAGGAGGCCCTCGCCGGCGCGGTGCCGTCCTATCTGCAGGCCCTGGAGGACGAGGCCGCCGCGCACCCGGACGGCCCACCGGCCTCCCCCGCCGCGACCGCGCTGCGGGCGGCGCTGCGCGGGGACTGCCACCTGCACTCGGACTGGTCGGACGGCGGCAGCCCGATCGAGGCGATGGGCCGGGCGGCAGCCGATCTCGGCCACGACTGGGCGGTACTGACCGACCACTCGCCGCGCCTGACGGTCGCGCGCGGACTGTCCCCCGAGCGGCTGCGCGAGCAGCTCGACGTGGTGGCCGGGCTCAATGCCGCCTGGGCACCCTTCCGGCTGCTCACCGGGATCGAGTGCGACATCCTCGACGACGGCTCCCTCGACCAGGAGCCGGAGCTGCTGGAACGGCTCGATCTCGTGGTCGGCTCCGTCCACTCGAAATTGCGGATGGACGCTCCCGCGATGACGCGGCGCATGGTGGCGGCCGTACGCAATCCGCTCATGGACGTCCTCGGCCACTGCACGGGCCGGCTGGTGACCGGCCGCGGCCGCCCCGAGTCGCAGTTCGACGCGGAGGCCGTGTTCGCGGCCTGCGCGGAGGCCGGTACCGCGGTGGAGATCAACAGCCGGCCGGAGCGGCTGGACCCGCCGAAGCGGCTGCTGCGGCTGGCCGTGACGGCCGGGACCTTCTTCGCGATCGACACGGACGCCCACGCCCCGGGACAGCTGGACTGGCAGATCCTCGGCTGCGAACGCGCCGTCGCATGCGGCGTCCCGACCGGCCGGATCGTCAACACCTGGTCGGCCGACGACCTCCTCGCCTGGACCCGCACCCGCCGCGCACCGTAGCCCCGTCCGCCACCGCGAACGCGGCGCACTTCTCAGGGGCGCAGTTCGACGGCCAGGAGGACCACGTCCGCCCCGGCCACCGCCATCACCGTGCGGAAGGGGAGCCTGCCCGCGGGACGGCGGGACGCCAGCAGCAGGGCCGCGGAGGTCGCGGCGAGCAGGGCCCATCCGTACGCCGTCACCCGGCCCGGCGGTCCGGCCACCAGGGCCGCGGCCGAGGCCAGGACGAGCACCCCGGCCACGGCGGCCGAGCGGCGGGCACCGAGCCGCTGGGGCAGCCCCGCCACACCGGTGGCCAGGTCGTCGTCGATGTCGGGCAGCACGTTGGCGAAATGGGCGCCCGCGCCGAGCAGGGCCGCTGCCGCCATCAGCCAGGGCGGCGGCCAGGGCGCACCGGGCAGGCCGAGGGTGACGAAGGCGGGCAGCAGGCCGAAGGCGACGGCGTACGGGGCCCAGGAGAGGGCCGTGCCCTTCAACCGGAGGTTGTACGCCCAGGCGGCCGCCACGCAGGCCAGGTGTACGACGCCGGCGAGGAGGCCGGCCGACAGGGACAGCGGCACGCAGACCAGGAGGGCCACCGCGGCCGCCCGGGCCACGGCGGCGGCCGGGACCGTACCGGCGACCAGGGGTTTGTCCCGTCGGCCCGCGAGCAGGTCGCGCCGCAGGTCGGCGCGGTCGTTGCACCAGCCCACCGAGAGCTGTCCGGCGGCCACGGCCCCCGCGGCGAGGGCGATTCCCGGCGGCCCGTGTCCCGCGGCGGCCGCCAGGACGGCGGTGAAGGCCGTCACCGCCACGGCGGGGAGCGGGTGACACGCCGCCGACAGCCCGGCCAGGGTGGAAAGGGTACGTCGGGTGCGGGCGGCGGCTCCGCTTGCGGGACCGCCTCCGCCGTCGGTGGTCTGCGTTCGCACGGGCACGGCGACACGCTATGCGGCGCCGCGCCCGAATCGGCTGATTCGTAACGAAGTGTCAGTTGTTTTCTATGGTGACTCAATGACACGTGTTCTGGCAGTGCGCAGCGTGTTCCCGCCCCACCGCCATCCCCAGTCCGAGATCACGGAGGCGCTCGCCCGTCTCCTGCCGCCCGGCTCCGACACCGCCCTGCTGCGCCGGGTCCACGCCTCGGTGCGCGTGGACAGCCGTCATCTCGCGCTGCCCCTGGAGCGCTACGGGCCCGCGAACGACTTCGGCACGACGAACGCCCTGTTCGTGGAGAGCGCCCTCGCACTCGGTGCCCGCGTCCTGGAACTGGCCCTCTCCGACGCCGGCCTGACCGCCTCCGAGGTCGACCTCGTCATGTCGACCACCGTGACCGGGGTCGCGACGCCCTCACTGGAGGCCCGTCTGGCCGCCCGCGCCGGGCTGCGTCCCGATGTGCGCCGCGTACCGCTCTTCGGCCTCGGGTGCGCCGCCGGAGCCGCCGGGGCGGGCCACCTCCACGACCTGCTCTCCGGCCGTCCGGGTCATGCCGCCGTGCTGCTGTCCACGGAACTGTGCTCGCTCACCCTCCAGTCCACGGACGCCTCGATGGCGAACCTGGTGGCGGGCGCCCTCTTCGGCGACGGGGCCGCGGCCCTGGTGGCGGTGGGCCGCGACCACCCCCTCCACGCGACGGGCGCCGGCCCCGAGGTCGTCGCCAGCCGCAGCCGCCTCTACCCGGGCACCGAGCACCTCCTCGGCTGGGACATCGGCCACTGGGGCATGCGCATGGTGCTCGGCCGGGAACTTCCGGACCTGGCCCGCCTGCACGTGGCCGAGGAGGTGGAGAGCTTCCTCGCGGCCCACGACCTCAAACCGGCGGACGTCGACGCCTGGATCTGCCATCCCGGCGGCCCGAAGATCCTCGACGCGCTCTCGGACGCGCTGGGTCTGCCGGAGTCGGCGTTCGCGGCGAGCCGGCGTTCGCTCGCGGCCGTGGGCAACCTCTCCTCCGCCTCGGTCCTGCACATCCTGGAAGCTGTCCGCAGCGCCGGACCTCCGCCCGGGTCCGTAGGGCTGATGCTCGGCTTCGGTCCCGGCTTCGCCTCCGAACTCGTCCTCCTGCGCTGGTGACCCCGATGGACCCGGTGAACTCCATGGCCCCGATGCACTCCCTGACCTCCAGCACCTCCCTGAGCCTGTACGTGCTGCTCGTCTGCCTCGTCGCTGCCGAGCGGCTGGCCGAGCTGATCACCGCCCGGCGCCACACCGCCTGGAGCCTGGCGCGTGGCGGCCGCGAGTACGGCCGCGGCCACTACCCGGCCATGGTCGCCCTGCACACCGCGCTGCTGGCGGGCTGCCTGGTCGAACCGTGGGCGGCCGGGCGGCCGTTCGTGCCCCTGCTCGGCTGGGCGGCCCTGGCCGTCGTCGTCGCCGCCCAGGGCCTGCGCTGGTGGTGCATCGCCACGCTCGGTCCGCGCTGGAACACCCGGGTACTCGTCGTTCCCGGCCTGCCGCTGGTGGACCGGGGACCGTACCGGCTGCTGCGCCACCCCAACTACGTGGCGGTGGTCGCGGAAGGGGCCGCGCTGCCCCTGGTGCACTCCGCCTGGGCGACCGCGCTCGGCTTCACCGTGCTCAACCTGGCGCTGCTGCGCGTGCGGATCGGCTGCGAGGAAGCGGCTCTGACGGACGGCGGACGCCTGCGGGCGCCCGCCTCCGTCCCGTCGGCGGGCGCACCGTCATGATCGATCTGCTGATCGCGGGCGGCGGACCGGCGGGGCTGGCGACCGCCATCCACGCCGCCCTGGCCGGCCTGGAGGCCGTGGTGGTGGAACCGCGGCCCACCCCCATCGACAAGGCCTGCGGGGAGGGTCTGATGCCCGGCGGGGTGCGCCGCCTGGAGGAGCTCGGCGTGGCCGTGGCGGGGCAGCCCTTCCGGGGCATCCGCTACGTCGACGAGGCGAGCGGCCGGCAGGCGGAGGGCCTCTTCCGGTCCGGGCCGGGGCTGGGCGCCCGTCGTACGGACCTCCAGGCCGCGCTCGCCGACCGGGCCGCGCGGCTCGGCGTACGGGTCCTGCCGCAACGCGTCGACCAGGTACGGCAGGGCGCCGACCACGTCACCGCGGCCGGGCTCACCGCCCGCTATCTCGTCGCGGCGGACGGCCTGCACTCCCCCGTCCGGCGGGGCCTGGGGCTGTCGGCTCCGGCCGCGTCCCGCCGGCCGGCCCGCTACGGGCTGCGCCGCCACTACGCCGTCGCACCGTGGAGCGACCTCGTCGAGGTGCACTGGTCGGCGCGGTGCGAGGCGTACGTCACCCCGCTGGCGCCCGACCGGATCGGCGTGGCGGTGCTCACCACCGACCAGGCGCCCTTCGACGAACAACTCGCCCGCTTCCCCCGGTTGGCGGCCCGGCTCACCGGCCGCGCCGACACGCCGGTGCGCGGCGCCGGGCCGCTGCGCCAGGGGGCGCGCGTCCGCGTCGCGGGGCGGGTGCTGTTCGTGGGGGACGCTGCCGGCTATGTCGACGCCCTGACCGGCGAGGGCCTCACCCTGGCCGTGACGGCCGCGGCCGAGCTGGTGCGCTGCGTACGGGCAGGGCGGCCGCAGGCCTACGAACAGGCCTGGCGGGACGTGTCGCGCAGTTACCGCGCCCTCACCGAATCGCTGCTGTGGGCCCGTCGGCGGCAGCATCTCGCGCCCCGGATCGTCCCGATCGCCGCGCGGCTGCCCCGCGTGTTCACCGGAGCGGTCAACCTGCTCGCCTGAGGCCGCCGTGCGAACGCGGCGGCACCCCGCGCGGGTGCGCAGGGTGCCGCCGCGGCGGTCGCGTCGGCCGGTCAGGCCGAGCGGTCCTGACGACCCCTCAGGGCCACGCCGGCGAGCACCGCGCCGGCCGCCGCGCACAGTATGACGGCGGCTCCGGCCCAGGCCTGCGAGCCGCCCACCGTGCCGGCCAGCGGGTCGAAGGCGAGGGAGCCGCCGACCACGTGCAGGGCGACCACGCCGAGGGCCGCGGCCGCGCCGGCCCGCCACACCGCCGTGGTGTCGCGCAGCGCCACCAGCGCACCGATGCCGAGGCACACCAGGGTGACCAGCAGGGGCAGCAGGTCCCGCGGGCTCGTGGGCGGCAGGGCCGCCAGGTCCTGCGGCAGGTGGAGGGCGCCGCTGACCAGCAGGGCGACCGCCGCCGGCCGGCGCAGGACGTGCCGCAGAGCCGGGGTGCGGGCCGCTTGCCCGGCGGGAGCGGGCCGCCGGGGCTGCACCGGCTGGGGCGCTTCGTACAGGCCCCCGTACGGGAGGCCGTACGCCTGCTCGCGCGGCTCCGGGCGACGCTTCGCGTCCCGTGCGTCCGCCCCGGGGGCCGGGGCGGTTCCCGCGGGCCGGGCCCGGTGGGACTGCGGCGGCTGCTGCGGCTCGCCGGTCGGGTCCTTGCCGAGGAAGTTCACCAGCAGGGCGACGTCCTCGATGGACCGTCCGACGGCGGCGGCGCGCAGCGTGATGTCCGCCTCGCCCACCTCGTGCGGGGCGTCACCCAGCAGGGTGACCATCCGCTGGACGTCCTGCACGGGCCGGGTCACGGCGGCCGTGCGCAGGGCGTCCTGTCCGGCGTCGGGCAGCTGGCCGTCCTCCTTGAGAAGACCCACCAGGGCGGTCACCTCCTCCACCGGCCGGCAGGTGGCGGCCGTTTCCAGGAGGGTCCGCATGCGCTGGGTGGTCTGCTCGTCCGCGACCTCGCAGCCTTCGGCGGCGGCGGCGTCGGTGGGTGCGGAGACGTCGGTGGGTGCGGAGGCCGGGGGCGCCTCGGGCGCAGCCGGTACGGGGCCCTCCGGGGCTCCCGGGGTGTCGGGCACGCCGGGGGGCCGGGGGGCGGTGGTGTCGGGGGGCACATGGCGGCTTCCATGTTGCGTCGCCGCGAGAGTGGTGGGGTCATTCATCGAAAGCTCCGTTCGCCGACGCGCGGGTCTAGGCAATCGCGCGCCGGTCATCGTGCGTCACGGGAAGCGCACGCTTTGTTACATCTAGTGGCATAGGCGCCCACTGCGCCATTCGGGGCGGGCAAACGGGGGTCCCCTCCCGGGCCGGAAGGAGAGGAAGGCCGTGCCCCCCGTGCGAGGAGTCGTGCGCCGCCGGTGCGCAGTTCACCGGCCGGGGCGCGGACCGGGCCCGGGTGGCCGACGACCACTCGGGCCCGGCCCTGCCGCACCGCGTCGGTCCGGGCGCCGGACCGACCGCCGACGCGATCACTGGACCGCAGGCGGGGCTCCGATCGGTGCAGCCGTCCACGAGGCGGCCACCAGGGAGCGTTCCGCCGCCGCCAGATGGGTCGCGGCCGCCAGCCAGGCCCAGGCGTAGCCATCGGGCGAGGGGTCGGCGAGCCGGCCGAAGGGGTCGCGCGGGCGCCGGTCGGCCTCGGCGGCGAGGGCGGCGGCCAGGTCCGCCGCGGCCGTCAGCCCGGCCCGGCGCAGCGGGCCGTACGCGACCAGGGGCGCCGTACCGCGCGCCGCCTCGGCGACGGCGCGGCGGCCGCCGGCGACGCCGGTCTCGAGGAGGCGGCGCACCCGCCACAGCGGGGCGTCGGCCAGGGGGTCCGGAGCGTCGCCGGCCGGCACGGGGCCGGGGGGAGCCGCGTCGGGCTGCGGGAAGTGCTCGCCCTGGAGGCGGTCGTAGCCGAGATCGGCCCGGCCCGTCCATTGCGCGGGCAGCCGCAGCGTGTACGGCGCGCCGGGCACCGGGCCGACGGCGACGGGGCGCAGGGTGGCGGCCCGGCCGAGATCGGGACGGCCCAGGACGCGCATCCGCAGTCCCGGGTACGAGGCGATGCGCCGCAGGTTCTCGGTGTGCGGCAGCTCCGGGTGCGGGTGCGCCGGCAGGAGCCGCAGCAGGGGCCCGTCCGGCCGGGCCTCGCGGACGAGGACGTGGTCGCCGGCCGCTCCGACGACCGTGACGTCGCATCCGATCAGGGCGGTTTCGATTTCGGCCGTCCCGGCCGGCTGCGCCAGCAGCTCGGCGACGGCCTCCGCCGCGGGGCGGGCGAACAGTGCGGCCCCGGGCCCGTCCGTCCACGGGGCGCCGGGCAGCGGGGTCGCCTTCACCCCGCGTCCGGCACCGAGCCGGCCCTCCGCGGAGACCGTCGCGCCGACGATGCGCAGGCCGCCCCGGGCGAGTCCGGCGTGGTCGAGGGTGGCACCGCCGAGGGCGACGGAGGCGCGCCCGGCCCCGCGGGCGCGGGCCAGTCCGCCCGGACGGACGTCCGAGATCGAGTAGCGGGAGCCGTCCGGGGCCAGGAGGTGGGTCACGACCCCGCCGTATCCGGTGGCCGAGAGCACCGGTTCCCGGCACAGGCCGTACACCTGGAGGCTGCCGCCCGGTGTGTAGGCGCGGCGGGAGGTACCGCTCAGTGCCGGGTCTGCCGTACCGGCGGCCAGCATCCCTGCGGTGTGCAGGAGTTCGCGGAAGGACCCGGTGAGGTCGCCCAGGCGGTGTGCGGTGCGGCGTTCGCGGGCCGCGCGCAGGCCTCGTACGACCCGGAGGGCGGCCGCCTCCGCGCGGGGCAGGCCGGCGAGGCGGGCGGTGTGCGCGGCGCGCAGCAGTTCGGCCTGGACGACGGCTCCACCGGCGGTGACACCGGCCGCGAGGGCCTCGGCGGCGGCCTGCCAGAGCGCGGCCGCGGCGCCGAGCTGGGCCGCGGTCGGGACGGGGTCGGCCGGCGCGGCCCACTCGTTCGACCCGGCCGGCGCGTTCGACCCGGCCGACTCCGCCGACCCACCGGACACCGCCTCCTGGTCCGTCGGCGCGGCCACGGGCTCGGCCGGTCCCTGCTCGGGCGCTGGGTCCGCCGGCGGGGCGTCCGCGAGCGGGGCGGCGCCGAGTGCCGCGGCGCGGTGCAGGCACCGGGGCGCCAGCAGACAGGTACAGGTGGCCTGTCCAGCCTCGGTGACCGTTCCCGCCGGGCCGGGGCGCAGGGTGACGACGGCGTCCTCACCGAACCGGAAGCTGAAGGTCCCGTCGCTCTCGGGGGTGCCGGTGTCCGCGCAGGCAGCGGTCGCGTCGTCCAGCTTCTTGCGCAGCCGCGCGGTGAGGTTCCCGACCGCTTCGGCGAGCACCTCGGGTGCGACGGGCGGCAGTACGGTGCTCAACGGGACTCTCCACGGAGGCGGTCGCCGACCCAGCGGGCGAGGGCGAGGGGACTGAGGGCGGCCACGGGCATACCGGCCGCGACGAGTTGCCGCGCCACCGGGACCGAGTAGCGGGGGGTTCCCGTGTCGTCCAGTGCGGCGCAGCCCATCAGGTGGGCGCCGGAGGCTGCCAGGGCGCGGACCTCCCCGAGCAGCCCGCCGATCGGGCCGCCTTCCTCGAAGTCGCTGACCACGACGACGAGGGTGCGGCTCGGGACCGTGATCAGGGAACGGGCGTGGGCGAGACCGGCCGCGATGTGCGTGCCGCCGCCGACGCGCACCTCCAGCAGCAGCGAGAGCGGGTCCTCGACGCGGTCCGTGAGGTCCACGACCTGGGTGGAGAAGGCGAGGAAGTGGGTGGACAGGGTCGGTACGCCGCCCAGGACGGCCGCGGTCAGGGCAGACCAGATGACGGAGGCCTCCATGGAGCCGGACACATCGACGACCAGGACGAGCCGCCAGTCCGCCTCGCGGCCGGCCCGGGTGCTGAAGACGGGCCGTTCCGGTACGACGACCACGGAGCCGTCGGCACGGCGGCGGGCGTGCGCGAGGTTGGCGCGCAGGGTGCGGGCCAGATCGAGCGTTCCGCCGGGGCGGCGGGTGGGCCGCGGGGTGCTGAGGCCGGACAGGGCCGGGCGCAGCCGGGTGGCCAGCTCCTTGGAGAGTTCGTCGACCAGTCGTTTCACCAGGGGCCGCAGCCGGGCGAGTTGGGCCTCCGGCAGTCCGCCGGCCAGGGACAGTACGGAGTTCAGCAGGTCCACGGAGGGCCGCACGGCCTCCGGGTCGAGCTGGGCGAGCACGTCGGTGCGGCCCGCTTCGGCGGCGCCGGCCAGTACCTCCTCGCGCACGTCGGCGCCGAACAGCGCCTCCAGCTCCTGCGACCACTCCCGGGCGGTGGGGAAGGAGGCCTCCTGGCCGCCGCCGCGACCCGGGCCCCGACCGGTGCCGAGGTCGCCGGCCCCCTCGCCGTGCCCGGAGCCGTACAGCTCGTCCAGTGCGTGCGCGTAACGGCGGGCGCCGGCGGGCAGCCGGTCGCGTTCGCGGCCGAGCAGCAGCCGCCAGCGGTCGGCGGGGGCGAGCCGGTGCGCCTGCTGCCCCGGGCTGCCGGCGGGCGGTGCGTCGGCGGCCGTCGGTGTCGGGCCGGCGGCCGCTTCCGGTTCCGCTGCCGCTGCCGGGTCGGGGTCGGCGGCCGGCTGCCGGGCCTGGGGCAGCGGAAGGGCCTTGAGCGCCGCAAGCCCGGCGGCGTCGGCGGCGGCCCAGAGGGCGAGCAGGGCGGGAGGTGCGTCGAGTGCGAGGTCGATGCGGTCCCCGAGGCGTTCGGTGACCGTCTCCAGCAGGCGGTCGCGGGCGGCCGGTGCAAGGGCGTCGAAGCCGCCGCGCAGGGCGGGCAGGCGGTCGAGGAAGTCCTCGTCGGCGAGGTGCTCGACGCGGTCCAGGAGTGGGGTCAGGGCGGCCGGGGACGACTGCAGCAACGGCCCGGCGGCGGTGAGGAGTCCGGCCAGGCGGCGGGTCAGGGCGCGCCGGCTGTCGGCGGTGCCGGCGCTGTCCAGCCAGCCGGCGACGCGGCCGCCGAGCGCCTCGGCCGGGTCGAGGTCGAGGAGGACCCGCACGGCCAGGGCGGCTCCCTGCATCAGCGGGGAGGCCGAGGCCGCCAGGGCGGCGAGCGCGGCGTCCGTGCGCAGGCCGAGGTGGTGGGCGGCGGCCCGGTCGGCGAGGGCGACGAGAGCGGCGGCGTCCGCCGGGTCCTCGCTGCCCGCCAGGCCGGGCAGCGAGCGTACGGCGGCTTCGAGGAGGTCGCCGGTGAGGGCGGCACAAGCGGCGCGGGATGCGGCGGAGGTGCCGGGCAGGTGCCCGCGGTGCAGGGCCTCCAGCAGGTCGAGGGCGTTGAGGAGTTCGGGCAGGGTCGCCGTCCCCGGCAGGGCGGTGGCCGCCTCCTGGAGGCGCACGTCGACCAGTTCGGGCAGATCGCACCGCGCGGCGGCGGCCAGCCCGGTGAGGATCTGGGCCGGGGTCGGCCCGCCGTCGGCGGCGGCCCGCCGGGCTGTCTCGGCGAGCGTCCCGGCGGCCGCCTGGGCGGCGGTGACGCCGCGTACGCCGGTGAGGTCGAGCCGGGCCGGGACGGAAGGCGTCCACGACAGCCGCCACTTGGTACCGAGGGCGGTGCCGTCGCCGGTGGCGGCGACCGTGAGGGGCTCGCCGTAGGAGGCCCCGCAGACGAGGAGGCGCTGGAGGAGGACCTCGCGGCGGCCGTCGAGCGCGGAGCGCAGCGGGTCGAGGCGGACCTCGCGGGGGGCGGGGTCCTCGGGACACGGCAGGCGCAGCTCGGCGAGTTCGGCCTCGACGGAGGGGCCGAGGCCGGAGCGGGGGGCGTGCGGGGTGATCCGCCCGCGGGCGGTGCCGACGAACACCGCTTCGAGGGCGTGGGCCAGGGCCCGGCCCCGGCCGAGTGGCTCGCCCTGGCCGAGCACGCTGGTCACGGCTTCCAGGAGTTCCCCGCGGCCGGGCGCGGGGAGCCCGCGCAGGACGGCGAGGTCACAGGCCAGCCGCAGCGTCTCGGCGGCTTCGCCGGTGCCGGCGGTGTGGCCGGCACGGCGCAGCTCCCTGCACAGCGCGGTGACGGCGACGGAGGCGGCTTCCCGGACCCGGACGGGGTCGCCTCCGGCGTCCAGGACGACCTGCTGCCAGAGCGGGTCGCGGATGCCGGCGGGGTAACCGGAGCGGGCGTCGAGCAGATCGAAGGAGTACGGCACGAGGGAGGTCACGGCGGTGTCCACCGGCCCGGCCGGGGCCGGGCCGCTCCCGGCGCCCTGCCCCTGCGCCCGGCGCGGCGCGACCGCGGCCCCCGCTTCGGCACCGGCCTCCGGCCCGGCGGACCCGCCGGGGCGGGCCGCGCCGTGGGCTGCTGCCGTGGCGGGTGCCGCGGCCGTCGGCGGGGCGGCGAGGGCCGGGGCGTGGAAGGAGCCGACGACCGCGGCCACGCGGCGGCCGCCGGCGGCGGCGCCGGCGATCACGGTGCGCATGTGGGCCTCGCGGGCCAGGTCCCGGGCCGGGACGGGGCCGTCCTCGCGCAGCGCCCAGCCGACGCCGAGCGCGGCGCGGCGGACGGCTTCCGGGGTGCAGCCCGGTGCAAGGACCTCGACAGCGCGGTCCCACATGTCGTCGCCGTCCCGGCCCGTCCCGGCGGCGCTGAGGGCATCGGCGAAGCCGCCCCGCGCCGTGCCCGGGTCCGTGGCGGCGGCCGCGTCCCGCGTGGGGGCGGTGCCGGAGTCGCAGGCCGGGGCGGTGTCGGGGCGGTCCGTGCCCGGGGACGGGTGCGGGACGGCCGGGGCGGGACTCCAGCCCGGGTCGGACAGGGGGAGGTCGCAGGCCAGGACGGCCGCGCCCGACCGGCGGGCCCAGCGGACGGCGGCCAGCTCCGGGGAGAAGTCCGCGAACGGGTAGAACGCCAGGCGGCCGTCCTCCCCGGTGCCCGCGAGGGCGACGGGGGCGACGGTCTCCGGGTCGGCCAGGTGCTCCAGCCACGCCTGGAAGTCCGCCGGGAGTTCGACGCAGACCACGTCCGCTCCGGAGGCGTCCAGCAGGGCCGGCACCACCGCGGCCAGCGCGGGGCTGTGGTGCCGTACCCCGATCAGGTAGGGCTCGCGGGCCGCGGCGAGGGCTTCGACCGCGGCCCGCGGGTCGGTGTGCGTCAACGCAGGCTCCCGCGAAGGTCCCAGAGGCGGCGCCACATCGCCGAGCCGTCCTCGGCGCGGCGCCGGACCGGGCCGTCCCAGTACCCCAGCAGCCTTCCGTGGTCGGCGGGGTCGTCCTTGCGGACGACGCCCAGCAGGTGCCCGGGCAGCAGGTCCAGTACGTCCCCGTCCGGCAGGTACGCGGCGGCGACTCCCAGGGAGGCCGCCACCTGCACGGCCTCGGCCGTGGACATGACCGTGCCGGGGCGTTCCACGTCCCAGCCCTCGGCGGAACGTCCCGAGCGCAGGTCGCGGAAGACGGTGACGAGCGCGTCGAGCACGGCGTCGTCGACCCCGAAGGCGGCACCGGCCCGCTCGACGGCGGCGACGGCCTGGCGGCGGATCAGGGTGGCTTCGGCGTCCGCGTCGGCGATCGGGGCGACGGTCTCGAAGTTGAAACGCCGCTTGAGGGCTGCGGACATCTCGGAGACGCCGCGGTCGCGCAGGTTGGCGGTGGCGATGACGGTGAAGCCGGGAGCCGCGGAGACGACCGCGTCCTCGGTGGCGGTCAGTTCGGGCACGCTGACCCGCCGGTCGGAGAGGATCGAGACGAGCGCGTCCTGGACCTCGGGCAGGCAGCGGGTGATCTCCTCCACGCGGACCACGCGCCCGGTGCGCATCGCCGACAGGACCGGGGAGTCGACCAGCGCCTGCGGGGTCGGCCCCTGTGCGAGCAGGAGGGCGTAGTTCCAGCCGTAGCGGAAGGCGTCCTCGGTGGTGCCGGCGGTGCCCTGGACGGTGAGGGCGCTCGTACCGCAGACGGCGGCGGCGAGCAGTTCGGACAGCATCGACTTGGCGGTGCCGGGCTCGCCGGTCAGGAGCAGGCCGCGCTCCCCGGCGAGAGTGACGACGCACCTCTCCACCAGGGCGCGTTCACCGACGAACTTGGGCGCGATGGCCAGCTTGGCCGGGAGGCCGGTGCGGCGCTTCGCCAGGGCCAGTTCGGTGCCGTCGCTGCCGCAGACGAAGGTGACGACGGCGCGCGGGGTCAGCGCCCAGCCGGGCGGGCGGGGGCCGGTGTCGTGGGCGGCGAGGAAGGCGAGCTCGGCGGCGTGGCGCTCCTCGGCGGGCAGCACCTGCCGGGCGGCGGGGGCGGATGGTGCGGTGACGGTCATGGGGTTCCTCTGTACGTGGACGAAGTGGGGGCCGGGGCGGGCGCCGCCCACCGTGTCAGGTGGGCGGCGCCGGCCCGGTGACGGGGTACCGGCCGGGTCAGCGGCGGCGGGTGCGGGTGCGCTTCACCTTCAGTTCCTCGAAGCGCGGGACATCGCCCTCCCGGACCCGCTGCCAGGCCCGCCGGTAGAGGTCCGCGGCCGGCTCGGCCGGCGCCAGGACGCCCATGGGCGGGCGGCCGCCTGCGGTGAGGCCGTACAGCGGCAGCTTCCACTGCTCCACCGGCAGCGCCGGGGAGGGCATGTCGGTCCACCCGCCGGGCAGGAACAGCGAGCGTCCGGCCCGGCCGCGGTCGGCCGTCACCACCAGCTCGGTGGCGGCCAGTTCGGCACGGGCGGCCTTGAGGCGCGCCGGCTTCCAGCCCGTCCACCGGGCGGTGTTGCGGTCGGTGGGGTCGGGCATGGCGAGCAGGGCCAGGTAGAGGGCGGCCGCGTCCGCGCCCAGCCCGTACGCGGTGCCCACCTCCTCCACCAGGTCGGGAACCGAGCGGCTCGGGTCCTGGGGCCACCAGGTGCCGTCCGCGTCGACCGTGCCGGCCGCGGGGGTGCCCGGGTCGGCGAGCAGCGCGGCGAAGCGCGGGTCGTGGGCGGCGCGCAGGGCCGTCTCGACCACGAGGGGCCGCTGGTCGTCGCCGCGGAGCGCGGGCAGGTACGGGTCGGAGCCGGTGGAGTCCAGCAGGGCGGGGCGGACCGCCGGCTTGGGCCGGTCGTCGTGGGTGGCCATGACGACCGCGCCGTAGCGCTCGTGGCCCTCGGCGGTCTCCGTCGGTGTGCCGGCGACCTTCCGGAAGTCCGGCAGGCTGGTGTAGTGGGCGATCTCCAGGAGCAGTTCGGGTGAGGCGAGCCGCTGCCGCACGGCGGTCAGTGCGGGTGGCAGGGACGCCCGCACGGGGTCGCCGGCGGGCAGCCGGTGGGCCAGCCAGGTGCACATGGCGAGGGTGGAGGTCAGCACCTGCGCGGTGAACGGGTCGGCGACCGCCACGGCGGGCTCCACGTGGTCGCCCTTGACGATCCACGGCACGTCGGTGGAGAGCTCGTGCGCGGCCGCCGGGTCCAGGACGGCGGCGAGCACCCGGTGTGCGGGCCGTCCGCCGCGGACGGCGCGGGCGGCCTCGGTGGCCAGCCAGTCCGGTACGGGCGTGCGTCGGCCCACGCGCCGGTTCCACACCTCCGCGGCGGCCGCCACGTCGGGGCCTTCGCTCCACAGGCCGGCCGGGTCGGCGGGCAGCAGGGCCGCGACCACGGCGCACCGGACCTCCGCGCCGAGGCCCTTGAGCTCGTCCCGGGCGCAGGCGGCGTCGGTCGCCTTGACGCCGAGGGCGGTACGGACCTCCGCGGGCAGGAAGTTGCGGTCCCAGCTGTCGATGTGCGGCAGACCGGCGACCACCAGGCGGGCGAGGGCTCCGGAGACCCCGGTGAGCCGCGAGAACTCCTCCGCGGCCTCCGGGCGGAACGGCGCCGGGCCGTGCTCGGCCGCCGCCCGGAGGAACCCGGTGAGCCAGCCGGGGCCCCGGTCCGGGTCGCCGACGGGTGCCGCGCGGCGCAGGGTGTAGGGGCCGGGGACGGTGAAGCGTCCGGTGGGGTCGTGGAAGAGGGCGCCGAACTCGTGGCCGTCGGGTACGGAGTCGCCCTGCTCGGTCAGGGCGAGGACGGCTCCGCCGCCCAGCGGCAGCAGGCTGCGGTGGTAGCGGTTGCGGTCGAGGCCGTCGGGGCCGGTGAGGTGGGCGTGGTCGAGATGGACCACGACCCGGCGCCAGCGGTCGGCCGAGCCCCGCGCGGAGGCCATGCCGAGGGTGTCCACCGCGCCCAGGAGGGTGAGGAGGGCAGCCCGCTGCTGCTCCGGGGTGGTGGTGGCGGCCGCCCGGTAGGCGGCGGCCGCCGGTTGGTCGAGCAGCGGTGCCCAGGTGAAGGTGGAGTAGGGCAGCGCGGGGGTGTCGAAGTGCAGCAGCCCGGGCACGGCGGCGACGTCGGTCGCGCCGCGGGCCGCGTCGAGCAGGCCGAGCGTGTGGTGGGCGCCGTCGCGGTCGCTGCCGTAGCGGTGGTGGCCGGACGCGAGCAGCCCGTTCAGGGCTTCGCCGAGCAGCTGGTCGGAGGGTCCCGGCTCGCGCTCGTCCACGGGGGCGGTGCCGGCGTCGAGCCGGGCCGAGATCGCGTCGAGGGCCTTCTGCTGGGTGAGGGCGAACCGCAGCACCTCGACGATGCCGCCGATCAGCTTGGGGTCGGTGACCTGCGGCAGGGCCGCGCTCACCAGGTCCGGCAGCTCGGTCGCCTTCGAGACCGCGGCAGCCGCCTTGAGGAGGGCGCCGACGCTCTCCCGGTCGGCGGTGCGCAGCGCGGCCGAGCCCTGCGGGTCGCGCGGGCGCAGTGCGTACCAGTGGGAGAGCGGCGGGAGGTCCACACTGCCGGTGCTGAAGGGGATGTCGTGGCGGTCGTTGCGCGTGTGGGCGGTGACGACGCCGTCGGGGTCGGTGAGGGCCAGCGTGCGCCAGCTGTGCGAGAGGGCGCGCGGGCGGTCGTCGCCGCCCGGGAAGGTGAGGGCCGCGGCCGGCCTGTCCCCGCCCTCGGGGACGGTGACGGTGCGTCCGGCGGTGTCGGTGCCGATCCAGCCGTTGCCGGAGAGGCGTACGGCGTGCCAGCCGAGGACGCCGTCGACGGGTGCGCCGAGCACGGAGCCTTCGACGGTGGGTGTGGGCAGCAGCACGCTGGAGTACCCGGAGGACGCCTTGGCCCCGTAGGTGCGCAGGGTGTCGGTGAAGAAGGCGGGTACGGAGGAGCGCCCGCAGGTGCCGCTCGCCGGGTCGTATTCGAGCCAGCCGCTGTCGTTGTCGTGGTCGCGCTGCCGCCACACCCAGTACGAGGTGCCGTCGGACAGGAGCGGCCGCTCGTCGGGCAGCCGGGTGTCGCCGGCGTGCAGGACTCCGCCACCGGTGGTGCGTCCGCCGCCGGGCAGCTGGAGGGAGATGTGGTCGCTGCGCAGCGACCAGTAGTTGCGGTTGGTCTCCAGGGTGAAGACGGTGCCCGGCGAGGATTGCCAGTAGCCCTCGATGCGGTTGGCGCTCCAGTCGGACCAGAAGACGAGCAGTTCGCCGTCGACGTAGTGGAATCCCGTGCGGCGGTGGGAGCCGGCCGGTACGCGCAGGTCGTGGGTGAGGACGGTCGAGTCGGCGTCGATGACGCGGACCTGGGCCGCGTTGGCGACGACCAGGTACGGCCAGGCCTCGACGACGGTGAGGCCGTCGCGGTCCCTGCCGGGGGTCAGTTCGGCGACGGCTTCCTCCCAGGAGGGCCAGGCCAGCTCCTCGAAGAGGCCGCCGCGCAGGGTGCGGGCGAGGGTTTCACCGAGGTCGGCGGCGGCCGCGGCGGCGACCTCCTCGGGGGCGAGCGCCAGTGCCTCGACGGGCAGCCAGGTGAGCCGCTCGATGGCGTCGGGCACCCCGGGCAGGCCGGCGGCGACGGAGGCGCGGGCGACGTCGGCCATCCAGGCGGCGAGCAGCGGGCGGGTGCCGGGCGAGGCGGCGACGTTGCGGACGATGTCGGCCCCGCCGTTGCCGATGGCGTTCAGCGCCCGGCGGAAGGCGGGCTGGAAACGGGGGTCCGCGGCGACCGCGGCCAGGTCGCGGCGCTCGGCGCGGGCGGACCAGTCCGACAGGTTCAGCGTGTCGTGGCGGTGCCTGGTCTTGTCCTCCTCGGGGGTGGCGACCGGGACGTCGAGGGTGAGCAGCAGGTCGAGGAGGTCGGCGTCCTGGACGCCGACGCGCAGGCCGGCCTCCCGCCCGGGCCGGTCGAGTTCGGCGCGCAGTTGCGGGGCGCAGCGCTCGACGACGTCGAGGAGGACCGGGTGGGAGGGGCGGCGGCCCCAGCCGGAGTGGCGGGCGGTGTGGAAGCGCTCGAGCCAGCCGGCGGTGCCGTCGGCGCAGCGCTCCTCCTCGGGCAGGTCGCCGTCGGCCAGTCCGGCCGTGGCGCCGGACTCCTCCAGGACGTCCAGCCACAGGTCGGTGAGGTCGCCGTCGCCGCCGGGCGGGGTCAGTCCGAGGAGGGTGCCGCGTACGGCGGGGACCCGGCGGGCGAGCGCGACGAGGGCGGTGCGGTGGGCCTTCCACCAGCCGAGGGCGGCGCGCAGGGTGGCGGGCAGGGCCAGCAGTTCGGCGAGGTAGTCCTGCTCGGGCTCGGTGCCGGTCAGGCCCGCGCTGCGGGCGAGGCGGCGCAGTTCGACGGCGGCCTGCGCGGAGGGCGGCAGTCCGCCGGCGGTACGGCGTACGCACAGGCGGCGGAAGCGCTCGTAGGCCTCGGCGGGGCTGACGCGGCCGGCCAGGGCCTTGCCGTAGCCGGCGAGGACCTTCACCGGCAGGGCGCCGGCCAGCGCGAATTCGAGGAAGACGGAGTCGAGGCGGTCCTCGTCGACGGCCAGGCCGTGCTGGGCCTCGGCGGTGCGGGCGCGGCCGAACAGCTGGGCGGCGTAGGTGGTGTTCTCGACGGCGAGGAAGAGGCGCGCGGCCTGTTCATGGAAGAGGGGCAGGAAGTGCGGCACGGACGCGGCGAGGCGGTCGGCCAGTTCGAGGCAGGCGTCGAGCGCGGCCTTCGGTTTGGTCTTGGCCTGCCGGGCGATCCGGTCGAGTTCGGGGACGACGGCGAGCGCGTGGTGGCCGTCCTCGGGGTGGTGCACGAGGACCCATTCGGGGAAGCCGAGTGACTGGCGCCGGCTCAGGCCGACGACGGGCGGCTCGCCCTCGTCGCGTACGAGGCCCAGGAAGCCGGCGGCGAGGTCCTCGGCGGCGCCGAGTTCGGCGGGGGCGAGCCGGACGACGACGCGGTCCTCGTCGAGTCCGGGGTGGCGGTAGCTGCGTGCGGTCAGGTCGACGGCGTCGGCTCCGGCACCGGCGGTGCCGCTGGGGAGGACGGCGCCGGCCTGCAGCAGCAGTTCGGCCCCCGTCGCCGCGGTGTCTCTCAGGTTCCTGCTCATGCGTCCCCGCCCTCCTCGATCTTGCGCCCGGCGTACAGCGCCGCGGCCATTCGCATTCCTTCGGACCAGGCCACCGGTCCGACCTTCGCCAGCGCCACCGCCCGGCCGTCCTCGTCGTGCCAGCTCAGTGCGCCGGTGGTGGTCTCGTCGTCGTAGTAGGGCTCGCCGATCCACACGGCCGCCTCGGTGCCGGTGCCGGCACCCGCGTCGCGGACCTTGCAGGTGGCGTAGCCGCCGGAGACCCGGTAGCCGAGTGCGGTCGCGCGGGCGGCGAGGCCGAAGCGGGTGGGGAAGACCCCGCCCGCGTAGTCGCGGACCTCGGTGGCGGTGGCGGAGACCTCGGCGGGCTTGCGCCAGGTGGCGCGGTGGATCTGCTCGACCTGCTGCACGATGCCCAGTTCGGCCGCGAACTCCCGTACGTCGTCCAGGTCGGGCAGCAGCACCGGGTGGGGCAGGGTCACCGTGCGCGGCGAGAGCCGTACGGTCTCGCCGTCGAGGTTGACCACCTTCAGTTCGCCGGAGGCGGTGGCGTCCCGCAGGAATCCGACCTCGTCGGGGTCGTCACCGACGACGGCCAGGTCGCGCAGGGCGTTCTGCCAGGCCTCGTCGGGCCAGACCCGGGCGAGCAGTTCGGTGGGGACGGGCAGTGAGGACACCATCCAGGCGTCGGCCTGGGCGACGCAGGCCGCCGCGTGCCGGTCGAGCCATTCGGCGAGCCGGCGCAGCCGGTCCACCTCGGGATGGTCCTTCAGTGCCTTGGGCAGCGTCTTCAACTGCCGTCCCGCTGCCCGGCCGGTGACGGACCTCGCCGCCACCCGCCCCTCCACCAGGGCGATCTCGTACCCCTCGCCCGCCGCCAGCCATGCCATCAGACTGTGCCCCTCCGCCTGTCCGTACCTGTCGCAGCGCAGCCCTGACAGGGGGACCAAAACCCCCCTGAGCTGCGGTATGTCGGGAGACTAGCGAGGGCCACTGACAACACCCGCCGCCAGGGGCCGCCATAAGTCGAATGTCCGATTCTGGGTAGGCTCTCCCGGACGGTGGCGGAGCGGTACGGGCTCGGGGGTGGGGATATGGGACGTCAGATACGGGTACCGGCTGCGCTACTGGCCGCGCTGCTGGTCGGCGGGGCCGGTTGCTCGGGCCCGGCCGTGCCGGACGGAGCGGGCGGCGGGGACCCGGAAGGGAAGCCGTCGGCCTCGTCGGCCGCGCCACCGGCGGGCGGTCCGGCGGGCGGCGCGCCGACCGGCGGGGACGTGCTGCCGGGCCTGGTCACCGCCGCCGAGGCGCGTGCCCGCCTGGCCGCGCTGAAGGTGGCGCCCGCGGGCACGATGGCGGGCTACAGCCGCGCCAGGTTCACGCACTGGGCGGAGCAGGGCGACAGGTGCGACACCCGCGAGACGGTCCTCCAGCGGGACGGCGCCGAGGTGAAACGGGACGGCGAGTGCCGGGCGGTCTCCGGCAGGTGGAAGAGCCTGTACGACGGAGCCGTCGTCACCGACGCCGGTGAGCTGGACATCGACCACGTCGTGCCCCTCGCCGAGGGCTGGCGCTCCGGTGCGTCCGGCTGGGACGCCGCCCGCCGCAAGGCGTTCGCCAACGACCTGACCCGCCCTCAGCTGCTTGCGGTCACCGCGGCCTCCAACCGGTCGAAGGGCGACCAGAGCCCCGACCTGTGGCAGCCGCCCGACCGTTCGAGCTGGTGCCAGTACGGACGCGCCTGGACCACCGTCAAATCCGCCTACGAGCTGACCGTCACCGAACCGGAGAAGAAGATGCTCACCACGATGCTGGACACCTGCACCTCATGACCGGCGTGCCGCAGCGCTGGCAGGACGACGTGCCGGCCGGTCCGGGCGGCGCCATGACCGATGAGGTCGGCGTCGTCACGGGTCCTCTCACCCTGCGCACCACCGTGGCGGGCGGCGGGCTGGTCCGCTTCGACGTCCAGTACCAGGACGCCGACGAGTGGTACACCCTCACCGGCAGCCCGCGGCCCCACCACGGCGCACCGGCCGCCCTGCACGCCGCGGCCCTCGCGGCGATCCGCGCGGGCGGCGGCGCCGTGGCCCCCGGCGCGGCCCCCTGATCCGGGTCGCGGCACGGCGATGCCCAGGGGCCGGTTGCCCGCGGGCAGGCGTTGGGGCGCCCCGTGCCGGGTCGACGACCGCTCCAGTGGCCGTACCCGGGCGTGGCCGCCCGTGACGCGGGCCGGGCGGCCGTCCGGGGGCACGGCCCGTACTGGCTCGGGCCCCGTACCAGGTCAGGCCTCGTAACTGGTCAGGCCTCGTACTCGGAGAGGTCGATGCCGTGGACGTGGACGGCGTGCCCGTACCGGGGGTCGGTGGTCTCGCGCTCCCGCACCATGTCGAGCTTGCGGATCACGTTCTCGGAGGCGGTGTCTCCGAGCCGGTTCACCGCGACGACGCGGTCCAGGCCGCGGTCCTGGAGGGCGAACTCCAAGGTGGCCTGGGCGGCTTCGGAGGCATAGCCCTGACCCCAGTACTGGCGCCCCAGCATCCAGCTGATCTGCACGTCGGCGCGGGCGTCGGGCAGGTCCTCCAGGACCGAGAGGCCGACGGCTCCGATCAGTTCCCCGGAACCGAGCAGCTCGACGGCGAAGAGCCCGAAGCCCTCCTCGTCCCACTCCTCCTCCCAGCGCTCGATCGCCTCGGCCGTCTCGTCGAGGCCGAGGGTCGAGCCGTCGCCGACCCAGCGCATCACCTCCGGGTCGGCATGGATCTCGGAGAGGGGGACGAGGTCGTCGTCGGTCCAGAGGCGGAGCAGGAGTCGGGGGGTACGGATCTCGGTCATGCCCCCATCCTGCCGAAACCCGCAGGACCAGCGGTAATCGGCCACTGCGGCGGTGTGGGCCGCCCGGACGCTATGAGTGGCGTCGGCGGCCGTCGACAGGTCCGCCGGGGAGTCCGTCGGTCCGCCGGGCGGCGTCGGTGCGCGTCGGGACGCAGGCCCACAGCGCGATCCCGATGAAGAGCACCTGTTCGGGAATCCTGAACCAGAGCGGCGTCGCCGGCTCGCCGGCCAACGGCACCTGCGCGACGGCCGCGTAGATGTTGGCCGGGAGCATCAGGACGAACAGTGCGGCGAGGCCGAGCCCGGCCGTCGGCCGAGTGGCCTCGCGGACGAGGCCGGCGGCGCCGAGGAGTTCCAGGACGCCCGTCGCGTAGACCGCCAGGCGCGGGAACGGCACGAAGGGCGGGACCAACGCGACCAAGTCGTGGTGGCCGGGCACGGGGCCGACGGCGGAGGGCACGAAGTGGGCGCTCGCCGTGAACAACAGCATGACCGCCATGCCGTGCAGGACGGACACCCTCCAGGTGGCGAACCGTCCGACGCCGAACGCACCGAGCAGCCTCCACACCACTGTCGGGACGGCGATGAGCATGAGTGTGCCGAGCATGGCAGGAGGAGATCCTTTCGTCGGGTGGGTGGCACGGTCGGTCGTACGCTCCGGCCGGGTCGGCGGACGGGAGCCGTCCCCGGACGACGGTGACTTCACCCGGCCGCCGCCTCAGCACCCCGGCGGCGGGGGTGCGGCCGGCAGGTCACCCGAGGAGGGTGATCCCGATCACGCGTGCCCCGATCTCCGTGCGCGGGCGGTGGACGCTGCCCGGTGTGAACACCACGTAGCTGCCCGCCCCGAGGCGCCGGCCGCAGTCGATGAACTCGCAGGACACCACGTAGTACCGCTCCTCGCTTTCGTGCACGTCCTCCTCGGGCCACTGCGCACCCGGGGCGAAGTCGTACACCCACCCGCGCGCCCGCTCGGTGGCGGGCAAGGGCCTGCGGAGGATGCCGGGAGCCACTTCGGTCGGGTCGACGTCATCGACATGGACGATCTGCACGGTGCCGGTTGCGTGGGTCACGAGCACCATGCTTGCGGCCGGTTTCCTTCCTCCCCAGAGTCAGGAGTGACGCGGAGGGATACTTTTCTGCCATGAGCCTCGCCGACGTGGTGCGCGCGGCCCGCCCATCCGTTGCGTGTGCGCGGTCTGCGCCGAGCGTAGGATGCGGCGTCTGTCCGAGCGCCTTCTCCACGGCCACCGGGGCGCCCTCCCCGGCAGGGGCGCCCAGCTCCGCCTCGGGCACGATCTTCGTGACCCTCTCTCTCCACATCGGAAGAGCGTCTCAGGCGTGGATGTCCGGCCGGAGGAAATTCACGTGACCGGCGGGGCCGGTCCTTCCTACGATCGGGCGCCGCACCATCTGCCCTCCTGTCGCTGAACGGTCACCGCATGAAATCCTTGATCCCTGGCGTGCTGCGCGACGAACCGCAGTTCGCGCGCCTGTTCATGGGGCAGTCCCTGTCCGTGCTGGGTGACCGTGTGTCGTTCGTGGCCGTGCCCTTCGCCGTGCTGTCGGTGGGCGGGTCCGCCTCTGACGTCGGCCTGGTGGCGGCCGCAGGGCTCGTGCCCATGCTGCTGTTCACCCTGGTGGGCGGGGTGTGGGCGGACCGCTTCCGGCGGCACCGCATCATGCTGGCTTCCGACCTGGTGCGGTTCGCCGTACAAGGGCTCATTGCCGTACTGCTGCTGACCGGTGTGGCCGAGGTACCGCACCTGGCCCTGCTGATGCTCGTGTTCGGCACGGCGGATGCGTTCTTCATGCCCGCTTCCACAGGACTGGTGCCGCTGGTGGTCGCCCCGGACCGGCTGCGGGAGGCCAACGCCCTGCGCGGGTTGGTGCAGTCGTCCGGGCTGGTGCTCGGCCCGGCCCTGGCCGGTGGACTGGTCGCACTGGCCGGCCCCGGCGGCGCACTGGCCCTGGACGCCCTGACCTTCGCAGTCAGCGCCGCGTTCCTGGCCGGGCTGAAGCCCCGCGAGACGGCATCCGAAACGGCATCCGGGACGGCGAAGGGCGCTGCAGGCGAGTCCTTCCTGGCGGAACTGCGCGCCGGCTGGGCTCAGGTACGCAGCCGGACGTGGGTGCTCTCCGGCCTGGCCGGCATGGCGGTCTACCACGTCGTCGTACTGCCGTCGGTTTTCGTGCTGGGGCCCGTGCTGGCCGAGCGTGAGTGGGGCGGTACGGCAAGCTGGTCAGTGGTGGTCACAGCCTTCGGTGTCGGGGCCATTGTGGGCGATGTGTGCGCCTACCGGCTCAAGATCGCTCGACCCATGGCCCTGGCCGCTGCGGCGCTGGCTGTCGCCTCATGTCAGGCGATCATCATCGGATCCGGCGCACCACTGGTGGTGATCGCGGTCCTTGAGGCGGTCACCGGCGTGGCGGTGTCCCTCTTCTTCGTCCTGTGGGAGACGGCGTTGCAGACGCACGTGCCCGAGCAGGCCCTGTCCCGCGTCAGCTCCTACGACCATCTGCTGTCGACGGGCCTCATGCCGGTGGGACTGGTGCTGGCCGGTCCGGTGTCCGAGTCCCTCGGCCTGCGACCGACTCTGTACTCGATGACGGTCATCGCGGTCCCCGCCACGCTCGCGCTTCTCTGCGTCCCGGCCGTACGACGCCTCCCGGCGCGTGCGCCGGGCACGACGAGCGGCAGTGGCAGCGTGCACGCCGCCTCGGAACCCAGCCTGCCGTGAGCCGAGGAGCCGGGGCTGTCGCTTCCCGCGTCATGGTCTGCCCGTGTTGCCGGACGGCTTCACGTGGTCCGGGCGGTGACCGTGAGCGCGCGGTGGCTCTCGGCCAATCGGGCTCCGCGGGTGTGCTCCATCCGGATGACGGAAGGGGCCCCGGCCTTCCGGCCCCCGGGTCCGCGTGGGGAGTGTTCAGCGCGTCCGTCGAAGCAGCCGAAACGAGACGCGGCCCCGGGGAGGTGGAACGGGGTCGGCGTCTGAGCGCATACGGTCGGGCCACGCCGACGGCACTCACCGCGGACCACGGACCGACGAACGAGGAGATGAGCGTGAGCGCGCAGACGAAGAAGACGAGCCGGTCAGCGCTGGGCACGGCACTGCTGCTCATGGCCGCCATGACGGCCACCAGCGGCTCTGCTGCCGCCCAGGCTTGGGGAGCCGATGCCCCGGCTGCCGCAGAGCAGGCCCGGCTGACAGGGCGGTGGACCGAGCCGGTCGACAAGAACCGCCCGGGAATCACCTTCTACACCCAGCAGCTGACCTTCACCGCGGACGGCCGTTTCGAGCAGATCAACGACGTGATCTGCAACCTGGACGATTGCCCCGCATTCAAGATCGGCGTCAACACGGGCACCTACCGCACGGAGGGCAGGACCATCCACCTCGACGGCAACCTCGCAGACCTCCACGGCGTCGTCCGATCCAGCAACACCATCGTCCTCGACCGCCGCGTTCTTCACCGCACGGGCCCCGACGCCTCGGAATAGCTCGCCGGGCTGTGGAGGAGGGACGTCCGGAGCCGGTTCCGGCCTGGCGGTTGAGCGACCGGGCCGCCCTGGAGCAGGCCGTGGCGGACGCCATGCGTGTCCGACCAGGCATCGAGGTGCCGGCCGCACGACCTACGGGGAGTGGAAGCGGACCTCGGGGGCGTCGGCGGAGGGGCCGTCCAGGACGGGCCGAGTTTCTCCGAGCAGGTGCCGGTCGAGGAAGGCGCCGACGTAGCGGCGGGTCAGTTCGACGGAACGGGCGCCGGGCAGCGGATTCTCGGGGTCGTTCAGGCCGAGCTGCTCGCCGATGGCCGGGAAGTCGCTGAAGGTGAAGTGGCCGGAGCCGTCGAAGGTGATCCAGCGTTTCCAGCCGTCGAGCTGCGGCCAGTCGCGGTCCCAACTCGCGTTGCCACCGGGGCCCCGCTGCTCCGCGCCCAGGAGCATGAAGGGGCGTCCGCCGAGTCCGCCGTCGAGTACGGGTGTGGCGTTGCCGCCGTCCATGTTGACCCCGGCGCGGATCCTCGGGTCGGTCGCCATGGCGGCGATCGCCGAGGCGCCGCCGATGGAGTGGCCGGCCATGGCGATGCGGCCCGGGTCGACGAGGCCGGCGTGGCGCCAGGCGGGGCGGGGTCCGGTGAGGCGGTCCAGCAGGAAGGACACGTCGCGGGCACGGTTGTCGCTGACCGCCCGCATGCCGGTCTCCTGCGCCTTGTCGCAGGCCAGGCAGGTCAGCACACGGCCGCCGGGGAAGGCGGTTCCGACGCTCTCGTACGCGTGGTCGACCGCGGCGACGACGTAGCCGCGGGAGGCCAGGTCCTCGGCGAGGGCCGTGAGGGTGGCGCGGTGGACGGTGAAGCCCGGCGAGAGGACGACCAGCGGGTGGCGTCCTGCCAGGGGACGGGCGCCGGAGCGGGAGGCGCTCGCGGTACGGGTCAGGGTCTCGACGGGCACGGCCTGCTCCAGCCCCCGGTCGGCGAGCAGCAGCCGGGCCTCCTCGCGCGTGAGGTAGCGCGCAGGGGTACCGGTGTCGCGCCGTGCCGGATAACGCATGGTGACCATGAGCTCGCGGGGTCCCGAGCCGGCCCACGGGTCGGTCCGGCTGCGGTCCACCAGGTGCAGGTCGTCCCGCCCGACCGCGTACGGGCCCGTGGGGCGCGGGAGTTCGACGGCGGGGCGGCTGCGCTCGGCGGCGGGCGGAGGCGGCGGGCCGGCTGCGGTACCGGCCGCGGTACCGGTACCGGCTGCGGCTGCGGCCGCGGTACCGGCCGCGGCGAGCGGGAGCGGCAGGAGCAGGGCGAGTAACGCGGCGGCGGCGACGGTTCGGCTTCTGGTCGTGATCATGGTCATGGTCATGGTCCGACGCTATGCACCGCGGCCGGGTCGGTCGTCACCTTGCCGGTTGATCCCGCTGTCCGTCCCGGGGAGGGCTGCGCGCCGTTCGTCACTCCGAAGTATGAGTGCCTGCGGGGACGGTGATGGCCCGGAGCTTCTCCCGCAGGTACGTGTGGGAGTCCACGGGGTCGTGCACGACGCGGCCGATGGGCGCGGGCAGGGACTCCACCCGCGTGTGCGCGTCGCATTCGTAGAAGTAGACGAGGGAGATCAGTTCCTCGGCCGGGGCGTCGGTGGGCGGGGGCAGCACGCGGTGGCGGCCTGCCCGCCAGCGGTCGCCGGTCCAGCGGGCCATCAGGTCACCGATGTTGACGGTGAGCCCGGCGGGGTCGAAGGGCGCGTCCTGCCAGCCTTCGGCGTCGGTGTGGATCTGCAGGCCTCCCGAGCCGAGCTGCCGGTCCAGGACGGTGAGCGTGCCGAAGTCGGTGTGGGCGCCGATGCGGAACTGGCCCGGCAGGGGTGTGCCGACGGTGTCCGTGCCGGGATACCAGTTGATGTTGAACCCCCAGGTGGGGTGTCCCGTGTGGCGTGTGAAGCGGTCTTCGTCGAGCCCGAGGGCGGTGGCGAGGAGTTCCAGCAGTTCGTCGGAGAGGGCCTTCATCCGTTCCAGGTACGCGGTGACCAGCGGCCGGAGCGCCGGGGCTTGCGTCGGCCAGGTGTTGGGCCGGAACCACTCGGCATCCACGGCGGCGTCGCCGGTGGGCTCGTCGGCCGCGAAGGACCAGGACTCCTTGAGGTCGGGCGGCGAGGACGTGCCCTCGGCGTAGCTGTTGGCCTCGGCGCCGGGTCCGAGCCAGCCGCGGCCGCCGACCGTGACGGCGTACTGCTGCTTGAGGGCGGCCGGGAGCCGGAAGAACTCCCGTGCCGTGCTGCGGATGGCGGCGGGGAGCGCGGGGTCGACGCCATGGCCGGTCACGAGCAGGAATCCGGCCGCGCACAGGGCCTCGTCGACCCGGGCGGCCGTACGGGCCCGCTCCCGCGGTCCGCCGGAGCGCCACGCGCCGAGATCGATCACGGGAACCTGCGATCCGGGCATGGGAGACCTGCCTTCCGACGCTGCGCAGTGGTGTCCGCGAAACCGAGGCTATCGCCGTGCGGAGGCGGACGGGGCCGACACGGAACGTGAGCCTCGGCCACTTCGTGTGCGCGTCGCAGCCCGCGGCCCGCGATGATCGTCCCGAAAAGGACCAGAATGGAACGACGGGTGCCTCGACGGACGGAGCGTGCGGTGGAGATTTCGACGCGGGAGGTCTTCGGGGCGCCGTGCTGGGTGAGCCTGATGACGCGCGACCTCGACACGGCCCAGCGCTTCTACCGTGCGGTGGCCGGGTGGCGGTTCCGGCCGGCCCGCCTGGGCGGGGCCTTCTCGGTGGCCTTCCACGACCGGGTGCCGGTGGCGGGCATCGGCGCACTGGCCGCCGATCTGGGGGTCGCGGCGGCGTGGACCCCGTACTTCGCCGTCGACGACGCCGACGTGGCGGTCGACCGCATCCGGGAGCGCACGGGCACCATCGCGGTCGGCCCGGTCTCCTTCGAGTCCGTTGGGCGCGCGGCGCTCGTCGCCGACCCGGACGGGGCGGTCTTCGGGATCTGGGAGGGCGACGTGGCCGCGGACTGGCGGGCCGGTAAGGGCCCCCTCCCGGCCTGGCTGGAGCTGCGCACCCGCAATGCCCTCGACGCGGCGATGTTCTACGGCGCGGTCCTGGAATGGGCCACCGACCGGCCCGGCTGCTGCAGCGTCTCCTACGAGGACGACCAGGTCGTCCTGCGGCAGGGCGGTGAACCGGTGGCCCGCCTGAACAGCGGTCCCGTCGAGCTCGCCGCCTACTCGCCGCACACGCGGCCGCGCTGGCACGTGCACTTCCGGGTACCCCGCCTCCGGCCGGCGATCGAGGCGGCCGCCAGGCTCGGCGGGCGGATGGTCTCGGACATCGCCTCCAACGCGCGGGAACGCTGGGTGACGCTCCGCGACCCCGACGGCGCGCTCTTCACGCTCACCACCGCGCTCGGGGCCGACTCGGACGAGGACCTCGCCCGCCCGGGCCTGTACTGACCGGACGGGCCGGCCCGGGCCTCGGCGGATCACCTTCGGTGACGGTTCGAGATGCGGCTGCGCGGCGGTGCTGGTTCGCTGTATCCGCCCGTTCTCCCCCCATACGAGGAGCGATCATGAGCGTTTCAGGCGAGTCCCGCGGCCGGGTCCAGCAGATGCGCAACAAGGCCCAGGAGCTGAACGAGGCCGCCCAGCGGTCCACCGACCCCGAGGAGCGCCGCCGGCTCCAGGACAAGGCCCGCCGCCTGCAGGAGCAGAGCGAGCAGGAGAGCCGCATCGACGACCGGGGCATGGACCCCATGTAGCGTGCGGCTCCCCTCACCCACCGCGCGGCGGCCGGTGGCCGCCGCGGCCGCCGGCCGCCGCCGTGCGCGCTCCCGTCGCCGGGCCGGCCCGCGACGACGTACGCGGTCCCTACAGCCGGACCTTCCAGTCGACGGTGGAGCGGAGGGTACGGGCGATCCCGGGGTCCCGCACCGACGGTGTGCGGTCCTCCGCCGTCACCGACAGGCGGTGGGTCCGCAGGTCGAACAGCCACAGCTCCGCCACCGACACCTCGGTGCGGCCCTCCAGGCGCCTGAGTTCCCTGCCGTCCAGGTACCAGCGGACCACGAGCCGGCGGCCGTCGGCGCCGGCCAGTTCCGGAACGCGGACCTTCGCCGTGCGGCCCAGCCGCAGGGTCCGGTCCGTCGGGGTGAGCGCTGTGGCGATCTTCGCGTGCTGGTAGAACCCCCCGATCATGGCCTCGACGCCGGGGAGGTTGAAGGGTTTGCCCAGGACCCGCATCAGGGAGTTGTCGGTGGGCCGGTACAGGCCCGTCACGTAGTAGTTGCCGCCCTCGTACGCACCGACGGTGCCGCCGTCGGGCGACTCCTCGCCGAGCCAGCGGTACCACTTGCTGCGCTGCGCCGCCATCCGGTCGGCGGTCAGGCCGGAACTGTTGGACTCGACCGGCTCGGGCCCGGTGTACTTCTCGTAGTCCGGCACGCCCGGGTAGAAGTACTCGTCGGCGAGCTTGCCCAGCGAGTGGCCGGTCTCGTGGATGGCGACCTGGCCGGACTTCGGATGGCCGGCCGAGGCGGTGGATATCCCCTCGTAGCCGAGGGTGGCGCTGCGCTCGTTGTAGCCGGCTCCCCCGTACTTGGCACTGTTGGCCAGGACGACGACCAGGTCGGCCTCCGGCGCCTTCGCCACGTACGCGTCGACCTTGGGCTGGTCGATGCACAGCAGCCGCTCGATGCCGCCGCACCAGAAGGAGGAGCCGAGGGCGGTGTCGCGGACGGTCGCGGGGTCCGGGTCGCCGGAGACGCCCGACTCGCGGGAGACCGCGTCGACCGTCCAGAGGTTGAAGAGGCCGCGGTAGGTGGCGTACGGCTCGACGGCCGCCACCTCCGCCCACTTCTGCTCGGCGTCCGCGTGGAACCGGGGCAGTTCGGCCGCGGTGTAGCCGTCGCCGATGACGACGACGTCCAAGCGGTCCGCCGTCGGCCCGTTGTCCAGGACCTTCCTGACCCCGCCGTCGGCCGCACGCTCGGCCTCGGTGAGCCGGCCCGGGCTCTTCGCCGGACTGCCGGCCGCCGGCACCAGGAGGTGTCCGGATCCGGCGTCGCCGCCCTGCTCCGGCCCGGGGATCTCGACCTCCACGCGGGTCCCGGCCGGGTCGTCCGCCGCGTCCGCCGGGCCGGCCGCCACCAGGGCGGCGGTCGCGACGACCATCGCGAGCGCCGCGCGCAGCGACGCACGCCGTGCCGTTCCTCTGGTCCTGCCTCTGACCGGATGCATGAAGTCTCCCCCTGGGAACGGAAGTTAAGCGGCTTGATAAGTGCGATGAATCGGCTGCTTAAACTAGGCCGCCCGACGGTGCCGCGCAATGGCGGACTCCGGTTCAATGTCGGGGAGTTCGAGCAACGAGGGGGATTCCATGGACGAACCGGGCGAGATCGGCCGCAGGGTCCAGCGCCTGCGTGCGGAACGCGGCCTGACACAGCGGCAGTTGGCGCACCCCTCCTACACCTCGGCCTACGTCTCCACCCTGGAGTCGGGCAAGGTGCGCCCCTCCGAGACCGCGCTGCGCTTCCTCGCCGACCGGCTGGGCACGTCGTACGAGGAGCTGGCCACCGGCAGGCCCGCCCACCTCGCCACGGAGCTGCGGCTCGCCCTGACCGATGCGCAGCGCACGCTGGCCACCGGCGCGGCCGACGAGGCCGCCGAGCGCTACCGGCAGCTGCTCGCCGAGGCGGAGGAGCTGGGGCTCGTACCCGAGCAGGCGCAGGCTCGCCTCGGGCTGGGCGAGTGTGCCCTGGAGGCCGGTGAACTCGCCTGCGCCATCGGTCACTTCGAGGAGGCCGAACGCCTCGTGGCGGACGAGCCGCTACCGCGCCGGGCCCGGGCGGTGCGCGGCCGGGCCGTGGCGCACCTGCTCGCGGGGGAGCTGCGTTACGCCTGCTACCTGCTGGAGTCCGCCATCGACGAGCTGGGTGCGGGCGGGCTGGCCGACCCCGACGCGCTGGTGCTGCTGCACGCCGCGGTGATCGGGCCGTACATGGACATGGGCGCGCACGCCCGCGCCGCCCGCTCGGCGGAACTGGCGCTCACGCTGGCACCGCGGGTCAGTGATCCCGCGCTGGTGGCGGGCATGCACCGGCAGGTGGCCCGGACCTTCCTCGCCGAGGGGCGGACGGCCGACGCCGACGCCTCCCTGGCCAAGGCCCAGGAGATCTACGGGCAGTTGCAGCTCAGCACCGACCTGGCGCACTGCCACTGGATGCGCGGCTACGTCCTCGCGCAGAGCGGCGAGCTCGGACCGGCCGAGCGGGAGCTGCGCACGGCCCGGGACATGCTGTCGGCCCGGCGGGCCGGCCTGTACACGGCGCAGGTGGAGGTGGAGCTGGCCGACGTCCTGCGCCGGCTGGGCCGCCAGGAGGAGGCGGCCGGCCTGCTCGCCGCGCTCCTGGACCTGGGCAACAGCCACGGTGCCGTGCACGCCGGCGGCGCGCACCGGCTCCTCGGCCTGATGGCCGAGGAGCGCGGTGAGGCGGAACGCGCCGAGGAACACTATGTCCAGGCACTGGCCCTGCTGGAGCGCAGCGGGGCGACGGGCGACCTCGCCGACCTGTGCCGCCTGCTGGGCGACCTGCTGCGGCGGACGGGGCGGGTCGAGGCGGCCATGGACGCCTATCGCACGGGACTGGGTCACCGGGCGGCGCCGGGCACCACCACCCTGGGGCCGGCTCCCACCGCGGCACTCCGGCCCGGCGCGGTCGGCGGTTCGCGGTGGGCCCCGGAGCGATCGGAGTGAGGGCCGGCGCCCGTACGGGGTGACCGGCCCCCCTTTCCGCCGGAGCCCGTACGGGGTGACCGGCCCCCTCACTGCCGGAGCCCGTACGGGGTGACCGGCCCCCTCTCCGCCGGGGCCCGGCGGCGGCGCGCCTGCCTCGGCGCGGAACGCGGGCGGTCAGCTCTCGTCGCTGGTGCGGGCGCGGGCGCCCGAGCGGGTGCGGGAGGCGGTCTGGGCGCGCTGCGGGTGACGGCGCACGTACTCGTGCTCCAGCTCGTTCATCCGCTTCGTATGGGTGACCAGCGCATCGTCGGACCCGTGCAGCAGGGTCTCGTGGCGCGTGCGGTGGATGGCCTCCAGCTCCTTGAGGAGTCGGCCTTCCTCCAGGTCCCGCGCCGAGGGACCTCCCTCGTGCTCCGTCATGGCACGCACCTCCTCCTCGGGCCTCCGCCCAATCCATCATCCCCCGCGCCGGGCCCCGCGTCCTCACCAGCCGCCGAAGGCCCCGCCCCCACCGAGTAGACACTGTCTACTCCCGCTGGTAGACAGGGTCCATGGACCAGGACAGACCCCTGCGGGAACGGCTGATCGACGTCGGTGCGGAACTCGTCATGAGCGAGGGCACCGGAGCCCTCGGGCTGCGGGAGATCGCCCGCCGAGCCGGCGTCTCGCACGGCGCGCCGCGCCGCTACTTCCCCACCCACCAGGCCCTGCTGTCGGCGATCGCCCGGCGCGGCTTCGCCGATCTCGGCGAGAGGTTCGCGCAGGCGGCCGCCGGAGCGAGGGAGTCGGCCCCCAGGGAACGGGTGCGGGCGATCGGATGCGCCTACGTCGGCTACGCGCTGGAGCACCCCGGGATGTTCGAGCTGATGTTCCGCCACGACCTGCTGGACAGCGCGGGGCAGACACCCTCGGACGAGCCCCGGCTGCGCGAGTCCACCCTCCCCCTCTTCGCCCTGCTCGTCGCGCTCGTCGGCCGGTGCGGGGCGGCCGACCCCTCCGTCACCACGGCCGCCCTGTGGGCCAACTGGCACGGCGTGGCGCAGCTGTGGCACTGGGGCAGCCTGCCGCTGGTCCTCGGCGAGGACGGGGTCGCGGGGGTCGAACGGCTCGTCGGCGCGGCCGTCGACGCCCACCTCGGGGGTGTGCTCCCGGGGCCGGCGCACGACGGAGGTGTGCCCGCATGAGGCAGCGGATCTCCTTGCTCGTGAGCGTGGCGGGCGCCATGCTCGTCGCCCTCGACGGCACCGTGCTGACGGTGGCGCAGCCGAGCCTGAGCCGCGACCTCGGGGCGAGCGTGACGCAGGTGCAGTGGACCAGTACGGCCTACATGCTGGCGGTGGCCGCCTTCCTCGTCGTCGCCGGACGGCTCGGAGACCGGTACGGGCACGCCCGGCTGTTGTGCGTCGGCGTGCTGGGCTTCGCCGCGGCGTCGGCGGGCATCGTGTGCGCCACGGCGTGGGCTGGGTGATCGGCCTGCGGGCCGTGCAGGGCGTGTTCGGCGCGCTGCTCCAGCCGGCGACGCTGGCGCTGCTGCGGCTCGCGTACCCGCCCGACCGACTGGCCACGCCGGTTGCCGTGCGGACCAGCGCGATCGGGCTGGCCGCGGCCGCCGGGCCGCTGATCGGCGGCCTGCTGGTCGCTCACTGGGACTGGCGGGCCGTGTTCGTGGTCAACGTGCCCGTCGCCGTGGTGGTCGCCGCACTGACCCTGGCCGTACGGGCCCCCGCGCCGCCGCGGGCGGCGGCGGGCAGGCTGGAGCTGGGCGGTGCCGCCCTGCTGGCGACGGCCCTCGCGGTGTTCGTGCATGCGCTGGTCGGCGTACCGCAGCACGGGTGGACCGCAGGGCCGACCCTGCTCGGCTTCGCCGGCGCCGCCGTGCTCGGCGTCTTCTTCGTGCGGCGGGAACGACGCTCCGCACTGCCACTGGTGCCGCCCGCCGTGGCCCGCGCGCGGGCGGTGACGGCCTCGATGGCACTGCTGCTGGTGGTGTCCGCGGGCCTGTTCGGCGCGCTGTTCACGGCCACGTTCCGGCTCCAGGACGTGCAGGGGCTGGACGCCCTCGACACCGGGCTGCGGGTGCTGCCCATGACGTTGGTGATGGTCGCGGGGGCTCCGGTGGCGGGGGCGGCCCTGCGTCGGTTCGGGCCGCGCCGCACCGCGCTGACCGGTACGGTCCTGGTCGTCGCCGGGATCGCCGGGCTGGGCTCCGCGTCCGGGCCGGCTTTCGCGGTGCTCGGCGCCGGCTTCACCACCGTCATGGTCACCGCCACCGGGGCGGTGGTCGGCGAGGCCCCGGCCGGATACGCCGGGGTCGTCGGCGGGCTGAAGCAGACGGCCATGAACGTCGGCCCGGCGCTCGGCATCGCGGTCGCCGCGAGCGCCGGGGTGCACGGCCCGTCGCTGGTGGCACTGGCCCTGCTGGCCGCGGTGGGCCTGGCGGCGGCGTCACTGCTGCCCGGCGGCGCGCGCCCGGCAGCTGCGGGCGACCTCGTCGGCGAAGACCAGGGCCGGCGGGGCGAGGGCGGCCCAGCGGCGGACGGCCCAGCCGACGGCGAGCGGCGGCAGGGCGGGGACGGGCACCAGGCGCAGCGGGCCGTCGGAGCCGGGGACCCGCCAGCCGGGCAGCGCGGGCACGACGGCGTGTCCCAGGCCTAGTTCGGCGAGGAGCAGGGCGGTGTCCCAGTCGGCGACGCTGGTGTCGGAGCGAACGTGGATGCCGGACTCGGCGAGGGCGGCGTCGAGGTGGGCACGGGAGGCGGAGTTCTGCGGCAGCCGGATGTGGCGGACACCGGCGAGGTCGGCGGGGGTGAGCGCGGCCCGGCGGGCGAGGGGGTCGTCGGCGCCGACCGCGAGGACCCAGGGCAGTTCCATGACGGGGCGCTGCTCGATGCCGCGGACGGGGGCGCCGATGGTGATCCAGGCGAGGTCGAGGTCGCCGGCGGCGAGCGCGTCGAAGCAGCTCCGGCTGGAGTTCTCGGTCTGGAACTCCAGGCTCACCGCGGGGTGGCTGCGGCGGAAGGAGACGACGGCCTCGGACATGAAGTGCCGCACGGTCGTCGCGCCGGTGGTGACGCGCACCGTCCCGCCCCCGCCCCCTACGAGGTCCTCCACGCGGCGCAGCGCGCCGTCGAGGCCGGCGATGCCGTCTGCGGCGGCCGCCCGGAGGATGCGGCCGGCCTCGGTGGGCACGACGCCGCGGGCGTGCCGCTCCAGGAGGCTGGTGCCGGTCTGCTTCTCCAGGCGGCGGACGTGCTGGCTGACGGCGGACTGGGTGCAGCCGAGGTCGCGCGCGACGGCGCTGAGGCTGCCGGCGCGGCAGACGGCCACGAACACGCGAAGGTCGTCGAGGGTCATGAGCCCCAAGGTATTCCTTGGATCCGCGGAGCAAACAGGAGGATTGACTGGGGTGTTGGGGTGGATCACGATCGATGCAGGGCCCGGGCGGCAACCCGCCCGCCTCCGCCACGGTGTCCGGACACCGGGCGGCAGGCGTGGGCGGGTGCCGACCCACCACCACGACCCCAGGAGGGCCGATGCCGCAACGAGTCGTCGCACGGCTGAGGGAACTCGGTGCGCAGGACATCGCCCACCCGGGCGGGACCCTGCTGTCGCACCTGGAGCGCGTAAGCGGGCTGCTCGCCTCCTGGGGCGCCCGCCCGGCCCTGCAACGGGCGGGCCTGTGCCACGCGTTGTACGGCACCGACGGATTCCCCGTGGCGCTGCTGCCCCTCGAACGGCGTGCGGAGGCGGCCGCGGTGATCGGTGCCGAGGCCGAGTCGATCGTGTACCTCTACGCCTCCTGCGACCGGGCGGCTTCCTACCCGACGCTGGACCGCGCGGAGGCTGCCTTCCGGGACCGTTTCACGGGGTGCGTCCACACGCCGACCGAGGCCGCGCGGCGGGACCTGGCCGAACTGTCCGCGGCCAACGAGCTCGACCTGGCACGGATCGATCCTGCCTTCCGGGAGGCGTGGGGCGGCGAACTCCTGTGCTTCTTCACCCGGTTGGGGGGCCTGCTGAGCGAGCCGGCCCGGCAGGAGTGCCGGACCGTGCTCGGGGGTCACGGGTCCGGTCCGGCACCGCGGGCACCCGGCGCCGGGTGAGGAAGAGGTCGCGTCCGGCGCCATCGAGAAAGGCAGGGAGGTCGAATGGTCGACTGCCCGACCCGCGGGTGATGGCCCGATTCCGGGGCGAGGCGCTATCTCACGCGGTAACCGTCGTGCGGGACCGACCGCTCGTTGAAAGCGGCGAAGTCCTCGATCCACTGCTCGACTTCGTCGGGCGCGTCGTCGAAGAACGACATCAGATCGGAGATCACGTCCTTGCTCGCCGCCAGGCGCAAGCGTGATGCGATGAAGCCCGCCTCCTCGCCGCTGACGTGCCAGTTCGAATTCGACAGGAACTTCTCCATGTCCGCTGTCCGCCCGGTGGGTTCCAGTCCCGGCGCACGCAACACCTGCTCCAAACCCTGTCCGGCTGCGGCACCGGCCTCCCGCATGGCTTCCCGGACGAATCCCATCTGCCAGTTGTTCAAGGAGAACGTGTCGCCAGGGGCCGACCGCTCGAACGTAAACGCATATCCCATGGGCGCAGCGTAATCGTTTCACACCCTTGTCATGGCCGAGTCAGGGCGCCCGAAAGGGTTGTCGGACACGGCAAAGAAGTGTCCTGACCGACCCGGAGGGCGACGAGTTCCGCCTGCTCTCCCCCGGTTGAGGAAGAGGTGGGCGGACGTCACCTGTGGGTGAGGTGGCGGGGCGGTCCTGTTCGGTGGCGACCACCGAGGCGGACACCATCGTCGCACCGGCGAGTCCGCCCCAGAGGGCGGCCGGACCGTGGGGCGCGAGGGCGGTGATGACCGCAGGGGAGACGGCGAGGCCGAAGCCCGTGGAGAGCTCGAACCGGGCGAGGACTCGCCCCATGGCACGCGCCGGGGCGAGGGCGGTGACCAGCGCCGTGGCGCTGCCGGCGTAGACGATCTCGCCGAGGGTGCAGACCACGGACACCGCGGCGACGGCCGGGGCGGCCCAGCCGCCCCCCAGCGAGGCGGCCGCCAGGAACCCGAGATAGGACACGGCGAGAACCGCGCCGGCCAGGGCCAGTACCGTGCGCCGCGGGAAGCGCGACAGCAGGACGGTGAGCGGTACCTGCAGGGTGACCACGAGCACCGTGTTGGCGACGAACACGGCCGCCGGCCACGCTGGCGAGGCATGCAGTTGCGTCACCAGCACCAGGGGAAGCGCGATCTCGGGGACGTTGAGGCAGAAGACGTAGACCACGTTGGCGGCCAGCAGCCCGCGCATCCGGGGCAGGGGCCCCGCGGCCTCGTCATCGGCCGGGGTGGCCGTGGGCGCGTACAGCCGGACCGACCACGCCAGGGCCGCTGCGGTGAGGTAGGCGATCCCGGTGGCGAGCGCCATCGCCCGCAGGGCCGTGGCACCGCCCGCCAGGCAGGCGGTGGCGAGGAGCGCGCCCGCGCCCAGCCCCGCGTTGCGCAGGGCACGGCCCGCCGCGAGCGCGGTGTCGCGTTCCCTGCCCCGCGCGACGGTGGCCACCAGAGCCGCGTGGGCGGCCGGCCATGCCTGGTTGCCGACTCCGAGGAGGAGCGCCGCCGTCGCGAACGGCCAGACGTGCTTGGCGGGGGTGGCCAGCAGCAGCGCCACGCCCAGTGCCCGTACCAGCATCGACGCCGCCACGACCGAGCTGCGCGCGCCCCTGTCGAGCCATCGCCCCACCGCGGGCATGCACACGAGGCCGACGACGATCCCCGCCGTCATGGCGATACCCGTCGCCGGCGCGGACAACCGCAGCACCATGACCCCGTAGAGCAGCAGGAAGGGGCGTAGCAGGCCGGTGCCGAGGGCGTCCACGACGAGGGCGACGGCGTAACGGGGACCTCCGGAGGCGCGGACCAGGGCGCGCGGCCGGAGCTTGGTGTCGGTTCGCATGGCGTCACCGTGGGGTTCGGCGGCCGGGCGGGCACGCGGGTTGACGGACATCGTCAACCCGCTGACGTGGCGGGCGGTCCGGTCGGGGATGCTTGGGCGGGTGACGTTGAGGATCGACATCGGTGGCCTGCCGTCCGGACGGCTGAGGTTCGCCGCCTCCCCGCTGGCCGAACTGACCGCGGTGCTGCACGTGCTGGCGGAGCCGGGGCACCATCCGCGGCTCGCCGGGTGGGCCGCAGAGGTACGGGCCGCGATGCCGCAGGAGCTGGCCGAGCGCCTGCGGGAGGCGGATTTCCTCTGGCGGTCCTCGCAGGCCGACTTCCTGCTCCCCGCCCGGCCGCGGCCGACCCTGGCCGAGGAGCTGGACGACGTGGACCGCATCGACGACGAGCGGTATGTGACGGCGGCGCTCGTCACCACCTGCGGCAGCAACCGGGTGCCGTCGGGGGCGGCTTCGCCGCTGACCGACGCGGCCGCGCGGGAGCGCGCCCTCGATCTGGCGCAGGCGCGCGGCGTACGGCAGGAGGCCTTCGCGGCACGGCTGCTGGCGGATCCGGCCGCCGTACGGGCCCGCGTGCGCGCCACCCTCGAACGGTGCGCCGAGGCGTTCTTCGACGCCGCCTGGGCGGACGTCGCCGTACGGATGGCCACCGATCTGCGGGTGAAGAACGACCTGCTCAGGCGGCACGGGGAAGGAGCGGCCCTGGCGGCGGTCTCGGGTGCGGTCTCACTGGCACCGGACGGCGACTGCATTGTCCTCGACAAGCTTCCGGACAAGGCGACCGCCGCCCGCGGCAGCGCAGTCACCTTCATACCCAGCGTTTTCGGGGGCCCGCACCTGGCGGTGGTGCACTCGCCCGGCTGGCAGCCGGTGGTGCAGTACCCGGTGGCGGAGCCGGAGCCGTCGGAGCCGGTGTCACTGGAGACGGTCACGCTCCGGCTGGAGGCGCTCGCGCATCCGGTCCGGCTGCGGCTGCTGCGCACCCTGGCCCGGGGTCCGCACACCACCCGCGAACTGGCGCACGCCTGGGAGTTGTCACCGCCGGAGGTGTCGCGTCACCTCGCCGTCCTGCGCCGCGCCGGTCTGCTCACGGCCCGGCGGCGCGGCCGCTACGTCCGCTACACCCTGAACCTGCCCGACCTGACGGCGCTGGGCGCCGATCTCCTCGCGGCCGTGCTGCGCTGAGCCGTACCTGGCGCGGGCTTCACCGGCAGGTCGGTCCGCGCCCGTCCCGGGCTCACGGGTTCGGGCGATCCGGCGTTCCCGGCGACGTCCCGGTCCGGCCGCTGACGCCGGACCGCTCAGGCCCGGCCTGACCTGGCGTTCTTCGGTCGGGAGATGCGGGTGGGTGGGGGGCGGCGGAGAATCGGCAGGGATGGGGGGTGACGGCGGCGGCGTGCGCCGCGTCTGCCGCTTCTCGTCGAGAAGGAAGGTAATCCCATGGCTTTCGGATCCCGCCGGGTACGGCGTGGGTGCACCGCCGTGTGCGCGTCCTCGTTGCTGGTGCTCACAGGCGCCGTCGGTGCCGGAGCCGCCGCCGCCGCGGAGCCGGCAACGGCGGGCACGCGTGCGGTCGTTCCGCTCCAGGCCGACCCGGGCAAGGTGCTCCAGCTGGTCAACGAGGCCCGGGTGGCCGCAGGTTGCCAGCCGCTGACGATCGACCCCAAGGTCCAGGCCGCGGCCCAGGAGTACGCCAACGACACGACCACCAACCACGTGGGCTCGGACGGGTCCAGCATCCAGGACCGGCTGAAGAAGGCCGGGGCGACCTTCAACGCCTCCGCCGAGAACATCGCGTGGGGATCGGGCGACGAGAAGGTGCACGTCGACGGGTGGCTGAAGAGCTCGTGGCACGCGCCCAACATCAAGAACTGCAGCTACACCAAGACGGGCGTCGCGGTCTCCGGCGACCGGATCGTGCAGGTGTTCACCGACTGACCTCCGCGCTCACGCGGGCGCCGGCTCAGCCAGCGTCGGCGTGACCGTGTGCGCGGGGCGGGGTGACCGCGAGGACGGGCGGGGCGGGAGTGCTCCGGCGATGGCCGCAGGGGTCGAAGACCAGCAGCACCGGCTCCCCCGCGCGCTGCCGCCACGAGATGCGGTCCGGCACGCCGCCGCACACGGGACAGCAGGGCAACGGGCCCGGCTCCGGCGGGCACACGGGGGCGGCCGCGAGCGGCGTGACGTGCGGATCGCGCATGGAGGCTCCCTGGTCGGGCGGTCACTGCTCGCACTGTGTCACGGACGGGGCCCGGTCCGCACGGGCGGATCATCCAGTGTTACGGCTGGTCAGAGGTGGGGACCGCAGGAGGATTCCGGCGTTCTTGCGGGCACTTCGTGATCAACCGCTCCCGTTGCCGGCCGCCACGAGGCCCGATTCGTAGGCCGCGACGACCGCCTGGGCCCGGTCGCGGACGCCCAGCTTGCCGAAGATGCCGGTGATGTGGTTCTTGACCGTGGAGACGCTGATGTCCAGGTCCGCGGCGATCTCCGCGTTGTCCAGGCCGGTGGCGAGGAGCTGCCAGATCTCCCGCTCGCGCGGAGTCATGTCGGGCGGGACCGCGGCTGCCGCGGCGGCCCGGGCGGGTGCGGGGGTACGGACGTAGGCGGAGAGCAGCCGGGTGAGGAGCCGTGGTGCCACAGCCGCCTCGCCGGCGTGCACGATGCGGACCGCGGCGCCGAGCTCCTCGGGGGAGACGTCCTTGGGGAGGAAGCCGTACGCTCCGGCGCGCAGGGCGGCGACGACGTACTCGTCCATGTCGAAGGTGCTCAGTGCCAGGACGCGGACGTCGGGGAGGGTGCGGGCCAGTTCCGCCGTGGCCTGGACGCCGTCGAGGACGGGCATCCGTATGTCCATGACGACCACGTCGGGGCGCAGTTCCCCGGCGAGGGCCACGGCGCGTGCGCCGTCCTCGGCCTCCCCCACCACCTGGAACTCCGGGTCGGGGCCGAGGATCAGGGCGAGGCCCCGCCGTACCAGCGGCTGGTCGTCGGCTATGAGCACACGGATCATCGGTGTCGTTCCCCTCCTTCGCCGCCCCGCCCCGCGGGGACCGGGAGGCGGGCCGCCACCCGGAATCCGCCGCCGTCGCGTGCGGCCGCCTCCAGGGTTCCGCCCTGGAGGGCCACGCGTTCGTGCATTCCGATCAGACCGTACCCGGTGCCGGCGGCGGGCCGGGCGACGGGCGGCGCGGCTCCGGCCCCGTCGTCGCACACCTCCACGGCGACCTCGTCGGCGCGGTAGGTCAGCCGGACGTCGGCCCGCGCCTCCCCGGCGTGCTTGCGGGTGTTGGTGAGTGCCTCCTGCACGATGCGGAAGAGCGTGAGGCCGACGCTGGGCGGCAGCGGGCGGACGGGGCCGTCGACGGTGAACACCGTCTCCGTACCGGCCAGCCGTGACTCGGTGATGATCCGCTCCAGGTCGGCGGCGCCCGGCTGGGGCGCCGGAGGGGTTTCGTCCGGTTCCTCGCCCGCCCGGAGCACGTCGAGGAGTTGGCGCATCTCGCGCAGAGCGATGCGCCCGGAGTCCTCCAGCGTGACGAGGGCCTCCCGGGCCGCTTCGGTGTCGTGCGCGAGGTTGGCCCGGGCGCCGCCCGCCATCAGCTGCATGGCCGTGATGTGGTGGGCGACGATGTCGTGGAGCTCTCGGGCGATGCGGCGGCGTTCCTCGGCGACCGCACGCTCGGCCCGGAGGGCGTGGTCGGCCGCGACCTCCCGCTGCCAGCGGTTGATGACCACGGCCGCGCCGGTGACCAGGGCCGTTGCGGCTGCGTTGGCGACGACGGACCAGCCGGCGGGAAACAGCGTGCCGCCCTGGCCCAGCGAGACCAGCGGCACGGTCAGGACGACGGCCGTCGCGGCGACGGCGGGCCGGCGGAACCGGACCACCGAGTAGAGGGCGACGGCGGGCGCGAGCGGGAAATGCGGGGTGATGTCCGGGACGGCCAGGTTGGGTACGACGCCCAGGAGCAGGACCGCCGCGAGCACAGCGACCGGGTGGTTGCGGCGGGCAAGGAGGCACATGGCCGCCGCAACCACCGCGCAGGCGGCGGAGAGGGTGAGGGGGATCCCCTCGGTCGGGGGTCCGAGCGCGAAGCCCAGCAGGTCCACCGCCGCGGCCCCGATCGCCACGAGTGCGTCGTTGCGCGTCCAGCGCAGTCTGTCGGCGCCCTTGTCCATCCTTGCCGGTCCTCCCCCGCCGGCGGGCCTTCCCGCCGGTGCGGGAGGCGGTTCGTGCCGGTTCCTCGCGATCCATTTTTGCAGCCCGGCCGACCGGTGGCGCCGTCCCGTGGGCCGGTGCTCCACCAGGACCGGAGTCCTGGTCGGGGTCGCGGGCCGGACCCTGCTCCCGGGGCGGGGTTCCTCCCGTACGCCGACGATCGCGCGGCCCCCGCCTGATGGTCTGGAGGCCGGCCGGGAACCCCCGGTCGCCAGTCCCGACCTGAGGAGTCACGTGATCCGCGCCCTGACCGGGTTCTCGACGAGGAATCCGTGGAAGGTGATCGCCCTCTGGGCGCTGCTCGGCATCGCCCTGACGATCGCCGGCCAGGCGCTCGTCTTCCGCGCCACCCAGAGCAACACCGCTGATTTCCTGCCTCCGTCCTACGACTCGGCAGCGGCCCTGAAGATCGCCGAGGAGCGGTTCGGGGTGAAGCCGGACGCCAACACGCTGACCGTGCTGGTGGCCCGGCCGGACGGCGCGCAACTGAGCGCCGACGACGAACGGCGCATCGACGAGGAGGCCGCGCAGCTCGGCCGCCACCGGGTGGCCATGCCGAAGCCGGAGGACGAGCTGCCGTTCACCCAGGACCATTCGCAGACCCCGAGGATCGCCCCGGCGATGACGGCTCCCGACCGCGGGTTCCGGCTGCTGTCCGTGGAACTGACGGGCAACCCCCAGGACCCCGGACTCCAGGACACCTACCGGGCCTTCCGGGAACAGTCGCGGGCGGCCTTCGCCGACGCCGGCTTCCGTACCGGTTACACCGGCGGGCTCGCCACGACCGTCGACGGCATCGACGCCGAGGAGACCCGGGCCCGGGTGGTCGGCTTCGTCATGCTCGGGGTCATCGTGCTGCTGCACGTCCTGGTGTTCCGCAGCGTGCTCGCCGCGCTGCTGCCGCTGATCGTCGTGTCCGTCATCGGCGGAGCCGCGACGGGGACCGTGGTCGGTGTCGCGATGCTGACCGGTGTCACCCTCGACCCGTCCACCCCTCAGCTGATCAACGTCGTGCTGGTGGGTATCGGCATCGACTACTTCCTCTTCCTGCTGTTCCGCTTCCGCGAGCAGCTGCGGCGGCGGCCGGAGCAGGCCGGGCGGGTGGCGGCGGCCGAGGTCTCCGGCCGCGTGGGCACGGCCGTGACGTCGGCGGCCCTGACCATCGTCGCGGCGTTCGCCACCCTCGGGGTGGCGTCCTTCGGGCAGTTCCGGGTGCTCGGCCCGGCCATCGCGGTGTCGGTGCTGGTGATGCTGTTCGGCAGCCTCACCTTCATGCCGGCCCTGCTCGCCGTCACCGGGCGCCGGATGTTCTGGCCCTCGCGGGCCCACCGGCGCGAGCCCCGCGGCGGGTCCGCCGCCCGCCTCGGCACCTGGCTGGTGAGGCGCCCCCGCACGGCGGCCCTCGCCTCCGTGGTGCTGCTGGGCGCGCTCGCCGCGGGCACGGCCGGCATACGGATGGACTACGGCTCCGGCGGCGCGGACGGTGAGCGGACGGCCGCCGCCACCACCGCGGCGGAGATCGCCCGGGCCATGCCGGCCGGCGTGTCGGACCCGATCAGCGTCTACGTCAGCGCGTCGGACGGTGCCCCGCTCACCACGGGCCGCGTGGACGCCCTGTCCGGGACGCTCGCCCGGGTGGAGGGCGTCGGGCAGGTCGCCCCGGCGGTGTTGAGCGAGGACCGCCTGGCGGCGCGCATCGACCTGTTCCCGAACGCCGACCCGCACGGCCAGGAGGCACGCGACCTGGCGTCCGGCGCGGTCCGCGACACGGTGTCGGCGCACAAGCCGGCCGGCACGGAGGCCCATGTCGGGGGTACGGCGGCGGTGTTCGCCGACGTCTCGGAGGCGGTGGGCGAGGACCTGCGGCTGGTGTTCCCGGTCGCGGCGGTCCTGATCGCGCTCATCCTCTTCCTGCTGCTGCGCAGCCTGCTCGCGCCGCTGATCCTGATGTTGGCGGTGGGGCTGGGGTTCGCCGCCACGCTGGGGGCGGCGGCGCTGGTCTTCCAGCACGGGCTGGACCAGCCGGGTGTGGCCTTCACGCTGCCGCTGGTGCTGTTCCTGTTCGTGGTCGCGCTGGGCACCGACTACAACATCCTGGTGACGGACCGGATCCGGGAGGAGATGGAGCGGCCCGGTCCGGCTCGTGACGCGGTGTCCCGGGCGGTGCGGCACACGGCGCCGGCCGTGGCGACCGCCGGGCTGGTGCTGGCCGCCTCCTTCGGCAGCCTCGCGGTCAACCCGGTCGCGGCCACGCAGCAGATCGGCTTCTCGACGGGGCTGGGCATCCTGCTCTCCGCGTTCGTCCTGTCGATCGTCCTGGTACCGGCGTGCGCGGTGCTGCTGGGCCGGTCCCTGTGGTGGCCGCTGCGGCCCCGGCCGGCGGCCACCGGCGGCGGAGCGGTGGGCGGCACCGGGTCCGAGGCACCGGAGCGCGTGCTGGTCCCCTGAGTGCCGGGCACCGAAGCGCGCCGCGGGCGCCGGTGCGCGCAGGTCCCCGTACGGGATCCGCGTGCACCGGCGCCCGCGGCGTTCTGCGGCGGCGAACGGCGCGTCAGGACAGCTCGGCGACCTCGGGGTGCTCCTTCAACCAGGCGCGGACCGCCTGCTGCTCCTTGCCCTTGCCGGTCTGCTGGATCCGCGCCTCCAGGCCGGTGAGCTGCTCCTCGGTGAGCTTGAAGGAGCGCAGCCAGGCGGCCACCTCGGGCTCGTCCGCGGCGAAGCCCTTGCGGGCGAGCGTGTGGATGCCGTCGCCCTTGCCCCAGACGCCCTTCGGATCCTCCAGCTTGGTCAGCTCGTAGGAGGAGTACGCCCAGTGCGGCGACCACAGCACGGTGACCACCGGCTCCTTCTTCTCGTAGGCCCGCCCCAGTTCGGCGAGCATGCCCGGGGTCGAGCCGTCGACGACCTGGTACTCGCCCTCCAGGCCGTACTCCTTCATGACCTTGTCCTTGAGCAGGGCCATGGCGCCGGCGCTCGGCTCGATACCGATGATGCGGCCCTTGAACCGGCCGGCCTTGCCCTTCAGGTCGGCGACGGAGCGGACGTCGTTCACGTACGAGGGGACGGCGAGCTCGATGGAGGTCGGACCGTACCAGGAGCCCAGGTCCTCCAGCTTGTCGCCGTATTTCTCCCAGTACTGGGCGTGGGTGACGGGCAGCCAGGCGTCGGTCTGGAAGTCGAGGCCGCCGCCGGCGAGCCCGGTGTAGAGCGCGCCGGCCTCCAGCTGGCGGGTGTCGACCTTGAAGCCGCGGCGTTCCAGGAGCTCCTTCCAGAGGAAGGTGGAGGCGATGCCCTCGTCCCACGGGATGTAGCCGATGGAGACGGTGCGGCCCTTGCCGATGTTCTCCGAGCCCTCCCGGCCGTCCTCGCCCGTGGAGCCGGTGAAGGTGTTGAGGCCGCCCGCGACCAGGGCCAGGACGACGGCTCCGGTGACGGCGTACGCGGGCCGGGGCCGGTGGTTCCACACCCGGGCGGCGCCGGTGGCGGCGGACCGGGCCCGGGCGAGGCTGCGGCGGCCCGGCGGGGAGACCTGGCGGCCGAGGGCCCCGGTCATCCGGTCGAGGTACATGGCGAGGATGACGATGGACAGGCCCGCCTCGAAGCCGAGACCGATGTCGACGTTGCCGATGGCCCGGTAGACGGCGCCGCCGAGGCCGCCGCCGCCGACCATGCCGGCGATGACGACCATGGACAGGCCGAGCATGATGACCTGGTTGATGCCGGCCATCAGGGTGGGCAGCGCCAGGGGCAGCTGGACGCGGACGAGGGTGTCGCGCGGGGTGGTGCCGAATGCCTCGGCGGCCTCGACCAGTTCGGCGTCGACCTGGCGGATGCCGAGTTCGGTCATCCGTACGCCCGGCGGCAGTGAGAAGACGATGGTCGCGATGATGCCGGGCACGACGCCGACCCCGAAGAAGATGATGCCGGGGATCAGGTAGACCATGGCCGGCATGGTCTGCATGAAGTCCAGGAACGGCCGCAGGACGGCGCTGACCCGGTCGGAGCGGGCCGCGAGGATGCCGAGGGGGATCGCGAACACCAGGGTGGCCAGGGTGGCGACCAGAACCAGCGACAGGGTCGCCATGGCGTCGGGCCAGAGCCCGACGGAGTCGACGAGCGCCAGACCTGCGAGGGCGAGCAGACCTGCGAGCAGCCCGCGCAGCCACCAGGCGGCCAGGGCGAGGATGCCCGCGAACAGCAGCGGGGCCGGGGCGGTGAGGACGGCGACGAGGCCGTCGTAGACGCCGGTGACGAGGGCGCTGATGGCGTCGAACAGCCAGGACAGGTGGCTCTGGAGGAAGTCGACTCCGCTGTCGACCCAGGCGCCGAGGGGCATGCGGGGCATCAGGCGGCCACCTCCGCACAGCGGACGGGGGCGCGCTGCTCGTCGCCGATGAAGGCGACGAGGCGGTCCTGGGGGATGGAGCCGACGACGGCGCCGTCGGTGTCGGTGACGGCGACCGGGTGGGGGACGCGGGCGCTGACGGCGCACAGGTCGGCGAGCGGGGTGTCGGCGGTGACCGTGGGGCAACCGCAGGAGTCCGCGCCCGGCCGGTGGGGACGGGTCGTCGTCATCACCGCGTCGGCGGTCAGCACGCGGGAGCGGTCCACGTCCTGGACGAAGGAGGCGACGTAGTCGTCGGCGGGGCGGGTGAGGATGTCCTCGGCGGTGCCCTGCTGGACGATGCGGCCGTCGCGCATGACGGCGATGCCGTCGCCGAGGCGCATGGCCTCGTTGAGGTCGTGGGTGATGAAGACGATGGTCTTCTTCAGGGTGCGCTGCAGTTCGAGGAGCTGGTCCTGCATGTCGCGCCGGATCAGCGGGTCCAGCGCGCTGAAGGATTCGTCCATCAGCAGCAGGTCGGCGTCGGTCGCCAGGGCGCGGGCCAGGCCGACCCGTTGCTGCATGCCGCCGGAGAGCTCGTCGGGCCAGGCCGTCTCCCAGCCTTCCAGCCCGCACAGGGCCAGGGCCTCCGCGGCGCGGCGTTCGCGGTCGGCGCGGGGTACACCCTGGACCTCCAGTCCGTAGCCGGCGTTCTCCAGAACGTTCCGGTGCGGGAAGAGAGCGAAGTGCTGGAAGACCATGGAGATCTTCGTGGACCGGACGTGGCGCAGTTCGCGCGCGCTGAGCGCGGTGAGGTCCTGGCCGTCGAAGAGGATGCGTCCCGCGGTGGGCCGGAGCAGGCCGTTGAGCATGCGCAGCAGGGTGGACTTGCCGGATCCCGACAGGCCCATCACGACGAATATCTGGCCGGGTTCGACGTCGAAGGAGACGTCGACGACCGCGGCCGTGGCTCCGGCGGCGCGCAGTTCGGCACGGTCACCACCGCTTTCGAGTGCGCGCACGGCGTCGTCGGGCCGGTCGCCGAACACTTTGTAGACGTGCTCGGCCTGGAGCGTGGACACATACACCTCGCGGGTCGTACCGGGTACGGCACGCGCGGATCGGTCCGGCGCGGCCGTGGAGCGGGACGGGATCCGCCCGCACGCGCGACGGCCCCCCGGCACGACGTACCGGAGGGCGTGGCTCCGCTCCAGATGTGCCGATGCCCGGCATTCACTTCGGCAAACTCGCACGTGATCCACCTCACGTGAGGGACACGCGCGGGCGGTCCCGGCATCGACCCCCGAGGCCTGTCTCCTCGATCCGAGCACATCTGGTTCGCGCAGTTCGACCCCCCGGTGGCAGGGGTCAGGATCGTGCGGGTGGTGCTCACCGCCTCCGATGCCGCAGCGGCGGGGACCGTGACGGCGCGTTCCCCGGCGGTGGCGGGGTGTGCGCAGAGCCGTCCGGCGGCTGGCAGCCGGCCCCCGCCGCGTCCCGGGCGGACGTCGTGGTGGCCGTGTTGCCGAAGACGCGTTCCGGTTCGCTGCACCCGGTGGTTTCCGGTGGCGGGGGCGACGATGGGTAGTGGGCACGTGCGGCGCAGCTTTTCGGGGCGGCCCCGCCGACCGCCGCTCCAGCCGTACAGGCCTGGTGGGATGCCTGACAGTGCCGCGCTCCACCGTTGACAGTGCGGTACTCCGCCCGAGCGGAGGAGGGCCGGATGTATGACGAGATGCCCTTTGAGGAGTTGATCAGCAGCGCCGCCCAGAATGCCGGGGGGCGGCTGGGGTCGCTGCCCCTGGCGCAGATGGCCACCGGTTCCGACGGGTCGATCGTGCGCTGGAACCTGGCCGCGCAGGAACTTCTCGGCTACACCGCGCCGGAGGTCGTCGGGCGGCACATCGCGGATCTGCTGCACCCGGCAGCCGACCCCGGTCTTGGCCGGTCCCTGTGGGAGACGGCGGCCACCGGTCGGGGTGTGGTGGGAACGGTCACCGCATGGCATCGCGACGGGCATCCGATCGAACTGGAAATCTGGGCCGGTCCCGTCCCGGACCGACGCGAGGGTGCGTCGGCGGTGCAGGTCTTCGCCGCCGACGCACACGCCACCCGGCGCATCCGGGGATCGTCGGCCATATGGGACGGACTGTTCGCACGCTCACCGGTCGGCATCGCCATCATGGACACACAGCTGCGATTCCTGCAGGTCAATGCGGCACTGGAGGCCATGAACGGGCTGAGCGAGGCGGCCCACCTCGGTCGACGCCTCGCCGAGGTCCTCCCCGAGGTGAACGCCCCGGAGATGGAAGACGCGATGCGCCGGGCGCTCGAAAGGGGCGAGGCCGTCCGCGACCGGATCCGCACCGGCCGCACCCCTGCCGATCCCTACCACGACCACGTGTGGTCGTGTTCCTACGTGCGCCTGGAGGACCCCGCAGGCCGGTCGGTCGGTGTGATCGCCTCCGTGGTCGACATCACCGAGCAGGATCGCGCCCGGACCGAGGTGGAAGCGGCCCGCCGCCGCCTCGCCCTCCTCAGTCAGGCCAGCGCTCGCATCGGCGCCAGTCTCGATCTCGAGCGCACGGCCCAGGAGCTGGCCGATCTCGCCGTGCCGTACCTCGCCGACACCGTGACCGTCGACGTGCTGGACGCCCTCGCACGCGGCGACGAACCGGGCGCCGGTCTCGCCGGCGGGGTGGACCTGCGGCGCCTGGGCAAAGCACCGCTCACGGGCTCCGCCGTCAGCAACCTGCTGGCCCCGCTCGGCAGAACCCTCGCCTTCCCCCCGGCCGCCCCGTACACCCACCCCCTGGTGGCCCGGCAGTCCCACCTGATCACCCGCCTCGAAGAGCGGATCGGCCTCGGCGCCCGCTACTCGCCCAAACCCGCGCAGCTGCACGCTGCGGGCGTCCGCTCCCTGATGATGGTCCCGCTCATCGCCCGAGAACTGGTCATCGGTGTCGCCACCTTCTACCGCACACGCACCGCCGAGCCCTACGGCCGCGACGACCTGACCCTCGCCGGCGAACTGTGCGCCCGAGCCGCCGTCAGTATCGACAATGCACGCCTGTACCGCCACGAACACGACACAGCGGTCATCCTCCAGCGCAGCATGCTGCCGCAGCACATCACCCCGCCCCCGGACATGGAGACGGCTCACCGGTACCTGCCCGCGAGCGACCTCAACGAAGTCGGCGGCGACTGGTACGACGTCCTGCAACTGCCCGGAGGGAAGGCGGCCCTCCTGATGGGGGACGTCATGGGCCACGGCATAGCGGCCGCAGCCGTCATGGGGCGCCTGTCCGCCAGCGTCCGGGCTCTCGCCCGCCTCGACATGTCTCCCATCGCGCTGCTGCGCCAATTGGAAGCCACCCTCGCCGACCTCGCCGAGCCGATGCTCGCGACCTTCCTCTACCTGGTGTGCGACCCCGCCACCGGACACTGCACCGTCACCCGCGCCGGACATCCGCCCCCGGTCGCGGCGGAACCCGGCGGGAACGCCTATGTGGTCGACACTCCGGCCGGGGTCCCCCTCGGCGTCGGCGGCATCGACTTCACCACCACCGACATCACCCTGCCCCGAGGCAGTGTCCTTGCCCTCTACACCGACGGCCTCATCGAGACCCGCAGCCGCGACATCGACGACCGTCTGAACGAGCTGACCCGCCTGCTCAGTCATCCGCGAGGATCCCTGAGCCACCTGTGCGACTCCCTCATCACCCACCTGGTGCCCACATCCGCCGACGACGACATCGCCCTGCTCCTCGCCCGCATCGGCTTCACCGGCACGTAGGAGAGCACCCCCCGGCCGTTCGCGTCGCCGCACCTGTCGATGCCGAGGGCGGCGCGCCGGACGTCGGGCCTGCGCGGGCGCCCGGGAGGCAGTCCGGAGCACGGAGCCGCCGCCCGGACCGGTCGGGCGGCGAGTCCGCCGACCGCAGCGGGGCACCCACCGGTCAGGGAAACCGGTCTCGGACGACGCGGAAGCCCGCGGTGGCGGGGTAACGGTGGTCGCGGTGGAACGTCAAGTGGTCCCAGGTGGGGAAGGCCAGGTCGGTCACGGCCAGGAGCAGGCCCGAGGGGGCGTGGACGGTGCGCCGCACGGTCAGCCCGCAGGCGGGTCCGGATGCGCCGCCGGACGCGTATGCGGTGGCAGCGGCGGAGAGGGGGGCCGGTGCGGGCGGGTGCGTGGTGCGGGTCACGGTGATGGTCTCGGCGACCCGGCCGCCCGCCGCTGCTTGCTCCAGCCAGTCCTGGAGGGAGGCCAGGTCCTGGTCCCGGGCCTGACCCGCCCGGCTCCGGCAGGCGGCCAGCTCCGGGCTGCGTGCGACGACGCCGGGGTTGAAGTAGGTGACGGCGTGCCGGAGGGTCTCGCCTGCCGGGCCGCGCTCGCGGTGGTGGTGCACGAGGGTGCGGTCCCCGCCGGCCATCCCCAGGAGGAGGGCGAGGGAGGGCGGGACGGTGACCACGGTGACCCAGTCGCGCGTGAGGGCGGGCCGCCGGGGCGCGGGCCGCAGGGCGACCGGATCGACGGCGGTGGGGCCGGCGGCGGTGGGGTCGACCGCGGTGGGGCCGACGTCCGTCGGGAGGGCCGGGCGGGAGCCGCGGCGCCCCGTCACCACCAGGCCGTCCTCACGCAGGTGCTGGAGTGCGGCCCTGATGGTCTGCCGGTTCACCTGGTAGCGGGCGGCCAGACTCCGTTCGGAGGGCAGTTTTCCGCCGGGGATGCGCGCTGCGCGGTCGAGTTCGCCGCGCAGCGCCGCGGCGATCCGCTGGTACTTGGGCATGGCGGCCGGGCCGCCGCCCCGCGAAGGGGAGGGCATGGCTTCTCCTCTGACGGGTGGTCAAGGGCTGCGCGGTGCCCGACCAACCTAGCATTGGTCTATACCTTTGGGTGAGAGCGGAGCGCGGTACGCCGCCCACCTTGGCCGGTTCCCGACCCCGGGGCCGGACGAGGGACGGCCCTCACCGCTCCCGCAGCGGATTCGGCAGCGGGCGGTAGCGGGCGTCCGCACCGTCGGCCCGGGTCCAGCGCAGCAGCAGGTTGGTCTTCGCGGGCAGGGTCGGGGCCGCGAGGAGCGCGGCGATCTCGGGCAGCCCGCGCAGGGAGTCGTAGCGCAGCAGCTCCTCCCGTACGGCGGGCCAGAGCAGCGACGAGATGTCCGGATACCGATCGGCGAGCGCACCCGCGAGCTCCGAGAGGTGGTTGACGACCAGGCAGTACACCAGCCGCTGCCAGCCGTCCGCCCGCGGCAGGTCCGGCAGGAGCTTGACGCCCTCGGCGTCCCGGAAGAGGGCCTGCACGGGCAGGCCCGCCGCGTCGACCGCCACCAGGGTGTTCTGGAGGTGGGCCTCCAGGACGACGCCGTGCCGGGCGAAGAGTTCGAGTACCGGCGGCACGACCCGCCGCAGGTACGCCCGCCACCAGGCGACCGGGTCGGCAGCGGCGGCCGGCAGGCCCTCGGGGCCGCCCTCGGCGAGCGCGGCGGCCAGCAGCGGCGTGGCCCCGGGCGCGGTGTGGGCGCGCAGGCCGTCGCGGACCAGGACGGCGAGTTCCTCGAAGGCGAAGGCGGCGGTGCGGTAGCCGCGGTCGGAGAGCCAGGCCGCGTCCGAGCCGGTCCGGCGCAGCGCGGCGAAGCCCGCCGCGACGGCCGCGTCGGTGCGGCGCAGCTTCAGCAGGTCGTGCCGCCACAGCCGGCGCACGTCGTTGGTGATCCGCACGTCGAGGCTGAACTTCACGAAGAGGTCGGCCGTCGCGTCCGGCACGTGGAGGGTCCGGATGGACGCGGTGGGCCAGACCGGCCGGCGGCTCTCGCCGAGCCGCAGCAGTCGCCCGTCGGCGAACGCCTCCCGCACCTCGGGGTGGTCACCCACCAGGTCGAGCTGCCAGGGGTGGGCCGGCAGCAGCCGATAGCCGGCCGGCGGGCGCGGCCCGTCGAGCAGCCCCGCGAGGGAGTCGATGCTCTCGGAGACGGCCGGTCCGCCCTCCTCGACGCACTGGTCCTCGCGCAGCCCCAGGAAGACCAGCGGGAAACGGGCGTGCGCCTCGGGCGCGTACGGCAGCCAGCTCCCGGCCGGCGCCCCGCCCCGGGCCTTGGGAGCGGGGTGGTGCGGGTGGCCCGTCACCAGGGACTGCTCGGAGAGCACGTAGGGGTCGGCCGGGGGTTCGGCGGCGGCGCGGGCGGTCAGCAGCGCGAGGAGCGCGTCGCGGCTGTCGGTCATCTCGACGGGGAGTTCGTCGTTGCTGACGCCGGTGAACCGGCGGAGTTCGTCGGACACGAGTTTGACCAGCTCGGTGTGGCTGAGCGGGTGCCAGCCGCCGGCCGTCCGCAGTTCGGGACGGATGGGGCGGCGGCCTCCGTGCACGCGGAGCAGCCGCCCGCTCCCCCGCAGCCGGTGCACGGACACGGCCGCGCCTGCGGGCCCCGCTCCGGTCCGGGTCGTGGGGGCGGCCGCGCCGGTGGGGGCGGCCGCGTCCTCGGGGTCGGGAGCGCACGCGCGGTCCTCCGCACCCTCGGGGTCGGTCGTACCCGCCGGTTCGGCCGCCTCCCGGAGCAGGCAGTTCAGGAGCGGTGCGGCGGCGTAGGCGTCGGCGGCGGCGTTGAGGTCCACTGGTTCCATTCGGTCCATCCGGTGGGCCGGTGCTCCGCCAAGCGGAACGACCAGCCATGATCGTCGGTATCCGCAATGATTACTTGATCATCCCGTGAAGCGACATTCCGAAGGCGGAGCCCAGCATGCCCATTCCCTCCTCCGTGGCCGAAGAAGCCGTCGCCGCCGAACTGGCCACCGTACGGCCCGCCCTCGCACCCGCGTACGACGCCGCGCTGCGCGGTGCCCGCGCGGCCGTGCTCACCCGGCTGTGGCGGGCCCTGGCCTTCGAGCCCCTGCCGTGGGTGGTGGGCCGGGAGACGGGGCCGGACGGCCTGGTGCTGCTGCTGACGGGGGGACGCCGGTTGGAGGGCCCGCCACCGGACCCGTACGCGACCGCACCGTACGTGGACCGGCTGCTGCTGGACGGCAGGGCCCACCGCGGGGCAGGAGAGCTCGTCCGAGCGCTGCGCGTCCCCCACGGGGAGGACTTCGCAGCCGAACTGGACTCCAGTACGGCGTCGCTCGCGCTGTCCCGCGCCGGGCAGCCGCCCGCCGGCGGGGAGCGCGCGGCGCGGACCGTCCGGGAGTGGGAGCAGCGGGTGGTGGACGGCCATCCGTACCATCCCAACTGCCGCTCGCGGCCCGGTTTCTCGGTCGCGGAGCAGCTGGCCTACGCGCCCGAGCACCGACCGGTGGTGGACCTCGGCCTGGTCTCCGTACGGGCCGGGGAATGCCTGGTCACCGGGGACTGGCCGGAGCGGCTGCGGGACGCCGGCGGACGCGTCCTGCTTCCCGTGCACCCGTGGCAGGCCGCGCACGTACTGAAGCACGAGCGGGTGGCGGCCGGGTTCTCGGCGCATCCGCTGATGGCCCTGCGGACGCTGGCGCCGGTCGACGGCGGGCCGCACGTGAAGACGGCGCTGAACGCCCGGCTGACCTCCTCGGTCCGGGACATCTCGGTCTACTCCGTCGAGACGGCGGCGGCCCTGTCCGCTTTCGCCGAGGGCCTGGCCAAGCGGCTCGACGGGCGTCTGCACATCACCCGTACGCTGGGTGCGGCGACCGCGCACAGTCCCGACCTCGCGGCCGTGCTGCGCGAGCCGCCGGAGGCGTACGCCGACGCGGCCGCCGGTGAGCAGGTGCTGCCGGTGGCGGCCCTGGCCTGCTACCCACCGGCCCGGTCGGCGGCCTGGCGGGCCCGCTTCGCCCGCCTCGCCCTGTCCGTGTGCCTGCGCGTGCTGGAGCTCGGCGTGGCCCTGGAGGCCCACGGGCAGAACCTCCTCGTCGTCCTCTCCCCCGACGGCGAGCCCCTGCGGCTGGTCTACCGCGACCTGGCGGACATCCGGATCAGCCCGGACCGGCTGCGGGCGCACGGGCTGCCGGTGCCCCCGCTGTCGGGCAGGCTGGTCACCGACGACGTGACCGTGCTGCGCCGCAAGCTCTTCGGGTCCCTGCTGACGGGGGCCCTCGGTGCCACGGCGGGCTCGGCCGGAGCCTTCGCCGAGGCGTTCGCGGAGGCCACCGCGCTGCCGGCCACCGCCGACACCGCGTCACTGCTGACCCGGCCGCTGCCGACCAAGGCCCTCACCCTCATGCGGCTGAGCCCGGCGGTCCCGGGCGACCAGTGGACGGAACTACCCAATCCGCTGAGCGGAGGATGATCCGGGCCGCCGGGCGGGCTACTGTTCAGGGGCATGACAGCCTCCTCGTACCTCAACTCCGTACGGGCGTCCTACGACGCCGTCGCCGTCGCCTCCGCGCGGCAGCTCGGCACGGAACTGGCCGGGAAGCCGCTGGACCGGGCCATGCTGGCCGCCTTCGCGGAATGCGTGCGCGGTGCGGAGGGCGGCGGCGGAGCCGTCGCCGACCTGGGCTGCGGGCCGGGACGGGTGACGGCGCACCTGGGCGGGCTGGGCGTACGGGCCTTCGGCGTGGACCTGTCGCCCGCGATGGTGGCGGTGGCCCGCCGGACGTATCCGGGGCTGCGGTTCGAGGTCGGCTCGATGGCCGCGCTGGACGTGGCCGACGCGGTACTGGGCGGGGTCCTCGCCTGGTACTCCACCCTGCACACGCCGCCTGCGCAACAACCCGCTCTCTACCGGGAGTTCGCCCGCGTGCTGGCCCCGGGCGGTCACGCACTGGTCGCCTTCGAGGCGGGTGACGAGCGGGTACGGCTGGAGCAGGCGTACGGGCTTCCCGTCGACCTCGACGTGTACCGGATGCCGCCCGACCGGATCGCCGCCCTGCTGGCCGGAGCCGGCCTGACCGAGGTGGCCCGCCTGCTCCGCGGACCGGCCCCCCACGAGCACGGCCCGCAGGGCTTCCTGCTGGCCCGCAAGGCCTGACGCCACGGCCGGGCCGGAGTGAGGACCGTCGGCCGAACGACCCCGCCGCGTCGTGGCACAGCCGGATCGGTCGCCGAGGCACCGGGCTGTCCGCGCCCTTACCGGTTCCGCGGCCGGTGCCTGTATTCGTCCCATGGCCACTCGTGACCCGGACCCGCTGGCGGGAGTTGTGTCGAGGACAGCAGCGGGTGAGCGGCTGGTGTTCCTGCCGAGCCGCTTGCGCGAGTCGGGTGTCGCGCTCGGCTCCAGCGTCCTGGTCCCCCTGTGCATCGCGGCCCCCCTCCTGCTGGCGTTCCTGTTCGTCGCCGTGCTCACGGAGTCCGCAGTGGCGTGGGCCCTCGTCCGGGTCGTCCTCGGGTTGGCCGTCCTCGCCGTGGTCGGGCTCGCCGTGGGCTCGCTGTGGGTGGTGGCGGCCACGCAGATCCGATGGATCGAGTTCCGGCCCCACGAGGACACGACGCGCCTCGTGATCGCGCACTTCCTGCGGTCGTCGGCCATTGCGGTGGCCGATCTGGAGCGCGTCGCCGTCGTCGAGCGGTTCCGACTCGGGCGGCGCACGTCGATCAAAGTGGTGCTGCAACGCCGCGGAGGGACGCTCGACTGCGAGCCCGCCCTCCGCGCCCCGCTGTCCCTGGTCGACAGGGAGCTGCTGCTCGACTGGTTGACGGGCCGGTTGGGTCCCTCGCGGGTGGGAGTGGAGTACCGCAAGGAGATCGACCGGACCTCTCCACCGCCGTCCGAGTGGTGGACGCAGTCGGACCTCGCCGCCCTGTGGCAGGTGCCCGCCGCCGCGGTCGACGACATCGCCGATCGCCACGCCGTCCGCAGGCACTCGTACACGCCCCGGGCTGCCTCGACGTCCACGGCGACGGTCTACGACCCCACCCGGGCGCACGAAGTCGCCGACGAGCTCCGCAGGGCACGCACCCTCCGCCCCCCGAGGCCGGCGGCGCGGAGACCGCTCCCGGCGTGTGAACGGGGCTGTTCCGGCTGAGCCCGCCGGCTCGGGGACGCCCATGCGGACGGGGGCGGCATGCGCACGTGCGACTCCAGCGTGCTTCCGGGCAGCGCGGTGGTCCGCCCGAAGGCGTCGTACGCGGTGCCGGCGCCGGTGAGCCGGTCGGCGCTGTCGTAGGTGTGGGTCACCGACGACGGCACCGAGTCGCTGATCCGGTGGGGCCGAAGCCGCTCCCGTTCTGCATCTGTCAGGTCACCCCGCCCCGTGACCACTTGGACGACTGGGCCATGGAGTAGTCACGTGATCAGCTGGACAGCGGCAACCGTGCGCGGCCCGCGAGCCAGACGGCGATCCGCTCCTGCAACTCGCGGTCGGAGCTGTCCCTCCGGGACGCGAACCATTCCAACTGCCGCAGGACGTTCTCCGAACGGTCCGGGTGACCCACCGCGACTACGTCGATGCCCCTCTCACCCGTCGAGCAACAGAGGTACACGCTGCTGTCGAGCGCCATCATGCCAAAACCCGGGTGGCCCGCGTGGATGCCGAGGAACGCCGAGGCCGCACCCCGGCCCATGATGTCCCAGCGCTCCAGGAGCCGCACTTTGGTCCATACCGCCGGTGCGGCGCGGCTGCCCCTGTGCAAGTCCCGCAAGAAGGCACCGTGTGTACGGGTGCCCTCCGGAAGCAGGACGAGGAACTCGCGCCGCTGGTCGAAAAGACCCAGGGAAACGGCCAGGTCGTACCAGTCCTCGTTGAGACGCTCGACAAGCCGTGGGGTCTCGTACCGGTGAGAGAAGCCACCGACGATGTCCTCGGGACCGTATCCGTACACGAACGGCATCGTGCCGTCCGGCGCGGCGTTCGGGATCACCTCGAGGCCGGCCCGCCGCAGCGGCCGATACATCTTGCGTTCGCGCTCCTGGATACCCACAGGTCAGTGTTCTATCGCGCGCCGAAATGACCCTGGTCAGCGCCCCCGGGTTCCCGCCCTCCCGGACGGACCGGTGCTCGGATCAGCCGGGGTTCGGCCGGAGAGGTCCCCAGCCAGGAGTGAGGGCTGATGGTGTCGACCTGGTGGCTGGTGAACTCGGGAGTGCGGCGCAGGTACTGCGTGCGTACGGCCTCCCGGCCGGCGCGACCTCGGCCGCCAACGGCGGTCCCCACCGCGATGCACCCTCTGCGGCTCGCGCGGCCGTATCAGCGGTGCGGTCGTCGCCCCTCTCTTGCCCTCTGGCCCGCGTCTGCCCTGACGACACCGGATCGGTCGACCGTACGCGCAGGAACCGCAGCCTCGGCCCCGATCGCGAGAGAACCATCTTCTGCTCGGCGAGCACGGTCTCCCGGCGGGCGAAGACACAGATCGACACGGGTTATCGTGCAGCCATGAAGGTGGAGTCGGCAGTCGCGGCACTGATCGAAGAGGCGGAGCAGCCGGGTAGGGAGCAGGCGTGGGACCTCACGCCGGGCAACCGGGACCTGGCGCTGGCAACGGCGGCCGGCCTCAGCACGGCCATCGGCGACGCGCACCATCAGCAGGCCCTGCCGGACATCCAACGGCTGGCGCATCTGCGCGAGGCCCTGGCTGCGCTGGCGATGGCGCTGGCCGGCACCCATGGCCGCCTCGCCTGGTTCCTCGCCGCATGCATCGAGGCGCTCTCGCCGGTCCTCCACTGGCGGGCTCTGCCGGCGGACGACGGACCGGCCTTCCACACCACCTACCCGGCCCCGGGGCAGTTCGCCGACGCCGAGAACGCCGTTCGAGAGATGGCCGCCGCACTGACCCGTATCGCAGCGTAGGACAACGCCTGGCGGGGGCCGCACGGCCGCCGACGGCCCTTCAGGGACCGCTCCCGCACCAGCTGCCATTGGCCTCACCGGCTGAATCCCGCTCGCGCCCGGCATCTCTTGCGGTGGCGGGGGCAGGGGCTCCGCATGAGGTCCTCGTCGAGTGGTCCGGGTCTCCCGGCCGGAATGAGCTGTCGGCAGGCCAGGGAGCGGGCCCAGCGCGTGCTGGCCGACTGCGATGCGCCGTCGGCAGTGGTCACGGACGTGCTGACGGTGGTCAGCGAACTCGTCGCCAATGCCATCCGCCACGCGGGCGGCGTCACCGGTTTCGACGTCCACCACCGGGCCGGCCGGATCACCATCGAGGTGTCCGACCACTCCCTGCGCCTGCCCCATGCGCGGCCGCACGCGCCGAGCACGCCCGGCCGCTTCGGATGGCGCCTGGTCAAGGCCCTCGCGCCGACGGTGTTCATCCGCTTCCGCCGCGGCGGGAAAACCGTCACCGCCGCCCTGCCCCTCCACGCCCCGCACCCCTGACCCGACGATGCCGTGCAGCAGACCCCGCGGAACCCGGCTCGCTCAACAGCCTCGCAATGGGGCTGCTGAGTCCGGACCTGACCACCTGCTGCCACCACGCACGCGGCAACAGGTGAGAGGGGCGGGGGGCCACTCCAGGCGGGGGCCTGCGTCGTCCCCGGTGTACTGGTAGGCCCAGCAGGTCACGGCCGCCGAGTCCGGATCACCGATGCGCCTCAAAGCGGCCCGCACCCACAGCTCGGACGGCAGCACCCGGTCCAGGCTCACCGACTCGGTGTGCCCGCCCTGCGCCATGCGGGCGGCACGCAGGTGTACGGCCTTCCCCTCGAACTGCAGGCGCCGCAGCACCGCCCCCTCCACCTGCCGCGCGTCCCTCCAGAGACGGGAGCAGCAGGGGCCCGGTACGGGGCCCATCCCCCGCGCCGGTGCTGCTGGATGCGGGTGGAATCGAGGGCGGCCACGCCCACCTTCCCCGACTGGCAGACGGCGTGTGTCATGACGTACACGTGGGCCGGAACCGCGGACACGCGTCTCGTTCTGCGTGGCCGGCACACGCACGGTGTGCGGCGTGGTGGCGCTCAGGGTTGCAGGCGTGCTCTCCAAGGGTGGGGGCGGGGACACGAGAGAAGAGCCCGCATGGACTCCCGCATCCCGCGGTTGCGACGCAAGCTGGCACCCATTCCCTACACGCGCAACCGAAGCCACTCCTTCGGCGAGGAGCGGCACGCATTTCGCCTCGGCCCCCGCCTCACCAAAGGTCGGGCAGACGCCTTTCAGGCCGAGCACGACATGGAACTCCCGCAGCCATATCGAGACTGGCTCACTCACATGGGCGGCAGTGGTGCGTCTCCGTACTACGGACTGATCCCGTTGCAGGACTGCACGCTCTTCACGATGAACTCCAGAGACGCCAGTACGGGCTCAAGAGGATTCAGCCGAGCCCATCGCCCCACCCGCCGTGGTGACCTGTTCCTGCATCGAACGCGGCTGCAGCGATCTCGTCCTCATGGGCATGACCGGCCCTCTCACCGGGCGCATGCTCATCGGCATCGCGGACGGCTTCTGGGGCCCGGACGTCTCCCCAGCCCCGGACTTTCTCGCCTGGTATGAACGATGGCTCAACCCCATGGCTGCCGGACAAGACAACCGGGCTCTGGAGCTCACCTCACCCCAGCTCGTGGTGACCACTCCACAGAACCTGAGCCAGAACCCGAGAGATGGCAGCACTCAATGCAGGCGAGGGCTGTACGGAGTCGTAATCGGGGCAGTGCCCCCTCGCGCCTGTCGCCTATCGTGCTGTCGTGACCAGCTCTCTGCGTCGTCCCCTACTGTTCCTTGATGTCGACGGACCGCTCATACCATTCGGCGCACAATCGGAGCCGTATCCGACTTATGCGACAGGTCTCGCTGCGAGCCGACGCGAATCCGCTCCTGACCAGGATCAATCCTGAGCACGGGCCCAAGCTGGCCGCCCTTCCGTGCGAGGTGGTCTGGGCCACGACATGGATGGATGACGCGAACGAGTGCATTGCTCCGTTGATCGGTCTGCGTCAGCTGGCCGTGGTGGTCTGGCCAGAGCCGGTCGATACCGATGAGCAAGACGAACGCGACGGCTTGCACTGGAAAACCCGTGCCCTGGTCGAATGGGCGGCGGGGCGGCCGTTCGTCTGGGTCGATGACGAGATCACCGACACGGACCGGGCCTGGGTCGCCGCCCACCATTCGGGACACGCACTGCTCCACCGAGTCGATGCCCGCCTCGGTATGACTGACAGCGACTATGCGGCTCTCGACCTGTGGCTGCGACAGCCGTCCGGGTCGGAAGAGATCGGGCAACCTGCACGGTGACGGCCCGGCGCCCGGAGGGCCGCGGGCCATCGGGCGGGAACGAGGAGTGATCAGCCGGCCATCCTCGCCCGGCTCAGCCCAGCACCTGGGCGACCGCCGAACGGAGATTGTCGTAGTGGACCTGCTTGCCGGGACGCCGCCCAACGTCCGGAGCGCCTGCACAGGCCCTTCGAAGAAGGCTCCTGCCCGCAGGAGGCGCTCACACGGTGGACGGCCTTGCCCGCGCAGGACAGGCGGAAGGTGAACAGGCAGCAGTTGAACAGTTCGTCGGCGAGCCGCCAGGGCGCATCGCCGAAGTCGACCTCAGCCTCCATGCCGGGCTGATGGGTCTGCCGCACGAACGCCTCGCCGGCCGCGGACCGGATCGGCCGGCACCAACGGCTTGATCCGGTCCCACATCGCATCAGTGATCACCAGCCGGACGGGCGTATCCGATCCACCGAAAACGAATCACGGGGACACGTTCTCGCCCAGATACCGGGCCACCGCCTCCTCGATCCCCGCCGCGTCCGCACCCTCCGCCGCCCAGGCCACGTATCCGTCGGGCCGTACCAGGACGGTCGTCCGGCGGTCGCCCGCCCAGCGCTCCACGGTGAGCCACCCCTCACGGACACCGGGGCCTTCGTACGTCCCGGGAGTGATCAGCACGAACCGGCCGCCGCGCAGAGAATCGTAGAGCCGGCCGTCCTTCAGGGCGACGTCGGGGACGCGGGTGCCGGTGAGGCGGTGGGCGCCGCGGGGGGCGGGGTAGGCGTAGCCGATCCCGGTGATCTGCCCCAGGGCCTTGCGTTGGACGGGCGGGGCCATGTCGACGAATGCGGAGACAAGGGCGCGGGCTGCACGCAGCAGCGGATTCCGCGCGCGGGCCAGCCGGACCAGTCCGCCACTGCTGCGGAGCACCGCCTTGCCGACCGGGTGGCGCTCGGCCTCGTAGCTGTCGAGGAGCCCTTCGGGCGCCCGGCCCCGGACGACCGCGGCGAGCTTCCAGCTCAGGTTGGCGGCGTCCTGGAGGCCGGTGTTCATGCCCTGCCCGCCGGCCGGGGAGTGGATGTGCGCGGCGTCCCCGGCGAGGAAGACCCGCCCGACCCGGTAGTGCGGCGCCTGGCGCTCGTCACTGTGGAACCGGGAGAGCCAGCGGGCGTCGTGCATACCGTAGTCGGCGCCCAGGGCACGACGGGTGATCTCCTTGACCTCGTCGAGGTCGAGCGGGGCGTCGTCGGAGACCTCGTTGCGGCGGTTCCATCCCATGACCCGGTACCAGCCGTCGCCGAAGGAGGCGATCATCGCGAAGGCGTCGCCGCGCCCGTTGACGGTGAGGACGCCCTCGGGCTTCTCGGCCAGCCGGACATCGGCCAGGATCAGCGACTTGATGACGGAGACGCCGGGGAAATCCAGGCCGATCGCCTCCCGCACGGCGCTCCGGTGGCCGTCGGCGCCGACGACATAGGCCGCCCGGCGGGTGACGACCGACCCGTCCGCGCCGCGCACGTCGAGGTCGACCCCCTCGTCGTCCTGCCGCAGCCCCACGACCTCGCTCTCGTACGCGAACTCGACCCCGGCCTCCCGGGCCCGCCGCTCCAGGAGCCGCTCGACCTCGTACTGCGGGGTGATGAGCAGGAACGGGAAACGCGAGGGCAGCGTGCTCAGATCGAGGGAGAGGCGGCGGAAGAGCCGCAGGCCGGTGATGGTGTCCCCGGTGGTGAGGAGCTCGTCGGCGAGGCCGCGGGCGTCGAGCTGCTCCAGTGTGCGGGCGTGCACCCCGAAGGCGCGGGAGAGGTTACTGATCTTGCGCGGCCGCTTCTCGACGAGGGTCACGGTGACGCCGGCTGTGGCGAGGTCACCGGCGAGGAGGAGGCCGGTGGGGCCGGAGCCGACAACGATCACGGTGCGGTGGGTGGCGGTGCCGTTCATGGTGGCCTCCTGTTGCCAACGCTTGCATTGTCGTCGTCTATCGCCAACAGATGTTGGCCAACGCTCGTTGACGACGATAGCGAGGCGCTGAGCCCGGCGTCAACAGTCGTTGGCAAACACCTGTTGGCCAACAGTTGTTGACCTACGTCCGTTGGCCTACGCTTGTTGGCATGAACGGCAGCGACAACACCTCCCCGGTTCCCGGCAACGGCACCCCCCGCCGCTCCGACGCCACGCGCGGCGCGATCCTCGCGGCGGCCCGCGAGCGCTTCGCGACCGACGGCTACGAGCGAGCCACCATCCGCGCCATCGCCAAGGACGCGAACATCGATCCGTCGATGGTGATGCGGTACTACCGCAACAAGGAAGGCCTCTTCGCGGCGGCCGTCGCCATCGACCTACGGCTTCCGGACGTGAGCGGGGCGGACCGTCGGCAGGCCGCGGGACGGATCCTCGTCGAGCACTTCCTCGACATGTGGGAGGACAACGAGGTCCTCACCGCCCTGCTGCGGGTCGGCGTGACCAACCAGGCCGGGGCTGAGCGCATGCAGGGCATCCTGCGGGACCAGCTTCTGCCGGTCGCCCGGCAGGTGTGCCCCGACCCCGAGCAGGTCCCGGCACGGGCGGCACTCATGGCGTCGCAGCTCCTGGGGCTGGCGCTCACGCGGTACGTGCTGCGGATGCCGCCGGCGGTGGGGCTGGCGCGGGCGGAGATCGTGGCATGGCTGGCACCGACGATCCAGCGGTACCTGACCGCACCGCATCCCTGAGGCTTGCCGGGCACTCGTATGCGCCGGAGCCAGGGGCCGGTAGGGCGCTGGAAGGCCGCCAGGAATCAGACTCGCCAGGCGCTCGAGAAATTTGGGCCCATGAGGCCGGCCGAGCGCCGAGAAAGCCGCCGAGCCCCTGACACGCCTGGCGGTCCCCCACCTCGCTCTCGCTCAACACAGTGCAGAGAACGTCCAGCTCCAGCCGCCTTGCACTGCTCGATGCAGCCGGCCGTTCCGGTCCCGCCCGCCAGCCACAGCAGAACAGGCCCGCGGGCGATCACGGCGCGCGTTCCCGCGTTGATGGCCGCTCCGGCGAGCAGCGCGTCGGGGTGACGCGGTAGTCGAACCGCAGGGGGCCATGCCGCCGGGACAGGGCGCCAGGGCGGCATTCCAGGAGCGGGCGGTCGCGGGAACCGAGCGGCCGGGTGACGCCCCGGGCGGGACAACAGCCGGCGGCCCGAGCGGAACAGCGGGCGGTGGCCCGGGCGGCGCAGGCGGACTGCTCAACGGTGCCCGAGGCGGTGATTTGAAGCAGTTCCAGGAGTATGTGCGGCCGCGAGGGCGCCCGGGACCTTCTCGCACAACCCCTCGACACCCGCGCGCGAGCCCCTGGGTGCGATACCGGCGCTCATCCCTCCATGGTCACCGCCACCACCGACACCCCCTTCCGCGCCGCCCCTTACGCGCGGCAGTGCAGGCCGTCACCCGGTGAGGCAACGCCCCCACGGGCCCGTCAGGCAGGACCCCCGGGCGGCAAGCGTCCGGGGCCTACGCAGGACGGGGAGCCAGCGGCGGCCCCAGGACTCTGTGTCGACGGCGCGGCCGTGGTTGTCGCCCAGGGTGGCGATGTCCGAGCGGTTGTCCCGGACGAAGTCGCGGCGGTCCTGGAGCAGTTCGTTGCGGAGCGACAGCGACGGCAACCGTGACCGCCCCGGCTCGGCGCCGTCGGCCAGAAGTAGCCCTGCCGCCTGAGTCGTTGCCTGGGCGGGGCAATGGCCTGCATGCGGACCAGACCGCCTACGGAGCCGCACTCCTGCCGCACGAGCGTCCGTATATCACGCAATAGTTCGATATAGAAGTAATTTGAGCGAAAGTCGGACCATCGGGTGGCCGATTATGGGAGGCTGCTGCGCGCGGCGGCGCACCAACGCGCGCAGCCGTCACTGGGGAGGTCACATGCGTGGATCACTGTTGCGGAAGTGCCGGGCCGTGCTGGCGGGCTCGTTCATGGCGCTGGGGGTCGTCGGCCTGAGCGCCGCCCCGGCCAGCGCCTGGTCCGGCGGGAACGTCTGGGTCAACTTCGGCAGCTGGAACTGTCCGGCGGGCGGATCGGTCGTCGGCGTCTACTGGGCCGTGGACGCCTACTCGAGCGGTCCGGCCGGCGGCGACTGGGGCGACAACGTCATCTACCCCCGCGTGCGAGTGGGGTCGGGGGCGTACAACACCCTGAGCTACCAGACGATGTGCAAGAAGTGGGGCTGGTACACCTACCGCGGTGTGGTGTCCCAGCGCACCCTGACCCCGTACAAGTCGGGCCTGAGTTACACCTACTGACCGGGGAGCACGGACCGGCGGCGGCGCCCCCCTTCCGGGAGGGCGCCGCCGCTCTGTCGTTCAGCGCCTCAGGGTCGGGGGTAAAGGACAGGACGGCGGCAGTGATCATCTCACCCGTGCCGTCGACGCCGATCTCATGAAGCGTTTGTGGGCGGTCTGCAACGGCCCGAGCTCGGCGGGCCGGCCCCGCCGGGGCGAGTTGGTGCGGTATTTCCACGCCATACCCCGGCCGTGCTCAACCCATCGACCAGTTCGGCCCCGGCCCGCAACGACGGATCCAGCTTCCCGTCCGCCGCCTACGCCGGCCTCGCCCCAGCGACCCGCAGCTCGGGCTCCTCGATCCACGGCGAGCAACCATCCCGACGCGGAAACGAGCAGCTCACACAGGCCTTCTCCCACTCCGCGTCCGCCGCGCCGACCGACCCGACATCCCGCGCCCACTACGACGAAGCCGTGACGGCACCACGTGAGTTCTCGCGGGCCGGACTGCGCCCGGTGGCGAGGCGTTTCCGCCCCTCGGGCACGGGCAGGACCGCCAGTGCGGTGTCTGCAATGGTCCGCAGCGTCTCCGGGTCCAGGCCGGCCTTGCCCACCGCCTCGATACCGCGGACCACCGTCAACAGAAGGGCCGCAACCGCTCCGGATCCGCAGTGCTGTCGATGTCGCCGTGGCGCTGGGCGGCGCTGATCTCCGTCCGCAGCAGGGTCAGCAGTGCCGTCATGGTCTCGGCCGACCGTTGGGCAACCGTCGGATCATGCTGGGCCAGTTCCGCTGCACCCTTGGCCAGCAGGCACCCGCGGCGCTCGGTGTCTGAGGCGGTGTTCTCCGCCATGAGGTGCACGTATCTCGACAGCCGGGCGAAGGCCTCTGCGTCCGGGCCGCCTGCCAACTGCCCTCCGGCCACCTCCAGGACTGCGGTGCACCAGTAGGTCGCCGTGATCACCGGCGGGACCAGCGGGATCGGGCTGGCCATCGCCCACCGCTTCGTCCGGGAGGGTGCGAGGGTCTTCGTGACCGGCAGGGACATCGACCGCCTCAAGGCGGCCGTCGAAGAGATCGGCCCTGCGGCCACCGGCGTACGATCCGACGTCTCGGTCCTGGCCGACCTGGACGCGCTCTACGCGCGAGTCCGTGAGGAGGCCGGGCGCATTGATGTACTGGTGGCCAACGCGGGCATCGTCGCGGACGCCGCGCTCGGCGCCCACACCGAGGCGAACGTCGACCTGACGCTCGCGGTGAACGTCAAGGGCCCGCTGTTCACCGTTCAGAAGGCGCTCCCCCTGCTGGCGGAGAACGCCTCCATCCTGGTCGTCGGCTCAAGCAACAGTGTGCGGCCCAATGAGCAACTCGAGGTCTACAGCGCCTCGAAGGCGGCGCTGAGCAACCTCGTGCACAACTGGGCCCGGCAGTCGCGGGAGCGCCGATTCCGGGTCAACGTGCTCAGCCCGGGACCCACGCGGACCCCCGGCCTGCTGGGCGCCGCGGGGCCGGACGTCGAGCAGTTCGCCGAGACCGTCGTGCCCCTGGGGCGGTTGGCCGACGCCGAGGAAATCGCCGAAGCCGCCCTCTTCCTGGCTTCGGACGCCTCCTCGTTCGTCACCGGCGCCGAACTCTTCGCAGACGGCGGCTACACCCGGGCCTGAGCCACGGCCGGGGGTGCGCACCCGGTTCCGCTGAGCGACGGGGCGCACTCCCGGCCGCCTCCCTGCGTCGCGCGAAGCCCAGGTGTCGGCCCGGTGTCAGCGTCGGCTGCTGACAGCGCCGTCCGGTCAAGGTTCGGCGTCCATGTCCACCGGTCGGTGTCCGGGTCGGCGGAGGTGGTCCGGTCGGTGGCCGCCCCGACCCTCGGGTGTACCGGTCACTCGGCGGTGCTGCGGGAGCAGTGCTGTTGAGGGAGGGCCGGGGGCGCGAAGAGTGCCCGGACGGTCCCGGCGGCCGTTTCACGCAGCCAGGTGTGGGCGCGGTCCTCGTCGTAGCGACGGTGCCACAGCAGGTACAGCGGGACGTCGGGCAGCGCCAGCGGCGGCTGCAGCGTGACCAGGCCGAGTCGGTCGCGAGCCGTGCGGGTGACGGCGTCGGGGACGGTGACGACCAGGTCGGTATCGAGGGCCAGTTGGAGGGCGAAGGCAGTGGTGGGTCCGGCGGCGACCACACGTCGTTCGAGGCATCGTGCGGTCAGGGCGTCGTCGATCTGATCGCGCAGGCGTCCGCGCCGGGAGACGGTGAGGTGCTCGGCGGCCGCGTAGCGCTCCGGATTCAGGGCGCCTTCGGTGAGCGGGTGGCCCGGCCGGACGGCGATGACCAGCCGGTCCCTGCCGACGAGGTGGTGGTGGATGTCCGGGAGCGTCGGAGCACCGGCACTCGATTCGAGCCGGTCATCACCACCGCCGGCCGCGGAGTGAGTTCCGGTTCAGGCGAGGTCGAAGGCACGACGGGCGCGTTCCACCTCGGGCATGTGTGTCGCGACCCACTCCAGGAGCACCTCGACCGGCTGCCTCATGGTCTTTCCCAGAGGGGTGATCCGGTACTCGACGGCGACGGGGCGGGAACTGAGGAGCACGCGCTCCACGATGCCGTTGCGTTCCAGCCGGCGCAGCGTGGCGGTGAGCGACTTCTGGGTCACCGCGGGGATCGCACGGCGCAGGTCGTTGAAGCGGCAGGGCTGTTCGCAGAGTTCGTTGAGGACGCTCAGCGACCACTTGTCGAGCACTTGGTCGAGGAACTCCCGGTGGGGGTGCTCGATCCTGAGCTCGCCGTCGTGGCTGTGCGTGGTAACCGGCACGATACCTGGTCTCCTTGAAGTGTCCTTCGTCTACCAGGTAGCAAAGGTATACCGAGTTGGTCGAAGTGAGGAGCCCTCCATGTCCGTCCGCCGTTTCACACCCGAAGGCATGATGCAGCCCACCCCCTACGAGCATGTGGCCGTGGGCACGGGAAGCCGTCACGTGCATGTCAGCGGCCAGGTCGCCCGGTCGGCAGACGGGTCTCCCCTCGCCCCGGGAGACCTCGCCGGACAGGTCGCGCACGCGCTGCGGAACACCGGGAAGGGCCTCGCAGGGGCGGGTGCGTCGTTCGCCGACGTCCTGAGGCTCACCTTCTACGTCACGGACTGGGCGCCCGAGAAGATCGACGCGTTCATGGAAGGGGTCGGGCAGGTGGCGGAGGAGATCGGGTTGACGGTGCCGCTTCCACCCTCCTCGCTGATCGGAGTCGACTACCTGTTCGAGTCCGACGTCCTGGTCGAGGTGGAGGCGACCGCGATCCTCGATTGAGTCGGCCCTGAGTTGCAGGATTGAGACGTCAGACATCTCGGTCGACTGATCCGAGCGATGTCGTCGCGCGGAGCCCGCGAGCTCCGCAAAATCATGGAAGAGCTCGACGCCTTCATGGGGCCGCCCGACCCAGTGCCAGACCGCCGAAGATGAGGAACAAGCGCAGTACCTGTTCCCCGAACCTGGACCGTGCGCCTGGTGCAAGGAGCGCTGGGCTTTGGTGAGCGCTGTAGGTGGCCCCGGTCAACGCGTGCCGGAGCCACCTTGCTTCGAAGGTGAGAGCCGAGCATGCACAGAAAGGATCGTGGCTTGTCCAGCGACCGTCTCATGCGCATTCACAGCGCCGAGTTCCAGGCCATGGCCGACAGGGTCCTACGGGTCACCGGCCTCACCTCCCGCCTGAACGTCCTGCCTTTCGAGGACGAAGCGGGCAAGGCGGAGCTGTTCGAACAGATCCTCGGCAAGCCCCTGCCGCCGAGAACCACGATCTATCCGCCCTTCTACACGGACCACGGCCTGAACCTCCACCTCGCTGATCGCGTCTTCATCAACCAGAACTGCACGTTTTTGGACTACGCGGGCATCCGGCTCGGCGAGCGCGTGATGATCGGACCGAAGGTCACGTTCATCACCAGCGGCCACCCCGTCGATCCCGGGGAGCGGCGGCTGTACCTCACCGGTGCACCCATCGATGTAGCGGAGAATGTGTGGATCGGTGCCGGTGCCACGATCCTCCCCGGCGTCAGCATTGGTCGTGACGCCGTGGTCGCAGCCGGCGCGGTAGTAGCCGATGACGTTCCACCCGCAAGCCTGGTGACTGGCAGCAAGGCAACGGTTCACCGACAGTGGTGACCACCCTCTCGGAACCCGCGTCGTACCTGCCGGGCGCCGTATCGCGCGTCCGACCACCGGAACAGCCCGCGCCCGATCCTGTGGTGCCCGGCGCCCGGGGTCCTACCAGGTCCAGCGGAAGCCCGCCGCCGCATGTTCCAGTGCCAGGACGAAGCGGTGGACCGAGCCCTCCGGGGACATGGCCACCGGCGCTTCACCGAGGACCGTGCCGTCCCGGTGGTGGTCCCAGACCGTCCACCAGACGCGTGCGGGCCGCAGTGACGGCGGGAACTCGACGACCAGGTCGACGTTGTCGGCCCGGGCGTGCGCGACCCTGCGGTACTCGGTCACCGGCTCGCGGAGCGGGGCGTAGACCACCTCGTACTCCAGTGAGGCGATCTGGCCGGTCGCCAGCGGTGCGGGGAAGGCCAGTTCCACGACCGGCGTGCTCCCCGGGACGTCCAGGCGGTCGCCGACGCGGGCACCGCGCAGCACCGCCACGTCGACGGCGCCGGGCGGAAGCCGGCAGGGGAACGAGGAGACCCCGTCCTCACAGGCCATGACCGCCCGCGTGGTGCGGTTGCGTTCCGGCACCGAGATGCCGCAGTACCTGCCGGTCCGCCAGCGCCACCGCACGGTCTCGGTGTTCGCGCGGCACCGCATCGGCCGTGACCCGCAGCGTGTCGGTCACCGCACCACCATCCGCCCCCGGCACCGCCGGCCCGGCCGGACCCGCCTGCTCTGCGTGGATGGCCGGTCGGCGCTCACCGCGGCGAACCGGGCAGGGTGGACGAGGGTGGTGTCGAGGACGTCGCCGCTCCCCCACGTCGCCGAGCACTTCGCCCCCGTCCACGGGTGCCCGGGCGTGGCCGCGGTGAGGTGCTCGGCGACCTGCCGGGCGGCGTCCGGGCGCAACGGTACGGTCCGGCCGACCGGGCGCAGACGGCCGTGAATGTGGCGGCGGCCGAGGATTCCGACGGGCCGGCCATCGAGCGGGTACCGCTCACGGCTGCTCGACGGCCGCACCCACGGCCGATCCGCACCGCCCACGCCGGTGGCGGGCACGGGTTGTACGGCCAGACAGACCACAGGGGAAAAATCGACCCACCTATGACTGCTTCGACAAGAATGATCCACAACGAGGAGGGGGAACTCCCATGACCGGACCCGACAACGGCATGTCCGTCACACACGAGTTGGAGTCGCACGATTGGTCCAACGAGGACACGGCTGCGTACGAGGCTGCAATCGAGGCGGTGAACGGTGCAGTCGGCGCCTACACCGCGCTGATCGCTGCCGAGGAAAGCAAGCCGGACCCCGCGCAGGAGGTCATCCAGAGCGCGCTGGCTGCGCAGGCCCGGATGGCTCGGGAACGCGAGGCGCTGCGTTCCACCGACCGTGAGCAGATCGCCGCCGCCCGGCAGCGCTACACAGAGCTGGCCTGCGAGATCCGGGAAGGCATCGCGTGATCGACCCGGCGGAGGCGGAGCAGCACTGGTTACCGGCGGAGGAGAACCGGGCGATCTTCCGGGACCGGATCGTTCCCCACCTGCTGGAACGGCGCGTGTCGCAGGAGACACCTACCGGAGGGAAGAACTGGCACGATGCGGGCCGTGAGGGATCCTTCGTGCGTGGAAAGCAGAGCGAGCACCGACGGATGGTCCCGACACTCCTTCGAAGAGGTCCGTGAGTGGGCGGATCGTGCGGGTGTTGATGGCGCGGAGATGGAGCACATCCGGGTGGTAGCGCTGTCCCGTGCGAACGACCAGCGTCTGCCCGCGGAGTTGCGGAAACAGTGGGCCAAGCTGTCGTTGCAGGTCAATGCCCGCATGCATGGCGACGGCCCGTGGGATCAGGCACGAATGGCCGCGCACAACTTCTGGCTCCGGACGCGGATGATCGAGGACCTTGGTCCGGACCCCGCCGACTCCGACTGGGATGCTGCTGCCATCGCCTCAGGCATCGTGAACGCGGTGGTTCTGACGCCCCAGCAGGCCCGTGGTCAGAGCGTTCGGTGGCAGGATCAGCCGAGCGAACAGATCGGACACCTGCGCCGTATCAAGAACATCACGGCTCCGTTCGAGCGGCTTCAGTACCACCTGCAGCCCGGTCCACTCCGTGACCTGGCCTTGGAGTGGCTGTCCGTCCGGAAGCACCTGCCCTGAACAGATCAGCCGCTGGCAGAGGTCGACGGGATGGGCGAGCACGCACAGGCAGTGCGCATGCACCGGCAGACCCTGGAGGACCGCACTCGCATCCTGGGCCCCGAGCACCCGGACACCCTTGCCAGTCGCCACAACCTCGCTCTCGCCCTGACCAGTACAGGTGAGCAGGCCGAGGCGATGGACCTGCTGCGCCGAACCCTCGATGACCGCGTCCGTATCCTGGGCGACGAGCACACGCACACCTTGAGCACCCGCAACGCGCTGGAGACAGCGCTGGCCATGTCCACCCAACGGCCACAGAGCCGGTGGTGGCACTGGCTGCGGCGCAGGAACGCCGCAGACTCGGTGATCAGGTGATTCCTCGAACCGTACTTGCCCCGGTCCACCGGCCCGCATCCCGCTGGGTGCCACCACACAGCGCCCGGGCACCAGCAGATCCCGCGGTGATCTGCTGGGCCCGTGGGCGATCAGGTACCGACGGCGGTCACGCCGAACATCAGGGTCCGGCGACTGACGTCGTAGTGCACGGTCGGTGTGCTGCGCAGGAGGTCCTGGAGGACGTCGGCGTCGTCGGCGTCGACGGTCAGCACCTCCTCCCAGGCTCCTTCGTCGAGTACGAGCTGCAGGGTGAGAGTGCCCGGGGCAGCGGGCTCACCGGCCACCCAGCTGAACTGGTAGTGGCTGAGCTGGCGCACCTTGATGCTGTCGTCCGTGACGGGCTGCGTCACCTTGGGCGGGGTGGCTCTGGCCATGGTCTGTCTCCTTGTGTGAATGACGTCGGCCGTGGTGGGCGGGGCGGATCGAACCGAGGTCGGCGAGCGGCTGCAGGGCAGCCTCCGGCACGGGGCCGAAGGGCAGGCCGGCCTGCAGCTTCAGCAGTGGCCCGCCATCGGGCCGTGGTGGCAGGCTCGGCGTACGGCGGCCATGCTTCTGCCGCCTGCCATGGCCAGGGGGGAGGCGGCGCGCCGTAGCATTCCCGCCTGCTGCTGCTCGGGGCGCTGCTGCTCTCCGTGCAGGGCGTTGAGTACGAGCACCCCGGCCGTCAGGGCCGGTACGGCCCACTGCAGCATCGCGAGGTGGCGCTGCGCCTGCTCCAACCCCACCGGGTGGTCGGCGGCAGCCTCTTGGTCCTCGGAGTCGGGGGACGAGGCCAGCTCGACCTTCTTGCCCAGGACCCGGCTGTAGGCGGTGGCGGCGAGCGCGGCTCCGGTGAGGACCGTCTTGGCGAGGGTGGAGGCACCGACGCCGCTCTGGTAGGCCACCCGGGCGCTGTTGGCACCGAGCAGGCCGGCTCCGCCGACCAGGTGGGCGCCGATGGCGGCCGCGTTCACCGGGGTCCAGGCGGCCCAGCCGGCGCTGGCGATCCGCGAGGCGAGAACCGACTCCTTCACGGCGTGACGTGCCGCTCCGTTGAGTCCGACGGCCCCCATGAGAGAGCCGCCGAACCAGGCCGCCAGACCGATGTCGTGCAGACTGCGCATGACCGTGTTGCGTTGAGACATCTGAGTCCTTCCAGACACACCCCCTGCGGGCGCAGGGCCGACTCAAGGCTCGGGGTGATCGACGGCGCCTGCCAGGCGGGGCGCGCACATGGACGAATCCGCTCCGTCCCGGCGTCGTCGCACTGCACATTTCGCCGTCGCGGGCGGCGGGACGATCCTCCCTGCTCACCGGCAGTCAGGGCCGGGCTGCTTCTCGCATCCGCCGACAGCTCAGGGGCTGCGCCACGTGGGCCGGGGCGCCGCCGGAGCAGGGCCGGAGTGACACCGCGGCCCCTCGCGGCGCCCAGCAGTCGCCGTGCCGTTCCGTTCCCCGTCGGCGGTGCTTGTCCACGCCGGACATGGGTGCGGCATGACCGGGCATCCGAGGCAGAGGCTCGGTATCCGACCGGGCCTCCGTGCCGCACGACGTTTCTTGGAGGGGTGAGAAGGTGAAGGGCTTCCGCAGCTTCATCCTGCGCGGCAATGTGGTCGACCTGGCCGTCGGCATCGTGATCGGGGCAGCGTTCACCGCCGTGGTGAACGGCTTCGTCGGGGCCTTCCTGACACCACTCGTCGGGCTGGCCACGGGGGCCACGGGTGACATGAGCCGAAAGGCCTTCACCGTCGGGGCCACCGAATTCCCTTACGGCGCCTTCATCAACGCGGCCATCAGCTTCGTCCTCCTCGCGAGCGCCCTCTACTTCCTGGTCGTCCTCCCGATCAACAAGCTCCACGAACGCCTCGCGCCCCACCAGGACGTCCAGGCCCCCAAACGGGACTGCCCCGAATGCCTCAGCCCCGTACCGGCTGCCGCCCGACGCTGCGCCTCCTGCACCGTCCCCCTGCCCGCCGTACCCGCCCAGGCAGGCGAGGCGACCCAGCGCGCCGGGTGACGGCCCCGGTGACCGGTGCGCCACCGGCCGCCCCCCGATGGGGCGCGCTGGGTCGATCAGAGGTGAGGGCGCCGGCCGGTCATGCCCAGCGCCGCGGGCTCATCCGGCGGCAGCCGAAGCAGGGAATCGTTCCCACACCCGGTGGGTCCCCAGCAGGTCGGTCAGCTGCCGCAGAGCACCAGGGCCGTCGTGGGCGATGACGACGCCGGCCTCGCCGTGGCGAATGCCGGCTGCTTCGAACAGGCGCTCGGCATCGTTCCAGCCCGCGATGGCCTTGCCGTGCCGGTACGCCTCGGCGAGCAGGGCCAGGATGCGGGGGTCGCCGGTGGCCGGCCTGGGGTCGCCGGCCTTGGCATCGCGGGCGCCGTAGGCGTCCGCGCCCGCTGCGGGCGTGCCGGCGAACAGCAGGGCGTCGAATTCCACCGAACGCGCGTTGGCGTAGGTGCGCTGCACCGTCACCGGGTGTCCCTCACCGCGCAGGTGTCCGCCCACCGGGCCGATCACGAGCGGCACCATCCCCGCGTCCAGGACGGCCTCGCGGACTGCGGCGATGCCCGCCAGGTCACCGGCCGCGTCGGTGACGATGCCGATGATCCGCCCGTCCGGGGGCCAGGTCTCGCCCATCTGCGACAGGCGCGGGCTGGGCCGGACGTCCGCGAGCGGCTCGGTTGCCGCCGGTGCCGGCAGCCCCAGGCCGGCGGCGACCTGGGCGCACAGTTCGCTGTCGATGTTGGCCAGCACGGCCAATGTGCGTTCCTTGATGGCCTGCTCGTAGCACTTGGACAGCTCGAAGGTGTAGGCGGCGATGATGTGCTCGCGTTCCACGGCGCTCATGCTGAGCCAGAACAGGCGGGGCTGGGAGAAGTGGTCGGCGAAGGAGGCCGGGGCTTCACGGACCTTGTGTCCGGCCGGGACCTCAACGGGCACCTCGATGAACGCACCGGTGTCGGCCCCGGCGAAGAAGGGGCAGCCGCCGTCGAGGCTGTTGGGCTTGTACGGCGCCGTGCCACGGTGCACGGCCGTCTGGTGCATGCCGTCCCGCAGCATGTCGTTGACGGGGGCGTGGGTGCGGTTGATCGGCAGCTGGGGGAAGTTGGGGCCGCCGAGCCGGCTGATCTGCGTGTCGAGGTAGGAGAAGTTCCGCCCGGCCAGAAGCGGGTCGTCGGTGGCGTCGATGCCGGGCACCAGGTGGCCGGTGTGGAAGGCGACCTGTTCCACTTCGGCGAAGAAGTTCGAAGGGTTGGCGTTGAGCGTCAGCAACCCGACCGGCTTCACCGGCGCGAGCTCCTCCGGGACGATCTTCGTGGGGTCGAGGAGGTCGATGCCCTCGAAAGTCTGCTCCGGAGTGTCCGGGAAGACCTGGATGCCCAGTTCCCACTGCGGGTACGCGCCGGACTCGATCGCGTCGAACAGGTCGCGGCGGTGGAAGTCGGGATCCACCCCCGCGAGGATCTGGGCCTCCTCCCAGACCAGGGAGTGCACGCCCAGCTTGGGCTTCCAGTGGAACTTCACCAACGTGGTGACGTCCTGGGCGTTGACGAGGCGGAAGGTGTGGACGCCGAAGCCCTCCATCATGCGGTAGGAGCGGGGGATGCCGCGGTCGGACATGTTCCAGAGGGTGTGGTGGGT